>NZ_CP110535.1:1243370-2486741 GCF_026104355.1 Halomonas sp. BDJS001
ACCGCGCCCCAGCAGGGGCACTGGTGCGCATGAGCCAGGGTCTGCTGCTGATCAACTCGATTGGCGCCACCATCAGCCCCCTTATGATCTCCCCGGTGATGACCGCCATGGGTGATGCGGGTCTGTTCTGGGCTTTCGGCTCCCTCAGCCTCTTTTTCTTAATGTTTTTCTCCTGGCGGCGTAGCGTGCGCCCAGCGCCGGTGCCCGTGGCGCCCTTTACACCCACTACACCCATGACCGCTGCCGGTGCTGAGCTGGTGGTCACCGAAGAGTTGATTCAGGGGGCGCTGGAGCACGAGCACTTGGAGGATTTATCCGATGCCGTATGGGATGTGGATGCGGCCGAGCCGGTGGTAGGGCCGCCCGCGGAAGATGAAAGCCATATCACTTACTATGATGATGTGGAACAAGTAAATAAGCGAAATTAAAACGCAGCAGAGACGTTGGTGGTAGTGGGTGATACCTTGGGCTAATGGTGTAGGTGAGAGAGTATTACTACTATCTAGGGCATACTTTCAAACAATTGTTTAATTTTTCAGCCCGAGGTTCGCCATGAATGTTTACGCTGCACCGGTACGCGATATGCGCTTTGTGCTCGAAGAGCTACTAGCGCACCGCTCGCTCAGCCTGCCGGGCTTTGAAGAGGCCACGCCCGACTTGGTCGAGGCGGTACTCGAAGAGGCCGCAAAGCTGGCCGGTGACGTCTGGGGGCCGCTTAATAAAGTTGGCGATCAACAAGGCGCCAAGCGCCACACCGACGGCAGCGTGACCACGCCGGAGGGCTTCGCGGCAGCTTACCAGGCGTATGTAGAAGGTGGCTGGAACGGTATTGGCGTGTCAGAGGCTCTAGGTGGCCAGAACCTACCGGAAGTGGTTGCCAGCGCGGTGCAGGAAATGCTTCATGGTGCCAATATGGCGCTGGGGCTCTGCCCCATGCTGACTGCCGGCGCCATTGAAGCATTGGCCCACCACGGCAACGATGCACTCAAAGCGACTTACTTGCCCAAGCTGGTGGAAGGCACCTGGACGGGCACCATGAACCTGACCGAATCTCAAGCGGGGTCGGATCTCTCCCAAGTGCGCACCCGCGCCGTGCCTGAAAATGATTACTACCGCATCAGCGGCCAGAAGATCTATATCACCTGGGGCGAACACGACGCCGCCGAAAACATTATTCATCTTGTGCTAGCCCGCAAGCCCGATGCGCCGGAAGGCAACAAAGGTATTTCCCTGTTTCTGGTGCCCAAGTTCCTGGTCAATGAAGACGGCTCCCTGGGTGAGCGCAACGATGTCACCTGTGCCTCTATTGAGCATAAGCTGGGCATTCACGGCTCACCGACGTGCACCCTGAGCTTTGGCGAAAAGGACGGCGCCATTGGCTACTTGGTCGGCGAAGAGGGGCGTGGCCTGAACCATATGTTCACCATGATGAACGAGGCGCGTCACAAAGTCGGCATCCAGGGCATTGGTGTGGCTGAGCGCGCCTGCCAGCACGCTTTTGCCTATGCGTTGGAGCGTCGCCAAGGGCGCTCTCCCAAAACCCGTGGCGGCGCCGAGTGCAGTATCAGTGATCACTTGGACGTGCGCCGTATGCTGCTCTCCATGCGCTCGCGCACCGATGCACTGCGTGCGTTGGCGCTCTACTGCGCTGCTGAGTTGGACACTGCCCGCCACGCGGAAAATGATGATGCCCGCCAAACTGCCCAGGCCCGTGCGGATATTTTGATTCCAGTGATTAAAAGCTTCTCTACCGATCAGGCAGTGGATATCGCCTCCATGGGCATTCAGGTGCATGGCGGCATGGGCTATGTGGAGGAGACCGGCGCTGCCCAACTGCTGCGCGATGCACGCATTGCGCCGATTTACGAAGGCACTAACGGTATTCAGGCGCTCGATCTGGCGGGTCGTAAACTCCAGCGAGACAACGGCGAAGCGCTCACCGTGCTGCTGCATGACGTTGCTGCTACCGTGGAGCAGCTCAACGCCGACCCTGCCCTGAAAGCGTTGGGCAGTGGTTTGGCCGCAGGGCTTGAAGATCTAAAAGTTGCCCAAGCGCTGGTGCTTGAGCAAGGTCGCGACCCTGAAATCGGCCCAGACGCAGTGCAGGCTTACGCTACGCCGTTCCTTAACTTGACGGGCCATGTGCTGTGCGCCTGGCAGATGGGCCAGGCGGCGCTTAGCGCCCAGGCAGCCCTTAACAACGGCAGCGATGATCCCTTCTATACTGCCAAAATGCGCAGCGCCGAATTTGCAATTACTCAATGGCTGCCGGTAGGCCGCGCCCAGCGTGCGGTGATAGAGGCGGGCATGCAGTGTTTAAGCGATTTTGAGGTTCATTAACGCTAATGTTTAGCTTCGCGCCGCCGCCCTCTGGGGCGGCGGTGCTGTTTCTGCCCTGTCAAAACAGTTATTTAAAACAATCATTTAAAACGATCTCTTAAAGCCAACGCTTTCAATAACATTAACAAAACTCAGGAGCCGACCATGACCGCTATCTTTGAGCAGGGCTTGCCCCAAACCGTTGCCAACCACGTGCCGCTTTCCCCGCTGACTTTTATCGAGCGCTCGGCGTCGATCTACCCTGACTACCCTGCGATTGTCCATGGCAGCACGCGGCGTACCTGGGGAGAGACCTGGTCACGCTGCCGTCAGCTTGCCTCGGCGCTCGAAAAGCGCGGTATTCAGCCGGGCCAAACCGTGGCGGCGATGCTGCCCAACATTCCCGCCATGTTTGAGGCGCATTTCGGCGTACCGCTCGCAGGCTGTGTATTGAATACCTTGAATATTCGCCTGGATGCCGAAGCGATCAGCTATATGCTGGAGCATGGCGAGGCCAAAGCGATTTTGGTCGACCCTGAATTTGCCGACGTTATTCAGCAAGCAGTGGCCAAGCTTAAACACAAGCCGCTGATTATTGATGTGGCTGATAGTGAGTTTCTTGGCGAGACTCAGGGCATTGGTGAAATTGAGTACGAGGCGCTGCTTAACGAGGGCAATGCTGACTTCGCCTATCAACTGCCTGCCGATGAGTGGGATGCGATCTCGCTGAACTACACCTCCGGCACCACCGGCAAGCCCAAAGGTGTGGTTTACCACCACCGCGGCGCTTATCTCAACGCGGTGAGCAATATTATGGAGTGGGCGATGCCTCACCATCCCATCTATCTCTGGACACTGCCGATGTTCCACTGCAACGGCTGGTGCTTCCCCTGGACGATTGCCGCCAACGCCGGAGTGAATGTCTGCCTTCGCCGCGTTGATCCCAAAAAGATCATGCAGTTGATCGCCGATGAAAAGGTCACCCACTTCAGCGGGGCGCCGATTATTCTTAATGGCCTGGTGAATCTGCCCGCTGAAGAGAAACGTGAGTTCGATCACCCGGTAAAAGTGACAACCGCCGGTGCTGCGCCGCCAGCCTCAGTGATTTCTGGGGTCGAAAAGCTAGGCATTGAGGTCACCCACGTATACGGCCTGACCGAAGTATACGGCCCGGTAACCGTATGCGCCTGGCGTGAAGCGTGGGATGAGTTGCCGCTGGAAGCACGTGCCAAAATCAAAGCCCGTCAGGGGGTGCGCTACCACATGCTTGAAGCGCTGTGCGTGGCAGATCCTCTCACTATGGAGCCAGTGCCCAAGGATGGACAAACCATGGGTGAAATACTCATGCGCGGCAATAACGTTATGAAGGGCTATTTAAAGAACCCCGAAGCCACCGAGCAGGCGCTGGAGGGCGGCTGGTACCACACCGGCGACTTGGCGGTTTGGCATCCGGATGGCTATATCGAGATTAAAGATCGCTCCAAAGACATCATCATCTCCGGAGGTGAAAATATCTCCACCATAGAAGTGGAAGACGCTATTTACGGTCATCCTGCCGTTGAAGAGGCGGCGGTCGTGGCCAAGCCCGACGAAAAGTGGGGGGAGACACCCTGTGCCTTTGTGAAGCTCAAAGTGGGGTACGGTGAAGTCACCGAGGCCGATATTATCGCCCACTGCCGCGCACATCTGGCGGGCTACAAAGTGCCCAAGACGGTCATTTTCAGCGAGCTACCGAAAACCTCAACGGGCAAGATCCAAAAATTCGTACTGCGTGAAGAAGCTAAGCAGCATTGATAATTCACTAAGGAGAGCGTGCATGAGCGATCAAAAAATTGGCGTTGTAGGGGCAGGCACCATGGGGCAAGGGATTGCCCAGGTCATCATCGCCAGTGGCTTTGATGTCTGCCTTTACGATGTTGCTGAGGAGCAGTTAAGCCGTGCCGAGGAAAGTATCAACAAAGGCTTGGGCAAGCTGGTCGCGAAAGAGAAGCTCAGTGAGGCGGATAAGCACGCTGCCATGGCACGTCTTTCCACCACCACCACGCTGGGTGACCTGAGTAAGTACACGGTCATTATCGAAGCTGCCCCCGAACAGCCCGAACTCAAAAAGAAGCTGTTTCGTGATCTAAGCCAGTTGAGCAGCACCGCTATTCTGGCTTCCAACACCTCGTCGCTGTCGCTTACCCGCCTAGCGGCGGTGTGCGAACACCCCGAGCGAGTGGTGGGTATGCACTTCTTTAATCCGGTGCCGGTGCTCAAACTGGTGGAAGTCATCCGCGCCGAACAGACCTCGGACGCCACTGTTGCCGAGATTGAAGCCCTTGCGAAGGCGCTGGGTAAAACCGCCGTGCCGGTAGGCGACGCCCCGGGTTTTGCAGTGAATCGTTTGCTGGTACCGATGATCAACGAGGCGGCTTTTATCGTTCAAGAGGGCACCGCGACACCCGAGGCGATTGATAACGCCATGAAACTCGGCGCGGCTCACCCCATGGGGCCGTTGGCGCTGGCGGATTTGATCGGCCTGGACGTCTGTCTGGCGATTATGGAAGTGCTCCAAGAGGGCTTTGGTGAGCCCAAATATCGCCCCTGCCCCTTGCTTAAGCGTATGGTCGCCGCGGGCTATCTTGGCCGCAAAACCGGTCGCGGTTTCTACAATTACGACTAGCTTTTGCAGAGCAGGATAGTGCGGCGATAAGAAGTTATTGCCACTCAACCAAGCGTTCGCTAGGGTTGGTTGGTGTTTACGTTAATGTGCAATAACAAATCAAATAAGGAGTCCGCCATGAGCGAAGCAGTGATCGAGAAGGTTGATAACGATGGGGTGGTACGCTTGACCATCAATCGTCCTAAAGCGCTGAATGCCCTGAACAGCGAAGTGCTCGCCGCGCTGGAAGCGCAGCTGGTAGAGCTTGAGTCCCACCCCACGCTACGCGGCGTAGTGATTACCGGCGCGGGCGAGAAATCCTTCGTGGCGGGTGCCGATATCACCGAAATGCGTGACAAAACACCTGAAGAGGCGCGAGCCTTCGCCAGCCAGGCGCTACGCACCATTAAACGCCTAGAGACACTGCCCGTGCCGGTGGTCGCGCTGGTGAACGGGTTTTGCCTTGGCGGCGGCTGCGAACTGGCGTTGGCCTGCGACTGGGCGGTAGCCAGTGACAACGCCGTATTTGGGCAACCGGAAGTCTTGCTGGGCGTTATCCCTGGCTTTGGCGGCACCCAGCGCCTGCCGCGCCGCGTGGGCCCTGCTATGGCGATTGATCTGGTCACCACCGGGCGCAAAATCGACGCCCAAGAGGCGCTACGTATCGGCTTGGTGAACCGGGTGATGCCGCAAGCAGAGTTAGAAAACTACGTTGAAGAGTTAACCAAGCAGCTCAAAGGCAACGGTCCGCAGTCGGTGCGTGGCGCTAAGCAGGCGGTTCACGATGGTATGGATCAAGACCTGGACAGTGCACTGGCGCTGGAAACCAGCCTGTTCGCTTTCTGCTTTGCCGGTGACGAGCAGAAAGAGGGCATGGCGGCCTTTGTCGAGAAGCGTAAAGCCAACTTCTAAAATCAGGCTTCTAAGCCTTCATTCGTTCCGGTTTTACTTATTTAGGGGGTGGCGCTTGCGTCACCCCCGTTTTATGCTCAAAACCTAACCATCATCTTCAAGAGAGTCGCCAATATGCAATGGGCCGCCTTTATCCTCGCCGCGCTGGGTTTTGCCTATCTTCCTGGGCCTGCGATGCTGTATACCGCAGCGCAAACCCTGGGGCGCGGCCGACGGGCAGGATGGTTAGCGGTGATGGGTGTACATATGGGCTGCTATGTTCATGTGATAGCCGCCGCGCTGGGCTTGGCGCTGCTGTTTGCAGCGATTCCGCCTGCCTATATCGCCATGAAAATCATCGGTGGGCTCTATCTACTCTGGATGGGGCTGCGGCTATGGCAGCAGGGCATCCTCGCCCATGGCGATGAGGTACCGCTGGCCACCACTAAACGCGTGCTACGCGATAGCTTTCTGGTGGAAGTACTCAACCCTAAAACCGCGCTCTTCTTCGTCGCTTTTCTACCCCAATTTGTGCAGCCCGAGAGCGCGATGCCGGTAGCCTGGCAACTGCTTTGGCTGGGTATTGCTACCAATCTACTGTTCTCCTCTGCGGATGTCGTGGTGGTGCTACTTGCAAGCCCGCTTCGGGCGTGGCTACAAAAGTCCCAAGGCTCATCTCGCCTCATTCAGCGCATAGGCGGTAGTGTATTGATGGGATTAGGCGGTAACACGCTGGCTCAAGCGGCGCGTTAAAGATGCCTGCCCATATAGGCGAATTGTGTATCCTCATATTAAGGAGCGTTGCATGTTTGAGTTGTATATTGCCAACAAGAATTACTCATCTTGGTCGCTGCGCCCTTGGGTGCTGATGAAAGCACTGGAGATTCCGTTTAATGAGCATCTAATGCCCTTTGAAGGGGGCACTGGTGCAAGCCACGACACCTTTATTCGCTTTTCACCCTCAGGCTTAGTGCCGTGTTTAGTGGATGACGATCTGGCGGTATGGGACTCCCTGGCGATAGTGGAGTATCTGGCCGAACAGCACACTAACGTTTGGCCGGGGGATAAGAGCGCACGTGCCTGGGCACGCTCTGCAACCGCAGAGATGCACAGCGGCTTTGGGGCGCTGCGTGACGAGTGTCCAATGAATTGCGGTGTACGGGTGGCATTGGATAGCGTATCGGCCAAACTCAAAGCGGATGTGGCGCGCTTGGATATACTTTGGCAGCAGGGGCTGGAGCGTTTTGGCGGGCCGTTTTTAGCGGGCAAGCACTTTACTGCGGTCGATGCGTTTTATGCGCCCGTGGCGTTTCGCGTGCAGACATTTAACTTATCGCTCAGCGACGCATCCCAAGCGTATGTTGAACACCTATTAGCGCTGCCCGCTATGAAAGCGTGGTATCAAGCGGCGCTTGAAGAGCCATGGCGTGAGTCCATGCACGAAGCCGATACGCTGACAAATGGCACCCTTACTGCCGATTACCGTGCGTCTTAACCTGGTACTGATGCCAAGATATACCGATAGCCCGCTGTGGATGCTCTGGCAATTCACCAGGAGCATCCTGCATCGGGTACACTGACAAAATTTTCGTTTGGAAATCTCCATGGCTCTTAGTGCAACGCCCTATAAAGTTGATATTAATCTGACCGATCTGGATCGCGGGGTGTATGAAACGCTGCGCTTTACCGTGGCTCGCCACCCGTCAGAAACCGAAGAGCGCATGACCGCGCGCTTGCTCGCTTATGTGCTGTGGTATAGCGAGACCCTCGCCTTTGGGCGTGGGCTTTCTGATGTTGACGAACCGGCACTGTGGGAGAAAAGCCTGGACGGGCGTCTACTGCACTGGATTGAAGTCGGTCTGCCGGATGCTGAACGCATTACCTGGTGCTCACGGCGGGCTGAGCGCGTTTCACTGCTCGCCTATGGCCGGGTAGACCTATGGGAGAGCAAAGTGCTGCCCAGCGTGGCATCGCTGAAGAATGTCCATGTGGCGGGACTGCCCCAAGAGGCTCTGGCGACCATCGCGAAAGATCTGCCCCGGGCGATTAACTGGGCGGTAATGATTAGCGAAGGATCGCTGTTTATTACTGATGAAAACGGTCAGCACGAAATTACCCCGCAGTGGCTGCTGCGCGACAGGTAGTGATTCAACTAAGCCATTAGCCTACCAACCTCCGTCTAATCGACTACGCTATAAATCTAAGCAAATGACAGCAGAAGGGTGGCCTACGAGCTACCCTTTGATTTTAGTGACTTAGCTCTTTTCTGCAGAAGACAGTAAAAGTATGCTTGCTATCTTTTTGCACAATTACATACAATCAACAATGTTTGTTGATGTCCTTCACAAAGTGGCCTCAAAAACACAGTCTTAAAAACGCTCCCTAGGAAAATCTCAAGGAACGAGTAATGAAAGCAATTACCCCTCTACGATGGCAGCTGCTCCCGCTAGTGGCTGTCATAAGCCTGATGTCAACGCTCGTGCAGGCCAGCGATAGCGTCCTCTCTGTTAAGCACGAAAATGATGGTATGGCCAGCAGTGATGATGGCCACTTTACCAGCGGTTTTGAGCTCAACTGGGCGTTTGAACCAGAAGCGCAAAGTTGGACACAGCGTTTGGCCACTGCTTTGCCCGATAGCCTCATCGGCAACGCTGATATGGCAGCTTTCCGGCTTGTGCATCAAATCTACACACCCAACAATATTGAACAGCGTGGGTTGATTGAAGATGATCGCCCCTACGCAGGTCTCGTTTACGGCGGTATGTCGCTCTATGAAGATGTGCCTAGAGGGAACTGGCGCCAGGCGACTGACCTGCACCTGGATATTGGCTTGGTAGGCCCCTCATCACTGGCCGATAGTATTCAGCGTGAAGTGCACCGTGTCACTGAAAGCGACCGACCCAATGGGTGGGATAACCAGCTTGGCGATGAAGCCATCGTCAACCTCGCCATGCGCCGCCAGTGGTGGAATAGCACCCCCTTGATTGGCAAACAGTTTGCCCATGGCCCCAGTGTCGGTGCCGCGTTGGGTAACCTCTACACCTACGCAAGCGCTGGGTATAGCGTACGTTGGGGGGATGAGGCGGCTGGTATTCCGACGTTGACACCCAACCCGGGTAGCCGCCACTACATGGTCGGTAAAGAGGGGTGGCAGTGGTACCTGTTTGCTAGCGTAGACGGATATTATATGGCGCAAAACCTGACGCTGGATGGCAATACGTTTAGAAACAGCCACTCGGTTGATCGTAAAGAGTGGGTAGGTGATGTCTCCGCGGGTCTGGCGCTGGCCTGGGAGGATTGGCAGGTCACTTACGCTGTTGTGCAGCGCTCTCGTGAATTCGACGGGCAAGAAGAGCAAGATAAGTTTGGCTCTATCTCGCTATCCAAACGCTTCTAAAACGGTTCGGTTAGTCACGCGCGCCCTACGGGAAAGGAGTATTGCTTATGGCTGACAAGTATCCTCATACCCCGGATGGGCGCTACTTTGTCGCCAAAAATCGGCTTTGGCGCTGCACTGACCCGCGCTTAGGTGAAGATGAAAAGCGCACCCATATCAAAGCATTGATGAAAGCCCGTCGGGCGGTTAGAACAGCCCAACAGCAAGACGATGAAGACGCACTTCGCCAGGCCCGCAACGCGGTGCAAAGCGCTAAAGAAGCACTTGGTGAGCGTGGCCCCGTATGGTGGGATGATAACGCCCCCGATGAAGGTGGCCTTGCGCCCCATAACAGTTCCTATGCCCAGTGGTGGGAGAGCCAGCACTAACTCCCCAATGACTTATACAACTGATCCAGTCCTGCTAGCCTAAATGTTGAAATATGTGATGTTTACATAACGTTGGCGTTTAAGGGAGTAAGGGCAGATGGAAATGTATTTTTTTAATGGTTGGGGAAATTTACTGCGCGTTATTATTGTTGGGGTACTGGCTTATGCTGCCCTCGTTGTTTTCTTGCGAATATCGGGTAATCGCACGCTTTCGAAGATGAACGCCTTCGATTTAATTGTCACGGTGGCGCTGGGTTCCACATTGGCCACGGTTCTCTTATCTAAAGATGTAGCATTAGCAGAGGGCGCTGTGGCGATGGCCCTGCTGATCTCTCTTCAGTTCATCATTACTTGGTTCAGTGTAAGAACCGCTTGGGTACGTCGGTTAGTGACGGGCGAGCCACTGATGCTGCTTTATCGTGGGGAATTTATTACCACATCCATGCAAAAAGCACGGGTTACTCAGGATGAAGTTCAGTCGGCTATTCGCGGTAGTGGTATTGCTGATGTGATGGCAGTTGAAGCCGTGGTGCTGGAAACGGATGGTTCCATTAGTGTCATTAAGCCGAATGCAGAGAGCTACCATTCGAGTTTAGAGGGGGTTCGTAGATCCCGCTGAAGCCAATACACAGTGTATATTTCTAAGTAATATTAATTTCCCCGTTCACGTTTGCACCTGGCGGTGGTATTCTTCGCCACTGTTAATTTTAAGGACGCAACGTGAATATCAAAGCTGATCTTTCCATTATCGATATCATCGGCCATCTGATTGTTTGGGTGATACTCAGTATCATTACCTTAGGGGTAGCGCTCTTTTTCTTTCCCTACTCGTTTTCGCGGTTTGTGATTAACCGTACCTCGGTCGTGGATGAGGCTGGCGTCGAGCGAAAAATGGTCTGCGATATCAACATTTTTAGCAATATAGGCCATATAATTTTGTGGATGCTGATTTCGTTAGTGACCCTGGGACTGGGATATATTTTTTACGTTTATCGGGTATGGAATTACGCGTTAAATAACTCGCGGGTTAAATAGTTTTACCCTGTCACCTGAGAGTGACCAAGAGCCTATGCTTAAACAGCCAGCATAGGCTCTTTTTTTGGCGGCTTAATCACCGTCAGTCAGTTTATCCTGCGTTTTGAGCTCGAAGTCGCTGGCATCGTGACGTTCGTGCAACTGCTCATGGGGCTCTCCAAAGGTGCGGTTGACCATGCGGCCGCGCTTAACGGCGGGGCGCTCATCGATCTCTTCCGTCCAGCGTAGAACATTCTTATAAGTGTGGGCTTCCAAGAATTCAGCCGCTTCGTAGACGCGGTTTTTCACCAGCGCGCCATACCAGGGGTGAATCGCCATATCCGCAATGGTGTACTCATCGCCTGCCATAAAACGGTTTTCCGCCAAGTGGCGGTCAAGCACATCGAGCTGGCGCTTGACTTCCATGGTGTAGCGGTCAATCGGATACTGGTATTTCTCTGGCGCGTAGGCATAAAAGTGACCAAAGCCGCCGCCTAGCATCGGTGCGCTGCCCATTTGCCAGAACAGCCAGGAGAGGCACTCGGTGCGTTTTGCCGGGTCGCTGGGTAAGAAAGCGTCAAATTTTTCAGCCAAATAGAGCAGGATTGCGCCAGACTCAAACACCCGTTGTGGGGGAGTGGTTGAGTGATCCATCAGCGCCGGAATTTTGGAGTTGGGATTCACCTCGACGAAGCCACTGCTGAACTGATCGCCTTCGCCAATTTGGATCAGATAAGCGTCGTATTCGGCACCTGCTACGCCTTTCTCCAACAGCTCTTCAAGCATCACGGTGACTTTGACCCCGTTGGGCGTGGCCAGGGAGTAGAGCTGAAGAGGGTGTTTGCCTACCGGCAGCGCTTTGTCATGGGTAGGGCCTGCGATGGGGCGATTGATATTGGCAAATTTACCGCCGTTGCCAGGTTCCCACTTCCAAACACGCGGGGGGGTATAGGTATTGTCGCTCATTCGTTTCCTCGCTATAAATAGTTTATCGATGATGTTGCGGCTATTATGGGTGGCAGATGGTGATTAGCTTGGTAATAAAGTAGCTCATTTCTTCAGAGGTGACGGATGCGTGTTATTGGTGTGCTGGGCGGCATGAGCTGGGAGTCGACCCAAGGCTATTACCGAGCCCTAAACGAGGGCGTAAAAGCAGCGCTAGGCGGCTTTCATTCGGCTAAGATCGTGCTGGTTAGCGTCGACTTTGCCGAAATTGAAGCGCTGCAACAGCAGGGCGATTGGCACGCCGCTGGTGAGCTACTGGGCAACGCTGCCCAAAGCGTTGAGCGCGCGGGCGCCGACTGCCTGCTGATTGCCACCAATACCATGCATAAAGTGGCGCCCGCTATTGAGCAGGCGATTACGATTCCGCTACTGCATATTGCCGATACCACCGCTGAACAGCTTACCGCTGACGGAATCACTCGTGTTGGCCTATTGGGAACGCGCTTTACCATGGAGCAGGACTTTTATATCGGCCGCTTGGAAAAGCAGTTCGGTATTGAGGTCGTGGTGCCCGATCAGTCAGAGCGCGACACTATTCATCGGGTGATCTTTGATGAACTCTGCCAGGGGCGAGTAGAAGATGTGTCGCGGCAGCGCTACCTGGCCATCATTGATTCCCTGCATGCTCAAGGAGCCCAGGCGGTGATTTTAGGCTGTACTGAAATCGCTATGCTGGTGAACCAGCGTAATACCACAGTACCTCTTTACGACACCACCGCTCTGCATGCCCAGAGAGCGGTGGCGTGGGCACTAAATGATTAATTTAGGTAACGACACTTAGACCAGTGTCAGGGTGACATTAATATTGCCGCGGGTGGCGTTGGAGTAGGGGCAGACAACATGAGCTTTCTCGACCAACTGCTGGGCAACGTCTTGCTCAAGGCCGGGCAGACTGATTTTTAGTTCGACTTCGATACCAAAGCCGGTAGGAATGGCGCCGATACCTACGTGACCATCAATCTTCGTATCCTGAGGAAGCTTTACTTTCTCCTGACCAGCGACATGCTTAAGCGCGCCTAAAAAGCAGGCTGAGTAGCCGGCAGCAAACAGCTGCTCTGGGTTGGTGCCATCACCGCCTGAGCCACCCAGCTCCTTTGGCGTGCTGAGTTTAACATCCAGCGCGCCATCGGACGATTTGGCTTGGCCTTCACGGCCGCCGGTAGCGGTGGCGTGGGCACGATAAACAACGTTTTCAATAGTGGTCGTCATTCTGTATCTCCTGTCAGTGTTTTCATTATGAACCTGCGCCATTAACTTAGCGCAGCTTTATTTTGCGCGCAATATAAATGGCAAATAAATCTCAATGCCCTGCGCCAGCAAGCGAAGGCTATTGATTCTTTTGCAGGCTATCGCGTAGCCGCACCAAGTCCTCTTTCAGCATGGTCAGTGCCTCAATCGACTGCTCGCTGGCATGCACCACACAGCTGGGAATATGGCACGCCTGTTCGCGCAGTGCTTTGCCTTTCTCAGTGAGGTACAGCTCTACCACCCGCTCATCTTCGTGGCTGCGCTTGCGATTCAACAACTGATCGGCTTCAAGGCGCTTAAGCAGAGGCGTCAGTGAGCCTGGATCGGTTAGTAGGCGCTTACTGAGTGTGCCTACTGTGATGCCATCGTTTTGCCACAATACCAACATGGCAAGGTATTGCGGGTAAGTAAGCCCCAACTTTTTGAGCAGAGGTTTATACACTTTGGTCATCATCAACGAGGTTGAATAGAGCGCAAAGCAAAGCTGGTGATCGAGCTCTAATTCGCTACAAGATGGTTGCACAAGTATGGGTTCCGATCCGAAATACGTCGTCTAATGTAGCGCGGGAAGCAGTTAGTGGCTATCCCTAGACGTTGGTCGTAAGTTGGCAGTTTTGTTTTGACACGCACAGGGCAGGTAGCTAGCCTTCGCATACTTGATGTTACCGGTAACAAGTTGCCGTTCATTGAATCGGCCGTTAACAACCTCGCTATTAACAACTCAACCATTAACAACAATGAGTACTTGGAGATAACGCTATGACCGCTATTTGGCGCAACGCAGTGACCTTGGTCGGCGCGACCACCCTGACATTGGGTATGGCTCATGCCCAAAGCCCCGAACTCTCTGATCCGCCTGAAATTGAAGGCGAGGTAGTTGGCGACCACGGTTCGCATACTCTACGCATGGGTATCGGTCTTGCAGAAAGCTCGCCGCAGTACCTATCCAGCCAATACTTTGGTGAGATTCTTGAGCAGCGTACCGATGGCCGTATCACGGTTAACGTTTTCCCTAACAGTCAGTTAGGCGACGACGTTCAAATGATGGAAATGTTGCAAACCGGTACGTTGGACATGACCTATCCCTCCAGCTCGGCGACCACAGGCTACGTGGAACAGCTGGCTGCTTTTGACCTCCCTTTCCTGCTGCCAAGCCGTGAAGCTGCCGTAGCGGTCATGCAGAGCGATGTTGCCCAGGGTATGTTGGATGCTTTTGAAGGTACCGGCCTCAAGGCGCTCGCCTTCTCCGAAAATGGCTATCGTCAGCTCTCTAACAGTGCTCGCCCGGTGTCTAGTCCTGACGATGTTGCCGGTCTAGATGTGCGTGGTTTGAGCGTGCGCACGATGGAAAATCCGGTGCACCTGGCGATTTGGGAAGCGTTAGGCGCCAACCCCACACCAATGGCCTTTGGTGAGTTGTTCTCCGCGATGGAGCAGGGCGTGGTTGATGGTCAGGAAAACCCCTGGAGCACCATCCTGACCTCTAACTTCAACGAAGTGCAGGACTATGGCACTGAAACACGCCACGTCTATACTCCTTTTATCATGATGCTTTCTGAGCGTACCTGGGATCGTATGGCGCCTGAGTATCAAGAGTTGGTGCTGGAAGCCGCTCGCCAGTCCGCAGAGTACGAAATTCAGCTCTCTGCTGAATACGATGATTGGTCTCGTGACCAGCTAGCAGAGCGCGGTATGGAAATTACCCGCCTGGATGACGAGCAGTTAGCCGCGTTTCAAGACGCCGTACAGCCGGTCTACGAAGAGTGGGCACCGCGCATTGGTGAAGACCTTATCGCCGACATTCAAAAGATTGTTGAAGAGAGCAGCAACTAAACCTTACGTTTAGCGCACCACTTGGGCAGGCCGTTGAGCCTGCCCAACGTGTCAGTGCCCTGGAGCTCCTATGTCACTCTCCTCTACACCCCCCAATACGTCTACGCCGATTGAAGACCCCTCGGTGTATCTGGATGACCCTAACCGCAAATCGCTGGAAATCGATACCGATACCCGCCAAGGCCCCGCCCTGTTCCGCTGGCTGACCTTGGGCATGGAGTATCTGATCGGCGCTATTTTAGTGGCGTTGATTGTGTCCGTTTCCTGCAACGTAGTAGGGCGTGCACTGTTTAATCACTCCCTGCCCTGGGCGGATGAACTGGCGCGTATGCTGTTTATATGGCTGGTGTTTATCGGCGCTGCTGCCGCCTTTTCCCGCTACGAGCACATAGCCGTTGACGCCCTGGTTCGGCGCCTGCCGTTGCGCTTGGCGCATATGCTCTATCTGCTCCAGCATGTAATTATTACCGGCCTGATGGTGGTAATGATCTGGGGTGGCTACCAAGTGTTGGAACGCTCTAGTGGGCGTTCGGCGATTATGAATATACCGCTGAGCTTTATCAGCCTTTCGCTGGTGCTGTGCGTCATATTCATTGCGGCAGTGTCGATTTGGCGGATATGGGTCAGCCTGAACGTTATTCGTCACCCTGAGCGGGAGCGCTAATCATGCTATGGATTTTTCTGGCTATTTTATTGGCCTCCATCGTTATTGGGCTGCCGATTGCCTTTGGTTTAGGCGTGGCAGCGTTGGTGATGGCGGTACTTTCTGATATTCCACTGTCGATCATGATCGAACAGTCTATTCGTGGGGTTAACAGTTTTCCGTTGCTGGCAATCCCATTCTTTATTTTAGTCGGCGAGGTGATGAGTAACGGCGGTATCGCGCGTCGCTTGATGGAACTGGCGGGCGCCTTGGTCGGCTTTATGCGCGGCGGTTTAGGGCAAGTGGCCATTACCGGTTCGATGTTTTTTGGGGGTATCAGTGGGTCAGCGGTAGCCGATACCGCTGCCACTGGCGCGATGATGATTCCTTCCATGAAAGAGCAGGGTTACACCGCCGCCAATGCCACCGCGATTAATACCGTCTCGTCGGTGATTGGGATCATTATTCCGCCTTCAATTCCGCTGATTCTGTACGGTATTGTCACCGAAACCTCCATTAGCCGCCTGTTTATCGCCGGTATTATCCCCGGCCTGTTGATTGGCTTTGCGCTAATGGTGACCACCTATCTGCTTGCTAAAAAGGATGGGGGTGGCGTGCAGCAGTTCCGCTGGGATCGCCTCTGGAATGCCTTTAAAGCTGCCTGGTTGGCGCTCGTGCTTCCGGTGATTGTGATTGGCGGTATTATTTTTGGCGTGTTTACGGCTACCGAAGCGGCCGTGGCGGCCCTGCTATACTCGTTGGCGATTTCGCTGATCGTTTACCGGGAGTTTAAGCTTAAAGAGCTTGTCGGTATGCTGATCCGTACGGCTCGTCTGACCGGTATGGTCATGATGTTGCTGGCGTTCGCGACGGTGATCGCTTGGTTCCTGACCATCAATATGGTGCCTCAAACCTTGGTCAGCCAGGTGCAGGCAATTACCCAAGATCCGTTTATGCTGCTGCTGATTGTGGCTTTCTTGCTCTTGTTGGTGGGGTTTGTGATGGACTTAACCCCGGCGATGGTGATTATGGCGCCTATGCTGGCCCCTATTGTCACCTCTGTGGGCGTTGATGCGGCTTACTTCGGCGTACTGATGGCGTTTGTATTAGGCATCGGGCTGTTAACCCCGCCGGTGGGCACCTGCCTCTATGTAGGCTGCGGTGTGGGTAAAGTCTCGATGGAGTCGTTGGTGAAAGCCATGCTGCCTTACTATGCGGCGCTCCTCGTGGTGTTGGTGGTACTGATCGCCTTCCCCGGAATCGTTACCTGGCTGCCTGACCTCACCGCTGTACGCGGCAATTAAACAACAGGAGAGCCTCTGTGAAGAACCTCTCACAGCGTATTTTAGTGATGGGCGTGTCCGGTTGTGGGAAGTCACATATTGGCCAGCAGTTGGCGGAGACTCTAAGCTCGACCTTTATTGACGGTGACGATTATCACTCCCCAGCCAACGTGGCTAAAATGGCCAGTGGTACGCCGCTCAACGATGATGACCGGAGCGAGTGGCTGGATACCTTGGCGGCACTGTTTGCCGAGTATCGGGCAAGGGATGAGTCGCTGGTACTTGCCTGTTCCGGATTGAAAAAACGTTATCGTGACCGGCTAAGGCAAGGGGATCCCGCGCTGCAGATCCTCTATTTGGAGGGGAGCCGGGAGCTACTGCTTGAGCGGCTTGAAACCCGGGCAGGGCACTTCTTTAAAGGCGATACCATGTTGGCCAGTCAGTTGGCCGACCTGGAACCGCCGAGTGAAGAGGAGGCCTTCAATGCCTCAATCACCTTGTCGCCCCAAGTGATTGTTGCTCAATTCGCGGCGACGCTGCCGGAGCCCAGTCGCTCGCCGCGATAAAGAAAAGAGTGCACGTTGGGGTCGCTTACAGCAGTTAGACCCCAATGCATGCATCTTGTATAAGGCAGTCACTTCTTGAAGAAAAAACGCCCCACCCTACAGGATATTGCCGACCACGTCGGGGCTACCAAAATGACGGTAAGCCGCTGCCTGCGAGACCCTGAAACCGTCTCGGAAGGCCTGCGTGAGCGCATCTTTTCGGTTGCCGAACAGATTGGTTATATTCCCAATCGCGCACCGGATTTGCTCTCCAGGGCGACCAGCCACTCCATAGGGGTGCTGGTACCGTCGCTCACCAACCAGGTATTCGCCGATGTGATCCTCGGTATCGAAACGCTGACGGAGCCTGCGGGCTATCACCTGATGCTTTCTCACTATGGCTATAGCCCTGAGCTGGAAGAGCGCAGCTTGGCCTCGCTGCTCTCCTATAATGTCGACGGGGTGATTTTGTCTGACCGTGACCATACGCCGCGCAGCCTGCGTATGCTGGAAACCGCCGGTATCCCGATTGTTGAAATCATGGATACCCACCGTCCTCCGCTGCAGCAAGTGGTGGGTTACGATAACGTTCAAGCCGCGTATGACATGGTCAGCGAGATGATCGTACGAGGTCGACGCCAGGTGATTTACCTGGCGGTGCGCCTGGATGAACGTACTCGCCAACGTGAGCATGGCTACCGCCAAGCCATGCGAGAGTATGGCTTAACGCCCGTTACGCTACAAAGCACCCAGCGCTCCTCTTACAGCGTGGGGGCGGCATTGCTGCAGCAGGTGATGGCAGATTACCCCGCAGCGGATGGTCTGTTCTGTACCAACGATGATGTCGCGGTAGGGGCCTATTTCGAATGCCTGCGGCGGGGAATCGATGTGCCAGGGCGGATGGCGCTGGCCGGTTTTCACGGCCACGATGTAGGTCAGGTAATGACGCCAAGACTCGCCAGCGTCGTTACGCCACGTCAGGCCATTGGTGAAACAGCCGCGCGGGAATTGTTAGCACGGATCCGAGGGGAGTCGCTGACCCGGCAAGTGGTCGATTTGGGCTATCGTATTGAAGTGGGAATGACCTTATAGAGCCCGTTATCGAGTAGCCGTTAGCAGCGTAAATGTCTAAAGTAGCCTTTTACTTTTGTCGCGAGGCCGTCGTGCAGATTACTCAACTCAATATTTACCCTGTCAAATCGCTAAAAGGCATCAGCGTCACTCAAAGCGAGCTGCAAGAGCATGGGCTAGCCTGGGATCGCCGCTGGATGCTGGTGGATGCGCAGCAGCGTTTTGTGACCCAGCGTCAGCTCCCGGCGCTTGCCACCGTTGAGGTCGCGCTGACCGATGAGCACTTGGTGCTGTCGCATCCTAACGTCGAGCCGTTGAGCTTACCGCTGGCCGAACCAAAGGGGAATTTGCGCCTGGTTAGCGTGTGGAATGACCACTGCAAAGCGCTGCCGGAGAGCGATGACGTATCGCGCTGGCTGGTCGCCGCTCTAGGCGAGCAGGCTCAGGGGTTAAGCATGGTGCGTTTTGCCACCGAGTTTAGCCGTGCGGTAGAAGAGGATTTTCTTGATGGCGGCGCTGCGCACACCTACTTTTCCGACGCATACCCCTTTTTGATTGCCACCACGGGATCGTTAGACGCGCTAAACCAGGCGCTAGTGGCGGGCGGGCACGCTCCTGTGCCCATGAATCGCTTTCGGCCCAATATCGTCGTAGAGAGTGACGAGGCGTGGGCGGAGGATCGTTGGGCAACGTTGTCAGAGCAAGGCGGCGCTTTTCAACTGGCGTTACGCAAGCCGTGTAAGCGCTGCAAAATCACCACCATTGATCAGCATACGGCCGCAGTGCCTGCCCCGGCTGAACCGCTAAAAACCTTGATTGAACTCAATACGCAACCCAGCCTTAAAGGCGCGCATTTTGGCCAAATGCCACGCTGCTTGAAGGTGCCGGCAGTGTTATTCGTGTGGGGGATAGGCTGGCGGCGGTGCCTCGCGACGCTTAATGCGCAGCAGGTTAGTGGCAATTGCCGTGCCGATCAGGGTTATCACCATACCGGCGATAATTTGCAGGTTGAGCGTTTCGCCAAGCAGCAAATAGCCCCATATCAGCGCGCTCACTGGCACCAGAAAGGTGACCGTTGAGGTCGCAGTGGCGCCCGCGTTGGCAAGTAAGCCAAAGTAGAGCAGAAAAGCCAGTGTGGTGCTAAGCGCAGCCAAGGCCAAGGCATTGCCCCACGCCAGTGGGCTAATGGGGTCACTCGGCCACAACAATATGCCGGGAATCAGCAGCACCAGCGCCGACATGGCGCTGCTGCCTGCGGCCAGTACACGGGTGGGTAGATGGCCAAGGCGCGTTTTTGAGTAGTTGCCTGCAATACCGTAGCAAAATGTAGCGCCTAAAACGGCCAAAATAAACCAGCCGTCGCCGCCCAGGGCAAAATCAAGCCGATCGGCCGAGAGCACGTAAACACCCAGGAGTGCCAAGGCAAGTCCTAGGTACTGCTGGCGCAGTATTGCGGTAGCGAAGAACAGCGCGCCAAGCAGCGCAGTAAAAATCGGCGTGGTGGCATTAATCAGCGAGGTAAAGCCCGCTTCAAGGCGTGTAGTGGCAAGTGCCAGTAGTGAAAAAGGCAGTACGTGATTGACCACCCCTAAAAAAAGCAGCGACCCCTTGTGCAGCCAGATGAGTCTTAGGTAGTGCAGGCTGATCAACAGCGGCATCAATAGCAGCGCACCAATGCCCATGCGCACTAGCACTAACGGCACTGCACCAAACTCGGGGGCGGCCACGCGCATAAAGATAAATGACAGGCCCCATAGCGAAGAGAGCAGTATCAAGCGCAGCGCATCAGCCGACGACATGGCGAGTCCTTAACGTTCAAGAGGTGATCCAGTTAGGTAGCTAACTAGCTTAAGGCCGAATAGAAGGGGATGGAAGTGATTGAAGCGCGGGGTCGGCAGAACAGGAGAAAATCAGCTACGCTGGTTAGGTAGTCGAGCGGTAACCGCCGTTAGGCTCTGTCTGACAACATGTCTATGCATAATCGCACACACAAGGAGTTGTTCATGGATCGTAAAGCTAGCGCACGTTGGGAAGGTGGTCTCAAGGATGGTAAAGGCACCGTTTCAACCGAAAGTGGCGTTTTAGATGCCAAGTACTCCTTCAGCAAGCGCTTTGAAGATGAAAAAGGTACCAATCCTGAAGAGCTGATCGGTGCGGCACACGCCAGCTGTTTCTCAATGGCGCTCTCAATGATTTTGGGCGAGAAGGGCTATACCGCTGACGCTATCGAAACCAGCGCCAAAGTGACTCTTTCCCAAAGTGATGCCGGGTTCGATATCTCGAAAATTCACCTGGACGTGGTGGCTGAGATCAGTGGCGCTGACGACGCAGCATTCCAGGAAGCAGCGGAAACGGCTAAAGCTAACTGTCCTGTTTCCAAGGTTCTTAATGCAGATATAAGTATGACGGCTAAATTAAAAGGCTGATGATAAGCTATTCTGATAGCTTACGTTTTTCAATAGCATAAGTTATGGTGCCGCCACATTGATTGATGTGGCGGCATTTTTAATTATTTTTATTGTCTGAATGAGTAGAAAAAGTGTTGATCATAAAAAAGCCTTGGCAAATGCCAAGCTTTTTGGAACTAATTAGCGTTTACTCATCTTCGCTTTTATCTTCGCTACGCTGATACTCTTCAGCAGCTTCAAGGGCATCTTCTGAAGCATTAACGGTGATGACATAATTTTCGCCATCTTCGTCTTTGGTTAACTCAAGTGAATCCCACTCGATAGCGACGTTTTTCTCGCCCATACCCAGAAAGCCGCCAACGCCGACGACAACAGCGTTAATCTGACCATCTTCATCAATCACCAAGTCCGTGATGGTGCCGATGTCTTCGTCATCTTCGACGCTGCTTTTAACTTGGTTGCCGGTTAGGGCGTCAGCATGGAAAGTGCCTGCTGGCGTTTCAGTCAGGTAGGTTGCTTCCATGGTGGCGGTATTCTCTTCGGCGTTTACGGTGCCTGCGGCAAACATAAAGGCCGGAACCATGAGAGTGCCTAAAATAGCGGGTTTAACCATTTTCATTTTGCTTGCTCCTTGCGATTTTATTGGGCTTAACGACTCCGCGTAACAACCCGAATAAATCAATAGTAACGGTATTAACTTCGTTTAAAATAGGCGATAGCAATGCCGAGACTATTATTCCTAAGTGAGTTAATTACTCTAAATAACTAATACGTTAAGGTATTGCATTAGGGTAATTGACGCTGTCTCGCGCGTCACTGCGCTAAGACACCTATCAGGTTAGTCGCTGTGTTCAAAAATACAACCATGTAATTGAAGTTTTTGGCTAATAGGGCGCTTCTGGACTTTCTGCCATCGCCCGGCATACGCGTCTTCGTGCGACAGTCTGTCGAGTTGACCCGTGCTCGATCAGTGTTCATATTCGTCTCCAAATGGCTCACTGGTATCCTCGGTTTGATAAAAGTGAGGTCGCATAAAAAGGAGAACCCCCTGACCATGAATCCCCACCCTTTGCAGACTATCAAGCAGCTTTGCGTCAGCAGTATTGCCTTAGGCGCATGGCTTTTTGCCTCAAGCGCGACAGCCGATAACAGCGAGCTCCCCAAAGGGCATTTTCTGCTGCCTGAAGTGGGCAACATGGTTGGCCAGGTGTATACCGTCACAGCGGCCGAAGACGACACGCTGCTGGATATTGCCCGCATACACAATGTGGGCTATGAAGAAATTCGTATGGCTAATCCTGATGTTAGCCTCTGGGTTCCGGGAGAAGGGACAGAGGTCACCATCCCCGGGCAGTTTATTCTTCCCGATGAAGAGCGAACAGGGATCGTTATCAATGTGGCGGAATTGCGTCTCTACTACTACCCCGATGTCGAGGCTGGAGAAGCGCCGCGGGTGGAGACTTATCCTATTGGTATTGGTCGTGACGCTTATAATACCCCGCTGGGGATTACCGAGACGACCATGCGCCTTGAAAACCCAGCCTGGTACCCACCTGAGTCGATTCGTCGTGAAGCTGCAGAGCGCGGTGATCCTGCCCCCGCGGTTGTGCCCCCCGGCGCCGATAACCCCTTAGGTAAATACGCTATTCTGCTGGATATTCCCGGTTACCTGATTCATGGCACCAACCAGCCTGATGGGATTGGTATGCGCGCTAGCCGTGGCTGTATCCGCATGCACCCTGAAGATATTGAGTCGGTCTTTTGGCGGGTGCCAGTCGGCACGCAAGTCAATATTATCGATTCTCCTATCAAAGTAGGCTGGGATACCAGCGGTAAAGGCTACATCCAGGCGTTTACCGCCACGGATGAAAACGCTTATGGCATGGATACGCTGTTAAACGTGGTCGGGCTTATTGAACAGCACGAGGGCGGTAACACACATAGCGTCAATTATGAGCAGGTGCGCGAAGTGCTGGAGCGGGCCAACGGGCAAATTGTTCCGCTTAGCTAGCCTGTTGTAGCGCTTAACCCCCTAACGTGCAGGGTCAAGTACGCCACCCAGCGACGCATTGCGCCTAAACCAGCCCGCGATGCTGGTGCGCGGGTGGCGGGTTGGCAGTACTTCGTGGGGAATGGTTTCAGAGAGAAAACAGGCGAAAGTGCCTGCTTCGGGGATGACCCGGGCGACTTCCTGGCTGGGGTCGTCAGGATGATAAATTACCATTTCACCGCCGCCATCGCTTGGCCAGTTGGGGGTCAGATAGCCAACCGTTGAGATAACCCGGTTGGCGCGACCGCGAAAACTATCCAGATGACGTTGATAAAAAGCGCCGGGAGGATAGTGGGCAAAGTGGGCCTCGTACTCAAACAGGCCTAAAAACAGCGCGTGGTTAAGCGCCTGCTGTAGCTCGCTCATGGCGTCTAAGTAACGCCGCTGGGCAGCGCTTTCTCGATCAAGCCAGTGAATAGCGTCACCGCGGATATCTTTACGCAGCAGGTGCTGTTGACCGCGGCCAATGCCCGCTTCATCCAGTCCGTTATACGCCGCCCGGTGCAGCAACTCTTGGTTCAGCGTGGCGCATAGTTCCAGGTCGATGACCTCGCGGCCCACATACCAGCCCTGTTCAACCAGCGCATCCACCAGGGTGATCTGCGTTGCAGGCTGTAGTGCAGGTGACGGCGTAGCAACATTGGGTGTCATTGGTTGGATCTCGATGGCGCCGAGCCCGAAACGGTCGTGGAGGATGTTGAGAGACGGCTTTTGCGTTCAGGGTAGTGGCGTAAAGGTCCGTGAGGGCGTTGATATAGGTCGATCGGCATACCAAAACCTTCGGCCAGTAGCTCCACTAGCATCATGGCTGAAAGCCCCCAGATAACATGGCCGTCTACGCGATAGCTGGGCACGTAGTGGGCGAGCCCATCCACGGTAATCACATCGGTATGCGTACGGTGGTCGTCTAGAAAGTGGCTCAGCGGTACTTCAAAAATGGCATCTAATTCGCCAGGGTCGGCTACCAAGGGTAGATCCGGCGGAATAATGCCCACCCAGGGGGTGACGCGAATGCCGTGCAGCGAAATAACGTCCGACAGCCGCCCCAGGGGTTGCACCAGAGCGGGGTCAAGGGCAATCTCCTCTTCTGCCTCACGAAGCGCCGTCGCGTAGAGATCAGCGTCAAAGGATTCGCGCTTACCTCCCGGGAACGCCACCTGGCCGCTATGGGTGCTCAAATGATTGGCGCGGCGGGTAAACAGTAAAGTAGGCACTGGGCGCTCGACAATCGGCAACAGCACGGCGGCCTCGGGCATCACGATGTGATCCAAGCGTTGAGGAGTCAGCTGTTGCAGCCGTTTACGCAGTTTCTCTAACATGGGGCATCCCGTTACTTTGTTCTCTTTTACCCAGCAGCGGTCGTTGGCGTCAAGCGCGTCGAGGCTTCTATTCACTAGCCGTTGAGAATATGCGATGAATTTCTGTAGCCAGTGTGGTGCTAAAGTACGTTTTGCCGTCCCGGAAGGGGATGACCGTCCGCGCTACCTGTGCGATGCCTGCGGCACGATACACTATCAGAATCCGCGCATCGTGGCCGGTACGCTGCCCGTCAGCGGTAGTAAAGTGCTGCTCTGTAAGCGCGCGATTTCACCGCGCAAAGGCTACTGGACGCTGCCCGCTGGCTATATGGAAAATGCCGAGTCAACCCAGCAGGCAGCTTCCAGAGAGACCCGGGAAGAGGCCTGTGCCGAAGTCGAGCTGGCCAACCTCTACACGCTCATTGACCTACCGCATATCAATCAGGTGTATATGATTTTCCGCGCCGAGCTGGTGGGGGGCTTTAGCGCCGGGCCGGAAAGCCTGGAAGTCGCGCTATTTGAAGAGCACGAAATCCCCTGGGATGAATTGGCTTTCACCACCATTGAGCGCACGCTACGTCACTTTTACGCTGACCGCGCCCTCAATGAGTTTCCGCTGCATATCAGCATGGTGACCCCCGAAGACCGCGAGCGCTATTTTGGCAGCGCGTGAGTCATTCACACCCCGACGAAAAATCCACTTACAGATCGGCCAACTGCCATACATCATAAGCGACTTCTTCGTAGGGGTGGGCTAGTTTTAAGGCCGCGATGGCGCCGTGAATATGCGCTTCCTCGCACAGCAGCTCGACTTTGAACTCCTCGACCTTTTCCAAACTGCCCACCGAGCCGATATGCGGGTGGGCGCCCTCTGTTGGGCGAAACTGCCCCGTGCCGCGGGTTTGAAAACAGACGTTTTCGTATGCTCCCATACGCCCGGCACCGGCTTCAAATACCGCCTGCTTGACGCTGTCGGCATCTTCTATGGGAACAAAAAAAGCGAGCTTATACATACTGTACCTCCAAACGGTCGATCTATTGTGAAACGCTGAACTCTGGCTATGTTAGCGGATAGGCGACTACTGGTCGCGGGCTTAGCTTTGTATGATGATGCTTTTATGACGTTTACCCACGACTGTTGGATGAGCCGCCCTATGGATAAATTTGAGGTAAAGCTGGATCAGGCGGCCAGGGCCGCGTGGATGTCTTACGTAGGTGGCATGACTCAGGATGAGATCGCCAGCCAGCTGGGTGTCTCACGGCCCGGCGTGCAGCGGTTGTTGGCGTTGGCTCGCCAGGAGGGGTTGGTGAAAGTGCATATTGATCACCCAATCTCTAACTGTATGGCGCTGGGCAGCACGCTGCGCGACCACTTTGGCTTGACCTACTGTGAAGTGGTACCCGCCGATAACCACGCCGCCGACAGCGCCGCCTCCTACTTGGCAATCGCCGCCGCCGAGCGCATTGCGCAACTGGTTGAGCGCAGCGAGCCGCTGACACTTTCGCTAGGCACCGGGCGTTCGGTGCGAGCAGCGGTAGAAGCGCTTAGTCGCGTTGAGCGGCCTCAGCATCGCTTTGTCTCGCTGGTAGGGAATGTCGCCCGGGATGGTTCGGCCAACCGCTACGATGCGGTGATGGTAATGGCGGATAAAACCGGCGGCGAACGCTTCTTACTGCCTGCACCGGTGGTCGCCGAATCGCTGGCTGAAAAAGAGGCGATGCTTGCCCAGCGGCTGTTTAAGGCGATTGCCGATGTGGCCAGAGAGTCAGAAGCCGCCTTTATCGGTATCGGGCGTATTGACCGCCAGGCCACGCTGTTTCAAGACCACTTTATTAGTGAAAGCGAACTGGATGAATTACTGGGACTGAAAGCAGTGGGGGAGTTGCTTGGTTGGCCGCTGAACCGAGACGGCGAAGTGATCGACTGCTCCATTACGCGGCGGGTCACCAGTCTTCCCCTGGAGCGGTTTGGTAAGCACCACATGGTAGCCATTGCAGGTGGGCACGAAAAAGCCCCGGCGATACATGCCGCGCTGCGCGGCGGCTGGCTGAAAGGGTTGGTGACTGACGAAGTAGCCGCCAGACAGATTGTTGAGTCGTTATAGGTGTTTAACGCTCTGGGTGTGCACTGCAACATGCATTAGAGGTTATGAATTAGCGTAAAGTCTAAGCTAATCAGCTTTGCTTTTTTTGGGCTTACGTACGATCATTTGTTCGATAGGTGATCAATAAGATCAAGGCGACAACAATGCCAATACCAGCCCATAGGAGTGCTTTATGCGACTCGCACGTCACTTGCCCGTTACCACGCTAGCGGCAGCCATTGCCATATCGGGCCATGCCCAGGCGCAAACTGAAATTACCGTGGCCACGGTTAATAACAACGATATGGTGATTATGCAGAGCCTCACCGAGGCTTTCGAAGAGGCACATCCCGACATCACCCTGGACTGGGTGGTGCTGGAGGAGAACGTGCTTCGCCAACGCATGACCACCGATATTGCCACCGGTGGCGCCCAGTTCGATGTCATGACCATTGGGACTTACGAAGTACCTATTTGGGCTGAGCGTGGCTGGCTTTCACCACTGGATAACCTGCCCGACGGCTACAATGAAGACGACCTGCTAGCCTCCGTTCGCGATGGTTTAAGCTACGACGATACGCTTCACGCCCTGCCGTTTTATGCTGAAAGCTCAATGATGTACTACCGCACGGATCTATTCGAAGAAGCGGGCATTGAGATGAGCGAGCAACCCACCTGGGAAGAAGTGCGCGAGTGGGCGGGTGAGCTACATGGCACCCAGGATGGCTTGGCTGGGATCTGTTTACGTGGCAAGCCTGGCTGGGGCGAAAATATGGCGTTTGTCTCCACCCTGGTGAACACCTACGGTGGCCGCTGGTTTGACGAAGAGTGGAACCCTGAACTCAACTCTGACGCCTGGGTTAACGCTATTCAGTTTTATGTCGATTTGCTCAACGACTACGGCCCGCCGGGGGCTAGCTCCAACGGCTTTAACGAGAATCTGGCGCTATTCTCCCGTGGCAACTGCGCCATGTGGGTGGATGCCACCTCGGCAGCCGGCAAACTGTATGACGGCAATGAGTCCGATGTGGCGGACAGCCTAGGGTTTGCCCCGGCTCCCGTGGCCGAAACACCTAAAGGCTCCCACTGGTTGTGGTCCTGGGCGTTAGCCATCCCGGCCTCTTCAGAGAACCAGGACGCGGCGCGTGAGTTTATTACCTGGGCAACTTCTCAGGAGTACATTGAGCTGGTCGGTGAAACCCAAGGCTGGACCAGTGTGCCACCAGGCACCCGTGAATCGACCTACGCCAATGAGCAGTACACCGAAGCCGCGCCCTTTGCTGACTTCGTGCTAAAGGCCATTCAGGACGCCGACCCCACCGACTCCACCCTGGAACCCAACCCCTACGTGGGTGTTCAGTTCGTCGGTATTCCCGAGTTTCAGTCGATCGGTACTCAGGTGGGGCAAACCATTGCCGCGGCGTTAACCGGTGATACCACGGTAGAGCAGGCGCTAGAGAGTGCTCAGCGTGCCACCGAGCGCACCATGCAGCGGGCTGGCTACATCGAACGATAAAGTGATCGACGCCTGCCTTCCTCTTGTTCACTACAGCGGAGGCAGGTGTCTTATCGCCGTTTTTGAGCAGTTTTTGTAAACAGCCTCGTACTTCGCAGGTAACCCCATGACTAAAACACGTGCTTCCGGCCGTACCGTCGGTGGGCTGAGAACGCTGTCGCTCCAAGCGCCGGCCGTGACGCTACTGCTGCTATGGATGATTGTGCCGTTAGGCATGACGCTATGGTTCTCCTTTCAGTATTACAACTTGCTAATGCCCGGTATGGCGGGCTTTGCCGGGCTGGAAAACTATGAATACCTGCTAACCGACCCCGCGCTCTGGAAAGCCATGGGCAATACGTTGCTCCTGGTGGGGTGGGTGCTGGCAATTACCGTAATAGGCGGCACCCTGCTGGCGGTGCTCTTCCAGCAAGAGTTTGCAGGACGCGGGATCGCCCGTGTGCTGGCGATTTCACCATTTTTTGTGATGCCCACCGTGAGCGCTCTGGTGTGGAAGAACATGATGATGCACCCCTCGAATGGAGTGCTGGCGTGGCTGGCTGAGTCCATCGGGTTGCCCGCTGTCGATTGGTTCTCCTCGCTACCGCTGACCTCGATTGTGATCATCGTGGCATGGCAGTGGCTGCCGTTTGCACTGCTGATTCTGCTCACTGCGATGCAGTCCCTGGATGAGGATCAGGTGGAAGCGGCGCGTATGGACGGGGCAGGGCCGGTGGCGATTTTCTTCTTTATTACGCTGCCACACCTAAAACGCGCCATCAGCGTGGTCATCATGATTGAGATGATCTTCCTACTGACCATTTTTGCCGAGATTTTTGTCACCACCTCCGGTGGGCCTGGCTTGGCCACGACCAATCTGGCCTACCTGATTTACATTCGTGCGCTGCTGGATTTTGACGTGGGCACTGCCTCCGCCGGTGGGGTGATTGCGATCATCCTCGCCAATATCGTGGCGATCTTCCTGGTGCGGATGGTAGCCAAAAACCTGGAAGAGTAGACCGGCACTTGTGTCCTGGGAGTACTTCGATGACAACATTAAATTCCAAAACCGCCGCGCCCCGCTCTGTGTCGGGGTGGCGGTCGGCGCAAAGCAAGCGCGCCATCATAACGGTGCTGGGCTGGTCGGTAGCATTGGTGATCTTCTTTCCGATCTTTTGGATGATCCTGACCGGGTTTAAAACGGAATCGGCGGCGATTGCTGACCCCTCGCTGATTTTTTCGCCCACCCTGGAAAGCTACCAGGCGGTACAGGCACGTTCGGGCTATGCCCGATTTGCACTCAACAGCGTAGTGGTGGCGTTTGGTTCGACGTTCTTCGCGCTGTTGATTGCGATTCCTTCAGCCTATGCCATGGCTTTTTTGCCCACCAAGCGCACCAAAGGCACCCTACTGTGGATGCTCTCCACCAAAATGCTGCCTTCGGTAGGTGTGCTGGTGCCGATTTATTTGATTTTTCGCGACGTTGGGCTACTCGATACCCGCACCGGCCTAATCATTGTCTATACGCTGATGAACCTGCCAATCGTGGTGTGGATGCTCTACACCTTCTTTAAGGATATGCCTAAAGACATTCTTGAAGCGGGGCGGATGGACGGTGCTTCGACACTGCAGGAAGTGTGCTTCCTGTTGCTACCACTCACGCTGCCGGGGATCGCCTCAACAGGGTTGCTGTCGGTCATTCTAAGTTGGAATGAGGCGTTCTGGAGTCTCAACCTAACCTCTTCAAAAGCTGCACCACTAACCGCTTACATCGCCTCATTCTCAAGCCCTGAGGGGCTGTTCTGGGCCAAATTGTCCGCCGCTTCCACCATGGCCATCGCGCCGATTTTGATACTTGGTTGGATGACCCAAAAACAAATGGTGCGCGGCCTCACCTTTGGTGCCGTCAAGTAAAGGATCTTCCTCATGGCAACACTACAACTGCACAATATTACCAAGCGTTTCGGCGATACCGAGGTGATCAAGGGCATCGACCTGGAGGTGAATGACCGCGAATTTGTGGTCTTTGTGGGGCCTTCCGGCTGCGGTAAATCGACCCTAATGCGCATGATCGCCGGACTGGAGAGCGCCACCGACGGCGATATTCTAATCGACGGCCAGCGTATCAATGACGTCGGCCCAGCCGATCGCGGCCTCGCCATGGTGTTTCAGAGCTACGCGCTCTATCCGCACATGACGGTAGAGGACAACATGGGCTTCAGCATGCGCTTGGCGGGGGTGCCCAAAGAGGAGCGACGGGCCAAAGTGCTGGAAGCGGCCAAGATACTTCAGTTGGAGCCACTGTTGGATCGCAAGCCCAAAGCGCTCTCCGGCGGTCAGCGCCAGCGGGTGGCGATTGGTCGGGCGATTGTACGTAACCCCAGCATCTTCCTATTTGATGAGCCACTCTCCAACCTGGATGCCGCGCTGCGGGTGCAGATGCGTATCGAGCTGGCGCGCCTGCACGATGAGCTGGACGCCACCATGATCTACGTCACCCACGATCAGATCGAAGCGATGACCATGGCGGATAAAATCGTTGTCCTCCACGACGGTGTGGTCGAGCAGGTGGGCTCACCCATGGCGCTTTACCACCATCCGCGCAATCGCTTTGTGGCGGGTTTTATCGGCTCGCCGAAAATGAATTTTCTACCGGTAACGTTGATAGACGTCGCGTCAGGTGGGGTAGATATTCGTCTGCCCGGCGGCGGTGAGTGTCGTATTCCGGTGGACGGCACCCACCTGGAGGAGAGCGCTACGCTGGAGCTGGGGGTTCGCCCGGAACACCTGGTGCTTGATGAACAGGGCCCGTTGAGCGGTGAAATCAAAGTCCTGGAGCGCCTAGGAGGCCAGACCTCGCTCTACGTTCAGATGGACGATGAGCTAGTCACCATCATGGCCGATGGCGACGTGGCCTATCGGGTCAACGATACGGTGCATTTCGGCTTTGCCCCTGAGCGTGCTCATCTCTTTGAGGCTAGCGGCCTGGCCCTGCCCAGCTTGCAGCAGCATCCTCTGGCGGGGCTGACCCGTCACGATAACCGTGCCCCCGGCTCGCCTTCTGAGGAGCCTGCATGAGGACACTCATCTTTGACTGCGATGGCGTGCTGGTCGATAGCGAAGCCCTTGCCGAAGGCACCCTGGTGGAGTACCTCTCCCACTGGCTGCCCGATCTGAATATCGATCAGGAACTTGGCCAGGCGCTGGGGATGACCACAGCGGCTATTCTGCGCCATCTCGAAGCATTAAGTGCCCACACCCTGCCAGTGGATGCCACCGAGCAGGTGGATACCGCCATTGAAGCGCGTCTGGCGCGAGAGCTTAAAGCCATAGAGGGAGCTGACAAGGCGGTTCGTGGTATTGCATTGGAGAAGGCGGTGGTATCCAACAGCCGCCGCAGCCGGGTGCTGGCGTCACTGGCGAGCACGGGATTGGCTGAGGCGTTTGGCGAGGTGCCTATTTTTACCGCTGACCAGGTGGCTAATCCCAAACCCGACCCTGCGCTCTATCGCTTGGCGGCCTCCCACTTAGGCCAAGTACCACGGGACTGCCTAGTGGTAGAGGATAGCGTGGCCGGGGTGACTGCCGCCCATGCCGCAGGTATGTGCGTGATTGGGTTCGTCGGTGCCAGCCATGTGGATGCTGAGCAGTCGACGCGGCTGACCCAAGCCGGCGCCTGGCGCATTTTAGCGCATATGCATGGCCTGGAAGCGTTGGTGGATGAGTGGCAAGCCAGTGGTCAATAGGTCACTGAATAAAAGGTTTCCGGCAATAATGGCGCAGCAAGCAATGAGAGCATAACGATGAAGCTAAACAACAAAGTTGCGGTGATTACCGGCGGTGCGCGGGGCATCGGCCTTGCCATTGCCCAGCGCTATTTAAGCGAAGGGGCAAGCGTTGTGGTGGCGGATATTGACCGCCTTGCCATTGATGATGCAGTGGCGACACTGCAGCAGCGGGCGGATGGTGAAAAGGTGATGGGGGTTGAGCTCAATGTCTGCGTTCAGGCCTCGATAGACGCCATGGTAGCGGCGGTAAACAAGCGCTTTGGTGGCATCGATATTCTGGTCAATAACGCTGCCGTCTTTGATATGGCGCCGGTGCTTGAAGTGACCGAGGCGAGCTTCGACAAGCAGTTTGCGGTCAATACCAAAGGCATGTTCTTTACTCTGCAGGCGGTTGCCCGTTCCATGGTAGCCCGCGGCCAAGGGGGCAAAATTATCAATATGGCCTCCCAGGCAGGTCGCCGCGGTGAAGCATTGGTAAGCGTTTACTGCGCCAGTAAAGCCGCAGTGATCAGCCTTACCCAATCCTGTGGGTTGGATCTCATCAAGCACGGTATCAACGTTAATGGCATCGCCCCCGGCGTGGTGGATACGCCGATGTGGGAGGAGGTCGACGCGCTGTTTGCCCGTTTTGAAAACCGTCCGCTGGGTGAGAAGAAACGTTTGGTGGGAGAGGCAGTGCCGTTTGGGCGGATGGGACTTCCCGAAGATCATACTGGCGCCGCCGTGTTTTTGGCCAGCCAGGACAGCGACTATGTGGTCGCCCAGACGCTCAATGTCGATGGCGGCAACTGGATGAGCTGAGGTGGTCATGACCCCTGATCTAGATACGTTAGCCCGGCAGATTATTGGCGCCGCTGAAGGCGCATCACGCTACCTGGTAGCGCTGGCAGGGCCACCGGGGGCGGGAAAATCCTACCGCAGCACCCAGCTCTGCGCGGCTATTAATCAGCACCTACCCGGCCAAGCGGGGCTGGTGCCCATGGACGGCTACCACTTCGATAACGCTGTGCTGGGCGAGCAGCAGGTGCCCGTCAAGGGGGCGCCCCATACCTTCGATGTGGAGGGGTTGCGCTGCGACCTTGAGCGTATCCGCCTGGCTATTCACCCGGTAGCGGTGCCGGTATTTGACCGCCCGCTGGATCTCGCCCGTGCCGGTGGACGTCTGATTACCCCTGAACAGCGCATTGTCATTGTTGAGGGCAACTACCTGCTGCTTGACCGCCCACCCTGGCGCGAACTGCGACCGCTGTTTGATTGGACGCTGTTTATAGACGTCGACGACGTCGTACTGGTTGAGCGGCTGATCAACCGCTGGCTCGAGATGGGCCAGGATCGCACCGGGGCGCTTGAGCGCACCCACCACAAAGACATGCTCAACGCGCAGTTAGTGAAGAGTTGCTGTTTACCGCCCGACCAGCGCTGGCGCTAGTACTTTGTGTTAGCACATTTAAACCGCCTCTTTTACCTGCCTTATTCACCCCATCGCGCCAAGTAGGCCTTGGCTGGAGAGTCCCATGACCCGTCTTAACAATCACAACCTGGGCAAGCTAACCGACGATGTTGCCAAACCTCAATATGATCGCAAGACGCTCACCCCCGGCATTGTACATATTGGGGTAGGCGGCTTTCATCGTGCCCATCAGGCGATGTACCTGGATGCGCTGATGAATCAGGGCGAAGCGTGGGACTGGGGCATTGTGGGCGTAGGCGTGATGCCCGGCGACAAGCGCATGCAGCAGGCACTGGCGGCGCAGGACTATCTCTACACGCTGGTGGTTAAGCACCTGATGGCCAGTATGAGCCACGGGTCATTGGCAGTATGGTCAATTATCTCTTCGCGCCGGAAGAGACCGAGGCGGTGATCGAGCAGATGGCCGATCCGGCGATTCGTATTGTGTCATTGACGGTGACCGAAGGCGGTTACAACTTTCACCCGGTAAGTGGCGAATTCGACCTCGATAACCCCCAGGTGCGGGGTGATCTTGCCAACCCTACTCAGCCCACTACCAGCTTCGGATTGGTGGTGGAAGCGCTTGCCCGCCGCCGCGCCCGTGGCATTGCGCCCTTTACCGTGATGTCTTGCGATAATATTCAAGGCAACGGCGACGTGGCCAAACGCATGTTCGGCGCCTATGCCCAGGCGCGGGATGCGGAGTTAGGCGCCTGGCTTGCCCGTGAGGTGGCATTTCCCAACGCTATGGTGGATCGCATTACCCCCGTCACGTCGCCCACGGATATTGACGAACTTGCCCAGCGTTTTGGCGTTGAAGACGCCTGGCCGGTGGTGTGCGAACCCTTCACCCAGTGGGTGCTGGAAGACCATTTCCCCCTTGGGCGTCCGGCGTTTGATAAAGTGGGGGTTCAAGTCGTGGAAGATGTCGAACCCTACGAATTAATGAAGCTGCGCCTGCTTAACGCCAGTCACCAGGCGTTAACCTATTTTGGCTATTTAGCCGGATACCGCTACGCCCATGAAGTGTGTCAGGATCCGCTGTTTGTGGAGTTTTTGCTGGGCTATATGCGCGAAGAGGGCACGCCCACGCTAGCGCCGGTGCCAGGGGTTGATCTCGAAACCTACCGCTTAACGCTGATTGAGCGCTTCGCCAACCCGCAAATCAAAGATACCCTGGCACGGCTCTGCGCCGAAAGCTCCGACCGGATTCCCAAATGGTTGGTGCCGGTGATTCGCCAGCAGTTAGCCCAGGGCGGCGAGATCTATCGCAGCGCCGCGGTAGTGGCCAGCTGGGCGCGCTACGCTGAAGGGGTGGACGAGCAGGGCGAACCCATAGAGATTGTGGATCGTTTGAAGGCACCATTAATGGCCATTGCTGCCGAAAATCGCTCGCGGCCCACGGCCTTTATCGAAAATCGCGAGCTGTTTGGCGACTTAATCGACAACCCTCGCTTTGTTGAAGCCTATTTAGCCGCGCTAAGTTCCCTGCACGAACGTGGCGCACGGGCTACCCTAGAGGGTCTGGCATCGTCCAAAGGAACAGTGTGATGTATATCGGGGTGGATTGCGGTACCCAGAGTACCAAAGTAGTCGTGGTCGACGTTGAGCGAGGAAAAATTCTCGCCGAAGCAAGCCGTCCTCACCGCTTAGAAGAGGGCGAAAATGGCCGCCGTGAACAGGCGCCTGCGGAGTGGTTAGCCGCATTGAAAGCGGCGTTTTTTGCCGCGTTGGACAAAGCCGCTGTATCGGCGAGCCAAGTGCGCGGCATGGGTGTTTCTGGTCAGCAGCACGGCATGGTGGCGCTGGATGGCAACGGTGTGCCGGTCTACCCCGCCAAGCTGTGGTGCGATACCGAGACCAGTGCCCAGAATGCCGATTTAGTGGCTCGATTGGGGGGCGAGGCGGGTTGTTTGGAGAAGCTGGGGCTAGTGCTGCAAACTGGCTACACAGCCTCTAAAGTTGCCTGGCTGCGTGAGCATCAGCCGGAGGCGTATCGGCGTATCGAGAGCCTGCTGCTGCCCCACGACTACCTCAATTTCTGGCTGACGGGCGAGCGCGTTACCGAGGCGGGTGACGCCTCCGGCACTGGTTATTTCGATACCCGTAAGCGTTGCTGGCAGTTGGATGTTTTTGCCGAAATAGCCCCAGAACTAGACCCGGCGCGGGTACTGCCCCGTGTTCTGGAAGCCCATGAACCGGTAGGCTTTGTGTGCTCGGCGGTGGCCCGGGAACTGGGGCTTGGCAACCAGGTAGTCGTCTCCTCTGGCGGCGGTGACAATATGCTGGGTGCCATTGGTACGGGCAATATCACCCCAGGATTGGTCACGCTCAGTCTAGGCACCTCCGGCACCGTGTGCGCTTACTCGGCTAAACCTGTTGAGTGCGATAGCGCCATGGTGGCCAACTTCTGTTCCAGTACCGGTGGCTGGCTGCCGCTGATTTGCACCATGAACGTTACGTCCGCTACCACTCGGGTGCGTGAGCTGTTTGGCTTGGATCTGGCAGCCTTTGGCGAGCGAGTGGCCAGTGCCTCCATAGGCGCTGACGGCGTCACCGCACTGCCATTTTTTAACGGCGAACGGGTGCCGATGCTGCCCGACGCCTCGGCGGACTTTCTTGGCCTGACCAGCTTAAACACTACTCAGGCTAATTTATGCCGGGCCGTGGTGGAGGGGGCCACTTTCGGGCTACGCTATGGGTTGGAGCTGTTGGGCGATTTAACCGCCGGGGCCAGCCAGATCCGTTTGATCGGTGGCGGTGCCAACAGCCCTGTGTGGCGGCAGATGGTTGCTGACATTACCGGCACCCAGGTAATTTGTCCTGAGATTACCGACGCGGCCGCGCTAGGTGCGGCGATACAGGCGGCCTGGTGCGACCAGCGTTCAGAGGGCGTTACCCTGGAAGCGCTGTGTGAAAAACTAGTCCACCTGGATGCACAGTCACTGGCTGACCCCCATCCAGCGCGAGTGGCTGCTTACCAACCCATTTATAGGCGCTACTGCGCAGCACTTGAACAACGCCATGGCGGCGCTTAAACGCATATGAAGGAGATCTTATGACCAGCCAGCTGCAACAGCTAAAGCAACACTCGCTTGTCGTCGCCGACACCGGTGACCTTGAGGCTATTCGTCGCTATCAGCCCCAGGATGCGACGACTAATCCCTCACTGCTGCTCAAGGCGTTTAGTTTGTCGGGTTATCAAGCGCTGATTGATGAAGAGCTGAGCAGCGTCAAAGCCTCTGGCGGCAGCCGTGAAGAGCAGGTCAAACATGCCGTTGACCGCCTGGCAGTCGCTATGGGCAGTGAGATTTCCGCCGTTGTACCGGGGCGTGTTTCCACCGAAGTGGCGGCGCGGCTGTCGTTTGATACCCAGGCCAGTATTGCCAAGGCCCACGAGTTAATTGAGCTGTATGACGCCCGCGGTGTGTCCCGTGACCGCGTGTTGATCAAGCTAGCGTCTACCTGGGAGGGCATTCGTGCCGCCGAGGTGCTTGAGCGCGAGGGCATTCAGTGCAACCTGACGCTGCTGTTCAGTGAAGCGCAGGCCCAGGCCTGCTTTGATGCCGGCGTATTTCTGATCTCGCCCTTTGTGGGCCGGGTGACCGACTGGTACAAAAAAGAGACCGGCAACGACTACACGCCGGAAAACGACCCGGGGGTTCAGTTTGTGCAAGGCGTTTGCCAGCGTGCCAACCAGGGCGGTTACGATACGGTGGTCATGGGGGCGAGCTTCCGTACCACCGGTCAGGTGCTTGCCCTGGCAGGCTGCCCAAGACTGACGATTTCGCCGGCGTTGCTGGAGGAGCTGGAGGCAACAGAAGGCAGCGTCAATGTGCAGATTCAATCTGGCGAAGGTCGCGGCAAACCGACTGAACCGTTGAGTGAATCGGCTTTCCGCTGGGGCCACAATCAAGACGCAATGGCTAATGACAAGCTGGCCGAAGGCATCCGCCGCTTCCACGACGATCAACTTGAGCTAGAGAGCCTGATCGATAAACGACTAGGCTAATAGGTTAGCCCACGGCGTCGGGGCTAGGAGGGCGGCCATGGCGGTCAGATGGCGAAAGTAGCGCCTCTGGATGGGTTAACAGCGCCCCCGCGGAACCTTAACCCCGACGCAGTTATTCATTGGGGTACAGGGAGAAAGTCGTATGGATGCCACCCTGAGCCAACTGTTGGAATCTATCGAATTAACCCCCGCTGGTAGTTTGCAGTCGCTCGGTGGGGGTGACATGGCTGCCGTATACCGTCTGGAGACTCGCCAGGGGCAGGTGGTGATTAAGCACGACGATGCATCACGACTGCGCGGTGAAGCCGAAGGGCTACGTGCCCTGCGCAGCGCCTCTGGGCAGTTGGTGGTGCCTGAAGTGTTAGGCCTGTCAGCGGGCTGGCTAGTTATTGAGTCGCTGGATACAGTGCCTGGCGGGCCGCAGAGCGAAACCGCGTTAGGCGAAGGGCTTCGCGGGTTGCACAGTGTGATTGGCGACGCCCACGGCTGGCATCAGGATAATGCCTGTGGGCGCACACCCCAACCTAATGCACCGCTCAGTGATGGGCGGGCCTTCCAGCGCGAGCGGCGTTTATTACCCCTGTGTGAGGCGTGCCACCAGCGTGGTCTATTGGACGCAGCGCTACGCGGGCGTATCGAGCGCTTGGCTCAGGATTTGGAGCGCTGGCTGCCAGATGCACCGCCCAGCCTGCTCCACGGCGACCTCTGGTCGGGGAATGTGCTCTTCACCACAAAGGGGCCAGCGATTATCGATCCAGCGGTTTATCGCCACTACCCAGAGGTGGATGTAGCGATGCTGACGCTCTTTGGCTCGCCGGGGGAAGCGTTTTTTGATGCTTACTGGAACGGCGACGCCCCGGCCGACTGGCCGAGGCGTGAAGCGCTGTTTCAGCTCTATCCGTTGCTCAATCACCTGCTGCTGTTCGGTGCCAGCTATCGCTCGGCGGTTGAGCGCAGCGTGGCGAGGCTCGAGTCTTACACCTGAGCCTTACCAGCACTTGTGTTTTACCAGGATTTATAGGGCAAAAACTTGCCGTTTAAAGTGAGCAGTACCCGGTCGCCCTTGGGGTCTTCGACTTTGTCGACCTCCATGGTGAAGTCGATGGCGCTCATAATGCCGTCGCCGAACTTCTCCTGCACCACGTCTTTCAGGGTCTCCCCGTAAACACCGACGACCTCGTATAAACGATAGATAAAGGGGTCTTGGGGGATCGCTTCATCCCAGGCTTTGGTGGGGAAGGCTACCAGGGCATCGGCGACCTCGCTCTCCACGCCCAGTGTGTCGCAAAGCTTAGCGGCAATCTCTGGGCTGGCGCTATTCATGCCGTAGCAGGCGGAAGCGACCCACACCGGTGACATGCCAACGGCGTTACCAATATCGTCCCAGCTCATTTTTTTACGCGCTTTAGCGGCGAGCAGGGTGTGGCGCATTTCGAGCTTATCCATGGTGATTCTCCTCTAGAGTGGGGGCGGGTGACGCCCTTTTTTAGTTACTGGATCAAGACAACACTTTTTTGGGTTGGGTACGGACATGGGTGGTATAGAGCACCAGACCTACCAGCGTCAGGCCGCCAACCAGGTTGCCTAGTACCGTGGGGATTTCGTTCCACATAATGTATTGATATAGAGTGAAGTCGGCGCCCATCATCAGGCCAATCGGAAACAGGAACATGTTGACGACGGAGTGCTCAAAACCGAGGTAGAAAAACACAATAATCGGCATCCACATGGCCATGATTTTGCCGGAAACCGTTGTCGAGATAGCGGCGCCCACTACGCCCATAGAGACCATCCAGTTGCAAAACATGCCTCTCATGAAAAGTACAATCCAGCCGGCAAGCCCTGCATCCTGGTATCCCACCGTGCGGCTTTCACCGACGGTCATCATCGTTTGCCCGACCGCATTGATCTCCTCGGTGCCGCCCATGGTGAAATTCAGGTAGCCAAAAGTGGCGATAAACAGGGCGCCACCCAGGTTGCCAAGCCCTACCAGCGCCCAACACTTGAGCATTCGCGGCAGGGTCACGCCGGGTCGTTTGTCGAGCCATGCAATAGGCACCAGCGTAAAAACCCCGGTCAGCAGGTCATAGCCCATCAGATAGAGCATGACGAAACCCACCGGAAAGAGCAGCGCCCCAATTAAGAAGTTGCCGGTTTGGGTCGCAATGGTGATGGCAAAAATAACCGCCAACGCCAGGGTTGCCCCGGCCATAAAGGCGCGGATAAGCGTATCCCGTGTCCCCATATAGACTTTTGACTCCCCCTGATCCACCAATTTGGTGACAAATTCGCTGGGCATTAGATAAGACATATGTATGTCTCCTGTGTCATTTCGGTTAGTTAACGCTTAATCCAAGAGTTTTAGTGTTTCCTGATCAGAGCAATAAATAGGAGCAACAAAGCCGATGGCTGCGCCGTCCTGGTGCAAAAGAGATTAAGCGTGTGGCGCAATCGCACTATTCATATAGCTATTCCATTCAGCTATTTCACTTGGTTGTTTCACCTGGTCGTTCCGCTTAACCATTGCTATTTATGTGCCAATTTGTGCGGATGGTTTTTAAGCAAATGTTTTTATTGAATTAAATTTTCTTATAGCGGTTTTATGGGAAAGCGTTAGTAGCCACGAAAAATCGTAATTAACGATATTTCGTTGTTTTATTGACGGAATATCGTAAGTGGTGCGGGAATTGAATGGATAAGTGGAGACCACCTTGAAACCTGAGGTATGCGCCAATGGGTGAACAAGCACGTACTCACACCGCCTCTCTAATGGGCGATTTTTCACCGCTTGCAATGATCGTGATTGATCCGTTTGTCGATCAACTACTCGACGCTAACCCAGCTGCCTGCGAGATGCTCAATATTGATCAAACGCTGCCTTTAGAAGCTCCGTTTAGCCACCGCTTGAGTGCTTCACTGCCGCTTTGGGTGAGCTTTACCGACGAGGCGCTGACTCAAAAGACGGCCTGGTCAGATGATTTGGTGATGCTGGATATGCTTCGTCAGCCGTATCGCGTTGAGGTGTATGCTCAGCGTGTCGATGACTCTGCGCAGCTGTTATTAACATTGATTGACCGCAACAAGGCCGAGCAGCGCCGTGCCAAAGCCGAGCTAGGCCGCCAGCATCGTCAGGGGGAGGTTGGCTGGCAGCGGGTTGAGCAGGTGTTTGAGCGGATTGAAAAGCAGAATCAGCTTATTCTGGGCGCTGCGGGGGAGGGCATTTACGGCCTGGACGCTGAAGGCAAAACCACCTTCGTCAATCCCGCAGCAGAACGCATTCTGGGCTGGAGTACCGAGGACATGGTGGGCCACGATGCGCACCTTATGTTCCATCACACTCATGCTGATGGCAGCCATTTTCCGGTGCAGCAGTGCCCTATTCACGCCTCGTTTAGCGACGGCCAGGTGCATCACGTCGATAATGAGGTGTTTTGGCATAAAAATGGCGATGCAATTCCCGTTGAGTACACCAGCACGCCGATATTCGAGATGGGACGATTGGTCGGGGCGGTGGTGCTGTTTCGTGATATTCGCGAGCGTAAGCGTGCCGAGCAGCAGCTACGCGACGCCCTAGCGGAGGTGGAGTCACTCAAGCAGCGTTTGGAGTTGGAAAATGAGTACCTTCAAGAAGAGATAAAAGCGGAGCTGAACCATCGGGATATTGTCGGCAACAGCCCGGCGGTGGCCAAGCTGATCCAGCAGATTGAGTTGGTGGCGCCTACCAGTGCCAACGTGCTGATTAGCGGCGAGTCGGGCACCGGCAAAGAGCTGATTGCCCGCGCTATTCATGCCGGGAGCACGCGCAGCGATCGACCGCTCATCCGCGTGAACTGCGCGGCTATTCCTCGTGATCTGTTTGAGAGCGAATTCTTTGGCCACGTAAAAGGGGCTTTTACCGGCGCGGTACAGGATCGCCCAGGGCGCTTTGAGCTTGCTCACGGTGGCACTCTCTTTTTGGATGAAGTCGGTGAAATCCCTCTGGAACTGCAGAGCAAGCTGCTGCGAGTGCTGCAGGATCAACAGTTTGAGCGCGTGGGCGATAATCGTACCCGCGAAGTGGATGTGCGTGTGATCGCAGCGACCAATCGCGAGCTGCGCGAAATGATCGATACCAGCCATTTTCGCGAAGATCTCTATTTTCGTCTCAACGTGTTCCCCATTGATTCGGTGCCGCTACGCAAGCGCATTGAGGATGTGCCGCTGTTGGCTCGGCACTTCTTACAGCGCGCCTGCCTGAAATTTAATAAGCCGGGGGTGCGCATCCCTCCGGCCCAGCTGGAGATCCTGCAGCGCTATCCCTGGCCGGGCAATATTCGTGAACTGGAGAACATCATTGAGCGGCAAGTTATTGTGACCCAGGATCGGCGCTTGATGTTTGATGACCTGCTGCTGGGAGAGCCCACACGCAAGATAGGCCGCACTAACCCCACCTCTGCGGCGGGTCATGCTAGCCCTGAGCAGAGTGGAGGAGCGTTGCTTACCGAGCAGGCGCTTAGTCAGCGTCAGCGGGAGAGCGCGATTGCCGCCCTGGAGCGAGCAAACGGCAAGGTTTCTGGGGCGGGTGGTGCGGCGGAGTTGCTTGGCATAAAGCCAACGACGCTGGCCTCGCGGCTTACCAAGTGGGGCATTGACCCGCGAGAATTTCGTAACAGCAAACCGTATTAATCGCCAACGCATCATGCGTTGGACTAAGGTAAGCTGGAAGCGGCTTGACAATAGGCTGTACACACATTTTTAGATTGATCAAGGCTAGCATACATACATGAATGTAACTATAATGCTCATCTTTCTGAATGGCAGCGTATTTCGAGTGATTTAGCGCGCTCATTGGCTTGGTTTTCTATAGCAGGAGTCAAGTAAGGTGAGAGACTAAGCGCGTTTACCATCTGACATTGATATCTAGAGGCAATCCCCATGCGACTGGCACACTGGGCAGTCAATGCCCCTTTACGACCCTTACTGTTGGCGGTATTAACCGCTTCTTTTGTATTGCCTGCTCAAGCTGCCGATCTCATCACGATTACCCGTGATGCGTTAGACAATAACGCTGAGCTGGCTTCGGCGCGCTCGCAGTATCTGGGGGTAGAAGCAGGCAGAGACGTTGCACGAGGTGGGTTGCTCCCGCAAATTAACGCTTCGGGCACCGTGGCGCACAACGAGCAGTATGAAAGCCAGGGCTCATCCCAAGCCGGAGCAGGTGCTGGCGCGGGCGCGGGCAATGTGAGTGCCGGTGATGATCGTTACAACACCGTATCGCTCACCCTTGAAGCCACCCAGGCGCTTTATGATGAAGTGACGCGCCGAGAAGTTACCCAGGCTGAGCGCCAGATCGACCAGCAGGTCTATCTGCTCGCAGCCACCGAACAGCAGCTGCTAATTGACGTGGCCAGCGCCTATTTTGACATTTTGCGTGCCCACGAAGTACTCGAAGCGCGTTTTGCCCAAGAGCGTGCCATCGGCCGTCAGCTCGAGCAGGCGGGCGAGCAGTTTGAGGTTGGCTTAATAGCGATTACCGAAGTTGAAGAGGCTCGCGCCACCTTTGACCAGTCCCGTGCTGACCGGATTGCCGCAGAGAGCAGCCTACAGGTGGCTTTTGAGGCACTAGAGCAGTTGACCGGCCAGCGCTACGCCAGTATCGAAGCCCTGGGCGACAGCATGCCGATAGCACTTCCTGAGCCAAGCAGCCGCGACTACTGGGTAGAGCAAGCCATTGAGCGCAATCCTCAGGTATTGGCGCAACGGGCAGGGATTGAAGTTTCGCGCAGCGGTGTGGAAATTGCCCGCGCGGGGCGTCTGCCTACCCTTTCAGCCTTTGGCAACTATCAGTATGGCGACAGTGATATTGATAACACCACCGGCAATGACTCCTCTAGCCAGGTAGGCATACGCGCTAATTTACCGGTCTACACCGGCGGCAGTACCAGCGCGAGCATCCGCCAGGGCACTTATCAACTGGAAAGTAGCCAGTATGATTTCGAATCTCAGCGTCGCTCGTCGATCCAGCAGGTTCGCTCGCTGTATACCCAAGTCAGCAACGATGTGGAAACCGTCGAGGCCCGTGAGCAGGCGATCGTCTCGAACCGCAGCGCGCTGGAAGCAACCCGCGCTGGCTACGAGGTCGGCACCCGTAACATCGTGGATGTTTTGAACGCTGAGCAGAATTTGTATAACGCCATCGCCAACTACGCAGAGGCTCGCTACGACTATGTCGTTAATCTGCTCTCGCTGCGTCAGCAGGCGGGACGCCTTGATGTGGATGCCATCGAAGAAGTTAATGCGTGGTTAACCGGTGATGAGGTGAATTTTACCTTGCCAGAAAGCATTGGCAATGACCGCTATGAGCCCGCGCTCAACATCGGCGCACCGCCCCAGCCTGGCACGTAATGGCTTGTCGGTTGGAAGTGATTCAGATGCGCATGTGCTATCGGTCACCTTAAAAAAGATATATGGGAATGCAACGTATGAAGAAGATGATTCACTCTCGCCGAGCGAGTCTGGTGACGCTAGTAGCTGCGCTGGCACTTTCAGCCTGTGGGCAGGAACAAAACGAGGCGCCTCAACAGGGCCAAGGTGCCCAGCAAGAAGCCCCGCCCCATAAGGTCGAAGTGGCTGAAATGGCGCGTCAGGATATACCGCTGGATAAGTCATATCCTTCTCTGTTGCGCAGTGATGATGAAGTCACTTTGGTTGCCCGTGTCAATGGGTTTCTGGAGGAGCGCCACTTTGAACCCGGCCAGCTAGTGGAGCAGGGTGATCGTCTTTACACCATCGAACCGGATCTTTACCAGGCAACCGTCAATCAGCGTGAAGCAGATCTACAGAGCGCCCGTGCCGAGCTTGCCCGCGCTCAGCGCGACGCTCAACGTTTTGAGCAGCTGCTAAGCCAGAACTCGGTGAGCCGTCAGCAGTATGATCAGGCACTGGCAGACCAACGGGTCGCCCAGGCAAACGTGGCACAGGCAGAGGCGGCGCTCTCCAGCGCTAATCTGGATCTGGGGTACTCTCAGGTGACTGCCCCTGTATCTGGTATGATCGGATTGAGCCAAATCAACGTAGGCAACCTGGTTACCTCCGGTACGGAATTAGCGACCATCACGCCGCTAGACCCCCTTGAGGTGCGTTTCCAACTGCCCCAGCGTGATGCCTTTGAACTGCGTCGCCAGTTGCGTGACGGCGGTGATACGTCGGATATCCGTGCGCGGTTGAGCATCCCTGGCGTGAGTGGCGGCAGCGACTCTGAGTTGGAAGGGCATTTAGACTTCCTGGGGTCACGGGTAGATAGCGGCACCAGCACCGTGCAAGCGTCCGCCACCTTTGAAAACCCCAATGCAGCTGTGTTGCCTGGCCAATTTGTGCGTGTGCGCATTGAGGGCCTGAAGCGCTTTGAAGTCTTGGCAGTGCCTGAGATCGCGGTGACGCAAGGGTTAATGGGGCCGCAGGTGTTTGTCCTGGATGAGGACAACAAAGCCCGTGAAAGGACTGTTTCATTGGGTGAAGTGGCTGGCCCGTGGCAGTTGATTCGTGAGGGGCTAGAGCCGGGGGATCGTGTGGTGGTCGGCGATCCTGCTGGTTTAGAGCCGGGCATGACGATTGATCCTCAACCGTTTGATGGCAACGCTGAAGACATCGTTGAAGATGTAGAGCAAGAAGAGGCGCAGCAGCAGGCTGAAGCGGCAGAGGCAATGGACGAGGGGGCAGCCGATGGTCAGCCCGCTGAAGGGGAAGAGGGTGCGCAATAATGAACTTCTCTAACTTCTTCATCAGCCGTCCGATATTTGCCACGGTACTGGCGATTATCGTGACGCTGGTGGGCGTGATGTCCATGCGCATTCTGCCGATTGAGCAGTACCCCAGCGTGGTGCCGCCAACGGTATCGGTGCAGGCGCAGTTCCCTGGGGCGGATGCAGAAACCGTTGCACAAACGGTGGCGGCCCCCATTGCAGAAGCCATTAACGGTGTTGAGGACATGCTCTACATGACCTCTAACAGCGCTGATAACGGCCTTATGAGCCTGAGCGTTGCCTTCAATATCGGCACCGATGGTGATATCAACACCATCAACGTTAACAACCGGGTTCAGGGGGCGCTTTCGCAGTTACCTGAAGCCGTGCAGTCACAAGGTGTCACCGTTGAGCTGCGCTCTGACTCTATTTTGATGTTTATCGCGTTGACCTCACCTGATGGTGACTACGACAACATCTATATGCAGAACTACGCCACGTTGAACGTGCTTGATGAACTGCGTCAGGTGCCGGGTGTGGGTAATGCAGAAGTGCTGGGCGGCGGTGAGTTTGCCATGCGTATCTGGATGGATCCGGATAAGCTGGCCCAGTACGACCTGACGCCCAGTGAAGTAGCCAGCGCGATCAGGGCGCAAAATACTGAAGTGCCGGCGGGCAACTTGGCCTCGACGCCGCAGAGTGAGCCGCGGGCGTACACCTATACGATTACCGCTGGCGGTCGTCTCAGTAATGTCGACGACTTCCGTAATATCTACCTGCGTACCAATAGCGACGGCTCTTCGCTGCACCTGGAAGATGTCGCGCGTATTGAACTTGGGGCATCTTTCTACGGGGTTGATGCGCGTTTGAACGGCTCAACCATGACGCCGATTATTATTAACCAGCAGCCCGGTGCAAACGCGCTGGAAACTGCTCAGGGTGTGCGGGATACGATGGAGGAGCTGTCTGGCCGCTTCCCGCCCGGGCTTGAGTATGTGGCTCCTTACGATACAACCCTATTTATTGATGCCTCCGTGGAAACGGTGCTCCACACTTTTATTGAAGCCTTTCTGATCGTTATCGTCATTCTGTTTATTTTCCTACAGAACTGGCGCTTCACCGTGATTGCTATGTCGGTGGTGCCGGTCGCTGTGGTGGGTACGTTTGCTGGCTTCTATGTGTTTGGTTTTTCGATCAATCTGCTGACCCTGTTTGCCTTGGTTCTATCGATAGGGATAGTGGTCGACGATGCCATTCTGGTGGTAGAGAACGTCGAGCGCGTGCTGAGTGAAGAAGACGATATTAGCGTACGCGATGCGACTATTCGGGCAATGAAAGAAGTGGGCGGGCCGGTCATTGCAACTTCGCTGATTATGGCCGCAGTGTTTGTACCCGTGGCGTTTCTGGGCGGTTTTACCGGTCAAATTTACCAGCAGTTCGCGATCACTGTCGCCATCTCGGTCGCTATTTCGGCGCTAATGGCGTTGACCTTTACGCCCGCCCTGTCGGCGATTTTTATCAAGCATAAAATCGCGGGAGCAGGACAGTCTAAAGTTAAGCGTGCCTTGAATACGCCGTTGCGCTTGTTTGACCGACTGTTTGCTGGCATTACCGCCGCCTATATGTGGGTAGTAAAAGGCTTGGTGCGTTTATGGGTGTTAGCGTTAGCACTAACGGTGCTTACCGGGGTGGGTTCCTACTGGCTCTATGCCAATACGCCTTCGACGCTGGTGCCAGAGACCGACCAGGGGGTTGTGCTGGTCAGTGTCTCGCTTCCTGATGCAGCGTCGCTGGATCGCACCCAGCGCTATATGGCAACACTCAGTGAGGCGATTGAAGATATTCCTGGGGTGGAATACTCCTCAGCGGTGGCTGGCTATGACATTTTGTCGAGTTCCGTGAATACCGCTCGGGGGGTCATGTTTATCAATCTAAGCCCCTGGTCTGAGCGTGACCTGACAGCCACCGAGCTCGTAGGGCGAATTATGGGACTAGGTGCCAGTATTGATGGTGGTTCCGCGATGGCCTTTAATTTGCCACCTATCATGGGGCTTTCTACCACCGGCGGGTTTACCGGCTATTTGCAGTCCTTTGAGGGTGCATCGCCCCGTGAGCTGTATGAAGCATCGCTACAAATCATGCAGAAAGCTAACCAGCACCCAGCCTTGAACCGGGTATTTACCACGTTCAACGTTAATGTACCGTCCTATCGCGCCAACATTGATCAGCAAAAAGCATTAAGTTACGGCGTGGCTCTGGAAAACATTAATTCGGCTCTGGGCAATACCTTTGGTAACGGCTTTGTGAACTACTTCAGCTATCAAAACCGTAATTTCCAGGTCTATCTGCAAAACGAAGATGAATTCCGCAAGACACCCGAAGACGTCAGTAGCGTTTACGTGCGTGGTGGAAATGGCGAACGTATCCCGCTCTCTGAATTTGTCGAGCTGGAGCGCCAAACCGGTCCGTCGGTAGTGTCCCGTTTCGGCGTTTACGCCGGTGCAATGTTCCAGGGTGAGCCAGCTGCTGGTTATAGCTCAGCTCAGGCGATCGAAGCGATGAACGAAGTCGTGGAGGAAGCGCTGGGCAGCAACTGGGGCATGGGTTGGACGGGTACCGCCTATCAAGAGTCCAATATGGGCAGCGCCGCGACGATGGCGATTGTTTTTGGCCTGTTGATGGTCTTCCTGATCCTGGCGGCTCAGTATGAAAGCTGGTCGTTACCGCTGGCGGTATTGACGGCAACACCGTTTGCATTCCTGGGGGGTATTGGTGGTATCGCGTTGCGTGGACTGGACACCAGTGTGTATGTGCAGATCGGCATGCTGGTGGTGGTCGGGTTGGCGGCGAAGAACGCGATTCTGATCGTTGAGTTCGCCGAACTGCAGCGTAAGGAGCAGGGAAAATCAATCCGTGAGGCGGCGATTACCGCAGCAGAGCTGCGCTTCCGTCCCATCGTGATGACCTCCCTGGCATTTATCTTTGGTACCTTGCCGCTTGCATTGGCAACCGGTGCCAGCGACGTGAGCAGCCATCACATTGGCACCACGGTGGCGATGGGGATGTTCTCTGTTGCCACCTTGGGTAGCCTGTTTATTCCCAGCTTCTACGCCATGATTGCGACGGTCTCTGATTGGCTGAGTCGCAAAATGAAAGGGCATAAACATGATGGCTCACAACCGGCACTTGAGCATGACAAGCACTAGCCTTTAGCGACTAATCAAGGGTGAGAGTAGGCGGGTGCCATCTTCGGGTGGCACCCGCTTTTTTATAGATCTGACCGAGATCAAGGTTGAAGTGGCGCGGAAAAGCTAATCTGAACTAAGCTGGAAGTAACAATACATCACCGGCTAAGTACCGGGGGAGGCGCCATCATGAACGATCTACTGCACGCTGCTACGCAGTTTCCGACCATTGTCTTTACGTTGCTACTCGGTCTGTTAGCTCTTTACTGGCTGTTAGTGATTATCCGTTTAGCCCCTCTGGAGCTGTTCGAACGTGATAGCCTCAAAGAAGATCATCTCGCCAGCACGCTGGTTTCCCTAGGCTTCGCTGGAGTTCCCGCCACGCTGGCATTAACGGTGATTCTGTCTATTGCCGCAGTGCTAACAGTAGCGATCGAGCTGCTGGTATTGAGGTGGCTACCGCTTGGCTTGATACGTATACCGGTAGGGGTGCTAGTGCTATGGGGCACGCTGGTTATGGCCTCGCCCGTCGCAGCAATGCTCTGCCAAGCACTGCATCGTGGGCTGCATCGGTACCGCCCCTTCACCCGGCGTTGCCTGCTGGGCCAAACGGTGGTGGTGACCGAGCGTCAAGGTGCGGGTGAGCAGGCGTTTGCAGTGATTGATAATGAGCCGACGAGCAGAGTCAAACTGCTTAGCAAAAGCGATGCTCTGCCTGTGCAGGGGGAGCGCCGGGTGTTGGTGAAGTATTTGCCTGAAGAGGGGGCTTACCGCAGCGTATCCGAGCAGACTTACCTTGAAACACGGATTCGTTTGAATAAATTGCGGCTAAACCAGAAAAAACGCCATTCAACCCATTACTCTACGTCTCACTGATACCCCCTTACTCATTGCGGATAATAACCGGGACGCAAATATCTCAAGCGCCCCGGTCTACTCCCGCCACCGCCGCCACAGCTGCGCCAGCCACTGCACGGCACGCTGCCAGCGAGTGGCGTTTTGTGTTTTATTCAATGGGCCTGGGCGAGGTGCGGGGCGATTTAAAAAGTCGTGAATGGGATCAACCTGCTCGGGCTTATCCAGCATAGGCGCGTGACCGCAGTGAGGCACGTTTAGGGTGACAAGTTTAGGGTGTACTTCTGCCATCCGCGGCAGCGTTTCCGGATCCAGAAGCGTCGATTCCTCACCGCGTATTACCATCACCGGACAGCGAATGTTCGCCCAGTCAGCCCACATGTCCCGCGGCGTATCGTGCACAAACTGCTCGCCAATGCGCGGATCGAAGTGATACGTCCAACTACCATCCGGTAACCGTCGGGCACTGTTGAGTGCTAGTTCACGCCGGGCAGATTCAGCGCTAATGCCGAAACTGGCATAGTGCCGGTTGAGCTCTTGTTGGAGTTCGCCAAAAGTAGAGAAGCGGTGGGTAACGCCGAAATAGCTAGAAAGACCGATAAGGCCCTGGGTGTTCAGCTCTGGGCCTACGTCGTTAAGAATCAGCCGGGAAATGCGCGCGCTGTGCTGCGGGTCAGCAGCGATCAACATACCTAGAAGGCCACCCATGGAGGTGCCCAACCAATCCACGTAATCGAGTTCAAAGTGATCGAGCAGTGCGATCGCTACCGACACGTAATGGCTATAAAGGTAGTCGTGGGCAGGAAATAGCGACCAGCTTGATAATCCACGACCTGGGGTATCCGGGGCAAGAATCCGCCATTCAGTGCCGAGCTCTCGTGCAAGCGCGCTAAAGTCGCCGCCATGCCGGGCAAATCCATGCCAGGCGATTAACGTGCGCGGGGCGTTAGGGTTCCAAATGCGTACGGCCACTTCTAATTCGCGTACGCGGACAAACTCCAAGGCATCCATAGTGTGCTCACACGGCTATAAAAGTAGCTCAGTATAAGCATACTTGCTGCATTGCAGCGAGAGTGATTGTTTAACGCTGCATCATGCGAATAGTGGCATCGATCAGTTCGCCACCGCGTTCACGAATCGAAAAAGCCTCGGGGTTACGTAGCCAATCATGGAAAAGGCCCCCCAGCATAGATTGCATTAAGCGCGTTGCCACTTCGGGACTAAGGTCTTCACGCAGCAGTTGCTGCTGCTCTGCAAGCACAAAGACATTCAGCATCTCTTCAAAGCACTCGTTGCCGATCTGATCCTGCATATCGAGCGGGTTAATGTCGCTGAAGAACTCGCAGCGATGCAGCAAAATGGAGAGTATTCGCTGGTAAGAGGGTTGTTCAAGGCGCACCAGTCCTGCATGGCAGGCCAGCCGAATAGACTCCAGTGGTGATAGTTTGGCGTCAGCTTTATCTACCTCATCCATCAACGACTGGAAGGGCATGCGTACCTGTTCAACCAGCGCCATGAACAGATCGCCTTTATTTTTAAAATGCCAATAAACGGCGCCGCGGGTAAGACCTGCATGGCGAGCAATTTGCTCAAGGGAGGTGCGTGCCACACCTTTGGCAAAAAACACCTCTTCAGCAGCTTCAAGCAGTGCTTCTCGTGTAGCAGCCGCTTCTGCTTTGGTCTTTCTTGCCATGGAAATGCAACCTCATTATCGACACAGTATGGTCACATTTTAACCTAAGCTGACGCACATTTACATTCAAAACTGTATGGATAAATGACATACCCTATAACGTAGGTTAACAAATTCGTCATTTCGCCACCAAAAGCGTATAAACAGGCTATGAAACTAGCCCACATGCGTACTAACGTCGTGAGCAAAACAGATTAAAAATACAGGACAGAAAGCATGGTGCGAGCTTCTTTTCAACTGGGCGAACATACCATCAAGCCCGGCCAACGCTTACAAATTGATGTTCCGGTGGCGCGCTTATATACCCATACGCCCCTGCACATTCCTGTCGAGGTCGTTCATGGCCGCAAGGATGGCCCGGTGCTGTTGGTATGTGGTGGTATTCACGGTGATGAAATTAACGGCGTGGAAATTGTCCGCCGTGTCCTGCGTGCGAAAGCCATCAATAGTATCCGCGGTACCTTGATAGCTGTACCGGTCGTCAATGTGTTTGGTTTTTTACAGCAAACTCGCTACTTGCCCGATCGGCGTGATCTCAATCGCTGCTTTCCAGGCAGTGACTCGGGCTCGTTAGGCGGGCGCATCGCAGCCCTCTTTCGTGAAAAAATTGTTGATCACGCCACACATATTATCGATCTCCACACCGGGGCTATTCACCGTACCAACCTGCCGCAAATTCGCGCCCAGTTGCAAACCGGCAGCGAAACCGAGCGGATGGCCGATGCGTTTGGGGCGCCGGTGGTGCTCAATGCGGAGCTGCGTGAAGGTAGCCTGCGCCACTACGCCCAGACCCGCGGCATTCCAGTGCTCACCTATGAAGCTGGCGAAGCGCTGCGTTTTGACGAGTGGGCGATTGCCCCTGGGGTGCGTGGTGTATTGCGGGTTATGCGCCGACTAGGCATGCTGACCGGTGAGCAGCGCCGCCGTACGCCAGCACCTGCGGAGATTTCTAAAGGGTCAAGCTGGGCGCGGGCACCTATCGATGGGATCTTACGTCCCAAGGTGCGTCTAGGTGCCCGCGTCGCCAAAGGTGAGGTGCTGGGCAAAGTCGCTGACCCTTTTGGCAATGACGAGGGCGAAGTACGCGCCGTTGCCGATGGTATTGTGATTGGTATGAGCCGCTTGCCGCTTGCCAATGAAGGCGAGGCGCTCTTTCATATTGCTCGCTTTGATGAAATTGATGAGGCTGAAACGGCTATTGAGAGCTTTAATTCAAGCTTGGTGCCGCCGCCTGATTCGTTTTATTAATCGGTAATGATAGTGGAAAACTATCGCTTCGATAGTTAAGGACTCGCTACTATAGATGGCAAGTTAGCAGCCGTTTGACTATACCTAGGGGTGGGCTTTGTTAGCGGCTGCTAAAGATGATAACCAAAACAAATAGCTAAGCTTTCATCGTACTCGAACGAGTGGCGATTAAACGCCACGTCTACCGTGACATGGAGGAACAGCGATGACGAGCGATAAACCTAAGCACACCACGACAGATGCGGGCATACCAGTGAGCAGTGATGAACACTCACTCTCAGTAGGCCCCGATGGGCCGATTGTTCTGCATGATCACTACTTGATGGAGCAGATGGCTGCCTTTAACCGGGAAATGATTCCGGATCGTCAGCCCCATGCGAAAGGGAGCGGCGCCTTTGGCCACTTCCAAGTAACTCACGACGTCAGCAAATATACCAAAGCTGATTTTCTCCAGCCGGGTAAGAAAACCGAGATGTTGGCTCGTTTCTCGACGGTGGCCGGTGAGTCGGGTAGCCCGGACACTTGGCGCGATCCTCGTGGCTTCTCGCTGAAGTTCTACACCGAAGAGGGTAACTTCGACATGGTGGGTAATAATACCCCTGTGTTCTTCGTGCGCGATCCGCTCAAATTCCAGCACTTTATCCACTCACAAAAGCGTCGAGCGGATAACGGCTTGCGTGATCACGATATGCAGTGGGACTTCTGGACGCTTTCACCGCAATCTGCACACCAGGTAACCTGGCTAATGGGGGATCGTGGTATCCCCGCTACGTGGCGCCACATGAACGGCTACTCAAGCCATACTTATATGTGGGTGAACGCTGCGGGCGAGCGCTTCTGGGTGAAGTACCACTTCAAAACTGACCAGGGCATTAAGTGCATGACCCAGGAACAGGCCGATAAGATGGCGGGGGCGGATGCCGACTACCACCGCCGCGATCTTTTCGATGCCATCAAGCGCGGCGATTATCCCACCTGGACGCTGCAAGTTCAGATCATGCCGTTTGAAGATGCCAAGACCTACCACATCAACCCCTTCGATTTGACCAAGGTGTGGCCGCACGCTGACTACCCGCTGCAAGAAGTCGGTAAGATGACCTTGGATCGCAATCCCGTCGATTTCCACAGCCAAATCGAACAGGCAGCGTTTCAGCCCAGCAACGCCGTACCGGGAACCGGTTTTTCGCCGGATAAAATGCTGTTGGCGCGGGTAATATCCTACGCTGATGCGCACCGCGCGCGTTTAGGGGTGAACTACCAAGATATCCCCGTTAACGCGCCCAAGACCCCGGTTAACAGCTACAGCCAAGGGGGACGGATGCGTATTTCCCACTCCACCGACCCGGTGTACGCGCCTAATAGCAAAGGGGGCGCGCACGCCAATCCGGAAAGGTATCCGGAAGATGCGGTATGGGAGACTGACGGTGAGTTGGTTCGCGCCGCCTACACGCTGCGCCCGGGCGATGGCGACTTCAACCAAGCCAATGACCTGGTCAATAAGGTAATGGATGATGCTGCTCGCGACCGGTTGGTCAACAACATTGTGGGCCACGTTTCCGACGGTGTGGAAGAGCCGGTGCTGTCACGAGTATTTGAGTACTGGAAAAACGTCGACCAAATGATCGGCGAGCGTGTCGAGCAGGGCGTAATGGCGAACCGTCGGGAAAACGGTCAGTAAGCTTACGCTATTAGAAAAACGAACCCGCTACGCTTGCGTAGCGGGTTTTTTATACAACGCACTTATACAACGAGCTCGGGTTCGTTCACCAAGCTAAGCGCGTCATCAAAGAGGCGCAATCCTGCGCCTTCTTTATGGGCGTGTTCCGACAAATGACGGCGGAAGCGCCTGCCGCCAGGACAACCCTGGAACAGGCCCAGCAAGTGACGGGTAATATGATTCAGCTTCGCGCCTTCATCCAAGCGCTGCTGAATATACGGCCGGAAAGCTATTGCGGCATCCAGGCGGTTCGCCGCCGGGCCTTGCTCTCCAAACAGCTGCTCATCGACGCCCGCGAGCAGCCACGGGTTTTGATACGCCTCACGCCCCACCATCACGCTATCCACATGGGTAAGCTGCTCCTGGCACTCCGCCAGAGTTTTAATCCCGCCATTAATGCCGATATGCAATTCAGGACGGCTCTGCTTTAAACGGTGAACGCGGGGGTAGTTAAGCGGCGGCACATCGCGGTTCTGCTTGGGTGACAAGCCCTGCAGCCATGCTTTGCGGGCGTGAACGGTAAACACCTCGCAGCCCGCATCCGCAACGATAGCGATAAACCGCTCAAGGTCGGCGTCTTCATCCTGGTCATCAATGCCAATACGGCACTTCACCGTGACCGGAATAGATACCGCCGCCTGCATTGCCCGTACTGCATCCGCGACCTTTTCGGGGTAGCCCATCAAACAGGCGCCAATCAGATTGTTCTGAACCCGGTCACTTGGGCAACCCACGTTCAGGTTTACCTCATCATAGCCCCACGCCTCAGCAATCGCCGCGCACTCCGCCAGTTCACTGGCATCGCTGCCACCCAACTGCAGCGCAAGTGGGTGCTCCACCTCGTTATAGCCTAAAAAGCGCTCACGAGGCGTTCCGTGCAAAATCGCACCGGTCGTGACCATCTCGGTATACAGCAGTGCACGCCTAGTTAACGTGCGTGCAAATGCCCTGTAATCGCGGGTCGTCCAGTCCATCATGGGCGCCACAGAAAAAAGCCGACCACGATCTGCACTATTTTCTTTAAGTAAATTAGTCATTTAGTAACACTGTTGGCTGCGCCGAGTACAGCCATATTGCCTCTTAATTCCGTAATTAACGCACTCGATGTACCCCACAGTGTATCAAGCAGTGATATTGGCTGATGACTCGAAAATTCGGGTACAACTGAAGGCTTTCTCAGAAATAACGTTTTGTATGCGCGCCATTGTACGTAACAAAGGGCGTTTCGCACATAGCAAGGAGATCTCTCCGAAATGGAAACAGGTAAATGCCCAGTCCCCTAAGCGTGTTCAAGCGCATCGTCCAAATGCTGGATGTTGAGTTAAGTTATCTCACTTGCAGATTTCTACTTCGCGTACGCAAGTGAGACCAAAAGGCCTAGCGGCTCGCTCACCCCTCACGCCGTAAACACCGCATACACCATCTGCAGTGCCAGCCCCATCAACATAAAAGCGAATACCCGTTTGAGGAGTTTGACAGGTAGCTTATGCGCTAACTTTGCTCCGATGGGAGCCGTTAGGATACTGAAGGGCGCCATTAATAGTAACGCAGGCAGATAAACATAGCCGAGCGCCGCACTGGGCAGCCCTTGGGTAGACCATCCGTTGATTATGTAGCCAAGTGCACCGGCAACCGCGATCGGTAGCCCTACAGCTGCCGAGGTGCCAATCGCGCGGGGAAGTTTGACATTGCACCAGGTAAGGAAGGGCACTGTGAGTGAACCACCGCCAATGGCAACGAGCGCAGAAATACCACCGATGCCGAGGCCGACGCTGCTGACCCCAAGAGGGCCAGGTAAGCTGCGAGTGGGTTTGGGCTTGATGTTTGCCAGCATCTGAAGCGACATTAGCACCATAAAGCAGGCGAAAAAGATAGCAAGGCCACGCGTGGGTATCAGCGCCGCGATAAACGTCGCCAAAAAGGTGCCGACTAAAATGCCTGGGGTAATAAAGCGCACGATGTCCCAGCGAACGGCCCCGTGCCGATGGTGGGAAAGCAGGCTAGCGGTAGAGGCGGGAATGATGGCTGCCATGGCGGTGCCTAAAGCCAAGTGGGCAAGGTGGTCGTGGGACACGCCTTGAAGCACAAAAAGGGACGTTAAAATCGGCACCATAATGCCGCCACCGCCAATCCCCAACAAGCCCGCCATCAGACCCACAAAGCCGCCCAGTGCTACATAAGCCAACCACCAAATGATGTCCAAAGCCGTTGCTCCTAAAAGTGTCTTGTTAGCATGATAAGCACATTGTACCGGAAGCGTTGCCAGTAGCGGGGCCAAAAACGAGTATTCCACTGTGGCGGCGGCAATGCAGTGGTAAGCTGCAGAACAAGTAATATTTCGGAGTTCGTATGCGCAATGTAATAAGCAGTGTTGGCGTGTTGATGGTATCCGCTGCGCTACTGGCAGGCTGTGGTGAAACAGACGCACCGAATGAGTCGGCGGCAACCGCAGAACAAATCTCATCACCTGAACCGTCAGCCGCCGAGATAGCAGTGGCTGAAACGGAAGAAGTGGCGCCACTTGTCGTCGAGATAATGGCGCATGTCTCGCTGCGTAGCGACCGGCGTTTAATGGTGGAAGGCGAAAGCAACTTACCAGACGGAACACTGGTACAGGTGATTGTCGAGCGAGAGATTAGCAGCGTGCGTTGGCGCGAGCGAACACGAGTAGGCGATGGCATGTTTGCTGCGGGGCCATTTGGCCCTGGTAGTGGCTTGCCCGATGGTGGCTATATAGTGAGGGTTGACGTTTCCGAAGGTAGCGTACAGCCGGAAGCTGTTCAGACCCTTATTGGCCACCAGGGCCAGCACCTGGCAGGAGAGTTGGTTAGACAATCCCGCCATGGGCTGGGCCAAGTGGCCACCTACTCACGTCGCTTCTTGGTGGGGAGTGAGCCAAGGCAAACGCGTGACCAGGTGGAGGTGCTAGAGAGTCCGGGGAGGTAGACGCTTTAGGCAGGATGCCAATGGGCTAACAGTACTGCATGAATCGATGTGTCGCTTGGGGCCTTGGCGAAGTGCTCAATGACGAAACGATCGTCTCGTTGCACTACATAGTGGCCCGCCTTGTGAAACACATGGGTCGGCCCGAGTAGCAATAGATCACCCGCGTTAACGGGCGAAAAATCTGTACCTTGGCCAGGTGTTGCCATCACACAGGGTGCTTTCCAGTCAATGTTGAGCGGGAGATGACTGGGCACTTTAATGGTCGTTGCCTGTACCTGTTCCCAGGGGAGGGGGCCGGTATGAGTCAACGTTAATAGCTCGGGTGCGCTATCACCTTCCAACAGAGTTGCCAGGGAGCAGTCCAGGGCATCAGCGAGCGCCACAAGGCGTTCGTGACCGATCTGTTTGATCGCCCCAGATTCCCAATATGAAATGGTGACATCTGACACGCCAACTTTGCGCGCAAGGGCAGCTTTGTTGAGCTTGGCCCTAAGCCGCAGTTGCTTGATACGTGAGCCTAGCGATTCCATTTCGTCTTCCTGATAATGAGCGAAAATGCTCGTTGAATGACTTCCACTATAATAATATTTACTAATATAGATAGTGGCGCTATGAACATACGTTATTGGTCTGTCTCAAGCTTGGGGTATGCGCCCAAGGTTTTGCTGCAGAGCCATACTAAGCGATTGTGCTTTAGCGCGCATTAGTGGACAAATAACGTTGAGTTAATTTCTCTGACGCTTTCTTGAGCTAGTTGTTCCCTGGGCAACGCTGTTGGTTGCGCCTAAGGTGCGTATAATATTGCCATGCATTTTTGCCAATAGGACGTTTTCATGACCGTACGTACTCGCATCGCACCTTCTCCCACTGGAGACCCCCACGTTGGTACGGCTTACATCGCGCTTTTTAACCTCTGTTTTGCGCGTCAGCATGGTGGCCAATTTATTCTGCGCATTGAAGACACGGATCGAGTGCGCTCTACGCCTGAGTCGGAGCAGATGATTCTCGATTCGCTGCGTTGGTTGGGGCTTGAGTGGGATGAAGGCCCGGATATTGGTGGCCCCCACGGCCCTTATCGGCAAAGCGAGCGGGGCGATATTTATGCCCAATACGCCCAGCAATTGTTGGATGCGGGTCATGCCTTTAAATGTTACCGCACCAGCGAAGAGCTGGATGAACTGCGCGAAGCCCGCAAAGCAGCGGGCCTGCATTTGGCATTGAAGCCAGCTGATTTGGCGCTGGATAGCCAAGAGCAATCACGTCGGGAGCAGGAAGGTTGGCCTTATGTGGTGCGTATGAACGTACCCGCAGAAGGCGTGTGTGTAGTTAACGACATGCTGCGTGGCACTATCGAAGTAGAGTGGGCGCAGGTAGATGCACAAATCCTGCTCAAGTCAGACGGTATGCCCACCTACCATTTAGCTAATGTTGTTGATGACCACTTGATGGAAATTACCCATGTATTACGTGGGGAGGAGTGGATTAATTCAGCACCTAAACACCAACTGCTGTATGAGTATTTTGGTTGGGAAATGCCGCAACTTTGTCACATGCCGCTGCTGCGTAACCCGGATAAATCCAAGCTCTCTAAGCGCAAGAACCCAACCTCCATCAATTACTACCGTCGAATGGGTTTTTTACCCCAGGCTGTTACCAACTATTTGGGGCGAATGGGGTGGTCGATGCCCGATGAGCGCGAAAAATTCAGCTTGCAAGAGATGATGGCAGCGTTCGACGTGCAGCGTGTCTCGCTAGGTGGCCCGGTGTTTGATCTGGAGAAGCTGACTTGGCTTAACGGTGTGTACATTCGCGAAGACCTGGACGACGACGCATTGTTGCGTGCTCTTCGCGACTGGGCTTTCAATGAAGCCTACGTTAAGCAGATACTGCCCCAGGTGCGGCCACGGGTAGAAACGCTCTCCCAGGTAATGCCACTGGCAGGGCACTTCTTTTCGGGCCTTCCTGCGCTGACAAAAGCGTCGTTTGATAGTGTAAAGCTTGAGGAAGAGGAACTGGTTAAACTGCTCCAGTTCCTTGTTTGGCGGTTCGAGGGCGTTTCTGCTTGGCACAAAGAGGCGCTGCTGAGCGAAGTGAAGATACTTGCTGAGCATTTTGATTTAAAAATGAAGGTTTTCCTTGCACCGGTGTTTATTGCCATTACCGGCAGCACGTCCAGTACCTCGGTGATGGATGCCATGGCGATTCTGGGGTCAGACGTAACCCGGGCGCGCCTGCGCAGTGCAATAGAGATCTTAGGCGGCGTCTCCAAAAAACAGGCCAAGCGCTTTGAAAAAGAGTTTCGTGAAGTCCCTTCGTGAAATAGTTTGTAAAATTGTTTAGTAAAATCGGCTAACCGCAATTGGTATAGTATTAGCGCCAATTTCTTCTCTTAGGAAATTGGCGTTTTTGCAGTTGACGAAGGTCAGCGGAATCAGTATTATACGCTCCGTCTTCGCGACATGTGGGGCCTTAGCTCAGCTGGGAGAGCGCAACACTGGCAGTGTTGAGGTCAGCGGTTCGATCCCGCTAGGCTCCACCAATTCATATGGCTACCTACTAATGGTAGCGTGTGGATAGCAGCTCAAGAAGGCATATAGTGAGTGTTACACGTCCCATTCGTCTAGTGGTCTAGGACACCGCCCTTTCACGGCGGTAACAGGGGTTCGAACCCCCTATGGGACGCCACTACTCGTTTACCCTTCCTAATTGTTTATTTCCCTGGCAATGAGTTCTCTCATATGCTGGCTTTTTGCATTCCTGTCATTCGCAAAAAAAAGCAAAAATCGGCTAATTTTGGACGATTTTGTGCTTGACTTGTCCACTTTTGCGATTCTGGCTTAAAGGTTGTGCACAACCCCTTGTTGTTGACGCAAAAAAATCTTTAACAGAACTTAAATCTTTTAAAAACAACAACTTAACACAGGTTAAAAAATGACCAATTTAAGGCTGGCCCACTGTCCATGGCGATTTCGGGACGTTTTGAAGTGGTTGTGAACAGGGTTATCCACAGATAGTGTGGAAAACCCTGAACAAGATCCAGAAGCAAAAAAGTCAAGCGATAATAGGGTCGAATTAGGTGTTTTTGAAGGCCTTCGATGGTGCATCTGGCTATCGCAGCAGCCTGAGCTCAGAAAGGAAAAGGGGTGGCCTCTACGAGAAGGGCGCGCTCAAGGCATCTTGGTAGGTTGGTAATTGGCGCGAGCGCGTACGATGGCGCGTTGCTGGCCTATGAGCCAGAGCGTTAATCAGCCCATACGCAAAAGGCCACCCGAAGGTGGCCTTTGATCGTACTATCTAACGGGGATGAATTATTTTTTTGGATAGTCCCGCTGGTCGTGGCCAATATAGAGCTGACGCGGGCGACCAATTTTGTAGCTTTCGCTGAGCATTTCGTGCCAATGCGAGATCCAGCCAATGGTGCGCGATACCGCGAAGATCACGGTGAACATATTGGTTGGGATACCCATGGCTTTCAAAATGATGCCTGAGTAGAAATCCACGTTCGGGTACAGCTTGCGCTCAATGAAGTACTCGTCTTCTAAGGCAATCTGCTCAAGACGCTTAGCAATTTTGAGCTGCGGGTCGTCGGCCATGCCAAGCTCAGCAAGCACTTCGTCGCAGGTCTCTTTCATTACCTTGGCGCGCGGGTCAAAGTTGCGATAAACGCGGTGACCAAAGCCCATCAGCTTGAACGGATCATCCTTATCCTTGGCTTTATCGACAAAGCGTTGGATGTTCTCTTCGGAGTCTTCGCCGATTTCGTCAAGCATGGCCAGCACGGCTTCGTTGGCGCCGCCGTGAGCGGGACCCCAGAGCGCCGCGATACCTGCGCTAATACAAGCGAATGGGTTGGCGCCGGTAGAGCCTGCCAGGCGTACTGTCGAGGTAGAGGCGTTTTGCTCGTGATCCGCATGCAGCATAAAGATGCGATCCATGGCTTTCGCGTATACCGGGTTGATTTTGTACTCCTCGCACGGATTGCTGAACATCATGTAGAGGAAGTTCTCTGCATAGCTCAGGTCATTGCGCGGGTAGTTAAAGGGCTGGCCGACATTATATTTGTGCGACATGGCCGCTAGCGTAGGCATTTTGGCAATCAGGCGAATCGCGCTGATCACACGATCTTCTTCTTGAGTGATGTCCATGTGGTCATGGTAGAAAGCGGCTAAGCCACCTACTACACCGCACAAGATAGACATCGGGTGCGCGTCGCGGCGGAACCCTTTAAAGAAGTTATTGATTTGATCGTGAACCATGGTGTGGTTACGAATACGCGATTCAAAATCCGCATACTGCTCGTCGTTGGGGAGCTCACCAAATAGCAGGGTGTAGCATACCTCAACGAAATTAGACTCTTTAGCCAGCTGATCAATGGGGTAGCCGCGGTGAAGCAGTACGCCCTTGCCACCATCAATGTAGGTGATGGCAGACTGGCAGGAAGAGGTGGCCATAAAGCCGGGGTCGTAGGTGAACAGGCCTTCAGCGCCTAAACCGCGTACGTCGATGACGTCGGGGCCAAGTGTGCCGGAATACATGGGTAGCTCGATCGGTTTATCCAAACCGTCTACCGTCAATGTCGCTTTCCTGTCAGCCATGCTGGCCTCCTTTCGAATTCGGGTTGGGACGTAAAGTCATTGCTGCGCATACCGCGCCGGCGAAAAGGCTTGCCCACTATAGAAGTGTGCGACATTTTGTCAATTAGCCTATGCGCTAGCTACAGGTTGTACAAATATTGTTGTTGTGAATAATTTTTGTATATGATGAAAAAGCCTACATGATGGCGAAGCGTCAGAAGATTGACGATAGGCTTATATGATATGTTAACAGGCTTATCAAATTGCTAATCTACTGTCACTATAACCATGCTGCAGCGCAAAATCGACTCAGGATGAAGACAATTTTCTTGCACCATAGTCGAGTTAGCCCTGAGTTCGGTTTGTAAGCGAGGGCGAAGGTTCTTATAATCCACGGCGCGCGACCGGCAGGTAGGTGGTCGTGCCCGACTTGGCAACGGCCGAGCCCCTTCCAGCAACCACCGCCCGCTCGGGCCATGCCCGACCTGTCGCAGAGCGGGCCAAGAGAGTGTGTACAAAGCCGTGAATAGCAAACGACCCGTAAACCTAGACCTTACTACGATACATTTCCCACTGCCGGCGCTGACGTCGATCACACACCGCATCACGGGTGTCATCCTGTTCGTTGGCCTGATCTTCGCTTTTTGGGCGCTGGGTAAATCCTTGTCATCTCCTGCGGGTTTCGATGCCGTTAGCGATGCACTGGCCAATAATTTTTTGGCTAAGTTGATTGCTTGGGGACTGTTATCTGCACTGGCATTTCACTTTGTCGCAGGTATCAAGCACCTGCTGATGGATGCCGACATAGGAGTAACCCTTGAGGGTGGCGTTAAAAAAGCGCAGATCACCGTCGTGGTCAGCGCCGTTCTGATTATTCTGGCAGGAGTTTGGATATGGTAACTAACATTACAAGTTTTGGCCGTAGCGGGCTTTCCGACTGGCTGATGCAGCGCGTTTCTGCTGTTATTTTGGCCTTCTACACGGTCTTTATTGTTGCCTTCCTGCTGTTTAATCCGAACCTCGATTACTACGCGTGGAGCGGCCTGTTCAGCCAGACGTGGATGCGGATTTTCTCGCTACTGGCGTTTGTCGCCATAGCCGCACACGCCTGGATCGGTCTATGGACCGTCACCACCGACTATCTCAAGTCCACTCGCCTGCGCGTGGGTGTCCAAGCTGTCATCATCCTGGGCATTTTCGTGTACTTGGTGTGGGGCATTCAAATTTTGTGGGGAGCTTGATTACATGTCTAATCTGCGTAGCCTGACGTTTGACGCCATTATCATTGGTGGCGGTGGCTCTGGCCTGCGAGCCGCTTTGGAACTGGCAAAGTCCGGTAAAAAGACGGCCGTGTTATCAAAAGTGTTCCCGACCCGCTCTCACACCGTTTCTGCTCAGGGTGGTATCACCTGTGCAATCGCGTCCGATGACCCCAACGATGATTGGCGCTGGCACATGTACGACACCGTTAAGGGCGGTGACTATATCGCTGACCAGGACGCGGCCGAGTACATGTGTTCCGAAGGCCCGAAAGCGGTATTTGAGCTTGAGCACATGGGCTTGCCGTTTTCGCGTTTAGACAACGGCCGTATCTATCAGCGCCCATTTGGTGGTCAGTCGAAGAACTTTGGTGAAGGCGGCCAGGCGGCCCGTACCTGTGCGGCGGCTGACCGTACCGGTCACGCGTTGCTGCACACGCTTTACCAAAACAACCTGAAGAACAACACCGTTTTCCTCAATGAGTGGTACGCGGTGGATTTGGTCAAAAACGCCAGCGGTGATGTGGTCGGCTGTATTGCCATGTGCATCGAGACGGGCGAAGTGGTTCACGTTAAGTCCAAGGCCACTGTATTAGCCACTGGTGGTGCAGGTCGTATTTACGCTTCGACCACCAATGCGTTGATCAATACCGGTGACGGCATCGGCATGGCGCTGCGTGCGGGCTTCCCGATGCAGGATATGGAAATGTGGCAGTTCCACCCAACCGGGATTTACGGTGCGGGCACGCTGGTCACAGAGGGCTGCCGCGGTGAAGGTGGCTACCTGATCAATAAAGATGGCGAGCGCTTTATGGAGCGTTATGCGCCGAATGCTAAAGATCTGGCCGGCCGTGACGTTGTTGCCCGTTCCATGGTCATGGAAATCCTCGAAGGTCGCGGCTGCGGCGAGAAGGGTGACCACGTCTTCCTGAAGCTCGATCACTTGGGTGAAGAAGTCCTTGGCAAGCGCCTGCCGGGTATCGTAGAGCTTTCTAAGACCTTTGCGCATATCGACCCGGCGAAAGACCCGATTCCGGTCGTACCGACCTGTCATTACATGATGGGCGGTATTCCGACCAATATTCATGGTCAAGCGATTACCATGGATGAAAGCGGTAAGGATCATATTGTTAATGGTCTGTTTGCCTGTGGTGAGGCGGCCTGTGTATCTGTTCACGGTGCCAACCGCTTGGGCGGCAACTCACTGCTGGATCTGGTGGTCTTTGGGCGTGCTGCCGGCATGTTTATCGAAGGCGCGCTGAACGAAGGCATCGAGTACCTGGACGCTTCCGAGTCTGATATCGAGTTCGCCATGAAGCGGATCACGCGCTGGAACGAGTCTGAGGGTGGCGAAAGCATTCCTGAGCTGAAAGCTGAACTTCAGGAAATTATGCAGACCTCTTTCGGCGTATTCCGCGAAGAGAAAAACATGCTGGAAGGCGTCGATAAGCTAGCGCTGCTGCGTGAGCGCATCGCCAATGCTTACCTGCCTGACAAGTCCAATGCCTTCAACACTGCCCGTGTAGAGGCGTTAGAGCTTGATAACTTGATGGAAGTGGCAGAAGCGACGGCGATCGCTGCCCTTGAGCGCAAAGAGAGCCGCGGCGCCCATTCGCGCTACGACTATCCAGACCGTGATGACGTCAACTGGCTGAAGCACTCGCTGTTCTTCCCGGCTACCAAAGAGCTGAAAAAGCGCGACGTTAACTTCAAGCCGAAAACTGTTGATACGTTCGAGCCTAAGGTTCGTACCTACTAAACGCCGCATAGACGAGAGGGAGTCACTATGTCCAATCTTCAGGTATCCGTATACCGCTACAATCCGGAAACCGACTCCGCACCTTACATGCAGGAGTTTCAGGTCGATACCAAAGGCCGCGATGTAATGGTGCTGGATGTTCTTCATATGATGAAGGAGCAAGACAGCGGTTTGGCGTTTCGTCGTAGCTGCCGTGAAGGCGTCTGCGGTTCTGACGGCATGAACATGAACGGCAAAAACGGCCTGGCGTGCATCACGCCGCTGTCTGACGTTGTCAAAAACAACAAGCTGACTCTGCGTCCGCTGCCAGGGCTGCCGGTTATTCGCGATATGGTCGTGGATATGGGGCTGTTCTATAAGCAGTACGAGCGTATTCAGCCGTACCTGCAGAATGACACGCCACCGCCTGCCATTGAGCGTCTGCAATCGCCCGAAGAGCGCGACAAGCTAGATGGTTTGTATGAGTGTATTCTATGCGCATGCTGTTCAACGTCTTGCCCGTCTTTCTGGTGGAATCCAGAGAAGTTTGTTGGCCCGGCCGGTTTGCTGCAGTCATACCGCTTTTTGGCCGATTCACGTGACACAGCCACCAGTGAGCGGCTGAGCAATCTGGAAGATCCGTTCTCGGTGTTCCGTTGCCGTGGCATCATGAACTGTGTAGCGGTATGCCCAAAAGGCCTTAACCCTACCCGTGCAATTGGTAAAATTCGCGAAATGTTACTCGCTGACGCTACCTAAGCCTATGACATATTAGTAAAAAAGCGTCTGCCACTTAAGTTGGGTGATAATGCCACTTAAATCATGGCGCTTCGCTTGTTATCATAGGGTTTGTCACGCGGTGCGGCCTCACGTCGCACCGCTGATCAGACAAGTTTGAAAGCCGGTACCTGAGGTACCGGCTTTCGAGCATGAATTGAAGACGAAACACCGTACGACCGTTAGATGATGAATAGCTAGACGAACAGGGTTTCCGGCCGTTGGCCGCGCCGCCGGCAAATGTCCCGCCCCGCCGGCAGGGCAATAGCGATGTCGCCGCACGTTTGCGACGATACCGATACCACCCCATCAGTGCAGGGTGACCGAGAGATGCAACAAGGCATAATGGAGTTGATGTGGCGTTCCTCTCACGTTAGTGGCGGCAATGTTCACTACGTGGAAGCGCTTTACGAGCAGTACCTCGCCGATCCTGAGTCTGTCCCTGACGAATGGCGCAGCTATTTTGACCAGTTGCCGCGTCCCGAGGGCAGTGCCTCCCACGATGTTCCACTTAGCCCCGTGCGTGATCAGTTCTACCAGTTGGGGCGCGAAAGCCGCCCGGGCCGTGTAGTCGCCGCTGCTGATAGCGGTGAAAACAAGAAGCAGGTAAAAGTCCTGCAACTGATTAACGCTTACCGCTTCCGTGGCCATCAAAAGGCCAATATCGACCCGCTAGGACTGCGTAATCCCACCCCCGTCCCCGACCTCGATCTGTCCTTTCATCAGCTCTCAAAAGCTGACCTGGACACCGAGTTCCAAACCGGTTCTTTCTTTTTAGGTATCGACAAGGCGCCCCTACGTGACATCGTAGACGCGTTGGAGCGCACATACTGCCGCTCCATCGGCTGCGAAATCATGCATATCGTCGATACGGAAGAGAAACGCTGGTTACAGCGGCGTTTTGAGTCGGTACGCAGTGCGCCTGACTTCAGTGCCGATGTGCGCAAGCACGTGCTGGAGCGTTTGACGGCCGCCGAAGGTTTGGAGAATTACCTGGCATCCAAGTATCCAGGTACCAAGCGTTTTGGTCTGGAAGGCGGCGAATCGTTTGTGCCGATGATGGATGAACTTATCCAACGTGCCGGCGGCTATGGCACCAAGGAAGTGGTCATCGGTATGGCGCACCGTGGTCGACTCAACCTGTTGGTCAATATTTTGGGTAAAAACCCAGCTGACTTGATTGATGAGTTCGACGGCAAGAAAGTCATCGAGCGCGGTTCAGGTGATGTGAAGTATCATCAGGGTTTCAGTTCGAACGTCATGTCGCCGGGCGGCGAAGTCCATTTGGCGATGTCGTTTAACCCATCGCACCTGGAAATTGTCGCGCCTGTCGTAGAGGGCTCGGTGCGTGCCCGCCAAGATCGCCGTAACGACGAAGAGGGCAGCAAAGTGCTGCCGATTAACGTCCACGGCGACGCAGCGTTTGCCGGTCAAGGCGTGGTGATGGAGACATTCCAGATGTCCCAGACCCGAGCTTATAAAACCGGTGGCACCGTCCACATTGTGATTAACAACCAAGTGGGCTTCACCACCTCGCATCCGCTGGATGCACGCTCTACCGAATACTGCACTGATATTGCCAAGATGGTTCAAGCGCCTATTTTTCATGTCAATGGCGATGACCCGGACGCAGTGCTGCACGCCACCCAAGTAGCCCTTGATTACCGTCAGCAGTTTAAGAAAGACGTGGTGATCGATTTGGTCTGCTACCGGCGTCGTGGCCACAACGAAGCTGATGAGCCGTCAGGCACGCAGCCGATGATGTATGCCAAGATCAAAGACCATCCTTCGGCGCGCACGCTGTATGCCAAGCGCTTGGTTGAGCAGGGTGTGATCTCCGAAGAAGACGCCAAAGCGATGGTGGAAACCTATCGTGATGATCTGGTGGCAGGCAACCACGTTGCCAATGCGCTAGTTCAAGAGCCTAATGCGTCGCTGTTCGTTGACTGGGCGCCTTATCTGGGCCACGAATGGTCGGGCGATGCCGACACGACCTTTGATATGAAGCGTCTGCAGCAGTTGGCGGCGCGTATGTGCGAGGTGCCGGATGGCGTCGAAGTGCAGCGCCAAGTAGCCAAAATATATGAAGATCGGCGTAAAATGCAGGCCGGTGGTTTGGCACTTAACTGGGGCTTTGCGGAAACGCTGGCCTACGCCACGCTGCTTGATCAAGGCCATCCGATCCGGATTACCGGGCAAGACGTGGGTCGCGGTACGTTCTCCCACCGTCATGCAGTGGTGCACAACCAGAAAGATGGCACCACTTATGTTCCGCTACAGAACATGGCCGACGGTCAGCCGCGTTTCACCATCCATGACTCCTTCCTTTCGGAAGAAGCGGTACTGGCATTTGAGTACGGTTACTCAACCACTGCGCCGAATGATTTGGTGATTTGGGAAGCCCAGTTTGGTGACTTCTTTAATGGTGCCCAGGTCGTCGTGGATCAGTTCATCTCCTCGGGTGAAACGAAGTGGGGCCGGGTGTGTGGGTTAACCATGCTGTTGCCACACGGCTATGAAGGCCAGGGCCCTGAACACTCTTCGGCACGTCTGGAGCGCTTCCTGCAAATGTGTGCTGAACACAATATGCAGGTCTGTGTACCGACCACGCCCGCGCAGATTTACCATCTACTGCGTCGTCAGGTGATTCGTCCGCTGCGCAAGCCGCTGGTGGTCATGACACCTAAATCACTGCTGCGTCACAAAGAGGCGACGTCGAGCCTTGAAGATCTGGCCCACGGCAAGTTCCATATGGTGCTCGCTGACCAGGCAGATCTCGCGGCGGAGAAAGTCACCCGCGTTGTGCTATGTGCTGGCAAGGTCTACTACGACTTAGCCGCTTGGCGCGCTGAGAATGAGCGTCATGACACGGCAATCTTACGTCTGGAGCAGCTCTACCCCTTCCCGAAAGAAGAGCTTCTGGAAGCGCTGCAAGACTATACCAACGTAGAGGACATTGTGTGGTGTCAGGAAGAGCCGCTCAATCAGGGCGCTTGGTACTCCAGTCAGCACAATATGCGTGCAGTGGCCGATATGATTAATGATGGCCTCGGTCGCGAGTTGAAATTTGCCGGACGTCCTGCCTCTGCTGCCCCAGCAGCTGGCTATATGTCCGTCCATACTGAACAGCAGCGCCAGCTGGTGGAAGACGCTTTTAATTTATAAGCGGCCACCGGATTTAGAGAATATATAAGGGAAACGACATGGCTACTGAGATCAAAGCGCCAACCTTTCCGGAATCCGTTGCCGAAGGCACAGTGGCGGCGTGGCATAAAAAGCCGGGTGACAGCGTTGAGCGTGACGAGCTGATTGTTGAGATCGAAACCGACAAAGTGGTGTTGGAAGTCGTCGCACCGGAAGCGGGTACCCTGACTGACGTGATGGCCGAAGAGGGCGATACCGTTCAGTCGGAGCAGGTGCTGGGCAAAATCGGTGAAGGCAGCGCGTCTGGCGACAAGGAAGAGAAATCTTCTGGCGATGACAGCGCTGAAAAAAACGAAGAGAAGCCTGAGGCTAAGGCGTCTGAAGAGAAGCAAGAAAAGCCTGCCAGCGGCGGCGGTAATGGTGGCGGCAAGCAGCACGACGTAAAAGCCCCCAGCTTCCCTGAGTCAATTCAGGAAGGCACCGTAGCCACCTGGCACAAAAAAGTCGGCGAAGCAGTGAAGCGTGATGACGTGCTGGCCGATATCGAAACCGACAAGGTGGTGCTGGAAGTGGTGGCACCGGCCGACGGCGCCCTGGCTGAAATTAAAGCCGAAGAGGGCAGCCAGGTCGAATCAGAAGCGATTCTCGCGACCTTCACCGAAGGCGCAGGTGGCGACAGTAGTGGCGAAAGCGGCGGCGATTCAGCGCCTGCTAAAGCAGACAGCAGCGATGACGATGGCGCCGACGAGAAAGTGGGTGGCAAAATCCTTGCCCCTGCCGCGCGTAAAATGGTCGCCGAGCACGATCTGGACGTTGCCAAGATCGAGGGCACCGGCAAAGGTGGCCGCATCTTGAAAGAAGACGTTCAGAAAGCGGTCAAAGACGGCTCCGCCAAGAAAGCAGCGAAATCGGCTGCTCCGGCGAAAGCCGCTGCTGCACCGGCTGCCGAGGGTGAGCGCATTGAGAAGCGCGTGCCGATGAGCCGCCTGCGTCAGACCATCGCCAAGCGCTTGGTACAGGCGCAGCAAACGGCGGCGATGTTGACTACTTATAACGAAGTGGACATGACCGAGATCATGGCTCTGCGCGCGCAGTACAAAGAGACGTTCTTAAAAGCTCACGATATCAAGCTGGGCTTTATGGGCTTCTTTGTCAAAGCGGCGTCAGAAGCGCTCAAGCGATTCCCCGACGTTAACGCCTCCATCGACGGCACCGACATCGTTTATCACGGCTATCAGGATATCGGCGTTGCCGTATCCACCGACCGTGGTTTGGTTGTGCCGGTACTGCGTGACACCGACAGCATGAAAATTGCTGACGTCGAGCGCAAGATTGTCGATTTCGGCAAGCGTGGTCGTGACGGTAAGCTGGGCATGGACGACATGATCGGCGGCACCTTTACCATCACCAATGGCGGCACCTTTGGCTCGTTGATGTCGACCCCGATCATCAACCCGCCGCAAACCGCCATTCTGGGCATGCACAAAATCCAGGATCGTCCGATGGCAGTCAACGGCAAGGTCGAGATTCGCCCGATGATGTATCTGGCGCTCTCTTATGACCACCGTATGATCGACGGCAAAGACGCCGTTCAATTCTTGGTTACTCTCAAAGAGTTGCTGGAAGACCCGGCTCGTCTGCTGCTGGATGTCTAAAGCACAAGTGTCGTAGTGATAAAGATAGTGATTCAATACGCTACTGCTTAACCAGGATTTATCTGCAATCGCACTCAGCCTCCCGCCCGGTTTTAGTCAATACGGGGGGAGGCCAGCAAGCTAAAGGAGCCAACATGGCTGATAAGTTTGATGTGATCGTTATCGGTGCCGGCCCTGGTGGTTACGTTGCCGCCATTCGTGCTGCACAAATGGGCCTAAAAGCGGCCTGTGTCGAAAAATGGATTGGTAAAGAAGGCAACGTTGTTCACGGCGGCACCTGCTTGAACGTAGGTTGTATCCCGTCTAAAGCGTTGCTTGAAGCGTCGCATAAGTTTGTCGAAGCCAAGCACGATTTCGACGATATGGGTATCCAGGCGGGTGATGTCTCCATGGACGTCACCAAGATGATGGCGCGTAAGGACAAGATCGTTAAGAACTTGACCGGCGGCATTTCAGGCTTGTTCAAGGCCAATGGCGTTACCGCCATCGAAGGTACCGGTAAAGTGGTGTCTGGCAAGCAGGTTGAAGTCACTGACCACGACGGCAATACCACCACCTATGATGCCGAGAACATCGTAATTGCGGCGGGCTCAGTACCGGTGGAAATTCCGCCGACCCCGTTGACCGAAGGCCTGATTGTCGACTCTACCGGCGCCCTTGAATTCACTGAAACGCCTAAGCGTTTGGGTGTGATTGGCGCCGGCATTATCGGTCTTGAATTAGGCAGCGTATGGAACCGTCTGGGCTCTGAAGTCACCGTACTTGAAGCCATGGACTCCTTCCTGCCGATGGTGGATGCCACCGTTGCCAAAGAGACGCAGAAACTGCTCAAGAAGCAGGGTCTGGATATCAAATTGGGCGCTCGCGTTACCGGTTCTGAAGTCAAAGGCGAAGAAGTCGTTGTGAAATACAGCGATGCCAACGGCGAACAAGAGATGACCTTCGACAAGCTCATCGTTTGTGTCGGCCGTCGCCCCTACACCAAAGGCGTCATCGCTGACGGTGTCAGTATCGAGTTGGATGAGCGTGGCTTTATCTTCGTTGATGACCAGTGCCGTACCAATGTCCCGGGCGTTTACGCCATTGGTGACTGTGTTCGCGGTCCCATGCTGGCGCACAAAGCGTCTGAAGAGGGCATCATGGTGGCCGATATCATCGCTGGCCATAAAGCCGAGATGAACTACGACACTATTCCGAGCGTTATCTACACCTACCCCGAAGTGGCATGGGTCGGTATGACTGAACAGGACGCCAAAGCAAAAGGAATTGAAGTCAAAACCGGCACTTTCCCCTTCGCGGCCAGCGGCCGTGCCATGGCGAACAACGCTACCGAAGGCAGCGCCAAAATCATCGCCGATGCGGAAACTGACCGCATTCTCGGTATGCACATCGTGGGTCAGCACGCTGGCGAGATGATTGCCCAGGGCGTGATTGCCATGGAATTCGGCTCTAGCGCCGAAGACCTGGCCCTGACCTGCTACGCGCATCCGACCATGTCGGAAGCTGTTCATGAAGCAGCGCTTGCGGTTGATGGCCACGCTATTCATATGGCTAATCGCAAAAAGCGTAAATAATTCAGTAAGCAACAACGAAGCGCCACCTTTTAAGGGTGGCGCAAACTTTCGGCTTTGTCTTAATCCACAAAGATCGAAAGAACGGGGATGGCCCGTTCTTTTAAGACCGTTCTTGTAAGGCTGCTCTTAAAAGAAAACGGGCCATCGTTCGAGTCACATGCAACCAATGGCATGAATCGATGAATCTTCACGAGTATCAAGGTAAACAGCTGTTTGCCGACTATGGTCTACCTGTGTCAAAAGGCTTTGCAGTGGACACGCCCGAAGAAGCGGAAGAGGCGTGTAAAAAATCGGTGGTGACATGTGGGTGGTTAAAGCCCAGGTGCACGCCGGTGGCCGTGGTAAAGCGGGTGGCGTTAAGCTGATTAAAGATCCGGCTGAAGCGAAAGCCTTTGCTGAGCAGTGGCTGGGTAAGAACTTGGTTACCTTCCAGACTGACGAAAAAGGTCAGCCGGTGGCCAAAATTTTGTTGAAACCTGCACCGACATCGCCGACGAACTGTACCTCGGTGCTGTGGTTGACCGTACTACCCGCCGTGTGGTCTTCATGGCCTCTACCGAAGGTGGTGTAGAGATTGAGACCGTTGCAGAAGAGACGCCGGAAAAGATTCTGAAAGCCGAAATCGATCCGCTGGTCGGCGCACAGCCGTACCAAGCGCGTGAACTGGCCTTTGCTCTGGGCCTGAAAGGTGACCAGATCAAGCAGTTCACCAAGATTTTCTTAGGTCTGTCTCAGTTGTTCCACGACAAAGACCTAGCGCTATTGGAAATCAACCCGCTGGTTGTGACCGACGAAGGCAATCTGCACTGCCTCGACGCCAAATTGGGTCTAGACAGCAACGCGTTGTACCGTCACCCCGACCTGCAGGCGATGCGTGATCCTTCGCAAGAAGATCAGCGCGAAGCCGATGCGGCGAAGTGGGAGCTTAACTATGTCGCGCTTGATGGCAACATCGGCTGCATGGTTAACGGCGCAGGCTTGGCCATGGGCACCATGGACATCGTCAACCTGAGCGGCGGCAAGCCCGCTAACTTCCTGGATGTAGGCGGCGGCGCCACCAAGGAGCGCGTGGCTGAAGCGTTCAAGATCATCCTCTCTGACGACAATGTGAAAGCCGTTCTGGTTAACATTTTCGGCGGTATCGTACGTTGCGACATGATTGCTGAAGGCATTATCGGTGCCGTTGAGCAAGTGGGTGTCAACGTACCGGTTGTCGTACGTCTGGAAGGTAACAACGCCGAGCTGGGGGCTGAGAAATTAGCGTCTAGCGGTCTGAATATTATCGCGGCTACCAGTCTGACCGACGCGGCTCAGCAGGTCGTTAAAGCGGCGGAGGGCAAGTAATGAGCATCCTGATCGATAAGAACACCAAGGTCATCTGCCAGGGCTTTACCGGTGGCCAAGGCACGTTCCACTCCGAGCAGGCGATTGCCTACGGTACGCAAATGGTCGGTGGTGTTACGCCGGGTAAAGGCGGCCAGGAGCACCTCGGTCTGCCCGTTTTCAACACCGTGAAAGAAGCGGTAGCGAAAACCGGCGCGGAAGCCAGTGTTATCTACGTACCGGCGCCGTTCTGTAAAGACTCAATCCTTGAAGCGGCCAACGCCGGTATCAAGCTGATTGTGTGCATCACTGAAGGCATCGCCACGCTAGACATGCTCGAAGCCAAAGTGAAGTGCGACGAGCTGGGCGTACGCCTGATCGGCCCCAACTGCCCAGGTGTTATCACGCCGGGCGAATGCAAAATCGGCATCATGCCGGGTCACATTCACCAGCCGGGCCGCGTAGGCATCGTATCTCGTTCTGGTACCTTGACCTATGAAGCCGTTAAGCAGACCACTGATCACGGTTTTGGTCAGTCTACCTGTGTAGGCATCGGCGGCGACCCGATTCCGGGCTCTAACTTCATCGACATCCTTGAGATGTTCGAGAAAGACCCGAAAACCGAAGCCATCGTCATGATTGGTGAAATCGGTGGTACGGCGGAAGAAGAAGCAGCGGCTTACATCAAAGCCAACGTTTCCAAGCCAGTGGTTTCCTACATTGCCGGTGTGACTGCGCCTCCTGGCAAGCGTATGGGCCACGCGGGCGCGATCATCTCTGGCGGTAAAGGCACCGCTGACGAGAAGTTTGCTGCCCTTGAAGATGCCGGTGTTAAAACCGTGCGCTCTTTGGCGGAAATCGGCGACGCGCTGAAAGAAGTCACTGGCTGGTAAGTCACTGACGTTTAGCTGCACGCGATAAGGGCGCCCCTCGGGGCGCCCTTATTCATTTGTGCTACCGTGCCGGTGATCGGCGCAGCATGCGATAGCTGTACAGCACAAACAGCGGTGCGCCCGCCGCCAAATATAAATGGTAGCTCACCAGCCGCCAGATCAGTACCGCTGCAGCGGCCTGTTCGCGCTCCATCAGCGGTAGCAACAGAGTACCCACGCCTACCTCCGCAGCACCCGCGCCTCCAGGCAGAAAGCTAAACTGGCTGGCAGCCATGGCCAGCATTTGAGTTAAAAACGTCCACATCCAATCTGCATGACCGCCGACTCCCAGCACTGCCAAATAGAGCAAACTATAGCGCATCAGCCAATGCATCGTGGTCAGTAGGAGCATTGCAAATAACGTAGAGCGCGGCAGCTTAAGCGTTACCTTTAAGGCATGCCGACAGCGTAGAAGGCGTCGTGCCAGCCAGCGCCGCCGATAGCGGTTTGGCCAGGGGGTGTTTATGCTGGGAGAACGCAATAAACTGGGCAAATAGCGCATTACCGCAACCACCACTGTGGCCAAAAAGGCTAAACCGACCAGCGCCCACTGCACCAGCGATTGATGGGGCCATTGGGTGTCGCTTAGTAACGAAAAGAGCACTAGGCCGCTCAGCATCGCCAGGAAGAACAGTAGGTCACAGCCTTGATCAATCAGGAACATCGCCGCGCCTTTAGCGGGCGGGAAGCCGCGCTGGGCAAGCAGCATCAGTAGGGTGACTGGGCCACCGCTGCCGCCTGGGGTGGCACACAGGGCAAACTTAGACGCCAGCTCAATACCCAGGGCACCGCGTTGACCAAGCCTGCCTGCTCGGCCACTCAGCATCAAGCGCATTCTCATTGCATTAAGATTCCAGCATAGAAACGCTAGCAAAAGCATTAATAGCAACAGTTCGAGTGGAAACTGCTTTACCCGCTCTAACGCCTCTGCGCCGCCCAGCCAAGCGGTGAGCACCAGTGGCGTCATCAGCGCCAAGATAATCATTACGCCGTGGATGGGTCGCCACTTGAGTAGCTGACGGAAGTTAGTGGTGTTGGTGGAGTGCATACGGTTGGCTGCTGTGGCAAAGGTGTTGATAGTGCTCAAGCAGTGAGTGCATCACGCCATCCCAATTGAAATGGCGTTCTACATGGCGGCGTGCATAGTGCCCGCTGGAGGCCACATCATTGCTAAATAGCGCCACGCACGCCTCAGCCATGGCCGTGGGATCAAGCGGCTTACATAAAATGCCTGCACCCAACGGCACGTTTTCTGCCAACGCCCCTGCGTTTGCTGCTACGACTGGAATCCCGCTCGCCATGGCTTCCTGGGCAATTAATCCGAATGTCTCCCGAGTGCCCGCGTGCAGCAAGGCATCGCTACTGGCGAGTGCCTTCGCTACCTCGTGGGCGCCACAGCAGCGATCCACAATGGTGACATTGCTGGGTACGTGATGCGGCATACCGGGGCCCATTAGCAGCAAATGGTAATCGCTGCCTAGCTGACGCATCGTCGCCAGTAACACGTCAATATTCTTCTCGCGAGAATTACGCCCCACAAAAATCAGCAGCTTTTTATCGCTGGGTATGCCCATGGCTTGGCGGAAAACTGGGTCATGCTGCTGTGGGTTAAAGTGCGCCAAATCGACGCCCAGCGGTTGAACGCGAACGTTATCAACGCCCCATTCCCGCAGCCGGTTCGCCATGGCATGACAGGGTGCCAGCACGCTATCAAACTGGCTATAGAGTGACGTGACATAGTGGGTTAAGCGCTTCTCAACGTAGCGCCCAAAACGATCCCCCATTAAGCGCGGAAGATCAGAGTGATAGAACCCCACCACCGGCACGCCGAGCCGCTGGCCCGCAACCAGCGCCGCCCATGCCGTCACGTACGGGTCGCCAGCCTCAATCAGGTCGGGCTTTAGAGCAATCAGGGTATCGCGCCAGGGTGAGCCTCGCAGCGGAAAACGGTAGCCCTGACCTAACGGCAGATGTAACGCTGGTAAGGTGTGGTGGTCGCCGAGGCTATCGCGCTCCGCCCCCGGCACCAGCAGGCTGGTACGCAGCTGTGGAATGCGCGAAAAAACACGGTGTTTGGCCTGTAAATAGGTGCGCACGCCGCCGCTGGCGGGGGCATGAAACATCGTCACATCGGCAATGTGCAAGCTCACCTCCAACCAAAATGAGTGTCATCGTTTCACCATAAAGGAGAAATAAGTCAGTTCGACGACAGCGGTTATAGGGGCGGTATAAAAAAGCCACGGCTCTCAATCGAGAGCCGTGGCTTAATAACCGCTTTATATATTGCCTTAGACGACGGGACGTGCCACCAGCGAACGAGTCTCTTCGCGGGCTTCGGTCAGTGCTACCCGAATAGGATCGCCAAGCTTATAACGCTCTTCGCCTTCGATTTGGATACGGCCCTCTTTATCATCAATCACCACTTTGCTGCGGTCACTGTGCATTAAAGGCGCGGGCACAAACGCCGTTGCGCCGTTTTCCAGCAGACGAACGCGCATGCCGCCACGGTTGATGGCCATGATTTCGGCCTCAAAGGTGTCCTGGTTCTGCGCGGAGGGCGTCAGGTAACGCACGTAGAGCCAATCCTTCACATCGCGTTCGGCCATACGGTTCAGGCGGCGACGCTCAGTCAACTGCTCGGTGAGCTGCTGGGTAGCCTCGGCGGGCGCCTGTTCGCCTTTCAACACGCGCTTGATCAAGCGGTGATTGACCATATCGCCATACTTACGAATTGGCGACGTCCAGGTGGCATAGGCAGCCAAGCCTAAACCAAAATGCGGGCCGGGCTGTGCGGACATCATGGTAAAGCCCTGGAAACGGCGCAGGCGCGCATCCAGCCAAGCGTCATCGCGGCTTTCCAGCGCACGCTTCAGCTCAGTGTAGCGGGCCAGCTCGGTGAGCGCTTCGCGCTCGACGATGATCTCTTGCCCGGCCAAAAACTCCTGGGCGGCTTCGGCTTTTTCCGGCTCAAAGGCACGGTGCACGTTAAAGATACCGTGGCCGATGTGCTTGGCCAGGAAATCCGCACAGCATGCGTTGGCCACAATCATCGACTCTTCGATCATGCGGTTGGCAATGCGGCGCTCTTCGGTGCGCACGGCCAATACGTTGCCAGCGGGATCAAGGTCAAACACATAGTCGGGGCGGTCTTTAAACACCAGCGCGTGTTCGTTACGCCAAGCGGTACGCGCCTCGGTCAAATCGCGCAGTGCGGTGAGCTGCTCAGCGATCTCATCCGCGGGTGCCCAGTCGCCTTGACCTTCGATCCAGTCGGAGACGTTGTCGTAAACGAGCTTGGCATGGGATTTAACGTTCGCCGCAAAAAAGCGGTAATCACCCATGCTGCCGTCGGCATTAATATCCAGCGTACAGGCTAGTGCAGGGCGCTCCTTGCCTTCCCACAATGAGCAGAGATCATCCGCTAGCTGCTCTGGCAGCATCGTGACGTTTTGGCCAGGCAGGTAAACGGTAAAGGCGCGGGTGCGAGCTTCCAAGTCAGCCGCATGGCCCTCTTCCACGTAAGCGGTGGGGTCGGCAATGGCCACGCTTAACCGCCAGCCGCCTTCCGCACGAGTAGATACGTGCAGCGCATCATCCATATCGCGGGTCTTTTCACCATCAATGGTGAAGAAGGGCGTGGACGTTAAGTCTTCGCGAGTTAGGCCTTCATCAATTAACGGCCAGTCGGTGCCTGCATCGGGGCACTCTTGCTCCAGCGCATGGCGAGCCAGCGTAACGCGCCACGGTACTGCCGGGTCATCGCTTTTCGCAACCAATTCATCAATCTGGGCAAAGAAAGCGCGATCGTCGGCTTTCAGCGGGTGGCGCACCAAACGCGCAACGACCCAGTCACCGTCAGCAATGCTCTCTTCATCAAGGCTGTTCTTAATCCGTGCCTTGATAACATTTTTAATCGACGGATGGTCGGGCACGACGGACAGGCGGCCTTCACGTTTCTGCACGCGGGAAACAAACCGATCCAGCCCAGCTTCAATCAGCTTTTCCGGCTCAATGGATTTTTTGTCACCGTTCTCGTGAATCACGCCTTCCACGCGATCACCGTGAATTACCTGCTTCATGGCGGGCGGCGGCACGAAATAGGATTCACCGTCGTCGGTTTCGAGAAAACCGAAACCTTTGTCGGTGGCTTTGATCACCCCTTCAGCGCGGGGGGTGGTTTGACGAATCTGTTGCTTGAGCTGGGCAAGCATGGCGTTGTTCTGAAGCATGAGCTCAATCAGTTGGCGAGAGTTAGGGTGCCACTATACGGATTCCCGCAGGCTGCGCCAATTGTCGCTATGTGAAGTTCTTTTTGTTCTCGATTTATCAATAACCTACATCTTCCCTGTTAGCTGGGTAATTACCCTGTGGGCAGAGTGGAGTGGGGCTATTCGGTTGTGGTAGCTGTTGATTGGCACTTGATTGGTATTGAATTATGTCTATATTGGTATTCAATTGGTATTGTTTGTCGTACGGAGGTATCCATGGATCCACGCTTTAGCCACCTGCACCTTGACCCGCAGGGCGCGACACCGCTCTACCAGCAGTTAGCCCGTCAGTTGGAGAATGCCATCGAGACGGGTGCCTGGGAGAGCGGCGAGGCGCTACCTTCAGAGCGGAGCTTGGCCGATACCCTCAATGTCTCGCGTATTACCGCGCGTAAGGCATTGGATTGTCTGGCTGAGCTGGGGCTCATTCGTCGTAGCCGTGGTTCTGGCACTTTCATCACGCCGCGTCTTAATCAGTCGTTAACCCGATTGGTGAGTTTCACCGAGCTACTGACTCAGCGTGGTTTTACGCCCAGCTCTCGATGGTTAGAGCGCAGGCTGGCAACTCCCAATGTGGAAGAGAGTATGCGTCTTGGTTTGGGTGCCGATGCCCAGGTGGCGCGCCTTAAGCGTTTACGCTTGGCCGATGATGTGGTGATGGCGGTAGAGGATAGCTGCCTACCTGTTTCAGTACTGCCGGATCCCCAAGCAGTAGAAACGTCTCTCTATGCGGTACTGGAAGCCAGCGGTAAGTCAATGGCTCGAGCCCTGCAGCATGTTACGGCCATCAATGCTGACGCAGAGCTAGCGGGGCTCGCCGAGGTAGTCGAGGGGCAGGCGCTTCTTAAGATCACTCGGCTAGGGTATCTGGCCGATGGCACGCCAGCAGAGCTTACGGTGACTTACTGCCGCACCGATTATTACGACTTTATGGTCGAACTGACTCGCTAGGAAACGTTATGCAATTTGGCAATATCCTGACCTTCGAGGGCTGGCGCCTGGGGGAGATTCACTGGGAAGGGGGGCGTATCAAGCGTATCAGCGGCGAGCAGGTCGACCCTGATACCAACGCTCATCCTCGCATACTCCCCGGCTTTATCGATTTACATGTGCATGGGGGCGGCGGCGCTGATGTTATGGAAGGGGGCGAGGCTCTGGCTACCTTGGCCCGCACCCATGTGCGCTTCGGAACCACTCGGCTGCTGGCCACTACCATGACTGCGCCAGACGACCACATCAGAAGGACGCTGCGGGATATCGCGGCTTATATGCAGGCACCCGCGCCCCTGGCAGCCAAAGTGCTGGGCGTGCATTTGGAGGGGCCTTATATCAACCCTGGTAAGTTAGGCGCCCAGCCAGCCTATGCCCGGACGGGGTTGATCGAGGAGCTAGATGAGCTGTGCAGTCTGGCGCCGATTCGCCTGATTACCCTTGCCCCAGAACTCTCCGGCCATATGACTCTGATTCGCCACCTCAGCGAGCGCGGCGTTCGAGTGCAGCTAGGGCACACCCTGGGGAGCTATGAAGAAGGGGTCGAGGCTCTGGCTCATGGTGCCTGCGGATTCACCCACCTATTCAATGCCATGACCGGCCTGCACCACCGTAAGCCAGGTATGGTCGGAGCCGCGTTGGCCCATGCCCAGTATGCCGAGCTGATTCCCGACCTGCTGCATGTCCACCCTGGTGCCATCCTGACTGCCTTGCGCTGCATCCCCAATCTCTATGCGGTGACTGATTCCACCGCCGCTGCTGGCATGCCTGACGGCGATTACCGCCTGGGTGAGCAGACCGTCACCAAATGCTTAGGTGGCGTACGTTTGGCCGATGGCACCTTGGCCGGTAGCACGCTGACCATGGATCAAGCGCTGCGTAACTTCGTAAGCCTCGGACTTACGCTGGCTGAGGCTTCTGACCGCCTATCCCGCATTCCCGCTGATTTTCTGGGGCTTGGCGATATAGGTCGGCTTGAAGAAGGCGCTGCGGCTGACTTCGTTGTTCTTGACCCTCAACTCCAACTCCAAGCGGTCTTTGTAGAGGGCCGCTCTATCTTAGGAGGTGCCTGATGTCCCTGATGCTCGATGAAGCCCGCAGCGCCCCGGAAATTATCCGGAGTCAACTGCGGCGAAATGCACCCATGATGGCTGATTTGGCCGAGCAACTGCGTCAGTCGCCGCCGGTTTCAGCGGTAACCGTGGCCCGCGGAAGCTCCGACCATGCCGCCAGTTACTTTGCCTATCTGTGCATGAAGCAAAACGGCATCCCAGTGGCCTCGCTACCCCCTTCATTGACGACACTGGCCAAGGCTCCTTGGCGGACTAACGGCCATCTGGTCATAGCCGTCTCCCAGTCAGGGCAGAGCCCTGATTTGGTTGCTACCCAGCAGGCGTTAGCGACCAGTGGTGCCCGCACATTGGCGCTGCTCAATACGCAGGGGACACCGCTAGGGGCGGCCAGTGGCACAGAGATCCTTCTCCATGGCGGGGAGGAAAAGAGCGTTGCGGCCACCAAAAGTTACCTGGCTACCCTCTCTGCCATGGCTCAACTACTGGGTCACTGGAACGAGGATCACAGCTTATTAGCCGCCCTGGAGGGATTGCCAGAGCGCCTGGAAAAAGCCCTTGAGCAAGATTGGGCGCCGGCGGTAGAGGCATTGCAGTCAGCCGACAGGATGATGGTCATTGGCAGGGGCGCTGGTCTGGCGGTTGCCCAAGAGGCGGCACTGAAATTCAAAGAGACCTGTGCCATTCAGGCCGAGGCCTTTAGCGGGGCTGAAGTTCGCCACGGCCCGATGGCGTTGATAGGCCCTGATTACCCAGTGCTGGTATTCGCGCCGCCCGGGCCGGAGCAGGCCGGGCTGCTAACGCTGGCCGAATGGCTAGAGAGCGTTGGGGCCAAGGTATTGCTAGCAGCCGATGCGAGCGTGGCTAACCGCCAACTAACGTTGGTGGACGCGGGCCACGAAGACCTGCAGCCGCTGTCCGTTATCCAAAGCTTCTACGTCATGGTGGCAGCCCTGGCGGCGGCCCGGGGCAGTGACCCGGATCGACCCCGGCACCTTAACAAGGTTACCTGCACACTTTAATAGCTGATAGCTAATAACAAAGACAAAGCGGGAGTATTCCCATGTCCGATGCAAGTCAAACCCTAACCCTGCTAGCCCCTGTAGAAGGGGTGGTGATTCCCCTCAACGAAGTGCCCGACCCTGTTTTCGCTGGCTTAGCGCTAGGCGATGGCATTGCCCTTGACCCCCTCGGCGAGTGCCTACATGCTCCCTGCGACGGAGAGGTAGTGCAATGTGCCCGCACTCGCCACGCCCTGACACTGCGAACCGACGCTGGCCTAGAGCTGCTGATTCACCTGGGACTGGACACGGTGGAATTGCAGGGCCAGGGCATCGAACTTTTGGTGGCGGTTGGCGACCAAGTCCGCGCCGGTGAACCGCTGTGCCGCTTTGACGCCGATGTACTGGCGCTGGGTGCCTCTGCGCTTATCACGCCCATAGTGGTCACCGAACCCGCTGGCTGGCGCCTGTTGCCGCCCCGCCATGGCAAGGGGGAGCGAGTTGCCCTAGGCGAAAAGCTGATGGTGCTTACGCGCACCTCAGCGGAGCAGGGCGAAGCCGCAATGACCAAAGGCCCATTAGTGGAGCGTTGCCTAACGCTCGCTCTCGCGGCAGGGCTGCATGCCCGTCCTGCGGCGCGGCTAAGAGCGATCGCACGGGAGTACGATGTTGATTTGGAAGTGCACCGTGAGCCAGCGGCAGAAGGTGCTAGTGCGAATGCTGAAAGCTTAAGTGCGCTAATGAACCTTGGCTTAGTCGCAGGCAGCCCTTTGCGTCTGATTGCTCAGGGCACTCGGGGGGAGGTCGCTTTGGACGCCGCTGAAGCGCTGCTGACGACTCCCGAAGCCGAGGAGCACGCTGTAGGCAAGCCCCCAGTGGGGTTTCAAAAACCGCTTGGGGTAGGGGAAATGGCCGGCTTGGTCGCCAGCTATGGCTTGGCGACTGGCCCGCTGGTGGTTTATCAACCGCCACTGCCTAGTGTGCCTTACGACGGCGAAGGTGGAAGTGTAGAGTCCCCACGCCTTAAACAGGCATTGAACCGTATCAGTGAGGACTTAGCAAAAGCCGAGGTGCAGGCGACACAACAAGGGCAGGTCGCCGAGGCGGAAATCTTCGCAGCCCATGGCGCTTGGCTTGAAGATCCCAACTTAGTCGCGGCGGCAGAGGCGCGGATTGGTGATGGCCGCAGTGCTGGCCAAGCCTGGCGGGAAGCATTAGACGCTGAAGCAGAGCGGCTTGCTACTAGCGGTAACGACTTGCTGGCTGCCCGTGTCACGGATCTGCGCGACCTGCAGCGATGTGTGATGGCGGCGCTGAGTAACGACCATCAACAGGCAGCGCCTGAGCTGCCCGAAGGCGTCATCTTGGCGGCGGAGGATTTAACCCCTTCGGAGTTAGTGGTCGTAGCTGACCAGCACCCCGCTGGGCTTTGTCTTGCTGGCGGTGGCACCACTTCTCATGTGGCTATCCTGGCGCGGGCTCGGGGTATCCCTTGTCTAGTGGCCATGGGGCAGGGGCTATTGGAAGCAGCTCATGAGGCCTCCCTTGAAAGCGTCATTCTAGATGCCGAGAACGGCTGCTTGGCACTGAAGCCAACGTCGATACAACTGGCCGAGATGGCTGAGCGGATTGAGGTTCGCCGACAGCAAGCCGAGACGGCGCGGGCGGCCGCTCATGAGACAGCCATTACCTTGGACGGACGTACTATTGAGGTGCGCGCTAATATTGGTGGCGCCGAGGAAGCGCGCCTAGCGGCAGCATCAGGTGCCGATGGCGTAGGCCTGCTACGCAGCGAGTTTCTGTTCCTAGAGCGAGATAACGCCCCGGACGAGGAGTCTCAGTGCAAAGAGTATCAAGCCGCTTTGACGGCTTTAAACGGTAAGCCAGTGATTATTCGCACGCTGGATATCGGCGCCGACAAGCAGCTTCCTTATCTACGTTTGCCAACCGTGCCTAATCCAGCGTTAGGAGTTCGCGGCGTGCGCCTTTGGCAAAGCCAGCCCAAGCTTTTGGAGACACAGCTACGAGCGTTACTGGGTGTTACCCCGTTGCAAGCGCTGCATATCATGCTGCCTATGGTGAGCGAGGCCTCCGAACTACGCGAAGTGCGCCAGCGTTTAGAGGCGCTAGCCGCTGAGTTAGGGCTGAGTGAACGGCCGCGTTTAGGGGCCATGGTCGAAGTGCCTAGCGCCGCACTCTGCGCTGCCAGTCTTGCCGACGAGGCAGACTTCCTTTCCATTGGCACCAACGACTTAACCCAGTACACCCTCGCTATGGATCGTGAAGATCCAGCGCTTGCTAGCCGGGCTGATGTACTCCACCCGGCGGTACTGCGTCTGATCCAAGCGACGGTCGCTGGCGCCGCCAAGCGCTGTTCCGTCGGCGTATGTGGCAGTGCGGCCAGTGACGAACTGGCTGCTCCTTTGCTAGTAGCTTTGGGGGTCGATGAGCTCTCAGTAGAGCCTGCGCGAATTCCGGCGGTCAAGGCTGCTTTGCGCCGTCTGGACACCGCCGCCTTGGCAGCAAAGCTCCCTGAGCTACTGGCCCTTCACGATGCTATCGCGGTGCGTCGGCGCCTCGGCGAGCTGTTGGCGCTTGACGATGCAGCTCCATCAGCCACAAGTTCCACAACAACAACTCCCCTCGTGAGGTGCTGATATGACCGTCATGACTCTTGGATCCCGTCTTATGGGCGGTCTACAGCAGCTTGGCCGCTCCCTAATGCTGCCGATTGCAGTGCTGCCTATCGCTGGCCTGCTATTACGTCTAGGCCAGCCAGATCTACTCGATATCGCCTTTATTGCTAGTGCAGGTGAGGCGATCTTCGCTAACTTAGCGCTGATTTTTGCCATCGGTTTGGCAGTGGGCTTTGCCAATGACAGCAATGGCGCAGCGGGCCTGGCCGGTGTCATTGGTTACTTGGTTCTCGATGCAGTGCTGAACTCTCTCAATCCAGAGATTAATATGGGAGTGTTGGCGGGTATCATCATCGGCAGCGTGGCGGGTTTGCTTTATAACCGCTACCAAGCAATCCAACTGCCTGACTACTTGGCTTTCTTCGGCGGGCGGCGCTTTGTGCCTATTGTCACCGGCCTTGCCGCTGTGGTTCTGGGGTTCGCCTTCGGGGCTATCTGGCCTCCCATCCAGCACGGTATTGATTCGCTGGGCCAATGGCTCATTGATGCTGGTGAGTTAGGGCTATTTGTCTATGGAGTGCTCAATCGGCTACTGATCGTTACTGGCCTGCACCATGTGCTCAACAGCTTGGTATGGTTTGTTTTTGGCAGCTTTGACACGGCATCTGGGGCGGTAGTTAGCGGGGATCTTAATCGCTTCTTCGCAGGTGATCCTACCGCAGGCCGCTTTATGGCGGGCTTTTTCCCAGTGATGATGTTCGGCCTGCCAGCCGCAGCGCTGGCCATGTACCATGCAGCGCCGAAGGGACGACGTGCGCAGGTGGGCGGTCTTCTGTTATCGCTGGCATTGACCGCTTTTCTGACCGGCGTCACCGAACCCATTGAATTCACTTTTATGTTTTTGGCGCCGCTGCTCTATGTCATGCACGCTTTGCTGACCGGTATCTCAGTGGCTCTGCTGCACTGGCTTGATGTTAAACTGGGCTTCACTTTTTCCGCCGGGGCCTTCGACTTCGCGCTCTCGTATGGGCTTTCTACCAATGGTTGGCTGATGTTGCCGGTAGGGTTGGCCTATTTCATTATTTACTACACGATTTTCCGCTGGGCGATTGTGCGTTTCGACCTGCCAACGCCGGGTCGTGACCCAGAGACAGTAGCGCCCGTTGGGGCGGAAGCTGCTCCCAGTGAGCGAGGCCCAGCCTTCGTTGCCGCTCTGGGGGGCGCAGCAAACCTGCAAAGCGTTGGCGCCTGTACGACTCGGCTTCGCTTAGTATTGGACAACCCTGATGCTATCGACGAGGCGGCTCTCAAGACGCTCGGATCACGCGGGCTCCTGCGCCTTCAAGGCGGTGGACTTCAGGTCATTGTAGGGCCTATCGCCGACGCAGTGGTTGATGATATACGCGCCGCGCTAAGCGCCACTGGTGAAGCACCGGTGCAGCCTGCCGAACCAGGGTCGCCTAACTCTGTTGCGCCCCCGTCAATGGCCATAGCGCCCATAACACCTCAGACTCGTCAGGCTTGGGAGCAAGCGCTGGGCGGTGCGCGCAATGTGCATAGTGCAACAGCGGTGGCATCCACTCGGCTGCGTTTGGAACTAGCTAATGTCTCTGTGCTAGACGAGACGGCTCTGGCTGGCCTGGGGGCCCACGGCCTGCAGCGACTGCAGCGAGGTGTGATCCATATAATCTTGGATGAACAAGCAGAGGCGGTCGCCCTGGGGCTATCATCCCATTGATCTTGCCCAATGGCCGAGCCTGTGAGGTGGAGCGGCCATTGGGCCTGGTGTCCTAGCCAGCGACGGCTAGGCGTCCCAGGAATCAATCGGTTAAGCTAAAGCACCATACTCACGGAGCGCGCTATGACACCTCGCTTGATTGTTTCTGACCTGGATGGAACCCTATTAGGAAGCGACCACACCCTGCACGAAAGCACCGTAGAGGTTCTGAGGGCATTGGTGAAGCAAGGCCATCATGTCGCGCTCGCCTCTGGCCGCCATTACTACGATATGAAGGTGTTTCGTGATCAGTTGGATATTCCCGCACACTTGATTAGTACTAACGGCGCCTATGTTCACGACCCGGAAGATGCCTTGCTGGCGGCTAATCACCTTGAGCCTGAACATGCAAAAACGCTAATTGGTCTTCCGCGTCCGCCTCAAGTACGGCTTAACCTTTATCGCGAAAGCGGCTGGCATATTGACTCAGAGGCCCCGCACTTATTATCCCTTCACGCCTCCACAGGGTTTGGCTATGAAGTCGTGCCCCCCGCGCAAATGGACACTAACGGGGTAGGTAAAGTGCTCTATCTAGGCGACCCAAAGGCGCTAAAGCAGTTAGAAGCACAGGCGCAAGAGGCCCACGGCGACGGGCTGCATATTACCTATTCCACCATTGATTCTCTGGAAATCATGGCCGGTGGGGTCAATAAAGGCGTGGCGCTGTCATCACTGCTGGAACGGTTGGGCTTAACGCCCGCAGATTGCCTAGCATTTGGCGACAACCTTAACGATACCGAAATGCTCGATCTGGCAGGGGAGGCCCAAGTCATGGCCAATGCTCACCCGGCGTTATTTGATCGTGTACGCGGCGCTGAGCGTATCGGCCACCATGGCGAAGCCGCCGTTGCTGAGTGGCTGAGGGAGCGGTTTAAGCTTTAAGCGCCAACGAGCGCGTGGCTTTCGTCAACGATTAACGCTAATGCAACCTTGGTCGTAGCGGTCTTGCTACTGCTTGGCCCCTCGACCATCATCAAGACCCCATAAAACGACAATAACGTAGGGCGACAACCGCTGCGATGACGACACCCCCTGCTACTTTGATTGTGGTCGATGACGATCCGGAAATTTGTGAGCTGCTAGCGGACTACCTGGGCCGTCATGGCTACCGGGTATTTACGGCGGACGGTGCCGAAGCGCTGCACACCCTGCGGGCGGAACACACGCCTGACTTGTTGATCGTCGATTTAATGCTCCCCGGTGACGACGGCTTTACCATCTGCCGCGACGTCCGCAAGCATAGCGATGTGCCGATCATCATGCTCACCGCCAGCGCCGATGAGACCGACCGCATTCTTGGCCTTGAGCTGGGCGCCGATGACTATCTGGGCAAGCCGTTTAATCCCCGCGAATTGCTGGCGCGTATTAAGGCGGTGCTTCGCCGCACCCGCTGTGCACCGCCAGAGTTGCCCGCCGGGCAGGCGCGCTGGGTCAGCTTTGGGAATTGGCAGCTCGACCGCATGACCCGCGAGCTGATTGATCTGCAGGGGGAACGTGCGGCACTTTCCGGAGCGGATTTTCAGCTACTGCAGGTGTTTTTAGCGCATCCGGCCAAGGTGCTCTCCCGAGACGATCTCTATGCGCTGACCCGTGGGAGGGATGCGCCGCCGTTAGACCGCTCCATTGATGTTCACGTTTGCCGACTGCGCCAACGGTTGGGTGAAGATGCCCAGCACTCGCAGTTGATTCGTACGGTGCGCGGGGCGGGCTACGTCTTAACCGCTCAGGTAGACGCATTAACGTGAGTCGGGAGCAGTGGGCAGCTACCAGGCGTCGCCTATATCGGCGCTTGGCCCGCTGGCTGCCAGCTTCGCTGCGCGGGCGCTTCGTGATCATTATGATCGCCGGCGTGCTAGTGGCCCAGGGGGCAAGTTACGCCATCTGGACGTCCCAGGTGCGCTCCAGTCACCTGGCACAGCTTGATGAGCTCTCCACCAATATGGCGTTTAGCATCGCCTCCACCATGAAGTTTTTCCGCTCATTGCCAGTGGACTACCGCCATATCGTACTGGATCAACTGCGTAATATGGGGGGCACGCGCTTTTTTGTTAGCGTCAACGAACGCAGGCTGGCCATCGACGATATTGGCTCGGGGCCGGAAAAAGAGGTGGTGGTGAATAATGTGCGTTCGGTGCTCACCCGGCAGCTCAATATCGATGATGTGATTGTCGAGTTCTCTCGCCCGGAAAACCTGCGGGTGCTCAATAACGAAGTGCTTCTTTACGATCTGCCGCCCCGCTGGGGGCAGCACAGCCTGCTGATGGAGCCGCTCTCGCCGCCGATTCTAGTGGTTCAGCTGGAGCTTGCCCCGGACACTTGGCTGTATGTGGCCACACTGTTGGGCGTACCGGATATTTTCAGCGGCTATCGCTGGCTCTCTGAGGAGCGTTTGTTGGTTGGGCTACTGGTGATGCTGAGCGTGCTGGCGCTCTCGTTGTTGGGCATCACCAGTGTGACCCGGCCACTGGCGCGGCTCTCACGGGCAGCGAATCAGTTGGGCGATGATTTGGATATGCCGCCACTACGGGAGAGCGGCCCCAAAGAAGTGGCCGCCACCGCCGCGGCGTTCAATCGTATGCAGCGGCGGATTCGCGAGCAGATTGAGGAGCGCGAACGGCTCTTCTCGGCGATTTCCCACGATTTGAAGACGCCCTTAACCCGTATGCGTTTGCGCGCCGAGATGCTCGAAGATGACTATCAGCGCGAACGTTTTTGCGCCTCATTGGATGAATTGGATAGCTTGGTAAAGGGCGCCTTGGCCTCGGTGAAAGGCTTGGATCTGCATGAAGAGCCCGCCCCCGTTGATCCGACGCACCTGCTCGAAGAGTTGGCCGAAGAGCTTAGCCTTCAGGGTGGCAAGGTCACGATCGAGACTAAAAGCGGTCACACTATTGCACCGCTGATTGTCAAACCGCTGGCGCTTAAGCGCTGCTTGGCGAACTTGCTTGAGAACGCAGTGTTCTATGGTAAGCAGGCGGATGTAGAGCTGATGGATCACGGTGATATGGTCATCCTGCGGATTCGCGACCATGGCCCAGGTATACCCGAAGAGCAGTTGGGGCGAGTGTTTTCGCCCTTTGTGCGTCTGGAACCCTCACGCAGCCGGCACACCGGTGGTAGTGGCCTGGGGCTGGGAATCGCCCGGCACATTGCCCGTGCCCACGGCGGCGATATTCAGCTCGCCAACCATGCTGATGGCGGGCTGGTGGTCACCATAACACTGCCCCGCCAGGAAACTATTACAGGTTTGTAATAAAACCCCAACACTATGCAGTACTCGGTAACTCCCGTTGACGCTCGCCTTGGCGTAACCTCTTGGATGTCGCACGTCCGAGAGGACAATAACAATATAAGGAGTAACTCCATGCCGACGTTAAAGAAGACGACCCTCGCGCTTGCCCTGGCAGGTGCCACGCTAGCCACTACCGCTCAAGCGAATGAAGTCGAAGTGCTGCACTGGTGGACTTCCGGTGGTGAAGCCCGTGCTGCCAATGTGCTCAAAGAGTTAATGGAAGCCGAAGGCTACGGTTGGCAGGACTTCGCCGTGGCCGGTGGCGGCGGTGAAACCGCCATGACTGTGCTTAAGTCTCGCGCCATGTCGGGTAACCCACCTTCCGCCGCCCAAATTAAAGGCCCTGAAATTCAGGAGTGGGGCGAGCTGGGTTTGCTTGGCGACTTGAGTGAGGTGGCTGATGCCGAAGGCTGGGACGAGCTGCTGCCTGAAGTGGTCGCCGATGTCATGCGCTACGATGGCGAGTACGTAGCGGTACCCGTTAACGTGCACCGTGTCAACTGGCTGTGGGCCAACCCGGACGTACTGGAAGCGGCAGGAGTTGAGATGCCCACCACGCTGGATGAGCTATTTGAAGCGGGTGAGGCCATCCGTGAAGCGGGCTTCGTGCCGCTGGCTCATGGCGGTCAGTCCTGGCAGGATGCCACGGTATTCGAAAGCGTAGTGCTTGGCGGTCAAGGGAGCGAGTTTTATCAGCAGGCGCTTGTGGAGTTAGACCCTGAAGCACTGGGGGGTGAACAAATGGTCGCTGCTCTTGAGGATTTCAAGCGTATGCGCGAGCTAATGGATGAGGGCATGTCCGGTCGCGACTGGAATGTTGCCACAGCCATGGTGATTGAGGGAGTGGCCGGATTCCAGCTGATGGGCGATTGGGCAAAAGGGGAGTTCACCGCGGCTGGATTGACCGCCGGGGAAGATTACCTGTGTGCGGCAGCGCCGGGCACCGAAGATGCGTTTACCTTCAATATCGATAGCCTGGCCATGTTCCGGGTCACCGAGGGCGAGGAGCGCGAGGCGCAGCAAGCGTTGGCGCGCTTAGTGCTTGAACCCACTTTCCAGGAAACGTTTAATCTTGCCAAAGGCTCGATTCCGGCGCGTCCTGATCTGGACATGAGCGAATTCGATAGCTGCGCCCAACAGTCCCTGGCCGATTTCCAGCGCACCGCGGAAGAGGGGGGGTTAGTGCCCAGTATGGCCCACGGTATGGCGGTTCGCGCCGATGTGCAGGGCGCCATTTTTGACGTGGTCACTAACTACTTCAACGATGCCGATATGCCCGCAGAAGAAGCCGCAGAACGGTTGGTGAGTGCCGCCCAAGCGGCCTCTTTCTAGCACCAAGCTTACCGCCGTTCTATTAGGCGTCGTCGCAACGGCGGCGCCTATTCTGCTTAGCAAGAACACTGTGCTGCTTGGCAAGGACACTTCGTCATTAGAGATACCTCTTCATTAGAGACACCTCCCATGAAAAATACCTCTGCGACGCCCTTAGGGCCTACCGCTAAGCGGTCGACGCCATCCGGCGGTTTGCAGGCGTGGCTGCCTCGGCTGGTGCTGGCACCGTCGGTGGCCATTTCGCTGTTCTTTGTTTATGGCTTCATGCTCTGGACATTCGTGCTTTCGCTAACCAGCTCGCGCATGCTGCCCAGCTATGACTTTGTCGGCTTTGGTCAGTACGCACGCCTGATGGCCAATGAGCGCTGGTGGGTTGCCTCGACCAACCTGATGATTTTTGGCGTGCTGTTCGTGGTGATTTGCCTGGTGATTGGTGCGTTGCTGGCGATACTGCTCGATCAGAAAATTCGCCAGGAGGGCGTACTGCGCACGATCTACCTCTACCCCATGGCACTCTCCTTTATTGTTACCGGGGTGGTGTGGAAGTGGCTGCTTAATCCGCAATTGGGCATTCAAGCGATGGTTCAGAGCTGGGGCTTTGAGTCGTTTCGCTTTGACTGGATTGTCGATCCGGATATGGCCATTTATACCCTGGTCATTGCCGCCGTGTGGCAGGCGTCCGGGTTTGTGATGGCGCTGTTTTTAGCCGGGCTGCGGGGTATCGATGACAGCATTATTAAAGCCGCGCAGTTGGATGGCGCCAGCTTGCCGCGGATTTATCTGCGCGTGGTGATGCCGTGCCTACGCCCGGTCGTGTTTAGCGCGGTGATGATCTTGGCCCATATTGCCATTAAGAGCTTTGATCTGGTCGTCGCGCTCACCGGCGGTGGGCCGGGCTACGCTACCGACTTGCCCGCCACCTTTATGTACGCCCACGCCTTTACCCGGGCGCAGATCGGCTTGGGTTCTGCCAGCGCCATGCTGATGTTGGGCGGCGTGCTGGCAATTTTGATTCCGTACCTCTACTCCGAACTAAGGAGCCGCAAGCATGGCTAATGTGATTCGTCGTCAGACGCCCGCTGCGCGGCTGGGCCGTGGCCTGCTCTATGGCGTGCTGATACTTGCTGCACTGTTCTATATTCTGCCGCTGGTGGTGATGCTGATGACCTCGGTGAAGCCGCTAAGCGAAATCAGCCCCGGTTCGCTGCTCTCGTTTCCACAAAACCCGACACTGGCACCGTGGACCAAAGCCTGGGGAGAAGCCTGTACCGGTATGCGCTGCGATGGTGTCGGTGGCTACTTCTGGAACTCCTTTGCGATCGTGATTCCAGCCGTGCTGATCTCCACCACCATTGGCGCCCTAAACGGCTACGCGCTAACCAAATGGCGCTTCAAAGGCTCTGAGTTAGTCTTTGCACTAATGCTGTTTGGCTGCTTTATTCCCTTCCAGGTGGTGCTGCTACCTATGGCGCAAACCCTCGGCTGGCTGGGTATCTCCAGCTCCCGCGCTGGGTTGATTTTGGTTCACGTAGTCTTTGGCATTGCCTTCACCACGCTGTTTTTCCGCAACTTCTATGTGGGTATCCCCAACGAGCTGGTATCGGCGGCAAAGCTGGATGGCGCGGGCTTTTTCCGCATTTTCTGGCGCATTCTGCTGCCGGTTTCCGCGCCTATCATCGTGGTGTCGGTAATTTGGCAGTTCACCCAAATCTGGAATGACTTCCTGTTTGGCGTGGCATTTTCAGCCCATAACACCCAGCCCGTTACCGTGGCGCTTAACAACCTGGTGAATACCTCCACCGGCGTTCGCGAGTACAACGTCGATATGGCGGCGGCAATGATTGCCGCGCTGCCCACCCTGGTGGTGTACGTGCTGGCGGGAAAATACTTCGTGCGCGGGCTGACAGCCGGTTCCGTTAAAGGCTAATAACAACTAGGTGAGTGGCAACCATTTCTAGAGGGTCAGAAGCAGCCCGTAGCGGGGGTCTTTCGCCATGGATGGCGAAAGTAGCGCCCAGGGATGGGTTCACAGCGCCCCGCGGAGGGCTGCTTCTGACCAACCCAGATGAATGGAGTTTGTCAGTCGCTTTAGAATAGGATTTTCATTATGGCAGCGTTAGAAATCCACAACGTGCGCAAAGAGTTTGGCAGCGAGCGGGTGCTTAAAGATGTCAGTATCTCTATAGATTCCGGTGAGTTTTTGATTCTGGTTGGCCCCTCGGGCTGCGGCAAGTCTACGCTGATGAATGCCATTGCCGGTCTTGAGCCGGTGACCTCTGGCAATATTTATATCGATGGCGAAGACGTCACCTGGCGCACCCCCGCGGATCGGGACATCGCTATGGTGTTTCAGTCATACGCCCTCTATCCCAGTATGACCGTGCGCCAGAACATCAGCTTCGGGCTGGAGATGCGCAAGGTGCCCAAGCCCGAGCGAGAGGCCGCCGTGGAGCGGGTAGCGGATCTACTGCAAATTACTCACCTGCTGGAGCGCAAGCCCGCTCAGCTCTCCGGCGGCCAGCGACAGCGGGTGGCGATGGGGCGGGCGCTGGCTCGGGAGCCCAAGGTCTATCTGTTTGACGAGCCGCTCTCCAACCTGGATGCCAAGCTGCGCGTGGATATGCGCACCGAGATCAAAAAGCTCCACCAGCGCCTGGGCACCACCATTGTTTACGTCACCCATGACCAGGTTGAAGCCATGACCCTGGCAGACTGCATTGCAGTGATGCGTGACGGTCATATTTTACAGTTGGGCACCCCGGATGAGGTCTACAACAATCCGGTGGATATGTTTGTGGCCGGTTTTATGGGTTCACCATCGATGAACTTTATCCGTGCTACCTTGGAAGATAACAACGGCGGTTATCAACTGCGGATTGTCACACCGGGGGAGGAGGAACTGGTGCTGCCGTGGCCTGAAGCGCGCATCGCCCCCGACATGGCCGAGCGGTTGAATCAGCCGGTAATTCTTGGTCTACGCCCAGAGCACTTCAGCGAAGAGGATGAGCGGTTAACCGCCCAAGCCGAAGGCACGCTGCTGAGCGCCAGTGTAGCGGTGGTAGAGCCTACCGGGGCGGATATTTTGCTTCGCCTACCGCTGGGCGAACAGGAAGTGACCGCCCGCGTTGGGCCTAAATGCGCGGTGGTGGCTGGGGAGCGCTTAGCACTGCGCGTCGATATGGGGCGGGCGATTCTATTTGATGCCGAGACCGAGCAGCGTATAGCGTAAGCGCTTGCGGCTGATCCTATTGAAATATAAGGCCCCCTGCTAACTTCAGCAGGCGGCCTCTTTCCATTGCTTGCAGGTTTCAGTTGCAGGTATCACTTACGAATAAGCCGCAGCTCACCATTGAGGGCTTTGATGATCGAGTAGCACATCAGCAACATCACAATCGAGAAGGGGATCGCCGTGGCGGTGACCCCTGCCTGAAGTGCTGTCAGGCCACCGCCGATCAGCAGTACAATGGCGATGAGGCCCTCGACGACCGCCCAGAACATTCGCTGTGGCCGCGGAGCATCGATTTTACCGCCAGCGGTGATGGTGTCGATGACCAGGGAGCCGGAATCCGATGAGGTGACAAAGAAGATCAGCGCCAGGACGATACCCAGAGTCGACATCAGACCCGTCAGCGGTAGTTCGTTCAACATGCCGAACAGCGATAGCTCAGGCCTGTAGTTATCGATCACATACTCTTTAACCAGGCTCGCCGCCGGGTCAGCATAGAGCTGATCAAGGGCGGTCGAGCCAAAGACGCCCATCCAGACAAAGATGAACAGACTGGGAACCAGCAAAACGCAGAGGATAAACTCACGCACCGTGCGGCCCCGGGAGACGCGGGCGATAAACATCCCCACGAAAGGTGCCCAACTAATCCACCAGGCCCAGTAGAAAATCGTCCAGGACTGACGGTAGGCGTCGTCGTCACGACCAAAGGGCGCGGATAGAGGAATAAACTCAGTGACATAGGTGGTCAGCCCCGTCCAGAAGCCCGTCAAGGCGAGTAGTGTGGGGCCAGCGAAGAGCACGAAAAAGAAGAACAGCACGGCCAGGATCATGTTGATCTCGGAGAGCTTCTTCAAGCCACCCTCAAGACCGCGCCAGACCGACACCAGCGCCACCCCCGTGACTAGAATGATGACGATGACCTGAGTCAGGGTGGTGACCTCCAGACCAAAAACAAAGTTCATCCCCGCGTTGGCCTGCTGGGCGCCGAGCCCAAGGGAGGTAGCCAGCCCGAAGAGGGTGGAAAACACCGCCAGAATATCAATCACATGGCCCCACCAGCCCCAGACACGCTCACCGAGAATGGGAAAGAACGCCGAACGAATCGAAAACGGCAGGCCTTTATTGTAGGTAAACAGCCCCAGCGCCAGCGCCATCACCACATACACTGCCCAGCCATGAATCCCCCAATGGAGATATGTGCCTGCCAGGCCCATGGCGCTGGCATCGGCAATCGCCGCTGGTTCCAGTTCACCATCGGCACCGAAGGGCGAGGGAATGCCCAGTGGTAGGGAGACATTGGCGTGGTAAACCGGTTCGAGTACGCCAAAGAACAGCAGGCCGATGCCGATGCCCGCGGTGAACAGCATGGCGAACCATGAGAGGTAGCTGTGATCCGGTCGCGCATCCGGCCCGCCCAGCCTGACTGAGCCATAGGGCAGCACCACCAGCGCTAAGCAGAATAGAATAAAAAAATCGACCAGGATCATGAAATACCAGTCCAATGTTCCCGTCGAGAAGGAGACAACGGACTGGAATATACTTCCTGCACGCTCTGGAAACAGCAGGGTGAGGACGATGAAAATGGCCGAGGCAAGCGCCGATACGACAAAAACGCGGTTGTGGATATCGAAACCGATGGGGCCAAGCTGGCCCGTGATATTATCCTGACCCACCACATAGTCGGTCTGCATGTCGCTGGTTGCCGAAGGCGACTCGGGATTATTGGGAGTGTTCATACACTACGTCTCCTCGCTGGAGGATGCTATGTCAAACACCCATCATGAGGATAAACAGCGTTGAATCCCATCTTTAGCCGAAAACAGACTTGTGTTTGGTGACTCCATTAGCGATTTTGCGGCACCGTTTCTTTATCGAGTCGCTTGATTTGTCGCCACAGGTCTTGGCGCAGATCGGCGATCCTGGGCTGTTCATCGGCAGTGAAGGGCACCGGGCGGCAGAGCCGCTGGGCGCGTAGCCCAAGGCGTGCGCTAAGCAGCCCGGTAGCCAGGCCCTGACCTGCACGTGCCGAGAGACGCCCAGCCAAATCCAGCGAGAGCATATCCATACTGGCGTCGGTGGCCAGTTCGCTGGCACCGGCAAAGGCCATATTGTGCAGAACATTGCGAAACAGCCGCAGGCGACTGGCGTAGCCCAGCTCAAGACCATACAGGCGGCAGAGCCGATCCACCATCGCTAGACTCCTCCAGGCCACCAGCGCCATATCCACCAGCGTTAGCGGGCTGATGGCGACCATGATGGCGGTTTCACCGGACATGCGGGTGATCAGCCGTTGGGCCTCGCGATCACGCGGGGCCAGCAGGTGGTAACGCAGCAGGATCTGAATCTCCTCACCGCTATGGTGCGGCTGACTGGCGCGTTGAAAGGCCAGCCAGTGCGGGTCGTCGTCGGCGAGTTTGAGCTGGCGCCTGAGCTGCTCGGCCATCGCCCGAGCCTGCTTGGGTGAGCGTAGCGGTAGCTCGACAAGGTCGCCGCGCAGTTTGTCGTGGCGTTTCAGGCGGCGCAAACGGCCTAGCTCTTTGAGCAGTGAGACGCCCCCCAGGCCAATCAGGCTGATCCCAAACAGCTGCCAGGCAATGGCGAGCCACTGGGACTGAGCGATGGCATCAGGAATGCCGGTGACCAGTTCAGCGGTGCCTAGTCCAGCCCCGCCTACCAGGGCAAACAGTAACCCCCAACGGCGTTTACGCGGCGCGCCTAAACTGGCAGCAGGTAGCGCTTTATCTTCAGGTAGAGGCGCTAGAGGGTGGTGCTCACTGGCGCCAGTAAAGGCTTCGCGCTGGCGAAGAGGTGTTTCAGCATCAGCGACCTCTTCGGGCGTGTCATCCAGGGTAAAGTGACGGCGTGGCTGTGGGGTGGTCATGTCAGTTTATCTCCAATCAGCCAGTCGATGGCGGCGTCCATGCGAATATGATCCAGCGCTTCTGAGCTGGTTGGCATAGGGCGAAAGCCGGGGAAGTCGAAACCCTGTTGCTGCCAGAACTCGGCAGCGGGCAGCCTTGCGGGCACATCACCGGGGTAAACCAGCACCTCTTCGCCCTCCAGGGTGGTGCCGCGTAGCGCGGGTGAGCGCTTACCCTCATGAACCACCTCGCGGGCTTCGGTGGCCCGAATCGCTGCCAGCGAGAGCGCTTTAACCGGTACGTTGGCGAAGCGTAGATCTTTGAGAGGCTCTGCCAGTAGGGCCTCTAACAGCTGCACCAAGTGGCCGTGTTGATCGGGAGTGACGTGATCGGCTTTGGTGGCGGCAATCGCCAGACGGTCAATTTTAGGCGCGAAGAGGCGGGTCAGTAGGCTGCGTTGACCATAATCGAAGCTGTGCATTAACTGGCGCAGCGCACTGGAGAGGTCTTCAAAGCGCTCAGGCCCGGCATTGAGCGCGCCCAGCACGTCCACCAGTACAATCTGGCGGTCAAAACGACGGAAGTGGTCGCGATAGAAGGGCTTGACCACCTGCTGCTGATAGTAGCGAAAGCGCGCCGATAGGGTGGCGTAAAGGCTATTGGCAGGCAGTGCCTCCAGCGTTTCTCTGGCGGTATTGGGTTGAGACGCATTAAGCTGCGGCAGCGGAAAAAACTGCAGCACCGGCGCGCCTTCCAGCTCGCCGGGAAGCAAAAAACGCCCGGGCTGCAGGTCGGAAAAACCGGCCTTTTTGGCGCGGCGAAGGCCTTGAGCGTACTCCTCGGCCAGGGCAGCAAGCTGGGCTTCATCAGCCTCACCAGCGGGGTCGAGCTGCTCCACTGCCGTCAACCATTCGCTAAACAGGCCGCGGCGCTGCTCGCCTGCATACAGTGCTTGGGCTTGGCTCCAGCTGTAAAAGTCGTGTTGTAACAGCGGTAAGTCGAGTAACCACTCGCCAGGGTAGTCGAATAGATCCAGGGTCAGGTGGGCGATTTCAGGGGTCAGCCAGCCGCTGCGGGCAGGGCGGTAGCGCAGCTGTAAGCGTAACTCGCTGATGCCGCGGGTGGGTTCGGGCCAGCGCGGCGGGGTATCACGCAGGGCGACCATACCGGGGTCATAGGGAAACCGCGGCACGCCCATGTCAGGCTGGTTAAGCCGTTGGGCGCCGAGCAGGCGGCCTTCTCTGGCAGCGGGCAGTAAATCGAGCCGCGCCTCAACGCCTGCATGACGCAACTGATTGACCAGCGACGTCAAAAACGCGGTTTTCCCCGCTTGGGAGAGGCCGGTGACCGCTAAGCGCAGCTGGCGATCCCTTCCGCGCTCTAATAAATTGCTCAGTTCGCGACTTAACGGCTGGCGCATCCTATCGATCCCTTTGTGGCTCCTAGCCTTTATTGGCTAAACATTAATACCAGTTGCGAAAGCATCGGCAGGGTGGCAATTAAAAAGCCAACCCCTGCCAGGGTGTAGCCTGGCCAGCGGCGGGTCATCTTCTGCGCCAAGGTTAATCCCACTAAGCACACCACCATACCGATTAAATTAAACGCCAGCGTGGCAGCTTCTAGCCATTGTTGCGGATCCATTGGATCTCCCTAGCTCAAATGCCATTGAGCACATGATAGCAAAGCGCTGATGAACCGAAGATTAACCGCGGCTGAGGGTGGTTCCCAGTAGGTGTTGAGCGCCAGGCACCAGCCAGACCGGATCCAGGCGGGTATTGGCAGCTTCAACGCAAATAAAGTGGCGTGCTGCCTCGGCGGGGGTGTCGCTGGGTAGGTCGTTATTGGGGTGCCACACTACCGTGGAGTCACTCGACTGCTTGCCGATGCGCAGAGTGCGCTCGCCATCGTTGAGCAGTACGGCTTCATTGGTGTGGTAAATGCGGTCAACGGCGCCTTGAACGGCCAGTGTGCCCTGCTGCTCACTCTCAGCAAAGTCGCGCAGTTTGTCGAGATAGCGCGCGCCGGAGAGACCTTCCAGGCGGCACTGATGGGTATCGGCAACGGCTAAATAGGTGTGCAGCGCGCCGCTGGTTTTGATCGGCGTTTCGCCAATGTTTTCGCTAATCAGCTCCACGTTCAAACGCTGGGCGTTAGCTTGTACCACCAAGCGTGCGGTGAGCAGTGTGTGCAGAGGCTGCGACGGGGAGAGGTGAAGCTCAATGCCCTCGGCGTGCTCATCGACGGCATCCAGGCGCCACTCAGCGTGGCGGGCAAGGCCATGAAAGGGGCCATCGTGCTGGGGGCTTTCGTCGGCAAAGCGCTCGTCGGCGAACCATGGCCAGCAGAGCGGAATACCGCCCCGGATAGCGCCTGGCAGCGCCTGGGGCGTAGGCGTCAGCCATAACCAGCCGGTATCACCGGTAGGGCAGAAGTGCAGCACTTGAGCGCCTTGGAGACTCACCACCAACTCACCCCAGGGCATATTGAAAAGCACCACGTCGCGGCCTTCCCACTGCGCCGTTTGCTGTCCTTGAGTGCTTTTAACCAGTTGATTGAGCGAGTCGGGGATCATGAATTTTCCTTTAAGAGTTGCCAAGCATCGATACCGATAGGCGCCGAACACTAACGCTGTGTGCTATGGTAGAACAAGCGTGACTCGAAGGTAAAACGCGTAACTGCAACCCGTAATCGAAATAGTAAGGAGACTATATGGGCTTTATTGCATGGTTAATCATTGGTGGTTTAGCTGGTTGGATTGCTGGCAACATCATGCGCGGTGGCGGTTTCGGCATCCTGGGTAATATTGGTGTCGGCATCGTGGGCGCGGTTATTGGTGGTTTTTTATTCAGCCTTTTAGGCCTTTCCTCTGGTGGCTTTATCGGTTCGCTAGTTACCGCGATAGTGGGTGCCGTGGTGCTCCTGTGGGTGATTAGTAAGGTTAAAAAAGCGTAGCGATTGAGTTGCTACCTGTAAAACACCGCCCGGCCTTGTGCCGGGCGGTGTTGTTTTATGCCTACCGAGGCGTAGGGCTATCGGTGTTCGCGCCACTTTCCGTTACACTAGGCAGCTTTAGTTCCGGCTTTTTGCTGGTGTCATTGTGCTTTTTCGAGGTGCCTCTTGATCGACGCGTTAAATGCCTGGTGGGCCCAACAGCTAGTGCTGTGTGATTGGGCGTTTACCCCTCATCCGTTGGCAGTCGATGCAGGGGCGGCAGAACAGCGCCTGTTACAGCTGGGAATTACCAGCCGGGGCGAGCTGGCCGAGCAGCTGTTTCACGGGCTGGGAGCTCCCGCAGGCAGTGCCGACCGTTTGCTAGGCGCGCTTGAGTGGGCCGCACTGGCGGGAGCGGCGGGTTGGTTAGACGCTGATCAGGCGCGCAATTGGGCGCACCACCTGACTCGCCGCATCACCAGCGATTACAGCGATCTGCGTGCCTGGCTAGCGGATTTGCGCCGTGCGTTAGGCGCACGGGGCTGGGAAGCGGGGGCCGATGACCGTTTTATTGATGCCTGCCAAGCACTGGCCAAGCTTGAAACCGATGGCGAAGGCATTACCTGGGACGCGCTTGAAAATGCCTTGGCTGAACTCCCAGCACCGGCTTCGCTATGGCCCCAGCAGCCAGAAGCGCAGAGCTGGCGGCTATGCGCGCTGTTTCGGCCGATTATTGTCTACCCCGCCAGCCAAAGCGATTGGCCTGAAGCCTCCGAGTGGCTTGCCCACGTATGGGATGTCCATGACCGCGACGCACTTATCGGCGTGATGCTCTGGTTAGGTGCTCAAGGTGAGCGGCAGCGCTGGGATATCGAAGCGCGCGAATTGCTCAGTATGGACAATGCCCAACGCATGGAGTGGCAGCGTAGTGTGGTAGAAGAGTCGCCCTATGCGCCGGTACTGAATAAGTTTGTCACCCAAGGCGAACCGCTTGAGTGGGCGGCTTGGGATTGGCTGCGAATTGTGGAACTCGCCTGGGCCGGTGCCTGCTGTGGCTTGCTTAGCCAAGAAGAGGCCGATGATTTAGCCGGGCACGCCGCTGATTTGATCAGTCGCCGCTACCATGATTGGTACGCAGTCCTTAATGCCTATGGGCGCGGGCAGAGTCTATTTGATGGCATCGACCGGCGGGGTAAAACACCCAGCGAGCGACATCAGTTGCTGCTGCATGGTTGGGATAGCCCCTGGAAGCGCCCACCGGGGGAGCTATTGGATGAGTCCACGCGCATGGCATCCCAAGCGCGCATTCGGCGGTGGCGTAATACCCCTCACCACTGGTTGTTGGCGCTGGCCAGCGTACGTGAACCGGATGCCATGCTGCGCCAGATAGCCCCCTCCGCGGCGCTGCCTGAAGAGCAGCGTGCCGACGCAGCGCTCTATTTGCAGGAGTCACTTGGCCTGCATGCCGATGAGGGGGCTCATGCACTGGCGCGCTATTGGCTACCCGCTCAGGCCCATCATCTTAACCAGTTGGCGGCCGATGCAGTGCACGGCGTTTTACCTCCTTCGCAAAGCTGGTTTGGCCAACCGACCCCAGAAGAGCTTAAGCAGCGCAATGCCGTTAAAGGGGTAAGTCGCCATGCGGCCACGATTCATATGGCCGAAAAATTTGCCTTCTATCTGCATATGTCCCTCGACAGCGGCTTATTCGATCATGCGCCGTTAATGGAATATGCCAGTGCGCTGCGCAGCTGTCTGTGCCGTTTTTACCCCAATGCCAAGCGCTTGTTAGAAGCCTGGTTCGCTTGGGAGAGCTGTCTGCCTGAGCCTGAGCACGCTTCGTTAGTGAATGAAATTATTTGGCACATTGAAGATCCCGGCAGCCTGTTTCACTGGCTGGATTGGCGTCCCGATGCCTGGCGTGAACCGGGTAGTCGCCCCACCTTGAGTCATTTTACCGCGATGTCGTTGGTGGGCCCGCTGAACAGTGCGGTGTGGAGTGAGCCTCAGCCCGAGAGCGCTCGGGAGTGCGCCGAGATTCGCGAGTGGGTGGAGAGCCATTACCACTTGAGCAATGCAGGTGATATGCAGGAGTTTTTGACCCATATGCTCGAGTCGGGGGATCGCCAGGAGTATCAGATTAACTACGCTCCCTATACCCTCAATACTGAGCGCTTAAGCGCTGAGATCGCCATTCTTGAATCCGGCGACTGTGCTGAAGATGAACGCCACCACCTGCTGCGCTTACGTCGTGTGCGCGACAACGAAGATGGCTGCAATGAGGTGGATATGGCGGCCTGGGATATTGCCCAACTGGTCGATCTGGCCATCGCCGCGCGGCAGCTAGGCTGGCTCGATAGCGCTGCGTTCGCTAAGGTATTGGATCGTGCTTACCAATTGGCGGCGGATCACTACGCCGGTTGGCAGGAATATGCCATGGGGATGTATGCCGGCTTCTCATTTTTTATGGGCGAAACCCCTGAACGGGAAAGCTTTCTAGCCGGGTTTCGTCAGGCGCTGGTGGCTTGGATATGTGGTGCGCCGGTCTTGGCTGGCCCATGGGTGAGCTTGGATTTTCCGGGCAATAAACCGCGCCATTTCGCGCCATTGCATATTGATACCCTGCCGGGCGATCAGCGCACGTTACATTGATGCTCGCCAAACATATGATAACTAGCTTATAGTCTTGCCTGGAAAAATTAGATTTGTCATACCGCCTTCTTATCAATGTCACGAGGTTAATCGCATGGTTGCGTTGCCACGCCCCGCTGTGACCGCTGTCCGTGTTGTAAGTGTTTGTTGTTTAGTTGCATTGGTCGCTGGCTGCGCAGGTTCTGCCCGACAGAACAATATGCAGGCCCCAGAGAATTACTTCTCAATGACGTTGCCGGGAATGGGGGCGAACCCGCAAATGTCCCCGGTTGATCCCATCGATGCGCATCTGCGCAGTTTGCAAGTACCGCCGCCAACAGTGATCCGTGAGGCGCTGCTGGCGCAGCACCAGCGCTGGGCGGGAACGCCTTACCGAATTGGCGGTACTTCAGAGAGAGGAATCGACTGTTCGGCCCTGGTTCGCAACGTTTATCGTGACACTTTTAATTTGGATCTACCGCGCTCCACCCGTGGCCAAGTACACGAGGGACGCCCGATCGACCGCCAAGAGCTGCAGGCGGGCGATCTGGTGTTCTTCCGACCGCCGGGTCGCTATAACCATGTGGGGATCTACGTAGGCGATGGGTATTTTCTCCACGCTTCGACCTCAAAAGGGGTGATTATCTCCAGCCTGGATAACAGTTATTGGCAGCGCTACTACTGGCAGTCACGTCGCGCTCTGGAGCCAACGCACCTGGCCCAACTGGGCGGCACTGTTTTCCAGTAATCAGACGTTATTAATCTAGGAATGGCATGATAAAAGCCAAAACGCGCGCCTGGTGGCGCGCCACCTTGGCGCTTTGCCTCGGCTCATTTCTTGTTTTTATCAACTTATACGCACCGCAGCCGCTGCTGCCAGGGTTAAAGGAGACCTATCAGGTCTCTACCTTGGGCGTCAGCCTGCTTATGTCGGTATCGACCCTCTCCTTAGCCATTGCGCTGCTGGTCTTCGGGCCTCTCTCTGATGCCATTGGTCGCGAAGGCATCATGCGCGTCACACTGCTGTTGGCAGGTGGATGCTCCATTGCCTTGGCCTTTGCCCCCACCTTTGAAAGCTTGCTGCTGCTACGCCTGGTGCAAGGCTTTGTGCTGGGAGGACTGCCAGCAGTGGCGATCGCCTGGATGGGCGATGAGTTTGAGAAGCCTGCGCTGTTAAGCGCTGTGGGGCTCTATATTGGCGCCAACTCGCTCGGCGGAATCAGCGGGCGTATCGTCGGTGGGGGCGCCGCTGAGGTCGGCGGCCCCACAGCGGCATTTCTAGCGGTAGGTATCATGACGCTTGTTGGCTGCGCGGTATTTTGGCGCCTGTTGCCCAATAGCCGCGCCTTTACTCCCCAGCGCTTCGAGCTGCGCAAAGCAGCCGGCGATTTAGTCAGTCATGTGCGCAATCCGGTGTTGCTCGCTGCTTACTGTCTGGGTGGTATTAATTTCCTGATTTTTATTAACCAATACAGCTATATCACCTTTCGGTTGGCGGCAGCGCCGTATCAATTAGCCGCCAGTGGTCTGGGGCTGATTTTTTTGACCTATCTCGGCGGTACCTTCGGTTCGATGATTTCCGGGCGATTGGCTGGGCGGTTTTCTCCCGCGGCATGCATGATGGTAGGGGTAGTGATTTTGATGTTGGGCACGGCGATCACGTTATCGGATTCGCTGCTGCTGATTATCGTCGGCTTAACCGTCAATGCCTTCGGCTTTTTCCTGGCCCATTCGTTGGCCTCCAGCTGGGTAGGCCGTTATGCCCAGGGCGCCCGGGGCAGCGCCTCGGCGCTCTATCTGGTGTTTTATTACGTGGGAGCCAGTTTGGGTGGCTTCTGGCTGGAGCCGTTCTGGCACTGGGCCGGTTGGTCAGGGGTCACTATAGGCTCGTGGCTGCTGCTAAGTATCACGCTAATGATTGCCTTCGGCCTATGGCGTTTTGAGCGTCGCCAGGCGGTTGGCTAACTTTCATCAGCTACCATGGCTTCAGTTGCCTTTCGCTTAAGTGCAAACGCTGTGGGCAGAGCCGTTCCAGTAGGGCGATGTCGTGGCTAATCACCAGCACGCCAAGCTGGCGTAATTGCGCCTCCTGTTTTAGCGCCTGCCAAAGCTCAAGTTGGGTAATCGGGTCGAGCATGGTGGAGATCTCATCGGCGACCAGAAAGCGTACTTCCGGGGCGAGTGCACGCAATACGCATACCCGCTGCAACTCCCCCCCCGATAGCGATTGTGGAAAGCGAGATAGCCACTTTGGTTTTACGCCAAACGCCTGGCACTGGGCATCAGAAGGCGTCCAGGCTTCGCGCAGTATTTTGGCTACCCGCCAGCGTGGGTTCACCGCCAGTTCCGGCGATTGGGGAAGCCACTGTACGGGCTGCACACCTTTTTTAGGTAGCGCCGCGCCATCCAGGGTGACATAACCCGTCTGGGGCATTAAGTAGCCTGCCAGCAGTTTGCCCAGTGTGGATTTTCCTGCCCCCGAGTCGCCGCTTAATCCTAACCACTGGCCCGCTTTTAGGGTGAGGGAAACGTCTTCCAGTATCGGTGTGTCGGGTGAAAACCGAAAACCAAGCCGGTGCGCGTTAAGCAACATTCGTCTCCTGTTCACGCCTGCCGATGGTGGTCGTAGCAAAAGCGTTGTCCGGTAGCGCCAGCCACAGGGCCTGTGAATAAGCGCTGGTCAGAGCGGCGCCGCTGCCCTGAAAGGCGCTGGCGGGCGCGGTCTCGATCAGCTTGCCGCCACGCATAATGGTAACGAGGTCGGCAATCGGCAGGGCATGGCGCAGGTCGTGGGTAATCAGGATCACCGTTTTACCCTGGTCGGCCAGTTCGCGCAACGCGCCCAGTACGCGCTGGCGCTGGTGTGGGTCAAGGCCTACGCTGGGTTCGTCAGCAATCACCAGCCTGGCTTGGCTGACGTGGGCCATGGCCGTCAACACGCGCCGGGCCATGCCGCCGGAAAGCTCGTGGGCGTAGGCCTGCTGTGCTCGGGCGTCTAGCTGATAGTGAGCAAGGGCTTGTTGGGAGGCGTGCCAAGCGTGTGCTGATGGCTGGCCTGCGCGCTGGGCCGCCCAGGTCACCTGGCGCTGAGTACGCACCAGCGGGTCTAAGGCGCTTAGCGATTGGGGGATCAGCGCCAGCTTGCGGCCGCGAAGCTGGCGTTGGCGTGATGCATCAAGAGGTTTTCCCTGGTAGTAAAGCTGCCCGTCTAAGCGCGCAGGTGTGGGCAGTAACCCCATGATCGCATAGGCCAACAAACTTTTTCCGGCGCCGGAGGCACCCACCACCGCATGTACCTCGCCTGGGCAAAACGTTAGCGAAAATGCATCCAGACAGGTAGCCCAGCGACGCTTCCACCATGCGGCATAACCGTCTGCATAGTAGGGCAACTGGAGTGTTAAACGGTCGATCGTGAGCATTGCAACCTCCTAAAGAGCCCGGCGTAGCTGGCTGGAGAGGCGCTCGAAACCCAGCACCATCAGTAACAGCCCCAAGCCGGGAAATACCCCCAGCCACCAGTAGCCGCCGCTTAAGTAGCGCATGGCATCCGCCAGCAAAACGCCAATAGCGGGCTGGCTGGGGCTTAGGCCAAAGCCCAAAAAGGTCAGTGCGGCTTCGTGGAGAATCGCGTGGGGGAACAGCAGTAGGGCGCCCACCAGGCAGTGGGGCAATAAATGGGGGAGCAGGTGGCCGTGGAGCACAAACCAGCGCGACTTACCCAGCGCACGCGAGATGCGCACATAGGGCGCCTGGCGCAGTTGCCATAGCTCGGCGCGTAGCACCCGGGCCAGGCTGGGCCAGTGGGTCACGGCCACGGCAATAATGACTGCCTGGGTGCCGCCACCTAGGGCAAAGGCGATCAGCATCAATAAAATCAGGTGGGGCACGCTAAGCAGCGTATCAATCAGCAGACTCACCAGGGCATCCAGCCGCGCTGACAGCGTGGCTAGGGCTGCCAAGCTCAGCGCAATCAGCGTGCTCAGGAGAGCGGCCAGGCAGCCCACCCAGAAGCTTAGCGCCAGCCCGGCAAGGGTTCGCGCCCAGAGTTCACGGCCCAGCGCGTCGGTGCCCAGCCAGTGTTCAACGCTAGGCGGGGCTAGCCGGGCATCAAACTGCATCTGTTGCGGTGAATCACCTAGCAGCCACTGGCTAGCGGCAAGCCCTACGACCAGCAGGGTGGCGACGCCCAGGCTGAAGGCGGCGCGCAGGCGCGGCTGAGGCTGACTCATAAACCACCTGGCTGAATGCGTGGGTCAATAACGGCGTAGAGGCTATCGGCGATCATATTGCCGATGCTGACAAACAGGGCGGTAAATAGCGCGATGCCCAGCAGCAGGGGAACGTCACTGCGTAGGCCTGCGGCCACCGTGGCTTGGCCCAGGCCCGGGTAGGCGAACACCTGCTCGATTAGGATCGAGCCGCCAAATAGTTCGCCCAGTGAGGCAAACGCCAGCGTCACTGCGGGTAAACTGGCGTGCCGGAGACCATGGCGCCAGGCCACATCTATTCGGCTGGCGCCCTGGGCAAAGGCGTGGGTAGCAACCTCTGAGCGCATTAGCTCAAGCATGCGGGCGCGGGTATGCAGGGTAATATTGGCGATGCCCAGCAGTGCCAAGGTGACGATTGGTAAGAGTAGATGATGTAACCGGGTAACGAGGGTGACGTCTTGATTCAAGACCCCGACTGGCCCCGCGCAACAGGTAGGCGTCCAACCCAGCGTTACCGAAAACAGCAGCACCGCAAGTATCGCCAGCCAAAAAGCGGGAGTGGAGGCGGTAATGAAGGCGTAGGTGCTGATGATGCTATCCAGCTTGGAGCCCTCTTTGGCACCTGCCACCACGCCGAGGCTAAACCCCAGTAGCGCCGAGAGCAGCCAGGCACTGCCGAGTAGCGCAATGGAGCGTTGAAAACGCTGGCCGATCACCTCGCTAACCGGCTGGTTATAGACATGACTCCAGCCCAAATCACCGCTGATTAGTTGACGCAGCCAGTGACCAAACTGAACGGCAGGTGACTGATCGAACCCCAGCGCTGGGCAATCAGGGCGCGCTGTTCGGGGCTGACCTGGGCCATTTGCGGGCCCAGGTAGGCATCAACGGGGTCAACCGGTGAGGCCATCATCAGCCCATAAGACACCAGGGCGACGCAGAGGAGTACCAGCGCCAGACGGGCCAAGCGCTTGATGGTAGGCGCAATCAGTCGCACGTCCAGCGCCACTCAAGCAGGTTAGCGGTGATCGGCCAGCCGTGACCGTGGGGCGCCACGCCCAGTTCGCCAACATCCAAGCAGGTGTCAGCAAAATAGACGTGTTCTAGGTTGACCAGCCAGGCCCAGCTGCTATCGCCGCGTACGCCGTAGCCGGTGGTGCCGTCCCATTGCGCCGCCTGCCATTCCCGGTTGGCTTGCTCGATACTTGCCGCCGCCTGGGCGTTATCCAAGTGGGTATCTACCTGAGGATTAGCGTAGAAACCGCTGTTGTAGAAACCGTTACCCGCATGCTGGCTGTGGAAGAGGTAGTAGATCTCCTGGGGGCTGTGGCTACCAAAGCCGAACATAATGGCGTCCTGGTGCAGCGCTTCGCGCTGGATTTCATCCCAGTGGCGGCCGGTGGGCTGCATCTCAATCCCCAGCGGGCGCACCATGTCAGCACTTACTTCTGCAAGCAGCTGACGGGTGGTATCGTTTGAAGGGTAGGTAAGCCGAAAGCGTGCAGGCAGGCCCTCTTTATAGCGCAGGCCATCGTCACCTAGCCGCCAGCCTGCGGCGTCGAGTATCGCCTCTGCCTGGGCAAGGTCAGGCACGGAAAGGTGCTCATCGCTACTGCTCCAGGGGAGACCATCCGCCGGGCCAAAGGCGGGGCGTCCGTAACCCTGCAAGGCCACCTCCACCAGCGTATCGCGGTCAACGGCAAGGTTAATCGACTGGCGGATAGCAATGTTTGCGGTTACGTCGTTGCCAATGGGGGCGCCGGAGGCGGCGTGTTCGCCATTAGCCGTCTGCATGGGAAAAAGAATGCCGCGATTATCGACACTCTCCATAATCACCCGCTGCATATGTGCTGGCACATTGGTCGCCAGTGCAGGAGGAACCGAGGCGATATCCACTTGGCCAGCATGGGCAGCACTTAGCGTGGCGTCTTCACCGGTAAACAGAAATACCAGCCGTTCAAACACGGGCGTAGGGCCGTAGAAGTAAGGATTACGTTCTACAATCAACTGTTCTCCTTCCTGCCACTCTACGAACTGATAGGGCCCAGACCCCAAGGGATGACGACCATACTGATCACTGTAGCCGTTATCACGCTCGGCGCGGGGCACAATGCCCAGCGTCAATAGTTGATCAATAAAGGTAATGCGCGGGGCCTTCAGGCGGAGCGAAACAGTGTGTTTATCAAGTGCGGTTGCTTCAGCCAGGGCGCTAAGATCCGCCCGCCCGCCTGCCTGGGCCGCCGCATTAAAAGTATAAGCCACATCGTCAGCGGTCAGCGGCGTGCCGTCTGCAAAGCGGGCGTCCTCACGCAGTGTGAGTGTCCAGGTCAGGCGGTCTTCAGAAAGCCGCCACGCAGTGGCCAGCTCTGGCTGCGGCGCAAGATTCTTACCCCGTGAGAGCAGCGTCGACTGAAACAGTGGATTGCCATACTGGCCCCAGCCCAGCAGTGGGTCAAAACCCTGTTCGGGTTCACCGCCAATGGCAAGCACTAGCTGTTCTTTTGCTTGCACAGCTGTAGCTACGACTAAACAACTTAACGCAATACCCAGTAAGATGGGCCGAGTTGGTTTAGCCATCGCTTTATCCTTTATGCTGTTAGCGTCACGAGTATGATGTTTTTACAAGAACATCATACTACCGGTGGTGGCAGCACATGAAAAGTTAATCACTACAGGGGGCGTGAATGCAGCGTGTAACGGTAACGCTTGATGAGGAGCTGGTGGCAGAAGTCGATACGTTGATGCGTGAGCGCGGCTATCAAAACCGCTCAGAGGCGATTCGCGACTTGACCCGCAGCGGTTTAAAGCAGGTGCGAGAAGAGGCGGCGCCGGATGCCCCCTGCATGGGTGCGTTGGTATACGTTTATGATCATGCTGCACGCGAGCTTTCCAAACGCTTAACACGTCACTCTCATGACCACCATGACCTAACGCTTTCGACTCTGCATGTGCATATCAACCACGACAGTTGCCTGGAAGTGGCGCTGCTCAAAGGCCAGGGGCGGGTGCTAAAGCAGTTTGCCGACGAAGTCACATCGTCGCGCAGTGTACGTCATGGGCAACTGGTGCTAATACCGGGCGAGTAGTGCCGCAATAAGGTTGCGGACATAAAAAAGGTGACCCGGAGGTCACCTTTTCTGATCGGTAGCGAGAGCGGCTTAGTGCTCAACGCCGCCTTCGCCGTGCACGTGGCCGTGCTCAACTTCTTCAGCGCTGGCTTCGCGTACTTCAGCGATCTCAACGTCAAAGTTGAGCTGTTGGCCGGCTAGCGGGTGGTTGCCATCGACAACGACCGTATCGCCTTCAACTTTCTTGACGGTGACCATGAGCGGGCCGCCTTGGGTCTGGGCTTGGAACTGCATGCCCGGCTCAATGCTTTCGACGCCCTGGAACGCGTCCCGAGGTACTTCTTGCATTAGCTGCTCTTGCAGCTCGCCATAACCCTCTTCCGGAGATACGGCAACGTTCAGCTTATCGCCCGCAGTACGACCTTCCAGCTCTTTCTCTAGACCCGGAATAATATTACCGGCGCCATGGAGGTAAGTAAGCGGTTCACGGCCTTCGGAACTGTCTAGCACTTCACCTGCATCGTTGGTCAGGGTGTAGTGAAACGCGACAACCGAGTTTTGCGCAATTTGCATGGAATAACCTTTCGGTGAGTGCATGTCCCAACATGGTAACGCGTGTGCGCTGGCTTGTCAGGGGGTAGTGGCGCTTTTTCCTACTCTCCACTTTTGGCGCTATTGCGTGCCAGGGTGACCAGGGATACCCTACGACCATCACTTATTCCTTTGCCCTATCACTTTTGGAGCATGCAATGACGATCTTGATTATTTGGCTTATCGCTTTTTGCCTGATTGCTTATTTTACCTATCAGCGCTGGAATAGTGGCGTTAGCGCGGGGTTGGACAAGGTGTTGCCCGGTTTTTTGAAAAGCCATGGCGACAACCGCTATCTGTGGGTAATTACGCTGGCAGTGCTGGGCGCCACTACCCTGGTGCAACCAGTGGAGATGCTGCTGGTCGTTATCCTGCTTGCTCTTATTGGCTGGGCCATCATGGCACTGGCGAGTTGGGCAGGTAATAAGACTCACCGTTAAGCTGGTTGCAGCACAAAAAGCCCGGCCATCAAAGGAGATGGCCGGGCTTTTTTTTCTACTTAACCGCTTTCGACTATCAATGCTGCTTAATAGGGCGCCACGCTCACGTTGGCACCACTGCCGATTAGGCGAACACGCTGGCCAGCTTGGAATTGGCGGTCTGCACGTTGAACGACAACAATATCAGAGCCGTCATCACGACGAATTTCCATTTCCAGTGCATTGACGCGATTGGTCGCATCTTCAGCGGCCGTACCTGCCACCGCACCGCCCAGAGCGCCTGCCACTGTCGCCAATTGACGACCTGAACCGCCACCTACCTGGTTGCCTAAAAGGCCACCAATAACCGCACCGCCACCGCTACCTAAAAGGCCGCCTGCACGGCTTTCTGCTTGAATCTGCACTGGGCGAACCGCCACGATAGTGCCATAAGTGACGCTTTGGCTTGTTTTGGCCTGGTTACCACTGTAGACATCGCCAGAGTAGCCTGATGTGTTGGCGCAGCCTGCGAGCGTGAGAATGCTCAGTGCGGCAATTGGGAGAAGAAGACGTTTCATACAAACCTCCAGGGTGTCTATTTTGATAGCTGCTATCCATGTGGCTGTTATCAATATATCTGTCATCGATAGGGCAGACAAAGGGTGGATCGCAGTTATAGAACAGTGTTCGTTAAAGATAGCCGATGCCGACGCGTTTGACCAGCGATCGTTTAAAAAGATCAAAGCTGATAAAGCCATCGCCAGAAAATAGCTTAATCGAGAGTCTAACAGTGTATTAAGAAAACAGTGTGCAAATACCGGTAGCCAATCAAAAACAGGAGGCCACATGGCCTCCTGTTGTTAGGGTTCGGTAATGAAGTAAACCGTATTGCTTATGAATTAACCGAACTGATTCATGGTGTTGTCTTTGCCGCCGGCTTTCAGAGCTGCATCGCCGTGGAAGAACTCTTTGTGGTCATCACCAATATTGGAGCCCGCCATATCCTGGTGACGTACGGTGGCGATTCCCTGACGAATTTCCTGACGCTGCACGCCTTTTACGTAGGCCAGCATGCCTTCGTCGCCGAAGTAGCCTTTCGCTAGGTTGTCGGTGGACAGGGCGGCAGTGTGATACGTCGGCAGCGTGATCAAGTGGTGGAAGATGCCCGCTTCGCGAGACGAGTCGCGCTGGAAATTGCGCGTCCACTCATCGGCCAACTGACCAAGCTCGGTCTCGTCGTACTCGGCGCTCATCAGCTTGTCACGCTGGTAAGCGGAAACGTCTTTACCCTCTTCCTGCCAGGCATCGAAGACCTGCTGGCGGAAGTTGAGTGTCCAGTTGAACGACGGTGAGTTGTTGTAGACCAGCTTGGCATCCGGCACGACCTTACGAATCCGGTTAACCATGCTGGCGATCTGGCCTACGTGGGGCTTCTCAGTTTCGATCCACAGCAGATCAGCACCGTTTTGCAGGCTGGTGATGCAGTCAAGAATAACGCGATCTTCGCCGGTGCCGGGTTTGAACTGGTAGAGGCCGGAAGCGAGACGCTTGGGTTTCACCAGCTTGCCGTTCTGTTTGATGACGACGTCGCCGTTGTTGATATCAGCAGCGTTCTCAATTACATCGCCGTCCAGGAAGCTGTTGTACTGGTCGCCTAGGTCACCGGGCTCATTGGTGACGGCAATTTTTTGCGTCAAACCCGCGCCCAGTGAATCGGTACGCGCGACGATAACGCCATCTTCAATGCCGAGTTCCAAAAAGGCGTAACGCACGGCGTTGATTTTGGCCAGGAAGTCTTCATGGGGCACGGTAACTTTACCGTCCTGGTGACCGCACTGCTTCTCATCAGAGACCTGGTTTTCCAGTTGTATACAGCAGGCGCCTGCTTGAATAAACTTCTTGGCCAACAGGTAAGTGGCTTCTGCGTTACCGAAACCAGCGTCGATATCAGCAATGATGGGGACGATATGGGTTTCGTAGTTATCGATTTTGCTGATCAGTTCCTGCTCTTTGCTGCTGTTGCCAGCCTCTTTGGCGTCGTCCAGGTCGCGGAACAGGTGGTTAAGTTCCCAGGCATCGGCTTGCTTTAGGAAAGTGTAGAGTTCTTCGATTAGGTCGGCCACGGAGGTTTTTTCGTGCATCGACTGGTCGGGCAGTGGACCAAACTCAGAGCGTAGCGCGGCCACCATCCAGCCTGACAGGTAGAGGTAGCTACGTTTGGTGGTGCCAAAATGCTTTTTGATCGAGATAAGCTTCTGTTGGCCAATAAACCCATGCCAGCAGCCTAGTGACTGGGTGTATTGTGCGGTATCAGCATCGTAGGCGGCCATATCTTCGCGCATGATTTTGGCAGTGTAGCGAGCAATGTCCAGGCCGGTGTGAAAGCGGTTTTGAGCGCGCATACGGGCGGCGTACTCAGGTTTGATAGCTTCCCATTTGCCGCCTTGTGCTTCGCGCAGTTGGGCCATGGCTTTGATATCGTCGAGCAGTCCTGACATGAGCTTACCCTCTTCGTTTATGTTGGCAGTTCTTAAATGCTGGTGCCGTTTCGCCAATCAGTGCTTGCTAATGCTGCACCTGCGAAGTTGTATTCAGCATCATTCAATTTCGCGTTTCTGTCTCTAAGTCAATCGTCTCTAAACCCATTGTCTTGGGTACTAGTGACATCAGTGCTAAATACATCCGATACAGCGTCGCGGGTTTGAAGCATTTGCTACATCGCCATAACGCTGCAATGCAACAACTATCCACTAGGAGAGCGCATTCAACAATTGACACTTGGAGGCATAGGGCGTTGTAACCCGACTACAGTGGGGGGAGAAAGCGGTGGGTTTGTGTAGTGGTTTTTCGTCAGGAGGGTATCAAAAGCGCATAAAAAAGCACTGCCGGGGCAGTGCTAGCAAAAGCGCCCTCGCCGAGGGTTGATCCGATTCGGTGACTACTGGGGTTGATATTCCGTGAGCGATAACGTCATCTCTCGGTGAGGGATGCCCGCATCCATAAACTCATCTCCGTGGGCGATGAAGCCTAGCCGCTCATAAAATGCCAGCGCGTGAACCTGAGCGCTGAGGGCCACCTCAGTGTGGCCTGCATGTCGAGCCGCTTCAATCGCGGCCTGCATCAGCAGTACGCCAATGCCTGAGCCACGCGCTTCGGCGAGCACCGCGACGCGGCCGATATGTCCGTCGGGCAGCAATCTCGCGGTGCCTACTGGTTGCCCATCAAGCATGGCGAGAAAGTGCTGGCATTCAGGATCCAAACCATCCCACTCCTCATCCTGAGGCACGTTTTGCTCTTCAATAAATACCTTGCGCCGGATTTCGCTGGCAGCCTGACCCAGTATCTCCCAGTCGCCGGTACTGATGTGGGTGATGGCCATCAATACTCCTCGTCGTCCTCACCTTCATCGCCCATAAAGCCAAGGCTGCCGGTATTGACCAGCTGCGTGATGAGCGTAGCGGCACCGTCAAGCTCAAGGTCTTGGGCATAGAGTGGTTTGGTGTCGGCAAGTCGCTTGGCTAGCTCAGTCGAGCAGGCGTGACCGTCGCCATCGACAAACAGCGTGGTGCCGCTGGCGTCGCGCCGCCAAGCAAAGCGTGAGCCGGGCATATGGTAGAGCGGATCGCCCTTTTGTAGTTGAGCAACAAGCGCCGCTTCGTCCATCGGCGTTTCAAGTGGTACCACTTGGTCGACATATTTTGGCTGGGTCATTACTCGACCAAACCACTGGGCGATTTGGGTGGGGTTATCCAGCGTCGATATAATCAGCTGGCGCATGCGCTCAACGGCGGCGTCATCCAACTCGCCTACCTGCTGGGCAGGCGCCATGCCCGCATCGCTGTAACGCTGGGAGGCAGGAAGCTGTTCGCCCAAATAGTCGGCGTAGGAGGTGATTGCCTCATCGGCAGAAGGGGCACGAAAACCAACCGAGATGGTCATGCAGTCATCGCTTTGGCTTACGCCGTGGTGCGCCCAGCCGGGAGGGAGATAAAGCATGTCACCGGGATCAAGCACCCAGTCGGAGTCGGGCTCTACGGTGAACTCTTTAAGAATGCGCAGATCGATGCCTTGGATGATCGGTGCATCTTCGGTGAGCTTACCGCCCAACTGCCAGCGACGATGGCCGCTGGCTTGGAGTAAAAACACATCGTATTGATCGATATGCGCGCCTACATTGCCGCCAGGCGGCGCGTAGCTGATCATGACGTCATCGAGTCGCCAACGCGGCAGGAAGTCAAATTCGTCCAGTAGCGCCGCCACCGATGGAACGTAGTGGTCAACGGCCTGCACTAAAAGACTCCAGTTCTGTTCCGGAAGGCGTTCAAAGGTGGCCTCATCAAAGGGGCCGTGAGAGACCTGCCAAGGGCCATCCGGGCCCTCTTCTTCGACCAAACGCGCTTCAACGCCAGGTTCGCAGGCGAGACCGGCCAGCTCATCGGCTTCAATCGGGCTGATGAAGTCGGGCATTGCGCCACGGATCAGCAGCGGCTTTTGCTGCCAATAATTGGCCAGAAAGTCTGCGGCGGTAAGATCGCCCAGCAAGGTTAACGGCTTATCGTGATGGTTCATGGCATGCCCTGGCGTTAGTAAGTTGGCGTAAATAAGTAAAGGTGGCGTTATAAAGAGCTTAGCTGTTGTGTCAGCGCTTCGGCTTGCGCCTGGGCATTACCAATATAGTTGGCCGGGGAGAGCGCCTTCAACTCAGTTTTGACTTCGCTGGGCAGTTCCAGCGTATCAATAAACGCCGCAAAGCCCTCTTGGTCAATACGTTTGCCACGGGTCAGTTGCTTGAGTTTTTCGTAAGGCTTTTCGATTCCGTAGCGACGCATCACTGTTTGAATCGGCTCGGCAAGCACTTCCCAGCTGTTATCCAGGTCAGCATCTAAGCGCTCGGGGTTCGCTTCCAGCTTGCTAATACCTTTCAAGCTCGCGTGGTAAGCAATCAAACCATAGGCCAAGCCGACACCCAGATTGCGCAGCACGGTGGAGTCGGTGAGGTCACGCTGCCACCGTGAGATGGGTAGTTTCTGGGCGAGGTGGCTAAGGACTGCATTCGCCAAGCCCAGATTGCCTTCGGAGTTCTCGAAATCAATCGGGTTCACTTTATGCGGCATAGTAGAAGAGCCAATTTCGCCCTCTACCGTGCGCTGCTTAAAGTAGCCCAGTGAGATATAGCCCCATACATCGCGATCGAAGTCGATCAGAATCGTATTGAAGCGGCAAATGGCGTCAAACAGTTCGGCGATGTAGTCGTGGGGCTCGATCTGGGTAGTGTAAGGGTTGAATTTTAGCCCTAAACCTTCCACAAAGGTGCGCGCATTGGCTTCCCAGTCGATCTCCGGATAGGTGGTCAGGTGGGCGTTGTAGTTGCCGACGGCACCATTGATCTTACCCAATACTTCCACTGCTTCGATCTGCTTAAGCTGGCGCTTGAGGCGGTACGCCACGTTGGCCATCTCTTTGCCCAGTGTGGTCGGGGTAGCGGTTTGACCGTGAGTACGCGACAGCATCGGTTGGGCGGCGTGGGCAATGGCCAGCTTGGCGATGTCGTCAGCTACTTCGTGCATCGTCGGCAGCATGGCGTTCAGGCCGTCGCTGAGCATTACGCCGTAAGAGAGGTTGTTGATATCTTCACTGGTGCAGGCAAAGTGAATGAATTCGGTGACCGCATGGAGCTCGGCTTGATCGGCAATTTTCTCTTTTAAGAAATACTCCACCGCTTTGACGTCGTGATTGGTGGTGCGCTCGATTTCTTTGATGCGTTCGGCGTCTTCAAGCGAAAACTCACGAATCAACTGCTCTAAAAACGCAGTTGCTTCAGCGGAGAGTCTCGGTACTTCGATGATTTGCGCGTGTTCAGCCAGGCGTTGTAGCCAGCGAACTTCCACAATCACACGAGCGCGGATCAAGCCGAACTCACTGAAGTGTTCACGCAGGGCAGCGGCTTTGCTGGCGTAGCGGCCATCAACGGGGGAGAGGGCGGTTAAAGCAGAGAGTTGCATGGCATCGTTTCCAGGAGGTTCGAAAGAAAATTAGTCGAAAGCAAGTTAATGAATTAGGGAGTGGCCTAGCTGAGGCTGTCCAGCGCCCGGCGTAGCGCTTTGCGCTGGAATACCAGCTTCCAGCGTCGCCCGCCTTGCTGGTGCCACAGTAGCCCAAAGCGAATGCCGGCCATTAAGCAGGCGCGTACACGCTCGGGCATCATGCGGCTCTGCAGTAGCGACGGGTCGCCCTGAACCACAATGCGAGTTTTAAAGGTGGAGATAGTTTCCTGGTACGCTTCCCCCAGGCTGGCGACCACGTTTTCGTGGGTAGTGCCAAAGTGTTCAGCCTGGCCCTGAATGCGGGTTAATTTTTGCCCCAGCGTATCCATCATGTCGTTATTGGTGCGCAGCTTATTCATCAGCATCAGCAGCGAGAAACCGTAACGCAGTACCACCGGGTTTGCCTGTTTGCGACCTACCAAGGCTTCCAGGGTATCCAGGCCTCGGCGCAAGTTGTTGGGGTGCCCACCATAAATTGCTTCAAAGCTTGCAGGATTAGTATCCACGGTGGCTTCAATCAGCGTTTCCCAGGCGCGCGGGTCGACCTGGCCGGTGCGGGCGAGTTCGTCGACCAGACTGGCTGCCTGAAACACGCCCGCCAAAGCAAGTGCTTGACGGGCGACCGGGGAGTCGGGGGCGCGATGAATCGGGGTGGTGGGATTCATGCAGCGGCCTCCGCGGCTCTTTTCCAGGTAGCGCGAATAACGCCACCGCCCAAGCAAATATCGCCATCGTAAAGTACCAGTGACTGGCCTGGGGTAACCGCCCACTGCGGGTCGTCGAACGTCACTTCGACGCCACCGTCGGGTAGCACGCGCATTTCGCAGCCGCAGTCGCTCTGCCGATAGCGGGTCTTAGCGGTAAAGCGCCCCTGCTGAACCGGCGGCTCACCGGCGACCCAGTCCATCGCCTCGGTGGCTAACGTATCGGAGTAGAGCAATTGATCATGCTTACCCTGCACCGCGATCAGCACATTGCGATCAAGATCTTTTGCCGCCACGTACCAGGGCTCTTCCGAGTAGTTGGCCAGTCCGCCAATCCCAAGGCCCTGGCGTTGGCCAAGGGTGTAGTACATCAGTCCCATATGTTGGCCAATCACATCGCCATCCGGCGTTTCAATGGTGCCGGGCTGGGCGGGCAGGTACTGCTGCAGGAAGTCGCGGAAGCGACGTTCACCGATAAAGCAGATGCCCGTGGAGTCCTTTTTCTTGGCGGTAATCAAATCGTGCTGTTCCGCCAAGGCGCGCACGGCAGGTTTTTCCAGCTCACCCACGGGGAACAGTGTGCGTGCAATCGCGGCTTCCGGCACTGCGTGCAGGAAGTAGCTTTGATCTTTATTGCCGTCCAGGCCTTTAAGCAAGCGTGGGCGGCCTTCACGTACGCCGTGACGCACATAGTGGCCGGTGGCGATTTTATCAGCACCCAGCATTTCGGCGTACTCAAGGAACACCTTAAACTTGATCTCCCGGTTGCATAGAATATCCGGGTTGGGCGTACGGCCCGCTTTGTATTCGGCTAAAAAGTGCTCAAAGACATTATCCCAATACTCGGCGGCAAAATTTGCGGTGTGTAGCTTAATGCCGAGCTTTTCGCAGACCGCTTCTGCGTCGGCGAGATCCTCTTTGGCGGTGCAGTACTCGGTGCCGTCGTCTTCATCCCAGTTTTTCATAAACAGGCCTTCCACCTCGTAGCCTTGCTGCATGAGGAGAAGGGCAGAAACGGACGAATCGACGCCGCCGGACATACCGACAATCACTTTGCCGTTAGCGGCCGTGGCGGATGACTCAGTAGTGGCTGAGCCTGACGTAGTTGGATCAGTGGATGACATGGGCATCCTCAGTTGAAGTAGGGTGCAAATAAGCAGTGTGCAGTTGGGCGAAGATTATACACGATGGGGGGTAATGGCTTCGAGTGCTTCACTCGCGAATCACTGATAAGGGATAGCAAGTCCCGCTGAGTGCATCCTCGATACGTTTGAGTACCAGCGGGCTGCGTAGGCGCGCCTGCTGATCAAGCGAGCGTATTTGCTCAATGGTAAGCCAGTGGGTGGCGAAGATATCCGGGTCGAGGGGCAGGTCGAGTTGCTGAAGCGGCTCAGCAATGAACCCATGGCTATGGAAGGTTTCTCCAGTGCTGGTATGAAAAACATATAGGCCCAGATAACCGGTAAGTGATACCTGCCAAGCAGTCTCTTCCACTACCTCGCGCAGAATGGCCGCTACGGGGCCTTCGCCGGGTTCAATATGCCCAGCGGGCTGATTAAACACACTCTGCGGGCCGCCGCGCTGCTCTTCCACCATCAAAAAACGCTCACCCTGCTGAATCACGCAGGCGGCCGTGCTACGAATAAGGCTCATCAGGGTTTCCTGCGCTTTGTGGCGAGCCGTGCGCGCTGTTTTGTCGGCTGAGCGACTCGCTGGTTTGGGGCCGTTTTAGCAGGCTGGGGCGCGTGCAAGGTCTCTTTTCGCCATTCGCCAGGGGCTAGACCATCCAGCCGCCAGGAACCAATGGCCACACGAATCAAACGCAGTGTTGGAAAGCCAACGTGGGCGGTCATGCGGCGCACTTGGCGGTTACGGCCTTCGCTGATGGTTAGCTCCAGCCAGCTAGTCGACGGATGGCGTTTGGGGTCGATGACGGGTTGGCGCGGCGCAATCGTCGGGGGGAGTATTCGGCGTGCCTTGGCTGGCTGCGTTGGGCCATCTTTCAGTGTCACCCCTTGACGCAGCGCTTTCAGCGCTGCATCACTAATCTCACCTTCCACCTGAGCCCAGTAGGTTTTGGGCTGTTTGTAACGCGGGTGAGTGATACGGTGAATCAATTCGCCGTCATCGCTGAGTAGTAGCAGACCTTCCGAGTCGTAATCAAGGCGTCCGGCGGCGTACACACCCGGCACAGTAATGACATCGGCTAATGTGGCACGCGCCTGTTTGTCGGTAAACTGAGAGAGCATACGATAGGGTTTATGCAGTAAATATAAAGTACTCATGATCTCTTTATGGGGTTGTCCTTGATTTGTCGACAATCTCTCATGCGATTAAAATGCTGCGCTGGTATACTTTTCAAACATCGTTTCAACAGCTATCCCAGTAACCAGCTCAACAACCACCGATCAATAACTTAGAAAGCCAAATAAAACGGCCCCGCCTGCTTCGCGGCATGGTCTCTCGTTAAATGAGTCGCGTTGCTCAGGGGCTTTATAATCACAGCGATAGAAAAAGAGGTTAACGCAAAATGTCCAAAACGCCGAAGATCATTTACACGCTCACCGACGAGGCGCCTGCGCTCGCAACATACTCTTTGCTACCGATTATTGACGCCTTCACCGACGCTGCAGGTATCGAAGTGGAAACCCGGGATATCTCCCTGGCGGCTCGTGTCCTCGCTCTATTTCCTGATTACTTGACGGAAGATCAGCGCGTTGAGGATCACTTGGCTGAGTTGGGTGCCCTGGCCAAGGAGCCGGAAGCCAACATCATCAAACTTCCCAATATCAGCGCTTCCATGCCGCAGTTGCGGGCAGTGATTAAAGAGCTGCAAGAGCAGGGCTACCCACTGCCGGAATATCCTGACGAGCCAAGCAGTGACGAAGAGAAAGAGATCAAAGCGCGCTACGATAAAGTCAAAGGCAGTGCGGTTAACCCAGTGTTGCGCGAAGGTAACTCTGACCGTCGTGCGCCGAAGGCCGTCAAAGAGTACGCGCGCAAGTATCCTCACTCGATGGGTGAGTGGAGTCAGGCCTCGCGTAGCCACGTTTCCCACATGCATAAGGGCGATTTCTACGACGGTGAAAAGTCGATAACGCTGGATCGTGCGCGCAATGTGAAGATGGAACTGATCACCAAGAGCGGCCAGACCCAGGTGCTCAAACCAAATATCCCGCTACTCGAAGGCGAGATCATCGATAGCATGTTCATGAGCAAAAAAGCTTTGCTCGAGTTCTACGAAAAGGAAATAGAAGACGCGCGTAAATCTGGCGTTATGTTTTCGTTGCACGTAAAAGCGACGATGATGAAGGTTTCACACCCGATTGTGTTTGGCCACTGTATCAAGATTTTTTACAAAGACGCCTTTGAGAAACACGGTGAGTTGTTCAAAGAGCTGGGGGTCGACGTCAATAATGGCATCGCCAATCTCTACGAGAAGATCGAGACGTTGTCAGAATCACAGCGCGATGAAATCATCAGCGACTTGCACGCCTGCCATGAAAAGCGTCCAGAGTTGGCGATGGTGGATTCGGCTCGCGGTATTACCAACTTCCACTCGCCCAGCGATGTGATTGTGGATGCTTCGATGCCGGCGATGATTCGTGCCGGGGGCAAGATGTATGGTGGTGACGGTCGTCTTAAGGACGTTAAGGCCGTTATGCCCGAGTCCACATTCGCGCGTATTTATCAGGAAATGATCAATTTCTGTAAATGGCACGGTGCCTTTGATCCAGCGACCATGGGCACCGTACCTAACGTTGGTTTGATGGCGCAAAAAGCCGAAGAGTACGGCTCCCACGACAAGACCTTTGAAATTCCGGAAGATGGTGTTGCCAATATCACCGACCTGGACACGGGTGAGGTGCTGTTGACGCAGAACGTGGAGCAGGGCGATATTTGGCGGATGTGCCAGGTCAAGGACGCGCCAATTCGCGACTGGGTCAAGTTGGCAGTAGAGCGCTGCCGTGATTCTGGTATGCCGACGGTGTTCTGGCTCGACCCATACCGCCCGCATGAGAACGAGCTGATCAAAAAGGTCAAAACGTACCTCAAGGATCACGACACTGACGGGCTTGAAATCCATATCATGTCTCAGGTTCGGGCAATGCGTTACACCCTGGAGCGTGTGATTCGTGGCCTCGATACCATCTCGGTGACGGGTAACATCCTGCGCGATTACCTGACGGATCTGTTCCCGATTCTTGAACTGGGCACCAGTGCCAAGATGCTTTCCATCGTTCCTCTGATGGATGGCGGCGGTCTGTTTGAAACTGGTGCTGGTGGTTCCGCACCCAAGCACGTTCAGCAACTGTTGGAAGAGAATCACCTGCGCTGGGACAGCCTTGGCGAGTTCCTGGCACTGGTAGCCTCTTTGGAACACCTGGCTAAACGCTTTGGCAACGAGCGTGCTAAGCTGCTGGCAAAAGCACTCGATGAAGCGAATGGCAAGTTCCTCGAAAGCAACAAGTCACCTTCACGTAAAGTGGGTGAGCTGGACAACCGAGGCAGTCATTTCTACCTGGCGCTATACTGGGCAGAAGCGTTGGCCGCGCAAGATCAAGACGCTGAACTGAAAACGCGCTTTGCCCGCCTTGTAGAAACGCTGAAAGCCAATGAAGCGACTATCATTGATGAGCTTAATAGCGTTCAAGGGCAGCCTGTAGATCTTAAAGGCTATTATCACCCGAACGGCGAATTGGCTAGCCAGGTCATGCGTCCGAGCAAAACGCTCAATGAAGCGCTTGCGATGGTGGCAAACGACTAACCTGGCAAGAAAGGCGTTTCACAAGCACTCTGCGCGGCCCTTGGGCGAGGCGCATGAAAACGCTGTGATATCCCTCGCTCACCCTGGTGGGCGAGGGTTTTTTGTCTTATTGAATGTGTTAATTTTGTACTTTCCATGAACCCTTGCTGATCGGCAGCGTCTGAAGGTAGACAACATCCTTTAGATTTTCATCGGTCAGTGTTGAGACAGCCAATCGTGTTGCTTATGCCCAACCAAAATAGACCATGCTTGGCCCTGCGACCCGTACTTGCGGGGATGACACGGCCAAATATGCCTGATGAAGATGGCGATATAGCGGTGCAGTCAGCAGAACCGGCGCTGGCACAACCGCCGCTTTATAAGGTAGTACTGCACAATGACGACTACACGCCTATGGAATTTGTCATTGAAGTGCTGCAAGATTTTTTTAATATGGATAGTGAGACGGCCGTTCAGGTCATGCTCGCTGTACATACCCAAGGAAAGGGCACTTGTGGCGTGTTTACGCGCGATATAGCTGAAACCAAAAGCTATCAGGTCAATGAATATGCCCGTGAGTGTGAGCACCCGTTGATAAGTGATATTGAGGCCGCCAATTAGAAACGTTGAGAAATAATTGGCGGTGAGGCTTGCAACCGTGCCATTTGTACCCGATGTTGAGAGTGCCGGTCGATTAAACTGATCCGACGCAAGCCCTAGGTGGTTATACGCCCTAGGTAGTAGCGAAAAGGGGACTGCCATGCTGAGCAAAGAACTTGAAATGACCCTGAACACGGCCTTCACCGTGGCGCGTTCAAAGCGCCATGAGTTTATGACCGTTGAGCACCTGCTGCTAGCGTTGCTAGATAATGCCTCAGCGGTAGACGTACTGAAGGCCTGCGGGGCGAACCTCGACAAGCTGCGGTCCGATCTGCAGGATTTTATTAACTCGACTACGCCACTGATCCCAGAAGGCCAGGGTGATCGCGAGACCCAGCCGACGCTCGGTTTTCAGCGTGTTTTACAGCGGGCGGTCTTCCACGTTCAGTCTTCTGGTAAAAGCGAAGTGTCTGGCGCCAATGTGCTGGTGGCTATTTTCTCCGAACAAGAGAGCCAGGCGGTTTACTTCCTTAAGCAACAGAGCGTTGCACGGGTAGATGCGGTCAATTATATCGCCCACGGCATCTCCAAAGTGGCTGGTCACGGGCCTTCTCCCGCCCCCTCTTCATCAGAGAGTGAAGACGCGGAAGAGGGCGGCAATGAGGGTGCTGCGCACCCGCTCACGGGCTACGCTACCAACCTGAATGAACAGGCGCGGCTGGGTAAAATTGATCCGCTGATTGGCCGCGACCACGAGCTTGAGCGCGTGGTACAAATTCTGGCTCGTCGGCGCAAAAACAACCCGTTGTTAGTCGGTGAGGCGGGTGTAGGTAAAACCGCCGTGGCCGAAGGTCTTGCCAAGCGTATCGTCGAAGAAGACGTTCCCGATGTTATTGCCGATGCAGTGGTCTACTCGCTGGATATGGGCGCGCTACTGGCCGGTACCAAGTACCGTGGTGATTTTGAAAAGCGCCTCAAGAGTCTGCTGAGCGAACTACGCAAACAGCCTAATGCGGTGCTATTCATCGATGAGATTCACACGGTGATTGGCGCAGGCGCCGCGTCTGGCGGCGTGATGGATGCGTCCAACCTGCTCAAGCCCCTGCTCTCTTCGGGCGAGCTGCGCTGCATTGGCTCAACTACCTTCCAAGAGTTCCGTGGCATCTTTGAGAAAGATCGCGCCCTGGCGCGGCGCTTCCAGAAAGTGGATGTGATGGCGCCGTCGGTTGACGATACTATCAAGATTCTCAAAGGGTTGCGTTCACGCTTTGAAGAGCACCACGAACTGAAGTATACCGATGGTGCGCTTGAGAGCGCGGCACGTTTGGCGGATCGTTACATCAATGACCGCTTCCTGCCCGACAAAGCGATTGATGTGATTGACGAGGCGGGGGCTCACCAGCGACTGTTGCCACCCGAAGTTCGTGCCAAGACCATCGATGTCGAGCAAGTGGAAGCCGTAGTGGCATCGATTGCGCGTATTCCGCCGAAGAGTGTATCGAGCTCTGACCGCAAGCTGCTTGAGAAACTTGATCGTGACCTGAAAATGCTGGTGTTCGGCCAGGATGAGGCAATCGATAGTCTCTCCGCGGCTATTAAACTCTCCCGGGCCGGGCTTAAATCCCCCGATAAGCCCGTGGGTAGCTTCCTGTTTGCAGGACCTACCGGTGTGGGTAAGACGGAAGTGGCCAAACAGCTTGCGCATATCATGGGCATCGAGCTGGTGCGCTTTGATATGTCCGAGTATATGGAGCGTCACACCGTATCGCGCCTGATTGGTGCGCCTCCGGGCTACGTCGGGTACGATCAGGGTGGCCTGCTGACCGAAGCGGTGACCAAGCAGCCGCACTGCGTACTGCTATTGGATGAGATTGAGAAAGCCCACCCGGAAGTCTTTAACCTGCTGCTGCAGGTCATGGATCACGGTCGTTTAACGGATAATAATGGCCGCGAAGCGGACTTCCGCCACGTTATTCTGATTATGACCTCTAACGCCGGGGCTGAGCAGGCGTCGCGCCGCTCCATTGGCTTCCAGCATCAAGACCACTCCACCGATGCCATGGAAGTAATTCGCCGCACGTTCTCACCGGAATTCCGCAACCGTTTGGATGGCATCATTCAGTTCCATGCGCTACCGGTTTCGGTGGTACGGAATGTCGTCGACAAGTTCTTGATCGAACTGCAGGCGCAGCTGGATGAGAAACGTGTTCAGCTGGATGTGGACGATATGGCGCGGGATTGGCTGGCCGATAAAGGCTATGATCCTGATATGGGGGCACGGCCAATGGCACGCCTCATTCAAGAGAAGCTGAAAAAGCCACTAGCCGAGATGATTCTGTTTGGCGAGTTGGCAGACCAGGGCGGCATTGTTCATGTCAGCCTGGAAGAGGGCGAGTTGCACCTTTCCACTGAGACTGAAATGGCAGATGCGCCCTGAAAAGGGCGCTAAGCCGCATTGACGCCAATGATCTAGATTGCACAAAAACGCAGCGCCCTGTCCTTGACGGGGCGTTGTCGTTCTTAGTCAGCCGTCATCAACCCGCTGAGGGCTTAGCGCGAACGGTATACGATGCGGCCTTTGGACAGGTCGTACGGTGTCAGCTCTACTTTTACCTTGTCGCCGGTCAGAATGCGGATATAGTTTTTGCGCATTTTGCCAGAGATGTGAGCGGTAACGACGTGACCGTTTTCCAGCTCAACTCGAAACATGGTGTTCGGAAGGGTATCGACGATAACGCCTTCCATTTCAATATGATCTTCGCGTGCCATATAGGCATGTCCTCACTTATGAGTTAGTGATGTAATAACCGGTCAAAAATTGAGTGCCGCTAGGTGGACGCTCAAGAAACAGCGCTATATTGTGCCGCAAGCCCGCCGTCAAGGCAAAAAAGCTCGTGGGTTTAGCGAATTAACGGCCGCCAGTGGCGCCCATCGAGGATTTCCAACGGCGCAAAAGCCTGCTTGTAGCGCATCTTACGGCACTCTTCGATCCAATACCCTAAATAAAGGTGCGGCAGCGCTTTTTCTCGGCTGAGTTCAATAAGCTGTAGAATAGCAAAAGTGCCTAGTGAGCGTTTATCCAGTGCCTCGCTAACGGCAAAAAAGGTATAGATTGCCGAGAGGCCATGTTCGAGTTGATCGAAGGCAGCGACCCCGACCAGTTCGTCGTCGAGATACATCTCCATCAGATGGGCATAGGGCTCATCTAGGGTGAGAAAGGTGCGGTACTGCTCCCGACTGGGGGGGTACATGTCGCCGTCGGCATGGCGCTGGCGAATATAATTAGCGTAAAGCGAGTAGTGACTGGATGCAAAGTGAGCAGGCACAACACGCACGCTGATGTCGGCATTGCGGCGCCAGATTTTACGCTGAGTGCGGTTAGCCGCAAACTGTTCAACCGGTATGCGCACCGAGCGGCAGGCGTTGCAGCCCTCACAGTGAGGGCGGTAAAGGTGTCGTCCACTGCGACGAAACCCTAACAGCGCCAGCGAGTCATAGACACCCGGGACGGGTGACTCCTGAGGGTCGAGAAACAGCGTTGTCGCTTCCCTGCCGGGTAAATAGCTACAGGCATGCGGTACGGTAAGGAAGAAACGTAGATCCCGTACCGGCCGACGCGGAGTGTTACTACTCACGGCCCGCCTCCTCGTTGTAAAAAAATGGTTGGAACAGAATAAGTTCGTCCTTATGGTTCATCACTACGCATTACCCTCGGTGGCAATCGCCTCAAGCCAGAGCGATGCAGGAACAGTGGGTGTTTCAGTGGGTGACGCGGTAAACGTAAATGCCTTATCGGGTAACCAGTTTTTAAGATAGTTGATGAATGCTTCGCGGGCGACTGTAATAGCGCCCAGGCTTGCTAGATGGGGCGTATGCATTTGGCAGTCGATGAGCTTGCCGCCATTCTCACGCATGGCTCTGGCGAGGTGGGCCAGGGCCACCTTTGAGGCATCCGGGGCGCGGGAGAACATCGACTCACCAAAAAATACCGGTCCCATGGCGACGCCGTACAGTCCCCCTGCCAATTGCCCGTGTTGATGGACTTCTATGCTATGGGCAATACCCAGGGCGTGCAGCAGGCTGTAGGCATCACGCATCTCTTCAGTGATCCAGGTACCGGCCTCGTTACCACGTGGAGCGGCGCAGGCTTGAATCACCTGATCGAAGTGTTGATCCAGGGTGATATGAAAGCCACCATGGCGTAATCGTTTGGTGAGGCTACGGCGCTGCTTAAATTGCTCAGGTAGGAGTATCATGCGCGGATCTGGGCTCCACCACAGAATGGGGTCGTCGTCGCTGAACCAGGGAAATATGCCCTGCCGGTAGGCTTCTACCAACCAAGCGGGGGAGAGCTCTCCACCCGCGGCCAGCAGGCCATTGGGAGAGAGCAGGGCCGCCTGAGTAGGTGGAAAGTTAGGATGTGGCGAGGAAAGCCAAGGTAGCATTACTTGCTCCTGTTACGACGTTCTTGTACTGAGCGCTTTACAATAGCCTCTGTGACGGCGGAAGGATGCTCGGTATCATGCAAACTCGCAAGTGGATTAAAGACGCCATTGAGGTGTAAAGGGAGAGTCGCTTGAAAGTGAATAAAGCAGTCAACAAGCGAACGCAGCGTAGCGCGCGTCAAACACCATCATCGGCTTCATCTGCGCGCGTTAGCGCCGCAAAGGATAAGGCTCGTCGTTTTGGCCTGCGCTTACAAGGCTCCGTGCGCGAAGGCGTCGTGGTGATTCTGCTGGCGCTGTGTGTTTTCTTATTATTAGCGTTGTTTAGTTACCAACCTTCTGATCCCGGCTGGTCGTATCAGGGCCCTGAGACAGAGGTAGGTAACTGGATGGGGCAAGTGGGCGCTTGGCTGGCCGACGTCCTCTATTCTCTATTGGGCGCCAGTGCTTTGTGGTGGCCGGGTATGTTCGGCTTTGCCGCCTGGTGGTTGATTCGCTCACGCCAGGTGCGTTTTGAGCTCGACCCGGTGGCCATAGCGGTACACGCGGGTGGCTTGGTGCTGCTTATTTTCGGTACCACCATGCTGGGAGCGCTGCACTTCTATCACCCGGACAGCATTCTCCCCTATGCCTCCGGCGGTATTTTGGGCGAAGGCTTGGTTGGGGCATTAAGGCCTCTGGTGGGTAGTGGTGGCGTTGGCTTGATTGCTGCGGCGCTCATTTTAAGCGGCTTTCCGCTGTTTAGTGGTATGTCATGGCTGCAGGTGGCCGATGAGCTCGGCAAGCGTCTATGTCGCCTGGGTAGCTGGTTGTCGGCACGTCGGCAAACACGCCGTATGCGCGCCGCTCAGCGTGCGGCTGCTAAAGCCGCCAAGCAGCCAACGCCCAGGCCCCAAGTGCCTGAATCTGACGCTACGTCGTCAGTAGCGCCTGAGGCTGCACCTGCTGAGACGAAGCTTGCAGCAGAGCCGGTAGGCAAAAGCCCCAGCGGTCGCGAACGCCGTGAGCCAGGCTTCTCTGTGCCACTTTCCAGCAGCGAGGCGAGCAGCGCTTCAGACACGATGCCTTCAAATAGCCGCGAGACAACGGATACCTCGATTCCCTGGGAAGCCGCGGCGTTTTCGAGCAATAAGCACGTGCCTGCTAAAACCCCCGCGCCTATCTCATCGACACCTACTGCGGAGCCGACGGTTACAGCCCCGCCATTGACGCCAGCGGCAAAAACCGCAGAAGAGAAGGACGCTGCGGCACCGCCCGCGCCGCGGGAAAACGCTTTTGTCCAGGCTGAGATAACGTCGAAAGCGCCGGAGGCTCAAACACCTGCGTCGGATGATGCGTCTCAGGAAACCGAAACTTCCTTCCCGCTGCGCGCGACTCGTGAGGAGGCGTCCCCAGCACCTGCCACGAGTAACTTCTTTGTCCGCGACGAGCCGCCCGCCGAGAAAGAGCCTGTTCACGCCGCGCCCACTGAACGTCGCAGTGAGCCATCACTCACCGCTGACCCCGGCAGCCAAACTGAGCCACGTGTCGGAGAGCCACATATCGGTGAAGCTGATGCTTCCTGGAGCCCAGAGCGCGTCACCGCGCCTGAGCCTTTGCGTAAACCTGAACGTGTCGCCGAGGTGGTTCCTGAGCCCGTTTGGGACGATGAAGAGATGGATGATGAACTGTATGCGCAGGAGCGTGATAGCGAAGCTCGCTCAATTTCACCCATGCCATCCCCAGCGGCGCGCCAGGAACCCAGCTTCACGCCCGAAGAGAGCGCCCCAGAAGCCGATGAAGGCCCCGCGTTATGGACCGTGGAGCATTTGCAGAGCCAGCGGCCAGCCTTTGAAACGCTTGATGAGCCCGAAGGCGAGGTGCCAAGCCTGCAGTTGCTGACACCCGCAGAGCCGCATCAGCCCAATTATAGTGACGAGCAGTTAGCCGATATGGCCGAGTTGCTTGAAGTGCGCCTGCGCGAATACGGCGTGAAAGCGGAAGTCGTGGATACCTGGCCAGGGCCAGTGATCACCCGCTTTGAGATCAAGCCGGCTGCGGGTGTCAAAGTGTCTAAAATCAGTAACCTCGCCAAAGACCTGGCGCGCTCACTGATGGTGAAAAGCGTGCGGGTGGTCGAGGTGATTCCCGGGCGCCCTACGGTGGGCATTGAAATTCCCAACCCCAATCGCGCCATGATCCGCCTGCGCGAAGTGATCGATTCTGACCGCTATCAGCAGGAGTCCTCACCGCTCACCATGGCGCTAGGCCAGGATATTGGCGGCAGCCCCGTGGTCGCCAACCTGGGCAAGATGCCCCACCTGTTAGTGGCGGGAACCACAGGCTCCGGTAAGTCGGTGGGTGTGAACGCCATGCTGATCTCGATGCTGCTCAAGGCTAAGCCTAGCGAGCTGAAGCTGATCATGGTCGACCCGAAAATGTTGGAACTGTCGGTGTATGACGGCATTCCCCACCTGCTGGCGCCTGTGGTCACTGATATGAAAGAGGCGGCCAACAGCTTGCGCTGGTGTGTGGCCGAGATGGAGCGCCGCTACAAGTTAATGGCGGCCATGGGGGTGCGTAACATCGCGGGCTTCAATGGCCGCCTGGATGAAGCCGAGCGCGCCGGGGCTCAAGTGGCAGACCCGCTCTGGGAGCCGCAGCCCTGGGAAGTGCACCAGCCCCATCCGGTATTGGAGAAATTGCCCTACATCGTCGTGGTGATCGACGAGTTTGCCGATATGTTTATGATTGTCGGTAAAAAGGTCGAAGAGCTGATTGCGCGCCTGGCACAAAAGGCCCGCGCCGCGGGTATCCATTTGATTTTGGCGACTCAGCGTCCCTCTGTGGATGTGGTGACGGGCTTGATTAAAGCCAACATTCCATCAAGGATGGCGTTTCAGGTCTCATCCAGAATTGATTCGCGCACCATTCTCGACCAGGGCGGCGCTGAGAGCCTGCTGGGCCATGGCGATATGCTCTATCTGCCCGCGGGCTCAGGGCCGCCTAACCGCATCCACGGTGCCTTTGTGGACGATGACGAAGTGCACAGGGTGGTCGATGACTGGAAGCGCCGTGGTTCTCCTGAGTATATCGAGGAGATTCTCTCTGGTGGTGTCTCTGCCGATGCCTTAACCGGCCTTGAGGCTGAAGGCGTGGATGGCGACGATGCGGAGCAGGACGCACTCTACGATGAGGCCGTTCAGTTCGTCACTGAAACGCGCAAAGCCTCGATTTCCGCCGTGCAGCGGCGCTTTAAAATTGGCTATAACCGGGCTGCTCGTCTGGTTGAGGCCATGGAGGGCGCCGGTGTAGTGACCTCTATGGGCTCTAACGGTGCCCGTGAAGTGCTTGCGCCGCCCCCGGTGGGGCACTAACCGCGCACAATTATGCAATAAGCGTGGAAGTAGCGCCGCAGGTGAAACCCTGCGGCGTTTTTCGCGTCTTAACGACACATGGACGGTTAAGCCGACCTCACTGCCTGATGTTTGAGCAATAGTTTTGAGCACCCGTTTTGAGCAGTAGTTTTGAACAACAGTTATTTGGCAACGGTTGCCTAGGGAGATCATATGCGCGATACGCAAACAAAACGTCCGTCATCAATCGGTGCGCCACAACTGGCCTTTGCGGCCAGCGCCTTGGGGTTAACATTTGGTGCTCCCGCTTGGGCAGAGGAGGCTGCCGAACGTTTGACCGAGCGGCTGGATCCGCTTGAGCGCTATCAAGCAAATTTCGAGCAGCAAATCCTGGATGGCAGCGGCGAACGGATGCAGAGCGCGCGTGGCGAGATGTGGTTGTCCCGCCCGGGTATGCTGCGTTGGGTGGTGGAGGCACCTTACAGTCAAACCGTGGTCTCCGACGGCGATGATGTGTACATGTACGATCCCGATCTTGAGCAGGTCACCGTTCAAGAGATGGATGATCGGGTCACCCATACACCCGCATTATTGCTGTCGGGAAGCGCAAACGATTTAACCGAAAGCTATGAGGTGTTCTACGAGCAGGAAGGGGGAGAAGATGTCTTTACCCTGGTGCCCATCTCTGCGGATACGCTGTTTGAAGAGTTGAGCATGGTCTTTGAAGGCGAAACGTTAACCGAACTATGGATGATGGACAGCACCGGCCAGCGCACCTCGATTACCTTTAGCAACATTACCCTCAATGGCGATATTGCCCGGGACATGTTTGATTTTGAGATCCCTGAAGGTGCCGATGTAATTCGTGAAGAGCTTTAGGGGTTAATCGTAAGGAGTGAGGGGGGAAGGGTTGGAGTGCCCCCGATTTAGTAGACTGCCACTGTGTTAACCATCAGGCGCCTTAGGGCGCCTGATCTGCTTCCTGGTCAAGATTTTCTCGCCACGCCATTATTTCCCCAAAGCGCTTCTCCTGACCGATGGTGCTCGGCTTGAAAAAGTCGGCCTTAGGCAGCTCTTCAGGCCAGCAGTCGTGGGCGCTGCCCGCTGGATAGCCGTCTGGTTCGTTGTGCGCATAACGATAGCCTTCGCCATGACCCAACTGCTCCATCAGCTTAGTGGGGGCGTTGCGCAGGTAAGTGGGCACTTCCACCTGGGGCTGCTGGCGCACGTACTGCTTGGCTTCACTCCAGGCGCGGTCAATGCGGTTGCTCTTGGGCGCCACTGCTAAATGAATCGCCGCATGGGCAATCGCCCGTTGGCCTTCGTAATCACCCAAGCGCAGATAGGCATCCCACGCCGCAATCACCAGCGGTAGGGCGCGGGGATCGGCGTTGCCGACATCCTCTGAGGCAATCGCGGTCAGCCTGCGTACCACGTCAAGCGGGTCACCGCCGCCCTGTATAAAGCGGGCCATATACAGCAAGGCCGCATTGGGGCGTGAAGAGCGTATCGACTTATGAATGGCCGAAAGCAGGTCGTAATAGGCATCGCCCTGCTTATCGAAGGCGCTTGCCTGATGGCCGATCACATCGGCGAGCACTTCTTTATGCAGCACTTCGCGATCCGCTTCCTGAGTAGCGAAATCGCAGGCGGTTTCCAGTAAACCCAACGCCCGACGTGCATCGCCAGCGCTGCGCGGGCCAGTGCGGTTAATACGTCGTCATCCACCTGAATATCACGCTTGCCCAGCCCTCGCTCTTCGTCGCTTAGCGCCTGGCGCATTACCGTGATCAGCTCTTCCTGGGTGAGCGATTTCAGCACGTAAACCCGCGCACGGGAGAGGAGCGCCGAATTGACTTCGAAGGAGGGATTTTCGGTGGTAGCACCAATCAGCGTCAACAGTCCCGACTCCACATGGGGCAGCAAAGCGTCCTGTTGACTCTTGTTCAGGCGGTGAATCTCATCTAAAAAGAGGATAACCGTGGAGGACATTTGTTGGGCGCGCTCCACCACGGCGCGAATCTCTTTTACGCCAGCCATCACCGCGCTGAGGTGTTCTAGATGTGCTTGGGAAGCTCTGGCTAACAGCTCAGCCAGCGTGGTTTTGCCAACCCCTGGTGGCCCCCATAAAATCATTGAGCGCACTACGCCCGATTCCGCCATGCGGCGGAGAGGTTTATCTGGCCCTACCAGTGCCTGTTGGCCGACGTAATCCTCCAGCTGGCGTGGACGCATACGAAAGGCTAAGGGGGCATCGTCAGCGGGTATTGCCTGAGCGCTATCGAAAAGATCCATGTAAGCTTCCGTTATAAATCAGTACGTTGAGCAACAAATTGCCAACAAGTATGGGTGGTAAATCGCGTCTTGGCGAACTACCTTTGGCGTAACCTATCAGAAAGATACACTTGCTAGGATAACGCTAGAGGGGCATTGTTTATGATAACCCCACGCGCTTATGATCGCATGCCGTCAATTATCCAGGCTTCGACGGTAGGCATGACATAATAAAGGAGACAGTTCGATGTTAAACCAACTGCGTCTAGATCATGCCAACATGGCGAGACTACTCCATGTACTGCAGCTCAAGCAGAAAACCCTTGTCCAGGGTGAGCGCCCCAACTTTCAGCTGATGCGTGAGGTTGTCGACTATATTTTGTCCTACATGGATGGTTTCGCAGCGCCGCTGGAGCGTGTATGTGTCGAACGGCTGCAAACCCAGGCGCCGGAACACATAGCGCTGACCGAGCAGATGGCGAGTGACTATCGTGAGTTAAAGCCACGGCTTCAGCGCCTTTCCAACGATATCGATATGATCCTAATGGATAACATCCTACCGATGGATCGTTTTGCCGATGACTTGAAAGACTATTTGGAAGCGCACCGTGCCTATCTGCGTCACGAACGGGAGGGGCTATTCCCGCTGATTGATGAGCACTTCAGTCCTGACGACATGGAAGAGCTTCGTCAGGCGCTCCCTGAAGGTGCGGAGCAGGAGTTAGAGCGCCTGCAGCAAGCCTACCCCGAACTCTACGCCGAGCTGCGTGGAGCCGACGTGCCCGGGGTATAGCGATAGCAGCTAACCGCCACCCATAACGGCAATCGATAAAATCACGGAGCATGCTAAACTAGCGGCTCCGTTTTTTTCAGGCAGAGCCATGATAGGCAGAGTCAGGGTAGGCCCCGTGTTAATTTTTGATTCCGGTGTCGGCGGCCTGTCAGTGGCGCAGTCGCTGCGCCAACACTACCCTGATGCTGCCCTGTGCTATGCCTGCGACAATGCCTGGTTACCCTATGGGTTGCGCGAAGACGCTGCCCTGACCGAGCGTATTGTAGCGGTGTGTTGCGCCGCGGTGGCAGCATGTAATCCCAGTGTGTTGGTCGTCGCCTGCAATACCGCGAGTACTCTGGCGCTGGAAAATTTGCGCGCGCAGTTAGCGATCCCTGTCGTCGGTACCGTGCCCGCTATCAAACCTGCCGCAGCAATCAGTCAAACACGTCATATTGGGCTGTTAGCCACTAAGGCTACGGTAGGGAGACCCTACACCCAGCGTTTAATAGATAGCTTTGCCAGCGACTGTGTTATTACCCGTGTCGCCGCCGATGCTTTGGTGGTCGAAGCGGAAGCATACTTGGCTGGTGTCACCCCCAATATTAATCGTATGCAGTTGGCGCTGGCGCCGTTATGGCACGCCGTTGCACCTCCATCGTCTGCGCATTGTTTATCGTCTGATCATCAGGCGCTGGATACCCCAGAGCTAGATACCCCAGAGCTAGATACAGTGGTACTGGGCTGCACTCACTTTCCGCTGCTAAAGCCATGGCTAACGCAGTTGGCTCCCGTGCCGCTACATTGGGTCGACTCCGGCGATGCCATTGCCCGGCGGGTTGGGCAAGTTGTCGCTGAGCTAAACAGCGATCAGCATGACGGTCGCTGCTTTACAACTGCCCCTGCCGCCAACCTGACCGTTGGTTTGGCTCGCTATGGGTTTAGGGCACCCCAATTGCTTAGCGTGGGCTGCTGAACACTATTTACTACTCTTATTGCTGATCGAATTATTCAAAGGAGCAGCCTTGGCTATCCCCGTTGTAGAACCTGAACGTTACGCTGAACAGCTTGCCGTTAAATGTGACTACCTGGAGAGTACTTTTGCTGCTTTTCAGCCGCCGGCGTTAGAGGTGTTTGAATCGCCGCCGGGCTACTACCGTCAGCGCTGCGAGTTTCGCATATGGCATGAAGAGGACGACCTCTTCTACGCTATGTTCGAGGTAGACCCTGAGAGCCCGAAGAACAAGCGGGTGATTCGGTTAGATCAGTACGCAGTCGCCAGTGAACGCATCAATCAGCTAATGCCGCAGCTGCGTGAGGCCTGCCTGCGCTCTGACGAGCTGCGTCGGCGGCTGTTTCAGGTGGAGTTTTTAACCACGCTATCGGGGGAGGCGCTGGTAACGCTGATTTACCACCGTCCGTTAGGCGTGGAGTGGGAGCGCGAAGCCCGTGCTCTGGAAGTTGAGCTAGGCATTATGATTATTGGCCGCTCCCGCAAGCAGCGCATCGTGCTGAGCCGTGATCACGTATGGGAACGCCTTGAAGTAGATGGCCGCACGCTGCACTACCAGCAGGTAGAAAACAGCTTTACCCAGCCCAATGCCCACATCTGCCAAAAAATGCTCAGTTGGGCGCGGGAAGTGACCGCTGGTCATCAACAGGCGGATTTGGTCGAACTCTACTGCGGTAACGGCAATTTCACCATTGCCCTGGCGGATAACTTCCGCCGCGTGTTGGCTACCGAAATCTCTCGCACCTCGGTGGCCAGTGCCAACGTCAACCTGGAAGCTAATGGGGTAACCAACGCCCAGATTGGGCGCATGTCAGCCGAGGAGTTTTCTCAGGCGCTGAAGGGCGAAAAAGCCGGGCGGCGCGTGGCGGAAATGGCCTTGGAAGAGTACGATTTTTCTACCGTGCTGGTCGATCCGCCGCGTGCCGGTTTAGACGCGCAGAGCTGTGAGCAACTCAGCGAGTACGCTCAGATCGTCTATATTTCATGCAATCCAGCCACGTTAGCTGAAAACTTGACCATACTGACCCATACCCATCGGATAGAGCGCTTTGCGCTATTTGACCAGTTTCCGTTTACCAACCACTGTGAGTGTGGAGTGCTGTTAACGCGGCGCTAGGCGGGGGTGAAAAATACGAGTCAGCATACGACCTAATGCGTAAACGGTATGTGCCATGAACAACACGTCAGGTGATTAGGGACGCGACGATAGGTAGCGTAAGCTAGCCGTTATGTTGGCCTAAAGGCCTATTGTCCTTCGTTTTTTGGCCGTTTAATGGCCCAGGCAGTCGAGGTGATGGATGCACTACGTTGCGATTGAAGAGAGTCGACAAGATCTTTTGAAGCAGCTCCATGAGCGGCTACACGCGAGGTTAGACCCCGCTCGCGCCGCCACGGTGGATGCTTTTGCTCGGCACTTTTATGCCACCGTGCCGGTGGAAGACCTAGTGGATCGTCGCCTGGACGATCTGTATGGCGCAACGCTGTCGGTCTGGCAGTTTTTGCAGCATCATGACCCGCGAAGCCCCAAAGTACGGGTATTTAACCCGGATTTTGAAGAGCACGGCTGGCAGTCGACGCATACCTTTGTCGCCGTTCTCCACGAAGATATGCCGTTTTTGGTCGACTCGGTGCGTATCGAGCTCAACCGCCGCGGCTTGACCGTGCACGCCATTCAAAACGCCGTCCTGGCGGTCGCCCGTGATGAGCGCCATCAGTTACAGGCGCTGGCCTCGCCCAGGGCAGAAAACGCGCCAGAAGCGCGCGAATCGCTCATTGTCATCGAAGTAGACCGGCACACTGATGTGGCGTTGCTGGAAAAAATCGAAAGCAATCTCAATGACGTGCTTCGCGATGTACGTACCGCCGTGGGTGATTTCGACGCCATGTGTTCGCAAATCACCGCATCGATTCAAGAACTCGAGAAAAACTGCCCGCCGCAGATTGACCCAGATGACCACGAAGAGGCGATTGCCTTTTTGGAGTGGATGCTCAAGGATAACTTTACGTTCCTGGGCTATGACGAGTATCTGCTCGAAGGTGGCGAGTTAAAGCGTGACGCGGATAGCGTGCTGGGCGTGTTCCGCCTGGATCAGCCGCGCTACTGCGAGCGGATTCGCACCGAGGAGGGAGTGGATGAGCACAATGATTATGTGCTGGTGCCCCAGCTACTCTCGTTTGCCAAAAGCGCCCACCACTCCCGGGTACACCGCCCTACCTACCCTGACTACATCACCGTTGACCGTTACGACGATGACGGCAATGTAATTGGTGAGCGGCGCTTCTTTGGGTTGTTTACCTCCACAGTGTATAACGAGTCGCCGCGTAATATTCCGCTGCTGCGCCGCAAACTCAAAGCCGTCATGGATATCGCTGGGTTTAATCCCCAGGGCCACAACGGCAAGCAGCTGTTACAGGTGTTGGAAGTCTACCCCCGGGATGATCTGTTCCAGATCGATACCGAGTCATTGGCCAGTACAGCGTTGGGTATTCTCAATATCCGCGAGCGCCGCCAGGTGCGGCTGTTTATCCGCGCGGATATCAGCGGTAAGTTCTACTCTTGCCTGGTATTTGTACCCCGCGACGTGTTCTCCACGGATCTGCGCCAGCGGATTCAAAACGTGCTCTGCGACGAGTTAGACGCCCACTTTGGCGACTTCAATACCTATTTATCCGAGTCGGTGCTGGCGCGTATTCAGTTGATTCTACGCTTTAATGGCGACGCACCCAGCGACTACGACCTCAAGCGTTTGGAGAGCAAAGTGTCGCGGCTGGCGCGCAGTTGGCGCGACGAGCTGCAGAACGCCATGATCGAAGGCTTCGGTGAAGAGCGCGCCAACAACCTGATGGATCAGTTCCGCGAGGCGTTCTCGGCCAGCTACCGTGAAGACTTCTCCGCCCGCACCGCGGTATTCGATGTTCAGCACCTGCTGACACTGGATAGCGAGAACGACCTCTCGCTGTCGCTCTATCGGCCACTGGAAGAGCAGGGTGGCGGCGTTAACCTGAAACTGTTCCACCGTGAATCGCAGATACCGCTCTCTGACGTGCTGCCGATGATGGAGAATCTCGGCCTGCGCGTGATCGGTGAGCGCCCCTACGATATTAACGCCCCTGAACAGCGCTACTGGATTCACGATTTCGAGCTTGAGCACAGCGGTGCGGATGTCAGTCTGGGCGATATGCGCGACGTATTCACCGAAGCCTTTAAGCGCATCTGGACCGGCGAAGCCGACAACGATGCGTTTAACCGCTTGATAATCGGTGCGGGACTGGATTGGCGTGAAGTGGCCATGCTGCGCGGTTACGCCCGCTATCTCAAGCAGATCCGCTTCGGCATGTCTCAGGACTATATTGCCGCCACGCTGGCCAACTACCCGGCCATTACTCGCGAGCTGGTTGAACTCTTCAGGCTGCGTTTTGACCCTGAGCAGCAGAGCCACGCCACCGACGAGTGCATCGCCAGCTTAAATGAGCGCTTGGAAGGGGTAGCCAGCCTTAACGACGATCAGCTGCTGCGACGCTTTATGGAGCTGATTCTCGCCACTCTGCGTACCAACTACTACCAGCTTGCTGAGGGTGGGCGCTTTAAAGATTACATCGCCTACAAGCTTGAACCCTCCAAAGTCACCGGTATGCCCAAACCGCGGCCGATGTTTGAAATTTTTGTCTGCTCGCCGCGTGTGGAAGGTGTCCACCTGCGTGGCGGCAAAGTGGCCCGCGGTGGCCTGCGCTGGTCGGATCGTTTTGAAGATTACCGCACCGAAGTGCTGGGGCTGGTGAAAGCACAGCAGGTGAAGAATGCCGTGATTGTGCCGGTCGGTGCCAAGGGCGGTTTTGTGTGTAAACGCATGCCGGAGAATGCCAGCCGTGATGTTGTCCAGAAAGAGGGCATCGCCTGCTACCAAATCTTTATCCGCGCGCTGCTGGATGTTACCGATAATCTGGTAGGTAGCGATGTGGTGCCGCCGGAAAACGTTGTTCGTCACGATGAAGACGATGCTTACCTCGTCGTAGCCGCCGACAAAGGCACCGCTACCTTCTCGGATATCGCCAACGAAATTTCTATTGAGTATGGCCACTGGCTGGGCGATGCCTTTGCCTCAGGCGGTGCTAATGGCTACGACCATAAGAAAATGGGGATCACCGCACGGGGTGCCTGGGAGTCGGTTAAACGCCACTTCAAGAATCTCGATGTGGATACCCAGCGCGATCTGTTTAGCGTGGTGGGGATCGGCGATATGGCCGGCGATGTGTTTGGTAACGGCATGCTGCTCTCCGACAAGATTCAGCTGGTGGGCGCCTTCAATCACCTGCATATCTTTGTCGACCCCAACCCGGATGCAGAGGCTTCCTTTGCCGAGCGCAAGCGATTGTTTGCATTGCCGCGCTCCAGCTGGGAAGACTACAGCCAGGAACTGATCTCCGCCGGTGGCGGCATCTTCAACCGTAGCGCCAAGTCGATTGCCATCACGCCTGAGATGCAGCAGGTCTTTGGTATCAAAGAGGAGCGCCTGTCGCCTAATGAACTGATCCGCGCCATGCTCAAATCCAAGGTGGACTTGATCTGGAATGGCGGTATCGGTACCTACGTGAAGGGCTCCGACGAAACCGACGCCGATGTGGGTGATAAAGCCAACGATACCCTGCGCATCAACGGCAATGACTTGAACTGCCGGGTGGTGGGTGAGGGGGGTAACCTTGGTTTGACCCAGCGCGGACGCATGGAAGCCGCTGCCAAGGGCGTACGCGTTTACACCGATTTTATTGATAACGCGGGCGGGGTGAACTGCTCTGACCACGAGGTCAATATCAAGATCCTGATCGATGAAGTGGTCAAGCGCGGCGATATGACCGACAAGCAGCGTAATCAGCTGCTGGCGGAAATGACCGACGAGGTGGGGGATCTGGTCATCCTGGATAACTACCGCCAAAGTCAGGCGCTGGATCTGTCGGCCATCCTTTCCGATTATTCGATGGGGCCTTATCGCCGTTTTATCAGCGAACTGGAAGCATCCGGGCAAATTGATCGCGAGCTGGAGTTCCTACCCACCGATGAGGTGCTCAAAGAGCGCACCAGCAACGGGCAAGGGATGCGCCTTCCGGAGCTGTCGGTACTGATCTCCTACGCCAAGAGCACCTTGAAAGGTGACTTGATCACCTCTGACGTACCGGACGATCAATATATTCACCGTCACCTGGAGCGGCTGTTCCCATCAGTGCTGGTCGAGCGCTTTAAAGATGAGATGTACGAGCACCGTCTTAAGCGTGAAATCGTCGCCACTCAGGTCGCCAACGACCTGGTTGACCATATGGGGATCGTCTTTGTTCGCCGCCTGATGGACTCCACCGGCGCAGGGCGCGCGGATATCGCGCGAGCCTACATTGTGGCCCGGGATAGCTTTAACTTGCCTAGCCTCTGGGCGCAGATTGAAGCCCTCGATAATCTGGTGCCCAACCGCATTCAATACTCAATGATGCTCGATCTGATGCGCTTGATCCGCCGAGCCACACGCTGGTTTGTGCGTCAACACCTGGGGCTCTCGACCCAGGACACCATTGAGTACTTTGCTCCCCGCTTGGCGCAGTTGCAGGAAGGCATTGGTGAGCTACTCAGTGGTGAAGAGCTTAGCGCCTGGGATAGCCGCCGTGACGAACTGCTGGAAGCGGGGGTGCCCGAGGCCCTGGCATCGACTGTTGCGGCGTCATCGAGCCTTTACGCCGGGCTGGGTATTATCCAAGCGGCGCGCCTGACCAATGAAAAACCCCAGCGGGTAGCGGAAGTGCTGTACGAAATTGGCAGCCGTCTGGAATTACCGTGGATGATTCAGCAGGTAACCCAGCTGGAAGTACGTGACGCCTGGCAGGCTCAGGCGCGGGAAACCTTCCGTGACGATATCGAGCGTCAGCAGCTTGCACTGACCACCAGCGTGCTGAAGCTCGACGCGGGAAGCCGCGATACCCAGGAGCGGGTGGCGCAGTGGCTGGATCAGCACGCCGATCTGCATCGTCGCTGGTGTCGCCTTATCGAAGAGGTGCGTGGCGGCAGTGAAGGTGGCTTTGCCCTGTTTGCGGTTGCGGTACGCGAGCTGGTGGATCTTGCCGAGAGCGATAGCGAGGCGTAAACGCTTTTCCAGCCGCTAGTATCACCAACACCGCGCCCGATTCTCTGGTCGCGGTGTTTTTTTGTGTGCTCTACCACCTGTAACAAACCTGTCTGCGATTGCAGTAGGGTTTGCGCTATACTATGCGCCGCCCGCTAAGCCAACCATTAAGCCGCTCTGGAGAGACGCTGAAAATGTATAACTTTGCCCGCTCGATTTTTTTTCGCGTTGATCCAGAAAAATCCCACGGCATAGCGCTAGGCGCATTGGATGCGCTGCATCGCGTGGGCGGCGTAACACGGCTATTTGGACACCCGGTCAGTGATCCTGTTGAGCTGATGGGGCTGCGTTTTGCCAACCGTGTGGGGTTAGCCGCCGGGTTAGACAAGAACGCTGACCATCTGGATGCCCTGGGCGCGCTGGGGTTTGGCTTTGTCGAAGTAGGCACCGTCACGCCCAAACCGCAGCCGGGCAACCCCAAGCCCCGGCTGTTTCGCTTAGCGCAGCATGAAGCGATCATCAACCGCTTTGGCTTTAACAATAAGGGGGTTGAGCACTTGGTTCAGCAGGTCAAACAGCGCCACTACGGCGGCATTGTGGGCATCAATATCGGTAAAAACCTGACGACGTCGGTAGAGCAGGCGTTGGATGACTACCTGTTGTGTTTAGACGCGGTACACCCTTATGCGGACTATATTGCTGTGAACGTCTCGTCACCCAATACCCCAGGGCTGCGCAGCCTACAGTTCGGCGAACAGCTGGACGCGCTATTGGGGCCGATTCGAGCACGCGCCACAGAGCTCAATGGCCAGACGGGCCGCAACGTCCCATTGCTGATTAAGATTGCCCCGGATATGAGCGCTGAAGAAGTAGCCTTAATGGCGGCAAGTATCGAGCGCAACGCCCTTGATGGCGTGATTGCCACCAATACCACGGTATCCCGTAAGGCCGTGCAGGGCGATCCCCAAGCGGATGAGGTCGGCGGGCTCTCTGGGAAACCGCTCTTCGAGGCATCCAATCGTGTTATTCGCCAACTGCGTGAGCAGCTCCCCCGGCTTCCGATTATTGGCGTAGGGGGTATCAATAGTGCCGCTGCCGCCCAGGCCAAAATCGCTGCTGGAGCAGATTTAGTACAGCTCTATTCAGGCTTGATCTACCAAGGTCCAAAGCTGGTAAGGGAGTGCGCCAGGGCGTTAAAGATGTAGCGACTGGCGCGCCAGTCGCTAAAAAGCCCACTTGTATAAGTGGGCTCACTTGAAACCTTTCGTTTAAACGTAAGGAAAAATAAAACGTTACGTCATGACCATGGGGTTTTTATGGATACCGGAGATGCCGGTCATACCATCCCACTGGTCGCCGCGACCTTCACGCCAACCGCTCATCCAGTATTCGCGTAAATTGATATCTTGACTGGGACAGTCATCACGAGAACGACCTGATACACCCGCTTTGTAGCCGTGGACATAAGCCCGCTGGAAGCGATCACGTTTTTGCCGTTTCATTGGCTAACCTCTTTTCACAAAAGCCTTTGATAAGAAATAGGATGATGCCGGATTTATTCACAAAACATATTCCACAACATCCATTATTCCGAGAGCTTGCTTCAAGAGCGAGTCGCCGCATCAACTCAAATGTCTAGCGCTCACGAGCTGAACGAATCGAGCGACGATCTCATTCGTATCATAAGCCGAGTCTTATATCGGCCCTGACAGGTAACGCATGCGTTTTTCAGTAGCTACTCTCTTATTGTTAGACCATGATGGTGTCATCTGTCGACTATCAATTTGTCATAAAACGTAAACTCATTTGCTATATATAGGAATTCCGCGCCTTTACGCGCCGTTATTATCATGACCGAGTCGAATCAAAACGCCCCCATGAGTCTGCTAGCCACTTGCCCGAAAGGCATTGAAGGGTTGCTCCACGATGAGCTAGTGGCATTGGGCGCCACGCCAGGTAAAACCACTGTAGCGGGCGTCTATTTCACTGCCAGCCAAGCTATCGCTTATCGTGTTTGCCTGTGGTCTCGGTTAGCTAACCGGGTCATTTTGACCCTGGTACGCGAATCGATGATCGACACAGCCGATCAGGTGCGCGATGCAGTTGCTCGCATTGCCTGGACTCAACACTTGGCGCCCGGCAATACGCTGGCAGTCGATTTTCACGGCCGCAGCGAACAGATTCGCCACACCCGCTTTGGTGCACAAACCGTTAAGGACGGTGTGGTCGATGCACTCCAAATGGCCGGGCAAGAACGCCCCAACGTTGATACCAAAACGCCGCATTTGCGTATCTACGCCCACTTGCACCGTATGAACTTAACTATTGGGCTGGATCTCTCTGGTGAGAGTCTGCACCGCCGCGGCTACCGCCGGGATGTAGGCCATGCGCCGCTTAAAGAGAATCTGGCGGCGGCACTGCTGGTGCGCGCAGGCTGGCCCGAGCGCCTCAAAGCCGGTGAACCGTTGATTGATCCGCTTTGTGGTGCAGGCACGCTACTGATCGAAGCCGCCATGATGGCCGCTGACCAAGCGCCAAACCTGAACCGCGATCGGTTCGGCTTCCACGGCTGGGCAGGGCATGATGACGAAGCGTGGCGGGAGCAGAAACGCGAAGCCGAAGCGCGTGCGTCGATTGGCCGCAAGCGCTGCAAAGCCCAGCTATTAGGCTTCGACCAGAGCCCGGCGGCGCTCAATGCGGCGAAAGCCAATGCCATGCGGGCGGGCATCCCGGCATTGATTACTCTGCATGGGCAGAGCCTTGCCCAGCTTACCCGCCCCGAAAGCCTCACCGCCGAACGTGGCCTGCTGATCACCAATCCTCCTTACGGCGAGCGCCTGGGCGAGCTGCCTGAACTGGTGCGTCTCTACGCCCAGCTGGGTGAGAAAGCCAAAGCGCTATTCCCTGGCTGGACACTGGCGGTGTTTACCGGCAACCCTGACCTCGGCCACCGACTGGCTATGCGCGCGCATAAACAGTACGCGCTCAAAAACGGTGCCTTGGAGGCCAAACTCCTGCTTATGGAGGTTGGCGGTGCCGAGCATTCGCCTGCGGCTAGCGACGTAGCACCTGCACCACCTGAGATCGGGGCAGAAGCCGCGCCCAGCGAGGCGGCTAGCGAAGAGCAGGCTGCTCATAAAAACCAAGACAATGCCCAAATGTTTGCCAATCGGCTGATCAAAAATCAGAAGCGGCTGAAAAAGTGGCTCAAGCAGAGCGGTGAAACCAGCTATCGTGTCTATGACGCCGATATGCCTGAGTATGCTCTGGCGGTGGATCGCTACGGTGATCGCGTGCATGTGCAGGAGTATGTGGCACCCAGTTCGGTCAATCCGGCTCAGGCGCAAAAGCGCTTATACGATGCACTGGAGGTGATGCCCGAGGCGCTCAATGTTGACGCCAGCAAGATCTATATCAAACGCCGCGAGCGCCAAACCGGTAGCGCCCAGTATCAAAAGCGTGCCGCTAGTGGCGAGCGTTTTGAGGTGCAGGAGGGTAAGGCACGGCTTTGGGTCAATCTGCGTGATTACCTGGACACTGGGCTGTTTCTTGACCACCGCCCGGTACGGCGGATGCTGGGCGAAATGGCCCCCGGCAAGCGCTTTTTGAACCTGTTCTGCTACACCGCTACGGCAACGGTGCAGGCGGCGTTAGGCGGCGCTAGCGACAGCGTCAGCGTAGACATGTCCAATACCTACCTGGAGTGGGCGAAAGATAACTTTGCGCTCAATAAGCTGGATACCCGCCTGCATCGTGTGGTGCGGGACGACTGTTTCCGCTGGCTGGAGACCGCTAACGCCGAGTTCGATTTGATCTTCATGGATCCACCGACGTTCTCAAACTCCAAGAAAATGCGCGACACCCTCGACGTACAGCGTGATCATCCGCGGCTTGTGGAGCTGGCGATGGCGCGTTTGGCGCCCGGAGGCACGTTAGTGTTTTCTAATAACCAACGGCGCTTTAAACTGGATGAAACACTCAGCGAGCGCTACGTTGTTGAGGATATCACCGGGCGCAGTTTCGACCCCGATTTCCAGCGGCGCACGAACCTGCACCATGTGTTTTTACTTCGTCATAAGGCGCCATAAGAGAGCTCTTGCATGATTCAGCTATCGCTTTATACAACGATGGGCTGCCACCTGTGCAGCCAATTAGAAGCGCTGGTGACCGCACTGACGAATCAAAAAGTGTGGCTGCACCATATCGAGATTAGTGACGACGAGGCGCTGGTTGAACGCTACGGTGTGCGGATACCGGTGATCGTGGATAGTGAAGGCAATGAGCTGGATTGTGGCTTTGAGTTGGAGCGTTTAAGCGCCTGGTTGCGCGAGCGCGGCTGGCTGGATGAAGCGGCACTGGCAGGGTTGACTGCGCTACCTGATACTACACCGCCTAAAGGCGCCCATAAGCGCGATGGGCGACGTTTTCTGGGTTGAAAATCGGGGCGAGTGGGGCGGCTAAAGTACATCCAGTAGTGAGAGCTGGCGCATGGCTTCCTGGCCTTCTGGCGTATGGTCGGCCACTTCCAGCACCTTGCGAAAACCCGTGAGGACTGGATAGTGGCCTCGTCCTCCAGCCACATATGGGCTTGATCCAGCGTATCGGCTAGCTGATGTTTCAGGCCCCCAAACTGGGTGCCGATTTGGCCCCAGGCGCGGCTGAAAATCCAGTCACCAAACATGTCCTGGTGAATATGGACCAACACATAGTCATGGTTGGTTTCCCAGCGTACGATCACAACACTCTCCTTACTTAGCCTTTAAAAGATAGCCTTTAAACACGCCTGCCCATCAAGCCGTCGCGGGCGTATTGTAAAGCCCGGATACCAAAACGCCTATGAAACTTGTCGTCGACGCCAATATCCCCGCTGCCGAACGCTGTTTCGGCCATTTCGGTTCGCTCACCCGTGTGCCGGGGCGGGAGATAAATGCCGCGCATCTGCAGCATGCTGATGCGCTTATCGTGCGTTCGATTACCCAGGTCAACGATAAACTGCTTGCCGATAGCTCCGTGCGCTTTGTTGGTACTTGCACCATCGGCACGGATCATATCGATCAGGCAGCGCTCACTCAGCGTGATATCGCCTTCGCCAGTGCGCCAGGCTGCAACGCCGAAGCGGTGGTGGACTATGTGCTGGGCAGCTTGCTCACGCTGGCGGAGCGGGATGGCTGGTCGCTTAGCGAGCGTAGCGTGGGGATTGTGGGGGCGGGCAATGTAGGCAGCCGACTCCAGGCGCGATTAACCGCCATGGGCGTGGCAACGCTGATCTGTGACCCGCCCCGGGAAGCTATAGAGCGTGCAGAAGAGGCGCCTGAAGAGGGCTTTCACTCCTTAGACACCCTGATCGAGCGCTGCGACGTGCTCTGCTTGCATACACCTCTAACCCGTGAAGGCCCCCACGCGACGTACCAGCTCCTGAATGCACAGCGCATCGAGGAACTGGCCCCCGGCAGCGTGCTGTTAAATGCCGGGCGGGGCGACTGTGTGGACGGCCTGGCCCTGCGCAGCCGCCTCGCAGGAAAGGGTGACATCAGTGTGATACTGGATGTGTGGGAAGAGGAGCCCGGGATCGACGCAGGCTTGCGTGATCTGGTCTCTTTGGCCACGCCCCATATCGCTGGGCATAGCCTGGACGGCAAGCTACGCGGCACCTGGATGATTCAGCAGGCGCTGGCCCGCCACTGGAACCAGTCCAGCGAGTTGACGTTTGCTGATATTTGCCCACCACCCGCCCTCGCGTCGCTGCATTTGCAGCACGCACTCCCCCCAGAAGACGCCCTGCGGCTCTGTATGCGAGCGGTGTATGACGTGCGCCGCGACCACGATGCGCTACAGCGTCAAACACAGCATCACGGCATGCGCAAAGGCTTTGATGACTGCCGTGCTAACTATCCGCTACGGCGTGAATTTGCCACCCTCAGCGTGCGGCTATCAGGGGAAGCGGTAGCGCTAGAGGGCATGCTGCGTGGGGCTGGGTTTGGTGTGGTGGTGGAAAATAAAGGTTAGTTATTAAGTGTTTGCAGGCAGGAAGAAATGGTTGCTAGAGTCGTTTTGACGTTTTGGTGTTCTGACGCTATAGTGCTAAAATGTCATGAAATTTGGAAAACACCATGAGTGAGATATCGAAGCGTTCTACGGTCTATTTTGACCCTCAGCTACACGCTGCGCTGCGGTTGAAGGCAGCGCATACCCACCGTTCCCTATCTGATATCGTCAATGACGCTGTTCGGGCTGCGCTGGCTGAGGATCAAGAAGATTTAGCCGCGTTTGAGGAGCGGATATCCGAGCCAACAATGAGCTACGAGGCGCTGCTGGACGATTTGAAGGCCCATGGCAAAATATAAGCTTGTCTTCAAGAAATCTGTCTCCAAAGATTTCCGGGCAATTCCAAACAAAGATGTGTCCCGGATTCTTCAGCGCATAGAGGAGCTGCAAGAAAACCCCCGTCCTATCGGTAGTGAAAAGCTTTCAGGACAAGAGCGTTATCGTATACGCCAGGGTGCCTATAGAATTATATATGAAGTGGCAGATGAGCTTCTTATCGTGACTGTCGTAAAAGTTGGGCACCGAAAGCATGACTACAAACGCAGCTAACGCTTCGGATGTCAAACTCAATAAAGAATAAGGCCCGCAGATGCGGGCCTTAAATGTATGTAGTTACTGAAAAACTTACTGACGATAAGCGGCTTCTTTTAGTGCGCGAATACGCTCATCCAGCGGCGGATGGCTGGCAAACATTTTCTCCACCAGCGAGCGCGTTTGGCCTTTGGTGATGGCCATGGCGCGCAGCGTATCGGGCATTTGATCGGGCATTTCGGTCTCGGTTTTCAGGCGCGCCAGGGCACTCACCATGGCGTTGGTGCCCGCTAAGCGCGCACCTGCTTCGTCTGCGCGGTACTCGCGGTAGCGTGAAAACCAGGCAACGATTGCCGAGGCCAAAAGCCCAAACACAATCTCCGCGACCATGACCACCGCGAAGTAGCCCATAAAACCCAGGCCACCGCCGCCTTCACTGCGGCTGCGTAGGAAGTTATCCACTAGGTGCGCCACTACCCGGGCAAAGAACATCACAAAGGTGTTCACCACGCCCTGAATAAGTGCCAGGGTAACCATATCGCCGTTAGCGACGTGACCAATTTCGTGAGCCAGTACCGCACGGACTTCCTCCGGGCGCATACGGTTAAGTAGACCTGCCGAAACGGCTACCAGGGCATCATCCTTGTTCCAACCGGTGGCAAAGGCGTTGGACTGCTGAGCCGGAAAAATGCCCACTTCCGGGGTTTTGATACCCGCCTCCCGAGAGAGCTCAGCGACCGTGTCCAGCAGCCACTTTTCGGTGGAGTTGGAGGGCGTCTCAATAATCACCGTGCCGGTACTGCGCTTAGCCATCCATTTGGAGATAAACAGCGAGACGATGGAGCCCGCCATGCCGAAGATAAAGCAGAAGATCAGTAGGCTGGTGAAGTTGATGCCCTGGCCGCGCAGGTAGCCTTCAACCCCTAGCAGGCGCAGGGTAATGCTGGCCACCAGCAAGACCGCTATATTGGTGCCTAAAAACAGCAGAATTCGCATCATGGTGCAGGTTCTCCCCTAAGGTTCATCGAAGCATTACTAGATTAAAGGCTTAGATACGTACTGTTCATGGCAGTTTCAAGTCATAGCCGTGGCAATGGGATGTTTTAGTTGCCAGAGCTATGATAAGCGCTACTGCCGGTAGCGCGACAAGAAATTGGCAAAGCGATCAAGTGCATCGCCTAATTGGTCGGCCCAGGGCAGCGTTACGATGCGCACATGATCTGGCTCTGGCCAGTTAAAGGCCGTACCCTGCACCAGCAGTATTTTTTCCTGCAGGAGTAGATCCAGCACCATCTGCTGGTCGTCTTTAATATTGAACACTTTAGGGTCGAGACGCGGAAACGCGTAGAGCGCGCCTTTGGGTTTTACGCAGGAGACACCGGGGATCGCATTCAACTTTTCCACGGTAATATCTCGCTGGGCCAACAGCCGCCCGCCGGGCAGGATCAGATCATTGATCGACTGATAGCCCCCCAGCGCGGTTTGAATCGCGTGCTGGGCGGGTACGTTGGCACACAGGCGCATGGAGGCGAGCATATTCAGGCCCTGGATATAGTCCTGAGCGTTGAGCTTGGCCAAGGTACCGGAGATTATCATCCAGCCTGAGCGGAACCCGGCACAACGATAGCTTTTGGAGAGGCCGTTCATGGTGATAACCAGCTGGTCATCGTCCGCCAGGGCGCCCGTGGCGGTATGCTCAACCCCGTCATACAAAATCTTGTCGTAGATTTCGTCAGAGAACACCACCAGGTTGTGCTGCTTGGCGATCGCCAACACCTCTTTCACTACGGTAGGCGGATACACCGCGCCGGTAGGGTTATTGGGGTTAATCAGTACAATGGCGCGAGTGTGGCTGGTGATCTTGGCACGAATATCCGCCATGTCGGGCGTCCAGTCCGCCTGTTCGTCGCATAGGTAGTGCACCGCGTGACCACCGGAAAGGTGGGCTGCGGCGGTCCAGAGTGGGTAGTCTGGCGCCGGAATCAGCACTTCATCGCCGTCGTTGAGCAACGCCTGCATGGCCATGACAATCAGTTCAGAGACGCCGTTGCCGATGAAGATATCTTCTATACCTACGCCGGGAATCTGTTTGCGTTGGCACTCCTGCATGATCGCTTTACGGGCAGAGTAGAGGCCCTTGGAGTCGCAGTAGCCCTGGGCGGTGGGCAGATTACGCATCACATCCTGGAGAATCTCTTCCGGCGCCTCAAAACCAAAGGGTGCAGGGTTGCCAATGTTTAGCTTGAGGATTCGCTGACCTTCCTCTTCCAGGCGCTTGGCGTGGTCGAGTACCGGGCCGCGAATGTCGTAGCAGACATTGTGCAGCTTATGAGATTTCTTCAGCGGTTGTGATTCGTGCGACTGCGGGGTATCCATGAGGTGTCTGTCCAAAAGTAGCTAGAGGCCCAAAAGTGTCCAAAAAGCATGAGTGTCTAAAAACAGCGCCTACAAGCCATCGTCGGCTATAGAGCTATTGGGTCATTATGCGTCGGAAAGTGCTTGATTGTCTTCGTCGTTTTGCACTGGCGGCGGAGGAATGTCTGCCGGGGTTTCAAGCGTTAGCCTGCCCAGCTTGCCATCACGCAGTTCGTGAAGCAGTACCTCTGCACCGCGGTGCAGATCAACGGCGCCGCCGGGACGCAGGCCGCCTCGGCGGGCAGCGATATCTTTTAAAATGGCATTGCCGTCAAAGCCAGCAATGGCAAGGAAGTCGGGCTTTTTCGGGCCATCGGCATCAATGTCGTGAGGAATATCGGGTGCCGCGTAGGGCGGCAGCTCTTTGAGCTTATAACGCTTGGAGAGTGCTTCGGGATAACGCTTGGCCAGCTCCGCGCTGGTGACAATGGCGACGTCGGTATACTCAATGGCCGTGTCGCGAATGGCGCCGGTGGCGGCAAGGCGGTAGGCGCTGGCCTGATCTTCAATTTTGGGCCACAGCACCCCAGGGGTATCGGTGAGCGCCACTCGCCCATCGATACGTACCTTCTGCTGGCGCTTGGTCACTGCTGGCTCGTTGCCGGTTTTGGCGATTTTTCGCCCCGCCAAGCCGTTAATCAGCGTGGATTTTCCAACATTCGGTATTCCCATCACCATCACGCGTACATCCCGATCAGCGCGCACGGCACCCGCCAGCTCATGGCACAGCTTGGGAATTTTCTTTAGCTCGCGGGTGTTGGTGGTAGTGACGGCCAGGGCCCGCATGTTCTCTTGGGCATCAAAAAAGGCTACCCATTCTGCCGTGCGCTCCGGATCTGCAAGATCGGCACGGGAGAGAATTTTCAACACCGGCTTGTGGCGGGTTAGCTCGGCCAGCATCGGATTGGCGCTGGAGTAGGGCAAACGTGCGTCGAGTACCTCGATGACGACGTCAATTTCAGGCAGCACCTCCGCAATCTGGCGGCGGGCCTTGTTCATATGTCCGGGGAACCAGCCGAGCATCGGTCTCTCCTACAAGTACAAAAAAAGCGGGCTGCTATTGTAGCACCCGCCTTGCTGGTTGCCTTGCGAGGATTTAGCGCTGCTTACTCGTCGGGGTGAAATTCCAGTGATACCGAGTTGATGCAGTAGCGTAACCCGGTAGTCTCCGGTGGTCCATCGGGAAATACGTGGCCCAGGTGAGCATCACAGTGGGAACAAACTACCTCCGTGCGCTGCATGCCGTGAGTGGTATCCGTATGCTCCTCAACGCAGCGGCTACCCAGTGGCCGATCAAAGCTTGGCCAGCCACAGCCAGCATCGAATTTATGCTCGTTCTCAAACAGTGGCGCGTGGCAGCATACGCAGTGGTAAATGCCCTGGGCGTCGCTAACCTGATAATCGCCGGTAAACGGGCGCTCGGTGCCTTTCTCACGCGCTACGCGGTACTGCTCGGGGGTTAGCTGCTGTTGCCACTCGTCAGGGGATTTTTCTATTTTCGCCATGGGGGTCTCCTCTCCCTCTGGTTTGCCACTCTTCAGAGGCTTTATAAGCAGACTAGCTTATCACTCCCTGGAGTGACAGCCAGCCGCCTTAACAAGTTCAGCCGGCTGAAAACGGCTAGGAGAGATGTTACACGCTAGCCGCGCCGCCGTTGCTGCGCGGGTCGTGGGCGCTCTCTATTAACCCATCCGGGTGGTGCACAATCCCGCCTGCATGGCCCATGGTGTCGCTGAACGCCTCGGGCAGCACTTCCACATCGTGACCTGCTGTGGCCAGGGCCGTCACCAGGGCGTCATCAAAGCGGTTCTCAAGTTTTAGGTTAGTGCTGGTTTCGCCCCAGGTACGCCCCAGCAGCCAGCGGGGCGCCGTAATCGCCTGCTGCAGCGGCATGCCGTGCAGTGCGTAGCGTGAGAATACCGCCGCCTGGGTTTGCGGCTGGCCTTCACCGCCCATGGTGCCGTAGACCAGGGTGCGGCCATCGTTAAATTTGGCCAGCGCCGGGTTCAGCGTGTGGAAGGGTTTGCGACCAGGGGCTAAGCCGCGCAGGTCGTCAGGATTAAGCGAAAAGCTGATGCCGCGGTTTTGCCACAGTATACCGCTTTCCGACAGCACTACGCCGCTGCCAAACTCCCAGTAGATGCTCTGAATAAAGCTCACCGCACGCCCTTCGTTATCCACGGCGCCCATCCATATGGTGTCACCTGGCGCAGGCTCGTGGGGCCAGGGCAGAGCGCGCTGAGGGTCGATGTGAGCCGCTTCACGGTCAATGCTCTCTTCGCTGAGTAACGCCTGCAGTGGTGTAGGCAAGCGACCGGGATCAGTGACGTTCTGGTCCCGCTTAATAAAGGCGCGCTTGGTGGCCTCAATCAGCCCATGCAGGTGCTCAAAACCGTTTGGCTCAGTGGCTTTTAGGCGTTCGTAGATGCCCAAAATCATCAGCGACGCCATGCCTTGAGTCGGTGCGGGCAGGTTATACAGCGTGGCGTCCTGCAGCGTGACTTCCAATGGTGTTACCCGCTGGGCGCGGTAGGCGTGGAAGTCTGCCAGACGCAGCGGGCTGCCAACGGCCTCTAAGTCCCGCGCCATGCTGGTGGCCAGCTCTCCGTGGTAGAAGTCATCCAAACCCGCGTCCGCTAGACGCTTAAGGGTCGCGGCCAGACGCGGCTGGCGTAGCCGTTCGCCTTCACGGGGCACCTGTCCGTTAAGTAGCAGGGCCTCCGTAAAACCGGGGCTCAGGGATAGACGCTCAAGGTGTTTGGCAGTGAGGGCTTCCTGGCTTTGCGTAACGGCGACGCCCACTTCGGCATGATGAATGGCATCGGCCAGCAGCGTTGTGAGGGGCAGTGATTTGCCCCAGGCCGATGCGATGCTTAACGCTTCATGCCAGCCACCAATAGTGCCTGCCATGGTCAGGGCTGCTTTTGGGCCACGTTCGGGAATGTATGGCTCACCGGCGTAGAAGTTTGCATCCGCTAAGCCTGCTGCAGGGCCGCAGGCGTCTATGGCAATGGGGGCTTTGCCTGGCTCATGAATCAACCAGAAGCCATCGCCGCCCAGGGCATTCATATGCGGATAAACTACCGCAATGGCGGCCGCCGCAGCGACCATGGCTTCCACCGCATTGCCGCCCTGTTTCAGCACATCGCGCCCGGCGCTGGCGGCAAGGTGGTGAGGGGCGACACAACTGCCGCCGTAACTGCGTTGGGTGTGGAGCATGACGAGTATCCTTTGTTATTAATAAAAATTATCAGGTAGAGGGTTACCAGCCAATCGCGTTCGGCAGCCACGTGGCAATACTGGGGAAGATAAAGACCAGTGCCACAGCGACAAACTGTAAGCCGATAAACGGCAGGGCGCCTTTGTAAATATCGAGGGTGGTGACTTCTTTGGGTGCCACACCCTTGAGGAAGAAGAGTGACCAGCCAAAGGGAGGGGTAAGAAACGAGGTTTGCAGCACCAGCCCCACCAAAATACCCAGCCACACCATATCAACGCCCATCTGGACAAAGAACGGCAGAAACAGTGGTAAGGCAATATAGCTAATCTCAATCCACTCCAGAAAGAAACCCAGCACAAACATCAGCAGTAGCATAAACAGCATCGCGCCGAGCTCGCCGCCGGGTACCCAGTCGAACATACGAGCAACCAAATGCTCGCCCCCCAAGCCGCGAAACGCCAGGCCAAACACCTGGGCGCTGATCAGAATAAAGAACACCATGGCCGAGATCACCAGCGTGGCCTTGGCGACCTCTTTGAGTAGCGCAAAGGTTAACCGTCCCGAGCAAGCTACAAACAGCAGTGCACCTAGCGCGCCCATGGCGGCGGCTTCAGTGGGCGCGGCAATGCCGCCAATAATCGACCCCAGCACGGCAAATACCAACCCCACAGGAGGGCCCACCACGGTAATCACTTTGTGTATCAGTTGGCGACGACTCATATTCGCACGCTCTTCAGCGGGAATCGGTGGCATTAGGCAGGGATAGAGTTTAGCGATCACCAGAATGGCAATAATATATACCGCCGCCAGGGTCAGCCCCGGCACCATGGCCGCTGCGAACATCGTGCCGACTGACTCGCCTAAAATTTCAGCCAGCAGAATCAGCACCAGACTGGGCGGAATAATCTGCCCTAAGGTGCCGGACGCGCAAATCATGCCGGTGGCTAGCGTTTTGGGGTATCCCCGGCGAAGCAGCGTCGGTAGCGTGAGCAGACCAAGGGTAACGATAGTGGCGCCGACAATGCCGGTCGCAGCGCCTAATAAAACACCGACTAAAATGATTGCCACGCCCATGCCGCCAGAGAGGCCGCCGAACAGATGGCCGATCACGTCAATCAACTCCTCCGCCAACTTCGACTTCTCCAGCATAACCCCCATAAACACAAACAGCGGTATGGCCATAAAGGTGTAGTTAGTCACTACCCCGTAGATACGCGACGGCAGCAGGTTAAATAGCATCGGGCCGAAGCCAATATAGCCAAAGAAAAAGGCGGTAGCGGCGATGCTGATGCCCACCGGGATGCCGATCAGCAGAAACACGAAAAAAGCCACGATCATGCCGATCGCTAGCCATTCATTGGGAGACATGCGTTATTCACCTCGTGTGGGCAGGGCAAACGCCTGACGTAGCGCGTGTGCCAATCCTTGCAGGGCGAGAAGGACAAAACCAAACGGAATCAGAGATTTGAGTAGCCAACGAAGGGGCAAGCCACCGGGATTGGGTGATGCCTCTCCGCGGGCGTAAGACTGGGCGATCCAGGGCAGCGTCAGCCAGGCGATATATAGTCCCATGATCAGCAGTAATAGCCCGCCGATCGCCTCAATCATTCGCTGCAGACCCGCGGGGAAGCGTTCGTAGAAAACATCCACGCGGACTTGCTCCCCCATCAGCAGTAGATACGACATGCCAAAAAGAGCGATCGGTGAGATCAGGTGCCACTGCAGTTCCTGCAGCCATACCGCGCCAACGCTAAACACATAGCGCATCAATACGTCACCAGTGACTAATCCGACTAAAACCACGCAAGTCCAGGCGGCGATCCAGCCAAATAGCCGAACCACCGCCTCAACTCCGTGGACAAACAGTGCCACGGCGCGCATATCAGACTCCAATAATGTCGTTTAGCCAGGCTCGCTCACTGGCACCTGCCCAGCGGTCGTGATTCGCCTTAAATGCCATATAGCTATCGTGGACTTTACGCACCAGCGGGTCGGCGTCGGCTTCGCTAGAGAGCGTGTCCATTGTCGCTTCGCGCAGCGCATCGACAACCGCTTCGGGCAGCATGCTTGCAGTTACCCCTTCGTTCTCTACCAGGTCTGTCATGGCTTCACCATTAACTGCTTCCGACCAGGTCACGCTCTCCAGGCAGGCGGCCATACAGGCAGTTTTGACAATCATCTGCAGGTCTTCTGGCAGGCTGTCCCAGTGGGTTTTCGAGATCAGCAACTCACCCGTGGTGGAGGGCTCATGCCAGCCAGTGGTGTGGTAGAACTTGGCCGCGTTATGCAGCCCCATGCGGCGGTCTTGGAAGGGGCCCACAAACTCGGCTGCATCGATCACCCCACGCTCCAGCGCCGGGAATATTTCGCCACCGGGCAGTACCCGGGCATCTACCCCTAGTGATGAGTAGACCTGGCCGGCCAAACCAGGAACCCGCATGCGCAGCCCGTTGAGCTGGCCAATATCCTCAATAGGTTCGCGGAACCAGCCGGTCATTTGTACACCGGTGTTATTCAGCGGGAAGGCCACCATGCCGTAGGGCTCATATACTTCGTGCCAAAGCTCCAGACCGCCGCCGTGGTAAAGCCACGCCATATGGCCCATAAAGCTCATGCCAAAGGGCACAGTAGTGAAGTACTGGGCGGCAAAGGTGGTGCCTGACCAGAAGTAGCTATTGGCGGCATTCATTTCGATGGTGCCGCTCTGAACCGCTTCAAAGCCTTCAAAGGCAGGAATTAATTCGCCGGAAGAGAAGTGTTGGATGTTGAGCCGTCCGCCGGACATGGCGTTAATTTTGGTGATTACGTCAGTGGGGCTGCCAGGGCCTTCCACGTAAAAGGGCGAGCCGGGCGGGTAGGCATTGGTCATGCGCCAGTTGAAGCTCTCGGTGGACTGCGCACGGGCAATCGATGGGGCGCCTAATACCAAGCCGGCAGTAGAGGAGACCGCGGCTGTAGTCAGAAACTTACGGCGGGATAAGGACATAGCACACCTCATTAATGGGGAAATGGGTCAGCAAGGGAACACAATAAAGTAGCAAGGGGTGTGCCATAAAAATCGATTTTTTTATAAATAAAAGATTTTAAAGGGTTTTGTAGGTTGTGGCTTGCGAGTGTAAGTACAAGAAAAATAACTGCTTGCACCGATATGGCGCCTAATGAGTGCGAAGAGCACTCTCTGCGTGCACGTTGGCATCGCAGGCTTTGCTTTTTTTGACCCTTTCGGTTTTGGGAGCTTTAGGTAGAGCTTCGTGTGTAGGTGATTGAAAGAGGGGCAGTTAGCTTAGTGTTGGCAGAGTGCTTGACAGCTCAATAAGGTCTGAGTAACATACGCGCCACCTCGACGAGGCAATGAAACGTCCCATTCGTCTAGTGGTCTAGGACACCGCCCTTTCACGGCGGTAACAGGGGTTCGAACCCCCTATGGGACGCCACTTATTTTTGAGGCTAAGCCTTTAAAGATAAGTGGTCGTCAGGTTTATCGGAATGCGGGAATAGCTCAGTGGTAGAGCATCGCCTTGCCAAGGCGAGGGTCGGGAGTTCGAATCTCCTTTCCCGCTCCACACGTCCCATTCGTCTAGTGGTCTAGGACACCGCCCTTTCACGGCGGTAACAGGGGTTCGAACCCCCTATGGGACGCCACTTCCGATAGCCAGAACGTTGTATAGCAAGAGGTATATAAGCGGGAATAGCTCAGTGGTAGAGCATCGCCTTGCCAAGGCGAGGGTCGGGAGTTCGAATCTCCTTTCCCGCTCCAGTTTTGATGGTGTGGTTAAGAGTGTCGCCTTGCCAAGGCGAGGGTCGGGAGCTGGTGCGCCAGTCCGATCAAATCTCCTTTCCCGCTCCAAGCGCTACTATATTCACTCTTTATTATTTCTATGATGCATCAGCTCCTTGCTGGGCGTCTTTTGTTGCGTGTCTAGCGCTCGGCGCGACTGCTTGCCTTGAAAAAAGTCGTTTGCGCCCTAATGTTTTACCTTCTCTTCTTATTTTGCTGACAGGACATGTTCATGGCCGAACCGGCATTGTCGATCCGTGGCCTCACTAAGGTGTATGGCAACGGCTTTCAGGCGCTTAAAGGTATTGATCTAGACGTCCAGCAGGGCGATTTTTTTGCCCTGTTGGGCCCCAATGGCGCCGGTAAATCCACCACCTTGGGGGTGGTTTGCTCGCTGGTGCAAAAGACGGCGGGCAAGGTCTCCATATTCGGCATTGATGTGGATAAAGACTTCGCTAAAGCCAAGTACCAACTGGGCGTGGTACCCCAAGAGTTCAACTTCAATCAATTTGAGAAAGTGCTCGATATCGTACTGGCCCAGGCGGGCTACTACGGTATGACCAGCCGTGAGGCCTTGCCCCGCGCTAAACAGCTACTGACCGATCTGGGCCTATGGGAAAAGCGCAACGGCAGCGCGCGCATGCTGTCAGGTGGCATGAAGCGCCGCCTAATGATCGCTCGAGCGCTGATGCATCGTCCCAAGCTGCTGATTCTGGATGAGCCAACCGCCGGGGTGGATATCGAACTGCGGCGCAGTATGTGGGAGTACATGCGGCGGATTAACCAAGACGAAGGCACCACGATCATCCTGACTACTCACTATCTGGAAGAGGCTGAGAGCCTGTGCCGCAATGTGGCGATTATCAACAATGGCGACATTGTGCGTAATACCAGCGTGCGTGAGCTACTAGCTGAGCTTGATACCGAGACTTTCCTGATCGACTTGGCTGAGCCTGTCGTAGAAGTTCCGCGAATAGAGGGCTTTGAGCTTCATCAGATAGAACCTACTCAGCTTTCACTGTTAGTCCATCGCGGCCAGCGCTTGAACGATGTCTTCAATGCCTTGAGTGAGAACGGCATCCAGGTGGTATCCATGCGCAATCGGGCCAATCGCTTAGAGGAGATGTTTGTGTCGATGGTGGAAGGAAACGGCCTTGGGGCGATTGATCAGCGTGTGGATGACGCCGGTGTTAAAGATAGGGAGGCGCGCGTATGAATGCTACGCAAACATTGATCGCCCTGTGGACGCTGGTGCTAAAAGAGATCAAACGTTTCACCCGCATTTGGCCACAAACGCTGCTCCCTCCCTCAATCACCATGGCGATGTACTTTATTATCTTCGGTAACCTGATCGGTTCGCGGATTGGTGACATGGACGGCTTCAGCTACATGGACTTTATTGTCCCAGGGCTGATCATGATGTCGGTGATTACCAACAGCTACTCCAACGTGGCGTCGAGTTTTTTCTCCAATAAGTTTCAGCGCTCGATTGAAGAGATGATGGTTTCGCCCATGCCCAACTGGGTGATACTGGCCGGCTTTATTTTAGGCGGAATGGCGCGAGGCTTGGGCGTGGGGTTAATCGTTACAATCGTTTCGCTGTTCTTTACCCGTTTAACCATGGAGCATCCGCTGCTCACGGTATTGGTTGTCGTGCTCACTTCTGCGTTGTTCTCTATTGGCGGCTTTATTAATGCATTACTGGCCAATAAGTTCGACGATATCTCTATCGTGCCGACCTTTATCCTGACGCCGCTGACCTATTTGGGCGGCGTGTTTTACTCGATCTCAATGCTGCCTGATTTCTGGCAGGGCGTTTCCATGCTTAATCCGATTTTGTACATGGTTAACGTTTTCCGTTACGGCTTCCTGGGCGTCTCGGATATTCCAGTTGGTTGGGCCCTCGCTGCCATTTTTGCCTTTATTATCGTGCTGTTTGGTATAGCGTTGGTGATGCTGGAGCGCGGTAAGGGAATCCGCAGCTAAACTCATGACCGCCAGATTGAGAATCATTAGGGAGTTTTGACGCCATGGTGCATCGACCGGATACTTTAGAACACGCGCCGTTAGGGCGCGATTCCGCCTACCCTGAGCAGTATGACGCAGGGCTGTTATATCCGATTCCCCGAGCGGCCAACCGCGCGCCTCTGGGGATAGAAGAGGGTGACTTACCGTTTGTAGGCGAAGATGAGTGGCACGCCTTCGAAGTCTCCTGGCTGAACAGCCGTGGCAAGCCCATTGTGGCGGTAGCACGCTTTCGTTTGCCAGCCGCCTCACCCCATCTGATTGAGTCTAAATCCTGGAAACTCTACCTCAACAGCTTCAATCAAACCCGTTTCTATAGTCGTGAGGATGTGATGAAAACCCTCGCTCACGACTTGGCCGCTGCAGCGGGTGCCGAGGTGAGCGTTGAGTTGTTCGATGTGGATGCTCCAGAGCTTTCAGCACGCTCCCTGCCGGGGGAGTGCCTGGATAATTTAGATATCGCCGTAAGCGATTACACGCCTAGCAGCGCCCATCTAACGGTAGGGGAGGAGATCGTCGAAGAGACACTCTACTCGCACTTGCTGAAATCTAACTGCCCCGTTACCGGCCAGCCAGATTGGGGCAGCGTGATGGTGCGTTATAAAGGGCCTAAAATCGATCGCGAAGGACTGCTTCGTTACCTCATTGGGTTTCGTCAGCACCAGGATTTTCACGAGCACTGCGTTGAACATATCTTTACCGACCTAATGGCCCAGGCAAAGCCCACACAACTGCTAGTGCTGGCGCGCTATGTTCGCCGTGGTGGCTTGGATATCAGCCCCTGGCGGGCAACGCCCGGGCTAACCCCGCCCACGCCGCTGCGTCTGGCAAGGCAGTAAACGGCAGTGTTATAAAGGGTGGTGCTACAGTAGCCCTTTACGATTGGATTTGGAGTCATTAATGGACGCACTTACGCTGCTTCACGAACGTAGCTCAATGGGCAAGTTGACGGAACCAGCGCCCAGCGCCGAACAGCTCAGCGCTATCTACCAGGCCGCACTACGTGCGCCCGACCATAAAGAGCTGCGCCCCTGGCGCTTTATCGAGTTCAGCGGGGAGGGGCGTGAGCGGCTAGGCGAGCTATTTGCTGAGGCGGAGTTTCAGGAAGATCCCAGTGCCGACGACGAAACGCTCAACTCTGCACGCAAAAAACCGCTACGGGCGCCGATGATTATCGCCGTGATCGCCAAGGTCACGCCTGAGCTCGAAAAAGTACCTAAAATGGAGCAGGTGATTTCTGCCGGGTGCGCCGCTCACGGTATTCTACTGGCTGCCCATGCGTTGGGGCTAGGCGCGATGTGGCGCAGCGGGAAGTATGCTTTCGACCCCGTGGTTCGCAAAGGGCTGAGCCTGGATGAGGACGACGAAGTCGTCGCATTTATCTACCTGGGCACTTTGGGTGGTCGCCATAAACCGGTACCCCAGCATAACGTTGCTGACTTTGTGGAGCGTTGGGACTAGCAATGAGTCTCCCCCGTCAGCCAGGCATCCCTCATCCACGATTACCGCTGCCAGAAGGTTCGTTGGAAGACATGGCCGCTTTTCAGCAGTGGCTGAGTGACGCCATACCCATGGTGAGCGCGTTAGGTATTAGCGAAATGACGCGCCAGAGAGATTCACTAGTCTGGCAGTTAGCGCTGGAGCCCAACCTTAACGATAAAGGCACGGGCTTTGGTGGTGCATTAACGGCACAAACCACGCTGCAAGGCTGGTGCTGGGTAACGTTATGGTTGCGTGATCGAGGCATCAATCGGGATGTCGTCGTTGCCGAGGCCAGCCAGCGCTTTCTTGCACCGGTAACAAGTGACTACCGCCTGGTATGTACGCCAGCTGTGCCAGAAGGCCCCCCTCAGCTTGCCAACAAGCTCGCTGAGCGAGGAAGAGGGCGCATAGCGCTAACCCAGCAGCTCTATTGTGGTGAGACGCTCTGCCTGGAAGCCCGCGGCAGCTACGCTGTATTGTCTGAACGTTAATGGCGCGACAACATGGGTTGCATCAAAACGTTAACCGCCGTGTGCCACTACCTAAAGGTTCGTCAGCCGGAAAAGGCTTGCTATTTCGAGGCTTAGCCAATAGTATATGCGCCGTTCTGTCGCGAAAGGTTCAGCCTTTCAACAGCGCCAAAACGCGGAGGGGTGTCCGAGTGGTCGAAGGAGCACGCCTGGAAAGTGTGTAAGCCGCAAGGCTTCGAGGGTTCGAATCCCTCCCCCTCCGCCACAAAATTTTGAAGGCCGTCAAGCTCTTAGCTCGACGGCTTTTTTCGTTTTGGCTGTCTAGAATTGTCTTTGGGGAAAAAATAAAGAAAGTTGCTTAAAAAGGCAGCACCCCACCGAAGCCAATGCCTAGAACGGCAACGATAACAACAACGATAACGACGATAGTGGTAGTAGACATATTCTCTTCCTTTGAGTAGTGAGCGTTGCTATAGCGTAGTCGCGAAAGCGCTATTTCGCACGTTGGCGAAAACGACTGCACCGCGATTTCCTCAAGATGGAATGAAGTGACCAGCATGTGCCAGCGGCAGTAGGGCCGGTAGGTGGCTGTTGGGCTTGTCGTCGGCTTACCTGACTTGCTGTTGTTCTTTTAGGCAGTTAAGCAGCAACTGACGGATTTCTTCATGTTTCTCCGCATCGCCGCGCCATATGCAGTGCGACTGGTGTCGTGTCGTTGAATCGGTCAGGGGGAGAAAACTCACATTGGAAAACCCGGCTTTGGCAAGTGATTGAGGAACCAGGGCAACTCCCATCGCATTGGCTACCAGAGCAAGAATGGTCAACCAGTGGGAGACTTCGTGGCAGATATGGGGTTTAACATCGGCGTGGTGAAACAGGCCGATGATCCTGTCGTAATAGTGAGGGGCAAGGTCGCGACCAAAAAGGATGATGGGCTCATTGGCCAGTTCCTTGACCGCCAACTCGCGTCGGCCTGCCAGGTGGTGATGCGCTGGCAAGCAGCACAGGAAGGGTTCGTCCGACAGGATGACCGACTCGATTCCCTCGGGTAACGGCATCGAGTGGATGAAGCCGATATCGAGCTGCTCTTGCATCACTGCTTCTACTTGATCTGCCGAGTTGCGTTCGATCAATTGTATTTCGATGCCGGGATAGCGGGATTGCAGGCGTTTGAGTAGTTCCGGCAGGCCGCGAAAGAGCATGGCGGGCGTAAACCCGACACGCACCAGGCCGGTGGCGCTTGAGGCAATACGCTGCACCAGCGTTTGCGAGTCTTCTAGCTGCTCGAGAATCCGGCGTGCCTGGCGCTGAAAGGCTTCTCCGGCGGGCGTGAGGGTAACGCGTTTGCTATTGCGCAGCAGCAGCGTGACCTTTAGCTCCTCTTCCAGTTGACGCAGGCTGGCACTTAGCGGTGGCTGAGAAATGTGCAGGCGCTGCGCTGCTCTGCCGAAATGCAGTTCTTCCGAGAGCACCAGAAAGTAACGCAACTGTCGAAATGTCAGCGCCATTGGTTTCGTTCCTTATCATTTCTTGTTCTTCAATCATACATAAAACTGAATCAATGGATCCTAAAACAGTATTGGAGACGGCCTCCATACCCGCCTAATGTGACGATAAAACATATAATAAGTCCAAGAGGTACGCCGTCGTGAATGAAATGATACACCGCAATATCCCCGATTCCTGGGGGCAGAACAGTTACCATAACGATCCCACCCTTTCCCAACTTCTGGATCTCTATTTGCCGACGGCGCTACGTCAGCACCTGGAGCGCCACTTCAACGAGATGGGAGCCCTTGCTGGCGGTGAACTGGAAACGCTGGCCATCGAGGCTGACAAGCATCCTCCTGAACTTGCCCTGCGCAGCAGAAATGGTGCCGAGCGCCAGCAGATCCTCAAACATCCAGCCTATCAACGCCTGGAAGCGGTTGCCTATGGACAGTTCGGACTGGCGGCCCTGTCGCATCGCGGTGGCGTGCTTGGCTGGCCGGAACCTATGCCACCGGTAGTGAAGTATGCGCTGACGTACCTGTTCGTGCAGGCTGAGTTTGGCCTTTGCTGTCCGCTTAGCATGACCGATGCACTGACTCGCACGTTGCGCAAGTTCGGCGACGACGCCTTGGTGAACCGCTACCTGGAAGCGTTGACCTCACAGGATATGGATCTGGCCTATCAGGGAGCCATGTTCATGACCGAGCAGGATGCAGGCTCTGATGTAGGGGCGATTACCACGGAAGCGAGGCAGGAAGAGGGCAAGTGGCGCCTTTATGGCGACAAATGGTTCTGCTCTAACCCCGATGCCGAATTGGCGATGGTGTTGGCGCGCCCCGATCAAGGGGAGCGGGGAACTCGCGGCCTCACGTTGTTCCTGCTGCCCCGGTATCTAGAAAATGGTGATCTTAACCATTACCGCATCGTACGACTGAAGGACAAGCTGGGTACTCGCTCCATGGCGAGCGGTGAGATCCTGTTCGAAGGCGCCGAAGCCTATGTAGTGGGGGAACCGGGGCAGGGCTTCAAGCAGATGACGGACATGATCAACATGTCCCGTCTCTCGAACGGGGTGCGGTCGGCGGGGTTGATGCGGCGCTCGCTCAACGAGGCGCTTTTCATTGCTCGCCACCGTCAGGCGTTCGGTAGCCAGCTCATCGAGTTGCCGCTTATGCAGCGTCAGCTCAGCAAGATGGTGCTCACTGCCGAGCAGGGGCGCACGATGGTTTTCCACACGGCCGAGTGCCTGCGGCGGGCCGATGCGGGGGATGCCCAGTCAGCCAAGCTATTGCGCATCCTGACACCCATGATCAAGTTCCGTACCACGCGGGATGCACGCAAGGTGGCTGGGGATGGCATGGAAGTACGTGGTGGATGTGGCTACATCGAGGAGTGGTCGGATGCCCGCGTGCTGCGTGATGCCCACCTTGGCTCAATATGGGAAGGCACCAGCAATATCGTTGCCCTGGATGTTTTCCGTGCGATACGGCGTGAACAGACCTTGCCGGTACTGGCTGACTACTTGCATCAACAGTTGCAAGCGTCCGTCATCGAGGAGCACGAGCGCCACCTGTTGCAGGTGCTCCTCGACAAGGCAGTAGAGGGCGCGAATGCACTGGCAGAGGATCCTGCCTGCGAGCACGACGCGCGACGGATTGCCAGCGGTCTCTACCACATTACCTCCGCCATTCTTATGGCCTGGGAGGCGTCCCGGATCACGGGAGACAGGCGGCGACTGGCACTGGCCTGGCTGGTGGTACGCCACAAGTTACTACCCCCCGATCCGCTATCGGTCAGTCGAGCGTCGCCGGAAGCGCTGGCGACGCTGCTCAACGAAACGCCGATGACTGACGAACAGGTCGCGGCGGTGGTGAATACCCAAGCACTGGCGCGTTCCCTCGGGCTGGAGGTGGGGCATGGATAAGCCCAATGGTGCACTGAGCGGAATCAGGGTGATTGATCTTAGCCGTGTGCTGGGAGGCCCGTACTGCACCCAGGTGCTGGGTGACTACGGTGCGGATGTGATCAAGATCGAGCCTCCCGGGGGGGATGAAACCCGCGGCTGGGGGCCTCCTTTCGAAGGCGATGCAGCTTCCTATTTCCACGGTTTGAACCGCAGCAAGCGCGGGATGGCGCTGGATCTTCGTCACCCTGACGGCAAGGCACTGTTACTGCAGTTGCTGGAGGGCGCCGATGTGCTGGTGGAAAACTTCAAGCCGGGAACCCTGGAAAAGTGGGGGCTGAGCTATGACATTCTCAGCGCGCGCTTTCCCCGTCTGATCCAGTGCCGAATCAGTGGATTTGGTGCTGATGGTCCGATGGGCGGTTTGCCTGGCTATGACGCCGTCATCCAGGCAATGGCGGGGCTGATGAGTGTCAACGGTGAGAAACAGGGGGAGCCGCTGCGCGTGGGGCTGCCCATTGTCGATATCGTGACCGGCCTCAATGCCGTCATCGGTATCACCTTGGCTCTCCATGAGCGTACGCGCAGCGGGCGTGGGCAGTTTGTCGAGACAGCACTGTTCGACTCCGGGCTCTCCTTGATGCACCCCCACTTTCCCAACGTATTCTACGGTGGGCCGCCGCCGCGCCGCACGGGAAATGAGCATCCCAATATTGCCCCTTATGAGGTCTACCGGACGGCGACACAGCCGATTTTTCTGGCGGTTGGCAATAATGTGCAGTTCGCGCGCTTGTGCGAGTTGCTCGAATGCCACGACGTTGGCCAGGATGAGCGCTTTGCGACCAATGGTGCCCGCCTGGGTAACCGCGATGCGCTGCGTGATGTGCTGGAGAGTGCCATGGCCAGATGGGAAGGGGATAAGCTTGCCGATCGGCTGATGCGTATCGGCGTTCCCTGCGGGCCGGTACTCGATACCACGCAAGCGCTGGCGCACCCGCATACCCAGCACCGCGATATGATCGTCAATATCGGCCATTACAAGGGCACTGGCTCACCGATCAAGCTAGCCCGTACGCCCTCGCGCTATGAAACGCCACCGCCACGCTTTGCCGAACATACCGACGCAATCCTTCATGAAGCAGGATTGACCGTGCAGCAAATAGAGCACCTGAGAGCGAAAGGCGTGCTGCCGGATGTGCCGGTGGCCTAGCCCCCAGTGCACCATTGTGTGCCTGACTGCCCAGTCGAATGGGCTGATAACAATCACCAATGATGTTGATGCCAATAACAACACAACATGAGAGCAAAACCATGAAACGCACGCACCTGGCCACTGGCCTTATCTCCACCGTTTTTGCCGTTCTAGCCAATACGGCTTCGGCCGCAGAGCTTCCCAGCACCATGACATGGACCGCCTATGATGTAGGCTCGCAAGGGCACTCGGAGGCCTCCGCCATCGCCGATGCCTTTGGCAAGGCCTACAACACCCGCATCCGTATCCAGCCTGCGGGATCGGCCATTGGGCGACTGCAGCCCCTGGTGAGCGGCCGAGCTGACTATGCCTACCTGGCCACGGAGTCCTTCTTTGCAACGGAGGGAATTTACGACTTCAGCGAGCGTCGCTGGGGGCCCCAAGATCTCAGAGCCGTTGCTGGAAGACCCTCTACCTTCGGTGTGCCATCGGCTGCCGACGCCAATATCCACACGCTCGAAGATTTGCGGGGGCAGCGGGTTGCCTACGTGGCAGGCAACCCTTCGGTCAATGTGAAATGTGATGCGATCCTGGCCTTTGCAGGGCTGAGTCGAGACGATGTGGAGGCGGTGTTGTTCCCGACTCACGGCGCCGCCATGAGCTCGCTGGTCGAGGATCGGGCCGATGCCACCTGCACGACCACCACCGCCAGCCAGCTTTATGAGCTGGAAGAGTCGTCGCGTGGTATTCGCTGGGTGGATATTCCTGCAGATGACGATGAGGGCTGGGTGCGCATGAACCAGGTGGCCCCCGTCTTCCAGTCATTTCGTGAAACCATTGGCGCCGGGCTAAGCGAAGAATCTCCCGCCAACATGCTTGCCTACCGTTACCCGATCATCGTGGCCATGGCTAATCGTGACGAAGAAGAGGTCTACCAGTTCATCAAGAGCCTGGATGAGAGTTATGACCTTTATCGTGACGCGACCGCTGCCATTCACCGCTGGGCAATCGAGGACTCCGGCGTGCCGCCTATCGATATACCTTTCCACCCTGGGGCTATCCGCTACATGGAAGAGAAAGGGCTATGGAGCGAGGAGATGCAAACATGGAACGATAACCGCCTTGCCCGCCTGGAAGCACTGAAGCAAGCTTGGGATAGCCTGCTGGACGAGGAGCCCGACCTCGAAGGGGATGCGCTTGCCGAACGTTGGGAAGCTCGTCGGCAAGAAGTGATTGGCGCGCTTTGACCACGGGGTGGATATGTCACTGGGAGCGACATCATGAGCAATTCAAGTCAAGAGCGATTGGAAGGTTCGGCAAGGTGGATAGTGATGGGGCTGGGGGCCGTCGGCCTGTTGATGACGATCAACCAAACCTTTGCCCTAAAGCTGTTGGGGTTCTATCCGATCGGTAATGCCTTCATCTACTACCTGATAGGGCTGTTCCTATCGGTGGCACTGCTGATCTTTCCGGCTCGCAAGGCTGATACCGAACGCCTCCCCTGGTATGACTGGGTGCTGGCGGGGGCTGCTCTTGGTGGCTCTATCTACCTTGGCCTTAATGGCCTGCGCATGACCCAGCAAGGATGGGAGTATTTCGCCCCGCTCGAAGCCACACTGGTGGCAACAATGATGCTGCTACTGGTGCTGGAGGGCGTTCGCCGCTGTGGTGGCTGGGCAATTTTTGCCGTGGCACTACTATTTGGGCTCTATCCGCTCTATGCAGGCCACATGCCTGGTTTCCTGTGGAGTAATGGTTTTGGATGGGGGGAAACCATCCGAGCCCATGTCATGGGGGCGGAAAGCATTGTGGGCGTGCCGATGCAGGTCGTCGCTAACCTGATTATCGGCTTCGTCGTGTTCGGGATAGCGCTGACCATCACCGGTGGCGGTGAGTTCTTCATGAATTTCGCCACTGCATTGATGGGCCGAAGCCGCGGCGGCCGCCAAGGTGGCCGTCGTTTCCAGTGCCTTCATGGGCAGCTTATCCGGTAGTGCGGTATCCAATATCCTGACCACAGGGACGATTACCATTCCTGCCATGAAACGCAGTGGCTATTCACGCGAGTATGCCGCAGCCGTAGAGGCGTGCGCCTCCACGGGCGGAACCTTGATGCCGCCCGTTATGGGGGCCGTTGCCTTCATCATGGCTTCCTTCCTCGGCGTCAGTTACGGTGAGGTCATGATGGCGGCGTTGCTGCCCGCACTGCTCTTCTACCTGGCCCTGCTGCTTCAGGTGGATAACTATGCTGCCCGCAAAGGCCTCACGGGCATGCCCGCCAAGGATATTCCCAGGGTGCGTGACACGCTGCTCTCTGGATGGCCGTACCTGCTCAGCCTGGGCGTGCTGATCTACATGCTGCTTGTCATGCGTCTGGAAAGTCAGGCGCCTTACTATGCCACCTTGATATTGCTGGCGATTGCACTGGTACGCCGTCAGCAGCGGCTGCGTATCAGTCAACTGTTGGATTTTTTCTATCAGCTAGCACACGGGGTGGGGAGTCTGGTCGCCGTCTTGGCCGGTATCGGTTTGGTGGTCGGTGGGCTTTCCTATACGGGGGTTGCAGGGGCTTTCTCTCGCGAACTGCTGTTGTATGCAGGTGACAGCATTCCCCTGATGCTGGCGGCAGGCGCGATTACCAGCTTTATCCTCGGGATGGGAATGACGGTCAGCGCATGCTACATCTTCCTGTCGATCCTGCTTGCGCCAGCGCTGGTGGGGGCTGGTCTCAATCCTCTCGCCAGCCACCTGTTCATTCTTTACTGGGGAATGCTCTCCTATATCACGCCACCCGTGGCGCTGGCCGCCATTACTGCGGCCGGTGTGGCGGGCGCCAACAGTACCCTAACGAGCCTGCATGCCGTGCGGTTGGGAGCCGTGCTGTTCGTGCTGCCGTTCCTGTTTGTGCTCAACCCATCGCTGATTTTGCAGGGCCCCCTGTTGAGCGTGATAGCCTCCGCTTTTACAGCCATGACTGCGATTTGGCTGGTGGCAGCGGCGATGGAAGGATATCTTTATCGAATAGGTTCGGTGGGAGTGCGCATGCGTTGTGCGCTACTGGTGCCTGCCGCACTGATGATCTACCCTGAATGGATCAGTGATCTGCTGGGCTTTCTAGCGCTTGCATTGTGCTACCTGATGGCGATGCTGCACACTACGAAACACGCAAGCATTACGAAGTGCTCCACCTAGGTGAAGCTGCTTAACACCCACGGCGTTTGTCAGCAGAGCCTGCCGAACGCCGTCATGCTTACTCTACCTCCCGCAACGCTTTCCCCAGCCTGCCAAAGTAGTCGCTGAACGCGGCATTGATCTGTTCTCGCTGTGCGCCCCGTGGATAAAGGCCTCTTTCCGCTTCAGGAGAGGCCTTGGTGCCTTTGACCAGGAAGTGATTGGTGATGGCCGCATCCTGAACAAAGGCTTCAAAGGCGCGGGCGCAGAGCTCTTCGGGTTTGCTGTAGTAGAGCTGACCGAGTTTTTTGTCCATTTGTGCGGAGCGCTTAAACAGCTCGCTAGGCTGATCGCCTGCTGGCTGCAGCAGAATAGCCTTGAAGCACTTCATCAATAATTGATTAAGCGGGTGGGGGATGGGCACTGCATCGGCGAGCCAGGCGGTAGAGGCGAACATGCTGACTGGTGTGCCGCGAAAACACTTGCTGACGATGTAGTGATCAAAAGCATGAAACCACTCATGGGCGATGCTGCCGGGGCCTGCATTTTTGGCCAGTGAAAAGCTGCGTTGGCTAGGGTCGTAGTGGGCAGAAACGCCAGGTCGACCACCGCTGCCATACTGCAGTGCGATTGAGCCGCGTAGTGAAATCAATGCCTCTGGCCCCTGTAGAATCAGCATGAGATCGCACAGTGCATCATGAAACAGCTCAGCAGCCCGGTCGCGCTCAGCGTTGGTGACCCAGCGGCCAATCTCAATGGAGCGAAAATCAAACTGACGCCGGATCAGAGTAAAACTGCTGGCTTGCCCCTGACGATGGTCAGGGCCACTGCGATAAAAATCCCGCGCTTCGATGCTCACTTGCCGTGTCTCCTTGCATTCCGCCATCCAGACCCCCACTAACTAACCGTAACGCATTTTAATTGCCTTATTTTCCACCGTCAGGAGAGAGATATGAGCAAGCGTATTTTAGTGGTGCTGACGTCTCACGATCAGTTGGGCGATACCGGCAATAAAACTGGCTTTTGGCTCGAAGAGCTGGCAGCCCCCTATTATGTCTTTAAAGACGCGGGTGCTGAAGTAACGCTGGCATCGCCCAAGGGTGGGCAGCCGCCGCTGGATCCCAAAAGTGACGCAGACGATAGCCAAACCGATGAAACGCGGCGCTTTAAGCAAGATGAAAAAGCTAACGCGGAGCTTGCCGCTACCCATCGTCTGAGCGACATGAAGGCCGAGGATTTCGATGCGGTATTCTACCCCGGTGGCATGGCCCGCTATGGGATCTCGTTGACGATGCGGACTCGATTCGCTTGATTGAAACCTTTATCGCCCAAGGCAAACCGGTTGCCGCGGTTTGTCACGCGCCGATTGTCCTGATTAATGCCAAAGACAGCGCAGGCGAGCCGCTGGTAAAAGGCCGCCAGGTAACAGGCTTTACCAACGGCGAAGAGGAGGCGGTGGGCTTGACTAATATCGTGCCGCATCTCGTTGAAGATGCCTTGCAAAAGTGCGGCGGGATTTATAGTAAAGCGGATGATTTCACTCCTTATGTACGTGAAGATGGCCAACTGATCACTGGACAAAACCCCCCTTCCTCAGCGCTGACAGCTGAGACGCTGATGGCGTGGCTCTCGAAATAACGCTCCGCTATGACTAACGCGTTTGATGGCAACGGTGAGGTGTTCCTCAGTGCAAAGCAAAAGCGCCCCCATGAGGGAGCGCTTTTGAGTTGCCTGCACCTTCCTTGGTGTGCTTTCACTCTTCCTGAGTGAACATTCCATTGTCTCGCGGTGTCCTTGCCGCGAACAATACAAATACTATATCGTAAAAGGAATTTGTACAACAGTTGGTTTGTAAATTATTGTACAAAAGTGATGCGGAAGATTTCTCCAGTAATGCGTATGTTCTAACAACTCAGTCAGTTAGACGCCTAAGTCGGTCATGGTAGCCGCTTGCCACACCGGCTACTGTTTAGCACTACCGTGACCAAGCCTCAGGGGCTATGTTGATGTTAAGTGCGGCAGCGGTTCATGCTAAATGTGAGTGTATGAGGTTTCAGAACAGTAGCTAGTAAACGTTCGTGACTGTATGTTTGTTTTATTTAAGTTTGCCAAGTGTCTGATCTAAGGTATAAGAAGCTTTAAAAAACAATTTATTTCCTATTATATATCATAGGTTAGATAAACACTTGGTTATAAGGCGCACTGTGTGAACGCAGCGAAAGGAACTCGCGATAGGGAAAAACAAGCAAGGATTGCTTGTATAGCACAAGGATGAACAAACAGGATGTTTGTTGCGTAAGATCAAGGATGAGCTGATGAAAACCCGGCCAGGGATTGGCCGGGTTTTTTTTGACATCAATGACAGTTTAATTAAGCTCTTATAAAGCTTTTATTAATTTTTATGCTTGTGGCTCATGCTGACGATGATGGAAAGTCTGGTTTACAAAAACTACTCCTTTCTATAATAGAACCGTCAGCAAGGAAATACTTCCTTCAACAAGCATAGTGATAATAAAGTGAGCTTAATTCACTCATGGGTGTTTCAACCGCTGTTTGGCAGTTTAGGCAGCGTATGGTGGCGCTGTTCTTGCCGGTGCCTTCCAAGCGGAAGCGGTTAAAAAACGGATTCTTGGGTGACTCTGAGTTACCGCAATGACGACAGATGACATCCAGTCCGTTGACTTTATTGATAATTATAATGTCGCGCACGCTGACCTCCTACCAGTAGGTTGTTGATGGTTCAGGCGTGGTAACGTCCGTGTAGAGCAGTATCGTTACCGATACTTATAAAAGTATAGCGCTGCTGGGCATAAGCGCCATATGAAAATATAAAATAATGTGCTTTAAATTAGTGCAATTAACCTAAGTGAAAAAAGATATTTTTTCCGTTTTGATAACATAGGTTAGATAAATAACTTGCTTTAAGGTTCACTGTGGGTGAACACCATAAGGAAGTGGAAACAGGGAAGATCGAGCTAGGAAAGCTTACGCTCATGGAAGCACAAACAGGATGTTTGTGAAGACAGATCAAGGAAGGTTTGATAAAGCCCCCGGCCAGGGAAAGGTCGGGGCTTCTTTTTTTATACGCTTGTTTTACTTTTTGCCTTTCTTCTTGTTTTTCTTGCTGTGATTGCTTTGGTGACTTGCTTGGCTCTCGCTACTTTCGTCGTTGTTAACATCATCCTCGCTGTCAGGCTTGTCGCTGCCTTGGTGAGTAAGCGGGCTCGCTTGGTCTAAGCGTGGGTGGTTATCAAGGAACTCACGCTGCAGGTCGGGCAGGCGGTCAAGGGCTTGCAAGGTGTGGGTGAGGGCGTGAATAGCCGCCAGTACATCCTGGGTATGACCTGTTTCTGAGATAGTGTGCATATTGCGGATGGGAAACCCAATCGAGGTGGCGGCACTGTCGATAGAGGCCAGTACGCCCGCCATACCATCGGTACCCGTATCTACACCCACAATATCGCGCTGCAGCGGAATGCCTTGTTCTTTAGCGGCAGTGGCGATAATCCGGTTGAGCTGTTCGCTGGCAATCGAGCCCACCGCCATGGTGAAGCCTTTGCCCATCTCTAACGGCTGCATGCGCTTGTCGCCGATGCCTGGGGCGGCTACATAGTCGTGATTTACATCGACGCCAATCAATGCATCCGGCTTCATTTCACCGGCCATCACGCGGCTGCCGAAACGGCCAATTTCTTCGTAGCTGGCAATTGCAAACAGTACGCGCACGTTTTTGGTGCCGCCTGCTTCCGCGATCAAACGCGCCACTTCAGCGGCCACAAAACAGCCCAGGCCGTTATCCAGGTAGGCACCGTAGAAAGTATTGGGGCTAAAGCCGGGGCGAATAGGGCGGTCAAAAATAATCGAGTCGCCGGGGCGCACACCTAGGTTCAGCACTTGCTGCTTTTTGTTTTCGCCATGGATCTGTAGATCCAGGTAGATCTGCTCTTTTTTCAGGCCTTTGCTACCATCGCGCTGGGCAGGGTCAGAGAAGTGTATTGCGCCCAGGGCTTCTACCGTGCCGCCTTCAATGCAGCGGTAGCTACCTGGAGTGTCGGGGTCTTCGCTAAACAGCTTCACCTCATGGCCGATAAGCACGGTGGGCAGGAAGGAGTCCGTGTTGATCCAGATCTTGCCGTCCTCACCAATCGAGCGCACCTGCATACGGATTTTGTCCGCATGGCCGATGATCATGACCTTGAACATATCGTCGCGGTCAGGGTGGGTGTCCAACACAACGCCTGCGTTGCCCTTAAACTGGTGAAGGTGCCAGCCTTTAGGGGCGAAAGATTCGAAATGTGGCTTCAGCACGCCATATGTCATCGCGGCTTCCAAACCTACTGGGCTGGGGGCCGCAAGGATTTCGCGCATTAGTTTGAACTGCGCGTCGGGCATCGGCTGTGTCCAGGGTTTTGCACTATCGCTCATCGTTGTCGCTCACTCATTTGAGGTGGATGTTAATCACCTCTAGTCTGCCAGATTCCTATCTCTTGTGTAGAGAAAACCCCTCAGGGGTGATCATGTATCAGTTGACGTAGAGCACTCGTTGCGGCGGAAGGAGGGTGGCGTCGACTTAATATAATACCCAGCTCACGGCGTATGGTTGGCTCGACCAGAGGGCGGTGTTCGATGCCATCGGTGGCGATCTGACGAAAACTGAGAGAGGGCAGCACGCTAATGCCTAACCCAGCAGCTACCATCCGGCCTACCGTGGCGATCTGGCGCGCATCGCATAAAATATCCAGCCGCTCTCCCACGCTCTGCATAATACGGTCAATATCCTGGCGTGAGCTGGAAAGGCGATTAATGCCAATAAATGGATACTCCGCCAGCTCTCTCCAGGCCACTGTCGATTGTGCCAGCAGCGGGTGCCCGCTGGAGCAAACGGCCACATAGCTATCTTCAAGAACGGGCTCAAACGTCAGGTCATCTGCATCGCTTGGCGGCACTGAAAGCCCCAGGTCAGCGCGGCCTTCGCTCACCATCTGATTGATCTGTTCGGCCAACACGTCGTGCAGGCTGAGGTTGATGCGCGGATAGGCCTCATGGAAACGCTTAATAACTCGAGGAAACAGACCCGCTGCGAGGGTGGGCAGGGCGGCGATAGTCACCTTGCCACGCTGTTTTGAAAACTGATCGTTAAGATCCTCAAAAGCTTCATTCCAATCATTCAATAGCCGCACGGCAACCGGCAGAAAGGCTTCGCCTTCCGGTGTGAGGGCAAGCTGGCGAGTAGTGCGGGCAAACAGCGCACCGCCCACACTCTCCTCAAGTTTGCGCAACGCGATGGAGATCGCTGGTTGGGAAAGGTGTATCCGCTCGCTGGCCTCTGCAAGGCTGCGGGAATGGGCGACGGCTACAAAAACACGCAACTGCTGGATGCTTGGATTCATTTAGAAAGTAAAACATAAATTAAAAACTATTCAATATACAAAATATAACTGGCAGACCATGCTTGCTGTATCGCATGCCAACAGCGTCGCGATCACCGTTTACAAAAAAACTGCTCTACAATAACAATAGCTCGCTTCGCGAGCTTCGGAGACACAATGAAAACGCTACTTACTGCCATGGTGGCCAGCGCCACGGTGCTGGCTGCTGCTACCCTTCATGCTGATGAGCGCCTGTTGATCGGCTCTACCTCAAGCTCCTCCAGTCACTACAGCTACTTTGTCGCGGTTAATCAGATTATTAATAACCAAGTCGAAGGAATCAGTTCTTCGGTTGCCGAAACCGGCGCCACGGTGGATAACCTGCGCCGTTTAGGGCGTGATCAAATTGATATGGGGCTGGTTACTACCAATACCGGCTATCACGCCTACGCGGGCGAGGAGGATTTTGAAGGCCGCCCCGTCGATAACCGCCTGCTATGGGTCTACACCGTAGCACCGCAAAATACCGTGATGCGCCAGGATGCTGAAGTGGAAACCTTCGCTGACTTAAACGGTGTTCGCTTCAACCCTGGGATCACGGGGTCAGCTACTGAGAAAACCACCGAAGCGGTAATGCGCACGCTAGGTATTGAGCCTGACTATGTGCGTGGCTCAACGACCGATATGGTCGACGCCATGAAAGATGGCCGGGTGATGGGATCCGTTAAGTCGGGTGTCGGAGAACGCCTGGATGGCTCCTCCATGGATATTGCCACTTTCACACCGATAAGTGTGCTGTCGCTTGATCAAGAGCAGGCCGACACACTGCGCAGCGAAATGCCCGACGTAGCCATTGTCGATGTCCCTGAAGGGGCAGCAGAGGGTATTCCCGCTTACACCACTTGGGCCTTCGGGGTTGCCGTGCACGCCCATCCGGATATGGATGAAGAGACCGCCTATCAAATCGTCAAAGCCGTGATGGAAAACCCGGAGCCTCAGGTTAATGCGTTTGCGGCCATGCAGGATGCGGATATGGCGAAGATGACGTTGGAGGTTGGCACTGTGCCACTTCACGCCGGTGCTGCGCGTTATTTCGAAGAGCAGGGGTACGACATCCCCGATGCCTTGCAGCCTGTTCAGTAAGGCCAATCGGAGAAGATGATCATGCGTGAGATACTCACCAAAGGTTTAGCGCTCCTGCTGGGTGGGCTAATTCTTTATACCTCCGCCACTGGGCCGTTCGAGAGCTTGATTCAGCGGAGTCTCTTTCTCGCGCTGGTCATCCTGCTAGGGCTTGCCGTTTACCCATTAGGGCAAGGCAAGCGCTGGCGACCGCTTGGCATCGCTATTGATATCGCATTGGCGATTGGCGTGGTAGTCGCCTGCAGCTATGTAGCGTTCAATCACGAACAAATTCTGGTTGAGCTTCCTTGGGCAACACCTCGCGATATGCTGCTGACCGGCGTACTCCTAGTGGCCATTCTGGAGCTGTCACGGCGTGCCATCGGCGTGATCTTTCCACTGTTGGTGTTAGTGGGGTTGGCTTATGCGTGGCTGGGGGCGGCAATCCCAGGGCCACTTGGTCACCGGGGCTTCGATCTTTACTACATGACTGAAACCATCTACCTCGGTGACTTAGGCGTTTGGGGCATGCTGGTGGGCGTCGCCGCGACGACCATTGCTGCCTTCGTGCTGTTTGGCTGTTTGCTGCTGCACACGGGGGGCGGCAATACCTTTATGGATCTGGCGCTGCGTATTAGCGGGCGTTCACCGGGCGGTGCCGCCAAAGTGGCCACGGTAGCCTCCGGACTGTTTGGCATGGTGAGCGGTAGTGCGGTGGCCAATGTGGCTACGACGGGCAACTTCACCATTCCGATGATGAAACGCTTGAATTATCCACGCCCATTCGCAGCCGGGGTTGAAGCCGTGGCGTCCACCGGTGGTCAAATCGCACCGCCAATTTTGGGTGCTGCGGCATTTATCATGGCGGAAATCCTCGGTGAAAGTTATCTGCGTATTGCCTTAGCGGCCCTGTTACCAGCGATTCTTTTCTATCTCGGGGTGTTTGTCACTATTCACTTGGTCGCCAAGCGGCGACAACTGCAGGTAGTGCCCGATGATGAGCTGCCAAGCTGGTCTGAAGTGATGCGGCCAGAGCGGATCATTCCCATTCTCGCTGCATTAGGCGGGCTGTTTTACGGCGTGCTTAGCGGCCGTTCGATTCAAATGTCGGCGTTCTACGGCATCTTAATGACCGTACTGACGTTTGTGCCTTTTGCGCTGATTGCCAAGATGCCGCTGCGCGAGGTTGTCGGCAAGTTGGTGGCAGGCTTGGTTGATGCAGGCAAGGGCATGGTGATTATCGGCGTGCTGCTGGCTGGCGCACAGATTTTGGTCGCGATGATCGGTATGACCGGCATCGGTGTGACGCTAGCGAGCTTGATCGTCACGGTAGGCGGCGAATCGCTGTTCCTGGTCGCTTTTATCGTCGGCGGCGTGTGTCTGATTTTGGGCATGGGGATCCCGACCACGGCAGCGTATGTGCTTGTGGGGTCGGTACTGGCGCCCGCGCTCACCACCATCGGTGTGGAGCCACTGATTGCCCACCTGTTTGTTTTTTACTTCGCCACGCTATCGGTGATTACACCACCCGTTTGCATTGCGGTTTTTGTGGCTTCAGGTATTGCCGACACCAACTGGCTGCCTGCGGCGGTTGAATCGGTGCGCTTGGCGGCGGCGATCTACGTGATTCCTTTCTTGCTATTGATCTATCCAGCTTTGGCGGGGTTTGGTACCGCTGTCGATATTGCGTTGGCTAGCTGCCAAGGCGTGGTGTTCGTAATGGCCTTTGCCGCGCTAACGAGTCGCGTAGCGATGACCGGTAAACGCGTCATTGACGTTGTGGCGTTGGTGGTCGTGGTCGCTCTTGCCCTAACGCCTGGTTGGCTCTCCACGCTAGCCGCACTGGCATTAATTATTGGGCTGTTTATTCGTCGTCGTGCGCTGTTGGATGAAGTGCCTCCGTCACTCTCTAGTGATCCCCACACTCTTCAGGCCAAGGAGACACAGCTATGAGCTTTTTATTAGGCAGTGGCGCAGGCTTTTCAGGTGACCGCACCGATGCGGCAGTGGCGGTAGTGGCGGAATTAATCAAGCGTCAGCAGCCCTCTGCCTTAGTGTTTGAAACCCTGGGAGAGCGGACGCTGGCGGCGGCTCATCGGGCCATGCGCGACGACCCCGAAAGTGGGTTCGAGCCACTGCTGGATGAACTGTTGGCGCCAGTGCTTCGGGATTGTCTGGATCACAATATTAAAGTGCTAGGTAACTTTGGCGCGGCCAACCCAACCGGGGCTTGTCAGGTTATCGCCGATCTGGCTAACCAGCTTGGGCGCGGGGATATACGCATTGCACAGGTGCACGGTGATGATATTCGCCAGCAGTTACATAGTTTGGACTTACAGCGCTGGGAGGCTGAGCGGCTGGATATGCCGGTCGATGACGCCCTGATTTCAGCCAATGTCTACCTGGGCGCCAAGGCGCTGGCTGAGGCGTTGGCCATGCAGGCGGATGTGGTGGTCACAGGCCGTGTTGCCGACCCGGCGCTGTTTTTAGCGCCGCTGATGCACCACTTCGATTGGCGTTGGGACGATTGGGATCGCTTGGCTTGCGGCATGATGGCGGGGCATTTAGCAGAGTGTGGCGCCCAGGTAAGCGGAGGCTACTTTGCCGATCCGGGCTTTAAAGACGTGCCTGGGCTCGCCACGGTGGGCTACCCGATTATTGAAGTGGAGCAGGATGGCAGCCTTATTATTACCAAGCCTGCCAATACCGGTGGCTCTGTTACCGAGCAAACGGTGAAAGAACAACTGCTTTACGAAGTGCATGACCCGGCGAATTATCTAACCCCGGATGTCACGGTGGATCTTTCCCACGCCGAGGTGCGTCAGTTGTCACCCAATCGCGTGGCGGTGACGGGAATTCGTGGCAAGCCTGCGCCCGAGAGACTCAAAACCACTGTGTGCTATGAAGGCGGTTGGCAGGGCGAGGCGGAAATCTCCTATGCCGGCCCGAACGCCTTGGCAAGAGCTCAGCTTGCCGCCCAGGTACTGCGTGAACGATTGGTGTTTCGAGCGCCTGCCGAGCTGCGCACTCGCTTGGATATCATTGGCTTGGCCAGCGTATTCGATAGCGATAGCGGTGAGCTGCAGCGCAGCGCTTCAGCCTCCGCCAGCGGCGATTATCGGCTGCGGTTGGCGGCCGAGCACCGCGAGCGGCGCTGGGTAGCCCGTGCCACCCAGGAGCTATTGGCGCTTTACTGCGCTGGGCCAGCAGGTGGCGGCGGCGTGCGGCGTCAATTTCAAAGGCGAGTGTTTACCGCTTCCTATTTGGTAAAGCGTAGCGATATTCATCCCCATGCCAGTCTGTTTGAATCGTCGCCGCTCGGCGAACGCAGGAGTGAACGCTATGCTGCAAACTAAACACACGCAAGCAGCGGTAAGCCTGCCTTCCTCAATCGCTCTTCATCAACTCGCCCATGCCCGTGCTGGTGACAAAGGTGAGCGGCTTAACGTGGCACTGTTTGCCTATGACCCAGACCACTACACCACCCTGTTGGAGCAGGTAACCGAGGAGCGTGTGCTGGCGTTGTTTGCTCACCGCGGTGCCAGCCGGGTGCGGCGCTACCCTTTGCCTAATTTGGCGGGCATGAACTTCGTGATTGATGATGTGCTGGAAGGCGGTGTTAATGGCGCGCTTAATTTGGATGGGCATGGCAAGACGCTGTCGTTTTTGTTGTTAAGCCTTGAAATGAATATTTAGCCAGACCCTCGACTTAGGTGGTTATGACCCGCTGCCAAAGCCACGGTGTACGCTTAGACGCTGGGGCTTAGTGGGCATTGCCTACGAAATCCTCTAGGATAGTCGCCTTTTTCTGACGGGATAAATGGGCCAATGACCTCTTCTAGGCAACCTCGCACCCAATGGCTAGGCCGCTGGGGGTTTATGTTAGCGGCCACCGGCTCCGCGGTGGGACTCGGCAATATTTGGAAATTCCCCTACATGACCGGGGAGTTTGGCGGCGGTGCCTTCGTGCTGGTCTATCTGGCGTGCATCTTTGCCGTGGGCGTGCCAGTGATGATGGTCGAAATTGCCTTTGGTCGGCGCGGGCGCGGTAGCCCGGTGGATGCCATACGGCGTATGGTTAATGAGTCCGGCCGCTCGCCTGCCTGGTCGTTGATTGGCTGGATGGCCATGCTCTGCGGTTTTATGATCCTGTCGTTTTACGTGGTTGTGGCAGGCTGGTCGTTCTCTTATCTATGGAAAATGCTCACCGGCGGTTTGGCGGGCAGCAGCGTCGATGAGATGGCCGCCGTGTTTGGCGCCAACAACGCTGATCCGCTGAACCTCGGCTTCTGGAGCACTCTCGTTACGCTGGCCACTATGCTGATTGTGGGCAAGGGGGTTCAGCAAGGGATTGAGAAGAGCGTCAGTTGGATGATGCCGGGTCTGGTCATTATGCTGGTAGTGCTGATCGGTTTTGGCCTGTTCTCCGGTGGCTTTGGTGCGGCGGTGAGCTTTCTGTTCTCGTTCAAGGCGGGCAGCCTCTCAAGCGAGGGCATGCTGGCAGCGCTTGGCCATGCATTTTTCACCCTCTCGCTGGCCTCCGGTGCGATTCTGACCTACGGCAGCTACCTGCCCAAGAGCGCCTCGATTGGCCGCACCACGGTCAGTGTGGCGGTAGCGGATACCGTTGTTGCCTTGATGGCGGGTCTGGCAATCTTCCCGGTTATTTTTGCCAATGGCATGAACCCCGGTGAAGGCCCTGGGCTGATCTTTATGAGCCTGCCGCTGGCCTTCCAGGCGATGCCGTTGGGCACGCTGTTTGGCATTCTGTTCTTCCTGATGCTCTCTATGGCAGCGCTGACCTCTTCGATCTCAATGGTCGAAGCCACGGTTTCCTGGCTGTGCGACAACAAAGGCATCTCGCGTTCGGCTGCCTCCTGGGGCACCGGTATTGTGCTGTGGCTGATCAGCACGCTGGCGATGCTGTCGTTTAACCTGGGCGAGGATTGGACACTGGCCGATAAGAATGTCTTTGACTGGCTGGATTACCTGACATCGCGCTGGATGATGCCGCTGGGTGGCCTGGGTATGGTGGTACTGGCTGGGTTTGTAATAAAAAATGATGCTTTCCGTCAGGAACTCGGGCTTGCCCCTGTACCTTATGCGCTGTGGCTGTCCATGGTGCGTTACGTTAGTCCGCTCGGCATTGTGGTGATTTTTGTCGACGCGCTGGGCGTTTATCAGGTCTCGTTTGCGGCTCACTGGCCCTGGTTGCTGGGGATTCTGGTTGCCATGGCCGCGCTTGGCGAAACCTTAAGCCCGCGGCTGCTTACTGCGCTTAGGGCTGGTTAACGCCTGCTGCTTTTTCTGCTTCTCTTTCTCTTTCTGCTTTGCCTCGGCGGCGGCGACTGCGCCGGGGTAAGTGCCCACTTTCATCAACTCGTCCCAGCGCGTGGTATAGCGGTCTGAGCGGTGGGCGCAGCGCAGTTGCCAAGCAGCAGGGGCATCCGTCATACCAAAGCTGATAGTGCCTTGCCCCATGCGCTGGTTGATTTGATCAATGGTTGCCATCAGCAACGGGTGGTGATCGCGGGCAGGTTGATGCAGTAACGACATTTGGTACTGTTCGGCATCCACTAAATCCAGCAGCATCACGCCAGCTTTCATGAACTGGTAGCGGGGGCGATGAATCTGCTCAAGGCCTTGGCGTACGGCATCAAGGATCACCCGGGTATCGTCGCTGGGTGAGGGCAGGGCGATCAGCTCCTGCGGGAAATATTGCAACTGATCGCGACGATGACGGTTAGTGTTGAGGAATATCATCACCGCACGGGCTAAACTGCGCTGCTCGCGAAGTTTTTCAGCGCTGCGCTGGGCGTGACGGCGCAGCGCGTTATGCACCTCTGCAAACACACCGGTCGGTTGTCCGAAAGAGCGGGAGGTCATAATGCGCTCTCGGGGTTTATCTAGCGCGTTCATCGTCAAACAGGGTACGCCGCGTAGCTCAAGCGCCGTACGCGCTAGTACCACCGAGAAGTGTTTGCGGAGCTGTTTTTCATTGCTTTCACGCAAGTCCCAGGCGGTGTTAACGCCGCCAATGGCCAAGCGCTCGGCAAGCCTGTGGCCGACGCCCCACACGCTGCCTACCGGTGTACGTTTGAGCAACGCCTCCGTGGTGTGATCCTGCCCATTAAGTAAGCAAACGCCTTGGTAGAGAGGGTCTTTCTTGGCAAAGTGATTGGCCAGTTTGGCAAGCGTATGCGTGGGTGCCAGCCCAATACACACCGGCAAGCCCAAGTGCTGGCGTATTCTCTGGCGCAGGTGTCGCCCCAGCGCTTCACACTCTTTGCTGGTAAAGCCTTCTAAATAGACAAACATCTCATCTATTGAGTAGGGCGCCACCTCCGGGCAGGCATCACGTAGTAGTTGAGTCAGCCGCCTCGACATATCGCCGTAGAGCTCGTAATTGGATGAAAGCAGGTGAATCTCTCCGCGCTGGCGTAGCCTTTCAAGCTTAAAGGCTGGCGTGCCCATGGGAATATCCAGTGCTTTCAACTCCGCTGAACGGGCGATCACGCAGCCGTCGTTGTTTGACATCACCCCCACAGGCCTGCCTTCCAGCGCGGGCTGAAAAACCCGCTCGCAGCTTACGTAGAAGTTGTTGGCATCAATTAGACCGATCATCGCAAGTACTCGTGCACGACGGCGCGCACCACCCCCCATAGCTGGCAGTCGCTGCCTTCAAGTGGCAGTGGCGGATAGTTAGGATGTGTTGAGCACAGGTGTGGCGTTCCCCGATAAAGCGCATAGCGTTTAATTAGCGCCTCGCCCTCTAGCATAGCGACCAGAATATGTCCCAGTTGCGGTTCAATACTGCGATCAACCACCAGCAAATCACCCTCAAAAATTCCCCAACCCTCCATGCTGTCGCCGGTGGCGGTGACATAAAACGTCTCAGTAGGGTTTTTAACCAGCCGTGTATTGAGATCCAGAGTGCATGGCTCGTAATCCTGGGCTGGCGAAGGAAAGCCACTAAAGCCAGCGCGGCCACAAGGCTGCGGCTGAGAGGTTAACGGCAAGGCTGATGTAAAGTAAGCTGACTGGCCCGGCATCGTTGGCATCCTGGTGCTTAGAATATTGTATAAATATACAGTATTTTTCATGGCGAAGAAAAATGCAAATTGACGCCCCCTGAGATCGCTTCATTGCGTTCGCGATGATTCTCCCTCTGTCATTACATGAATCACGCTCATGCAAGACCTGACGAGGATGCGATGAAAGTCGCGTCAGGCTGCGTTATGATAGCGCCCTCGCTTCTTCCATGATGACCCTTTCTCGTTACGAGGTTCCCGCCGATGTTCAGCCGCGATATGACAATTGCCGGATTTGATGATGTGCTGTTTGATGCCATGCAGAAAGAAGTGGAGCGCCAAGAGGCCCACATCGAACTGATCGCTTCCGAAAACTACGCCAGCCCCCGCGTACTCGAAGCTCAGGGCAGCCAGCTGACCAATAAATACGCTGAGGGCTACCCTGGTAAGCGCTACTACGGCGGCTGTGAGTTCGTCGATATCGCTGAAAACCTGGCCATTGATTACGCCAAAGAGCTGTTCGGCGCCACCTACGTGAACGTTCAGCCCCACTCAGGCTCGCAAGCCAACAGCGCGGTGTTCCAAGCGCTGGTTAAGCCAGGCGATACCATTTTAGGTATGAGCCTGGATGCGGGCGGCCACCTGACCCACGGTGCCAAGCCTAATTTTTCCGGTAAACACTACAACGCCATTCAGTACGGTCTGGATGAGCAGGGGTTAATTGATTACGCTCAAGTGGCCCAGCTTGCTCGCGAGCACAAGCCCAAAATGATCATCGCCGGCTTCTCAGCCTATTCACAAATTGTTGATTGGGCCAAGTTCCGTGAAATCGCCGATGAAGTAGGCGCTTACTTACTCGTTGATATGGCCCACGTCTCAGGTCTGGTCGCGGCGGGCGTTTACCCTAGCCCCTTGCCCCATGCCCATGTGGTCACCTCCACCACCCACAAAACCCTACGCGGCCCCCGCAGTGGGGTGATTCTCTCAGCGGAAAACGACGCTGATATCGAGAAGAAGCTGCAGTCAGCGGTTTTCCCCGGCGGCCAGGGTGGTCCCTTGATGCACGTAATCGCCGCCAAAGCGATCTGCTTCAAAGAGGCTATGGAGCCCGAGTTCAAAACCTACCAGCAGCAGGTAGTCAAGAACGCTCAGGCAATGGCCAAGGTGTTTATCGATCGCGGTTACGACATCGTCTCTGGTGGTACCGAAGACCACCTCTTCCTGCTTTCGCTGATTAAGCAGGGCGTAACCGGCAAAGATGCCGATGCTGCTTTGGGTCGTGCTCATATCACCGTGAACAAGAACGCTGTTCCTAACGACCCGCAAAGCCCGTTTGTCACCTCTGGCCTGCGTATTGGCACCCCGGCGGTGACCACGCGCGGTTTCAGTGAACAAGAGTGTAGTTCGTTGGCAGGTTGGATCTGTGACATTCTGGACGTTCTGGCCAAGGGCGAAGACACCAGCGCCATCGAAGCCCAGGTGCTGGATAAAGTGGCCGAGGTATGTGCGCGGCTTCCGGTTTATAAGTAAGCAGCTATAGCCATTCTCCTTGGCTAAGGAAAGCCACAAAAAAACGGGCGGCCCATTAGGGGCACCCGTTTTTTGTTAATGGTTGGGTTCCTGGTTCAGCTTTTCGAGAGCGGCCAAGCTCTGTTTTACCAGTGCCGAAGCGTCTGCTTGCGAAGCAGATTCGCTATAGCAGCGCAGCTCCGGTGCATTGCCAGAGGGGCGAAGGTGCACAATATCGCCATTTTCAAGCGTGGCTCTCAAGCCATCAGTGCTATTGACTGCTGCAATGCCAGCTTGTAACCCTAATGTTTGCTGCATCAGCTCAGGTGAGGTTTGCCATTCGGCCAGTAACGCATGGCTTTTCTCCGTGGCGAAATCCTTGAGTCGGTCGCTTGCCGTATAGCGGGCAGGTAAGTCAGAGATTAGCTGCGAGAGGTTAATCCCTCGTTGGGCGGCCATCACCATCAAAGTAAGGGCGGGGAGCAGCGCATCACGGGTGGGTAGGGCGGCTAATTGACGACCATCGCTCTCCAGTCTGCTTCCCAATAGAAAACCACCGTTGGCTTCAAACCCAGCCACTCGCGTAAACCGCTTACTGAGCTTAGCCATACTGTCCAATACATACGGTGAACCAATGCGCGTGCGCTCAACTAGCTGGAAGGCACCGCAGGCTTCTATCGCTGTATTGCAGCTTACCGGCACAGCCAGCGCTTCGATTCCCAATGCACGGGCGCAGAGTAACCCGACAATATCACCACGCTGCCACGTACCCGTTTCATCTCCAAGCAATGGGCGATCTCCATCGCCATCGGTAGAAAGCAGGGCTTGTAGTTGGTGTTGGTTTGCCCAGGCACGCCCTTGAGCCTGATCCTCGTCGCTAACGGCCTCGGTATCTACAGGCACAAAGGCTTCGCTGCGGCCTAGTACCACTACATCCGCACCTAACTCGCTCAAAATATGCGCATTCAAATCGCGCCCTGCGGCCGAGTGTTGGTACAAGCCTACCCGCCAACCTTTTAATGGCTCACCTGGAAACCATGCAGTGAAGCGCTGGGAGTATGCCTTATTAGCTGCTTCAGAGACCTCGCTGCGCGTCGGCGGAGGTAGTGGAGGCATTGCTGCCTCGGCATTAAGAATGGCGGTTTCATCAGCTTTGGTGATCTCGCCATCGGGGCGATAAAACTTGATGCCGTTCCGGTCAAACGGGATATGGCTGCCAGTGATCATGATGCAGGGTACGTCATCCTCCATTGCCTTTAATGCCAGAGCGGGCGTTGGCAATATACCGTAATCATCCACTTCCACTCCCAGCGTATGGGCCGCACTGGTACAGGCGGCTGCCATCGCCGGGCTGCTGGGGCGGCGATCCATGCCTAGCGCAATACGTTCTACTGGAAAAGAGTCCCGCATGGCGGTAATAAAGGCCACGGTGAAAGCTGCACATACTTCATCGGTAAACTGTTCAACCAGCCCTCGTGCGCCGCTGGTACCAAAAGCAATGCCGCTGTCATGAATAATCGCGGTAGTCGAACGTATTGAACTCAATGTATTTCTCCTGGGAAAGTGCTTGCAGTGAGTTTAACACCCTAGGTGGGAAGCGCTACGGGCGCTTTGATCGCTGAAGCGATCAGGAAAAATGGCTACTAAGACAAAAAATGGCCCCCGCAAGCGGAGGCCATCTCAAACGGTAGTACGTTTAATTAGGCTTCAGCGAGGCCTAAGTTCAGACCTACTAAGATAGGGTCATGGTCTGAACTACGGAACGCGTCGTCGGCGTATAGATTGTCATCCTGACGATCATTAGTGAAGTCGGTGTTGTAGTCCAACGCCGATGCCTCATCCGCATTGATGTGCCAGGTCGTGGTTCCTGTGACTTGGCCTGCCAGAGATTCACTGGCTAACGCATGATCCAAAGAGCCCCAGAAGCCATCAAAGACGTAGCTATAGTCATCGTCAAGCAGATCATAGCCAGCATTCTTCAGTGTCGTGATGGGGTCTTCCATGGCATAAGCATTCAAGTCGCCCAGAATCAGCACGTCGCTGTCATCGCTACCGGTGGGCTTGGTGCCAAGCCATTCGAGCAGCTCCTCTGCGGCCTTAACGCGGGTAGGATTATTATTCGCCTGGCCATCGCCAATGGCATCTTCGCCGTTAACCACACTGCCTTTGGATTTAAAATGGTTTACGACGACAGAGAATTCCTCCCCATTGCCATCCACAAAGGTTTGCATCACCGGTGCACGGTTTGCAGTAGTGAAAGCCCCATCGGTTTTAGTGGCTGCAGCGCCGTTAGGTGTCACCGCCTGGCTGTTGTAGATGACCCCAACCGCAATGGCATCATCACCAGGGCTAGTGGTGTTGCCATCCCCATCTTCAGGGACGGTAAAAGCCCAAGTGACACCCTGAATGTTTTTATCCTGCACATCTGCATTCAGCGCATCAACCAACGTTGCAATGGCGCTATCGTCACCATAGCCGTTGTTCTCGATTTCCATGAGCCCCACCACATCAGCACCGCTGGTATTAATGGCCTCAACGATTTTGGCTTCCTGACGGGCAAACTCTTCAGCATTATTGGCCCCGCGAGGATCATGCAGAGTGCCATTTAAGGTCTCTGTTTTCTTGCCGTTCTCATTCAGCGTAGTGAAGTAGTTCAGAACATTGAACGATGCGGCCGTAATATCGGCGTCACCCAGGGCATCTGTATCAGGTGTTTCCGGGCGCGCTGGGCCGGTAAAGTCCAGACCTTCGACGTTTTGGACTTTCCACTCCTCGAAGTTGTAATCAAGTACCCCTTCGAGTACTTGCAGCTCATCGCCACCACGCAGTGGGTTAGTGGCTGAAAGCTCTTCACCATTGCGCCCATAGATAATCGGGTCGGGGTTTTGTGAGGAGTTCGCGTCATCGATTTTGATGGTACGTGCCTCGGCATCTTCAAGCCAGGCGCTATAAGCTTCTACGTCAGGTGCATTGACTTCCGTGAACTGTTCTAAGCGGCCTCCTGATGAAAGCGTGACTTCGCCATAACGGCCCAGCTCGTAAAGCTCGGTAACGACCAATGGCTCACCCTCCAGCGCTTCTATGGCGACCCGCATACCTTCAAAGGCTTCCAGGCCTTGTTTGTCGGTAAACGGCATGATGATACGCTGGCTTTCGGGCAAGGGCAGGTTGTTGTCCAGAACCTCCAGACTATTGCGTTCGGCGGTTAGCTGGGTCTTCTCGAAATACTCTGAGACCTTACCACTGATGCGAATCTGATCACCGGCAGCGAGCTGATCCAACCACTCACCACTGCCGCTGCCCGCGTAGACGAATATACCTTCTGATGTTTCTGCATTATCGTCGTTATCGCTATCTTCCTCTTGCAGGAAAAAGCCGTCCAAACCAGGGGTTACCATGGTGACGATGGCTTCAAGCGTCACTTCTTCATCTAGCAGAGGGCTGACATCGCCCTCGCCCTGCACCGCAGAGATCAGCGTAATATCGACCTGAGGCTCATTAGCCAGGCCCGGTGACGCGACGGCGGGTACATCGTCATTTTTACCACCCAGGGCATCGGAGCTGACTGCCCCGTTACTCTGAGTGGTCGTAAATGCCTGTAGATCTACATCCCATGAAGCAGCGTCAAATCCATCGGTATCTGGATAAGCTTCCATCGCCACTTGGTTGCCGTCAACACGCGGGTCGCCTTGCCATAGGGTTACGGCATCGCCACCACCACCCAGGCCTGAAGCGTCCTCGGCATAGCCAATTTTTAGACTATCGATATTTGGTAAGTTGCTCCACGCTGCGCGGAACTCTGCGACAGATTCGGCGTTGCCATCCACCATGACAATGGCCGATTCCCCTGGGGCAAGTGATGTTAATCCTTGAATTTCGACGGCATCCACGGGGTCGGCGCTGTCATCGTCGTAATAAAGTGACTGAGCGGAAAAGTCCAACGTTTCGTTAGAGCGGTTGGTAATTTCGAACCAGTCTTCGGTGATGTCGGTTCCACTCTGGCCTGACCATATCTCAGTAATGGCCAAACCAATATCGCGCTCGCCAGGTACATAAATGGCTTCCATCGTGCCTACATGAAAGTCAGTGGTGGCATTGGTAGGCAGCATATCTTGCTCAAAAGACCAATTTGCCGGGTTGCCAATTGCGCTTAATAGCTCATCTGCTGTGCCGAAGCCATCGCCGCTAAAGGCGGCATTGCGGGCACTGCCAACAGCAACCGCTGTTACACCCTCTTCGAGGCCAGGAGGAAGGGCGGAGTTGTTGGAGGAGTCTGCGGTGTCCTGCCACTCATTGCTGTTGGTTTGAGCCGCGTAGATAAACGTTGGGTCGCTAGCCTCACCGACGAAAGCCAGTACTTGGTCACCACTGACCGAAAGGTTGAAGCCGTTATTACCCACTTCGCTGCTGTTAGCAGTGGTGAATTGCGAAGAATCTGCAGTGTAAGTAACAACTGTGCCTGCAGATACGCCGCCTTCAGGCGCTGTCCACTTAACGGCGCCTTCACTGGAACGGAAACCATCGCCTGCCCAACCGGAATCGGTAAAGGTGATTTCCGCGCCTTCGCTGATGCCCTTTAGCGCCACAAACTGGAAGGTTTTTTCGCTACCTCCGACCGAGGTAATCGCAATATCACCGGCCTGTGGTGAGAAGTCAGGTAAGGTAAATTCAATATCAGTGCTGATAAAGCGCTGCTGTTCGGCGGGCAGATCTTTAGACTCTTGGCCGTCCTCTAACCAATCCACCGTACCGCTATCAAACAGAACGCTCGCGGTAGCGCCCGACTCTGTGATGGAAACATCGAAAAGTGATTCCGGCTTCGCTGTTAGTGCGTCCGGTAGGGTATTGAGATCGGGGCCGTCTATTTCACGAACGGCATAGTCGCCATCCCACAGGTAAAGACCAAAACCTACGTCATCATCATCGTTAACCGGGCCTGCCAATATCAGATAACCCTCATCGCCAGCAGGCTCAATAGAGCGCACCGCACGACCATCCAGGTCTAAACGCAGGGGGGCACCAAAAGTTGCTTCGCTAGCCTCACCAGCGACCAGATCAATCGCGTTTTCTACCGGTATTAATTGTGCAAAACCATTATCCAGCGGCGAGCGTAGGCCGAGATAAAGGGAGTCACCGATAAAGGCTGCACCTTCAACATTGATCCCTAACGAGAGGCTCAGCGCATTTTCACCAAGCCCATGGCCATTTTGGGCATCCCAGTCGTTAAGTTGGCTGGCTAAATCGGTAAACCGGCCCGTCACCTCGATGCTCAAACTCTCAGCGCTATCACCGGTCACTTCAGTGGCGAAAATCATCGAACGCTGGCTGCTCTCATGGGAGCCTAACCAGTAGTGGGTACCTTGGTAAGTCGCCACTGCTTCCAAATCCACTTCTTGGGTGTCATTCAAACCCAGGGCATCATTCAGGTTGATTTCCGCTAGAGGAGCGCCGTCACTGTCGCGCTCATAGAGGCGTAGCACTTGGTCTTCATCATCCGCCACCAGCATTAAACCCTCACCTACTGCAATTGCTGCTGAAGCGTCAGAAGTGCCCGTGTGGTAGCGCTCTCCCAGATTGAAGTTTGGGTTGCTTGGCTCTGTTGGCTCTTCAGGCTCTGTTGGTTCTTCAGGTTCTTCAGGTTCTTCAGGTTCTTCAGGTTCTTCAGGTTCACCTGGCTCCTCTAGCTCACTCTCAAGCTGCTCAATATAACGACTCAGTAGCGATTCAACATCATCCACGCTGGAGCCATCGCCGATCAAAGGAGCTAATACACGTGCTGGTTGCTGTTCAATGCTTTCGCTGCCGTTAAAAAATGCTGCGGCAAGTTCCTCACGAGACAGCCCATCTGCCAGCAGCGCTGACCAGTACATTAAGCCTTCTGGGTCAGGCTCACGGTTCAGAGCGCTGTTGTAGAGCTGATTTAGCCAAGTAGTATCGTTTAAGTCGGAAACGATGGTTTCGAACTCATTAGACGCTTGAAAACTATTAGAAATCTCTTCTAAAGCTAAGCCGTTGCGGTACTCATTGACCCAGTACGCGAGGCCTGCAGGGTCTGCCGTACGTAATAGGTGAACACTATAGAGTGTAATAATAGGTTGGATTTGTAGCTGAAATTCATTGCTGGTTACTATTGAGTCAAGAATGGTCGATACATCGGCCGTTCCGTTATCCAGTGCGGCAGTCCAATAATTAGCGCCAGCCTGATCCGGCTCCCGCAACAGAATATCGCGATATAACGTAGCAACAAGCTCAAAATTGGTCATTTAACCAGCCCTCACAGGATCAATAGAAAAGTTGAATGTATTACTAAGTCATAGCAATCAAATGACTTAAATGTTTTATTTTTATGATGCTTGGATGACAAAGAAATTGCTAACAACGTGAAAATGCTTTTTCTTTAAAGCGTCATGTATTTGCAATGGTTGGCTGCGTAATCTCACGTTTGCCTATTTTTTCCACTGATTAAAAAAGGGAATCGCCATGAGTAACTTCCAACTTCAACTCCTACACGCAGCCGATATGGAAGGGGGAGGGGGAGACCTGCTTAATGCACCCAATTTCATCTCTATTGTGGATCACTTAGAAGACCAATACGCCAACTCGCTGTTTGTCAGCTCGGGAGATTTAGTTTTGCCTGGGCCATACTTGAATGCCGCCGCTGATTCAAGTCTGCAAGCGGCTTTCCAAGCAGCGGTTGAAGAGATTTATGGGCTGGAAGCCGGTTCTATGAGCGGTATCACGGCAGCCTCTGGGCGCGTTGAGACTCTATTGATGGATCTGGTAGACGCGGCGGCCGTGACATTGGGCAATCACGAATTTGATTTGGGCACCGGGCTTATCGAAGCAATGATTGCTTCGGTTGTGAACGGTGACTCCGCGGCCGACATTGAATGGTTAGGCTCACAATTCCCTTACCTCTCAGCCAATCTGGATTTCTCCGGCGATGCCGCATTAAGTGAGCTGTCGACTAATGAGTTGTTAAATCAAGATGCTTTTCAAGCCACCTTGGAGGAACTGCTGGCGGGCGCTAACAAACCTAAGCTCGCTCCGGCGGTGATTGCCGAGCGTGGTGGGGAGAAAATCGGCATTATTGGCGTAACTACCCAAATTCTGGAGAGCATCTCTTCACCTGGCGATGTAGACGTGCTGACTGGTGGCAGCAATGACATGCAAGCCCTGGCAGACATTATTCAGCCTGTCATTGATGACCTTGAGGCGCAAGGCATCAATAAAATCATCCTCAGCTCGCACCTTCAGCAAATTCAGTTTGAAGAGGAGTTAGCGACACTGCTGGACGGTGTAGATATTGTGATAGCGGGTGGTTCAAATAGCCTGTTGGCAGATCAAGAAGATCAAGACCGTGGCTTATTTCCGGGGGCCGGCGAGCCCTATGACACTTACCCCATCGTTACCCAGGACGCTTCAGGTAACGATGTAGTCGTCGTTAATACTGATGGGGGCTGGCGCTACGTTGCCGAACTGGTGGTGGAGTTTGACGAACAGGGGCGAATTATTGTCGATTCCATTGACGAGAGCACGTCCGGTGTTTACGCCACTACTGACGAGCAAGTGGAAGCGTTATGGGGTGACTTGGCAAGTGCCTTTGCCGAAGGCACCAAGGGCAATATTGCTAATGATTTAGTCGGCTCAGTGGGTGAATTTGTCGCTGAACAAGATGGTAACATTCTTGGCTTAACCGACGTTTATCTGGTCGGTGAGCGGGAAGCGGTGCGCACCGAAGAAACCAATCTGGGTAATCTGACAGCCGATGCCAACCTCTGGTATGCCAAACAAGTGGACGAAGACGTCGTGGTGTCGTTCAAAAATGGCGGTGGTATCCGTGAACCGATTGGTAATGTCGTAGTAGAAGGGAGCGATAGCGAGCCAAGCTACCAACCACCAGGTGCCAATCCCGCTATCGGCAAGCCAGAAGGGGGCGTATCCCAATTAGATGCAGCCTCTTCGCTGCGTTTCAATAACGATTTGACCATCCTGAGCGTCACGCGCAGCAAACTGCTGGAAATTCTGGAACACGCGGTCGCTGCTTCGGCACCAGGTGTCACCGCAGGTCAGTTCGCCCAGGTGGGGGGTATTCAGTACAGCTATGATGCCAGCCAACCTGCTGGCGAGCGCATTCAAAATGCGGTCATTGTCAACGAAGATGGCAGTGCCAACGATGTACTCGCCGCCAATGGCCGCCTGGTAGGTAGTGCTGAAGAGACTGTCAAAGTCGTTACACTAGGCTTTTTGGCCGACGGCGGCGACGGCTATCCGCTGGGTGAAGACAGCTACCAAGACCGGGTAGATCTTATGAGCGCCTTCGAGAATGACGGCCTGTTTGATTTCGCTGACAAAGGCACTGAGCAGGATGCCTTTGCTGAATACATGGCCAGCATGTTCAGCGAAACACCGTTTAGTGAAGAAGAAACCCCCGTTAGCGAAGACCTGCGAATCCAAAACCTTGGTGAGCGCTCTGACGCTATTTTCGAGGCACCCGTGGGTCCGCTATTGCGCCTTTATGACGCAGCCTTTGACCGCGATGCAGACGGGAAAGGGCTGGGCTACTGGGTGGATGTGAAAGGGGCTACGGGATTAGGTGATATTGCTAATAGCTTTATCGCCTCTGCTGAGTTCAGTGGTCAACACGGGAATCTAGAAGATGAGATCTTTGTTGAACTGATGTATTCGAATGTACTCGAAAGAGAGGCTGATTCAGCAGGGAAAGAGTACTGGCTGAATCAGTTGGATAATGGTGTCGATCGAGGCACCGTAATGGTTGGTTTTACAGAGTCAGATGAGAGCATGATGCTGTTTGGGTAGTGATTTATTTGCAGGACTTAGGTTGATAGATAGATAAACTCGACCCCCGTCAGGCAGTTTTAACTCTCATAACGCCCCTACCCTAGGCAGGGGCGTTTCTGTTATGCTGCCGCGATAATCTTCGTGTGACTTCTTTGATTCAACGGTGACCCCTCCATGGCAAAGCAACAGGAAGCAACGGATCTACAGCGTGCATTAAGCGCCTGTAAGGGTTCGTTTGTATCGGTGGGCTTTTTTAGCATGTTCGTCAATTTGCTCATGCTAGTTCCCCCCATGTACATGCTCCAAGTGTATGACCGCGTGCTTACCACGCAAAGTCTCGATACGCTCATTATGTTGACGCTCGTCGTCGTTTTTCTTTTTATGGTGATGGGGGGGCTTGAGCTAGTTCGGTCAAGAATGTTGGTAAGGATAGGAAACCGATTAGATACCACGATTAATCAGCGCCTCTATGGTGCCATGTTTCGCCGTAGTTTAGTTGCACCAGGGTCTCAAAGCGCTCAGCCGCTAAATGACTTGACCAGCCTGCGACAGTTTCTTACTGGCAATGGCTTGTTTGCCTTTTTTGACGCTCCTTGGGTGCCCATATATCTGGGTATTTTGTTTATTTTTCACCCATGGCTAGGCGTATTTGCCACCTGTGCAGGGATTATTTTGTTCGCGCTTGCCGTTGCCAATGAAAAGTCTACTAAAAACCTGCTTGCTGAAGCCAATAGCGAGCAGATTCAAGCGCAAAATCTAGCTAACTCTAACTTAAGAAACTCCGAAGTATTGCATGCTATGGGTATGCTGCCTGGTATCATGGGGCGCTGGTCGAAACGTCATCACGAATTTTTAGCTAAACAATCGCAAGCCAGTGACCGTGCTGGCGCTTTGACGAATACCTCAAAAGTTATGCGGCTTTTGTTTCAGTCCATGATTCTGGGGTTGGGGGCGTTTTTAGTACTCCAAGGTGAAATGACACCAGGAATGATGATTGCGGGCTCTATCTTAATGGGGCGTGCATTGGCACCGATTGACCAAATGATAGGGGGCTGGAAGGGATTTGTGTCAGCTCGTGGTGCTTACAGCCGGTTAAACGAGTTACTGACACAAATCCCTGATGAGGAGCGCCACATGTCGCTACCTTCACCCCAGGGCGTAGTGGATATTGAGAACGTGGCTGCCGCACCGCCGGGTACCCGCATGGCCACCATCCGCGGGATAAACTTTAGTGTTGCGAAGGGTGAGCACGTTGGGATTATCGGTCCTAGTGCGGCAGGTAAGTCAACGCTTGCCCGCGTTCTGTTGGGTATATGGCCAACACAGGTAGGTGATGTAAGGCTCGATGGCGGGGCAATTAATCAATATAACCGAGACGAGCTAGGCCCCTATATCGGATATTTACCCCAGGATATCGAACTATTCGATGGCACCATCAGCGAGAACATCGCTCGGTTCGGCAATATCGACTCGGAAAAAGTCGTTTCAGCGGCTAAAAAAGCGGGTGTTCATGAAATGGTGCTAGAGCTTTCTAATGGTTATGACACCATTATTGGTTCTAACAGTGGCGCCCTCTCTGGTGGTCAGCGTCAACGCTTAGGCCTGGCTCGTGCCTTATACGGCAACCCTGTTTTGGTCGTTTTAGACGAACCTAATGCCAACCTGGATGATGCTGGAGAGCGAGCACTGAGCCAAGCCATCGCTCAGCTAAAAGCTGAAGGCACAACGCTATTTGTGATAAGCCACCGAACTAGTGTGTTGAAAAACATGGATAAGCTACTGGTGATGAAAGAAGGCCAAGTAAGCATGTTTGGGCCCCGCGACCAAGTGCTTGCTCAGTTTGCTAAAAAATCGCGCCCCCAGGTGAACCAGCAAAGCGCTGCTCGTCTCTCTGCCATAGCAGGTGGGCGTGGTACCGGTGGCAGCGAGGAGTCGTAATATGAGCAACCGCAAAGATCAGCTCCCAGTTAAAAGCGAAATAGATGTAACGCCACAAGGCCCTGCTACCATCGAAGGCGAGGCGCAAGAGAAGTTGCCAACCAGTGATAAAGGTTATCGTAGGCTTGGCTACGCTATTTTAGGTATAGCGCTTGGCGGATTCGTATTATGGTCTGCGACTGCCTCTTTGGCGGTGGCTGTTGTAGCCCCTGGCAATGTTTCTATGGAGTCTTTTAAGCGTACTGTTCAGCACCTTGAAGGGGGGATTGTTCGAGAGCTGTTGGTGCAAGATGGCGATAAGGTAGAAGCGGGGCAGCCACTGGTTATCTTGAGCGATACACAGGCACGCTCGCAGTTGGAAATTGCCCAGTCACAATACTTTATAAATCGTGCTATGGAGGTGCGTTTGCTGGCAGAGCAGCAAGGTGCCGAAACGCTTGAGATGCCCGAAGAGCTGATGTCTGTGGACAACGAAAGAATCCAGCAGGTAACAGCTGTTCAGCAAAGTTTGTTTCATGCGCGCCGTCAATCGCTGCTCAGTACGCTCGACTCAATGGATCAGCAAATTATCCAAATGCAGGAGCAGATTGAAGGTCTAGAGGCGCGCGAACGAGTCAACAACCAGCGTATTAGTTCATTGCGGTCAGAGGCAGAAGACTTTCGTTCGTTGTACCGTGAAGGGCTGGGTGACAACCAGCGGCTGCGTGAACTAGAACGACAAATACTGCAATACCAAGGCGATAATGCGGAGTTCCAATCTAATATTGCCCAATTACGTTCGCAAATCAGCGAAAACCGTATGCAAAAAGAGATCACTCAGCAGGAGTTTCAGGCTGAAGTGGGGGAGCAACTACGCAGTGCTCAGGCGCAAATAGCGGAAGCTGAGGAGCAAATTACCTCGTTGACCGACCAAGTAAATCGCACCGTGGTGAGTGCCCCTGTTTCAGGCACCGTTGTGGGGCGTCAAGTTCATACTGTTGGCGCGGTAGTTCGCCGGCGACACCATTATGGAAGTAGTGCCTTCTGATGATGGCTTTGTGGTAGAAGCACGTGTACCAACGCGCGACATCGACAACCTGTTCATAGGCCAGCTTGCTGAAATTCGTTTTTCTGCCTTCAATCAACGATTAACAAATGTTATTGACGGTGAAATTATTCACCTTAGTGCCGATAGTTTTGAAGATGAGGCAACTGGAGAGCGTTACTACAAAGCACGTATTCGGGTAACCGATGAAGGAAAAGAAGATATGACCGAGCAGATGCACCTGCTTTCTGGGATGCCGGCCGAGGTCATGATTCGTACTGGTGAACGTACTTTTGCTAGCTACATTGCTAAGCCTGTTACCGACATGCTAGCTCGCGCTATCCGGGAGGATTAATGACACGGACGCCACGTTTTGCTCTTAGTGCGCTTGCACTGACTGTCACGCTGTTAAGTCAGACCGCATTAGCACAGAGTGATGTGCCTGCTGATCAGCAAGCCCTTAGCGAATTAGAAGCGCTTGCCAATAGCGAGTCAACGTCCCAAGCGTTGCCCTCACTGCCTGATCTGTTTTCCAGGGCTCTACGCCATGACGCAGATCTTTCACGTCAGCGTTATGAGTTGGATGCCACTCGCGAAGAAGTACCGATGGCGCGTTCTCAGCTTCTGCCACAAGTTAGTGCTTCAGGAGGCTATTTATGGCAGGACTCATCGAATTCTCAAACGGTTGATGAGTTGAACTTGACAGGGGATGCCCCGCGCCCTGCTGAAATCGATGAAACCTATTACCAGGTTCAGCTTCAGCAACCACTGTTTAGCCTCGAGCGTTGGCGCAAGATGGATGTTGCTAACGCTCAGGTTAGTGCCGCCGAATTACAGCTTGCCGTCGTTGAGCAAGAATTGGCACTGCAGGTTAGTGAAGCCTATATAAAAGCCTATTTAGCCTCCCAACGTTTAGGACTCTTAGAGTCTCAACAAGCTTCTCTTGAACTACAGGTACGCCAAGCGAGTCGAGCATTTGATCTAGGTGTTGGTAACCGTGTGGACTTGCTGGAAGCTCAATCGAGGTACGATCAGGCAGTATCCGACGCAGTTGAAGCTGAAAATGAGTTAGACAATGCGCTTAGCGAATTGGAACGCCTTACTGGTGTTACGCCAAGGTTTCAAAGTTCAGCTCCTGGTGAGCTGACCACTGTTACCCTCAATGGCGATATTGGTAATCCCGACGAATGGATTCCACGCACCAGCCAAAACCTAAGGGTATTATTAGCCCAGGAAGAGCAACAAGTTGCGCAAGCTAATACAAGCGTTAGGCGTTCGGGTTATTACCCTGAGGTAAACTTAACGCTTAGCTATTCGGATAGACAAAGTGAAGATTATCTTCGTGAAAGCGAAGATTACCGAGCCAATGTCGAGGTTAGTGTGCCAATTTATCGGGGCGGCTATACTAACGCAAGCGTTCGCCAGGGCGAAAAACGTATTGAAGCGGGCTCGGCTGCTCTGGACAACGAGCGCAACTTAGCCATACAAGAGGTGCGGCAACGGATTAGGGCTCTCAATGGCGGCGAACGCCGCCTTGAAGCTCTCAATCAAGCCATCTCATCCAGTCAGCTGTTTTTAGAAGCTGCCGAGAAGGGTGAACAACTGGGATTGAGGGATCTAGTGGATGTGCTTGATGCACGAGCAAGCCTCTATGATCAGCGTATTCAGTATGTCGACACAGTCGGTAACTATGCTTTGGATATGTTGTCACTTCACACTGCAGTGGGTAGCTTAGAAAGTGACGATCTTAATCGCATCATGTCGCTACTGGCCTCGTTGTCCACTTCATCGCAGGTAGCGCGGTAGTCAGCAACTATGGCCGTTATAAAAACAAGTCAAGGTAGCGAATGGTTGCGGCGCGCTATGCGCTGCTTTGACGCGGGTATCGCCACGTTAGTGGCATTGGTTGCCCTTTGGCTAATGCCCGATATCGATTCCGACGGCAATGATTACCTTTTTTTAATACTTATTGGCAGTCTATTACTGCCAGCAGTAGGCGAGCTAATTGGACTCTACCAGCCATGGCGCGGGCGCAGCCTTTACACCATGCTCGGCATTTATCTCGCCACCTGGATTGCTACCATAGGTCTGCTTAGCCTCTTGCTTGTCGCTATTCAAGGTACACAGAGTTTTTCCCGGTTATGGATGGGCGTTTCTGCATTATCAGTTCTGGCAGTGGGCAGCGTTATGCGTACCTTGTTGTATGGGTATTTAAGGCGCCTGCGTGCAAAGGGGCACAATTTAAAGCGCGTGCTGCTAATCGGTAAAAAAGAGAATATCGCCCTATTAGAAAAAAAATCGTCGAAACGCCCCATGCTGGTTATGTAGTAGTAGGGCATTACGTAGATGAGGACGACACAACTTTTTTTCACAGAATGGCTGTTTTTGCGAAAGAAAATATATTTCAACGTAACTTTGATGAAATATGGTTAGGCTATCCATTGATTCAAGGTAATCGCGTGCGCCACTTAATGCGTTTACTGGCCGGTATTCCATCGAGTATCCGCTTTTTTCCCGATCTACCTGATATTCGTTTTCTGAATCATCGCATTGCGCAGGTGGCAGGTCTTTACTCATTAGAGCTCAATTATACTCCCCTCAATGGCCCTATGCGTTTAGTTAAAGCCTTGGAGGATCGTGTGCTAGGTCTAGTACTCTTTGTAATCTTTCTTCCTGTAATGCTAGTTGTGGCTGTCGCGATCAAATGGAGTATGGGTAGCCCGGTACTTTTTAAACAAGAGCGTCATGGTCTGGATGGTAAACGCTTCAGAATTTACAAGTTTAGAACAATGCTCTTGCACGATGGCAGCCAAACCAAGCAGGCATCACATTGTGATGAGCGGGTAACCCCCCTGGGGCGTTTTTTGCGGCGTACTAGCCTCGATGAATTGCCTCAGCTTTATAATGTTCTTCAGGGTCGCATGTCGCTGGTAGGGCCCAGGCCCCATGCAATGGATCATAACGACCACTACAAAGATCATATTGATATCTATATGCAAAGGCATCGGGTTAAACCGGGTATGACAGGTTGGGCTCAAGTCAATGGTCTACGAGGGATAACCGACGATGTAAAGCTTATGGAGAAGCGAGTAGAGTACGACCTATATTATATTGAACGATGGTCTTTAGGATTTGACTTGAAAATATTAACAATGACCTTGACTAAGGGTTTTGTTAACGGCCAGCCTTAAAAAAGTAAAGTACGCTTACGGCTAATAATGAGTACTCAGCTAAAAGTTTTGAAGTGAATTAGTGTTTGATGGCATGAGTATAAATGCTAAATGAAAATTTTAAGTTTGGATGCTGATAGCCGCCAAGTGGCTTGTCTCAAGGAGGATTTATGATTTTACCCGTAATTTTATCAGGTGGGTCAGGTTCACGCTTATGGCCAGTGTCTCGTGAGCATTACCCCAAGCAGTTTTTGAACCTGCATAAAGATGATGTTAGTTTGCTGCAAGAAGCGGCACTTCGCCTGAAGGATGTCGCCAATGCAGGCGCACCCATGATTGTATGTAACGAAGAACATCGTTTTTTAGTTGCCGAACAAATGCAGCAGGTCGGCTTCAAAGGCAGTCAAATTATACTAGAGCCCTGCGGTCGGAACACCGCACCCGCATTAGCAATTGCTGCGTTGGCAGCAATTGAGGTAAACGTAGAAGCTGAATTGTTGGTAATGCCTGCTGATCACGTGATCAAAAATGTAACAGCATTCTCTGATGCAGTAGAAAAAGGCCATACGCTGAGTCAGCAAGGCAAGCTAGTGACGTTTGGTATTACGCCAGCTTCGCCGCACACAGGTTATGGCTACATAAAGCGTGGTTCAGTACTGAGTGAAGGATTTGCCGTTGAAGCGTTTGTCGAAAAGCCGGATTTAGCTGCGGCTGAAAGCTACTTAAAAAGTGGGGACTACCTCTGGAATAGTGGAATATTTCTATTTAAAGCAAGCAGCTACTTAGAAGCATTAAAGCAGTATGCACCTGATATCTTAACGTCTTGCCAAGCCGCCTACCAAGCACGCACAGAAGACATGGACTTTTTGCGCATTGAAGAGGCATCGTTTGCCCAATGCAGAAACGAGTCCATAGATTATGCGGTGATGGAGCACACCAAGCAGGCAGCCGTTGTTCCTATGTCACCTGGCTGGAGTGATATAGGCGCTTGGGACGCGCTCCACGAACTGCGCTCTAGCGAGGATAAACAGAGCGGTAACGTCGTCCATGGCGATGTGATGCTTCATGAAACCCAGAGCAGCTTAGTTTATAGCGATTCACGTTTAGTGGCAGCTGTTGGCGTTAAAGATTTGATCATTGTCGAAACCGACGATGCTGTGTTAGTTGCTGACCGCCATCAGGCTCAGGACACAAAGTTAATCGTGAATGCCCTTAAAGCTGCGGGACGTAAAGAGTTTCAGTCGCACCAACAGGTTTATCGACCCTGGGGGCATTACCGCACCATGGTATTAACGGATAGCTTTCAGGTGAAAGAAATCGTCGTTAATCCAGGTGGCAAGCTCTCCTTGCAAATGCACCACCATCGTGCAGAGCACTGGGTGGTTGTGCAAGGCACGGCGCAGGTTACTCAGGGAGAAGGTCATGGGGATATATCGAAGTTGCGCAGCTTTTTGCTGTCTGAAGATGAGTCCACCTATATACCATTAGGCACAGTGCATCGTCTTGAAAATCCCGGCGTGATACCTCTCAAGCTCATTGAAGTACAAACTGGCTCCTACCTGGGGGAAGACGATATCGTCCGCTATAACGACAAATATGGTCGAGAATAATTACGCTCGATAATAAAGAGTGGTTAAAAATAGGAGCAAAAAGTTGTAATGAAAGTCGCCATTGTCCACGACTGGCTGACCACCTGGGCTGGTGCCGAAAAAGCGCTGGCCGAGTTGCTCAACTGTTTCCCTCAAGCGGAAATATTTACCATCGTTAATTTTCTCGAAGAGGGGGCGATCCCGGCGCTAAATCGTCATGTTATTCACACCAGTTTTATCCAACGCATGCCTTGGGCGCGAACGCGATATAGGCAGTATTTGCCACTGATGCCATTAGCAGTAGAACAGTTCGATCTCAAGGGCTTCGACCTGATTCTGTCCAGCAGTCATGCGGTAGCAAAAGGGGTGATCTCTGATCCCAGTGCTGTACACATTTGCTATTGCTACAGCCCCATGCGGTATGCCTGGGACATGCAGCACCAATACCTACGCCAGTCAGGAAAAGAGAAAGGCTTAATGAGTTGGCTGATGCGTTGGCAGCTACACCGGCTACGTCAGTGGGATTATATTAGTGCTCAGCGTGTTGACCACTTTATTGCAATTTCAAGTTATATAAAACGACGTATTGAAACCTTCTACAGACGCGAAGCTGATGTGATTTATCCCCCAGTGGATGTGGATAAATTTTGTTATGATCGCCCTAGAGAACATTTTTATCTAACCGCCTCACGTATGGTGCCCTATAAGCGCATCGATTTAGTGATTGAAGCCTTCAATAAAATGCCGGACAAGCAGCTAATTGTTATCGGTGATGGCCCTGATTATGCCAAATTGGCAGCATTGGCCGGTTCGAATGTGATAATGATGGGTTATCAATCTGACAGTGTATTGATTGATCACCTAGAGCGTAGTCAAGCATTTTTATTTATGGCAGAAGAAGACTTTGGTATCTTGCCCGTAGAGGCACAGGCCGCAGGAGCCCCTGTCATTGGTTATGGTGTTGGGGGATTGGCAGAAACAACGTTGAATAACGTGTCCGGCCTATGGGTAAAAGAGCAGTCCAGTGATGCATTAGTGGCATGTATTGAGCACTTTGAAGCGAGTAAAAGGCTAGATCCTTCACTATTTTCTCCGAAAGTATGTAGACAAAGTGCAGAGCGTTTCGCTACCGCAAATTTTGTCCAAGCCATCCAGTCCTTGGTTAAAAAACACCTCCTCCACTAGCTGGTTGCTTTTAAGGCGTGATAGAACTGTTCGCACCGTTCCATCGGTTGACTACCCAGCCAACCGATTAACTGCTTGGTATAATTTAAGCGTGCCTCATCAACTAAGTGGAAATTAGTGTCAAAGAAATCGTTGGCATCGCGCATAGCCGCTCTTGGCTTGCCCACCCAAAAGAGCCCCTCTGCTGTGGCTATACGGGGTAATGTTTCATAAAAATGGGCTTCGCTAAGAGACTCCATATAGCTTCGCTGGAACAGCATAGGGGGCGGCAAAAACACCGGGCAGGCGCCTTTGGCAAGCAATTCATCGCGAAAGCGACGTAGCCTCTCCCAATCAAAGCTACCGTCTCGCAATGCCTTTCCATAGGTTTCAGCAGGTAAAGAGTTTAAAAAATTCCAGTGACGCTCTTCACGCCGTGCACGCTCGGTGCCTATTTGATCGCCGTGCTCATTCTGATGCTGGACACCATAATCACCGCTGACGGTGAAGCCCTCTGGGAGCCCGCGGTAACCTTCTAGAATCCGTGTAAAGGATGTTTTGGCGAATACCTCAAGCGCGCGCTTGAGAGGTAATTGCAACAGGGTGCTAGGGTAGCTGTTCGCCCAATGTATCAGCGCGCTTGAAACCGCCTCTTCCCGGTTATACAGCGGATATTCAAGGGGCAATAGTACCAAATCTCCTGGCCGGATACTGTTCTCAGCGCTGCTTAAAATTACAGGCAGAGAGATGCCAGCATTGACACCAAGGTTAACGGCGGGGCGATCATAAGTTTCTTCCAGGTAAGTACTGTTAACCCCAAACATTGCGCCAGAACCAGCCAGCACCACTATTTTGGGGGACGCTAACGCATCAGCGACTTTCTGTTTGTAGTTGATCGACTCAATAATCCACTCATTGTTAGGGTGAGGCCGTCCCAACTGCCCAGCCCAAAAAATTACCCACAACGTGAGAATGGCTAAACTGCCAGCGGCCATCCCTGTTAAAAACCGTACCATTTAAAATACCTTTTGGAGAGCGCAGTACTAAAAGTTAAAATAAAGAAAAGCCTGGCTGGGCAGATCCTGCATTGCTTTCATTACCACTAATAATACCCCGCCAGCGACTACGCCTTGCCAAAAATAGTGGCGAGGTTGGTTCAACTGCTTCACCCACGCCATACTGTTTGGCATTACCAATACAATTAGTGTTGCCACTATGATGAGCAGCCCAGGTGAGCGTAGAGACATGGCCCCTTGGCCTAGAGTGTTTACGAGCTCACCAAGCGCGCCCCACTGCCATACTGTCAGGCCTGAATAGAGAGACCAAGTGTGTTCAAGACTGGTTGCTCGGAATGGCACCCAGGCGAGCATTACAGTACAAAAGGTCAAAAGCCAGCCAGCGGTTTTGGGCATGCGAAATTGGCTAAATTGCCGCCATAAAACCATTACGGCTAATAAAGCCCCATGCATACCCCCCCATAACAAAAACTGCCAGCCTGCACCATGCCAAAGCCCTCCTAACAGCATCGTTATGAATAACGCAAATAAGTGGCGTGGTAAGCCGTGTTTGCTACCTCCGAGGGGAACATATAAGTAGTCGCGAAGAAAACGTGAAAGCGTTATATGCCAGCGTCGCCAAAATGTTTGAATGTCGCTCGCTTGGTAGGGGGAAGCAAAATTTTCGGGCAGCTTTATGCCAAACAGTAATGCTAGGCCAATGGCCATATCCGCATAGCCTGAAAAATCAAAATAGAGTTGTAAACCATATGACCAGCCCGCCACAAGCGTATCACCTGCGACGATTGAGCTCGCGGGGGTGTTATAGAGGTGATCCACATAAGGTGCCAAATTGTCGGCAATCATTAACTTTTTAGCCAGCCCAAGGATGAGTAACAGCAGGCCACACCGAACAGCTGAAGAGCTTGGCGCCTTTAAACGCGCAAGCTGAGGAGCTAAATCTCGGTAATGGACAATAGGGCCGGCAATCAGCTGTGGGAAAAAGCTAACAAACACGCCGTAAATTGAGAGTGGCCCTCTTTGAATAACCCCTTGGCGAATATCGACTAAGAAAGCAATTTGCTGAAAGGTAAAGAAAGAAATTCCCAGCGGCAGCACCAAAGGGCTAAACGCTTGCGGTGGGAGGGCAGCGAATGAAAGGAAAAAAACGGAATACTTAAACCAGCCCAGCAGCGCTAGGTTGAAACCAACGCCCAGCCATAGCCAAGCCCGGCTTGGCCTGGATACATAGCCAGCCAGCCAATAGTTAACGACAATACTGCCCACTAAAAGCGGGAGTAGCGTGATGTCCCATACGCCATAGAAGGCAAAGGATGCCAGCCCCAACCAGCCAAGTAACAAGTGTTGCTTAGCATATAATGACAATAGCCAAAAAATTAGCCAAGTAGTGGGTAAAAAAATAAAGAGAAACTCAGGCGTGCTAAAGATCATGCCACAGGCGCTCACTCAAGGGCGGGTTGAATGGTTTAGAGTAATAAACCAGAGTAATAAAATAGAGCCAATAGTAAACGGCGCGCAGCATAGCATAACCGATAGTCGCCCTGTGTTAGTGGTAGGGCAATGCCATGTGCGCCGTACGCCGACTATTGGTAATATACCCGCTCCCAGAAATCCGCTCATGCTCAAAGGTTTTGGAAATGGATATCCGCCCCCGCGTTACAATAGCGCTTGCTGCCAGCATCGCTGGTCTGCTGGCAAGCTACCTCTATGCGGGTATTCTCAATCCGTTGCAAGTGGAGTGGCTATTGCAAGAAGGTGATTTGCTTCAGCACTTCCTTGGTTGGCACTACTACCGCCATGAGGAGTGGAGTTGGCCAATTGGCGCTCTACACACCTTCGGCACAGAAGTACGCAGCAGTATTGTATTTACCGACTCTCTGCCATTGATCGCCATCCCCCTGAAGTTAATCCAGGCATGGCTGCCGGATCCATTTCAATATCAAGGGTTAGCCTCATGGGGCCACGTGGTGCTCAATGCCACTGCTGCCTGCTGTATTTTTAGCCGGTTTAGAATGCCGGCTCTTGTGGCGATTGCGTTCAGCCTTATGGTTGCCTTTATGCCCACCGTGCTCTTCCGTGGGCCCGGGGGGGCAGGGCACGAATCCTTAATGGGGCATTGGACTTTTTTATTCGCCATCTATTTAGTGCTCTTTCGCCAAGACACGGGCTGGGAAGCCCGTAGCCAGTGGGGGGTGCTGCTGGCGGTGGCTGTGATGGTTCATTTTTATCTGTTTCTGCTGGTGGGGATATTCTGGGGTTTTTGGTGGCTGCTGGGCAGCATAGAGCGATATCGTTTCTATACCCAAAATAACCTAAAGAAGCAGTGGTGGTGGGGTTGGGGACTCTATAGCCTGCTGCAACCGTTATTTATTTTATGGGTAATGTGGGCCGTAGGATATCTGCATAGCAGTGGTGATTCCCCAGGTGCAGGCGGGTTCGGTTTTTATTCGGCAGAGCTTGCAACCTACTTTAATGCTTACAGCTACCTGCCTGGCATTGCTAGTGCATCGGCGCTGCTTCCTTCCTGGGTGCCTAGCGTTGTCGGTCAGTATGAAGGGATGGCCTATACTGGAATGGGCGTACTAGCACTGTGGATAGGGGCGCTGCTACTTTATATCAAGCAGCCTCTGCGCATATCCGCTGAGTATAAGTGGCAGCTTTATGGCTTGGCAGTACTGGCAGTGGGCCTATTCGTTTTTGCATTAAGTAATAAGGTAGTTATTGGTCCATACGCAGTCAGTTTACCTTTGCCCTGGCCTGAACCGCTGCGCGCTATTTTACGCGCTAGTGGACGAATGGTTTGGGTGCTCATGTACTTGGCTATTTTTGCGGCTGCGCTTGTATTTGCACGGCGTCTAGCACCCCGCCCCTTAATAATAGTCGCTTATGCTATCCTGGCTCTACAGTTCTTCGATTTGCATCACTGGCACCGCTACTTTCATGAGCGCAGCCAACAAGCCAACGCTTACCGCATGGTAGAAGACCCACGCTTTGTTGGCTGGCAAAACCCCGCACTGCAGCAAGCGTTAAGCCGGCGTCAGGCACTGCACATCTCCCATGCTGATGATATTGTCAGCATGCTGCCACTCGCGTGGTTAGCAGGCCAGCACCATATGTCAATCAACGTCGCCTATGTGGCACGGATTACGCTGCCCATTATTCATCAGGCATCAGCCCCCTCTTTGCAAGCGCTGTCGGTGGGACAGCTTAACCCTGACGTGATGTATGCCATCACCAGCGCTGAGACAGCGCAAAATACCTGTGCCTTCGCTAATGTACAGTGTGTCGCTACACCCATGGCGACTTTCGCTTGGCAACCAACACCTGAGGAAACGAAATGAGCAACGCCAGTTGGAGCCTAAGTATTATTGTTCCCGTGTTAAACGAACGTGACTCATTGCAGTCGTTTATTGCTCAGATACTACCAGTGCTGGAGTCCTGTACCCCAGAATTCGAGATTCTATTTATCGACGACGGTTCTACCGATGAAACCCTTGCTCAATTAAAAGTGCTTAATCAGCAGGATGCACGCATACGCTTTGTTTCTTTCAGTCGTAATTTTGGCAAAGAAGCCGCTTTGACCGCAGGGCTGGCCCACGCGCAAGGCGATGCTGTTATTCCTATGGATGTTGACCTTCAGGATCCGCCTGAACTGATCCCCGAGTTTGTGCGCCTTTGGCGTGAAGAAAACTACGATATGGTATACGGCGTGCGTGCCTCACGCCCCGAAGACTCTGCTGTTAAGCGCACCACTGCCAAAGGATTTTACCGCCTATTTAACCGCATTACTCACTCCCCTATTCCCGGCAATGCAGGTGATTACCGGCTGATGTCTCGTCGAGTAGTTAATGTGTTGTTACAGCTACCCGAACGCAATCGCTTTATGAAAGGGCTTTACGCCTGGACCGGGTTCAAATCAAAAGGTGTGCCGTACCAGCGTCCCTCACGTCATTCAGGCGAAAGCAAGTTCGGTTTTTGGAAACTTTGGAACTTTGCCCTGGATGGTTTGGTGGGATTTAGCTCGATTCCACTGCGCGTATGGAGCTATATAGGGGCAGGTGTTGCTCTAATTGCCTTTGTCTATATGCTGATTTTGATAGCCAGCGTACTACTTGGTGGGCGTGATGTGCCAGGTTATGCATCGTTGATGAGCGTAGTGCTGTTCTTCGGCGGTATGCAGTTACTCTCGATTGGCATACTGGGTGAATACATCGCACGGTTGTTTATTGAAGTAAAAGGCCGTCCGCTTTACGTAGTGCAGGAAGCCTCCGGATCCGCAGTGAACGACCAACCCTCGGCCATTGACGGATGAGCAAAACTCGCGCGGAAGCTCTACAAGCCCTGCGGTTTATCGCCGTTGGAGGTGTCGCTACGGCTACCCACATGGCAGTGGCCACGTTGCTGTATGCTTTAATGCATGGCCGAGCCATAGCTCTTGCCAATTTTATCGCTTGGCTAGTCGCATTTAGCGTCTCGTTTTGGGGTCACCAGCGGGTTACCTTTAAACGACAAACCACCTTACACCGTTTTCTGCTGATGTCGTTAACAGGACTAGGGATAAACTACGCTGCATTAGGGCTATTGTTGCTCACGCCGTTGCCCCCTTTGCTAGCCATGTTAATCGCCATTGCTATTGCCGCAGTGAGTACCTACATACTGGCAAAGCATCACACTTTTGCGCTACCAAAACAGTAAGTGGAGCTGAAGTAAGTGCCTGGGGAGGAACTTACGAGGCAGGGCGCTGCCAGTAACGGTGGTGTCCAATAAGCGCTTGGCTTACCATGGCGCCCTTTGAAACTAATGTACTTAAGTCAATAACGGCTCATTACGCGTAAAAGGTAACGGAATGCTGGAATCCCTAAAAGGGGCATGGTGCTATCGCCAGTTTATTGCCACATCGATTCGTCACGAGCTGGTGACACGTTTTGCCCGTAGCCGCATTGGCGGCGCCTGGATGATTATCCACCCGCTCTCAATGGTGTTGATTTACGCATTAATTCTTTCCGCTGTACTGTCTGCCAAATTGCCCGGTATCGAGAGTCAATACGCCTACGCCATTTACCTAACGGCGGGGATGCTTGGCTGGAGCCTATTTAGCGAAATACTCAATCGCTGCTTAGGCGTGTTTATTGAAAATGCCAACCTAATGAAAAAGCTCGTGTTTCCTAAAATCGCGCTACCGGTAATCATTACAGGCTCATGCTTGATAAATAATCTTGCTCTGTTTGCGGTGATTTTGGTCGTGTTTGCTGTGCTTGGGCACTTTACTCCCAGTACTTTGCTATGGGTGCCTGTGCTTACCGGCATAACAGTGCTGTTGGCGCTAGGGTTGGGATTACTACTGGGCATTTTGAACGTCTTTATTCGCGATATTGGTCAACTGATGCCGATTGTGCTTCAGTTTTTATTTTGGTTTACCCCTGTTGTATATCCTGCAGAAATTGTCCCACCTTCTCTGCAGGCAATCTTGTCCTTCAATCCTCTTTTTCACTTGGTAGGTGCTTACCATAATGTACTGGCCTACGGCCAAGCACCTTCGATCCCCGCCCTGGCGGGCTTAACGCTCTTGGGTGCTGGGTTAGTGTTTCTCAGCGCATTGCTTTTCCGCAAAGCCAGCCCGGAAATGGTGGATGCTCTATGAACCGCACCACCAACGTAACCCCAAAGCCGTTATTGGAAGTGCGTGAACTAGGCAAAGCATATCGCCGTTACCGCAATGAGCTTATGCGTGTAGTTAGCTGGTTCAGCACGGTTCAACCCCAGGAAGAGACTTGGATACTGCGCGATATCAATTTTGATGTCGCCCAGGGTGAGGCTGTCGGCATCGTGGGGCAAAATGGCGCAGGTAAAAGCACGCTGCTTAAGATGATAACGGGTACGCTGCGTCCCTCTGAGGGATATATACGTACTCATGGTCGCGTAGCCGCTATTTTAGAGCTGGGAATGGGCTTTAATGGTGAGCTAACCGGCAGGCAAAATGTACTGCACTCGGCGGGGTTGATGGGGTTCACTCACGCACAGGTTGATGCCGCCATGGACGATATAGAAGCCTTTGCCGAAATAGGGGAGTACTTCGACCAGCCAATGCGGGTCTATTCGAGTGGTATGCAAATGCGTGTTGCTTTTTCAGTCGCCACTGCCTTCCGCCCTGAAATTTTGATTGTTGATGAAGCGCTTTCAGTGGGTGATGCCTATTTCCAACACAAAAGTTTTGACCGCATTCGTGAGTTCCAGCGTCAAGGCACTTCGCTGTTGATAGTTTCCCATGATAAGGCAGCCATACAGAGCCTCTGTGACCGGGCTATCTTGTTAGAGCAGGGCAGGGTACTACAGGATGGTATGCCCCAAGATATCATGGATTACTATAATGCCATTATTGCTAAAAAAGAGAACGATAAAGTAGAAATCACCCCTCTAGACAGTGGGCAGATTCAAACCCGTTCAGGCTCAGGTGAGGCTAGTATAAGGCAGGTAAGCCTACATGCTGCTAGTGGCAATCCTCTGGATGTTGTCGATGTCGGGCAGGAAGTCGAACTGCGGATCACCGTGGTCATTAGCGCTGACCTGCCAGAGCTAGTGATAGGCTATAAGCTGAAAGATCGTGTAGGCCAAGATGTGTTTGGCACTAATACTTGGCACACTCATCAAGTCGAACGGGAGCTAAGCGCTGGCGAAACGCTCACCTATCGCATGCGCTTCAATGCGAATCTTGGCCCTGGTAGTTATTCTGTGTCGCTTTCCCTACACAGCAGCGATACTCACTTGACTCACAACTATCAATGGGTCGATCACGCGCTGGTGTTCCAAATGGTCAATATGGAAAAAGACTTCTTTTTGGGCAGCAGTTGGATCATGCCCACTATTGAGTGCGAGCGGCAAACCGCGAAAAGTTCAGAATCTAACGAGTCAGTTTAATGGATTTTTATACCCGTTTCACCAACCACTTTCGCGGCGAGAAAGACGCTATTAAAGATCGCTTAAAAGTGTATATACCACTGCTGGCGCCTATTATGGCGCGCTACCCCGATGCTCAGGTGGTCGACTTAGGCTCAGGACGGGGCGAGTGGCTGGAACTAATGCAGGAAAATGGCTGGCCCGCCAAAGGTATCGATACCAACGAAAGCATGGCCAAGGCGTGTAACGAAAGCGGCTTGCACGTTGAAGTGAATGACGCGCTAACCGCCCTGGAGCAAACCCCGACAAATACTCTGGCGGCAGTAACTGGCTTTCACATTGCCGAGCATATTCCGTTCGATAGTTTGGTCACGCTGATTCAAGAAGTGCATCGAGCGTTGGTACCGGGTGGGGTGCTCATTCTCGAAACTCCCAATCCCGAAAACCTAACCGTCGGGTTGTGGAGCTTCTATCTTGATCCTACCCATCTACACCCGCTGCCACCACCATTGCTGCATTTTGTGGCTACCGATACTGGCTATGCCAAAGCTAATATTTTGCGTCTAAACGGCCCGAAGCCTCCAGAAGAGAGCGCCCCGTTGCGTGATTACCTGGATTGGGTGGTCTCCGCCTATCCCGATTACGCGCTTATTGCCCATAAGCAAGCTGATGAAGCCAGCGCACCTTGGTTCGACTACCTGGATAAGCTAACCGAAGCTCAGCAAGGCACGCTAGAAACCCTGGCCGCTAAAATGGAAGAGCAAACCGAGCAGCTAGCGCGATGCCAGCAGCAATTGGTCAAGTACGATCAAGAAAAGCAGCTATTAGAGCAGCACAATGCCCACTTGGAACATCACCTTAACAGCGTACTCCAGAGTCGCTCATGGCGCATAACCTTGCCGCTACGCCAGGTAATGGGCTGGAAGCGGGGATCTGCTCAGGCTTTAGGAAAACTGTTGCGCCGCCTGGCACAAATACCCTGGTTAAAGCGGCTGGCACTTAAGGTGCTTAACCGCTTTCCTGCTTTGAAAGTGCGGGTTTTAAAGCGCATGGCTGCTAGTGAAGGACTGTTTAGTCGAGCGGGTCAGCTCCGCGAAGAAGACTTCAAAAACTTAGATGCTGACGTAACTGCCGCTGTACGCCAGGAGGCGCTAACACTGCGCGATGCTACGTTAGCCGATCAAGCCTTATTTCCAAAAGGCATTCGCCTAGAAGGTCATATTAATGGTAGCTACAGCCTAGCCGCGGTAAACCGGCACCTGCTAAACCGGCTGCATGCCAGCGAGCATTCACCGGTGCTGTGGTTAGTCCCTCACGAGGCAAGCCTAGAGAGCCAAGTTCGCGGTACGCCTGGTGGCGAAGAAGAAACTACTCAGCTAAACACCCTAACTGACCCTTCTGCGTGGCAAATATTAGCACCGGAGCAGCGCGTCGCGCTTTACCACCACTATCCACTCATTAAGCCTGATCCCCGTTTTGGACTGTCGGTCGCACTGTTCTTCTGGGAAGAGTCCTGGGTGCCAAGCGACATGGTTGACACTCTGAATCAACATTATGCTGGGGTAATTGTCACTGCTTGGTTCGTGAAAAAAGTACTCATGGACAGTGGATGTAAACTGCCTGTCCACGTGGTGGCACTCCCGCTGATGGCTAATCCGCATGCTATAAAGAGTAGCGCAAATGACCTGGCTCGCGTTGCACAGCAGCAAACCGTTAATTTGCTCCATGTCTCATCAGCCTTTCCGCGTAAAGGCGTAGACGTGCTGTTGCAAGCCTTTGAACAGCTTGCAGCTCAGGATTCCCAACTGACACTAACCTTAAAAACTTTCCCTAATCCTCACAACCAGGTAGATATTTGGGTAGAGCAATACGTTAGCGAACAGCACCGTGATCGCCTGCATATCATTATGGAAGATTTTGACGCTGCACAAATGGCCGCGCTCTACCAAACGGCCGATATCGTGGTGCTTCCCACCAGGGGGGAAGGGCTCAACATGCCCGCCATTGAAGCAGGAGAGTTCTCCCGTATGCTGGTGGTCACCGGCTACGGTGCTCATACCGATTTTGCTCCGGCACAATACGCTGGTTGGATAAACTACTGTTTTGACCATGCTCAATCGCACTTTAGCGCAGGCCAAGCGGTATGGGCAGAGCCTAGTGTGGCAAGCGTTGTAGAGCAGGTGCAGCAACATGTACAAGCACTCCGCCACGGCGGCGAAAGGGCCTCAGGGCACGCCAGTGAGCTGCACAATGCCATGCAGGCACGCTTTTTCTCGCCCTTTGCTGTGAATTCCGTGTTGGGCGCCCTCGGTCGCTTACAGGCAGTTGCCCGGCAGCCTCTGCCGCCGCTTTCAATAAGTCTGTATTCAAGTTGGGATGAGCCCTGCGGCATTGCTCAATATAGTGCCCATTTGGTCAGCGCCCTTGGAGAAGTCGATCCCGCTTTTACCTGCGATATCTCTGCTCCACGGTTTAGTAAAGGCCAGCAGCCAAAACCAAACGAACAGGAAAAACAGCTGCACGTGAGCCGCAATTGGCAGCGTGGCCAAAGCCCTACGCTTACAGGCGCAGTTGGCAGCGTAATATGGCTGCAGCACCACTTCGCATTTTATGAGCTGGATAGTGAGTTGCAAAAACAAGTACAGCAATGTCGTCGCCAGGGACAGCGGGTATACATTACCCTGCACACTACTCGTCCCGTGATCGACTTCGACAGTGCGCGGCGTCGCACTGTGGCTGCCACATTAGCTACTTTTGATCGAGTGTTTGTCCATACTATAGATGATCTAAACTATCTAAAACGTATTGGTTTAACCGACAACGTGACTCAACTACCCCAGGGGGTAGACACCTGCCAATACGCTCCAGCTTCTGCAGGCAGCCAGGCACCTATTATTGGTAGCTTCGGCTTCCTGCTACCTCATAAAGGGGTAAATACACTAATTGAAGCTTTCGCCGCTCTGCGTAAGCAGCAGGCGGTGCCGGTAGGTGCCACCTTGCGTTTGGTAACCTCAGTGCGTGATGAGCCCAGCTCACAAGAGGAGCTAGCTCGCTGTCAGCGTACTGCCCAGCGCTTGGGGATAGAAAATCATATTGAGTGGGTCACCGACTTCCTACCGTTGGAAGAGGCTCAGCGCTACCTGGCAGAGTGCAGCGCAGTGGTACTGCCGTACCAGTACACACAGGAGTCCAGCAGTGCGGCTGTACGTACAGCGGTGGCGGCGTGCCCGAACATTCTGACCACGCCGGCTCCCATCTTTGACGAAGTAAAAGACATCGTATGGCAAACCAGAGGCTTCGATAGTCATGATATTGCCGAAGGGATTATCCGTGTGCTGAATGCACCAGAGTCCAAAAGGGATGAATACCACAAAGCCCGTGGACAATGGCTAACCCAGCGTGATTGGTTAACGCTTGCAAATCGCTACCATGGTTTGCTCAGCGCGGCGCTAGTGGATAACTTGCTGCTTCAAACGACTGAGTTAAATCAGGTTGACACCTAAAGTTAGCCCGCCACAATACTTAACGCACTTGACTGCCGCAGAGACTGCCAATATCCAATTGTGTTGGCCGTGAGCTGACAATGAAAAACCAATTGTGAAAAACTTACTATGAAGAAAGGAACTGCGTCATGAACGCTATCGTGACAGGAATAACGGGCCAGGACGGCGCCTACCTTGCCGAGTTACTGCTTGAAAAAGGCTATACCGTGTACGGCACTTACCGCCGTACTAGCTCAGTTAACTTTTGGCGTATCGAGGAGTTGGGCATAGAGAACCACCCCAACTTGCATCTGGTAGAGTATGACCTTACCGATTTATCCTCCAGCATTCGCTTGGTGCAGCAGTGTAAACCAAGCGAAATTTATAACCTTGCTGCCCAAAGCTTTGTAGGGGTCTCGTTTGATCAGCCTATAACGACGGCTGAAATAACTGGGTTAGGAGCGGTGAATTTGCTGGAAGCGATCCGTATTGTGGATACCTCTATCCGCTTCTATCAAGCTTCAACGTCGGAAATGTTTGGCAAAGTACAACAAGTGCCGCAAACCGAAGTCACTCCCTTCTACCCACGCAGCCCTTATGGCGTGGCAAAACTCTACGCCCACTGGATGACAATCAATTACCGCGAGTCCTATAACATCTTCGCCACCAGCGGGATTCTGTTTAACCACGAATCGCCTCTGCGCGGTCGGGAGTTTGTCACCCGCAAAATTACCGATGGCGTTGCTCGTATAAAGCTAGGCAAACAAACTCACTTGGCCCTGGGTAATCTGGATGCCAAGCGTGACTGGGGTTACGCCAAAGAGTATGTAGAAGGAATGTGGCGCATGCTACAAGCTGACACGCCGGACACCTATGTGCTTGCCACCAATCGTACCGAAACCGTGCGCGACTTCGTCACCCTGGCGTTTAAAGCGGCTGATATTGAACTCCGCTGGGAAGGTGAAGCTGAACAAGAAACCGCCACTGATGTTGCCACCGGTGATGTCGTGGTGGTGATAGACCCACAATTTTATCGCCCATCAGAAGTAGAGCTGCTCATAGGTAACCCTGCCAAGGCCGCCGATGAGCTAGGCTGGCAGCCGCAAACTAGCCTAGAAACGCTATGCAAAATGATGGTCGATGCGGATCTAGAGCGGGTTAAAAGCGGCACCAGCGCATAATTCGTCTAAAAACAACTCAGCGCGAGTTGCTGCTTCGGTTTAGCGCGCATGCCGAAGATAACACTGCCAAGGAGCCACCATGTCTACCTGCCTGGTAACCGGCGGTAGCGGCTTTACCGGCCGCCACCTTATTGCTCACTTAAAACATCAGGGCCACCGTGTGGTGGCTCTGGCAAGCCAGCCTTGCGGGGCAGATGAAACCCACCGCATCGATATAAACGACCAGGTGGCGTTAAGCGCGCTGGTAAGCAGCATAGCTCCGCAGCAGGTTTACCACTTGGCGGCGCTTTCGTTTGTGGGCCATCCTACACCGCTGGATTTTTACCGTGTGAATGTTCTGGGTACTGAAGCCCTGCTTCAAGCCCTTGGCAAGCTGCCAGAGCCGCCTCAAATTTTACTGGCCAGTAGCGCCAACGTTTATGGAGCGAACGGCCAAGCTGTCATTGATGAAAACGTCCCCCCCGCGCCAGTTAACCACTACGCCAACTCCAAGATGGCAATGGAGTGCATCGCCCGCACTTACGCCGAGCGGCTGCCAATTATTATTGCCAGGCCGTTTAATTATACTGGTCCAGGGCAGGCTGAACATTTTCTAGTGCCAAAGATTGTTCAGCATATTAAGCAGCGGGCAAACGTGATTGAGCTTGGCAATATCCATGTAAGCCGCGACTTTAGCGATGTGCGGGACATCGTGGCTGTTTACCATCGGTTGTTAAAGCAGTGGCCAGCTCAGGCGATCAGCGGCAGCATCATTAATGTGGGTAGCGGAGAAGCCGTATCGCTGAAAATGCTGATCCATAAACTGCAAATTCTGGGCAAGCATACGTTGGAAGTGAGGGTAAACCCTGCCTTTGTCCGAAGCAGTGAGATACCCGAGTTAAAGGCCTCTACGCAGCGTTTAAATGCATGGGTGCCTGACTTGAAGCGCTTCTCTCTGGATGACACGCTTGCTGCAATGTTAGAAGCAGCACCTACCGAAGGAGATAGAAACGGATAGCATTATAAAGGAAACGCTGTTTTTTATTGGCAATAGCCATGAACTATGGCAAGCTTGGGCAATGCTAAGTTAATAGAATAGGGTGAGCGAGGGATAACGAAAACATTGTTAGGGTTCGCCTAAAAGCAAATTGGCAGGTGCGGGCTAATATGGCTACAAGCCCCGCCAAATCCTACGTTGCGCCTGACGGTGTTTTTTTACTAAGCTCATGCTATTGACTTACCTTAGGGGCTACGGGTACAACGTAGCAGCTAAATATTTGTAACGGTGTTGGGTATTCACCAAAAAAAGGCGGAACCTAAACCGGAACGCAAGGGATGAGTATTAGTGTTGGTGGTTACCATCAATCCTGATCTCTGGAGCGAGGCCTCGCTCACGGTCGCGCTAACCATACAGGTTCGTTCGCGGCTAATGTCGATTCGACACTTAAATAAGGAGTTACATCAATGGCTTTAACAGTCACTGAAATTCAGCAGCTTTATACGGCCTACCTGGGTCGTCCAGTTGATCGTGAAGGTCTTGAGTACTGGCAGGAACAGGACGTTAGCGAATCTGAACTGCGTGCTAATCTAGCCAACGACAACCAGCCTGAATACGTTGAGCTATACGGCGATCGTACTCGTGAAGAGCTGGTAACTGCTGTTTACGAGAACATGTTTGGTCGTGAGCCTGAAGAAGCTGGCTTAGAGTACTGGGTAAATGGCGACGGCGCTTCCGTACCTGCGAGCGAACTGCAGCAGCTGTTCATCAATGCCGCTTCAGCAGAAGACCGTGAAGCGTTTGATGCTCAAGTTGGTGAAGATATCTCGAACATTCCTAGCCCAGGCGAGCCAGAAGTACCTTCTGACACTATCGATATTACCTTCAATACCAGCACCGTAGGTGATTCTGAAGATATCTTCGGTACTTTCGAGGCAACGGCGGATGGTGAACTGAACCAGATCGCTCTTCCTGAAGGTGCTATTCGCAACAGCCAGCAAACCGTGACCTCTATCGGTAAAGCTGAGTGGGATGCTGCTGGTCGTCCGGTAACCACTTCTGCTGACTACACTTTCAATATGTCCAACCAGTTGGGCGCTGAGAAAGAGTATTCCGGTCTATTCCTGAGCCCGCTGCTGACCTCTGAGTCGCGCAGCACCAACTCTCAGCTGTTTATCGAGCTGTTGGATATCCGCGCTGCAGGTACTGAAGAGCCGCTAGGCAACTTGCCTATCGATGGTATTCGTTTCGAAGTTGACGGCGAAGCCACCGTACTGCGTTCTGACGCTATCTTTGAAGCCAAAACCTATCCGGAACTGCTGTCTGCTATTCGTGAAGCCATTGCTAACGATAGCGATCTAGCTGGTTTCACTGCACAGATTGGTTCTAGCTTCACTGCTACCGACGGCGGCCAGCCAATTCCAGGTGCAGTGGGTAGCACGATTATCCTGACCGATGCACAAGGCCGCGAAATTTCCGGTGGTTCTTTCACATATAGCGACCAGGAAACTGGCGGCTTCACCCTTTACGGTGATCTGTCCACTGAAGCGCCTGAATCCGTACGTGAATTGATCTCTACTAACCTGGAACTCGATAACGTTGGTTACGGTTCTCAGGGTGGTTCTATCAACCTGGCCGGTGAGTCTAACACCGATAAAGGTGTTGAAGAGTTCAACGTCAACGCTGAGAACGGTGTGTGGTTGTCTCGTCTTGAGTCTGAATCGCCTTCTGGCAAGCAGGCGCTGAAAGAGATTAATCTGACGGGTAGCGGCTACTTCCGCGTTGGCCAGCAAGCTGACCAGAACGTTCTGGGTGTGGCTGAGCTGCTTGATACTTGGGAAGTTGGTACTGAGAATACGCCTGAGTCCATCACTGGCCTGGTTGACGTTGAGAAGTTTAATGGTCAAGACTTTGACGGTGAAATCAAGCTAAACGCTTATATCACTGAAGACGTTATTGAGCGTGACCTGAATGCTCAAGACGATCAAGATGTTCCTGCAGATGATAACGTCAACTACACTTACCAGACTGCTGATGGTGATGACCAGATCTCTCTGGCTATCCAGGAAACAGTTTTGCAGCGTGAAGACGCTCTGCTGAACATCAACGCCGGTAACGGTGACAACGTTGTTGAAACTGTAATCGTTGATGCAAACGGTTTGCCGACGTCTGTTGTCAACCAGCAGCTCAATCAGGATTTCGGTGCTGAGCAAGTAACTATCGTTACTGGCAATGGCGATGACGTTGTGCGCACCTGGGGTGCTGGCGATGCTACCATCAGTACTGGCGCTGGCAACGATGCTATCTATGCAGATAACTCTGGCCTTGTTGATCTGGCTACTGGCGACTCTATCGATGCCACTCGCTGGGAGTTCAACTCCACAGCAGCTGGCGGTGCGCCGACTGAAGAATCCAACAGCAACGCTGGTCTGTCTAATGGCGCTAACGGCGTAGCTCAAACGTTCAATGCTTTCAAGCTTCAGGTTCAAGTAAGCTTTAAAGGCTTTGAGTCAGTATGGGTTAATGTTCCTCACTCTGCTACCCAGACTACTTCGCTGCAAATCAATCAAGCTATCAAGGACGCGGTTAACAACGACGCGGTTCTGCAGCACCTGATTGAAGCCAACGATGGCAACGGCAACATTCTGGACATCGTTTCCCTGATCGACGAAAGCCAAGATCTGGGTAACCTGGAAGACTTAAGCATTGACTTCCGCGGTCCTCTGGCAGCGGGTGCAGCGAACCCGACTGGCCGTCCGCAGTTGACTGCTGATGAAACCAATGCTACAGCTCAGCTGGGTGCCATTGAAGAAATTTACACCACTGATGGTGTAGGCACTGCTGATAGCGTGGTTGGCGAAGTTGTTGGCGAGGCAAGCCAAGTTGAGAGCGACAACGTTATCAACGCTGGTACTGGTAACGATGTGATCGTTCTGGGTACAGGCGCAGAGAGCAACGATACTGTTAAGATCGACGGTGTATTTGATCGCAACAGCATTGTCAACTTTGAGTCTGACAGCGCAGATGCCGGTTTTGACATCCTTGACTTCACCAGCATCCTTGGCGGTGCAGCTGACTTCGATGGCAGCATCGCAGCTGACGATCAGGCCGTTGATGTCATCACCTACGCTGCTGGTGACTATGCGCGTGATGGTGTTACTTGGGCCAACCTGAGTGCGGCTGACATTGCTGCAAGCTTTGAAGGCCTGTCTAGCGCTGCTGAAGATACCAACGGCGTTTTGTTGGTACAAGATGGCGCCGAAACTGGTCAGTACAAGGCGTTCTCCCTGGCCTCGACTGCCGATAGTGATGACTTCAGTGTTCAACTGTTGGGCATTCTGGACTTCGGTGAAACTCAGACCTTCGACGCTGCCAACTTTGCTTAATGCATAGCTGATAGCTACTCGAATGAACCCCCGGCTTCGGCTGGGGGTTTTTTATTTTAAATCCGCTATCAAAGAACTCATGTGTAGTTAGGCATGTCTATAATGATGTCGGTTTTTTTGATAGTTGATTTGAACCGAATGCCACATACGGCACTTTGTTACTGTTTTTCAAAAGGGTATTTATGTCTCGCTTTACACCGCTATCGCCAAGTACTCATCAAACCAAGGGGTGGCTTAAAACTGCTGATTACCTGTTTATGGCTGACCAAGCTGCGATTGCACTTGTGGCGGAAGAGCTCCCTCATGCACTAGTTACTATGCCAGTTGGTTTTCGTCAGCGACAGGATGGTAATTTTGAACTAATTGCCATCTGCTCACTTGGGGATGAGAAGAACCTTTTTGTCCATCCTGATGGACGCTGGATGGCAAGCTATAAACCGGCGCTAGTGCGTTCTTATCCATTTTTGTTGCGCCATGATTTAACAAAAAAGCAGTATGTGCTTTGCGTAGATGAAAGCAGTGGCCTGATCGTAGACCATCACGATGGCCAAGGTGAACCTTTTTTTAATGAGTCGGGTGAACCCGCAGAGCTATTAAGTCAGATAATAGAGTTCCTTACTAAATGGGAGCGGCAGCGCTTTGTAACGCAGAAGGCAGTCGATATGATGGCTAGCCTGAAGCTACTAACCCCTTGGAATATTAATATGCAAACTGAGGAGGGTGTAACGACGCGAACAGTAACGGGTTTTTACCGTATTGATGAAAAAGCGCTTAACGCCTTGCCGGTAAGCGAGCTAAACGCGTTACGTCAGGTTAATGCACTGCCAATTGTTTATGCCCAGCTTTTTGCACAGCACCGTCTGGATGTTTTAGTCCGTCTCTACGGATTGCACAATCAATGGGCATCCAAAGGGGCCGAGAATGTTGACTTGGAATCGCTGTTTGATAGTGGTGACGATAGCATAAGCTTTGATTTCGATAGCTGATGTAAAACGGATTTTATATATTTAAGGTACTGTGAAAAAGAGCTTTATACCCTCTTTCGAGCGTTGATTTTGCTTTTTTAGCAATGCAGTCAGTAACCTTGTGCCACGTTATCTAAATGGGAATAAGGTGTGTAAACGCTAATAATTCATAGAAAAATATTGCTTTTATAACATTAGCTATTTACTGACTCATTAGAGAGGTACTCCATGACCCGTTTCGTTGGCGCTAATAGCAGCACCTTTCCTTATTCAGCTTTGGCTTATATTGAAGCAACTTTTATTGATGGCAGTCGTATTTCTGGCTCGGGTACGCTAGTTGGCCGAAACGATGTGCTGACAGCTGCCCATGTGCTTTATGACCCAGTATTAGGTGCTGCTACCAATGTTCGGGTCGAGTTTGGCCGAGATGGTAGAACACGACCTATTGACACTTATGATGCAACGGAGCTTAGTTATTACAAGCTGGAGACTGAAGAACCGGGGCTGTTGTCCCAGTCAGAAAGTGAATACGACTTTGCTTTAGTGTCATTAAGTGATGCTGTTGGAGATGATATTGGCTGGTTTGCATTGGGTGATTATGCTCCTGGGAAGGAGTACCGTGTTACAGGTTATCCTGGGATATATCGTGATGCTAGTGGCCCTAGATGATAGAAGATATCGGCACTTCTATGCCTATGCCAAATTATGATTTAATTGACCTTAGTGATTTTGAAATCAACCCAGGTAATAGTGGTGGCCCTGTCTGGTACAGCTCAATCGAAGGCCCTGTTGTAATAGGCGCCGTTTCAACTAGCTTGTGGGCCGCCGAGGTTAGCGCTCATTATGAAACGCTCGCTAGTTGGATAGTAGGTAATGACTATCTTATTCCCTCTTTACAGAACGGACAAATAGAAACACGTTTTGGCATTGCGAATAGCGCTACTCCTGTTGATGAGTTTTCCAACGCGTTAGCTGCGGCTGGCTGGGAATTACCTGGGAGCTTGTATGACGAGCTAAAAAACCAAGTAGAGCTAATGCGTTACCCAGCTGTGGAAAATACCATCGATCCTGTTATCCGTTTATATACGGGCTTGTTAGATCGCAAGCCAGATAAGGCAGGCGTTGAGTACTGGGTATCGCAGTTGAACGCTGATAAAGATCTTCGTGATTTAGCGCTGGGGTTTACCGCCTCGAATGAGTTTATGCAGCTAACCAACCAATTAGGTGGGGGAGCTAAGGGCAGTGTTGAGGCGCTTTATAACAGTATCTTTGATCGCGGCGCGGATTCAGCAGGGCGGGCATACTGGTTAGAGCAACTCGAAAGTGACCAAGTGGAGCTCGCAGATATTGCATTATCGTTTACTAACTCGGCAGAGTACGTCGCCAGTAGCTACTCTCTAGTTCAGGGAGCGAAGCTGTTGTTGTGGGGTATTGACTTGCAGGATTTAGACATGAAGGCGCTTGGGTTTGAAGCTCGTCCGACCCTGGCAGAGGAGGAGATGGCTGCTGCTTTAGTGCGTTTATATACTGGCGTGTTGGGGAGAGAGCCTGATGATGAAGGCTTTGGCTACTGGCTCGAAACATTGGCTAGCGGCAATTCACTTACGTCTACCGCTGGGGACTTCTTTGCGAGCAGTGAGTTTTTGAATGACCAAACTGAGTGGACATCAGTGGCATTAATTGACTCCCTTTATAATCAGGTTTTAGAGCGTGAGCCAGATGAAGAAGGCGCAGCCTACTGGCAATTACAACTTCAAAAAGAAGGATTTGATGAGGGTGATCTGGTGTTGGCATTTACCAACTCTGATGAATACATCAAAGCAACCCAAACAAATGTTGATTTATACGTACAGCAGCATTATGAGCAGGGGCTTATTGGCGTGCCGGAAGATATCGAGACATACCTGCTAGGTTAGAGAAAGCGGCTGGGTGAATTTCACTGACTGAAGCCAGAGATGTAGGATGAATATTTTTACCATGCTGGTCGAATTGAGTACAATGCCGCGCTGGTTTTAGGCGACGAGATTGGGAAGTAATGGCGAAATTACCAAGAAGTATCGTGATTGAAGGGCGTCGCTACCCCACGTGGGCATTAAGCGTGAAAGCGCGTAAACAGCTGGTAAATTTATATCATGTAGATGCACACATTGCAGAGCTGCATCAACGGCTGGCGCAACACCAGGTTGCTCGTCAACATTATCAGTTACTGTTAGCGAGCGCATTGCCAGAACCTAATCGCCAGCCTTCGGTATCCGAAAGCACCCGATACTTCTGGCAAAGCGTTTCAAAAGAGTGGGCGCAAAAGCATTGGCCAATGGGAACAGCTACATTGGGCTTGAGTGTTTTTGAGTCCGCTGGCCATTATCGCCAAGGCGATCAGATCCTATGCTACGTGAAAGGCCATGGGGTGGTGGGCTGTGGGGGTGTCGAAATGGATACTCACTCAACTAAAAGGCATTTGATCTGGCATGTAAGCGTACCGACGCTGGATAAAGCAATTCCTGCAAAAGTGTTGAAAGAGTTTTCGCTACGCCACCCTAGTCGTCCATCGCAGACGGTGCCGCCCACTGCTGATATTGAAGGACTGTTGTCTGCACTTGCAGCTAAAGCGGCATCGTAGAAAGCTTTCTAGGTGTGGATCACTTTCGACATTTAGGAGCGTAACTGCAATAATTCACCGCTAATTTGATGATTACCCGTAAAGGAGTTTTATATGGCGAAGGATAAAGGACAAACCGTCACTATCGACGGTAGTGAATACAATGTGGCAGATCTATCTGAAAATGCACGCAACCAGTTACTCAACCTACGCGTAACCGATCAGGAGATTCAACGCTTGAACCAGCAATTGGCTATTGCGCAAACGGCTCGTACAGCCTATGCACGCGCATTAAAAGATGAGCTGCCGGAACAAAAGATGCACTAAAGGTAACCATCGATAGGTATTGATATATTGCCTAAAGCCAGTCGGGTAATGCTGACTGGCTTTTTTATGCGCCACAGGCGGGTGAGCAGATAGAGATGCCGGTGTCCTAATAGCTCCTGCCGAGAGGTTGAATAATCCAGAATCAGGGCATAAATATTGACAAATAGGGTGGTTGTCTCTATTCCTTAAAGGGGTGTGAAAAAGTTGGCTGCTGCGATTGAGAGCCTTCTGCGTGAAAATTATAAAGGTGCTGAGAAGAGATGCTTAGAAAAGTGTAATGGAAAGCCGCGTCTATCATTTTTTCTTAGCATCGCCAATGGCGCTCCACCATCAAGACAGGGAACGATACGTTGTGATGCCTGGAGGCATTAATTATGACAACTCTCTCCACTGCAAAAAATCTACAAACGCTTTATCTGGGTATTCTAGGCCGCGCGGCTGACCCGGAAGGGTTTAATTACTGGTTAGATCAGCTGGAAAGCGGTGCTGTGACGTTAGAAGGCGTCATGTCTATTATGCTGCAATCCGAAGAATTCCAGGCGCGCCGTACTGAATTGGCAGAGCTGGAAGATAACGGCTGGGTAAACGAAGTTTATCAAAGCCTGTTTGCTCGTGAGGCCGAGGCAGAGGGCATTGAATACTGGGTAGAGCAGGCCAGCTCCGGCCAATCCCAGCAAGCGTTATTACAGGGGTTTATGGCAGGCGCTAGTGCAACGGATGCAGAGGCGCTCGAAGCCTATGCCTCTATCGCTAACTTTTATTCGTCCAATGTTGATGCTGATAGCTATGACGCAGAGCGCTCGCTTGTACAAGATGGCTTTCGCAGCAATGAACAGCTATATCAAGACCTGGAAGCATTAGACGCCACCTATGATACGTTGAGCGTAGAGCAGGCGGGTGAGTCGCTGGAAGGCAGGCCCTTATATAGTGCCACGGTAGGTGAAGGGGCACGCAAGTTAATGATTGTGACGCAACAGCATGGTGATGAACCAACCGGGACTGAGGCGGCCATGCATTTGCTAGAGTGGCTGAGCGGTGACAGCGAAGCTGCCCAAGCGTTGCGTGAACAAGTGACGTTAACCGTGATGCCAAGAGTCAACCCTGATGGTTTTGAGCGCTGGGAGGGGCTCGTTGCAGGTGAGTTAGATCCTGAAACAACCATTGATCCCCGTCGTAACTCTGAAGATATTGACCTCAACCGTACCTGGGATTCTAGTGAAGTGATTGATGCATCATTAATCCCAGAAACCACCGCTGTTAGGCAGGTGATCGAAGCAACTCAACCTGAACTAATCCTTGATTATCATAACCAGAATAACTACATCAACGAGTCAGGCGAGCTCGACACGATGTCAGTCTTGTGGCCAACCAATGACGATGTCGATCCCACCATTACCGCAACAGCACAGCAAGCGGCGGTAGCTATATCACAAGGGCTCGAGGATTTTGATTATGGCTACTTGTCGCTGTTTCCCGGTGGTGACACGCCACAGATAGCACGCAATGGCATTGCTATTGATGGTGTGCCTACGCTCCTCATTGAGCAACGTGGCCTGGAAGAGTTGAGCCTAAAAGCGCTGGAAGGACTGGAGCTAGATTTTGATGCGGTTTCTAGCGCCATAGTGCTTGAGGGCGTACTGAGTATGCTAGGCGTCGTAGAGGCTATGGGGCAAAACAGTTTTGATAGCATTGATCCTGCTTTGGCAACGCTGATACCTGAGCGTGGTGAGCGAATTGAATTTGACGAGATTTACGCTGAAGAGATCGAATGGGCAGGTGAGGGCGAAGAGTCTTACCAAGGCGAGATAGTCGCAGGGCTGGATACGTTGATGGAAAGTACGCCCATTATTGGCACCTCTGAGCCTCTTCCGCAAGAATTGCAAGTGGCTTAAGGATCAGCCTGTAGCCGATTAGCATTGAGTATCAAAAAAGCTTCTCCATAAGCTCTGAGTTTGAGCAGGGGAAGCTTTTTATTACCTCCCTCCTGGCACTCTAACAAACTGCGAGTGTTGTTATTGAGCGATGAGAGAAAATCGGCACCGCCACTTAGTGGCGGTGCCGTGGGGTTAGCCCATGGCCCTAGCCGAACAGGTAGGACTCAAGATCCGTTTCAACGCCTACCAGGTTGGCAGGATCCAGATAGTTATCCACTTCTGAACGGCTGAGTTGTTGGTGTTCGTCGGAGTCCGTAAACGCCAGCACCATTTCAACCAGCGTGGCCTCTCCGTTTTGCAGTACCTCTTGCCAATACTGTTCGCCAGCGGTGTCCGGTGTGCGATTGAGCACCCGCTCATAAAGCGTATCGATGAAGACCTCAACATCGAGCGGCTCGCTGGTGGTTAGCAAGTCTTCGCTTTCTAGCAGGCTTACCGCTAAGGCTTCTGGCGCTTGGCCGCTCTCCAGCCATTCACCAAACGCAGCTTCATCGGGCGCTTCGCCAACTAAGCCGGTGTAGAGGCGTACCAATGTCTCGGCCAACGGGCCTTGTTCTGCTGATACACCGGTATCAAAGCCCAGCGAGCGCATTTCCATTTGCTCAAGGTTTACCCCCCAGGCCAGCAGTTTATTGCCGTTCACGAGGGGGATATTGGCGTTGATATACTCCTGTGATTGAACAAACCAACGGGCGACCTCGCTACGATCCCCGTTACTGTCCACCAAGACGTCTAACCAGTAATCGCGGCCACTTTCATCCGCCTCGCGGCCTAGCGCGGCTTGATACAGCGTCTCAATAAAGGTGGGATTATCGCTGCCCATGGATTGCAACGCGGCGACCGTCTCTTCCGCTAACATAAAGTCTTCAACAATATTGTTGAAGCTGCCTCCAGTATTTTGTTGCGTTACCCAGTACTCCAAACCTTCCCGCTCAGCAACACGATCAAGGATCCCGTTGTACAAACGGATGATGGGGGTCAGCACCGTATCGAACTCAGGGTAACGGACAAAGGTGCTGGTATTACGCAACTGCTCCAATAGCTCAGCGGGTAATTCCCATCCCTTTGCCGTGAATATATCAACAAAGTTAACGAGCTCGATTGGCTCAGGCTCGGGCTCCGGTTCCGGCTCCGGTTCTGGCTCCGGTTCTGGCTCCGGTTCTGGCTCCGGTTCAGGCTCAGGTTCAGGTTCTGGCTGTGGTTCAGGCTCCGGCTCTGGCGTTGGGTCGGCTTGTACGTCGAACGTCAGGGTGCCCGACACGCTTTCCACGCCATCTTCGCCGCCATCAGTCAGGGTAAAGTCAAAGCTGGCGCTGCCCGCACTGCTGCCTGCGGTAAATGTCACCAAGCCATCATCAATATCCTGTTGGGTAAAGGTCTCCCCCGCGGCCAAGGGGGTGCCATTAAGAAATAACGTGCCGGACGTTGACAGGGTGTTCAGTGTGTAAGTGAGTTCAGCTCCCTCATTATCTGGATCGCCTTCATTCAGGTTGTCAGTGGTCAATGTGACACTGCGCCCCGCTTGTACGCTGGGGCCTGCGTTGGTGGCGATGGTCGGAGCACTGTTCACCCCTTCCACGGTCACCGTCAGGGTGGAAGAGCTGACGTTGCCCGCCGTGTCTTGAACGTCGACAGTGACGCTGGTGGTGCGTGTTTCGCCGTGTGCAAGGGCTTCAAACTCACCATTGGGATCGAAGCGTGCGGTTCCATCGGCATTGATAATAAAGCGCCCGCCGTGGCTGCCCGCCACTGCACTGCCCAGGGCATCGGAACGGCCGTTAACAGCGTTGATCGGGGCCATGTTGTCTGCGCCGGTATCATTATCAGTTAACTTGTTGCCGGCTCCGCTAACGTTGGTCAGCAGGGTCTCCCCCGCGTCTTCACGTACCGTGGCAGTCGTGTCGTCCTTGACAGTGGGGGGCGTCGTATCCAGGGTCAACGCCAGATCCGCCGATGCGCTGCTGGTATTACCTGCGCTATCGCTCACAATGGTATCAATGATGTTGAGGCCTTCACTCAGGTCGCTTTCGGCCAAGGTGAAGGCCCAGTCACCGCTGCCATTGGCGGTGGTGCTACCCACGTTGTTACCATCGACACGCACCGTCACGGTAGCGCCTGCCTCGGCCCCGGTGCCGGTCAGGGTGGGCGTTGTGTGGTTGGTGATATTGTCGCTGTCGCTCACACCGCTATCGAAATCCGCCGCTAGCGTGGGCGCTGAAGCCGCCGCGGGCGAATTGGCATCAACCGACAAATCCGTATTGTCGGCAAGGTTTTGCCCACTGGGCAGCGTAGCAAGGTCCGCCGCAATGCCGTTATCGTGGGCGACCAGCGTGGCACCGCCGGTCAGGGTTAGCGAGTCGACGTTAAGCCCCGTAGTGTCGGTCTCACCCTCTTGCACCGTATAGCGGCCACTAAACTGCGTTTGATTAGCGGCGTCGCTATTGGTGAGAAGGATCGTGGTGCCGGTGTTGAGCGTGGCCGTCAGTGCGCCGCCGTTGGCAGTAAAGTCGACCGCTTTATCGAACGTCACGGTGATATCAATGCTGCTTCCCACCGCAAAGGTGCCGTCGGCGGTGGGGGAGGTGATCGTCTGAATAACCGGGCTGGTGGCGGTCACCACGCTGAAGAGGTCGTTTTGCGTTACGGTGACAAGCGTATTACCCGCCGCATCCTGAGCATTGCTGACTTCCACGTCTATGTCATTGATCACTTCATCGGCATCGACAGTGTCAAAGGTGGCGATATAGGTGGTGGCATTCTCCCAGTTGCCCGCGTTAAACGTCAGGGTGTTGCTGAGATCTGCCGTTGGGAAGTCGATCGTCGGATCAACGCCCGTATCCATCGCTTCGTTGAAGTTCAGCGTCAGAGTAAAACGACTGCTGCCTATTTGATCATCAGTAATGGTGGTGAGCGACGGTACAATAGCGCCATCCAGGGTGGGGCGAGCAGCGTCGATGGCATCGGCACTCTGGCTGATTGCGGTGTTGTACTCCGAGCTGTTGCCCGCCGTATCGGACAGCACAAAGTTAAAGGGAATATCGTCGCCTGGAGCGCGGGAGGTATCCCCCTCCTGTACCGTGTAAGTAGCGGTATAGTTGCCGCCGCCCTGATCGGTAAAACCGCTGACCGCTACCCCGTTCACCGTACCAGATTCCAGCGATAAACCTTCCTCTCCCGCGGTAATAGTGACGACCACGGCATCGCCGATTTTATGACTGCTATTGGGTATAGAAACGCTGGTGATAACGGGGGCGACGGCATCAATGACGATGTCTTTGTTGGCGCTGAGTGAGTGGGCAGTCCCCGGTGTAGGCAGGGTGAGTTCGCTGTCGTTGCCTGCTGCATCGCGAATGGAGCCGCCATTGAGGATGATTCCAGCGTTGGCCAGCGCCAGATCACTGGACTCATCCCCCGCCTGGACGGTATACGCAAACGTCAGCTCATCGGTACCTGAGCCAGCCACATAATCGATGGTGCGATCCGTTGCCCCGGTTTCCAGTGTCAACTGCGGTGTACCGCTGACCGTCACAGCTTCGCTGAACGTCAGGGTGATGTTAACGGTGTCGCCCGCTTTATAAGTACCGTTGGCATTCGTCGAGGTGACATTGGTCACACTCGGGTTCACCACGTCAACGGTATGTGCAGTGCCGCTGGAGAAGCCATCCGAGGCATTGCCTGCACCATCATTGATGTCGGTGCCGTCGTTCAGGTCAAGGCGCAAGTCGCCTTCGCCGGTAATGGTATCCACAGTGACGGTGTAGCTACTGCCGGAGCCTGAAATGGAGGCGATATTACCCGAAGCGCTGCCGGTGGTGTTGAGTAGGAAGTCATCGATAGAAACACCGTCGACGTCTTCGCTAAAGGTAACGGTGTACTCCACTGAGGCAGCATTGGCCGCAGGCGAACCACTAGGCGCAATACTTGTAACGCTGGGCGCGACGGCATCGATGACAATGTCCTTGTTAGCACTTAGCGAGTTCGCGTCCCCCGGTGTGGGTAGGGTGACCACTGCGTTGTTGCCTTCGGCATCCTGAAGGGTACCGCCACTGAGCAGGATCTCGCTGCCCGCCAGCGCCAGATCGCTGGTTTCATCGCCTGCTTGAACGGTATACGCGAACGTCAGCGTGTTAGTCCCGGAGCCCGCCGTATAGTCAATGACTCGGTCAGTTGCCCCGGTTTCCAGCGTTAGCTGCGGCGTCCCGGTGACGGTCACAGCTTCACTAAAGGTCAGCGTAATATCAACGGTGTCACCCGCGTTATACGTCCCGTCGGCCGTCGGTGAGGTGACGTTGGTGACGCTCGGCTTGACCCGATCAACGCTGTGAGCCGTACCGCTGGTGTAGCCTGCCGGGGCATTGGTGGCCCCATCATCGATATCGGTGCCACTGTTAAGATCCAGGCGCAGGTCGCCTTCACCGCTAATACCGGTAACGCTGACCGTATAGCTGTCACCGCTGCCAGCAACCGCACTAATCGTGCCCGAGGCGGTGCCGGTGGAGGTGAGGGTGAAATCGTCGGCGTCAACATTGTTGACGCTTTCGCTAAAGGTAACGGTGTAATCGACGGATGCAGCATTGGCATCGGGTGAACCGCTGGGGGCAATACTGGTAACGCTGGGAGCCACATCGTCGGTGACATTGATGGTGACATCTTGCGTTGATGCGGTATTGCCATCGGTGGCTTGTACGCTGAGCGTATAGCTGCCGGTCGCACTGGCATCGAGCTGGCTGGTATCGCTCAGGGTGATCTCGCCCGTGGTGCCATCGATAGTGAAGGCGTTGCCAGTGTTGCCGGACTCGATGGAGTAGCTCACCGAGTTATCGTCACCGGTAGTGGCGACAGTGCCCAGGGAAGTGCTGTTGGTATCGCTCTCGTTAACGCTAAAGGATTGACCGGCGGTGATGGCCGGGGCGATATCGTTGACCGAAATAGTGATGTCTTGGGTCGCGGTGTTGTTGCTACTTTCACCGTCATCGGCCTGGATAGTCAGGGTGTAGCTTGCGGTGGCTTCATAGTCGAGCGCTGCTGCACCGGCGGCATTTAACGTGACTTCGCCGTTGGAGGCACTGATATCAAAGTAGTCTTCCCCTGTACCACCGACAATCGAATAAATGACCGAATCAATTCCGCCACCGTCGCCATCGTTCGCTTCTATATCGCTATCCGCCAGCACCACGGTGCCACTGATGGCGGTTTCATCGATATTGCCGTCGTTGATGGTAGTGAACACTGGCGAGTTGTTTGTACTAGTAAAACTGATATCGTCAAAATAAAACTGCTCAGGGTCAACTGGTGCCATAGTAAACGATGTGATACCAGTAAAGCTGCTTAAGTCAACGACACTGGCGTCGTTTAGATTAGCAATGGGGCCGCTAGATATATCCGTATGACCGCTGGCGCTGAACGTAGCCTGAGTTTCGCCAGAGGTTGTCAGGAGTTCGATCGTTCCCATATCAACAACTTGATCGAATGTAAAAGTATATGTGGTTCCTGCAGTACTGAAGTTAGTCTCTACATAAGCGGCAAAGCCTTCTATATTAAAAGCGCCGCCCACATTATCTAGCCCCATATCGGCCCCATTGGACGCCGATATTGTTAAGGTAACCCCGTCGACTTGTTCGCTGACACTTAGTCCGTTATCAATGGCGGTACTTGAATCCCAATCAAATACAGATTCTGCCGCCAGCAGCCCCTGCCAAGTGTTCTGCTGCTCAATACCTATTAAGCTGCTGGTTTCCACTTGACCATACTGCTGCTCTAACACCCAGTTGCCGCCAAGGCTGTTCGCACCGGTTAAGTCATTGGAAGCGGCCACATCCGCCCCAGTTACCCGTGCTAGCGCTTCCACAAACCGCAGTCCCTGCTCGCCCGCGCCAACATCACAGCCGTAAATAAGGATGTCACCGTTTGGCCCCAATGCTTCGCCCCATTGTTCCAGGAAGCTGGCATAACCCGGCAGAGTCTCGCTATCAAGCGTGCTGTTACCAAGCGCTAGGCGCCCTTCACTGCCGTGGGAAACCAGGTGGATGGCGTCAAATTCGCCGCGCTGTGCTAACGCCTGGGCGATTTGTTCAACGCCGCTGGTGTTAGAGTTTAAGAGTATGACCTCGGTATCGTCGGCCACGCCGTTAAGCAGTGTCTGGTAGTCTTCAACTCGGGGGTCGACGAAGATGACTTCGTTACGTCCAGTCGATTGGCTTGGGGGCGTTTGGCGGGTGGGAGTATTCATAAAGAGCACACTCTTTAAGTTATCTAGAGATTTGGTTGTATGTTTGTGTATATTTTATCTGTAAGTCTTTGTTTATATGTCTTTTTTATATGGATTTTCTTATACGGCGTCGACCCGGCAATAGGCAAGTGACAGGCTGGAGCTGTCGCCGTCAAAGATAGCAACCCGAAGCGCTGTAATGTCCATTTTAATGCTCCTAGTGCAGTTCTTTTCTCCAGGATCTTTCGAGAGTACGTCGCTGACAAGGGGTTGTGAGAAGCTGATACTGAAGTGATCCGTTGTGCTGTGGGTGACCGTTCTAGTAATTTCAGTGATACCCAACTGATACTGTGATTCTGCGGCATTTAAGCTGAAATGCTGAGTATGACAGCCGTCACTGAGTAAGCGACACTGTCTGTGATTAATATAAAGACGCTCACAGGGTGAAAGATGCATACATTGGATTTCCCTATTTCAACGCAGTTTTCAACACTGCTGGATGATCTGGTCGCTCGATTAGGCCCATCTTTCCACGTTCAGAAACACGTGATCGCGCTCTTCGCTACATCAAAGGGCCTCGCTGATTCGTAAAGTGTCCTGAATCTTTATTTAACTTTTATTTTTAGATTTTTCTTATTTAGATTTTCTTACCACTTACCACTTACCACTTACCACTTACCACTTACCACTTACCACTTACCACTTACCACTTACCAATTACCACTTATACAATTTTGGGTTTCTTGAACGGAAAACAGTCATTGAAGTTTATTGAGAAAATTGCCAAATAAGTATTAATATTATGGTCGTTGGCCTAAGTGTGTGCAAGATTTTACTGCTAGGTTCAATGAGGCTATGGTGCTAGAGCGCGCAGCAGGGTTGACCACTACTAACGCGTAGCGGTTAGTGGCCTAGTAGCGAGTGGACAATGTTAGCCAGCGTAAGCATTAAAGTGATGCCTTATTAAAGGCATTTTTATTACAACAGTAACAAGGAGTGCTTTATGGATCCATTTGTTGGGGAAATCAAAATGCTAGGCTTTGCATGGGCACCGGTGGACTGGGCTCTGTGCAATGGTGCCCAGCTATCTATTGCACAATATCAGGCTCTCTTCTCTTTGCTCGGCACCGTTTATGGCGGCAATGGCCAAACCGTTTTTAACTTGCCAGATCTGAGAGGGCGAATGCCCAGAGGGCAAGGTCAGGGAGCGGGCATGCCAAATGTCACTATCGGTGAGCAGGCTGGAGCGGAAAACCGCACACTGACTATCAATCAAATGCCTCAACACACGCATGCCGCTGGGGCAATGACCACACCTGATGCCGCCAATGAAGACACGCCTGCTACAGGGGATTATCTAGCCAGCGGTAAAGTTAATCTCAATGACCCGGTTCGCAATTACTATCGTGGCACCCCCTCTGGCACGGTTGAGTTAGGCAATGGCCAAACGGGCATTAGCGGAGGGAGCCAACCGTTTAACGTCATGAACCCTTATCTCGCCCTGAACTTCAGTATTGCGTTACAGGGTATCTATCCATCCCGCCCTTAGGGCAAGTGGCGGTGGCCGAACGCGCGAGGGTTCGGCCTCTTATTGAGGAGTCATGATGTTAGGCACCATTACGGCGGCAGACTTTCAGCCGCTACAAGGACAAGTGTGTATCTTTGAGACGACGACCCCAACGCTTTCGGTGAGATTAACGGTCGAGCAAGTCACCAGCCGCCCCGACTGCCAAGTGCCGGGGGCAGGCGAGGCACGGGAGCCTTTTGGTGTTCTTCTATCGGGGCAACAAGACGAGGTTGATTTTACCAGCGCCACCGGGGTCTTGCGCTTAGGCGACGGGGCAACGCTGGAAGGCGTTTACATTAACCGTGTGTTACCCCCAATGGGTGGCGACCCACGGCCCTGGTATCAACTGGTTTTTAACTAATATTTTTACTAACTAATAGTTGACTAGGGCGTTTGCGGATACCAGACCCAGCGCTCTACCGCCCCCATTAGTCTTTCAAAGCGGAAGCCTAGCTGCTGGTAAAGCTGTTTGGCATACACATTCAATGGATCGACGGAGAGGGAAACGGGGCTCATAACTTGAGCCCCTGCTGACTGGACTGCCTTAAGAACGACAGCCCCATAGCCCTTGTTACGTGCTCCCTTGATCAGCGCGAGATCAAGAACATGCACTTCGTTGGCACCGAAATCCACGGTGACACGGCCGATCCGCTCACCCTGTTTCTCGACGATATAATACAAGGCATTGGGGTAGGCGGTTCCATAACCAATTGCCTGGGCCTTAACCTGCATCTCAAGCAGCGCCTCAATCATGTCCTGATCAGCCAGCGCCAGTTGCAGGTCTTGCCGGATATCTCGATAAAGCGCTTCAAGAAAAAGATTATCTGAATCTCTGGAGGGTCGAAGTTGCAACCCATCGTTTAAGTGTCCGCCAATACCAGCCATTCGTTTGCCATTGCCCAAGGATATACATTGATTGAATCGCCCACCCCTACAAGATAAGCGTGAGCTTGCCAAAAATGGGGAGTGCTCACCACCCCCCTTGGCCCTCTAACAAGCTGCGGGTGTTGTTATTGAGCGGCAAGCGGAAATCGGCGCTGCCGAGTACCATCGCATCACCTGCCCGCACCACCCTAGCACTTACATAGACGTAGTCTTGGCCTTGCGCATAGGTGCCCATCAATATTGATCGGGCATTGTGCTGGGCGGTTAAGCGTTGAACTTGCCGCGAAAGAATTAGCTCGCCCACGCTCTCTTCGATAAACATGCTGTCGCGCATTTTAACTTCGCGCACCTGCATGCCCTGACGGGATAGCGCTGAGGCCATAATTTCTGAGCTCATGCGCCCCAGGGTGGAGGATTGGCTTAAATTATCGATGCTGACAAAGGTAGCGGCAATCATGGGGCTATAGCGCGTGAGCTCTGGGTTGCTGGCAACCATCTGTTCAGCAGCGGCATGTACCAATTCGGAGAGATCGGGTTCCGGTTCGGCTGATCGATTGTTAGCATTACCCAGCGTACTGCAGCCAGCCAGTAAAAGTAGCGCCATCATCACGGCCACTCCACGGGCAGCATAGCTGATAGAGCGAGCGTGCCAAGTCGTTAATAATGTCATCAGCATGAAATTACCACGTATCAGTAAGGGGAACGGAGGGTGTGGTAGGTGCCTGGGGCACGCGGTGAGGGGCGTATTGTCGACGGTCACCGGCATTGATGTAGTAAATGTTGGACGAAGAGTAGAGAATTCGTTCGCCATCGATAATTTGCGTGGTCACGATGATCTCTTCATCACCAGTGTGTGTCCAGCTACCGCTAGTGGTATCGGCAAGCATGGCTGCGGGGATTAACCCCAAAGCAGGTTCGGCCCACTGATTATAGGGAATGGTGGCCACGGCGATGCCCGCGGTGAGGGCGGTAAAAGCACCGACGGGGGGTCGAATAAAACCACGATCCCGGTGTTCGACGACTTCGACATCAAAGGTAATGTTGGCACTGTTTGCAGTGGGCACAGTGGTGAGGTTGGCGCCCCGTGAGACCAGTTCGCTGGTCAGCAGGGCGCGAAAGCCGCGGCCAAACTCACCGCCACTGTAAGCGTGTAGTGCCTCGTCTGGCTCGCTAATGTGTAAATCGCGATTGCGAACGCGCTCGCGTTTCAAAATGCTGGTAGCTTCATGGCGGGCCAGCACATCCCAGTGGTGAGCAGCCTGCATACGCTGCTGCTCGGTATAGGGGTAGGTGGTGGCGATTGGCGCTTGAGAGGTATTGGCATAAAAGCAGCCGCTGAGCATTAAGCTTGCCAGCCCCAAACTAACAGGACGTATGAAATAGGGTAATGGGAATAATCTGGGACGGGTGCGCACCTGCGGGTTCCTTTTTCGCTGCAAAACGGCTTTTGATAGACTGTTCGCCATGCTTAGCTTGCCATGCCTAATTCGACGTACTTTTTCGGTGTACTTTTTCGGCATACTTAATTTTGACGTACCTAGCTTAATGTGACTAATTATAAGCATTTGATTTGACACGCCTAGCGTGATGTACCTAATACGTCATATTTAGCTAGATCGGCCACGAGGTTAAAAACTTTAATGAGCGATAAAACCAATGCTTGAAGATCATCGCGGCGGCCCACGCCACGATTCGCTAATGTCGGCCTATCATGAAAGTGATAGTGGTAGTGGTTGGATGATCAGCTATCTCGATATCATGACCTTGTTGGTGGCTCTTTTCGTGGTCATTATTGCCGCGGCAGGGCCAATAATACCCCAGTGGAACCAGGCCGACAGTGAGAGTGACTATACTTATACACCATCGTCGGCCTTGGAAGTCCCGCTGCCTGAGTCGTTGGCCCAGCTAAATCATGAGCGTGCGGGCGTTGTCCGGTGGAGCGGGGCGGGGTTGAGCCCTATGGCTATTAGTGCGGCGCTCGGCGTCGCTGGGTTGCCCAAGTTGACTGATCTACCTCGGCGAGTCAGCGTCGGTGTCCCACCGCTTTTGGCAGCACCACTGCCGCCCGCCGAGCCGGATATTGCTTTACCAAAACTGTTGATGCCCGCGGGCAGCGATGATTTTACATCACCCTTAGCTGACTACATGGTGGTGTTAACTGACCGTCCCCCGGTGAATGTAGAGGCAGTGAGCGATGAGTCAGTCTCGGGGGCACTTGCGCTCAATCAGGCGCTTTCAGAGCGCGTAGAAGAGTCTCCCTACCTGCCCGACCTTGAGGGGGTTGAAGTCTCCCGGGTGGCCGAGGGGATTAGTCTCCGTGTGCAGGATCAACTGCTGTTTCCTTCAGCAACGGCTGAATTAACCAATGACGGATCGTCGCTAGTGGGTAGCTTATTGGAGACTATTCAGCGCTACGATGGTGAAGTGTGGGTTGAGGGCCATTCGGATAGCCAGTCGATTAGCACCGATGAGTTCTCGTCTAACTGGGCGCTATCTAGCGCCCGCGCGATTGCCATTGTGGAAGCGCTGGAAGCCGCGGGAGTCGATGCCGAGCGACTACGCGCGGTAGGACTGGCGGCCACCAAGCCATTGGAAAGCAACGCTACTGCTGAAGGGCGTGCGCGTAATCGTCGAGTTGAGGTGGTGATTCACGTCGAGTAGTGGGTGAATAACGCGGAACTAGCGACTGTTTGTTGGTAGGCATTTCAGTCGTGGGGGCAAAAAAAACCCGCCAGGGAGGCGGGCATCAAAGGGCTTGGCTCACTGCAGCCCACTGGCATCAGGTGAGGGGTGTACAGGATGGTCAGTGGGTACAATTTCAGTATAGCTATTTATTAGACGTTGCCAAGCGCTGTAACGTTTTTTATAGAACTATTTTTATCAATGCTAATTATATTTTTTCATTTTGGTTGAGAATAGCGCCAGAAGCGCACTGATCTTCATCATGCGCTTTTTTGGTGCAACTGCGTTGCCTCTTTTTGGTGCCTTGCTGTTTTCCTCGCTCTCTATTCCGCCAGTTGCTATGTAACCCCTTGTTGAAACAGTGCTTCTCTGTTTTGGCTTATTAATTGCTATGCTTTCACATAGCAATTAATAACTGGCCATAGCCATTAGGTGTCCCAGACATGACGCCTTAACGATTCGTTGAGCCCGAAAAGAGGTAGTGCCATGCCTGAATCCGCTCGTCTTTCTCCATCAACGCTTTCGGCAGCGTCAACCCCTTCAGTTGATCCCGCTCTACAGCCACGGCTGGTAGTGACCGATTTAGATGGCTCTCTGCTTGATCATCACAGTTACGATTTCAGCCCCGCTGCTCCCTGGCTTGCCCGCTTAAAGCAGATGGGGGTGCCGGTGATTCCGGTCACCAGTAAAACCCGTGCCGAACTGATACCACTGCGCGAAGCTTTAGGCCTCACGGCAACCCCCTTTATTGCGGAAAACGGTGCGGTGATTGGACTGCCGCCGGGTTGGTGCCATGCACGCTTAGACCGCCCAGGAAGTGGTCGTGATGGCGTCGTTATCAAACATCCCGGTGTGGATATTGGTTTTATTCGTGCCCGACTGAAGGTGTGGCGCGAGCGTCTCAATATTCGCTTTACCCGCATGGGTGAGCTGAGTGTGCCAGAGGTGATGGAGCTTACCGGGCTTGACGCGGTTCGCGCCCGGGATGCACGGCAGCGTGAAGGCAGTGAGCCTTTGCTGTGGCACGACAGCGACATGGCGCTGGAGGCGTTTCGTACCGCTCTGGAAGGGGATGGGCTACAGCTTACTCAAGGGGGGCGCTTTTGGCACGTAATGGGACGCTCCGCCGATAAGGGCAGTGCCGTCGAGTGGTTGGTCAAGCGCTTTACGGCGTTAAGAGGTCGAACGCCTCTTTCACTAGGGTTAGGCGATGGGCCGAACGATATCAGCATGCTCGAAGCAGTCGATCAAGCGGTCGTTATCCGTGGCTGCCACGAACTAGCCGTGGAGCCCCGCAATACTTCACTCTATCGCACGGACGCAACAGGGCCGACCGGCTGGGCCGAGGGGGTGGCCTACTGGTGGGGGCGAGATGACCGCCGTTTAGCGACGGCGGAGAAAGGGGCTGCTATGTTTTCGGAATCCAGTTCTTTGAGCACAGCTCTTTGAATCCAGGGAGGTAAGCGTATGAGTGACTTTCATCAAAATGGAATTATTACCGACTTTCACAACCTTACCCGGCGCTCGGTGGAGGCGCTTGAACAGGAGCTATGTCAGTTTGCGCGACGACGCCCCATGGGGCTGATTCTGCCGTCGCTGTTTTCGGAGCTGGAAGGGTCGGCACTGTCGGCGATCGTCGATGAGCTGGTAAAAGTCCCCTATCTCAATGAAATCGTCATTGGCTTGGACCGTGCTGATCGTGAGCAATTCTTGTATGCCCGGGAATTTTTCTCACGTCTACCCCAGCATACGCGCATCTTATGGAACGATGGCCCACGGTTGCGTGCCCTTGATGCGGAGCTGGAAGAGCACGGTTTAGGCGCTTTAGAGCCTGGCAAAGGACGCAATGTGTGGTACTGCGCAGGCTATATGCTGTCGTCTGGGCGCTCGTCGGTGGTAGGGCTTCACGACTGCGATATTTTGACCTATGAGCGGGGGCTGCTGGCGCGCTTGATGTATCCGGTGGCCCATCCCAATTTTAACTACAGTTTCTGCAAAGGCTATTACCCGCGCATTGCCGAGGGCAAGCTGAACGGTCGCGTCTCTCGGCTGTTGGTGACGCCGCTACTGCGGGCGCTTAAAACTGTTTGCGGGCCGATGCCTTACCTCGATTACCTGGATAGCTTTCGTTATCCGCTCTCGGGGGAGTTTGCGATGCGTAGCGAAGTGCTTGAGGGAATTCGTATGCCGGCAGACTGGGGCCTGGAGATTGGCGTGTTATCAGAGTTACAGCGTAACTACTCACTGCGCCAGCTGTGTCAGGTAGATATTGCCGACGCCTATGACCACAAGCACCAACCGGTTAGCGAAGATGACCCAGACAGTGGTTTGAACCGCATGAGCCTGGATATTTCAAAAGCTCTCTATCGCAAACTAGCAACCCAGGGGGTGACGTTTAGCAGCGAAGACTTCCGCACACTCAAAGCTACCTACTACCGCTTCGCGCTGGATTTGATAGAAGCCTATGACCATGATGCGACGATGAACGGCCTTAGCCTTGACCGTCACAGTGAAGAGCAAGCCGTGGAGTTGTTTGCCAGTAACCTGCTCGAAGCAGGCAATCTGTTTATCGATAACCCTCGAGAGCGGCCTTTTATTCCTAGCTGGAACCGCGTGCAGGCTGCGGTGCCGGATCTGCTCACCCGTATGCACGAGGCGGTCGAACTGGATAATCGGGGTAAGGTTTAACATTTTATTCATTAAAAAGGCCAGCTGCCCTGGGGTAACTGGCCTTTTCTTAGCCCTTGATGTTTAACGCTTGGCTTTTACTCGTGCTAAAAATCACTGTGCTGGTGAGCGACCCGCTGGGCAGGTGAGGAGGCGGGCAATACCTGCGTATGCTCCATGCTTTGGTTAATGCGGAAGTGGGCTACCAGTTGGCGAAGCTGGGTGCTGAGCTGTGCGAGGGCTTGGGTGGCATGATTACTCTCTTGCACCAAGCCGGCATTTTGCTGGGTCATTTGATCCATTTGGGTTACCGCCTGGTTGACCTGCTCAATGCCACTGCTCTGCTCAATGGTGGCCGCAGAAATTTCCTGAACCAGGGTACTGAGCTGTTTGATGTCATCGACCATGCCATTGATCACATCGCCGGTGTCACTCACTTGGCGGCTGCCTTCCGTCACTTTGCTATCCGACGCTTCGATCAAAACTTTGATCTCCTGGGCGGCAGCGGCCGAGCGGCTGGCCAGTTGGCGAACCTCATTGGCGACAACGGCAAACCCACGCCCTTGTTCGCCGGCGCGTGCGGCTTCAACTGAGGCGTTAAGGGCCAGGATGTTGGTTTGGAAAGCAATGCCGTCAATGGTGTTAACGATACTGCTCATTTGGGTGGCGCTTTCGTTAATCGTCGCCATGGTGGAGATCACCGTTGCCATAGAGTCACTGCCGCGCTGGGCGCTTTCAGCGGTGCGCGAGGCCAGCGTACGGGCGTGATCGGCGTGCTCGGCATTTTGCTTAACCGTAGCGGTGAGTTCTTCCATGCTAGAGGCGGTTTCGGCCAATGAAGCGGCCTGCTCTTCGGTGCGTGTGGAAAGCTCTTCATTAACCCCTACAATCTGCTCTACACCACTGTTGACCTGGTTCGCTCCTTGGTGAATGTCGCCAATCGTATGAGCCAGGGTTTCACGCATACGGTTGATATCAAACAGTAAGCTCTGCTGATCCTTCGCCGAAAGGCGAGTGGTTTGGGTCAAGTCCCCGTCGGCAATATGGCGTACTACGCTAGCGGCATAGCGCGGGTCGCCGCCCAGCCTGCGTGCCACGTCACGAATGACCCAGCCCATCAGCAGCGTTACCGGGAGGCCAATGATCAGCAGTATGACAACCGAACGAATCAAACCGGCAATAAAGGCTTCATTAATATCGTCCACATAAACGCCTGCCGCGAGCGACCACTGCCACTCAGGAAGATAGGCCACGTAACTGATTTTCGGTACCTGCTCATCCCCGGTAATACGGCGGGAATAGTAGTCAACGTGCCCACCACCGGCTTTGGCTGCCTCTCTAAAAGCGGCGTAAAGATCCATACCGCTGGCATCCTTGTACGCGCTCATGTCTTCACCGCGAGGGCGGTTGGGGTGGGAGACAATCTTTAGATCGTCATCAAAGGAGAAAATATACTCCCCGCCACCAAAGCTAACGCTAGACATATTATCGATGGCGCGCTGCTGGGCTTCTTCCAGGCCAAGCTCCCCGGCGGCTACCCGTTCTTGCAAAGCTGCAAGTTGTCCTTGCACACTTTCCACTACGTACTGAATGCTGTCGCGGCGTTCGCTCTCGATCGTCTGGCGATTTTCCCAAGCTAGCCAGCCAACCAAGAGCAGCATGGCCACCCAGATAATGCCCAGTGTTCCCCAGAGTTTCTGTGTCGTCGTTAAGCGAGTCATGTTTTTCCTAGCCGATGAAAGTAAGCAACGTTGCTTCTTATCGGCTTAAGGCGCCAATACCTTAACGTAATTTAAAGTAAATGCCGCCGCGGCAGTGCTGCTTGCCGCGACGGCATACTTTTAGATTGCTTTGTTCGTGATGGTAGGCGCTAAAAATCGCTGTGCTGGTGGGCTGTCCGCGGGGCAGGAGAGGAGGCGGGTAACGCCTGCGTATGCTCCAAGTTCTGTTGGTTGATGCGGAAATGGGCAACCAGTTGGCGCAGTTGGGCGCTGAGCTGTGCAAGCGTCTGGGTGGCGTGATTGCTCTCTTGTACCAGGCTGGCATTTTGCTGGGTCATTTGATCCATTTGCGTTACCGCCTGGTTGACCTGCTCAATGCCGCTGCTCTGCTCAATGGTGGCTGCAGAGATTTCCTGAACCAGGGTACTGAGCTGTTTGATGTCATCGACCATGCCATTGATCACATCGCCGGTATCACGCACTTGACGGCTACCTTCCACCACTTTGCTATCCGACGCTTCGATCAAGGTTTTGATCTCCTGGGCGGCGGCGGCTGAACGGCTGGCCAATTGGCGAACCTCATTGGCCACAACGGCAAACCCACGCCCTTGATCGCCGGCTCTTGCGGCTTCCACCGAAGCATTAAGGGCCAAAATGTTGGTTTGGAAGGCAATACCGTCAATGGTGTTAACGATGCTGCTCATTTGGGTGGCGCTTTCGTTGATCGTGGCCATGGTCGTGATCACTGTCGACATGGAGTCACTGCCACGCTGGGCGCTGTCCGCCGCTCGGGTGGCAAGCGTACGAGCGTGATCGGCGTGCTCGGCATTTTGCTTAACTGTCGCGGTGAGCTGTTCCATGCTAGAGGCGGTTTCGGCCAATGAAGCAGCCTGCTCTTCTGTGCGTGTGGAAAGCTCTTCATTAACGCCCACAATCTGCTCTACACCACTATTGACCTGGCTCGCGCCGAGATGGATGTCGCCAATCGTTTCGGCGAGCGCCTCACGCATACGATTGATATTAAATAGTAAGCTTTGTTGATCCTTGGGTGAAAGCTGAGTGACTTGGGTCAGGTCGCCATCAGCGATATGCCGCACTACGTTGGCAGCGTAGCGTGGGTCACCGCCTAAACGACGAGAAACATCACGAATAACCCAGCCCATCAGCAGCGTTACCGGAAGGCCAATGATCAGCAGTATTCCAATTGAGCGAACCAAGCCAGCAATAAAGGCGGCGTTAATATCATCCACATAAACGCCTGTCGCCAGTGACCACTCCCATTCGGGAAGGTGCGCGACATAGCTGGTTTTTGGCAGCTGTTCGTCGCCACCCGCACGCGTTGAGTAGTAGTTAACGTGACCACCCCCCGCTTGGGCAACACGCAGCAACTCGGGGTACAGCGCCATACCGCTGGCGTCTTCATAGTTGGTCATGTCAGTGCCGGGGTCACGGCTTGGATGAGAGATGATAAGTAAGTCATTGTTAAAAGAGAAGATATACTCCCCCGCTCCAAAGCTAACGCTAGACATATTATCGATCGCGCGCTGTTGTGCTTCCTCCAGGCTGAGCTCCCCGGCGGCGACTCGCTCCTGGAGGGCTTCAATTTGGTTCTGCACGCTCTCCACTACGTACTGAATGCTGTCGCGGCGTTCGCTCTCAATGGTTTGGCGGTTCTCCCAGGCCAGCCAGCCAACCAAGAGCAGCATGGCGATCCAGATAATACCTAGCGTTCCCCAGAGTTTTTGTGTGGTTGTTAAGTGAGTCATGTTTTTCCTAGTTGTTGTAATTGAGTAACTCTTAAGCTATCGGCCTAAACAGGACAGACCTTAGCAAAAATAGCCTTGAACACCATTTTAAGATAGCACTGCTCTTTTATTCTTAAATAGTCTAAGTATAGAACCTTTTTTTAAGCTATGCTGTCTCTACAGAATCAGAATGACATTACCACTCTATGGGAGGCAGTAATGCAACGCCCAATCGTTACGCACTTTTTTGATGAGCCGACCAACACCTTTAGCTATGTCGTTCAGGATCCCGGTAGTCGTGCCTGCGCGATTATAGATTCGGTGCTCGACTTTGATTACGCCGCTGGTCGAACCGACGTGCGATCTGCTGACAACATCATCGCCTTTATTCGTGAACACGAGCTTGACGTTACCTGGATTTTGGAAACCCACGTGCATGCCGACCACCTTTCGGCGGCGCCCTACCTGCATGAGCAGCTAGGCGGAAAAACCGGCATTGGCGCCAATATAGTGGTGGTGCAGGAGATATTCGGTAAGGCGTTTAATGCGGGTACGGAGTTTGCCTGGGATGGCAGCCAATTTGATGCACTATTTGCAGAAGGGGACACATTTGCGATTGGTCAATTAAAGGGCCATGTGCTGCATACCCCAGGCCATACGCCCGCCTGTTTAACCTACGTTGTGGGAGATGCGGCTTTTGTTGGCGATACGCTGTTTATGCCGGATTATGGCACTGCACGGTGCGACTTCCCGGGCGGCAATGCGCGCACTCTTTATCGCTCTATTCAAAAAGTGCTGGCGCTCCCCGAGCAGACGCGGCTATTCCTTTGCCACGACTACAAAGCCCCTGGCCGTGAGACGTTCCAGCATGAAACCAGCGTGGCTGAGCAGATAAACGGTAATGTTCACGTACATAAAGGTATCAGCGAAGACGAGTTTGTAAAAATGCGCACTGAGCGCGATGCCACCTTGGGTATGCCACGGCTCATCATTCCATCGGTGCAGGTCAATATGCGCGCTGGGGAGATGCCTCCGGCGGAAGAGAATGGCACCGTCTATCTCAAAGTGCCGATTAATTTTTTCTAACGGTTTAAGTGCGAGCTGAGGAGTGATCAGTGGATTGGACAGCAGGGTTACAAGGGTTGGTTGGAGGGGTATTGATCGGCCTTTCCGCTACCTGGCTGATGGCCTCGCTGGGGCGAATCGCGGGTATCAGTGGTATCGCGGGAAACTTGATTACGCAGCGACCCAAGGGCGATAGCGCTTGGCGAGTAGCGTTTTTGTTAGGGCTAATCAGTGGGCCGTTAGTGCTCATGGCGTTGGGTGGTGGTTTAGGCAATGTCGCCGGTAGCCCAGGTGAGGTAATCGGTGCACCCGCAGGCGGCGTAGGGTTAATGCTGATGGCCGGTTTGTTCGTGGGGCTAGGCACAGGGCTGGGCAGTGGTTGTACAAGCGGTCATGGTGTATGTGGATTGGCGCGCTTGGCCCCACGCTCCATGGCAGCCACCGGCATGTTTCTAGTGACAGCGCTGGTGATCGTTTATATCTCCCGTCACTTGCTAGGTTTAGGCAGCCCATAATGAATAGCTTAATGAATAGTTCAATCAATGAATCGGATAAGCGTCGTTGGCTGAAAACAGCGGCGGGCTATGCAGCGGGGTTGCTTTTCGGCCTTGGTTTGGCTGTTTCAGGCATGACTGATCCCGCACGAGTAGTGGGATTTTTAGACGTGGCGGGTGCCTGGGATCCAACGCTGATGTTTGTGTTGGGCGGAGCCGTTATCACCACTTTTATCGGCTATCGGCTGGTATTTAAGTGTCCGGCCCCCTTGTTGGGTGGCGTCTTTCAGTTGCCTACCAAGCGGGAGTTAGACGCGAAGTTGTTAGGGGGCGCGGCCCTGTTTGGCATCGGCTGGGGGCTTTCTGGCTACTGTCCAGGGCCGGCGATTGCCTCTATTGGCGGTCTTTCCTTACCGCTATTGGCCATGCTCACCACAATGGTGCTGGGGTGGTTCGCTGCTAAGCGAATTTCAGCTTCTTAGATTGATCTACGTGGTCTTGAGGGAAGCTGCTTTAGCGGCCTCCCTCAACATGTCAGGGCGCTTCGCTGCCCATCATCTCAATGAGTCGCTCATCACTGGGCATACCCTGAATACGGTCAAGGCGCACGTGTCCATTTTCTGTTTCGCGCTGAAAAACCGAGGTGGGGGTGGCATATAGGCCTAACTCCTCAAATAGCTGGTTATTGGTGTAGACCTGCTCTTCAATCTCTCGTGGTTGGGCGCTGGCCGCGACCTCTTTCTGGCCACTTTCATGGGCACGCAGCGTAGCCGCTGGATCGTCAGCGCCGAGTAGGGCGGCTGCTTTGCCTGGACTGTCGGCGGCTAAAATACCGACCATGATGTGGCGCAGTTGCACTTCACCCGCCTCTACCCAGGGACGTGCCTCATGCCAAAACTGGCGGCAGTAGGGGCAGTTGGCATCGGTGAAGGTGTAAATCACCCGCGGAGCATCCTCATCGCCATCTTGAATCCAGTGGCTTTCGCTCAATAGCTGCCAGGTTTGTGCTTCTAGAGGCGCACGCACGTGCTCATCCAACTGTTCCTCGGTAAGGTCGTTACCTTCGCTATCCATCAGCGTACCGACCACCGCATGCTCGCCATCAGGTGTCAGATAAACCGCCATGTCCTGGCCCTGTACGCTGGCGCCGTAGCCGCGTAACCCACCGGGGGCATCAAATTGGCCATGAATTTCCAGGCCCTGATCGGCCAGGGCTTGAATAGGGGGGGGAAGCTCATCTGCAGGGCTGGCAGAGGACACCGCCCAGCCTGCCAGGAGAAGAAAACCGCTTATCACAGAGTGACGTTTCAAGTGCATTGCAGCGCCTTGTTTGAAAAGAAGTGAAGGGCTAAAGGTTTGCTATCCGCCATCTTAACACTGGCGCAATGCTGCACTGCCATTATCCCACCACAACATTATTCAGCAATGTTGGGCGCTGCTCCTGGAGCGGTATGTCGCCATGTAATCTAACGATCAGCCACCAGCCAGCGAACTGCGTAAGGTGGCAGTGTACCTTCGGGGATCCAAGGGTTGCTGGGATCCAGCGCTTGCCAAGCGTGTTTTTCCAGTGCCTGGGTAACCGCTTCTCCTACGTTTTCTAAGGGCAGTGGCAGGTCGGTAACGTTATACAGCGCTAGTAAGCGTCGGCCATCATGCAGTGGGCCACGCTCCACTGCCAACAGTTCCGGTGCTGAGACCACAACCCGCTGGGCGGCATTGGGGTGAAAACAGGGCTCCTGGCGGCGCTGGTCTAATAGCCGGTTTAACGCGTGGAAAACATCGTGGGTGGGCGTTGAAGGGCTATCGAGCAGGAGGTCAAGCTCGCTACGCTGCCAGCGTCGGCGGTTGATCGAGCGCAGTCGCCCGCTGCGTTCAACGCCTTCCACATCATTGAGCGTGCCCGTCAGGGTATGAATATACAGCGCGGGTATACCTTGTAAGCTGAGCATAATCGCTTGGCTGCATAGAAAACGCGCAATCTGCCACGGGTCGGGCCCACGGCGGGTGCCGCGCATGGCCTCGAACCAGGTAATATTGATCTCGTAAGGCGTGTCGCTGCCATCCGGGTTACTGCGCATGCTGACAAAACCGCCAAACTTGTGCATCAGTTCCAGCAGCGCGTCCCGCTCGTGGTCAGGCAGTAGGCCTTCCAGAGGGCGTACGCCAATGCCGTCATGACTGGCGGTAAAGTTGAGGTAGGTGCAGTGGTCGGGCAGAACGGGAAGGCTGGAAAGCCAGCTCTGCAAGGTGCTGGCTTCCCCCCGGGTGAGGGTGTGCAGTAGCAGAGGGGGCAGGGCGAACTGATACACCATATGAGCTTCGTCGGGCGCCCCCTCCGGTAGCCGGTTTAAACCAAAATAGCTGATGTTTTCCTGATGGGGCACATTGGTTTCGGTGATCAGCAGGGTACCGGGTGCCACGTGATCCACAATCGCCCGCAGCAGCCGCACCACGGTGTGGGTCTCTGGCAGGTGAATGCAGGCGGTGCCCAGCTTCTTCCATAGAAAGGCCACCGCATCCAAGCGCACAATCCGCGTCCCCTGCTCCAGGTAGAACAGTAAAATACCCACGAACTCCAGCAGCACATCAGGATTTTCAAAGTTCAGGTCAAGCTGGTCTTCGGAGAACGTTGCCCATAGATAGCGGGTGCCGCGACGGGTGGATATGGGGACTAACAAGGGACTGCTGCGCGGACGCACCACTTGAGAGACATCGGTATCTGGATCGACTTCGATAAAGTAGTCGCGGCCAGGCAGGCTGCCGCTCAGGTAATCCACAAACCAGAGGGACTCCCGTGAAACGTGGTTGAGCACCAGGTCGGCCATTAAGTCGTAATGACTGGCCAGTTCACGGATATGCGACCAGTCGCCAAGGTCGGGGTTAACTTCCCGGTAGTGGATGACCGAGAAACCGTCATCGCTGCTCCAGGGAAAGAAGGGCAGTACGTGCACGCCGCTGATACGATCACCTAACCGCTTTTGAAGAAAATCGCTAAGTACGGCCAGCGGCGGCACACTATCTTCGATAATGGAGTCACCATAGCTGATCACCCACTGATCTTTTTCGCTCCAAGAAGGTGCATGCTTGGCGCTGTTTTCTATCTGGGCGGATGGAAATAGGGCAAGCGACTGGAAATGCGCTAGCCGCTGGTTCAAGCGGCGCTGCACTTCGCTTGCTCTGGGCCCGTAAAGGTGGGTGAGGTAGTGGTGAACGATCTGCTCAAAGGGGGACATGGAGTGACTCCTGATAAACAATCTGCCACAAACGCTGCAGCTTGTGTGCCAAATCGTTACAATACGAAGTTGATACCGCGTTTAAACGCTAAGATACATTAGCTTATGGCAGTGGATACTGCTAAAACGCTACTAATAGCACACATATTGACAGGTTATAACACGCTAACTCGTGCGGCACGCTGACACGAGCTGACAACAGGTTGACCGCTATGCATTGCCCTTTTTGTGGTGCAAACGATACTCGAGTGACCGATTCGCGGTTGGTCGCTGATGGTGACCAGGTACGCCGTCGCCGCCAGTGTGCGAGCTGCCAAGAGCGCTTTACCACCTATGAAACCGCTGAATTAGTCATGCCGCGGGTGGTGAAGTCCGACGGCTCCCGTGAGAGCTTTAATGAAGCCAAGCTGCGGGCTGGCATGCTGCGCGCGTTGGAAAAGCGCCCGGTCAGTGCTGAAGCCATTGAGGCAGCGGTCGAGCGCATTCGTCAAACCCTTCGTGCTCGAGGCGATCGTGAGATCAACGCTCGTGATATCGGCGAAGCGGTGATGCATACGCTTAAAACCCTCGATCATGTGGCCTATATCCGCTTCGCGTCGGTGTATCGCAAGTTCCAGGATCTGGATGAGTTTCGCGCTGAGATAGATCGGCTTTCCCAAGAGCCCTCAAACAAAAGCGTGCCGTCAAAATGAGCACCGATTTTAGCCAGGCTGACCACCGCTACATGGCCCGGGCGCTGCAGCTGGCGCAAAAAGGCTTATACACTACGAATCCCAACCCACGGGTAGGCTGCGTCATTGTGCGCGACGAGGAGATAGTCGGCGAAGGCTTTCACCTGCGTGCCGGTGAACCTCATGCTGAGATCCACGCTTTAAACGCCGCAGGAGCACGCGCCCAGGGGGCCACCGCCTACGTCACCCTGGAGCCCTGCTCTCACACTGGGCGCACCGGCCCCTGCGCAGTAGCGCTTCGCGAAGCCCGGGTCTCGCGGGTCGTCGTGGCGATGATAGATCCTAACCCCGAGGTTAGCGGCCGCGGTATTCGAATACTCGAACAGGCCGGTATCGACGTCGCGGTGGGCTTGCTGGAAAGCGAAGTGCGCACGTTGAACCCCGGTTTTATTAAGCGCATGGCCCTAAAGCGCCCCTTTGTGCGCCTGAAAATGGCGATGAGTTTAGATGGTCGCACTGCCATGGGGTCGGGGGAGTCCCAGTGGATCACCGGGCCTGAAGCGCGCACTCAAGTGCAGCGGCTACGGGCACGCTCCAGCGCGATATTAAGCGGCGTAGAGTCGCTGATCATGGACGACTCTCGGCTGACGCTACGGGCAGAGCAGCTACAGCTCGATAACGCTGACGATGTGATTCGCCGCCAGCCTTTGCGGGTGATTTTAGATACGCATTTGCGCTTACCCCTAGCGGCGGCCTGTTTACGCGAGCCAGGGCGTACACTAGTACTCACCACACCAGACCACGTGGAAGAGAAGCGCCATCGGCTAACCCAGGCGGGGGCCGAAGTGCTGGTACTACCGGCCGGTAGCGATGGGCGGATCGATCTGGTGGCAATGCTACAGTGGTTAGCCGAAAATGAGCAGGTTAACGAACTGTTAGTGGAAACCGGCGCGACCCTGGCGGGCGCTATGCTCAATGCGGGGCTGATTGATGAACTGCAGCTATTTGTCGCCCCCACGCTGTTAGGCGGCGAAGCCCGACCGCTTTTTGCGCTGCCAGGGCTCTCACGTATGGCGGATCAACGGCGGTTAACCATTCACGATATGCGAGCAGTGGGGCGTGATTGGCGTATTATTGCGTCCCCTCAGCCGATGAGTGCATCTGGCGCATTCAGCGAGAGCAAGGTACCCTGACGCGCAAAATCGTGACTAACAGACGCGACCTTTTTCGTGAAAAATGGCACGAAAACCGTTCGTGATAAACGTTCGTGGCAACCGCTTGCAAAAAATACATTGGAGATACCATGGCGCACCCCACCTCTAGAGGCTTAGCCCCTATCGCCGAGCTGGTGGACGATATCCGCCAGGGCAAAATGGTGATTCTCATGGACGACGAGGATCGCGAAAATGAGGGTGATATCATCATGGCCGCCGAAAAGGTGCAGGCCGAACATATCAACTTTATGGCCCGTTTCGCCCGTGGTTTGATCTGTATGCCGATGACCCGCGCCCGCTGCGAGCAGCTTAATCTGCCGCTGATGGTGCGCGATAACGGCTCCGGTTTTGGCACCAAATTTACGCTTTCGATTGAGGCAACCGAAGGGGTCACGACCGGTATTTCCGCCGCGGATCGAGCGCGCACTGTACAGGCGGCGGTAGCGCCCCATGCCAAACCCTCTGATATCGTTCAGCCTGGGCATATCTTTCCGCTGATGGCTGAGCCGGGTGGCGTGCTGCGCCGTGCTGGTCACACGGAAGCGGCTTGCGACCTGGCTGCACTGGCAGGCTGTGACCCTAGCGGTGTGATCTGCGAAATCATGAACGATGATGGCAGCATGGCGCGTCGTCCGGAGCTGGAAGCCTTTGCCCAGGAGCACGGCATTAAAATCGGTACCATCGCGGATCTGATTCACTACCGTATCGTCAATGAGCAAACCATTGACCATCTGGAAGCGTCAACGGTAATGACCTCCCATGGCGAGCTCACGCTGCACGTTTTCCGTGATCGTATCCAGGGCGCCCATCACCTGGCATTGGTGAAGGGCCAGCCTACGCCTGAGCAAGCCACCACGGTGCGCGTGCATCTTAGCGATACGCTCCGAGATGTGATGGGTTTAATGAAAGATGAGCAGTGCCGCTGGGATGCTCACCGCGCGCTGGAGGAAATTGCCGGTGCCGCGGCAGGCGTGTTTGTGCTGATCGATGATGGCCGTCCTCATCAGGATTTAAAAGATCAGCTCGATATCTTTTTGGATCGCGTGCGTCAGCCGCGTACCAGTGATTCCGACGGTGCCGGTAACTACTTAACCATTGGCACCGGCTCGCAGATTCTGCGCTATTTAGGCGTAGGTAAAATGCGTTTACTGAGTTCACCGTGGAAGTTCTCCGCGCTGTCCGGCTTTGACCTTGAAGTCGTCGAGCGACTAGGGCCTAACGACACGGCGTACGAGCCAACTTCTCAGCAAGACTAATTTTAGCAGGAATAATTTGATGCACTCCCTCACTCAAGTTGAAGGTACCTTTGTTGACGTCGATGGTCGCTATGTCATCGTTGTTGGCCGTTTTAACCATCACGTGGTGGATAGCCTGGTAGAGGGCGCCGTCGACAGCTTGACTCGCCACGGCGTAGACGCCGAACATATTCATATTGTTCATGTGCCGGGCGCCTGGGAACTGCCACTGGCGGTAAAGCGCGTGCTCAAGGTGATGAAGCCCGATGCAGTGATTGCCCTGGGCGCGGTCATCCGCGGCGGAACGCCTCACTTTGAATACGTGGCAGGTGGCTGCAATACGGCGATTAATCACTTACAGCTTGAGTTCGACACTCCAGTGGCAAACGGTGTGTTGACCGTTGAAACCATCGAGCAAGCGATCGAGCGTGCGGGCACCAAAGCCGGTAACAAAGGCACCGAAGCTGCCATGGCCGCCATGGAAATGGTCTCTCTGCTCCGCGCACTGCCGGCAGGAGATACCCAATGAGCGAGCGCAAACCCTCTGCTGCTCAGCAGGGCCGCCACGCTGCGCGCGAGTTAACCGTGCAAGGGCTTTATCAGTGGCACATGACGGGAAAATCCATCACCACCATTGAAGCCGAGTTTCGTAGCCAAGTGGCTGACGATGACCTGGAAGATCATGAAAACTGGGTAAAGGTAATGGAGATCGCCGATAAGGCGCTGTTTCACGAACTGCTCCATAACACCGTGCGTTTTAAGGCGGAACTGGATCGTGAAATCTCTCCCCTGCTAGACCGCCGTCTGGAAGATCTGGATGCAGTCGAGTTGGCAATACTACGGTTGGGCGCTTACGAGCTTTCACGGCGCATGGAAGTACCCTATCGTGTAGTGATTAACGAAGGCGTTGAGCTGGCTAAGTCATTTGGCGCCACCGACGGCCATAAATACGTGAACGGCATTCTCGACAAGCTAGCGATACGCTTGCGTAGTGCCGAGGTCAGCGCTCGTCGTCTCTGAACGCGAGCGGTATGACAATGCGTTTAAGGGGCCTTTGTGCTTGCCGAATTTGATTTGATTCGACGCTACTTTATGTCGTCGCAGGAGGCGTCGACCGCGTCAAATGGCGTCGCACTGGGATGTGGAGACGATGCCACGCTGCTGCTACCGCAAGCAGGCCAACAGCTGTCTGTGAGCGTTGATACCTCGGTAGTGGATGTACACTTTCCCCGCGAAGCCCCGGCATTTGCGATAGGTCACCGTGCGTTGGCCGTTGCGCTGAGCGACTTGGCTGCCATGGGGGCGACATCACGCTGGTGTTTAATGGCGTTGACGCTGGATCAGCGCCAGTTTGCCGATGACGAAGCTATCCATGCTTGGCTGGCAGACTATGCGCGTGGCTTTCATGCCCTTAGCCAGCTGCACGCCACAACGCTGGTGGGGGGCGATGTCACGTCTGGTGCGCTCTCCATAGGGGTTACCGTAATGGGCGAAGTGCCGGTAGGCGAAGCCCTGACCCGTGGCGGTGCCCAGGTAGGCGATGTGATCGCCGTCACTGGCGCACTTGGTGGCGGGGCCGGCGGGCTGGCGCTTTGGCAGCAGGGCGAGCGCGATTTGACGCATCCGCTGCTAAGTCGCTATCTATTGCCACAACCTCGCTTAGCGGCGGGCTTGGCGTTGCGTGGTTTAGCCACCGCTGCGCTGGATATTTCCGACGGGCTGCTGGCTGACTTGGCGCATATTCGTGACGCCTCGCAGGTGGGAGCCGTCATCGCGTTAGACGCTTTGCCTCTGGCCGATGCGCTGGAAAGCTCCTTAGGCCGGGAAGCTGCACTAAAGGCGGCACTTTCCGGTGGGGATGATTACGAATTACTGGTTACCCTCGGTGCTGACGGTGTCGCAGAGGCGCAACAGCGTTTAGCGCCATTGGGGCTCTCGCTAACCGTCATCGGCCACTGTTGTGAAGCACTAGGTGTTAGTGCCTCTGACCAGAGTGACCTCAGTGACTACGCCGGTTGGCAGCATTTTAGTGGGGAAGCGCCATGAATCGTGCACCAAAAAGTGTCTGGCGTCGCCCAACGCATTTTTTTGCCTTTGGTTTAGGTAGTGGTACGGTGCCTTGGGCACCGGGCACCTTCGGCACGCTAGCGGCAATTCCGTTTTACTGGATGATGGCGGAATTGCCCCTGGGATGGTACCTGAGCATCTGTTTTGTCACTTTCGTGGTGGGGGTTTGGTTATGCGACAAAACGTCTCACGACTTAGGTGTCCATGACCACTCAGGCATCGTGTGGGATGAGTTTGTCGGTTATTGGCTGACCATGGCGGCGGTGCCTTTTTCGTGGGAAGCTGCGTTGTGGGGCTTTATTGTATTTCGCATCTTCGATGTCTTTAAACCCTGGCCGATACGTTGGGCAGATCGCCGTGTAGCGGGCGGTTTTGGCATTATGATTGATGATGTGATGGCAGGGATCTACGCCTGGAGTACTATGCACCTGTGGTTCTGGCTGCACTAAGCTGATTGAGTGGTGAGTGGTGAGTGGTAAATAGAGCTCAGGAGCGGTTGATAACTTTTTTCGAGAGCATTGGCTGCAAGGCGTTGGCTTCAAGGAGGTAGCATGCGCAAGGAACGTCTGATTGTCCCCACACTGGCGATCATCGCCATCGTGTGGGCGGCCGCGCAGCTTCTCTCAAGCGTGCTTTTTGAGCGTAGCTTGCGCCAAGCGCTTGAGGACCTGGAAGCGCGGGGGGAGTGGCGCGTCAACCGTACTGAGAACCACCAAGGCTGGTTAAGTTCCCAGGGTAGGTTGATTTTGTCACCACTGCTGGGTCGCCCCTGGCGGCTCGAGCTCACCTATAGCGCACGTCACGGTATTTTAAGCACGGATGTTGAAGGCACGGTGCTACCTCGCCTTGATACCGTATTGCAGCAAGCGGTGGGTGAAGTCACTGCGCCCTCGGTGCCGCGCTGGCAAGGGCGCTATCATACCCTTAGCGGCCATAGCGAAGTGCGCCTTGCCCTTGCCCCCTTCGTTATCCAACAAAATGGTCGCGAGTTAGCCGTCCGCGGCGGTCGGCTGCGCCTGGAAGGTGTTTTTGGTGATTGGCGACTACGTGCGCTGTTTGACCAGCTCACCCTGATGGATGGCATGGCCCAACTCGCACTAGGCCCCACAGAGCTGGAGAGCCGCTATACCTATATTGATGATGCTTACAATTTTGCTCAACGCGACCACCTGCATATTGAAACGCTGACGTTGAGCTACCCCTCCTATGATATCCAGCTGTCTCCCCTCGATTTGAATAGCCACATGGTGCTGGATGAGAGCGAGCTGCGTATTAAAGGCGACCTGACAATAGGCGACGTGATGGTACCTTCTGAAGCGCCGGACATGCCACTACTAAACGGCCGTATAGCGTTGGAGCTCTCCCGGCTGAATGCCGATGCGGTTCGTAATGTGATTCGTCGTTTGCGCCAGGAAGCTGCCTGGGGAGACGCGACGCTACCCATGGCGGAAGGGCTGCTAGCCCGCCTTGAGCCGGATTTGCGCAAAGTCCTTAGCGACTCGCCGCGTTTAGATGTCACGACGGTTGCTATGGATAGCCCGCTGTTGGGTATTCGCCTGGATGCGGATGGCGCGCTGTTTTTTGATGCCCGTCAGTTGGATGAGCTCAGCGTGATTCATCTCGACAAAGAGAAAGAGCAGGCGAAATGGCTGGAGCGTATCGATGGCGACTTCACCTGGCACGACGCGCCCACCGTCGCCGCGCTATGGTTAGGGCTGCCGCTGGGAACGCGGGAGCTGCAGTTTGATGTAGTTCGCGGCGTATGGCGAGTCAACGGCCGCCCAATGCCCGAGCTCTGGCCTCAATAACGTTAAAGGCTTAAGACCGTCGGGAGCGCGGTTAAATCGACTGTTCTACTTACGAAGGGTTGAAGTTTTAGCTCACTGCCCACATTCCATGAACAACACTTGGCGGTGTTCACCGCCGGTATCGGTTCATTGGAGGACGCATGAGCGACCAGGATTACGAACACGACGCTGAACATCTTGATTGGCAACTTGACGATGAACAGTCATCAACCAGTGATGATGCCCCCGGTAGTGAAGAGAATAACGAAAAGAGCAGTAAAGAGAGTCGCGAAAAGAGCGCTCAAAAGCAGGCTAGCCAGCCGGAGGGCAGTGATTACCGCTCCGACGGCGAACGGGTAAACTCTCTGGTGCCCGCCAGCGAAATGCTGCCCGAGCGCATCTACCTTCTGCCTATTCATAACCGTCCTTTTTTCCCTGCCCAGGTGCAGCCGCTGGTGGTTAACCGCGAACGCTGGGAAGAGACCATGCGCCGAGTGGGTAACACGCCGCACCACACCCTAGGCGTTGCCTTTGTGGGGGAGCAGGGCGTTACCTCCCTGGATCACGAAGGTTTTCCAGAGATCGGCACCGCGGTTAAAGTGCATAAACTCAAGGGTGAGGATGACCAGATCCAGTTTATCGCCCAGGGACTGCAGCGCTTCAAGATTACCCGCTGGCTCTCTAAAGAGCCGCCCTACCTTGTTGAAGTGACTTACCCTAAAGAGCCGGTGGATGCGGAAAACGAAGAGACCCGCGCCTACGCCATGGCGATTATCAACGGCATTAAAGAGCTGCTGCCGATCAATCCGCTGTATGGGGAAGAGCTCAAGCACTACCTTAACCGCTTTAGTCCACATCAGCCGGGGCCGTTGACTGACTTTGCCGCCGCAATCACCTCTGCCAAAGGCCCAGAGCTGCAGGATGTGCTGGCCACCCTGTCGGTGGAGGAGCGGATGCAGAAAGTCCTGCCGCTGCTGCGTAAAGAGATTGATGTGGCCCTGCTGCAAGGTGAGATCAGCGAGCAGGTCAACGCGCAAATGCAGGATCGCCAGCGCGAGTTCTTCCTGCGGGAGCAGCTAAAGGTCATTCAGCGTGAGTTGGGTATCTCCAAAGATGATCGTGAAAACGATGTGGATACCTTCAGGGCGCGCTTGGAATCGCTGGTGGTGCCTGAGCGTGTTCAATCGCGTATTGACGACGAGCTCAATAAACTCAGTGTGTTGGAAACCGGCTCGCCGGAGTATGGCACCACGCGTAACTACCTGGATTGGCTAACATCGCTGCCCTGGGGAGTGACCAGTCAGGATCAGTTGGATCTACCCCATGCCCGTAAGGTGCTGGATCGAGACCACGACGGCCTGAAAGATGTGAAAGAGCGCATTATCGAGTTTCTCGCCGAGGGCAAGTTTAAAGGCGATGTAGGCGGCTCGATTGTGCTGTTGGTAGGCCCACCGGGGGTAGGTAAAACCTCCATCGGGCGTTCTATTGCTGAGGCGTTGGGTCGGCAGTTTTACCGCTTCTCGGTTGGCGGTATGCGCGACGAAGCGGAAATCAAGGGGCATCGGCGCACCTATGTAGGCGCTATGCCCGGCAAACTGGTGCAAGCCTTTAAGGAAGTCGAGGTCGAAAACCCGGTTATCATGCTGGATGAGATCGACAAGCTGGGACAGTCCTTCCAGGGCGACCCCGCTTCGGCGCTGCTGGAAGTGCTCGACCCCGAGCAGAATGTCGATTTCCTCGATCACTATCTTGATGTGCGCATGGATCTCTCCAAGGTGCTGTTTATCTGCACCGCCAACACCCTGGATTCAATTCCTGGGCCGCTGTTGGATCGTATGGAGCAGATCCGTCTTTCGGGCTATATCGCCGAAGAGAAGCTGGCAATTGCCAAACACCACCTGTGGCCAAAGCTGCTCAAACGCGACAACCTGACTAAAAAACGTATCAGCCTTTCTGATGCGGCCTTGAAGCAGGTGATAGAAGGCTACGCCCGTGAAGCCGGGGTGCGTCAGTTGGAGAAACAGCTCCACCGTATTGTGCGTAAGTCGGCGGTTAAGCTGCTGGAAGAAGAGGCCGAAACCGTCAAGATATCGGTTAAAAATCTTGAAGAGTTCCTGGGGGCGCCGATCTTCCGTAAAGAGAAAGTGCTCACCGGGGAAGGGGTAGTGACAGGCCTGGCGTGGACATCCATGGGCGGGGCAACGCTGCCCATTGAAGCGGGCAAAGTGCACTCGCTGGATCGCGGCTTTAAGCTTACCGGCAAGCTTGGTGAGGTGATGCAGGAGTCTGCCAATATCGCTTACAGCTATACCCTGGGGCACCTACAGGAGTATGGCGCCGATGCGGACTTCTTCGACTCGGCCTTTGTGCACTTGCACGTACCCGAGGGCGCTACGCCGAAAGATGGTCCTTCAGCCGGTGTCACCATGACCACTGCGTTGCTGTCATTGGCCAAGCACCATGCGATTGACCGGCCCTTGGCGATGACCGGCGAGCTGACCCTAACCGGACAGGTGCTGCCGGTAGGGGGGATTCGCGAGAAAGTGATTGCCGCGCGGCGCAGTGATATTTTTGAATTGATTCTGCCCGATGCCAATAAGCGCGACTACGAAGAGTTGCCGGACTATCTGAAAGAGGGCATGACGGTGCACTTTGCCAAGCGCTACCGTGATGTATCAGACGTGGTTTTCGGCCAAAAATAGAGCGTTGATTCTATTTGCAGCAACGGCTGTTTAACCTTTTAAAGCGTCTTACGAGAGTAAGGCGCTTTTTTTATATTTGTTCACTGGTTTGCCGAGATGATCTATAGCGATAATGACCTCTGCTTTAATAAAAATTAAGAATATCTAATTCTCGGAGAACTAATGCGTAATAATCAGCCCGTCACCCAGCGCGAGTATGTCCTGAGCGAGGAGACAGTACTTATCTCTCGCTCGGATTTAAAGGGCAATGTGACCTATGCCAACTCCACCTTTGTTGAGGTCAGCGGCTACAGTCGCGACGAGCTGATCGGCGCGCCCCACAACCTCCTTCGCCACCCGGATATGCCTGAAGCGGCTTACGCAGATTTCTGGAAAACCATCCAAGCCGGGGAAACCTGGCAAGGCGTGGTCAAAAACCGCCGTAAAAATGGCGACCACTACTGGGTGCATGCCACTGTCGCCCCGCTGCGGGACGGGGAGCGTATCGTTGGCTATACCTCTGTGCGTCGCAAAGCTGCTGGGCAAGCGGTGGCCCGTGCAGAAAAGATCTACGCTGAAATTCGTGAAAAAGGTAAGTCCCGCCACTACGCGCTAGCCCACGGCACGCTGCGGCGTAAAGGCTTGACCGGTATACTGTCGCGCTTTCAGTTCTCCAGTCTAAAAGCCAAGCTCATCAGTATGGTGGTAGCCTCTTTGCTACTGCTCTGCTTTTCGGGCGGGCTGGGGGTGTACGCGGTGATGGTTTCTGGCGAGCGGCTGGAAACACTTAACCGGTCAGGGTTGAATGACGTTGCCTCACTGCAACATATCGAGCGCTACGTGGGGCAAACGATTGAGACACTGGAGCCTGCGGTGCGCAGTCCCCGCCGGGCTGACATGGAGGCCGTCAATGCAGAGATTGGTCAATATACCAATGCCATGCAAACCCTGTGGGCGGATTACTATGTCGATGATGCCGTCAATCTTGAAGCCGCCCAGGCCTTTGATAATGCGCTGACTACCTGGACAACCGGGGTACAAACCAGCCTGGTGGCGATTGAGGAGGGGAATGGATTCGCGGCCTTTGAGGCCTTTAATGACGTGGTGGTGCCGACCACTGACTCACTACGCGAGATGAATGGCACCCTGGTCGAGCTGGTGCGCGCTGATGCCGAAGCACTGGTTACTCAAGCGCAAGGCGGGCGTCAACAGCTGCTAATTACCCAACTGGTGCTACTGGCTATTGGCTTTTTGGTCATGATCGGCTTAAGCGTGATGATTCTGAGATCGGTGTTTCGCAGCCTGTCCGGCGCACGCTATATCACCTTTCAAATTGCCGCTGGCAACCTGGCCGCCCGTGAGCGGCGCCAAACCCGCGATGAGTTTGGCGAGCTGCTTTACTCCCTGGACACCATGCGTTTTAGCCTTTCCAGCATCGTGGGCGATGTGGAGAGCCGGGTATCCGTCGTCACTCCGGCCATTCAACAGATCGCCGCTGAAAACGAAGAGCTCTCTTCGCGTACCGAGCAGCAGGCATCGTCGCTTCAACAGACCGCTTCCAGTATGGAGGAGATGACCTCGACGGTTCAGCAGAACACCGATAATGCCCGTCAAGCCACCGACCTGGCGGTACAAAATGCGACCAGCACCCGGGAAACAGGCAAGCAGATGCAGCAGTTGGTCGAGCGTATGCAGCGTATCGCCCAGAGTGCTGAAAAGATGACCGAGATGATCAGTGTGATCGACGGCATCGCTTTTCAAACCAATATTTTGGCACTCAACGCTTCAGTAGAGGCTGCCCGCGCGGTGAGCATGGCCGTGGCTTTGCGGTCGTGGCCAGTGAAGTGCGCAATCTGGCCGGTCGCAGCGCAGATGCCGCCCAGGAAATCCGGAAGATGATTGATAGCACCACCCAGGAAGTGAGCGGCGGTCGAAGTGCGGTGGATCAGGCTGAGCGGGCGATCAAGGAGGTCTCACAGCAGGTGAGCCGGGTCAGTGAGCTGATGGAGTCGATCAGCACAGCGTCCAGCGAACAGAGCAGCGGGATCGGGCAAATTAACTCGGCGATTGCCGAAATGGATACTGTGACCCAGCAGAACGCCTCCAAAGTACAGTCAATTGCGGCCTCAGCGGATAACCTTTCCCTTGAAGCGTTTGAACTCGCCAATGTGGTCGATGCGTTCCGTTTGGAGGGGGCACAAGATGAGAGCATTAAAGAGGCGCGGGCGAAGTTGCAACGTGCTAACCATGCACTCAGTAAAGCCGCCCAGCGTTTACCTGCTCCGACTGAGCAGCGTGCTAAGTCAGCCTCAACACAGCCGCGCCCAACTGATCAGTGGGAAGCGTTCTAGGCCGTCAGGCAACGCCTTAGGTGCTTGATTTTTCTTTATTCGATTTAATCACATGCCACCCTCTGCGGTGGCATATTTCATGCATTACCTCTAATTGAAAAGGCTTGGTGCTAGGGAACCGAAGCCTAATGATGGCGCAAGCCTTCAATAAAAAAATAGGGGGACTAAATGCATAATGCCGAACAAGCAGTATCCGCTGTTTATGAATTAGCCGATGACGAGGTGTTGATCTCACGCTCGGATTTGCAAGGTAGGATCACCTATGCCAACCAGACCTTCGTAGACGTGAGCGGCTACTCGTTGGACGAGATCATGGGCGAACCCCATAGCCTGTTTCGCCATCCCAGCATGCCCAAAGCGGTTTTTAAAAACTTATGGGAAACCATTGAGGCGGGTAAAACCTGGCAAGGCCTGATCAAGAATCGCCGTCAGACGGGTGAAGCGTACTGGATGTATACCACTGTTGCGCCGCTGCTCGATGGCGAACGCGTAGTGGGCTATACCTCTATCCGGCGCAAAGCCTCGACTAAGGCGATTATCCGAGCAGAGCGCGTATACGCTGCTATGCAACAGGGCAGAGTACGTGGCTTTAAGCTTCATTATGGTGCGTTACGTCGCACTGGGTTATGGGGTTGGGTGCAACGCTTTAGTTTCAGCAGCATCCAGGCCAAGCTCATCGGGATGGTGTTGGCGTCTATTATCTTATTGATGATGGCGGCAGCGGCGGGGGTTTATGGTTTAACCAGTTCCGCAGAACGTCTACGAACGCTAAATCAAACTGGCCTGGAAGGGATTTCCGACCTGCAGCAGATTGATCAGCGAGTGAGCCAGGCTATCCAGGCATTAGAACCAGCGGTGCGCAATCCTCGTCGGGCCGATCTTGAGGCCCTTGAAAGCCAACTAACCACCATGAGTGCCGACATCGAACAGTCGTGGCAGGAGTTCACTGAGCTGCGCACAACGGGCGGCGGCGTTCAGGAAGGTCTGGCGGCGCACCTCGGCAACTTTATAGCGGCTTCAGATACAGCGTTTGTAGCTATTCGCGATGGCAACGGCTTCGCGGCGTTCGAAGCGTTTAATGATATCGTGCAGCCTACTTCTGCCAGCATTAGTGCCACGATTAATTTGCTCGTTGAGCAAGAGCGTGCAGCAGCCCATATATTGATGGAGAACGCTGAGCAGCAGCAGAAGGTACTGCTATACGGGCAACTTGGTGTGCTGCTAATGGGCATCGTGCTGATGGTTGGGTTGAGCATGGCGGTACTCAAATCGTTAATCAAATCACTCAATGAAGCGCGTCGGGTGACGTTCCAAATTGCCGCTGGCAACTTGGCCAATCGGGTAACGCTAAAGCGTAACGATGAACTGGGTGAGCTGCTTAACTCACTCGAAACGATGCGTTCAAGCTTGTCGGGTCTGATCACCGAAGTGGGCAACAAAGTCGATGTGGTCACGCCTGCGTCTGAGCATATCAAACAGCAGAACGAAGACTTGGCAACGCGCACTGAGCAGCAGGCCTCCTCGTTACAGCAAACCGCCTCTAGCATGGATCAAATGACCGCCACCGTTCAGCAAAACAGCGAAAACGCCCGCCAGGCAAATCAACTGGCCATGCAAAATGCCACCACCAGCCGAGAAACCGGCGAGCAGATGCAGGCGCTAGTCGAACGAATGGAACGCATCGCTGCCAGTGCCAATAAGATGACCGATATCATCAGCGTGATTGACGGTATCGCTTTTCAAACCAATATTCTGGCGCTGAATGCTTCGGTAGAAGCTGCCCGAGCGGGTGAGCAGGGGCGTGGTTTTGCCGTGGTGGCGAATGAGGTGCGCAATTTGGCCGGGCGCAGCGCTGACGCCGCTGGCGAGATTCGCCGCTTAATTGATGCATCCTCTCAGGAGATCAGCGGTGGTGCCCAGGCGGTGAGAGAGGCCGAAGCCGCCATTGATCAGGTCGTCAACCAGGTCATGAAAGTCAGCGGTATTATGGAAGAGATCAGCACCGCCTCCGATGAACAGAGCAATGGCATCGCCCAGATTAATACCGCTGTTGCTGAAATGGATCATGTCACCCAGCAGAATGCCTCCAAGGTACAGTCGATTTCCAGCGCTGCTCAAGACCTCACCCGCGAAGCACTTAGCCTTGCCAACGTTATTGCCGCCTTTCGCTTGGAAGGTGCTGCCGAGGAGAGCAGCGAGACTGCCCGTGAACGCTTGCTCAAACAGGCAGGGCTTGCGCCCATGCCATCCTTATCCTCAGCGTCCCAGGCGTTAGGCTCGCCTCAAGTGCGCCCGTCTCTACCTGAAACGCTTGCTCAGCCAGCCTAAACGCCAAGGCAACCAGTGCTGAATCCGCGCCATGGAGGGCGCCCCTCTCTTATTACATCTAGCCTCTTCATCTAATCCTGCATCTAGTCTCTACGCATCGCTCATGCCACAATCTAAGGCCGCTGGATTGACACCAGCTCCCGCCTTTTATGCGGTGGGCTGATAAATAATAGAGAGTAAAAAGTAGAGAGTAGAGGAAGCCATGCCAGAGTATCTCTCACGTACCACCACCGCTGGCCGCAATATGGCCGGCGCCCGCGCGTTATGGCGCGCAACCGGTATGCAGGACGGTGATTTTCAAAAGCCGATTATTGCGGTCGCCAACTCCTTTACCCAGTTTGTGCCGGGCCATGTTCACTTAAAAGATATGGGCCAACTGGTGGCGCGGGAGATTGAGAAAGCCGGGGGGGTGGCCAAAGAGTTCAATACCATCGCGGTGGATGACGGCATCGCCATGGGTCATGACGGCATGCTCTACTCGCTGCCTAGCCGCGACCTGATCGCCGACAGCGTCGAGTATATGTGCAATGCCCACTGCGCTGATGCGCTGGTGTGTATTTCCAACTGCGACAAGATTACCCCTGGAATGCTGATGGCCGCTCTGCGCCTCAATATTCCGGTTATCTTTGTCTCCGGCGGCCCCATGGAAGCGGGTAAAACCAAGCTGCTCAACCACGGACTGGATCTCGTCGATGCCATGGTGATGGCTGCCGACGACAGCGTAGACGATGAAACCCTGGCGGAAGTCGAGCGCAGCGCCTGCCCCACCTGTGGCAGCTGTTCGGGAATGTTTACCGCCAACTCAATGAACTGCCTGACGGAAGCACTGGGGCTGGCGCTGCCAGGTAACGGCACGGTGCTGGCTACCCACTCGGATCGCCGTCGCCTGTTTGAAACGGCGGGGCACCGTATTGTCGAGCTGGCCAAACGTTACTACGAAGGTAACGAGACGCACCTGCTACCCCGCGCCATTGCCTCCAAGGCGGCGTTTAAAAACGCCATGACCCTGGATATCGCTATGGGTGGCTCTACCAACACCATCCTGCACTTCCTCGCGGCAGCCCAAGAGGCCGAAGTGGACTTCACCATGGCGGATATCGACCGCCTCTCTCGTGAAGTACCCCAGCTATGCAAAGTGGCGCCCAATACCCAGAAGTACCATATCGAAGACGTTCACCGGGCCGGCGGCATTATGGCCATTCTCGGTGAACTGGATCGTGCCCGAGTGCTGGATACTTCGGTGCCCACGGTGTATGGCGACAGCCTGAAAGCTGCGCTGGATGAGTGGGATATCATGCGCTCGCCAAGCGCTGAAGTGGTCGAGTTCTTTAAAGCCGGGCCAGGGGGCATCCCGACCCAAACGGCGTTCTCTCAAAGTGCCCGCTGGCCGAGCCTGGATGGTGACCGCGCTACCGGCTGTATTCGCGACCTTGAACACGCCTTCTCCCAGCAGGGCGGCTTGGCCGTGCTTTACGGCAATATCGCGTTGGATGGCTGCGTGGTTAAAACCGCCGGAGTCGATGACTCGATCCTGGTGTTTGAAGGCCCCGCCCATGTGGTGGAGTCTCAGGATCAAGCCGTCGCCGATGTGCTGGCGGATAAGGTCAAAGAGGGCGATGTAGTGGTGATCCGCTACGAAGGCCCCAAAGGCGGCCCGGGCATGCAAGAGATGCTCTATCCCACCTCCTATCTTAAATCCAAGGGGCTAGGCAAAGCCTGTGCGCTACTGACTGACGGGCGCTTCTCTGGCGGCACTTCAGGGCTTTCGATTGGTCATGTTTCCCCTGAAGCAGCGGCAGGTGGCGCCATTGGGTTGATCGAGCAAGGGGATCTGATCTGCATCGATATCCCCAACCGGGCAATCAACGTCAAACTGACGGATGCCGAACTGGCGGCTCGCCGGGAAGCGATGGAAGCCAAGGGCGCCTCGGCCTGGAAGCCAGTCGAACAGCGCCCCCGCAAGATCACCCCAGCGCTTAAGGCCTATGCGCTGTTGGCGACCTCCGCCGACAAAGGAGCTGTTCGGGATCTAAGCAAGCTTGATTGATACACGCAATCGACATTCGCAACAGTCCAAGTAAGGAATCAAATGAAGGCGATTATAAACGTTGGATTAGTTGGCTACGGTTTCGCTAGCCAAACGTTCCACGCTCCGCTCATCCAGGCCACGGAAGGCCTGGATTTAGTCGCAGTCTCTTCAAGCGATGCGGCCAAGGTTCAGGCGTCACTGCCTGAGGTTGAGGTAGAAGCTCAGGCATCAGCGCTTTGTCAGCGTAGCGATATTGATTTGATCGTTATCCCTACGCCTAACGACACCCACTTTTCGATTGCTAAAGCGGCTCTGTCGGCGGGTAAACACGTGGTGGTCGACAAACCCTTTACGGTCACGCTGTCAGAAGCCAAGCTGCTCAAAAAGTTGGCGGATGACAAAGAGTGCCTATTGTCGGTGTTTCACAACCGCCGTTGGGACAGCGATTTCCTGACTGTTAAGGCGCTGCTTGAGGCGGGAACACTAGGGCGACTGGTTAATTTTGAATCCCATTTTGACCGCTTTCGCCCGGAAGTGCGCGACCGCTGGCGCGAGAAAGCTACCCCCGGTGGTGGTGTCTGGTACGACCTGGGCCCACACCTGCTAGATCAAGCCTGCGAGCTGTTCGGCATGCCCCACGCTATTCTGCTGGAACTAGGGACATTGCGAGATGGCGCCAAAGCCGACGATGACTTTCTGGCGCTGCTCGATTACGAAAGCTTTCGCGTTACCCTGGCAGCGGGGACGCTGGTGGCCGAACCGACACCACGCTTTCGGATCAATGGCACCCAGGGCAGCTTTATTAAATACGGCTTAGACCCTCAAGAGGAGCGCTTAAAAGCAGGCGAAGTGCCGACACCCCAGTGGGGCGAAGACACCCAGCATGGCACCCTGACGCTGCGTGAAAGGGAGGGGGAAAACGCCCTGCTAACGCGGCGTGAACTCCCGACCCTGCCGGGGGACTACTTGGCCTATTACCAAGGCGTCACCGACGCTATCCGTGATAAAGCACCGCTCCCGGTAAGTGTCGACGACGCCCTGCGCTCAATGACCCTGCTGGAAGCAGGCCTGGACAGCCACCGTCAACGGCGCTGGATTGCGTTGAAGAACCATTGATGTGAGGGGTGAGGGGTGAGTGGGTTTCCGTAGCGCGGCGTAAGCGTCAGCGCACCCGCGAAAGCAGCGCGAAGCGGTGCCGGGGTTGGGGTGGCAATGCCACTGGGCGGCTTGCTACCCCGCGCACTATTCACTCCTTTCTTCTCACGCTTCACTACCCAATCAAAGCAAATCCGTCACACTATTGCGCTTCTCTTCCCGTAACCTGTCCCGGGCGATATAAAGCGCGGCGATAGCGCGGGCTTCGTGAAAATCCTCGCGCAGTAGCAGGGTGGGTAGCTCCTCAAGGGCGTGAGTCTCTACAATTAATGGCTCCGGTTCATCCCCTGGCAGTCGCTTGGGATAAAGATCAGTGGCGAGCAGCACCTGCATCCGGTGTCGCATATAGTTGGGCGCCAACGAAAGCTCGACCAGCGGCTCAATACGGTGAGCACCAACGCCACACTCCTCCATTAACTCGCGGTTAGCCGCGGTAATGATATCTTCGCCAGGATCGACCAACCCTTTCGGCAGGGTGAGCACATAATCTTCAAACCCCGCGGCGTATTCGCGGATCAGCAACACGTGGTCGGGGTCGGGCATCGCCACCATCATCACCGCACCGCGGTCAGCGCCGGTCAAACGCTCAAACTGGCGCTCTTCGCCGTTAGAAAAGCGCAAATCAAGCGACTCAACCTGAAATAAACGGCTTTGGGCAACGCACTTACGCGCCAAAATTTGGGGTTTTTGCTGATAATTAGAGCGCTTAGCACGGCTACCCTCAGGGGGATTGAAGGTGTCATGCGTAGGGGGAGAGGTAGACATTAAAGAGGGCCTCCATGGCTGGAAAAAGGCGGTTACGCTACAATAGCACGCTTACTCCTAACGTGACTGGAGCGGCAATGATTGATTGGCGCGAGATAGATACCGTCCTCTTGGATATGGACGGCACGCTGTTGGATTTACACTTCGACAGCCACTTTTGGCTCGAGCACTTGCCAAGGCGCTACCGCGAAATGCACCAACTGGATGAGGCCTCCCAAGAAGCGCTGCGCGCGCGCATTATCGGCGAGCAGGGTACTTTAAACTGGTACAGCTTAGCGTACTGGAGCCGTGAGCTGGGCGTGGATATTGTTGCGTTAAAGCGCGAAGTCCAGCACCTGATTGGTCTGCGTAGCGACGCGCTGGATTTTCTCAAATGGCTTAAACAGGCGCATCCAAGGGTCGTGCTTGCCACTAACGCGGATCGTGCGAGCCTAGCCCTAAAGCTGCCGCTTACCGGTTTGGAGGGTTATCTAGACGCAATCGTCTCTTCCGAGGACGTGGGCGCCGCCAAAGAGGAGCAGGCGTTTTGGTTTGCGCTACAAGAGATTGAAGCTTTTGATCCTGCGCGCACGCTGTTTATCGATGACAACGCCCGCGTGCTAGAGAGCGCTCGTGAGTTTGGTATTAAGCATTTGCTAGGCATAAAACAGCCCGATAGTCAGCGGCCTGAAAAAGAGCTGCAAGAATTTATAGCCCTCGACCGCTTTGCCCACCTGCTACCCGAACAGCTTCCGGAACAGGTGTCAGCAACCCAAGGAGTGCCTAAATGAGTGAGAGCGTACGCTTGGATAAATGGCTATGGGCCGCACGCTTTTTTAAGACCCGCGCACTGGCTAAAAAAGCCATCGAAGGCGGGAAGGTGAATTACGACGGCGGTCGCGCTAAAACCAGCAAGCAGGTAGAGGTCGGTGCGCTTATACGCGTGCCCCAGGGCTGGGAAATATTGGAGGTAGAGGTCTTATCGCTTTCGGATCAACGCCGCGGGGCTCCAGAAGCGCGTACGCTCTATGCGGAAACCGAAGAGAGCGTCCAGAGGCGTGCCAAAGAGGCCGAAGCAAGACGCCTCACTAACGAAGCGATGCAGCATCCGCTCAAGCGCCCCGACAAAAAGCAGCGCCGCGATATCCAGCGCCTTCAGCGTAACCAGGGCGAATAGCCCCGCTTTACCTCGCTACAGTCAATGTCTTAATTAATTTCAGGTTGCCAAATTATGCCCGATCAAATTCAACGTTTTATGTTCGATCACACCAATGTCCGCGGCGAGATCGTCACTCTGGCGGCCGCCTACCACGAAGTGTTGGATCGCCATGCCTACCCACCGGCGGTGAATGAGCTGCTGGGCGAGCTATTAGCCGCTGTGGCACTGCTTACTGACACCGTGAAGTTAGATGGCACGTTGAGTATCGAAGTGCGTGGACGCGGCGTTCTGTCACTGTTGATGGCTGAATCGAACCCCGGTGGTGAGCTTCGCGCGATTGCCCGCATAGCAGAAGACGCCGCCCTGCCCAGCGAACACGCCAGCTTCCGTGAGCTGGTGGGCGAAGGCCAAATCGTGATTACCCTCGATCCCCGTGAGGGCCACCGCTATCAAGGTATTGTGGCGTTGGATCAAGAGACCCTGGGCGGCTGTCTGGAAGCCTATTTCAGCCAATCCGAGCAGTTGCCAACTCGCCTCTGGCTGGCTGCCGATAAGGAGAGGGCGGGCGGGTTACTGCTACAGCGGTTACCAGAAGAGTCACAAAACCAGGATGTGGATGCCTGGGATCGCAGCGTACAGCTGGCTGATACGATCAAAACAGAAGAGCTGCTCGGCCTGGAGCAGCGCGAGGTACTGCATCGACTCTACCACGAAGAGACCGTGCGCGTTTTTGAACCCAAAGCGCTGCGCTTTGGCTGCACCTGTTCACGGGAACGTATGAGTTACGCACTGCACTCTCTGGGCAAGGAGGAACTGCGCGATATTTTGCACGAGCAGGGGACTATTGATACTCAATGCCACTTTTGCCACACGAAATATCACTACACAGCAGCAGATATTGAAACTTTGTTGGACGACCCTGAAGCCCCATCGCCCACTATTCACTAACTATGTAGTCGAAAGCGTATGCCAGGGCGACTAACAGCTGTACTAGGAGCGCCATTGTATTCAATGATTTTGACGGTTCTTGCAAACGGCTGTTTGAATTCTTACTGCGCTGCAACACAAAATGTAGTGCCTTTGTAGTAGTTTAACTACAAGATATTTGATCTTCGCCCCCGTTTCCTGGGGGCTTTCTTTTTGCCATAATGCGCCGGACTTCAGCGCGCCCAGCCGGTTTTTCAGTGGTTGGGATGAACATTAAGGCGTCGGTGACGCCCGGTAAATCGAGAGAAGCCCAGGAATCGACATGACCACGACTCAAGCCGCTCCCCAATCCCACGTTAATCTCAGCAGTGCCGAACTGATCGAGCGCGCAGTGGCACGTGGCGAAGGCCGCCTCTCAGCCAACGGCGCCTTGGTAGTCAATACCGGCCTGCGTACCGGCCGCTCACCGAAAGACCGCTATATCGTTGACGAGCCCTCCACTAGCAGTCAAATCGATTGGGGCAACGTTAACCAACCCTTCGATGCCGGTAAATTCAACGCCTTGTGGGAGCGGGTCAATGAATACCTGACCAGTCAGGAGCATTTTGTCTCTGAACTGCATGTGGGCAGTGATTCCACTCACTATCTACCGGTGCGCGTCACCACTGAAACTGCATGGCAAAACCTGTTTGGCCGTACCATGTTTGTGCGCCCTCAGGCCTATAATTCAGCGGTTAAAGACGAGTGGACAATTCTCAATGCCGCGGGCTTTGAGTGTGACCCTGCTCGCGATGGCACCAACTCTGATGGCTGTGTGATCATCAACTTCGCCGACAAAAAAGTGCTGATCGCAGGCATGCGCTACGCCGGCGAAATGAAAAAAGCCATGTTCTCGGTGCAGAACTTCCTGCTGCCAGCCGCTGACGTACTGCCCATGCACTGCTCGGCGAACGTGGGTGAAGATGGCGAAACCTGTCTCTTCTTCGGTCTCTCTGGCACCGGTAAAACCACGCTCTCTGCGGATCAGGCGCGCTTCTTGATCGGTGACGACGAGCACGCTTGGGGTGACGGCATTGTCTTCAATATGGAAGGCGGCTGTTACGCCAAGTGTATCGACCTCTCCGAGAAGAACGAGCCGGTCATCTGGAACGCCATCAAGTTTGGCACCGTGCTGGAAAACGTAGTGCTGGATGACCGCCGTGAGCCTGACTACGCTGACGATAGCCTGACCCAAAACTCCCGCGCCGCGTACCCGCTAGAGCACGTTGAGAAGCGCGTAGCGGAGAATCTGGCTGGCGAGCCGAATGCCATCGTGTTCCTGACCTGCGATATGTCCGGCGTACTGCCCCCAGTGTCGATTCTTTCCAAGGAAGCCGCGGCGTACCACTTCCTATCAGGCTACACCGCCAAAGTGGGCTCTACTGAAATGGGCTCCTCTGAAGGCCTGGCCGCCACATTCTCTACCTGTTTTGGCGCGCCGTTCTTCCCGCGCCCGGCCCGTGAGTATGCTGACCTGCTGATCAAGCGCGTCGAGAAGAAAGACGCCCAGGTATACCTGGTTAACACCGGCTGGACAGGCGGCGCTTATGGCGAAGGCGGCGCACGCTTCTCCATTCCGACCACCCGCGCCATCATTAGCGCCATTCAATCCGGCGTACTGCGTGACATCGATACCAAACACATCGACGGTCTCAATCTGCAAGTGCCGGTAGCCGTGCCAGGCGTTGACTCCAGCCTGCTCGACCCACGCGAGACCTGGCAAGACCGTGACGCCTATGACCGCCATCTAAAAGAGCTGGCGACCAAATTCGTCGATAACTTCAAAAAGTTTGAAGGTGTCAACGAAGCGATCATTAAGGCAGGCCCTCAGCTAGGCTAAGATTCAGCTGAACTAGGTTTATAAAAATAAGTGCCTATAAAGGGGGCAGTGCCAAGGCACTGCCCCTCTTTTTTTGACGGCGTTTTTTGACTACTGACGGTATGTTGGTGGTTAAAAAGGCTAAGGAGCCAAACGTGAATTTCTGGACTCAAAAAAAACTCGCCAATATTCATAATCTGCACGATGTTGAGCGGCTGGCACGGCGCAAGCTGCCCAGGCCCATTTTTGGCTATATCGACCATGTGGCCGAGGATGGGCGTACCCAGCGCGCGAACCTGAGCGCTTTTGATGAGTACCACTTTTTGCCCAAAGCGTTTGTTAATGTCTCGCAAATTGATCTGCACACTGAGCTGTATGGCAAACGCTACGCCGTGCCTTTCGGCATCGCCCCCATGGGGATCAGTGCGCTTTCGACTTACCAGGGGGACATAGTGCTGGCGCGGGCAGCGGCGAAGCGCAACCTGCCAATGATTATGAGCGGGTCGTCTCTGGTACCTATGGAAGAGGTGGCCAAGGTCGAGGGCGCCGACTGGTTTCAGGCGTATCTACCGGGAACCCCGGAAGGTATCGAAGCCCTGCTGGCAAGGATCCAGCGGGCTGGCTTTAGAAAGCTGGTGGTAACACTCGATTACCCGGTACCCCCCAATCCGGATAATTTCCGCCGTTCGGGGTTTTCCTCACCGTTGGAGCCAAGCCTGCGCCTCGCCTTCGATGGCTTAATGCGTCCAGGCTGGCTGTGCAACACCTTTCTGCGCACCCTGTGGAAGCATGGCATGCCACACTTTGAAAATAACCATGCCGAGCGAGGGGCACCAGTAATCTCCCGTGAAGCCGCGCGAGACTTCTCTGGTCGCCGCCATTTTGACTGGGGCTATCTCGACCTGGTGCGGCGCCTATGGCCCGGCACCTTGATCGTTAAAGGAGTCCTCAACCCTGATGATGCGGTACGTGCTCAGCAGGCGGGGGTTGATGGCATTATTCTTTCCAATCATGGCGCTCGCCAATTAGATTGCACTATCTCCCCGCTCCAGGTGCTGCCAGAGATTAAGCGCCGGGTCAGCGATATTCCGATAATGATCGACAGCGGCTTCCGACGTGGCACGGACGTGATCAAGGCGCTGGCCCTGGGGGCCGATTTTGTCTTTGTGGGGCGCCCCTTCAACTACGCCGCTGCCTGCGCGGGGCAGGCTGGTGTAGAGCATGTTGCCGATCTCCTACAGCGTGAAGTTGAACGCAATATGGCGCTGCTGGGGCTGACCAGCCTTTCACAGCTAGACCGTACCTGCCTCTACCAACCAACAGCCGGTGAAGTACCGCAGTCATTGTCGTCCATGCACAAAAACATCAGCGGATGAAACTGAATCACGGTGCAGATCCGTACAACCCCCACTTTTAGTGCCACCGGGCGTCGTTCCGCCGCCCCCGCGGGTGCCTCAAACGCTCGCTGAACTCGCATTTTCGTTACCACGCGCTACGGGATATGCACGGAGCTGGATCGGAGGTTTTCGTAGCGCGGCGTAAGCGTCAGCGCACCCGCAGCGGCTAATTTCTGATTTTCTAATATTTTAACTTGCGCTGATCGCGAAAAAAACTTGCGTGTCTCTCTGCTTTGTGTTTTTAATAAAAGCATAAAAAAACACAAAACCACATAAAAACAACAAGCACATAAAAACAACTAAGCAATACGCTCGCCATCATCACACTCGATTCCATGTTATGAGGAGAGATTGCGATGCGACCTATAAAAACGAAATTAGCCTTTGCCGTACTGCTAGGTGCAGTGAGCTCAATAGCTCATGCCGACTCCATCACCGTCTATAGCGCACTGGAACAGGATGAAATTAATACTTATCTCCAGCAGCTTAGCGTTGACCATCCAGACCTTGAGGTAAATGTTTTACGCCTTTCGACAGGCGATTTAGCTGCCCGGTTGATTGCTGAGGCTGGTCGCCCTCAGGTAGATGTTATCTGGGGTTTGGCGCTCAGCAATATGATTGACCCTCAGATCCTCAGCCAGCTGGCTCCCTATAGCCCTGAAGGGGTTGATGTCCTGTCGGCACCTTACAAGGATGAAGAAGGGCGGTGGTTTGCGGCCACAGGTTACCTAGGTGCCCTATGCACCAATGAGCCAATGCTAGAGCGGCTAGGCCTACCGACCCCTACCTCCTGGGAAGATCTTGCCGACCCCGTCTACAAAGGCGAGATCGTTATGCCTAACCCGGCCTCTTCGGGAACCGGCTATATGCAAATGGTGGCGATTGAACAAGGTATGCCGGATGGCTGGGCGTTGATTGAGCAGATCAATGACAATGTGGCGCAGTACACCAGCTCGGGCTCCAGGCCCTGCCAAATGGCGCGAACAGGGGAGTACGCCATCGGCGCCTCGTTCGCCTTTGTCGCGATGCGCTCTATTGCCGAAGGTTACCCGATCAAAATGGTGATTCCTGAGGATTTTGCAGGCTATGAGCTGGAAGCATCAGCCATGTTGAGCACTTCCGAAAACAAAGAGGCAGCGCAAAAGTTCCTCGATTGGACGCTGTCTGATGCAGTCGCCGACATGTATGGGGAATACAAAGAGATCGTTACCACGCCAGGAGCAAGCCGCCCAGAAGGTGCCGACGAAGCGGGTCTCCCGGAAAACGTCGAAGAGATCCTCTTTCCCATGGACTTCGCCCAGTCCGCAAGTGATAGAGCTAATTTTCTGGCCGAATGGCAGCAGCGTATAGGACGTTAAGAAACAGGCGGCTTATGTGTGATAAGCCGCCTTTCTTGCCTTTTTCGAATTGGCTCCCACTCGGCTGGATGAAGCATGTATTTAGAAATTGATAATTTACATAAGATATTTGGCGACAATATCGTTCTCGATCGAATTAATCTCAAGATTGATAGTGGTGATTTCGTTTGCTTGCTAGGCCCCAGTGGCTGTGGAAAAACCACGCTGCTAAGAATCATTGCAGGTCTTCTACCGTCTGATGGTGGCAAACTAACGCTGGAAGGTAAAAACCTGATCACACTGCCGGCCCGAGAGCGTAATTTCGGCATAGTCTTTCAGTCCTACTCTTTATTTCCCCATATGACCGCCAAAGAGAATGTGGGCTATGGACTAAAGCTAAGAGGGTGGAGCAAAAAGGCTATCATCCAGCGTGCAGACGAGATGCTGGAACTCATCAATCTAGCCGATATGGCGAACCGTTACCCGCATCAACTTTCAGGGGGACAGCAGCAGAGAATTGCGCTGGCGCGCGCCTTGGCGATAGACCCTTCCATCATCCTGCTCGATGAGCCGCTATCTGCATTGGACGCGAAAGTGCGCGAGAAGATGCGGATGGAGATAAAAGATGTACAGCAGCGGCTGGGGATTCCCATTCTGATGGTGACCCATGACCAGGAGGAGGCGCTGGCCCTTGCCGATAAGGTTGTATGTATGAATAACGGCATGATCGAACAGATAGGGCGCCCTGATGAACTCTACTTACAGCCCAAAACACGCTTTGTTGCCGACTTTATCGGGGCAAGCAACCTATTCCCGCTGGCGTGGGTAAAACAGCATTTACCCGAGGCGTTGGCGACACTGCCTGCCCAAGACCGAATCGAGCATTTCCTATGCATTAGGCCTGAGTTCATCACCATTGATCAGGACAGGCAACGGCAAGCCAAGGTCAAAAGCAGTACCTTTCATGGCAGCTTCAACCGCGTGTGCGTTGAGTATGCTGGCATGGAGCTTACCATCGAGGCTCACAACCATATTCAGTGCCGTCCAGGAGCCCGTGTTGGTGTGTCATTTGATGCCAACGGGTTTGTTTGGGTGACATCATGAATAGTATTTTCTCCCATAGAGATCAACGCCGGGTGTCTCTCCCCATCACGTACCTCAATTTCGATAAGATGCTGGTGATTGCCTCCACGCTTATTCCCCTTATCTGTCTTTTGCTGTTCTTTGGCTATCCACTCTATATTGTGCTGATTCGAAGTCTCACCACGCCGGATGGCACAGTGGGGCTGGCGAACTACGTTCAGGTATTCAACAATCCCACCTTGATCGCAGCAACCCTCAATAGCTTGTTGCTCAGCTTTATGACGATGTTGATTGCGCTGTTGCTGGGGTTTGCCATCGCTTACCGATTAGAGAGAACCAGTACCAGGGGGCGAGCTTTCATTACGGTGGCACTTGCCCTGCCATTATTGGCCCCTTCGTTAGTGCAGGGCCTAGGACTTATTTTTATCTTTGGCAGAAACGGGCTCATCAGCCAGTGGTTTGGTATCAGTATCAATCCGTATGGATTCTACGGACTACTGATGGCAAATGTGCTCTATGCGTTGCCACAGGTGGTGTTGATCATACAGGCGGCGCTAAGGCAGTCAGACGCGCGACTCTATGAAGCCGCAGAGGTAATGGGTGCGAACGGTTGGGAAAAGTTTCGCGATATTACCCTCCCAAACGCGAAGTTCGGGCTAGTCAGTGCCGGTTTTGTGGCTTTTACCGTCACTATCACCGACTTTGGCAACGCGGCGGTTATTGGAGGTAATTTCAGAGTATTGGCTACTGAAATTTATAACCAAGTCGCAGGGCAGATGAACTTCAGTATGGGGGCCGTGGTTGGCATACTGCTGCTGATTCCTACCGTGGTGGCTGTCAGCATCGAACGATTTGCCGCGCGTAAGCAGTCCGCTTCCGCCAGCGAAAGTGCCATTCAGGTGACACCCGACCGTAACCTCAAGCGTGATCTCATATTAGGAGCCTTGACCCACTCCTGTGCCTTCGTTATCTACATGGTCATTGGGGTAACGGTGTTCGCCAGCTTTATCGATCTCTGGCCCTATCGCATGGAGCTCACCTTACGCCACTACAATATCAGTATGGCAGGGGGTTACCGGCCCTTATGGATGTCGCTATGGATATCGCTGCTCGCCGCCTCCGTGGGTGTAGTGCTGATCTTCCTGATGACCATCTCGATGAAAAAGTTGCCTACCCAGATAAGACGTATCGTTAATTTTATTGCCATCATGCCGGTAGGTGTGCCCGGGCTGGTGCTCGGTTTGGCCTATATCCTCGCCTTTAATACCGGCGGGCCGCTAACGTTACTGTATGGAACGTCGCTTCTGATTGGTTTATGCAATCTGTACCACTACCACTCGCAAGGCTTTCTAACCATGATGACGGGATTAAGAGGCGTGCCTGCGTCACTGGAAGACACTTGTACCTGTTTTGGTGGTGGCATGAAGGAAACACTACGCGATGCCATCGTACCTTTCATGATGACAACTTGCATTGCAGTGTTTTTCTTCGTGTTTATGCGCTCAATGGTGTCATTGTCCGCAGTCATTTTCCTCATTACGCCGAGCATCAATGTGGCGCCTGTTGCCATTATGCAACTTAGCGATGCAGGTAGAATTTCTGAAGCAGCTGCCTTTTCGACATGCCTGATGATGGTGGTGGTGACGGCGATGCTATTACTGCGTTGGCTGATTAAAAAAGTGCCATCACCGGAAAAAAGGAGTTAATCCATGTGGCATCATGAGCGTCACCAGCGTATCTGCTCGCTTATCAATACGTTCAATCAACTCTCCACAGAAAGGCTTGTGGAGGAATTGGGGGTGTCGAAAGAAACGATAAGACGAGATTTATTACATTTAGAGAAAACAGGCGAGTTAAAGCGTATACATGGTGGAGCGCTCTCTATTAATAAAGAAGAGCCGCCGATCAATGTGCGCGAAAAGCTCAATGTTAATGAAAAAAAATCGATGGTTAAACGGGCGCGCAATGAAATAAAAAGCGGCCAAACGCTATTTATTGATGCAGGCAGTACCACGACACTACTAGCAGAAGAGCTGAAAAAACTATCGGGCCTCATCATTATTACCAACTCCTGGGAAGTAGCCTACCTTCTGGAGACCTGCAATCAGGAGGAGGGGGTCTCCGGTTCCAATCAAGTGGTTCTCCTTGGGGGGAAAATAAACCCACAATTGAAGTCCACCTTTGGCCAGCACACCATCAGTGAAATCCATAAATATCGCGCAGATATGGCCTTGCTGTCTCCCGTAGGTCTTGATGCACACTTCGGGGCGAGCAGCTTTGACCATGATGAGGCTGCGATCGCCGAGGCGATGGTGAATAACGCCGACAAAGTGCTCCTGCTGGCCGACCACTCAAAAATAGGCAAAGTCAGCCGAGTCAGTTACTGCCCTATTAAAAGTATAGATTTCCTGATTACGGATAAGACGATAGAAGACCCATTAATTCTCGATGCTATGAAGAAGAATGCAGTGCTTATTACCAGTGAGTAGTCGATGGGTTAATAGCGAGCCGGATTTTACATGGTTTTTTATATTTGAAATTTAAGTGAACTGACTTTTAAATTAACAGGCAGTACTTCGGTCTGCAGGAGAGTTATATGGCAAGGCGTTCCACGATTATGGATACCAATAGTTTTCGTAAAGAGAACTCAGCGTTTCTGCATTCCTCAATACGCGCAATGACAAATAAAAGAGCCACCGTGTTAGGGGGTTCGTATCGGATTTTTTATCAAAATCCTGTTCATCTTGTAAGGGGGCGTGGTCAATATGTATGGGATGCGCAAGGCACACAATATCTCGACGCCTATAACAATGTTGCGAGTATAGGCCATTGTCATCCTGAGGTTATCGCCGCAGTGACAAAGCAAATGCAGCTGATTAATACCCATACCCGCTATCTGCATGAAGGCATCCTTGATTACACCGACTCAATTCTGGCCACGGTGCCTAACACCATTAATCGTGCGATGTATATGTGTACCGGTTCAGAGGCTAATGATCTAGCTATCCGTGTGGCCAGAGCCTGGAGCGGTGGCACCGGCATTATCGTCACCAATGAGGCCTATCATGGCACCAGCGAACTAACCTCTGGCGCTTCTCCTGCGCTGGGTAGCGGCCAAGTGCTTGCGCCCACCACGTTTTTAGTCCCGTCACCCGATCAGTATCGAATAGGTTCAGCTGCACTGGGCGACTGGTTTGCCAGTGAGATACAGCAGGCTATTGACCGGATGTCTGCTCAGGGGATTAAGTTTGCTGGCTTCTTGGCGGACTCTATTTTTTCTTCAGATGGTGTGATGCCGGGAACGCCAGGCTTTTTGCAACAGGCCATCGATGTCGTACATGCCAATGGCGGTATCTTTATCGCGGACGAGGTGCAGCCAGGGTTTGGCCGAACGGGAGATACCTTCTGGGGGTTCGCTCGCCATAATCTGGTACCGGACATCGTGACGATGGGAAAACCAATGGGCAATGGAATACCCGTGTCTGGCCTATTGGCCAAAAGTGACGTCTTAGCGGCCTTTAGCGATCAGATACCTTACTTCAATACCTTTGGTGGCAACCCTGTCTCTATGGCTGCCGCCCAGGCAGTCTTAAATGTGATCCACGAGGAAAAACTGCAGGCGCATAGCTTGCGGGTAGGGCAGGCCTTGCGGACAGAGTTGCTGAGCCTGAAAGATAAGTATGAGTGTGTTGGTGATGTGCGAGGGGCTGGCTTGTTCATTGGTTTCGAACTAGTCACCGACAAGCAGACTAAAGCACCTGATAAAGCGCTAGCGCTAAGCGTTATCGAAGCTTTACGAGAAGAGCGTGTACTTACTTCAGTGGCTGGGCCACATGGCAATGTATTGAAGCTACGGCCACCACTAGCGTTTCAAGAGCATAATATTGACTGGTTGGTTGGTGCTCTTGATAGGAGTCTTGATAAACTTGCTTAATGGTTTTAATAGGAAAATGTCTGGCAAGTTTGGGCAAATAGCGGAATCGATGGGTATTTGTAGCTTCGCTTAGGTTAGTTCTCCCGCAACCTTGGGGAGGTACGGTATCATGGGGCGGTATCTTCGGTATCTTCGGTGTGTTCGATCAACCGATCGGCCGCATCGTATCTGTATTGCTGATCCCAGTCAACGGGCGTTGCCCAGAGCACTTCACTCCCGCTGGTGGGTAGCACCCACCGCATCGGTGACGGTGGTAGGGTGGTAGGGCAGGTCGGCATTGTCATAGGCAAAAGCGGTGGTGCCTTCCGGCCCAGTGACCGCCAGCGGATGACCGAGGTCGTTGCGCGTGATCTGCCAGCGCTGATTCTCAGGGCCTTCAATGCTCACAGGTTGCCCCAGGGCATCCCGCTCAATGGCCCAACGCGTGCCGTCCGGGCCGGTCTGGGCAATCACTTGACCGTGGTCGTCCCGCTCAATCAGCGTCTCGTGACCCAGCGGATCTACCGTCGCCACCTTGAGACCCGCACGGTCATAGCGGGACTCAATGCGCGAGCCGTCGGCGCGGGTGTGGGCCGTCCAGCGGCGGCCAGGGCCACTGCCCACAAAGTGGTAGCGCTCCTCCCGGCCAAGTATGTTTAACACAGACCTGTGATTAACTTCTTATTACTGATCCTTTTTTTGTAAGAAAAATTAGAATAGCAACCCCTAAAGCTATTAATAAAATGGAGTAAATTTTTTTTAGATTTTCATCTTGTAACACACCCCCTCGCCCTATTTCTCCTGTGAAAAAACATTGATACCAGCAGCTATTGACAGCACTCCAAGAAGCAAAAAACAAAATTAATTTTTTTAGCTTTTCTTAGTAGTTTTTTTTGATATTTCTTCATCTCAAGGCCTCTTTGGGGCTTGAGATGAAGTCTATTAAAAAACCGCCAGCACCATAAAAGTCCGGAGTAGGACTAGTTCCTCCCACAGCGCTATCAATGAAATCAATAGCCCTTTGCTGAACTACTGGATTAGCCATCCCTACTGCTGCACCCGGCGATACAGTCGCAACGCTGCACATCGCATGTAGGCTGAACTGATTGGCGCTTGCGGCAGCAGCGCTACCAGTTCCTAACGCCGTTTTTATAGCAAAGGGTGCGGCGGCTAATACCTTTGGCCCTTCAGCAGCAATGGCTGCTGCGGGGATGGTTGCATTGCGTGTTCCTCCTTGGTATCTCAGTGCTTCTGCGTATTGTGGATCTTTCACAAAGGCTGACATGCTGGATGGGAATAATGCACCAATACCGGGACGGTAATCCCCACCTGTCATGTGCTGTCCCGCAGGTTCTGGTGTAGGAGCTGGCATATTAGCACCATAGGCTTCACCCGCTGGAATGCTAAGCGGTTCTAAATGATGGAAGCCATAGCCACTCAACCCCAACGGATCCACCATGCTTATTGGGTTAGTGACATAGCCATACAAATTCATACCACCGTTGAGTCCAATCGGATCCTGGCTAATATACCTACCTTGCTGCGGGTCATAATAACGGTGGCGGTTGTAGTAAAGCCCACTCTCTTCATCGTGCCACTGCCCCTGGAACCGGATCGGTTGGGTGACGTTGCGCACGGCGCGCTGGTTTTTGACCGCTGCCCAGTCGTCGGGTTCGGCTAACCAGCGGGGTTGGCCGTTGGGGGTGACCAGTTGCATGGGCGTGCCCAGGGCATCGGTGATATAGGCGCTGAGTACTTGGCCTTGTTCAGTATCATCAATACGCAGCATGGGCACAAAACTTCCCGGCTCGTAGACCACAGTGGTGCGCTGATTGTCGGTTTCTTCCCTAACGATGCGATCACCGTCCCAGCCGTAGTGGGTGGTGGCGGTGGTGCCGTTGGTATGGCGCACGGTTTTGCTGATGCGTCTTCCCAGGCCGTCGTAGCGGGTGCCGTTGAGTTGGGTGAGGCGGTTATCTGTTAGCCCTTGCTGCTTGTCTTGCTGCTGCTCTAACCGACTACCTGCCGCGTCCACTGAGTAGCGGTAGACGGCTAGTATTTGGTCGATAGTGTGAGTCATGGTGCTAGGGTAATTTGGCTTTTAGGCAGATTACCGTTTGGTAAGGTGAAAGGAAGGCTTTCCCAGGCGGTCAAGCTACAGTGCTTCGTGCTGCTATTATTTATTTCATAGTCTCAGGAGCGACTTATCGGCGATTCTTTTTATCCCTTTTTACATCTTTTCCTTTTTGATGTTTATCTAGGTAGTCACCGAAGCCTTGTATAAGAAGTATGAATGTGGTGCCAATCGCTATTACGCCAGAGATCCTTAACACCCACATCAGTAGCTCCCACTTCTCCACTACGAAACTCTTATCAGATCCAAGCGCGAGTATGGCGCCACTCGCAAAAAAAATCATAAAAGATGAGAGTCGGATTTTATTGATTAATTTCATATCATTTCTCCCTATCTCCCTTTCTTAAAACCGTAGTGGTTGTTTTACAGTGCTGAATTCCACCTGCTAGGCCAAAACTAGGCCCAAGCCAACCGCTTGCTCCAGCTAAAGCCCCTCCACCAACATCAATAGATGCACCGCCTCCTTTAATAACAGCACCGCGCACAAAAGGCCCCCAAGTTTCTGAAACGCCATCTTCAAGGGGAGCGGAGCCAACACTCGCATTTCCTCCAACGCCTGTCCCTCTAAATATACCTAGGCCATGCTGTTGGCATTCAGTCATGACCCAGGCAGCGTTACCAACATTGTCGAACTTTAAGCCCGTCGACACTGTTTGGCCGAATACACCGCCGAATGTTTCTGCAGAAGCGTTTCCTTCACCGGTTATAACAATATTTTCAGCAGCCCTACTCACAGTGTTGGATTGACTATAAGGCCCGCCTCCCAGGCCATAGACTCCACTGAGCCCTTGTGGGTCTACTTCGATGCTTGGTGCAACCGAATATTGATACATGTTCATCCCGCCCCTTAACCCAATCGGATCCTGACTAATATACCTGCCTTGCTGCGGGTCATAATACCGATGACGGTTGTAGTAGAGCCCACTCTCTTCATCGTGCCACTGCCCCTGGAACCGTATCGGTTGGGTGAGGTTGCGCACGGCGCGTTGGTTCTTGACCGCCGCCCAGTCGTCGGGTTCGGCGAGCCAGCGGGGTTGGCCGTTGGGGGTGACCAACTGCATGGGTGTGCCCAGGGCGTCGGTGATGTAGGCACTGAGCACTTGGCCTTGCTGGGTATCATCAATTCTGAGCATGGGCACAAAACTGCCCGGCTCGTAGACCACTGTCGTGCGCTGGTTGTCCGTTTCTTCGCGGACGATGCGATCACCGTCCCAGCCGTAGTGGGTGGTGGCGGTGGTGCCGTTGGTATGGCGCACGGTTTTGCTGATGCGTCTTCCCAGGCCGTCATAACGGTAAGTGGCTTCGCGGGTCGCCCCCAGCTCGCTGGCGTGGATCAGGTGCACTAAGCGATTGGCGCCGTCGTAGCCCAGGGTAAGGCGTTCGCCGTTGGGCTGTTGGCGCTCAATCAGGTTGCCTGCACCGTCGTAGCGGTAGCGCGCACCGTTAAGCTGAGTGAGGCGGTTATCCGTCAGTCCTTGCTGCTTGTCGACACCCTGTTCTAACCGATTACCTGCCGCGTCCACGCTGTAGCGGTGGGCGTGGTCGCCGTGCTGGCTGCCGATTAAACGACCGGCAGCATCGTAGCTGTAGGCGATGACTTTGGAGGCGGGATCACCTTCCAGGCTGCGGAAGCTCATCCGGCCCAGGGTTTCCCGGTGTAGGGCATCGCGCTCTAGGGCCCATGCTGGGGCGCCTATGTCGTGTAGGTGGGCGCTGCCGTAGGTGTGCCAACTGATAATGGTGATAAAGGCGACGACTATTGAAGTAAGACGATTATTACGCTTTCTACAACGCTACCGCCGAGGAAGACAGCTAGATGACTTCCTTGGCAAGTGTTTAATAAGGCAACTTCCATGTTGCGGTTACAGGTTGAATTCAGAAATCCAAAGTGCTGCGTTTATTCTATGAATTCAGGAGAATAAATTATTTTTAGTTTATTTTTTGCGAAATATCCTAGTGCATGCCCACAGCCTTCAGCAAGTCTAACTGCTGGAGGTCTAAATGCTTCTAAGTCACGATAGCACCACCATCTTTCAGGCCCACCTAAGCTTTTTCTAGCTAGGAGGTAGCCTACAAGCATTAAGAAATATTTATAAATGTGATAGGTTCGAGTGCCCGTTCGACAAAATACATGGAAGTTTAAGCTAGTGGCATGGCCTCTCTTAGCAGCTTTTTCAAAAAATAATCTTGCTTTCTTGAGGTCGCTTACAGTACCCCCCTGATAGAAGTATCGGTTAAAGTGCATGTAGCCTTTCTGGTAACTGGCTTTGCGTGGGCATATTTTTTCCGCTTGATCAAAATAAGATAAAGCAATAGCTTCGTTTGGCTCTCCATAGTACCCTCGCAGGAAGCCGAGTCCTGCTGCACATAGAGATCCTGCATTTAACTGTACTGTAGAAGTTTCCAAAAGCTTAATTGCGGTAGAAATATCTCTTTTGCATCCTTTGCCTAGGCTAAGATACCAACTTTGCAAAACGAGAAAATCTGGATCATTGCTCTGAGCTCTTGAAACTATTTTTTTGTAAATGTCGGCGTCACTTAATTTGCTCTCCCACGAGCAGGTTTTTAAATAAAAAACAGAGTCATGATAAAGATCTTTCATTAGTTCACCTTTTGCAAATAAGCACGTCAGGTATTCTAACTCGTGGGCGAGTATCTCGTTGTACTTGTTCTGTGCGGTTACGCATATTTTCCTCTGCCAGAGTTTTAGCATCGGGTACGCTTGGTGATGGATCATCCATATTGGTAACTGCTTCGAAAATCACGTTTTGCGAAATTTCTTTTATACACTGGCCTACGGGCGATCGGTAGCCAGCATAGCCAGCAGAAACCACAGAGGGGCCGCTAATAACTGCACCTGCTAAAACAGAAGGAGCGTAAGCTGCTGTAACCGCTGCTCCTCTATTAAATTCCTGTATATCTGCCATTTGCTCAAGTGTGTCGCGGTCGCTCTCATGGATAGCAAAACCTGACATGGTGCGTGGAGCAATCAGGCCCATAAGTCCAAAGCCACCGTTCCCTTGACGAGGCTGGTTATCATACAACCCCAGCGGATCCACCATCTCCGTCGGATTAGTTACGTAACCATACAGGTTCGTGCCGCCATTAAGACCAATCGGATCCTGGCTGATATACCGCCCCTGCAGCGGGTCATAATAACGGTGGCGGTTGTAGTAGAGCCCACTCTCTTCATCGTGCCACTGGCCCTGGAACCGGATCGGTTGGGTGAGGTTGCGCACGGCGCGTTGGTTTTTGACCGCCGCCCAGTCGTCGGGTTCGGCGAGCCAGCGGGGTTGGCCGTTGGGGGTGACCAGCTGCATCGGGGTGCCCAGGGCATCGGTGATGTAAGCGCTGACTAGCTGGCCTTGCTGGGTATCATCAATTCTGAGCATGGGCACAAAACTGCCCGGCTCGTAGACCACGGTAGTGCGCCGGTTGTCGGTTTCTTCCCTAACGATGCGGTCGCCGTCCCAGCCGTAGTGGGTGGTGGCGGTGGTGCCGTTGGTGTGGCGCACGGTTTTGCTGATGCGTCTTCCCAGGCCGTCGTAACGGTAGGTGGCTTCGCGGGTCGCCCCCAGCTCGCTGGCGTGGATCAGGTGGACTAAGCGATTCGCACCGTCGTAGCCCAGGGTTAGGCGTTCACCGTTGGGCTGTTGGCGTTCGATCAGGTTGCCTGCACCGTCGTAGCGGTAACGCGCCCCGTTGAGTTGGGTGAGGCGGTTATCGGTCAGTCCTTGTTGCTTGTCTACCCCCTGCTCTAACCGATTGCCCGCCGCGTCCACGCTGTAGCGGTGGGCGTGGTCGCCGTGTTGGCTGCCGATTAAGCGACCGGCTGCGTCATAACTGTAGGCGATGACCTTGGAGGACTGATCGCCTTGTAGCGCGCGGAAGCTCATGCGCCCCAGGGCGTCGTACTGGTACTGCTGTTCACTGGCGGCGCTGTTGGCACCGCGCAGGGTAAGGTGGTCTAACTGGCCGAGGTGGGTGTAACCGCGTTCTAAAATTAATGGCTGGGCTTGATCGCTACTGTTAAGACGGCGCTGGGTCTCCCGGTGCAGGGCATCGGGTTCCAGGGCGATTTCCAGATCCAGGCCGGGGGCGCTCATACCGTGGAGGTGGCCGCTGCCGTAGGTGTGCCAGTTAAGCGCGGGTAGGTCGCCGAACTGGCTGGCCTGGGGCGCGCCGTTGGCGGTGAGCGTGTGCTGGTGCTGCCACTGCCAGCCACTCTCACCTGCTAGGCCCGCATGGCGCTGCTGTTCGCCGATTAACCGCTGGGCGTCGTCGTAGCTAAAAGTCACTTCACCGTGATCGTTGGTGACGCTAAGTAGCTGACCATTGGCACCCCACTGGTACTGCTCCGTGCTGGCCGGGGCGTGTTCCGTGGCAGGCAGATGGCGGGCAGTCAGTCGACCGGCTTCGTCATAGTCGTACCGGGTCACCAGTGGCTGGCCGTCCGGGCCTGGGCGGTTGGCTTCGATACGTTCGATCAGTCGTCCGGCGTCATCGTAGCGGTACTGCTGCTCGCGGCCATCGGGGCCGGTCTCGCTGGCTAAGCGATCCATCTCGTCATAGGCAAAACGGTACACCGCGCCGTTGCCCAGGGTCAGTTCGCTCAAGCGGCCCACGTCATCGTAAGCGGTAAACTGCTGGCTGCCGTCGGCCTCGATGCGCTGCGCTGGGCGGCCGTGGTCATCAAAGAAGAACTGCTGCCTAAACCCTTGGGGGCCTTCCAGCTCCACCAAGCGTCCTAGGGAGTCCACATGGTGGTGCCAGTAGAGCCCGTCGGGAAGCTGGGTGGCGATACGTCGGCCCATCTCGTCGTGCTGGGTGCGGGTGGTTTCCCTCAGGGCGTTGGTGACGCTGGCCAGATAGCCGTGGCGGTCGTAGGCGTACTCGGTACGCTGCTGTGAGCAGTCGATCTGGGCGGTGACCTGGCCTAGGGCGTTCCACTCGCGCTGGTGGGTGGCGCCGCCCGCATCGGTGACGGTGGTAGGGCGGTCGGGCAGGTCGGCATTGTCGTAGGCGAAGGCGGTAGTGCCTTCCGGCCCGGTGACTTCCAACGGATGGCCGAGGTCGTTACGCGTGATCTGCCAGCGCTGATCGTCAGGGCCTTCGATACTCACCGGCTGCCCGAGCGCATCGCGCTCAATGGCCCAGCGGGTACCGTCCGGGCCGGTCTGGGCAATCACTTGCCCATGCTCATCCCGCTCGATCAGCGTCTCGTGACCCAGCGGATCTACCGTCGCCACCTTGAGACCCGCACGGTCATAGCGGAACTCGATCCGCGAGCCGTCGGCGCGGGTGTGGGCCGTCCAGCGGCGGCCGGGGCCGCTGCCCACAAAGTGGTAGCGCTCCTCCCGGCCCAGGCTGTCGGTGACCAGGGTGTGATCCACGTGATAGGTATAAGAGCGCGCCAGGCCACCAGCTTCCTGCTGGCCGACCACGCGGCCATCCGGGGCGTGGCGATCCCAGGTATAGTGCGCTTCCATGCCCCCAGGTACCCGGTGGGCGGTCAGCATATGCGCCTGCCACTCAAACTCGCGCACTACCTCGCCGTGGCGGTGGCGCACCGCAATCAAATCCCCCACGGGGCTATAGGAGTAGCGTACCAACCACTCATCCGCCGACTCACTATCGTGCTCTTGCACCAGCTTAACGCCGGTTAAGCGTTGCCCGGTATCACCCTGCATGGCGGGTAACAGACCATCGTAAACCATCTGGTAGTGGCGCTGGGCGCTGTCGATCACCGTGACCAGCAGACCGGATTCCCAGCGGTACTGGGTGGTGTAGCCGTTGCGGTCACGCTCTTCGATTAAGGGCCAGCGGCCGGCATCGGTGGCGGCTTTTTCTGTCGCAGAAGCAGCATTATCCGCGAAGACATAATACAAGCCGCTGGCATCGCTAAGGACGATACGCTCAGGATCACTGCGCAACGTCTCGTCTAACGCTTGCCAGCGAGGCGCGTTACTCTCTTCATCGATTGAGGCGCCCCCACGACGTATCCATAGCTGCTCGGTAGGCGAAAAGCGCGCCTGACCGGGGGCCAGTGCACCAAAGGTAATTCGACGGCCCTGGGCATCGTGAACAATGCAGGCGTTGTCTTTAAGGCTGATGGCCAGGGACTCGCCGGGTACCGACCAGCCTTGACCCAGGGCGCCTATTTGTTCGTTGCTGGAGAGGTAACCCCGGCTAAACACAAACGGCCGTGGCGCCGGTAGCGCAAAATCGGTCTCCGCGGGCAGCAGTTTGGCGCCCAGCAGCGGGTTGACTGGGCTACCCACCGCCGGCTCACAGGCACTGCAGTCGTCGGCCAGGCCATCGGTGATATCAATATCGTCCAGCGCTAGCGGCGTGGCCGCGGTGATATCGCTGCTGAGCAGCGGGGTCTGGTGCGGTTCGAGGGTAACGTCCTCGCTCTCCTCGGGCTCGGCTTCTCCCGGTAAGCGGGGTAGCACAATGGCGTGGCCCTGGCCACGCCCAGGGCTGCCGCCGGAGTTGATCTTGACCTGAGGGCCGACAATAGTCACACCGCCGGGGTCGAGCTTGATAAAGCTGCCGCCCGCTTTCAGGGTAATCTCACTGCCCGCTTCCAACACGATTTGGCTGCCCGCCTTGTGGTGCAGCTCGCGGCCGGTCTCCACCAGTTGGGCTTCACCGTAGACCTCATGGCGGGTTTGATCGACCTGAAGGTGGTCATCGCCCTTGATCTGGGTGTAGCGCTTGCCGTGGACGGTGAGGTGGTCGTCGTTGTGGATCTCGCTCAAACGGTTGCGATGGAGCTTAAGGTGGCTATCCCGGCGGATCTCCTCGGTGCGGTCGTTAAGGGTGAGCAGCTCCAGATCTTTTTGAGCGTGGAGCCAGATCTGCTCTTCGCCGGTGGCATCCTCAAAGCGCAGTTCGTTAAAGCCGGCCGATTTATGGCTCTGGGTACGAATCACCGTGCGGGTTTTGTGCTCCGGTAGCGGGTAGGGCGGGATATTCACCGCGTGGTAGGTGCGCCCGGTAATCAACGGCTGATCCGGGTCACCCTCCAAATGTGATATTATAACTTCATGCCCGATCCTAGGGATCGCCATGCTGCCATAGCCACCGCCTGCCCAGCCCTGGGCCACCCGTACCCAACAGCTCGCCGTCTCGTTGGGTTCGGCGTAGCGATCCCAGGGGAACTGCACCTTCACCCGGCCGTGTTCGTCGCAGTAGATCTCCTCGCCTTCCGGGCCGACCACAAAGGCCACCTGGGGGCCATCGACCCGCGGCTTGGGGTTGGGCACCGGGCGGAAGGTCTGATCTCGGGGCATGATCACCACATCGTTGTGGTAACGGGTCATTAGCTCGCCTGACTGGGCCGAACTGGCTCCACTCCCATTACCACCCCGCGCCATACCGTCCTCTTCCAACGCCTGTGGCTGCTCGCCGTGGTGCACCACCGAGACCACCTGCCACGCCTGGTTAAGGCTATCGATATCGTGGTCGGTGAGGGTAAAGCAGAGGCCGGGAGCCAGTTCGGGGAGATCGCTCTCCGCCTCGGCGGTGAGGGCATCGGCGCGCAGAGACTCTAAGCGGTGGCGGGTAAAGGGCTTGCCGGAGGCATCCTTCTTATAACGCCCAGGGTAATCAAAGTGTTCGTAATCCTCCCGCTGGGCATGCTCCCCCAATCCTGGCGCGAGGTGCTCGTGAATCTGGGCGTAGGGCGGGTTCTTAAAAGTATAGTCTTTAAGCATCGCCGAGGCGGGGCGCACCCGGCTGGCCTGGCGGAGTTTACGGATATGGCGTCGGGGCGGGGTGCCCCCGGCGCGGCCGTGGTAGACGCGCTCGCCGACGCTGGGCAGCACCACGGTGGCATCGGCAAACACCAGCTCGTGTTTACCGCCTTCGGCGTTCTCAAACTCATGGAAATAGAAACAGCCCTCTTCGGCGGCCACGCGCTCGATAAAGGCCAGATCGGTCTCCCGGTACTGCACCAGATACTCACGATCCAGGGGCGTGCGGGTCGTAGCAAAGCCGATATCGGTCAGGCCACGCTCGCTGGCCAGGGTGGTGATGGCGTCAAAAGGTGAGGTGTCCTGAAAGATGCGCGAATTATGGCGCAGCGATAACCGCCACAGCGCAGGGCGAATCTCCACCCGATAGAAGCTGCGCCGGTGTCCGCGATCGCCCCGATGCAGCTCTGCGACTATCCCATGCACCCGGCGCAGCGGCTCACCGTCCTGCCAAATGCTGAGCGTCGCCTCCTGATCCAAACAGTCGCTGGGCGATAGGGTGTGAGTACGGCTGGCAAAATCGACGGAGAGGGTAAACGGCTCAGAGAGCGCTTCGCGATGGGTAAAGCGAACCACGGCGGTATCATCGGCCCCGGGTAAAGTCAGGGTAAATTGCAGGCCCGTGCTATCTGCCATTTCTCCGCTCCTTGGATTGTCATCTGAGAATAATAGGAAATTAGGGTAGCGATGCTAATGCGAATAGCAACCCTTAATAGGGCATATTTAGGGCCATTTTAAGGCAATTTACAGCGATCTCTTAATAGGCTTAATATACGTTTTGACGCATTTTATACGTTATAATTCAATTGGTTATAAGTAAGGTGTGATTGTTTGTTTTTTGCGCAACCAGTTACACGCTTGTAAGATATGGCTTACATACGTACGAAATCTCTTACAAAATTTTAATCCATGGCTTACAGCAAAAAAGTTAAGCCATGGTTTGCTAAAAAAGAACACCTGCACAGAGATTGAGTTTTCCCTAAAAGTGCCATCTCCCTTAGAGCATGGTTATTATATTTATTTCGGGTAGGCCATAAGTCAGAAGGTATTGGTGCCTCAACGCCATCTTCATGGAGAGCCAAGTAAGCAGCAACGTGATAGGAGGACAATATGGCAGCACCACGCTCGCGTCGGCGCCGTAGTAAAGGGGTTTACCGCGAGTGGACCCTAACAGAGATGGATCTCCTTAAGCGCCATCATGGCGAGTTGACGTTTAAAGAGCTTCAGGCCCAGCATCTGCCCCATCGTCCGATTGGAGGTATAAAGCGGATGGCTTACTTACTGGGGCTGAAAAAGCTGGAATATGAACGGGAGTATGGTCAGCCACGCTGGACAGAAGAGGAGTTACGCATTGTTGCGCAGCATTTTCTGTCACTTAAAACAAGCGAGATAAGAGATCGTTTCCTGCCTCATCGTAGTATCGTAGCCATCCGTCAGGCAGGAAGGAAACTCGGTCTACGGGTGTTTTCCGTGGTTCACTGGACTGAAAAAGAGCTGGAAATCTTACGTCAAGAGTTCCCGCTGGGCGGGCCTAAGCGGGTTAACCAACGACTACCCCATCGTACGATAGATGCCATTAAGCTGCGCAGCCGAGTAGAGGGGGTCGTTTACGTACCGCACGGTGATGGGGAGTCGGGAGATATTTGGAGCACTGAGGAGCTTGAGCTTCTAAAGGCTAACTGTGAACTACCCGCCTCAGAGCTGGCCAAACTCTTTCCACATCGGGAAAAGAAAGCGGTAATCAACAAACGTTATAAATTGCAGTGGAACCCGGTTAAGTTCTGGTCAGCAGAGGAGGTGGAACGCTTGCGCCAGCACCTTGATGCGTCTGTGGACGAGTTATGTGTTCTCTTCCCAGATAGACCGCGGGAGGGGGTTAGACTTAAACGCAATAAGCTCCGTCGGAAAAAAGCCGCTGCTGAAGGCTTAGGAGTACGCAGGGCGTAAAACTCTTTAGTTAGTGGGTATCGATCAAAGCCGAAACCCTTCAACAATATGCTCCGCCAAACTATCAATAATGGGCGATTGGGTAGAGGCGGTGCGCAATAGCACGATGGAGGATTCGGGTAATTCGGGAAAGCCCTCTTTTACACCCAGTATCTGCATGTCAGCGGTCACTAAGCTGCGCATCCAGGCAGAAACGGCCAATCCCGCTCCAACAACGGCTTGCAGCGTTGCCAGGCTGGGGCTGCTGTAGGCAATTCGATACCCTCGGCCTGCGCGGTCAAGCGCGTTGCAGGCATGGCGACGACAGAGCCTGGGAAAAGGTTTTCAGAATGCCGGGCAAAAAGCGCATTACATAATCATCTGGCACGCCCAGGCGCACACGCCCCACCATATCGGGTTGGCGCAACAGCGTTAGTGCTTCCCCCTGCAGCGATAAAATCTTGCGCGCATACCCAAGTAGTGTATGGCCTTCACTGGTCAGCAGCAGTTGGCGGTTTTGGCGTACAAACAGCGGGCGCTGAATAACATCCTCTTCCAGCCGCTTAATTTGCATACTCACAGCCGATTGAGTGCGGTTCACCGTTTGGGCGGCACGGGTAAAGCCGCCTTGATCGACAATCGCAACAAAGGTACGCAGTAGCTCGTGATCGATGGTGGGTAGCGTGGCCATGGGTATCAATCTTTTTGATGTTTGTCATAAGGAGTATTCGTTGGATTGATTTTAGATGCTGCTCAATACTTCCTTCAACACTTATTTATGGCGTCGTTTCTGGCGGCGCAGGGAGGGTTGAAATGGAACGCTCGCTACACTACTTGCAAAACCAACAGTGCCAGGCGGTTGAGGCGCCGCAATCAAGGGTCACCTGGCGGGAAAGGTTTTATCGCTGGCGCCAGCTTAGTCGTGAGCGCAATGCCTTGCGCCATTTAAGCGATGACATGCTAAAAGATATTGGCATGAGCCGCGACGCCGTTCAGCGTGAGTCGCGCCGCCCGTTTTGGGATGATCGGGGATGGCGGCGCTAACGCCTAAGTCATGCCAGCCATGGCGGGTTTGTGATACCTTGTTGGCACTTAAAAATGCTGCATGAGTTAGTTGCAATTTATGGATGTCAATCAGCGTATTATTTCCCGCCTAGCCACTGAGCTAGGCGTACGACCCGAGCAAGTATCCGCTACAGTGGAGCTACTGGACGGTGGCGCCACCGTGCCGTTCATTGCCCGCTACCGTAAAGAAGTCACCGGCGCGCTGGACGATATCCAGCTGCGCCAGCTCGATGAACGCCTGCGCTACCTGCGTGAGTTGGAAGAGCGCCGCGCAGCGGTACTCGCTGCCATTGATGAGCAGGGCAAGCTCGATGCTACGCTGAAAGCCAGCATTGACGCCGCCGAGACCAAGCAGCGGTTGGAAGATTTATACCTGCCGTTTAAGAAAAAACGCCGCACCAAAGCGCAAATTGCCCGCGAAGCAGGGCTTGAGCCGCTGGCGGATGCGCTGCTTGCTGATCCAACGCTTAATCCGGAAAGCGAAGCGGAAAACTATCTGCGCCCAGCAGAAGGCGATATCCCCGCCATCGAAGATGCCAAAGCCGCCCTGGATGGCGCCAAGCAGATCCTGATGGAGCGCTTCGCCGAAGACCCAGAACTGATTGGTCAGTTACGTGAACGCCTCTGGCAAGAGGGCGAACTAAGCGCCCGCGTGCTGGAGGGCAAGCAGCAGGAGGGCGCTAAGTTCTCCGACTACTTTGAACACGATGAAAAGCTCGCCAAAGCGCCGTCACACCGCGCGCTGGCCATGTTTAGGGCGCGTAACGAAGGTGTGCTGAGTCTGTCCATTCGCCTACCCGGCGAAGAAGAAGCCCCCGTCCATCCTGCTCAAGTCGCGATTGCCAAGCAGTTTGGTATCAGTGATCAGGGTCGTCCGGCAGATAAATGGTTAGCCGAAGTCGTCCGCTGGACTTGGCGTGTGAAGCTCTACACCGCCCTGGAAACCGAGCTGCTGGGGCGCCTGCGGGAACAGGCCGAATTGACCGCGATAGAGGTGTTTGCGGCCAACCTAAAAGACCTGCTGCTGGCGGCACCGGCGGGGCAAAAAGTCACTATGGCCATCGACCCCGGCCAGCGTACTGGCTGCAAGGTTGCGGTGATTGATGCCACCGGCCAATTTGTCGATCACACCACTATCTATCCCCATGCGCCGCAAAACCAGTGGAATGAAGCCCTGAGTGTGTTGGCTAAGCTGGTAAAACAGCACGGTGTAGAGCTGATTGCGGTGGGCAACGGCACCGCCAGTCGCGAAACCGATAAGCTGGCGGGTGAACTGCTCAAAGCACTGGCTCCCGCACACCGCTTAAGCAAAGTGATGGTCTCTGAGGCGGGCGCTTCGGTCTACTCCGCCTCTGAGTACGCCTCACGGGAAATGCCCGATTTAGATGTCACCGTACGTGGCGCGGTCTCCATCGGCCGCCGCCTGCAGGATCCGCTGGCCGAGCTGGTGAAAATCGAGCCCAAGTCGATTGGTGTGGGCCAGTACCAGCACGATGTCTCCCAGGTGCAGCTCTCCCGCAGCCTGGAAGTGGTAATAGAGGACTGTGTAAACGCCGTAGGCGTCGATCTCAATACCGCCTCCAGCGCACTGCTTTCACGAGTGGCTGGCCTTAGCACGGCCTTGGCGGAAAATATCGTTGCCCAGCGCAACCTCAAAGGCGCCTTTAAAAGCCGTAAAGAGCTGTTAGAAGTGAGCCGTCTAGGGGCTAAAACCTTTGAGCAGTGCGCGGGCTTCCTGCGTATCCACAATGCTGACAACCCTTTGGATGCCAGCGCCGTGCACCCGGAAGCCTACCCGCTGGTAGAGCGCATCGCCAAACAGAGTGGCCGTGAGGTACGTGGCCTGATTGGTGATAGCGCCGCACTCAAAGCGTTAAAACCTGCCGATTTCGCCGATGAGCGCTTCGGCGTACCCACGGTGAACGATATCCTCAAAGAGCTGGATAAGCCGGGCCGCGACCCTCGGCCTGAGTTTAAAGCGGCCGAATTTCGTGAAGGTGTCGAAACCCTTAATGATCTCAAGCTTTCCATGGTGCTCGAAGGCACAGTCACCAACGTGACCCACTTCGGCGCTTTTGTGGATATCGGCGTTCATCAGGATGGCCTGGTACATATCTCGGCGTTATCTGATCGCTTTATTGACGACCCCCGCAGCGTGGTGAAGGCAGGTGATATCGTCACCGTTAAAGTGATGAGCATTGATATCCCCCGCAAACGGGTAGGTCTATCGATGCGCTTGGATGACCAGCCTGAGGCTGAAAACGGCGCCAATAAGCACAGTGGCTCGCCTAAAGATCAACACAATGGTGCCCGTAAACCGGCTCGGAACCAGCGCAGCAACGCCAATAAAGCGGAAGCGCCGGAGCCTATGGGTGCGCTGGGCGCCGCGTTGTTGAAAGCGCGTGGCGGCAAATAGTCGCGCTTCTTGAAGCGTATGCGACTTGAAAATAATATCGTTGCCGCCATATCCTGCCTTCTATTTGCAAGACAGCGATGATGGCGATGCCACCTGACTACACCAAGGCCCGCTCACGGCGGGCTTTACTGACAAGGAGTGTTCACCTTGCCTGAACCACTCACTGTGCCATCCGCGCTGACTGCGCAAGTTGAGCGTCTGATCCCCAGTGCGCGCCTTGGTCGGTTGGGCCGCCTACGGCGTGGGCTTGAAAAAGAGGGGCTGCGGGTTGATGCCAATGGCCACATCGCCCAAACGCCGCATCCGCATGCATTGGGCTCTAAGTTAACCCACCCGCATATCACCACTGACTATTCAGAGTCACTGTTAGAGTACATTACGCCGGTATACTCTCAGCCGGGTGAAGCGCTCTGTTTTCTGTCTGATCTGCACACCTTTACCTACCACCACTTGGAAAACGAGTGGATCTGGCCTGGCAGCATGCCCTCTAGGCTATCCGGCAACGACAGTGTACCGATTGCCGATTACGGCAGCTCCAACGTGGGCACCATGAAGCATGTCTACCGCAAAGGGTTGGACATGCGTTATGGCCGCATCATGCAGGCAATTGCCGGTGTTCACTACAACGTATCGCTACCGGATGATATGTGGCATGGCCTGCGTGAGCTTGAGAAAGCCACCAACATCCCGTTCAACGACTACCGCTCCACCCGCTATTTCGGCATGATTCGTCACTTCCGCCGCCATAGCTGGCTGTTGCTCTACCTGTTTGGCGCTTCCCCGGCCATCGATAAGAGCTTTTTGCCTGAGGGTAAAAAAGTACCGGAAAAGCTTCAGTCGCTGAGCGACGACACCTACTTTGCGCCCTATGCAACGACGCTGCGTATGTCGGATCTGGGTTATCAAACAAAGTACAGTCGCAGCTAAAAATCTGTTTTAACTCGCTCTCTAACTACGTGAACACCCTGCGTCACGCCATCTCTTCGCCGTGGCCCGACTATGAAAAAATGGGCGTTAATGTTGATGGCGAGTGGCGTCAGCTAAATGCCAATATTCTGCAAATCGAAAACGAGTATTACAGCGATATTCGCCCCAAGCGAGTCGCCAAGCACAACGAAACCCCCAGCCAGGCCCTCGAAGCCCGTGGCGTGGAGTACATTGAAGTGCGCTGTTTGGACTTGAATCCCTTTGATCCTCTCGGCGTCACTGAAGAGCAGATGCGTTTTGTAGACACTTTCTTAATGTGGTGTTTACTCAGCGACAGCCCGTGGATCTCCGACGAAGAGTGCGATCGTCTGGACGATAACCGTCGCTGGGTGGTTGAGCGTGGCCGCGATCCGGAACTGCAGTTATTCAATCACGGTGAAACCACCTCGGTGCGTGAGTGGGGCGAACAGATATTTGCCGAGATGGGCGAGGTTGCCCGCCTGCTGGACGCCGTCGAAGAGGGCACACCTCATGCCGATGCATTGGCAAGCCTAGCGCCACGCCTGGCAGACCCTTCGCTCACGCCATCTGCTCAGGTACTCGAACGTCTCAAAGCGAACGGTGGATCACTCAGCGATTTGATGCTTAGTCTGGCCAAAGAGCAGGCGGAGCAGCTAAAAGCTGCCCCCATGCAGCGCTGTCGGGAAGCACTGTTAGCTCAGCTGATCGAGACTTCTCACCAACAGCAGCACGATATCGAAGCCGCTGACCAAGAGACCTTTGAAGAGTTCTTGCAGGTCTACTTCACCAAAGCTCGTGAGTCCCGCGCTCTTTCTGCGCTGCCATCTGAGGTTCGTCAATGATTCTGCACTCCTTTCGTTCGGTGGCCCTGGCCGGTTTAGCCTTCTGCGTTCTAATGATGGCGGTAGCCCTGGGCTTGGAGCATATCGGCGGTTATGAACCTTGTCCGCTGTGTATCTTTCAGCGCGTAGCGGTAATCGCCGCGGGTATTGTGTTTGCGATAGCCGCCATTCACAGCCCAGCAGGGCGTGTGGGCAAAGTGATTTACGGTTTGCTGTCACTGGCGGCCGTTGGAACCGGTGCCTTTATCGCTGGGCGTCACGTTTGGCTGCAAGGCTTGCCCGCCGATGAAGTACCTTCCTGCGGCCCTGGACTGGATTACATGATGGATATCCTGCCCATGCAGGACGTCGTTGCCATGGTGCTAACGGGGTCTGGCGAGTGCGCCAATATCGATTTTTCCTTGCTAGGCCTCTCACTACCTGCCTGGACGTTGATCGGTTTTGCCATTCTGGCCATCGCCCCGCTGCGTATGCTGTTGATAAAAAGTCGGGGCTAGTAGGGCATCAGCGATAAGGAGTGCGCCATGCTTTATCAACATTTTGCGACTCAAGAAGAGATCGACCGCGCCTACGACCCGATGCTGGGTCGAGACCCGGCGGCGTTGGTTAAGGCATGGCGTGAGCGTAGCGAGACTTCTCGCGCGCGCCACCGGGTAAGTCTAGATGTCCCTTACGGGCCTTCGCTTACTGAACGCATGGATATCTTTCATGCCGATGCGCCTGATACCAATAGCACACACGCCCCCGTACACGTGTTTTTCCACGGTGGCTACTGGCGCTCACTGAGTCACCGAGAATTTAGCTTTATCGTCGATGATTTGGTCAAAGCCGGTATCACGGTGGCAGTGGTTAATTATGCACTCTGCCCCCAGGTTCGTTTTAGTGAGCTAGTGCGTCAGGCGCAGGCAGCCGTGGCCTATGTTTACACCCATGCCGCTGAGCTAGGCGTTGACCAAGAGCAGTTGAGTATTTCGGGGCATTCGGCGGGTGGGCATCTATGCGCCATGCTGATGTCTACGGATTGGCAAGGCACCTTTGGCTTACCGAGCCAACTGATTCGTGGCGCGCTATGTGTGAGCGGGCTCTACGACTTGCGGCCTTTTCCCTGGTCGTGGCTGCAACCCAAGCTTCAGCTAACGGGTCGCGATGTACAGGAGTTCAGCCCGCTATGGCAGCCGTGCCGAGTGGCTGCACCGATAAAGTTGGTAGCAGGGGCCTTAGAGTCTGACGAGTTTGCACGGCAGATGAGTTGCTATGCTGAGCATGTGAGCGAGCAAGGCCAAACGGTCACCCAGCAGCTACTCCCCAACGACGATCACTTCTCGATCCTTGAGTACTACCTTAATGATGGTTATTTCGTGGAGTGGATCAAAGGGTTTCACGGTTTATAACAGCGTCCAGTGAGTGGCGCTGCTAGTTGGGCTTCCAGCAAGGGGCAGGGGCAGGGGCAGGGTATAGCGGGGGTCTTTTTCCAGGGCCGGAAAATGTTCCCGACAATTCCGGCATTTCCGCCATCCATGGCGGTCAGATGGAAAAAGTAGCGCCCAAGGATGGGTTCACAGCGCCCCCGCGGAAGGTTGTTTCGATCCGGCGCACCTCTTAGTACTCTGCTAGAGGCACTTTTGATTGTCCTTAACCAGCCGGAATCACAGCGGTCGCTTCGATTTCCACCTTAGCCTGATCCTCCACAAGCCCCGCCACCTGCACCATGGTCATCGCCGGGAAATGCTTGCCAAGTACTTCGCGATAAGCGCCGCCCACCTCCTTAAGCCGTGCCAAGTACTCCCGCTTGTCGGTCACATACCAGGTTAAGCGGACGATATGCTCAGGGCCTGCGTTGGCCTCTTTTAAGATCGCCACGATATTCTGCAGCGCCTGGTTCACTTGAACGACAAAGTCATCGCTTTCAAATACCTGGTCGGCATTCCAACCAATCTGGCCGCCGACAAAAACCGTCTGGCCGGAAGCGAGCACCCCGTTGGCGTAGCCGATGGCCGGTTTCCAATGGGAAGGGTGAAGAAGCTGATGAAAGTTGGCGTCACTCATGATGGCTATCCTTATAGGTTATCAACGGTAATATGCTGGCGTATTGCCTCTGTCCATGGCATCGGCTTACCGCTACTTAAATCCACAAATACCAAGGTTGAATCACTGGTTAAGCGCTTCTGCTCTCCGCAATAAGCGACAATCTGCAGCGTTAAACTGCTACGCCCCATGGACTGCACCCTTAACTCAAAGGTCAGCCGTTCGCCTAATCGGCTAGGGGCATGAAACTGAGTGTCGATGGCGGCAGTAGGCACACCCGTCCCGGTTTCCACATGCAGTTGGTTAAAGTCGTGGTGCACGACCTCCTCAAACCAATCCTCCACTACGGAGTTAATCATCTCGAAATAGCGGGGATAAAAAACGATCCCGGCCGGGTCACAGTGCTGAAAACGCACCTTCCGCTGAGTGGTAAAGGCCACTACTTTTCTCCTCGCTAAACACCCAGGTAACGGTCACGCACCGAACTGTCCAGTGCCGCTGGTTCACCAACCCACACGGTGCTGCCCTTTTCAAGAATGGTGCAGCGATCAGCGATGGGTAAAATTTCGCTTAACGACTTATCCACCAGTAGCGTCGATTGCCCCTGCTCCTTAAACAGCCGAATCGCCCGCCAAATCTCCTGACGGATCACCGGCGCTAACCCCTCGGTCGCCTCATCGAGCACCAACAGGCGCGGGTTGGTCATCAGCGCCCGGCCAATGGCCAGCATCTGCTGCTCACCGCCAGAGAGGGTTTTGGCCATTTGTGCCCGACGCTCCTCCAAGCGCGGAAACAGCGTTTCCACTTTTTCCAGCGACCACTCGCCGGGGCGAGCGGTGACCAGCAGGTTTTCGCGCACGGATAAATTGGGAAAGCAGCGGCGTCCCTCCGGTACCAAACCCAGCCCCGCTTTAGCGATACGGTAGGCGGGCAGACGGCGTAGATTATGGGACTCAAACTCAATGGTGCCGCGGCTTGCCGGGGTAAGGCCAAATATCGAGCGGATGGTGGTGGTTTTACCCATCCCGTTGCGGCCCATTAACGCCACCATTTCTCCGGCGTTTACTTCAAGGTTGACGCCAAATAGCGCCTGGGAGGGGCCATAAAATGTTTCAATGTCGGCAACCTTAAGCATCGGAATCTCCCAGGTAGGCTTCACGAACACGCGGATCCTGCCTAATGACCTGGCTATCGCCGTGGGCGATAACGCTGCCGGATACCAGCACAGAGATACGATCTGCCAAGCGAAATACCGCTTCCATATCGTGCTCAATCAACAAAATGGGCACTTCCAGCTTCAGCGCTTCCAGCAGTTCGGTCAGTTTGGCCGAGCCTTCCGGGCCCAGGCCCGCCATGGGTTCATCAAGCAGCAGGGCGCGGGGCTTTAGCGCCAAGGCGCAGGCCACTTCGACCTGACGGCGCTCCCCATGGGAAAGCTCAGATACCGGTGTCCAGGCGCGATGGCTAAGCTGCATGCGCTCCAGCGCCTGGTAAGCAGGTTCAAGCAATTGCTGATCCCGGGCGACCGGTTTCCAGAAACGGAAGCTGTGACTCTGCAGCGCTTGAACGCCCATCATCACATTACGCATCACTGAAAGTGGCTCGGCTAACGAGGAGACCTGAAAACTACGCCCCAGGCCCAATCGGGCACGCTGGGCAATGTTCATCCCGGTGATCTCGGTGTCCGCTAGAAAAACACGGCCCTCATCTGGGCGGATATTGCCAGCGATTTGGCCGATCAAGGTCGACTTGCCCGCACCGTTTGGGCCAATCAGGGCGTGGATTTCACCCTGTTGAAGATCCAGCGAGACATCGTGGGTGGCCTGTAGCGCGCCAAAGCGTTTATGCAGCTTTTGCAGTGAAAGAACGATATCACTCATTACGTTCCCTCCCGGCTAACCAGCCCATCACCCCATGTTTGGCAAACAGCACCACCCCAAGCAGCACCAAGCCTAAAAAGAGTTGCCAGTACTGAGTGATGCCACCCAATAGGGTTTCCATCATCACAAACAGCACCGCACCTGCCAGTGGGCCATAAAGACGCCCCACGCCGCCCAGAATCACAATTACCATCAATTCACCGGAGAAGTGCCAACTGAGCATGTTGGGGCTAACAAAACCATTTAGATCCGCATAGAGCGCCCCGGCAAGGCCGGTGATCGCTGCAGAAATCACAAACGCCACCAGGCGAATGGGGTAAGGGCTGATGCCTGCGGTGGCCAAACGCACGTCGTTAAGCCGTGCCATGGTGAGGGCGGCGCCAAAGCGGGATTTCATCAACCGCGAGGTGATCGCCATGGCCAGCACCAGCCCGGTGAAGCAGATCAGGAAATAGGTCAATGAGTGGCTACTATCCACCAGCGGTAGCGTATTGCGTATATAAATGGGCAGGCCATCCTCGCCACCATAGGTCGGCCAGGAGTTGGCAAAGTAGTAAATCATCTGCGCAAAAGCGAGGGTGATCATAATGAAATAGACCCCGGTGGTACGCAGCGAGATCGCGCCGATCACCAGCGCCAGCAGTGCACACAGCAGAGCAGCCACCAGCCACACCACCAGCAGGCTATCGCTGCCCGGTACGCTAAAAGGCCAGCTCATAAACGGCGAGTAATCAAAAGCGTGGTAAGCGCTGATGCCCGCTACGTAGCCGCCTAAGCCGAAATAGGCCGCATGACCAAAACTCACCATGCCCCCATAGCCAATCGCCAGGTTAAGGCCTACAGCGGCCATGGCAATGATCGTCATCCGCGAGGCCAGGTTGACGTAGTAGATATGGCCCAGTAGGTAAGCCGCCACCGGTACCAAGAGCAGCAGGCCGAGCAGCGCCATCTGCACCAGCCCTTTGCGGTCAAAGTGGCTGCCAGTTTTGGGTACAAGTGCCGTGTCGGCGGTGGCGGCTTGCGGGGCACTATTAGTCAGGGAAGTGTTATTAGTCATGGGCAGAGAACAGTCCCTTAGGCTTGAAGGCGAGAATGATGGCCATGAGGATATAGATCAGCATCGCGGCCAGTGCAGCCCCAACCCCGGTCGCCTCAGAGGGCGGCATAAACGCACGGAAAAATATGGGCAAATAGACCCGCCCTAATGTATCGACCACACCCACCAACAGGGCACCCAGTAGCGCCCCTTTGATGGAGCCGATACCACCAATGACGATGACCACGAAGGCCAGAATCAACACAGGCTCGCCCATACCTACCTGTACAGATTGCAGTGCGCCCACTAACGCCCCCGCCAAGCCTGCCAACCCTGCGCCCAAGGCAAACACGACGGTATACAGCTTTGAAATATTGACCCCCAGCGCACCAATCATTTCGCGGTCACTTTCACCGGCGCGAATGCGCATGCCCAAGCGTGTTTTAGAGATCAAAAAGTAAAGGGCGATCGAAATAACAATGCCCACGCCAATCAGCATCAGCCGGTAGATGGGATAGCGGGTGTCGCCGGGCAGCGTGACGAATCCGGTTAACCAGGAAGGCGGGCTTAGCCGCAGAGGCGACGAGCCGAATATCCAGCGCGTGCCTTCGGAAAAAATCAAAATAAGCGCAAAGGTCGCCAATACCTGATCAAGGTGGGGGCGGTGATAGAGTCGGCGAATCACCAGCAGTTCCACCAGCGCACCGACCATTGCGGCGGCTGCCATGCCTGCGCCCAGCCCAATCATAAAAGAGCCGGTTGATGCAGTCACGGCGGCGGTGGCATAGGCGCCCACCATATAAAAGGAGCCGTGAGCAAGATTGATCAACCCCATGACCCCGAATACCAGGGTAAGGCCGCTGGCCATCAGAAACAGCATGGTGCCAAGCTGCACGCCGTTGAGAAGTTGCTCTATTAGCAGAGTAACGGACACGTTAGGCATCCTTAACAAAGGAAGAAAGCAAAGGCTGGGTGATGACACCCAGCCACGGCGACATTACATCTGGCACTGTTCGAAGTAGACGTCTTGGATATCTTCAACAGCGACACCGATCAGACGATTGGTGGGCTCGCCATCGTCACCCTCCACGACTTCACGTACGTAGATGTCCTGAATAGGGTGGTGGTTAGGGCCAAAGCGGAACTCACCGCGCACGCTATCAAAGTCGGCGGCCCGCAGCGCTTCACGGAAAGCGTCTTTGTCATCGGGGTGGGCGGTTTCAAGCGCGCTAAGGATCAGGTTGGCGGTGTCGTATCCTTGCGCTGCATACAGGGTAGGAGTGCGGTCATAAGCTTCCCGGAAGCCCTCGACAAAGCGCTCATTGGCCTCATTTTCCAAATCGTAAGCCCACAGCGAGGTATTGCGTGCGCCAATGGCGGCACTGCCTACCGCTTTGATAAGAATTTCGTCAAACGAGAAGGCGGCACCAAAGATCGGCATATCAACGCCGGAGCTCTCCCACTGCTTCATAAAGGAGATGCCCATACCGCCGGGCAGGAAGAAGAACAGGCTATCGGCATCGCTGGCGCGAATCTGGGCAATTTCAGCGGCGTAGTCAGTTTGGCCCATTTGGGTGTAAAGCTCATCGACCACCTCCCCTTCATAAAGGTGCTTAAAGCCCGCTAACGCATCGGTGCCTGCGGGGTAGTTGGGGGCCATGATAATCGGTCGCTCATACCCCTCTTCACGCATATAGGCGCCCATGGCGCCGTGCAGGTTGTCGTTTTGATACGCCACGTTGAAGTAATTCTCGTGGCACATGCGTCCGGCTAGATCGGAAGGGCCAGCATTGGGGGAGAGATAGAAAGTGCCCTGGCGCGTCACAGAGGGCACCACCGCCATGGCCAGGTTGGACCATATGATACCGGTCAGGATGTCCACCTCATCGCGCTGCATAAACTCATTGGCCAGACTGCGGGCCAGATCCGGGCGGTTGGCGTCATCTTGAATCAGCACTTCCACATCGTCGCGGCCCGACTGCTCAAGCGCCAGCATAAAGCCATCGCGAACGTCCACACCTAGATGTGAACCGCCGCCAGAAAGGGTGGTGATCATACCGATCTTAACGTCGTCGGCATGAGCCGTTGCCAGGCTGGAGGAGAGCAGTAAGCCAAGGCCAAAGCGGGATATCATTTTCATGGATCATTCCTCATTTTTTAATCGTTTATTGCTTAGAGGGGCATACGTTGGTGCTATTAGTTTTGGTGCTGTTGATGCTAGTGCTATTCACATTGATGCAAGGAGAGCCAGCGCTCGGGTAATGTTCCTGGCTCAGCCGAAAGCGCTGAACCTTACCCGTGGTTGTTTTAGGTAGCGCCTCGATAAAACGTATGGAGCGAGGGTACTTATACGGCGCGATGGTCTGCTTCACGAAGTCCTGCAACATTTGCTGACACTCTTCATCTTGCTGAAAACCATCGTTTAGAACAACAAAAGCCTCGACAATTTGGCCGCGCTCTTCGCTTGGTGCGCCTATCACTGCGCACTCTTTAACGGCGGGGTGGGCCAGCAGCGCTGCTTCCACTTCAGGGCCCGCGATGTTGTAGCCTGCCGAGACAATCATATCGTCGTTGCGGGCGGCGAAATGGAAGTAGCCCTCTTCGTCCTGATAAAACGCGTCGCCGGTGATATTCCAGCCATCAATCACATACTTTTGCTGGCGCTTATCGGCCAAATAGCGGCAGCCGGTGGGGCCGCGCACGGCAAGCTTACCCACCGTGCCGTGAGGAACATCATTCATCTCGTCATCAACGATTCGTGCTTCGTAACCGCTCACCGGTTTGCCGGTACAGCTGGGGAGATGGTCATCCAGCCGGTTGGAGATAAAGATATGCAGCATTTCAGTGGCGCCGATCCCGTCGAGGATGGGGGTGCCGGTTTGCTTGATCCAGTCATGATAAATCGGAGCGGGCAACGTTTCGCCAGCGGAAACCGCCACGCGTAGGCTGCTTAAATCCTCATGGCGTGTGGGCGCGGAAAGCATCGCCCGGTAAGCCGTGGGGGCGGTAAACACCACCGTGGCCTGATACTCGCGGATAATGTCCATCATATTGGGCGGGGAGGCGTGTTCGAGCAGTACAGCGGTAGCGCCGAAGCGCAGCGGAAAGATCGCCAGCCCACCCAGGCCAAAGGTGAACGCCAGCGGTGGCGAACCGACGAAGATATCCTCGGGTGTTACCTGCAGCACTTCCTTGGCGTAGCCATCGGCAATCACTAATAGGTCGCGGTGAAAATGCATGGTGGCTTTGGGTGAACCGGTGGTGCCCGAGGTAAACCCCAGCAGCGCTACATCATCGGCAGCGGTATCCACGGCATCAAAGGTAGCGGGTTTGCCCAGTGCCAGGCGGTCAAGTTCTGCATCATGATTGGCGGTGCCATCAAAGCCCACAATACGCGTGAGGGTTGGGCTTAACGTCTGGCATTCACTCAGTTCATCAAGCAGGCGGGTATCACAGAGAGCAAGGCTGACTTCAGCTTTATCGATTACCTGGCATAACTCTTTAGTGCGCAGCATGGGCATGGTGTTGACCACGACAGCGCCCGCTTTCGTAGCGGCCAGCCAGCAGGCCACCATGGCGGGGTTATTGGCCGAACGAATCAGCACCCGTTGGCCGGGAATGACTCCCAGGTCTTCCACCAGCACATGGGCAAGGCGGTTGGTCCACTCGGTGAGTTCCAGGTAAGTGCGCTGTCGGCCGTTGCCCGCCAGGGCAATGCGTTCGCCGTGCCCCTGGTCGAGCAGTCGATCGCATAACTCAACGCCTGCGTTAAGTCGCTCAGGATAATCGTAGCCCGAGAGTAGAAACTCAGGCTGACCATCAGTGGGTGGCAGGTTTTCCCGCGCAAAAGTATCAGCATGAGCCGACTGGATGTACATGACCAATCTCCGTATTTGGTGTCGTTGTTTATTCCTGCCCAAGGCTCAAATGAGGCGCGGGCAGGGATACGGTGTCTGGCGTTGTGTTTTATTGTTTTGGTGACTTGCTATACGGCTTTTTACTACTTACTCCTCCGCGAGCATGCTGCGGGCGATGACCACTTTCTGGACGTCGGACGCGCCTTCATAAATACGCAGCGCGCGAATTTCCCGGTAGAGGCTTTCGATGATGTGACCCTTACGAACGCCGTCACCGCCGTGGAGTTGTACCGCCTGGTCGATCACCTGTTGGGCCTGATCGGTGGCAAACAGTTTGGCCATCGCGGCTTCGCGAGTGACCCGTTCAGCGCCTTGATCTTTCGTCCAGGCAGCGCGATATACCAGCAGGGCGGCGGCATCCACATTGAGCGCCATATCGGCCAAGTGACCCTGCACCATTTGCAGATCGGAGAGGGTGGCGCCAAACAGCTCACGAGAGCGGCTGCGGGAAAGCGACTCCTCCAGTGCACGGCGGGCGAATCCCAGCGCGGCGGCGCCGACCGTGGAGCGGAAAACGTCCAGCACTGACATGGCAATCCGAAAGCCCTGGCCCGGTTGGCCAATCAAGGCGCTGGCAGGCAGCACCATATCGTTAAAGCCCAGCCGTGCTAGCGGGTGGGGCGCCACCGACTCCAGACGTTCACGAATCTCCATCCCAGGCGTGTCAGCGGGTACCAAAAAAGCCGAAAGCCCTTTGGCGCCAGGGCCTTCACCGGTACGGGCGAAGACGGTGTAGACATCGGCAATGCCGCCGTTAGAGATCCAGGTTTTTTCGCCATTCAAACGGTAGCTGTCGCCGTCGCGCTCGGCGGTAGTATCCAGTTGGGCCACGTCGGAGCCAGAGCGGGGTTCGCTCAGGGCAAAGGCGGAAAGGGCTTCACCACTGCGGGTTCTGTCCAGCCACTGCTTCTGCTCATCGCTGCCGTATAGGCTGATAGCACCGGTGCCTAGCCCCTGCATGGCAAACGAAAAATCGGCCAGACCATCATGGCGGGCCAGGGTTTCACGAATCAGGCAGAGGCTGCGCACATCGATATGCTCGCCCGCAGTGCCTTCCAAAAAACCGGCCTTGCCTAGATCGCGTACCAGTTGAATACAGGTGGCATCCACGTCGCTGTGGTCGCGGGGAAGTTCAGTGCGGCACCACGCTTCGAGCTGCTCTGAAAGCTCGCGATGTTTAGCCTCAAAGAAGGGCCAGGCTAGAAAGCTTTTGTCGCTCATTAGTCCCCCTTAAACTCAGGTGTTTGTTTGGCTACAAAGGCGTGGTAGGCGCGTGCAAAATCGTTGGTTTGCATACAGATCGCCTGGGCCTGGGCCTCCGATTCAATGGCCTGCTCCAGGCTCATGGACCACTCCTGGTTTAACTGGGTTTTGGTAATGCTGTGGGCAAAGGTGGGGCCGTTAGCCAGCCGGGTAGCGTAGGCGATGGCATCCTCTTCAAGGGCGTCTGGTTCGACCACCCGATTGTAAAAGCCCCACTGCAGGCCCTCTGCCGCGCTCATGCTGCGCCCACTGTAGAGCAGGTCGGCGGCACGGCCCTGGCCGATAATGCGCGGCAGCATGGCGCAGGCACCCATATCGCAGCCCGCCAAACCCACCCGGGTAAACAGAAACGCCGTGCTGGCGCGGGGAGTGGCAATGCGAATATCCGAAGACATGGCGATAATTGCCCCGGCGCCTACGCAGATGCCGTCCACGGCGGCAATTATCGGCTTGCCGCAGTTGAGCATGGCTTTGACCAGCTCCCCGGTCATGCGGGTGAATTCGAGCAGGCCCTTCATATCCCTGCCCACCAAGGGGCCGATAATTTCATGCACATCGCCGCCGGAGCAGAAGTTCTCGCCGTTGGAGGTAAACACCACGGCGTGCACATCGGAGGCGTAGGCTAAATCACGAAAGGTATCGCGCAGCTCGGCGTAGCTCTCAAAGGTCAGCGGGTTTTTACGCTCTGGGCGATTGAGCCGAATAACGGCGACTCCGCCTCGCATTTTCCAGATAAAGTGCTCGGGGGTTAAGCCAGCCATACTCTTCATATTGTTGTTCTCGCCTGTCGGTGATTAATGGGCATCGCTAGGAGAAGCGGGTAAACGGTGGAGCAACTCGCCGATATGGTGGGCGTCCTCTTCGCTCACCCCCTCAAATAGCGCATTGATCCAGCGCTCATGCTCAACGGCCATGCCTCTAAAGGTTTCTCTCCCCGCGACGGTTAGGCAGACCCGCGTGGCGCGGCGATCGCCCTCAATGGCTATGCGCTCCACGGCGCCATCCTCCACCAGGCGATCGATAATCCCGGTGACGTTGCCGTTGGAAACCCGCAGCCGTTTGGAGAGCTCGTTCATTTTCAAACCCTCCTCAGCGGCATACAGGGCGGCCATTACATCAAAGCGCGGCAGCGTCGAGTCGTGCTCAGTACGCAAGCGTTCTCGCAGTTCCGACTCCACCTGGCGGGTAACCCGCAGCATGCGCAGCCATAGGCGCAGGCGCTCCTTGCTTAAGCTATGTTTACCCAAACTATGTTTATCCAAACTATTTTTATCCAAACTATTTTTATCCAAACTTTCCGCCTTCATACCTCACCCCCTGAGATTGAGATGGCTTGGCCGTTAATCGCGCCGCTGTTAGGGCCGCATAGCCATAGGGCAGTAGCGGTCACCTCGGCGGGCGTCACTAAGCGCCCGGTGGGGTTGGTAGATTGAAAGTGAGAGGTCGCCTGTTCGGCGGACTGGCCGGTTTTCGCCATAATATTGTCGACGCTGGCAGCCAATAGCGGCGTATCGGTAAAACCGGGGCAGAGTGCATTAACGGTAATATTGCGTGTGGCTGTTTCAGCCGCCAGCGAACGCACCAACCCCACCACGCCATGTTTAGCCGCGCAGTAAGCGCCCACATAGGCGTAGCCTTTAAGGCCAGCGGTAGAGGCTACGGCGATCATCCGTCCGCCATCGTTCAACTGCTTTAAGCCTTCACGCAGGGTTAAAAATACGCCGCTTAAATTAACGTTGAGCATACGCTGCCACTGCTCACACGAGGTCTTGCCAAAAGGCGCGCTCTCGGCGGCGCCTGCGTTGGCGATAACGATGTCGACCCTGCCAATTCTTTCGAACAGCGCCACCATGGCAGCCTCATCGGTAACGTCGACCACAGCAAAATCAAGCTGACGGTGCTGATCTGCCACCGCTTGAAGGGCAACTTCCCGACGTCCGGTAATCGTGACCCTGGCGCCTGCTTCGGCAAAGGCCATGGCCATATCGGCACCGATACCGCTGCCACCGCCGGTAATCACCACGCGCTTATCTGTGAGCTGCGTCATACCCACCCCTCGCCACGTTCAGCCAGGCGCTGCAACTGATCCGCGCCTGCCCGGTAGGGGGCGGGCCACTCTACCTCCCGATCACCCAAGCCGGCGGCAACGTGCAGCGTCCAGTAAGGATCGGCCAGGTGGGGGCGGGCAATGCAGACCAAGTCAGCACGCCCAGCCATCAGAATCGAGTTCACATGGTCGGCCTGATAGATATTGCCCACCGCCATGGTGGCAATCGCTGCTTCGTTACGGATCCGGTCAGAGAAGGGCGTTTGGAACATACGCCCATACACCGGTTTGGCCTGGGTCGAGGTTTGTCCGGCAGAGACATCAACGATATCCACCTCCGCATCCCGCAGCCGTTTAGCGATCTTCACTGCATCGTCGGGGGTGATACCTTCATCGCCACACCAGTCGTTGGCAGAAATACGCACCGAAAGCGGCTTGTGGGCGGGCCAGGCAAGGCGTACGGCATTGATCACCTCAAGCGGGTAGCGCAGGCGGTTCTCCAGCGAGCCACCATACTCATCGTCACGATGATTGGTTAGAGGAGTAATGAATGAAGAGAGCAGGTAGCCGTGGGCGGCGTGAATCTCGATCATATCGAAGCCTGCCCGGTCAGCCATCTGCGCCGCGCTGACAAATTCATCGCGGACACGATCCATATCGTGCCGATCCATGGCCTTGGGCACTTGATTGCGCGCTGACCAGGGCATATTAGAGGCTGCCATTATCGGCCAGTTACCCTCAGCAAGCGGGGCATCCATCTCCTGCCAGCCCAGTTGAGTAGAGCCTTTTGCTCCTGAGTGGCCGATTTGGGCGCACAGCTTGGCGTTGGTTTCCGTATGCACGAAATCACATAGCCGCTTCCACGCTGCTTCATGCTCTGGAGCATACAGTCCTGGGCAGCCGGGGGTGATCCGCCCGGTGGGGCTCACGCAGGTCATTTCGGTATACACCAGTCCCGCCCCGCCTTTGGCCCGCTCGGCGTAGTGGCTAAAGTGCCAATCGGTAGGGCAGCCATCGACAGCTTTATACTGGGCCATGGGCGAGAACACCACGCGATTAACCAGCGTCAAATCACGCAACCGATAGGGCGCAAACATAGGTGCGCGGGCGCTGCCCGAATTACCCGCCTGGGTTTGAAACCAGCGTTCGGCGCTCTCCAGCCACACTGGGTCGCGCACCCGTAAGTTTTCGTGGCTAATGCGCTGGGAGCGGGTCAGTAAGGAGTAGTTAAACTGCACCGGGTCGAGATCCAGGTAGCGCTCCACCTGCTCAAACCACTCAGTGGAGTTGCGCGCCGCCGACTGTAAACGTAGCACTTCGAAACGGCGCTCCTCTTCGTAGCGGGCGATGGCGGCTTCCATGCTGGGCTCACTGTGTAGCATGTTAGCCAGCGAGATTGCGCTTTCCAGGGCGAGTTTGGAGCCTGAACCAATCGAAAAGTGGGCGGTGGCGGCAGCATCGCCCATCAGCACCACGTTCTCATAGCTCCAGCGCTCGCAAAGCACTCGTGGAAAGTTGATCCACGCCGAGCCGCGGATATGGTTGGCGTTGGTCATCAAGGCATGACCATCAAGATGCTTGGCAAAGATGCGCTCGCAAACCGTGATTGATTCCTGTTGGTTCATTTCGCCAAAGCCAAACGCCTGCCAGGTGGCCTCACTGCACTCGACGATAAAGGTCGCCGTATCCTTATCGAACTGATACGCATGAGCCCACACCCAGCCGTGCTCGGTCTTCTCGAAAATAAAGGTAAAGGCGTCGTTGAAAGTCTGGTGTGTGCCCAGCCAAACGAACTTGCATGCACGCACGTCAATATCGGGCTTGAAATGTTCGGCATAGGTTTGGCGGGTACGGGAGTTCAGTCCATCGGCGGCCAGTACCAGGTCATACTCATGTCGGTACTGCTCAATGGAGACTTCCGTTACATCGGTTTCAAAGCGCATCTCAACGCCCAGTTCCCGAGCGCGCTCTTGGAGCAGAATTAGCAGTTGGCGACGACCAATGCCGCAAAAGCCGTGGCCGGTGGAGACCGTCTTTACGCCTTTATGAACGACGGCAATGTCATCCCAATAGGCGAAATGTTCACGAATACGCTCTGCGCTAACCGGGTCATTCGCCGCCAGGTTATCCAAGGTTTCGTCTGACAGCACCACGCCCCAGCCAAAGGTATCGTCTGCACGATTGCGCTCAATGACCACCATCTCGTGAGAGGGATTCTGCAGCTTCATGCTGATAGCAAAATAGAGGCCGGCAGGCCCTCCACCCAGGCAGGCGATTCTCATTATTTTTCTCCACGGGAAAATACACTCTGTTTTGAAGATAGGAGAGGTAGGTATAAAATTCAAGCTTAAAATGTTTAAGTTTAAAATATATTTTCAGAAGCCTTTTCGGGGCTGTCGTCGCCTTTACTCACAGTAGCTATCAGAAGAAATGAACATAAATATAGTTAAAATTATTAAGGCGCTCGCCGTTGGAGGTCAGTGTTTATGCGGCGTCCTCAAAGGCGCTATGAGCGGCGAATGATAAGTACCAAAGAAACCGTACCCGCTGGGATTGACAGAGGTGGGAGGAGGCGCGAACCTAGGCCTATTGTTGTTTTAAGCGGCTATACAGAGTCGACAGTTGCGCAGTTAATGTTGCGTAGTCAAAAGGTGAGTTTTAAGGAGAAAGCCCCATGCTCGAAGATTGCAAAAATGCCCTGGAGCGCTGGGGTGGCGTGCACACGTTGATCGACCGCTGGTTGGATCAGCGTCGTCAGCTATTGATTAGCTTTATCGAGCTAAAGGAAGCGTGCGATGCTGAGCTGGAAGCCGTTAGCAAAGCGCCTATCGATACCTTCAGTGAAAAGTTAATGGACTACATCAGCGCGGGCCACTTTGAGATTTATCCCCAGCTGTCGGAAGAGGCGAAAGCCTTTGAGGATGAAAGCGCGCTGGCGATCGCTGCTAAACTGCTTGAGCGTTTAGAAATGTCCACCGAGATGGTGTTGGAGTTTGATACCGATTTTGGCTCCACGCTCAGCTGCGAGCAAAATATCGCCCGGCTGCCTGCCTGGATCGACCGCCTAGCCCGCGGGCTTACCGAACGCTTCGCGCTGGAAGACCAGTTGATTGCACGTCTACACGCCGCCCACAGCCCGCAGCATAACAAAGCCCCCGCTTGAGACCTTATGAAACAGGCGCCGCCAAACGGCGCCTTTGCCTCTTGATGATTGATCCAACTCCCAGCACCGCTGCGCGCTGCTCCCGCGGGTGCGCTGACGCTTACGCCGCGCTACTAAATCACGCGTGCACATAAACCGGCGGATGACCAATAATCGATTCACACCTCACACCTCACACCTCACACCTCACCATTTACCTATAACGCCGTAACTTTCCGCCTATTACCAACATACAAGGCGTAAGCAGCAGCGTAAGCGCGGTGGCGAAGGTGAGCCCGCCGGCGATGGCGCTCGACATCTGTGTCCACCACTGGGCGGAGGGGGCGTTAAAGCCCAGGGCAGGGGTGAAGAGGTCTACATTGATCCCCAGTACCATGGGCATCAATCCCAGCACCGTGGTAATCGCCGTCAACAGCACCGGGCGAAGACGCAGGCAGCCTGCTTCAAGCGCCGCCTCGCCGGGCGTCATACCCTGACCGCGCAGCTCGTTGTAGGTATCGATCAACACGATATTGTTATTGACCACAATACCTGCCAGAGCAATCACGCCCATGCCCACCATCACAATGCCGAAAGCCTGGCCGGTAATCAGTAGCCCCATCAAAACCCCCGCGGTGGAGAATACAATCGCCGAGAGCACCAGGCCCGCTTGATAGAAGCTATTGAACTGAGTGACCAGAATCAGCGCCATCAAGCCGATAGCAATCAAGAAGGCACTGGCTAAGAATTGCATCGACTCCTGCTGATCCTCCTGCTCGCCCGCCACATTGACCATCAGACCGTCAGGCAGGCTGCCGCTTCCCGCCACCATCAGGGCGCCGAGTCGCTCATCGGCGAGGTAACCGGGGGCAAGATCGGCATCAATGGTAATCGCCCGGCGACCATCAATGCGGTTCAGCGTACCCACTTTAGGGGCTGGTTCCAGGGTCACAAAATGTGAGATCGGCACCTGACCCCGCTGGGTATTGATGGTCAGCCGCTCAAGCTGATCCAGCGAGCGCCAATTTTCTGGCAGACGTACGCGGATATCCACTTCATCGCTCACTTCCGGCGGGCGATAGCTCGCCACCTGAAGGCCGGTGGTGAGCAACTGTACCGCGCTACCAATGGTCGTCACATCGGTTCCCATTCGCGCCGCGGCCTCCCGATCCACGTTAACCTGCCACTCCACGCCGGGTAGGCTGCGGTTATCCTGAATATCAGTAAAGCCGCCCAGCTCGCGCATTAGTTGGGTTAGCTGGTTCACGCCCGCATCGGCGACGTCGGGGTTAGTGGCGCTCACTTCGAGTACGATCGGTTTACCGCCGCCGGGGCCCATCTCCTGCTCCTGAAACTCCAGCGTGATGCCGGGAATGTCTCCTGCGCGCTCGGCCATATCATCCAAAATGGCCTGGGCAGGGCGGCGCTCATGCCAGTCGATAAACTGGAACTGCAGCATGCCAATCACATCGTTACCCATCTGCTCGTTAGGCACGGCAAATGAGCGTGCATACAGCGCCCGCACCTCGCTCATGCCAGACAGTTTGGCTTCTACTCGCTGCACAATGGCATCGGTTTCCACGGCGGAAAAGTCGCCCCGGGCACGCACCAATACTTGAGCGCTATCGGGCTCCACATTAGGAAAAAAGTCGACACCATGATTGAAACGGGCATAGCCGGTATACAGCAGTGCCATGAGTAGTACCGTTACCAGTAGAACCCAGGCCGGGTGCATCAGTAGCCGTGACAGCAGGTGGCGGTAGCCGCGGCCAAAGGCAGTTGTGGCGTCGTCATGATGGGCACTCGATTGCTTGGCATCGCTGCGGGTAAACAAGCGCCCCAGTGTGGGCAAAAATACCAGCGCCATGGCAAGCGACGCCAGCAGGCACAAAATGACCGTGGCGGGCAGGTACTTCATAAATTGGCCGACCACGCCGGGCCAGAACAGCAGAGGAATAAACACCGCCAGCGTAGTGGCCGTCGAGGCAATGACGGGCCAGCTCATGCGGGAGGCAGCGTTAAACCACGCTTCGTGAGACGTTTGACCATCCCGCAAATGGCGGTCGGCAAGTTCACTGACCACGATGGCACCGTCAACCAGCATTCCCGCCACCAGAATCAGCGCGAACAACACCACAATATTGAGCGTAAAGCCAAATGCCCACACCAGCAGGATACCGGTTAAAAAGGCCCCAGGAATGGTCAGCCCTACCAGCAGCGCCATGCGCCAGCCCATCACCGCAACCACCACAATCAGTACCAGCACCACGGCGGTCAGTACGTTGTTGAGTAGTTCAGAAAGCATATTCTCAACGGTGGTCGACTCATCCAGAATGGTCGTGAAGCGGAGCTGTTCAGGGAGCAAGTCATCAGCTTCCGCCAAGCGCTCACGGACAGCGCCAATGGTGGCGATGATATTGGCGCCAGCACGTTTGGAAACTTCCAGCACCACCGCTGGCTGGTCATCAATGCGGGCAAAGCCCTCCGGCTCTTTATAGGTGGGGTGAATCCACGCCACATCGCCAAAGGTGACCACGCGATCCTCATCGACCTTGACCGGCATATTCATGACGTCCTCAAGGGACTCAATAATGCCGGGGACTTTTAACGCCAGACGTCCGGCGCCGGTATCCAGACTGCCTGCGGCTACCAAGCGGTTATTGCGCGATACCTGATTAAACAGCGCGTCAAAATCGACGCCATAGCTCTCCAGTACCAGTGGATCGACGACAATTTCCAGCAGGTCTTCCCGCTCACCGGCAATGTCGACTTCCAGCACATCGGCGATGCCCTCAATCTCCTCCTGCAAGCGTCGGGCAATGGTCATGCGTTCACGGGTATCCAATTGCCCGGAGAGGCCAATCGTTAATACCGGAAATTCTGAGACGTTGACCTCCATTACGCGAGGCTCATCGGCTTCCGAAGGCAGCTCGCTGCGGGCAATGTCCACACGGTCGCGGACATCGGTTAGCGCGGTATCCGGATCAAAGCCAGGGTCGAACTCCAGCGTGATCGAGCCATGCCCCTCGCTGGATTGGGCGGTAAATTTACGCAGCCCCTCAATACCGCGCAGCTCCTGCTCCATGGGGCGGATCAATAGCCGCTCGCCATCTTCGGGGCTAACGCCTTCCAGCGACAGCGAGACATAAATCATCGGGATGGTGACGTCGGGGTTGGCCTCTTTAGGAATCACCTGCCAGGCAGCGATACCCGCCAGTAGAAGGCTCACCAACAGTAGTAACGTCGTACGGGTATGGGCTAGCGCCGCATTAATCAACTGGCGCATGCACGCTATCCTGTTCCGCCGGCTGCGAAATGATGGCTTCCTCAACGGGCACCGGTGTGACCGTTTCGCCGGTGTCTACCATACCGGCGCCCAGCGTAATCAAACGCAGCGGATCAGGCAGGCCGGTGACATAGGCGCGTTGGATATCGGCGCTAACGAGTTCAACAGCGGTCTGCTGTACCTGATCGTTATCATCCAGATGCTTGACCGCCAGCTCTCCTTCGCTGTTCAAACTCAGCAGTGCGGGCGAAAGGGTATGCACCTGACGGGGCGGCAGGGTAATGGTCAATTCAGCGCTGCCGCCCGCCAAGTGTTTACCGGCCGGGTTATCCAGCGTGGCTTCTATATAGAAGCTACGTGTTGCCTCTTCAGCGCGGTGGCTGATAAAGGTTAGCTCCCCCTCTAAATGGTCACCATTCAGCAGCCGGGCGGTCACCGGCAATCCCACGCTTAAATCCCCCACCTGTTGCTGGGAGACCCAGGCGGCACCTTTCAGACGCCGGTCATCCACCAACTGACCCCACTCCTCACCGGGCTGCAGCAGATCGCCTAGCTCTACCTGAACGCGGTTTAGTACGCCATCAAATGGCGCGGTGGGGCGGCTGTCGTCCAGTTGCTTCTGCAGTCGTGCCACTGAAGCGGCGCTGGCGCTTAGGGCACTCTGCAAGCGCAGGAGCTCCGGCTGGGAGATCAGTTCCCGCTGGCGCAGATTGCGTGCCCCGGCATACTCTGCCTCGGCTACCGCCAGCTCATCGCGGGCCTGCTGCAACTGCTCGGGCAGGGCGTCGTTATCCAGCACTAGCAGCGTATCGCCTGCATTCACACGGCTGCCTTGGGCGACCGGCTTCTCCGCCACAAAGCCCGCTACATTGGCGCGCAGGGTGGTTTCGCGCTCTGCCGTCAGCTGGCCCTGGACAAGTTGCTGAGGAATAAACGGGGTGCTCTGCTGAACGACAATTTCTACCCGCGAGCCTGCTTCATTGCTTGTGGGGGCGTCTGGGGGCGTCGTTTGAAAGCGCTGAAAATTGCCAAAAGCGAGCCATATCACCAGTGCCAGCACCAGCAGGCTAGCCAAGGCATAAGAGAACGGAATTTTTCGCATGGAGCGTCCATGTCCTTAGCAAAACAAGTAAAGGAGGGCATAAAACCGAAGATACCATAGCGCAACTCGACCTTTTCAGCGAGTGGCACGCCATTGGGTGGATCGTACGTGTATCACCGGATAGGTGTGTTAAATAGCAAGTAGTCTCATGTCTGATTGAGTTTTTGTCCGGCTGGGCATACCATCTTTGCGTCTTGAGTTCTGTTAAGCCACCCTCAGGCGAGAACCATCCCTAGGCGAACCAATCAAGGAGCAATGATGAAAGATCCAGTACGTATTGCGATTACCGGCGGCGCCGGTCAAATCAGCTACTCTCTCATTTTCCGCATCGCCGCTGGCGACATGCTGGGGCCGGATCAACCCGTCATTCTCCAGCTGCTGGAAATTCCCCAGGCAATGGACGCCCTGAACGGCGTGGTGATGGAAGTTAACGACTGTGCCTTCCCGCTGGTGCAAGACATCGTTGCCACCGATGACCCGAACACCGCTTTCAAAGACGTCGACTTCGCTCTGCTGGTAGGCGCGCGTCCGCGCGGCCCGGGCATGGAGCGTAAAGACCTGCTGGAAGCCAACGCCGCGATCTTCTCCGTGCAAGGTAAAGCGCTGAACGACCACGCAAGCCGTGACGTGAAAGTGCTGGTGGTCGGTAACCCGGCCAACACCAACGCGTTGATTGCTTCCTGCAACGCGCCGGATCTGGACGCTGGCCAGTTTACCGCCATGACGCGCCTGGATCACAACCGCGCCCTGACCCAGCTGGCACAGAAAACCGGCAAGCACGTCACTGACGTTGAAAACATGATCATCTGGGGCAACCACAGTGCCACCCAGTACCCGGATCTGGCCCAGTGCAAAGTCGACGGCAAAGCCGCTTTTGATCTGGTCGAGCGCGACTGGTACGAAAATGACTTCATCCCCACCGTGCAGCAGCGCGGCGCGGCGATCATCAAAGCACGTGGCGCCTCTTCAGCCGCTTCTGCTGCTTCTTCCGCCATCGACCACATGCACGACTGGGCGCTGGGTTCCAAAGGCATCGTCAGCATGGCGATCCCGTCTGACGGCAGCTACGGCATCGAAGAAGGCATCATCTACTCCTACCCAGTGCGTTGCCAGGGTGGCAAGTATGAAATCGTTCAAGGTTTTGAGCTTGACGAATTCAGCCAAGAGAAGATGAAAGCCACCGAGAAAGAACTGCGCGAAGAGCGTGCAGCCGTCGAGCACCTGCTCGGCTAAACACGCTTACTGGCGCTGTGCTATTGAAGCAGCAGCCAACGCCAAAACCCCGCAAGCTTAGCTTGTGGGGTTTTTTATTGGGTGAGATTGAGCAGCATGCAACGGTGCAGAGGTTGTTGTGGGGTACCACGGCCATTTGCATAGCGTGCACACGCCCTTGGAATCCCTACCCTCATGTGCCTGCGAGATTTAGTAGCGCGTGGTAAGCGAAGCGCACCCGCGAAAGCAGCGCGGAGCGGTGCCGGGGTTGGCTCGTGCCGGCAGGGTTGGTTGGGTACCACTGGGCGTCGTCCCGCCGCCTCCCGCGGGTGCCTCGAAACGCTCGCTGAACTCGCTTTCTCGTTACCACGCGCTACGACAGTCACCCGATTTCGGTGGCATGATAACGTGCCACGGCCATTTGCATAACGTGCACATGTCCTTGGAATCCCCACCTTCATGTGCCTGCGAGATTTAGTAGCGCGTGGTAAGCGAAGCGCACCCGCGGAAGCAGCGCGAAGCGGTGCCGGGGTTCGCCTTCACAAACTCAATCCCGCAAACTCATAATCCGCCACTGGCGCTCTTTGGCGATTTCGCGCAGGGTGTCATCGGGGTCGACGGCGACGGGGTGCTCGACTATTTCCAGCAGCGGCAAATCATTGTGCGAGTCACTGTAAAACCACGCGCCTTCCATGGTCAGGTCTTGATCTTCCAACCACTTTTCCAAACGAGTGACTTTGCCTTCGCGGTAGCTGGGAATGCCCGACACGCGCCCTGTGTAGCGGCCATTCTTGACCTCCGGATTCACCGCGATTAAGTGATCCACTCCCAGGCGTTCGGCAATCGGTGCAGTAATAAAACGGTTGGTGGCGGTGATAATCAGCAGTGTGTCGCCTTTGGTGCGGTGACGTGCCAGTAGTTCTTCGGCTTTAGGCAGGATATTTGGCTCGATTTTGCTAACCATAAACTGCTGGTGCCACGCAGAAAGCTGCTCAGGAGAGTTGTCGGCCAGTGGCTTAAGTGCCATTTCCAAAAACGCCGCCATATCCAGGGTGCCCGCGTTGTAATCGGCCATAAAACGCTCATTGGCTTCCCGGTAAGCGATCGGATCGACGGCCCCTTGTTCGAGTAGAAACTCGCCCCAGGCATGATCGCTATCGATGGATAGCAGCGTATTATCCAAATCGAAAATGGCCAGACTCACGGCGCTCCCCTTTTTTTAGTCAGTGAAAGTTGAAGGACAGTAGTGCTGTCAAAGACGCTAGTAAGGCAAATAGCGGACGCGGATTATCGCAGAGTCGCCCGACCATTCCCACCAGCACTCAGGCCAATACCAAGTCACCATTCATGACTTAGCGTTATATTGTATTGATACGCTTGTCTCCCTTGTGGAAAAATGGGGACAACTGAAAATTTATAAGGTGAAGTCCGTGATCGACGCTGACGGCTTTCGCCCCAATGTTGGCATCATCATTGCCAATAGCCAGGGGCAACTGCTTTGGGCACGTCGGGTAGGACAAAATGCGTGGCAATTTCCCCAGGGGGGCATCAATGCAAGCGAGACGCCACAACAAGCACTTTTTCGTGAGCTTTACGAAGAGATCGGCTTAACCGCCGACGATGTTGATATTGTTGCCTGCACCCGGGGCTGGCTACGCTACCGTCTGCCACGACGTATGATTCGCACACATTCGCGTCCGGTCTGTATAGGCCAGAAGCAGAAGTGGTTTTTACTTAAAATCCGTTGCCAGGAAAGCCAAATCTGCATGACGGCAACCCCAACCCCCGAATTCGATGGGTGGCGGTGGGTGAGCTACTGGTACCCGCTAGGGCAGGTAGTGCCTTTCAAGCGAGAGGTATATCGGCGCGCGCTGCGAGAGCTATCTCCCCGCGTTCAGCGCTTGGCACAGGATGAAGATTAGGGCAACGCGCCGCTGCTCAACCTAGGGCGGCGGCAGTTTGCCAGGAAATTCCTCAGCGAGGCAAATAATAGTGAAAAGTAAATCGTCCATGCTTGAGGTGCTGCGCCGGGTGATTCAGGAGGTGAATGGCGCGCGCACCCTCGACGCCGCGCTGTCCACGATGGTACGCCGAATTCGTAAAGCGATGCAGACCGACGTGTGCTCCTTCTACCTGTACGACAAGGAGCTTGAGTCGCTGGTATTGATGGAGACCATCGGTCTGCGCACTCAAGCAGTTGGGCGCGTCGTACTGCCGCTAGGCGAAGGCCTGGTGGGCTTGGTGGCCAAGCGCAGCGAGCCGCTTAACCTCGAGGACGCCCAGACCCACCCGCAGTTCCGCTATTTTGAAGCGACCGGAGAGGAGCGCTACTCCAGTTTTCTGGGTGTGCCGATTATTCATCAGCGCCATATGCTGGGCGTGTTGGTTGTCCAGCAAGCCGAAAAGCGCCGCTACGATGATGAAGATGAAGCCTTCCTGGTAACCATGGCAGCGCAATTGGCGGGAGTGCTAGCCCACGCATTAGCGACAGGCAACCTGCTGCGCCCGGCGCTTGCTGGTGGTCAGGCAATGTTTAAAGGCGTTGCGGCCTCCCCAGGTATGGCCATGGGGGAGGCGGTGGTCATTACTCCTCCCTCCGACCTTAATAGCGTGCCTGATCTCATTCCAAGCGATCAAGATTACGAGGTGGCGCGCTTAAAGGAGGCCATTGGCAAAACCCGCAGCGAAATTCGCGCCGCGGCCGAGCGCTTGGCAAGCCGTATCTCCGCCCAGGAGCTGGCGCTGTTTGATGTATACCAGCAGATGCTTGGCGAAGCCGCGCTGGCCGATGAGGTGGAGAAACGTATTCGCGAAGGCCAGTGGGCGCCCGGCGCCTTGGCCGACGTAGTGCGCCGTCACGTCCAGTACCTAGAGCGGGTGGACGATAACTACCTGCGCGAGCGGGCGGCGGATATTCGCGACCTGGGCCGCCGGGTACTGGCGCATCTACAGGAAGATACGCCATCAACGCCGGAAACCTATCCCGATAACGCCATTTTGGTCGGCGATGAAATTAGTGTGGCAATGCTGGGCGAGGTGCCCCGCGAGAAGCTTAAAGGGCTGGTCTCAGTGCGCGGCTCCAGCACGTCTCACGTGGCAATCGTCGCTCGCGCCATGGGCATTCCAACCGTGCTGGGCATGGTGGACTTACCGCTGCCACGCCTGGGCGGTGCGCCGGTGGTGCTGGACGGCCACCGTGGCCGCCTGTTTGTACGCCCGGCGCCTGAACTTACGGCACGTTATGAGAGTCTGATCGCCGAAGAAGAGGCGCTCAGCGAACTGCTTGAGCACGAGCAGGATCTGCCCAGCGCCACGCCCGACGGCCGCACCATGCCGCTTATGGTCAATACCGGCTTAGCGGTAGATGCCACCGCGCTGCTGAAAAGTCGTATTGGTGGGGTGGGGCTCTACCGAACCGAAGTGCCATTTATGATTACCGAACGCTTCCCCGGCGAAAAAGAGCAAACCAAGCTGTATCGTGAGCAGCTTGAAGGCTTTGCCCCGTTGCCGGTGGTCATGCGCACACTGGATATCGGCGGTGACAAAGACCTGCCCTATTTCCCCATTGAAGAGGCCAATCCGTTCCTTGGTTGGCGTGGGATGCGTGTCACCCTGGATCATCCGGAGGTATTGATGGTGCAACTGCGCGCCATGCTCAAAGCCTCCATTGATCTGGATAACCTCTACGTCCTCTTCCCGATGATCACCAACGTCGAAGAGGTCGATGAAGCGCTGCGTCTGCTTGATCGCGCCATTCTAGAGCTGGGCGAAGAGGGCATCACGGTTGTCAGGCCACAGGTGGGCGTGATGATTGAAGTGCCGGCCACTATCTACCAAATGGATGCACTGTCGAAGCGAGTTGACTTCTTCTCCGTAGGCAGCAACGACCTAACCCAGTACTTGCTGGCAGTGGATCGCAACAACCCCCGGGTCTCCAGCCTCTACGACGCCATGCACCCGGCGCTATTAGGTGCGCTGCTGGAATTGGCCAACGATGCTTCTCGGCTCAATAAACCCATTTCACTCTGCGGGGAGCTGGCCGGAGACCCGGCGGGGGCCCTGCTGCTGATGGCCATGGGCTTTACCAGCCTCTCCATGAACGCGCCAAGCCTGCCCAAAGTGCGTGCGGCTATTCGCCGAGTACCGTTTAGCGATGCCGAGCAACTGCTTAAGGAAGTGATGGAGCTGGATACGCCTGCCCAGGTACATAGCCACCTGGAAAAGCGTATGGATGAGTGGCAGCTTTCGCATCTCATGCCGCCCCGTGACTAGGTTTTCAGGCAAATCTTAGGCGTAGCCTAGGACGTTGATGCAAGCGAACCGCTGGGCAGCGACAGGGTGGTTTCACCCTCAAAGCGTCCCAGCGGCCCAAAGCGCTGCTCGGTAATCTCGATTTGTCCTTGGCTGTCCATCGTCAGCCACGAGGTGGCGCGGGTGCCGTAGTGTTCGCCAACAATAAACGCCGCCGAGAGCTGGCGCTCCAGTTCAAGCCCCACGCCGGTATCCGGCAACGCCTCATCAGCCGCTTGTTGCGGATTTTGCATTGCGCGCTGCACGGCGCTGGGCCAGGTCTGCAAGGTGGCTACAGGTAATAAACTCTGCTCAAGCGCATCGCGAACCTGTAAAAGCTTTGGCCAGGGTGAGTTGAGGTCAGCGTTGGAGAGGCCATGCACGCCGGGAGAGACCTCGCTGAGAGCCAGACGGTCTCGGCCCCGGTGAAGGTGCCAAAGCCGCTGCGGCGTCGCGACCAATAAATTAAACCCGGCGTAGCGCAGTGCCTCGCCCTCGTTGAGTGCGGTCAGCCACCCTTCGATATCGTCACTCTGCAAAGCATTGGCGACCAGCTCACCCCGGCTTGGGGCGCCGGCAGGCACGCTTAGTTGTAGGTCACGTACATTGGTTAAAGCGGCCACGATGCCACCACGCTTGGCCGCCAGCCACGATCCACCCGCCTCCAGGTCACGCCCGCCAATAACATCGCGGCTATCTTGCCACTCACCCAGCGGCGCGGTGGGGCGCGCATAAAACTCATCACGGTTACCCATCAGCCGCAAAGGCGTGGGTGTGCCGGGTTGCCAAGCAAACGATATTAAGCACATAACAAACTCGTAGGCGAAAAGGATGGAAAACGTTCAACGCAAGAGCCGCATGACAGTAACGAAGCGTAGACGTACACTGACATCAGTATCATGTTTGTAGCATAAAACGCCACACGGTTGAGTGTGGGTATTGGCAGGTAGCCTGGGGTTTAAACAGCGGTCACGTTATTAGCGGCCATTTGGCCAATAGGAAGGCGAGATCATGCAACGCTATGAAAGGGAACACTTTTGGAACGCCATTGTTTGGCCTCTGCTGTGGCCCCTCCTGCTTGTACAAGCAGCATTAGTCGTACTTTGTTTGACGGTTGGCGCCATGATGTGGTGGATGTCGCCAAGCAGTGCCTCCTGGAGCACCATGCTGTGGTTGGTGTCGGCACTGCTCATTGGCACGAGTTTGAACGTTAGCGTCTTCCTCATGCTGGTCAAAACCCGCGCTCGGCATAAAGATGCACGGTTTATGCAAGAGCTCAGCGAACTGGAACGGCATAGTCAAGCGCTCTGCACCACCGCCGCGCGTGCACTACCCGAGCATAAATGCTCCCCACCGGATGCCGCAAACGAATCTCATCTACCGCTTCAGCGGTTGGCCAGCGTTAACGAAGTGCTAGCCGGGCTTGAACGCTGCATGCATTGCTCACAAGTAGCCAGCGCCGCCACCAAGAACTCCCGGCAGGAGCATGAGCAAACCCTGCTGGACGACCTTCAACACCAACAGCGCCAACTCAAGCATTTGATGGCTGGAAGGGAAAGGGCACGGGAAGAGTCGCGTTTGAAATCAGGCTATCTAACGCTGTTGCAACATGAAACCGACAACTTGTTAGGCCATTTAAACGCCATGGCGGACAAAGAGATTACCGATAACTGCCGCCAAAATGTCATGGAAGTATACGAGCACGTATCAGATATACGCGCGCTGTTGACCAACCTCATTCAACAGGATACCGATGGGCAAAGCCCTGGAAAAAGTAGTGTGATGGGAGAGGTGGGAAGTGATGGCGCGCTCGCCGCTTTGCAGCGCAATTTACGGGTATTAGTCGTCGACGATGGTCCCGTTAATTTGATGCTCGCCCGGCAGATGCTGGAAACCCAAGGCCTGCAGGTAGAGGGCGTTAGTAGTGGTGAGCAGGCGCTGGAGCGCCAAAAAAACGCCAACTTCGATTTGGTGTTCATGGATATCTTTATGCCCACCCTGGATGGCCTTGAAACCACCCGGCGCTGGCGTGAGTACGAGCGTGATCGTGACGGCGGCAATCAAAGCGTGCTGGTCGCGTTAACCGCCAACGCCGACAATGCCGGGCGCGATGCCTGCCTGGCCGCCGGCATGGATGACCTGCTCGCCAAACCGTATCAGCCCGAAACACTGCTTAATATGATTGCCCACTGGTTCCCTGGCGCGATTAAAACAATACCGCCTGAAGAGCGATAAAGGTGGCTTTCTGAGTAAGCAGACTTATCATTGCACTCGTAACATTGGTGTACTGCTCGCGGCGGCGTAATGGTATGACGATAGTGGCGGTGCTATGTGCCACTGACGTGAGCAGACGCCGATATTTTTTTGGTTAGCATTAGAGAGTGTAAATGATTAATTATCCGACGATTGACCCAGTGGCTATCTCCTTGGGGCCGCTGCAAGTCCATTGGTATGGCCTGATGTACGTAGTGGGATTTGTTGCAGCTTGGTGGCTTGGCTGTCGGCGCGCATCGCGGATTGGCCTCAATAATGACGACATCGGTGATTTACTCTTCTACTGCGCGATCGGTGTCGTCGCCGGTGGGCGCCTAGGGTATGCGCTGTTTTACGGGCTAGGGCAGTGGACAGCCGACCCTCTCTGGATATTCCGCGTGTGGGATGGAGGCATGAGCTTCCATGGCGGCCTACTCGGTGTACTGCTTGCCGCCTGGATATTCGCCCGGCGTAAGCAACTGGCATTTTTAACCCTCACCGATTTTATCGCCCCGTTAGTGCCGATTGGCTTAGGCGCCGGACGAATCGGTAACTTTATCAACCATGAGCTACCGGGCCGCGTGACCTCGCTACCCTGGGGCATGCCGTTTCCTGGCATGGGGCCTGAGCCACGCCATCCGTCAGCGCTTTATGAAGCGCTGTTAGAAGGCGTTGTGTTGTTCGCAATTCTTTGGTGGGTCTCGGCCAAACCGACATCGCGGGGCTTTATATCCGGGCTATTCTTAGTCTGCTATGGCGTGTTCCGCTTTATGGTCGAATTTGTCCGCATGCCCGACGCCCACATCGGCTTTATTGCCTTAGGCTGGGTCACCATGGGTATGCTGCTAACGCTCCCCATGATCGCGCTGGGCCTCGTCATCATCGCCTGGTCCCGCTCACAGCCTGTTGATGTAAAAGTCGCAAGCTAAGATAAAACGCCGTAAACAAAGGTTGTCGTAGCGGGTGGTAAGCCCACGGCGCACCCGTGGGAGCAGTGCGAAGCGGCGCCGGGGTTAACTGGATAACGCTAACCAGCCAGCACCGCTAGACCGGGCCGCTATGGGCGCCTAGAATAAACCGCTACATCGCCTGTTAATTTGGAAATTCTGTGACTGCACCAACGCCCGCGCTTGAGCAACCCTATTTAGACTTGATGCAAACCGTTCTGGAGCATGGCGTTGACCGCCACGACCGCACGGGGGTTGGCACGCGCTCCGTGTTTGGCCATCAAATGCGCTTCGATTTATCGCGTGGTTTTCCGCTATTGACCACCAAAAAACTCCACCTGCGTTCTATCATTCACGAACTACTCTGGTTTCTGAAAGGCGACACCAACATTGCCTATCTGAAAGAGAACGGGGTAAGGATTTGGGACGAGTGGGCAGATGAAAACGGCGACCTGGGCCCCGTTTATGGCTACCAGTGGCGCAGTTGGCCCGACCCCAAAGGGGGCAGCGTCGACCAAATTGCCAAGGTGCTTGACCAAATTCGCACCTCGCCACAGTCGCGCCGCCTGATTGTCTCCGCCTGGAACCCGGCCCAGGTCGATGACATGCAGCTTCCGCCTTGCCACTGCCTGTTCCAGTTTTACGTCGCCAATGGAAAACTGTCGTGCCAGCTATATCAGCGCAGCGCCGATATTTTCCTGGGTGTGCCATTCAATATTGCCAGCTACGCCTTGTTGCTGACCATGGTCGCCCAAGTGACCGGGCTGCAACCGGGTGAATTTATCCACACCCTAGGCGACGCACACCTGTACAGTAACCACCTTGAACAGGCCAAAGAGCAGCTGTCGCGCACGCCCAAGGCAGCGCCTAAGCTGGTGCTTAACCCAGCGATAGATGACCTGTTCGCATTCCGCTTTGAAGACATTCATATTGACGCTTACGAGGCGCACCCGCACATCAAAGCCGAGGTAGCGGTATGAGCCAGCAGAAAGATACCTTCGACTCCCTGGTGCCAGTGGCCATGATCGTTGCGATGGCTAAAAATCGAGTGATCGGTGTAGACGGCAAGCTACCCTGGTACCTGCCCGAAGATTTAAAGTTCTTCAAGCGTATGACCCAGGCAAAACCGCTGGTCATGGGGCGTAAAACCTACGCCTCCATTGGCAAGCCGCTGCCCAATCGGCTTAATGTCGTGGTCACCCGCAACGCTGAGTTTTCGCATGAAGGCGTGCGCGTTTGCCACGATCTGCCCGCAGCGCTAGAGCTGGCCGACCAGCACGCCACCATAGAAGCGGCAGAAGAGATCATGGTAATGGGAGGCGGGGAAATTTACCGCCAGGCGTTACCCTTTGCCCAACGGCTGTACATAACGGAAGTGGACATTGACGTAGAAGGCGACGCAACGTTTCCTGACTTCGACCTCAGCGAGTGGCAGGAAGTGCAGCGCGTAGCGGGGCAGCCAGCAGAAGGGCAGCCAAACTATGATTTCGTGGTCTACGAGCGCGTCGCCGACTGAACAGGGCAAAGGAGAAGGCTATGGCCGCCAGCTTAATGAACATGTTAGATGATTTAGAAGCGCGTCTGGAACGCACACAAGCTGAGCTACAAGCCCTGCGTGAAGAAAACCAGCGGCTAAAGCAGCAATTGGCGCAGCAAGACGCCCAAGAGCAAAGTGTGCCAAGCCCGGAGCCCGTCACTGCAGTAGACGCTGATGCACCCAGCGAAGCAGCTTTCGATACAAATACTCTCGACGTCGAGGCGCCTGAAAAGAGTGCACCTGATGAAGCTGCTCCAGTGGAAACAGCCCCCGCTGCAACAGAAATAGAAACAGCATCAGAAGAGAAAGCTGAATCATCGGCTACCCATGAAGCGGCCAAAACACCTTCACCGCATGCCCTTCTTAACCAATGGTACGAGCGTTACCCCAAAGCTTTCTTCAAGGGGCATACCAAACCGTTAAAAGTAGGTATTCACCAAGACCTTGTAGAGCGTGAAGAGTGGCCCAGCAAGTTGATTCGCCGCGCCTTGGCCAACTACGTGAATCTTCCCCGCTATATAAAAGCCGTGCGAGAGGGCGCCGAACGGGTAGATCTGGATGGCCAGCCTGCGGGCAAGGTCGATAAAGAAGCGGCACTTCATGCGTCAGCAAAACGCGGTGACCAAAAAGAAGCAAAGCAGCCAGAAAAAACGCAACCAAAACAATCTAAACCAGCGTCTGCGGCTAAAAACACTCGCCGAGAAGCCCCTAAGCAGCCTGATATAGCGCCGAATGCAGAAAAAGTTGAGCCACGTAAGCCGCTTAGCTTGGAAGACAAATTGTTAGACTTGCAGCAGAAGTTCAAAGGCCGCTGAGACCAGGTCTATAGCCGTGGGTTCCATTAAAAAGCACAAATAGTAAGAAAACACTGTTTTTTTCTATTGCGTTCCCTTGAATCCCAGTATAGAGTTTGTTCTGCGAGCATTGGACTATAACAAGGCTTAGTTGAGGACATGCCGCATACCACCGGGAAAAACCGGCGGATGGCAAAAGAGCATGGCCCGCAAAAGCCAACTGCCAGCTTATTAAGAGCTGAGCAGCAACGATCGAAACAGTATACGAGTTAAGGAACTTAAATCATGAAAAAGACACTTTTAGCGACTGCTATCGTTGGCGCCCTGGGTGCCTCTGCTGCAGCTCAAGCAGCAACCGTTTATGATCAGGACGGCACTAAGCTTGACGTCTATGGTCGTATCGCCATGGGTATCGCTGGTGGCGGCCCTGAATTCAACAACGCTGGTGAAGAAATTGATGACGGCGCTGAATTTGTAGACGTTTTCTCACGTCTTGGTCTGCGCATGAGCCACGAAGTTTCTCGTGACCTGACTGCTTTCGGTCGTCTTGAGTGGCGCTTCCGTGGCGACGAGCGTTACACCGAATCTGGCTTCACGGAAATCCGTCAGAGCTACCTCGGTCTGCAAAGCGACCAGTTCGGTACCTTCCAGGCTGGTAACTTCGACAGCTTCTACAACCAGTTCGTTTCACTGCCGTTCGATGTTTACATCGACCGCGGTTTTGAATTCGCTGGTCACCCGAAGCAGTCTCGTGGCGACTCTATCGGTTACTACACGCCTGACCTGAGCGGCTTCACTGCTTACCTGCAAGCTAAGCACTACAGCGAGCGCGGCCTGACTGAAGCTCAGCAATCTTCTGAAGGTGAAGTTGTTGCAGCGCAGGGTGGCGTACGTTATGCGCAAGGCCCGATCACCATCGGTCTTGGCTTCGTTGATGACGTTCAGCGTGGCGGCGGTAACGGCGAAGTGCTGTACGGCTTGATCGGTTCTTACGACTTCACTGACCAGTTCTCTGCACGTCTGGGCTATGAAACTCGTGACAACAACGACAGCTACGCGCTTCGTGGTGCAAACGACGAAAACGGCTACGACAAAGTCGGCCTGGGTGGTACTTTCACCACTGGCCCTTGGGCGTTCACTGCTGACTACTACAACGTAGATCGTGACGCTGGTCTGGACGACAGCAACGCATGGGCGCTTGGTTCTTACTACAAAGTTTCCAGCAGCTTCGACGTGTTCCTAGAGCTGGCTGACGGCGATGCGCCGACTGTTGATCGTGACGTTACCCTTGGTGACCTGACCGACGACGTATACTGGCTGACAGGCGCTCGTTACCACTTCTAAGCCTGGTTTAACTACCACGCTTGAAGGGTTAACAGCCTAGCAGAACCAATAGAACCGGCCTCTTAGAGGCCGGTTTTTTTTGGCTCATAGTTTGCTTTTTAGACGGTAATACAAATAAGAACGATTTTTCTTTAATGATTTCTTGATATTGTATAACATTATCTGGCTGTGCAGCTGAGAAGCTAAAGCAGTCAATAAAATTAGCGTATCAAGGGGTTATTTATAATGCAGATGAAGCAGTTGGCGGTAGCGGTAGCAAGCCTGTTAAGTATCTCCTCGGCTCAAGCCACAACGCTATATGATCAAGAAGGCACGAAGTTCGATATTTATGGGCGTATCGCAATGGGGATTGCGGGTGGTGGCCCTGAGTTTGATAGCGCTGGGAATAAAGTCGATGATGGGGCGGAATTCGTTGATGTCTACTCTCGCTTAGGGTTTCGAATGAGTCATGCCGTTACATCTGATCTAAACGCCTTTGGGCGCTTAGAGTGGCGATTTACTGGCGATGAACGTAATACTGACCAAGGCTTCAATGAAATCCGTCAGAGCTATATCGGTTTGACAAGCAAACAGTACGGCACACTGCAAGCAGGTAACTTTGATAGTCTCTACTACCAGTTTGTATCGGCGCCCTTTGATGTATATCTTGACCGGGGCCTGCTTTTTAATTCAACCGGGCTACAGTCGCGAGGCGATTCAATTGGTTACTACACGCCCGAGCTGAACGGTTTCACTTCTTTCCTGCAAGTAAAGCATTACAGTGAGCGTGGATTGACGGCTGCGGAGCAGAGTAGTGAAGGTGATGTCTTTGCCGCACAAGGTGGTATTCGCTATCAGCAAGGCCCGTTTAAAGTAGGGTTTGGTGCAGTAGAAAACATAGCACGTGGTGGTGGCAGCGGAAACGGCGAAATGCTATATGGTCTAATCGGCTCATACGCACTTTCTGATCAGCTAACGATGCGCTTAGGTGTTGAAACCCAAGACAATAGCGATACCTATGGCGGTGGCTTTGAGACGGCTGGTCTAGGTGGTACCTATTCAACAGGGCCTTGGGCATTTACCGCAGATTACTACAACGTAGATCGTGATGAAGGCGATGAAAGTAACGCATGGGCTGCGGGAGCTTACTATAAAATTTCCAGCGCATTTGACGTGTTCGTAGAGCTGGCGGATGGCGATGCGCCCAGCGTGCGAAAAGAAAGCACGGCAGACAGAACGTATTGGCTAACAGGCGCGCGCTATCACTTCTAAGGTCGCTCTAATGTATTAAAAATAATTTGTTTATATGACGACGGTCTCATTAATGAGGCCGTTTTTTTTGGGGGTTCCAACAACAGTTATTTTTACACGAAGAATGAATAAGCTGTACAGGGGTTGTCCATGTAGAGCCGCTGGCAGTATTCCCCTACAATGGGCGGCTGGCAAAAGTGCTTTGTGCTTATGCCAACCACTTTCATCCACCCAGAGAAGTAGGGCAAGGGAATACGCCCGTCACAATCCCTGGGCGGTAGCGTGCCTTTTATTTGGAAATAATGATGTCGACACCTCAACGTTTACCCGTGATGCGAGCTCGTATGCTGTTGGCGATGCTTAGTGCTGCCATCTTAACCGGCTGCGCTTCCTATCCAGCGAGCAATACGCAGCAAGAAGCGCAATACGTACTGAATAATGATCCCGCTACGTTAATAAAGAATGCAAACCTCAATGAGTTTTTAGCCCAAGCGCCTGCAGGCGGCATCATCAATGTTGCTAACTCGCCATGGGGGGACGGTGTTGAGATAGTCGCCGATGCCGCCTACTTAGCTGCCAGTGGTCGTGAATGCCGTAAGCTCAAGGTGGTAGCCGCAGGTAGCAGCAACGCCCGTACCGCGCTAGTGTGCAAAACGCCTGATGGCTGGGTTGATCAACGCGTTGTCATCGAAACCACAGAAGGGCGTTACTAATGCGAGCTGCCAACATGCTAAAACGTTTAAAGGTTACCCGCCCACTCGCCCTCATGTCGACCGTGCTGATGGGAAGCTGCATAGCAGCACCAGCATGGGCGCAAGCGATAAGCTTGCCAGACACCATTCTTCCTAGAGAACAGGTGAATCAGCAGGAGCAGGTAAATGATACCCCACGGGCCGATTGGCGCAGTGGCACAGTAGGGCCTGTGGTCTCAGCTCCTCAAGATCCTGATGTATTACCCCCTTTTGGTGCCAACCTGTTCAGCGGTGGTTTCCGCGGAGCAATGGGGGATGGTCTCAATCCGGATTACCGCATTAAACCCGGTGACCAAGTCACAGTTCGCGCTTGGGGCGCATTTGAACTTGACCGTGTTCTGCCCGTTGATGCCCAGGGTAATATTTTTATTCCCGGCTCTGGCCCGCTCAACGTTGAAGGGCAAAACAGCCAGGAAGTGGATGCTAGCGTTCGCCAAGCCATTACGTCGGTTTACCCAGACAACGTAGAGGTATATACCAACCTTCAAGGCGTTCAGCCTGTAGCGGTATACGTAACCGGCTATGTAGAAAACCCCGGCCGCTATGCAGGAACACCGAACGACTCATTGCTCTATTTTCTAGACCAGTCCGGCGGCATTGACCAAGACCTGGGAAGTTACCGACAAATCCGCGTTGTCAGAGACGGCCGCGATGTGGCCACCGTCGATCTGTATGATTTCTTAATCAACGGCAATATTCCCCGTCCACAATTTAAGGATGGCGATACCATCGTTGTTGAAGAGCGCGGACCAGCGATTGCCGTTGGTGGCGACGTCCACCGAGAGTACCGTTATGAAATGACGGGCACTACCTTGAGTGGCGCTGAACTAGTGAATTTAGCGCGGCTAAGAAGTGGCGTATCACACGTTTTACTGCGTGGTGATCGTGAAAGTGGGCCTATCGCTCAATACTTCCCCATCGATATGTTTTACGGCCAAACGATACGTAGCGGCGATGATGTGCAATTTAGTGCCGATAAGCGCAGTGAAACCATCGTTGTAGAAGTGGAAGGTAGCTACTATGGCCCCTCCCGCTACGCGTTACCTCGCGATGCCCGTCTAAGCGAACTGCTGGATGCCATTGCCGTACCGGAAAATATGACAGCTGTAGAAAGTATCTCGCTACGTAGGGAAAGTGTTAAAGAGCAGCAGGAGCAATCCCTTGAAGACAGCCTACGCCGCCTCGAAACGACTTACCTGGGTGCATCTTCAAGCACAAACGAAGAAGCGCAGATTCGAGTACAAGAAGCCGAACTGATCCAAAACTTTATCCAGCGTGCCGGCGAATTAGAGCCCAGCGGCCGTTTGGTGGTCGCTTATAACGATCGTATTTCGGATATACGTTTACAGGACGGTGATGTAGTCACCATTCCAGAAGTCAGCGACTCCATGCTGATTAGTGGAGAAGTGCTAGTGCCTCAAGCCGCTGTATACCGGCCAGGCATGAACGTAATTGATTACATTGAAAGCGCTGGCGGCTTCACTGAGCGTGCCGATGACGATCATATCCTTGTGGTTCGCCAAAACGGTGCGGTTGAAAACGCACGCAACGTGAACCTGCGTCCCGGCGACGAAATCCTCGTCATGCCAGCACCACCGACCCACAATCTTCAGCTAGCCTCAACCATCACGCAGATTCTTTACCAAGTAGCGGTCGCAACCCGCGTAGCGGTTGATTTGTAACCCTATTGGCCACGGAAGACACGGAAAGCACGGAAAATATAGGGTTTTGACCTTATTTAAGGTTTTGTCCTTATCCGTGTTTTCAGTGAGTGTCCGTGGCTAACATTCAAAAGGCACAAATCTTGTTTCACTTTCAAGAAGTAGCGCTATGGATAACGTAAACAGCGGCCCTCGGCGGAGCGCACGGACACCGTGGCAAGTCACGCGCAGCGTGTGGTACGCCATGTTCATGCGCGAAGCCATTTCGCGCACCATGTCAGACCGCATGGGCTGGTTCTGGATGATCTTCGAACCATTCGCCTTTATTGCCATTATGGTCGCGATACGTAGTTTTATTCGCAGTGACCGCCTAGTCGTAAATGCCGAATTTATTCCCTGGATGATCGCCGGTTTAATGGGCTTTTTCTTGGTACGTGAAGGCATGATGCGGGGAATGGGGGCTGTAGATGGAAACAAAGCTCTGTTTGCTTATCGTCAAGTACAGCCCGTGGATCCAGTGCTAGTGCGCAACTTTTTAGAAGGCATGCTGCGCAGTTTTATCTTCCTGCTTTTTATTGGCGGCGGATTAATGCTGGGGTTAGACATGTACCCAGATAATGCCATTAGAGTAGTGGCTGCCTGGATTTCATTATGGAGCCTCGGACTCGGCCTAGGATTGATAACCTCGGTGGCAGCATCCTTGGTGCCCGAGATTGGCCGCGTGGTACGCATGGCTTCTTTACCACTGCTAATTATCTCTGGGGTGATTTTGCCATTAAATGCCTTACCTCATTGGCTGCTTGAATACCTGATGCTTAATCCTATTCCCCATGGCCTTGAAACGCTGCGATTGGGTTTTTTTGACAAGTACCATGTCGTCCAGGGCACCAGTATGCTCTATTTCTGGCTCTTTACATTCACGCTAATCGCCCTGGGGCTATTGATGCACCTGCGCTTTATTGATCGTTTGAAGGCACAATAAACTATGCAACGTTCTTTTCGTCGTTTTGTAAAAACATCGCCACATTGGGCCGTGGCTATAATCGCGATTGCTGTAGTCTCGTTTTACTGGTTTGTATGGGCGGAGGAGCGCTATGTATCCCGCGCCACCGTAGTGTTAGAAAGCCCCCAGGTCGCTACGCCGGAATTTAGCCTGTCGTCAATTATGGGCAGTGGCGGAGGTGGTAATACTCACGATTTATTACTGCTGCGTGAGCACTTACTCTCAGTTGATATGCTGCGCCTACTGGATGAGCAACTCGATTTTCGTAGCCACTATACCGAGCATGGAGACATCTTCGCCAAGCTGCATAACCGTGATGCTCCTATTGAAGATCTGCACAAGTACTACCTACGCCGGGTAGAAATTGAGCTGGATGAGTACGCAGGCGTGCTCAATATCCATGTGCAGGCGTATACACCTGAATTTGCCCATGAAGTGGCCACGCTCCTGCTGGAAGCAGGTGAAGACCATATGAATGAAATGGGGCACCGTTTAGCCGATGAGCAGGTGAAATTTTTAGAACAGCAAATGGTTCGACTTGAAGAGCGCTTTGAAGAGACCCGCGCCAAGCTGCTTGAATTTCAAAACCAATATGGTTTGGTTTCACCCACCGCAACGGTGGAAAATATTAACCAAGTGGTGGCGACGCTTGAGGCTGACTTAGCCCGCCTGCAAGCCCAGCGCAGCGCTTTAGCCAGCTTTCAAAGCTCCCAGTCTTCTGAATTGCGCCAAGTCGAGCGTAATATCACCGCATTACGCGACCAAATTATTGAACAGCGTGATCGAATCGCCCAAGCATCCGGCGACTCGCTCAACAGTGTTTCAGCGCAATACGAAACACTAGAATTGCAGGCACAGTTTGCTCAGGAAACCTACTCAAGTGCGCTGGCGGCGTTAGAAAACACCCGCCTGGAAGCTGCCCGCCAGCTCAAACAGGTGAGCATACTGCAAAGCCCGCTGTTCCCGGAGTATCCCACAGAACCCAACCGGCTCTACAACAGCAGCGTATTCGCTATCATCACCATCTTCCTCGCTTTCATCTTCAGCATGCTGATGATGATCATCAAAGATCACCGCGATTAAGATTGGGGTGAAGGGTGAGGGGTACGAAACGATTCACCATTTACCGCTTACAATTCACATTTTGGTAGCGCGTGGTAACGAAGAACGCGAGTTCAACGAGCGTTCGTAGGCACCCGCGGGTGGCGGCGGAACGACGCCCGACGGCACCCAACCAACCTTGCCTACACGAGCCAACCCCGGCACCGCTCCGCGCTGCTTTCGCGGGTGCGCCGTAGGCTTACCACGCGCTACTAAATTACGCATGCACTTGGAGGTGGGGATTCCAAGGGAGTGTGAATCACACCACCGAAACTGAGTGAGTGCACATACCCGTAGCGCGTGGTAACGAAGAGCGCGAGTTCAGCGAGCGTTCGTAGGCACCCGCGGGAGGCGTCGGCACGACGCCCAGTGGCACAGAGCCAAACCTCGGCACCGCTCCGCGCTGCTCCTGTGGGTGTTGATGCAGTGATCCAAACTAAGTTTGTAGTTTGAAAATATGTATAGTCATCGTTTCAAAGTGGATATTCACATAACACGCCATGCCAGTGAGCGCATGGCTGCTCGAAATATCACAGAAGGTGAACTGCTAGAATTGGTAGAACGGGGGAAAGTAAAGTACAAAGATGCTACCCGGTTTTGGGTAGCGCGATACTTTGAAAATCGCCAAGACAACCTTTTGTCTGTCGCAGCTGTCTTAGAAGATAAGCTAGTTGTCAAAACCGTTATGCATCACTTTGAGTGGGAGGATGAGTAATGCGTACAACCTACGATGAAGCAGATGACATTTTAGTCCTGCATCTTTCAGATAAACATACGGTTAAAGAAGTCTCACAAGACTGGAATACCCATATTAGTTACGCGGGAGATGGCACAATTACCGAAATTGTCATCCTTGACGCTTCTAAGCAGGGGGCATGGCCGCTCTTAAAGAGCCAAGCAGCATAACCAACCCCCGGCACCGCTCCGCGCTGCTCCCGCGGGTGCGCCTGAGGCTTACCACGCGCTACAAATCACGCACGCACAGAACGCAGTGAAAGAACCCGTAGCGCGCGGTAACGAAGAAGGCGAGCTTAGCGAGCGTTCGTAGGCACCCGCGAAAGGCGTCGGAACGACGCCCAATAGCACAAAGCCAAAACCCCGGCACCGTCCCACGCTGACACCAAACGACTTACGCCTCACACCTCACGATTCACCACTAACGGTTTACCAATGCTCGACATCATTCACCACGGCGGAGCCACTGGCGTAACGGGGAGCTGCCACCAACTGCTACTCAATCGTCACGAATCGCTACTGGTGGATTGTGGCCTCTTCCAAGGGGAAGACGCCGCGGAAGACAGCTTCGAGCAGCTACAAATTGAATTCGATATCAGTACCGTTAAGGCGCTCGTCATTACCCACGTCCATATTGACCACGTGGGCAGGCTGCCTTACCTACTGGCCGCAGGTTTCACCGGCCCGATTATCTGCTCAATCCCCACGGCCAAGCTACTTCCCCTGGTGATTGAGGACGCGCTAAAGGTCGGCTTCACCCGCAACGGCCAACTGATCGAGCGCTTTCAAGCGCAGCTCGAAAAGCAAATTGTGAGCGTGCCCTATGGCAAATGGCACAACATAGGTAGGGCAAGCGACGTAAGCGATCACAACGGCGCAAGCACCGGCACCACACGGGTAAAACTAAAACGGGCAGGGCACATTCTCGGTTCCAGCTACGTTGAAGTAAGCTACCAGGATGTACATACCGGCGAAAAAGAGCGAATCGTCTTCTCCGGCGACTTAGGCGCCCCCTACGCACCGCTATTACCTGCGCCAAAGTCGCCCTACGGCTGCGACCAACTGGTACTCGAAAGCACCTATGGCAACCGCACTCATCCAGACCGTCGCCAGCGCCGCGCCACCCTAAAAGCCGCTATAGAGCAAGCACTCGCTAACGGTGGCACGGTGATGGTGCCTGCGTTTAGCATTGGCCGCACCCAAGAGCTGCTCTACGAGCTAGAAACCATTATTCACCACGCGCGCTCACCACAGTGGCAGTCACTGGAAATCATTGTCGACTCACCGCTAGCCGCCCGTTTTACAAAGGTTTTCCGCGAGCTAAAACCCTATTGGGATAAAGAAGCGCAAGGGCGCCTGCGCAGTGGCCGCCACCCGCTCAACTTTGCCAATCTCTACACCGTAGATAGCCACGCAGAGCATGAACAAACCGTTGAGTACCTAGCCAAAACAGGCCGCCCAGCAGTAGTCATTGCCGCCAGCGGCATGTGTGCAGGCGGGCGAATCATGAACTATCTCAAAGCCATGCTGGGTGATGAACGTCACCAAGTACTGTTCGTAGGCTACCAAGGGGCAGGCACCCCAGGGCGGGATATACAGCAATACGGCCCCCTGGGCGGCTGGGTAGCCATCGACGGTGAACGGTTTGATATAAAAGCAGGCGTAACCTCCATCAGCGGTTACTCCGCCCACGCCGACCAAAAAGACCTACTCAACTTCGTAAAGCGCATGCGTCGCTGGCCCCACACCATTCGCCTGGTTCACGGCGAACAAACCGCCCGCGCAGCGCTCAAAGCTGAACTTGAAAGCCTCTATAAACGCAAAGGCAGAAGTGTAACGGTAAGGAGTTAGCTGATAGCAGTGAGGTGTTCCCCCTCACAAGCGAAGCGCTAACCCCTTACCCTTCACCAAAAAACCAATGATTGAAATCAAAAACCTCTACAAACGCTACCACAACCACCACGGCAGCGACTGGGTGCTAAAAGACATCAACCTCACCATCCCCAAAGGGGTAAGTGTCGGTTTGATTGGTGCTAACGGCGCGGGTAAATCCACACTGCTGCGTTTAATCGCCGGTATGGATTCACCTGAGCGTGGTGAAGTGATTCGTCACAGCCGGGTTTCCTGGCCCGTTGGGCTAGCAGGGGGCATGCAAAATAGTATGACTGGGCGCCAGAACGCCAAATTTGTCGCTAGGGTGCAAGGCTCCACCCCCCAGGAAGTTCAGCGGGTTATTCAATTTGTAGAAGAGTTTGCAGAAATTGGTGAGGCATTTGATGAACCGGTGCGCACATACTCTTCCGGTATGCGTTCACGTATATCCTTTGGACTATCACTCGCCTTCGATTTTGATATCTATATATCCGATGAAGCCACGGCGGTGGGTGACAGAGCTTTTAAAGAAAAGGCCAAAGCGTTATTCCAATCTAAAGTGGGTGAAGCCTCGTTAATTATGGTCTCCCACTCAGAAGGTATCTTAAAAGATTTATGCTCCGCTGGTCTTTACCTGAATGAAGGCACCGCTCATTGGTACGATAATATCAACGATGCCATTAAGGCCTATCACGACGATATAGATACGCATAAAGCTGTTTCAACGGTGGCAAAAGCTAAGCAACCGGAGCCAGTGTCGAAGATTGACCCCAACCTTCCACAAGACATAGCCGGTGCTGAAAAGCACCTTCAGCAATGCCGCGTTAAATTAAAAGAAGCAAAGCGATCTCTTGATGTCGCCAAAACAGAAAAACTGCTGCCGCTATATCTAGACCAAATAACGAAAGATATACCTAAAAGAGAACGCCAGGTTACGCATGCGATTCAGCATCTAGACGCGCTAAAGCAAGCGTCCTCGCAGGTGGAAATGTAATAAATGATGAAACAAAGGACTTATCAGTGATGCAGCAAAAAACATTTTTAATTACCGGCGGGGCAGGATTTATCGGTTCAGCGGTAGTGCGTGAGCTTATTCAAAACTCAGCTCACCGCGTGGTAAACGTAGACAAGCTGACCTACGCAGGCAATTTGGAATCCCTGGCAAGTGTTGAAACCAGTGAACGCTACACCTTTGCCCAGGCCGATATTTGCGATGCAGCCGCCATGCAGCAACTGTTCGAACAGCACCAGCCTGATGTAGTCATGCACCTAGCAGCAGAGAGCCATGTAGACCGCTCTATTGACGGCCCAGCAGAGTTTATCCAAACCAATGTGGTTGGTACCGCTGTGCTTCTAGAAGCCGCCCGTAGCTATTGGAACAGCTTGGAAGGTGAGCGTCGCGATGCTTTTCGATTCCACCACATCAGTACAGACGAAGTGTATGGCGATCTAGAAGGCACGGATGACTTGTTCACCGAAGAAACCTCCTACGCGCCCAGCTCGCCGTATTCGGCCAGTAAAGCCAGCTCTGATCATTTAGTGCGCGCCTGGCAGCGTACTTATGGCATGCCTACGCTGGTGACCAACTGCTCCAACAACTACGGCCCGTTCCATTTCCCAGAAAAGCTCATCCCGTTGATGATTCTCAACGCCCTAGCCGGTAAAGCACTCCCGGTTTACGGCGACGGCCAGCAGATCCGCGACTGGCTGTATGTAGAAGACCACGCCCGCGCCTTGATCAAAGTCGCCACACAAGGGCAGGTAGGCGAGACCTACAATATCGGCGGGCATAATGAGCAAACGAACCTGCACGTGGTGGAAACCATCTGTGAGATTCTGGATGATTTAGCGCCGAGTGAGGAGTTAGGAGTGAGGGAACCCTCCTCACCCCTCACAAGCCCGCAGGGCGCTCACCCTTCTCAAGCGAAGCGCTCTCACAAAGATTTAATCACCTTCGTCACCGACCGCCCTGGCCATGATGTGCGCTATGCCATCGACGCCAGCAAAATCGAACGCGAGCTAGGCTGGGTTCCAGAAGAAACCTTTGAAACCGGCCTGCGTAAAACAGTGCAGTGGTACCTCGCCAATGAAACCTGGTGGAAACGCGTCCAAGACGGCAGCTACCAAGGCCAACGGCTAGGTAATGTGTGAGGAGTAAGCGCTTCGCTTGTTAGTAGTAAGGGGAAGAGTTGTGAGAAAGCATCAGCAACTGCGGGTATGGCAAGAAGCGATGGATCTCGTTGTTACTGTTTACTCAATGACCTCAGCCTTTCCATCAGTTGAACGATATGGACTTGCTAGCCAAATGCAACGTGCCGCTGTATCTGTACCAAGCAATATAGCCGAAGGCGCTGCTCGTGGTAGTAAACCCGACTTTTTAAGATTTTTGCACATAGCACGTGGTTCGCTCAGTGAGCTTGAAACTCAGTGCCAAATTGCCCAACGCTTAGGGTATATGGATGATATTTCAACACTGGAACTAGCGATCAATTCTGTATTTTCACAGCTAGGCGGACTGATCAAGCATTTAAAGGCTTCACTATGACATCTGAACACGCACACCTCACACCTCACGCTTCACCCCTCACTATCTTCATCACTGGATCAAACGGGCAAGTCGGCTTTGAGCTCCAGCGTCAGTTTGCCCTGTTCGGCAATGTGTTAGCACCTACACGGCATGAACTTGATTTAACAGATGCCCAAGCAGTGGATGCCTACTTGGCTGAGCACAAGCCAAGCCTCATCCTCAACGCCGCCGCCTACACGGCAGTTGATAAAGCCGAAAGCGAGCCAGCCCAAGCCAAACGCCTCAATGCCGAGCTACCAGCACAGTTAGCCGAGTATGCCGCCAAGCACAATATTCCGTTGGTGCACTACTCAACCGACTACGTCTACCCAGGTGATGGTGAGACTCCCTGGCAGGAAGAGAGCCCAACGGAGCCACACAGCGTGTACGGCCAAACCAAGCTGGAAGGCGACCAAGCGGTTACCCAAAGCGGCTGCCAGAACCTGATTTTTCGCACCAGCTGGGTATACGCTGCACGCGGCAACAACTTTATGAAAACGATGCTGCGTCTGGGCCGCGAGCGTGAAACACTCAGCATCGTCAACGACCAAATAGGCGCGCCCACCCCAGCCCGCCTAATCGCCCAGGCCACCGCGCTAGCGTTTACGCCTCACCCCTCACAATTTACCCCTCACGCTTCACCCCTTACGCCTCACATCCCCACAGGCATCTACCACCTGGCGCCAAGAGGGGAAACAAGCTGGCACGGGTTCGCATGCGAAATTTTTGAGCAGGCTCGCGAAGCCGGTGAAGCACTGGCGATTAAACCCCAAGGCGCAGCGGGCATTCCCACCGCTGAGTATCCGACTCCCGCAAAGCGGCCTCTAAACTCACGAATGAACCTGAGTAAACTTGAAGCCGCGCTGGGTGTCACACTACCGTCTTGGCAAAACCAGTTGGGCCTAACCCTTAAAGAATACCTCGAAAACACTTAAGCCACGGAAGACACGGACACCACGGAAATAAGCAATAGTGTGTTTTACCTTTATCCATGTTTTCAGTGAGTGTCCGTAGCAATCAACCTACAGAGGAGGTCACCATGAGCCAAAATACCCAGCGTAAAGGCATCATCCTAGCCGGAGGATCAGGCACTCGCTTACACCCCATCACCCGCGGTGTCTCCAAGCAGCTGCTGCCTGTCTATGACAAGCCGATGATCTATTACCCGGTTTCTGTGCTAATGCTGGCCGGTATTCGCGAGATTCTAATCATCTCGACACCTGAAGACCTGCCGCAGTATAAAAACTTGCTAGGTAACGGCGACGACTTTGGCGTTCAGTTTGAATACGCCGAACAGCCAAGCCCTGATGGCTTGGCTCAAGCCTTTATCATCGGTGAAGAGTTCATTGGCGACAGCCCCGTTTGCTTAGTGCTGGGCGACAATATTTACCATGGTCAACACTTTTCCGAGCAGTTAAAACGCGCTAGCCAACACGCTACAGGAGCCAGCGTATTTGGCTACCTGGTTAAAGACCCAGAGCGCTTTGGCGTTGTAGAATTTGATGAGAGCGGCAAAGCCATCTCTATCGAAGAGAAACCGAAGAAGCCAAAATCGGCTTACGCGGTAACAGGACTCTATTTTTACGACAATGACGTTGTCGAAATTGCTAAGCAGGTCAAGCCTTCTGAGCGTGGCGAGCTGGAAATTACCAGTGTGAATAACGCCTACCTGGAGCGCGGCGACCTGCGTGTTGAGCGCTTGGGTCGCGGATTTGCCTGGCTGGATACCGGCACCCACGACAGCCTGCTAGAAGCCAGCCAATACGTGCAAACCATAGAGCATCGCCAAGGCCTGAAGATCGCCTGTCTGGAAGAGATTGCCTGGCAGCATGGTTGGATCAGCGATGAGCGCCTAAGTGAGCTAGCCAAACCGCTTGCCAAGACTCAATACGGCCAGTACCTCCAGCGCTTACTCAAGCAGAAGTCGCAAAAGTAAAAAGATTGCCACGGAAGAGCCCTAGGTATGCCACGAACTCTCACGGAAAGCACTGACGAAAACCAAAGATGTAGGTTTTACCCTTATTCGTGTTTTCAGTGAGTGTCCGTGGCTATCTTTTGCTTCTGGCTAGGCAACCCATATCACCTTGAATGACCGAACATATCCGGAGTTAACACATTATGCCGTTGGTAATTTATTTAGGTCTGCACGCAATCACGCGTGAGCCAGCGTTGTTATTGCCATCAGAGCAAAAGCAAATAACCTTAGCGACGCTTAAAGTAAATGATACAGCGGCCCTTCGCGATAAACCTGATAGCGGGCAGCAGAAAGGCAAGCATGTTGCAAAAAATAATCCCCCTGTGCTGTTTCTTGAAAGTCTCTCGGAAGATGCTACCGGTACTATTAAGCAATGGCTTCAACAAGAAACAACACAACACATTACGCTGGTATGGCTTCAGCCAGTGCCCTATATAGCCGCTAAGCTAGCGGAGGGGGAGGATACAGAAAGCACGCTTCAGGCATGGCAGCAAATGGCGAATGCCACACTTAACTTATTCCGTCAGCATCGCCGGCAAATAACACTTATTGGAGCAGATATTGGGGGGGCACCTCCCCAGCATGACAAAGCATCACTGCTAACACTACCGCCAGCAAAACATGCACCGATATTTACCTTAGCGGCCAGTCAGCTATTAGCGGCTAGCAGTGCCATGCAAGAAAACGCTGACCACCTTTCCGCCAGTAGCATCGCTGTTTACCCTCAAACCGAGGAAGTGGTAGATCAAGTAATCAATACGCTGCGTGATCATCAGAAAACCAGCCAGCAGAATAATGATCTTAAACAACAGCTTGGTGATGAAAAAGAAGCCCACCAGAAAGCTCAGCAGCAAGTAGCTGCACAGAGCCAAGAACTTATTAGCGTCAAAGAAGAAAACGACCTGGTTATCGCTGAACTACACCGTGTTCAAGAGCTATTAGAAAGCAAGCTCATAGAACGAGAAGAGCTAGTGAAACAGCGCGATGACCTAAGAAATCACTACGAAATTGCGATAAAGCAGCGGGACAGCGCGCTACAGCAACTCGAACAACGGTTTACGCAACTGCAGCAGCTTCACCTTGAACTCAAAAAATATCAAGCTGAGCAAAAAAATCTTACTTCTCGAATCGATCGCTACCAAACACAGCTCAACGTGCAGAAAGAAGAGTTTCAGCAAGCGTTGCAAGAACAAAGCACATGGCTAACGTGGGTTCGGTGTAATGCTGCTCACTATTCTGCGGCAACCTACAAGCATAGCCGTTCGCACCGTAAGACACTGAAGCAACAGGCTGCGTTGGTGCAAGCCAGCCAGCACTTCGATAAACAGTGGTACCTAGAGCAGTACCCTGATATTGCCAAAAGTACGATGGATCCAGTGGAACATTACCTGAAGTTTGGGGTATTGGAAGCTCGCAATCCAAGCCCGAATTTTGATACCAAGTTTTACATTACCCGAAACCCCGATATTGCTGAGAGCGGCTATCAACCCCTGCTGCACTATATACAGCATGGTCAAATGGAACATCGTCAAACCAGGCTAGAGCAGCTACAGCTACCTTCACCTCAGCAACCGTCCGAAGAAGCTTCGAACGGTGAAAATGCACAAGCATCTCAGGAGACTAGGTAATGCCTGAAGCCAACACTCCCATACTTGTGCACATTGGCTCTATTAGAGACGAGAGCTTACACATTATGCAAACAGCCGCGTTGCCAACGTTTATCGCAACGCTTGAAAATGCAGCTGGCAAGGTAGAAACGCTAAAAAGGAACGTACCCAAGCTTTTTGTGGCAGAACACCCTATTACCCCCCAGGGTGATGATGCAGTTCTATATGAGTATAGCCTTTCCGAATTTAACAGTTTGACCCCCGTTAGTGGCTTAAAAAAGCTATACCCAGGGCTAGTTGAAAAGCACCACCGCACGGTGGAAACGCACACGCTTGAAGCCGCGTTGAAGGCACATAAACTAAATGCTGCGCCAATCGCTCAATTGATCATTGAGCAGCCGGAAAGCGCCCAAGCGTTGGTACAAGCACTGGAAGCAAAAGGGCAGTTGCACTCGCTAACAAAGCTATGGGTACGTACCAGCCCAGAAAGTTTATACACAGGCATGCCGAAGCAATCTGAGCTGATAGTCACCTGTGAACAGCTAGGCTTTGAGATCGTTAACACTCAAGCGGATGATCCAGATTTTGTGCTAGTAGAGCTCAAACGTAACCCGCTCTATAGCGAGTATAAGCAGCTCCAAGAAAAGGTCACAAAGCTAAACCAGCGGGAAAAAGAGCAGACCGCCGCCAACGAAAAAGCCCAAGCTGAGATTACCCAGCTCAAGCAAGCCCACGAAAAGCTTGAAAAGCAACATGCTGAACAGCTAAAAAAAGCACGCGATGAACACGCCGCGGCAAAAGAAAAGGCCCAAGCTGAAACCAATCAGCTTAAGCAAGAGCGCGAAAAGTTAACCAAGCAGCAGGAAACACTTCGTGAACAGTTGCGCGAACAGCGGCAAAGCAACGAAACATTAGAAACTGAGATGCAAGCAACGCAAGAACGCCAGACTAAGCTGGCCATTGAGCTAGAGCGCGCAGAGGCCCAGCTGGATCTCATCAAAGACTTATTATTGAAAGACAAGCTGCTACAGCGATAACCCCGCAGCAGAAAAATCAGACCTTTTAAACACATTTTCATAAGTGCCAAATACCATGAATTACGAAAAACTCTCTATTCCCGATGTTGTACTGCTGACACCGAAAGTATTCGGTGACGAGCGTGGTTTCTTTATGGAAACCTTTCGCCAAAGCGAGTTTGAAGAACACTGTGGTAACTACCAGTTTGTGCAAGACAACCACAGCAAATCCAAGCAGGGAATCTTGCGTGGCCTGCACTACCAGCACGCCAAGCCCCAAGGTAAGTTGGTGCGCGTTACCCAAGGCGAAGTCTTCGATGTAGCCGTAGACCTACGCGAAGAAAGCCCAACCTTTGGTAAATGGGTAGGGGTGCACCTAAGCGAGGATAACAAGCAACTACTTTGGGTACCGCCGGGATTTGCCCATGGCTTTTACGTCATCAGTGCAGAAGCGGAGTTTCAATACAAATGCACCGACTACTACAACCCAGGCGATGAGTATTCGCTGCTGTGGAACGATGCAACTCTTAATATTGATTGGCCGCTAGTGGATGGTGAGGCACCTCAGCTTTCAGGCAAGGATGAGAAAGGGCAGGCGCAGGTATGGAACAATTGTCTGAAATTTAAAAATTGATACCAAAATGAGCTTCTTTAAAGCACCTTGGAAATGAGAACAACAAGGTGCTTTGACAGCAAGCAAAAACGAAAAATTTTTAGCAATCGTTTTTGTTAAAAGAGTGAACAAGATCAGGGCGCACTATTTTATTAAATTTTTCACAGAAAAATTCGTAATCTATACCTTTCAAGATAGGAGTTAATTTTTTAAAAAGATAAGCTGTATCTTTTGTCAGCCTGGGGTAGCGAATCAAAGTCACTGGTATGTCGGCATTAGAAATCGCCAACATGAGTTTGTATACTTGCATCGAAAGAATTTGTTCTTGTACGCCTGGGTCGCTTGATTTTGTATGCCACAGGCCTCCATATCTTGAGCCTGCTTCGGTGACAACACGTCTGCTTTGTGCTGCAGCATTTAATTCTCTAATAGGTATAAATATATGCTCTATCGCGATGTCTTTACGGTGAATAATGTCTTTTGCGATATCACAAAACCAAGGGCTCTTGACAATAAAAGGACTGTTTTCTTTTCTGATGTCATGCTCTAGTCCCGCTCGTCCAGTCTGGTCTTTCATCTGTGTCACTGATTCGGCGCTGAAGCCTGTATCGAGTCCAAGGTGTGTTAATAGTTCAACTAAAAAGGTAGTTCCAGTTCTGCCTGTTCCTGTTATTACCACGTGTTGTCTTGAGGGCATGCTTTTCTCCTTGGTGCTAATGCTTTGTATGATGGTTAAGTTTTTAGCGTGGTGTACCTTGCAATGTCAAAGCATTTTTCTTTCGCTGCACAACTGGGCCAATCTGAATGGTAAGGTTGATACAAAGACTTATTTTTAACCAAGCTGACTGCTCTGGTGTAGTGACTCATTGTATAGCTAACGTGATACATAAAGAAATATTACCTAATTTGCACATGCAATAGCCTAATGGCTGTCCACAAATTCTAATAAGACTAAATAAATAAAGATGAAGAGTAACATGCTATTACCATTAATGCCCCAAGATACACCTGAGAATGAACAGTTACAGTTAGCGAAAACACTGTGGGTAGAAGGCGATTGGGCGGCACTAATCGCACTTGCAAATGATATTGACGATGACGCCGATAACACCCAGCTTAAAATTTACCTAGCAGCTGCCTATGCTCAACTTGGCGACTGCGCAAATGCCTTGGCATCTTGGCAACTGGTTGAGCAGAGAGAGGGTGAGGATAGAGTTGAACGGTTATGGCGCTATCGGTTATTACTTTCAGGTGTTCATAATAGCCTAGCGCGAGCTAGAGCCGTGAATGGGGAGTTACAAAAGGGTCAAGAGCATTGGAATACTTCGCTAGATCTGGTCATTTATGGCCCGCAGCAACGTTTAGTCACCCAGGTTCGCGCCAAACAGCAACTCAAGCAACTAGGCCTACCTGAAAGCTGGGCGGTGAAGTCGTTTGAGAAGGACGATATACAGCATAACGTACCCTACGGGCTTTTAGCTGAGCTTCATGAGCAGTGTCCAAACGATCCAGCAATCTTAATTGGCTTAGCAGAAAGCGTGCAGCGTCAAGGCTTGTTTGATGAAGCTATCCGGCATTGGCAAACCCTTGCCTCCATTTTGCAAGAAAATATGCCCCAAACCTATTACGACAGGTTGGATGAAGCTTATCAAAATCAAAAAAGCTTTCCACAAGGTACAGCTGAAGAAGAACGCTTAATTGGTGATGGAGACAAACATGAGTTCCTTAAAAGGCTGCATCAAAAATTAAAACCCAATTTGTATCTAGAAATTGGCGTGCAAACAGGAAAAAGCCTGTTGTTAGCGGAGTGTCAAGCAATTGGTGTAGACCCTATGCCAAGACCAAATATTAAGCTGCAAAAAACCATACGTTACTACGCATGACCAGTGATGAATTTTTTAAAAATAATGCCCATCACTACTTAACAAAATCCCCAGATTTGGCATTTATTGATGGTATGCATTTGTTTGAGTACGCATTGAGAGATTTTATTAATGTCGAACAATTTTCAAGTTCAAACACAGTAGTAGTGATTGATGATGTTTTTCCTGGTCATCCAGCACAGGCGGAGCGTGAGCGGCGTACTCGGGCTTGGACAGGTGATATTTGGAAGCTCATTGAAATATTCGAAAAGTATAGGCCTGATTTAAGCATTGCTAAAATTAATATATACCCTACAGGTTTGCTAGTTATATCAAACTTGGATTCAAGCAATAAAGAATTAGAGTATAATTACACGGAATTAGTGAAATTGTGGTCAAGCAAAGAGCTAGATGCTAAGTGGGTAATGCGTGCGGATACTATAGGTGCTGAAGAGTTTTTAAATTGATATTGAGATTTTAATCATAGGGATTGGTGAATTAAATGAATCTAAGTAATAAACTGCATACTAGTGATCAGGAGTTGGTTGCTACTGCTAATAGACTGTTGCGTGAAAAAAAATATGACGAAGCAGTTGTTTTATATCGACAAGCTATAAAGCAGCATCCAGCTTTGGAAAGTTCTTTAAATTTTAATATTTTAATGGCTCAGAATAAAAAACGAAATGTTAAAAATCAGGTTTCGAAAGCCCCTGGTGAAAACAATGTCAATAAGCCAATATTGAAATGCAAGTATAATGTTAAGATAGAAAAAAAAGATGAAAGTGTTGTTTCAGGTTGGGCTGTAAATGAAGAAGACAAAAAAGAAGTATTCGATATCAAGGTTGATGTAAATGGTTTTAATTACTGTACAGTTCAAAATGGCATAAAACGGCTAGACTTAAAAAAACATAGAAAAAGTGAAGGATTAGGTGGTTTTTTAATAAAATTTCCTAAAGGGATTTTCGATAAAGACTCTAATCAGGTGATTTTAAAATTGCCTTCTGGAAGAAAAATAGAGTGCTTTGTTAATAGAAGTGAAAGAAAAGTAACTAATTTCGGTGATTACAATAACGCTGCATCCCCAGTAAGTATCATTGTTCCTATTTATAACGCGTTGGAAGATTTGAAAGTTTGTGTGGATAGACTTCGGTTGTATACAGATGAAAGTGTCTGTGTGTATTTGATTAATGATGCTAGCCCAGATGAAAATATAAATATTTTTTTAGAAACTTTAAAATACGATAATCAATTTGTTGTAGTTAATAATACGCAAAATATGGGTTTCACAAGGACAGTCAATAAAGGGCTTGACCTTTGTAAGAATGATGATGTTGTGATACTTAACTCTGATGCTAGGGTTACTCCTTTTTGGTTAGAAAGTATTCTTTTTGCCGCTAATACGGATAGCAATATAGCAACGGTCACTCCTATGTCTGATAGGGCTGGCGCTTTTTCCGCTCCGAATATTGGAAATGATAACAAGTTGCCATTGGGTGTCTCTGAAATTGAGTACTCCAAAGCTTTTAGGCGGCGCTCTATTGGGCTATATCCGACAGTACCTACAGGAAATGGGTTCTGTATGTATATTCGCCGTTCTTGTATAAATCAGGTAGGAAACCTTGATGAAAAAGCTTTTCCAAAAGGTTATGGGGAAGAGAATGATTTTTGTATGCGTGCAAGAAAACACGGGTGGCGTAATATTATAGATGATAGAACATATGTATTTCATGATAGGTCAAAGAGTTTTGGTGAATCAAAAAATGACTTGATGATAGCCGGAAGGAAAATAATTGATAATCGTTATCCAGATTATAAAAAAGCGATATCCGTCTTCACACAAGATCTAAAAATTAAGCTTGCACGTTTTCAAGCCAAAAAAGCAATTTATGATTGTCAACACGAGGTGATAAAAGATAGGTGCCTATTTGTAGTTTCAACTAAAACCGGAGGTACTCCTCAGACAAATAGAGATTTAATGCTGGCTTTAAATGATTCAATAGAACCATGGTTGTTGCATTGTGATAGTGAATTTTTAACGCTTTATAAAGTTGGAAAAGTTGATGACGAGGTTGTTTTGCGTCATGAGCTGTCAGAACCTGTTGATCCTCTGACTCATACTTCCCATGAGTATGATCGAGTGGTTTACAATTGGCTATTTGAATTCGGGTTTTCGATAGTACATATAAGACATCTAGTATGGCATTCATTGGGTTTGACTAAGATTGCTAAGTTAGCAGGAGCTAAGGTAGTTAAATCTTTTCATGATTACTATGCGCTGTGTCCAACAGTAAAGCTATTAGATAACGACTTGTTTTTTTGTGAGGGCGATTGCTCTAAGTCTCAAGCAAAGCAAGATTGTAGCTTCCCTTTGTGGGAAAGCGGTGCCCTTCCTCCCTTAAAAGGTGCGTGGATACACAACTGGCGCGAAAATTTTTCAAACGCATTGCAATATGTAGATGCATTTGTTACAACATCCGAACATGCTAAAAATATATTTTTAGATAATTTTAAATGTATTGACTCTAATAGGTTCAAGGTTATCAAACATGGAAGAGATTTTGAAAAGTTTGTTAATCCTAAGCAAGAAATTATAGCTAAAAATAGATACAAAATTCTAATCCCAGGTAATATAGATGAAGCTAAAGGGCTTAACGTTATTCTGTCTCTTTTAGAGAGAGATAAAGATGAGCTTTTAGAATTCCATGTTTTAGGCAATGCTCGTCAAACTTTATTGCAAAATGCAAGCGAAAGACTAGTGTTTCATGGGAAGTATGAGAGAGACGAATTTGCAGAGCATGTGGCTAAAATAAAACCAGATGTAGGCGCAGTTTTTCCATTTGGGATGAGACATGGTGCCATACATTAACTGAGTTGTTTTCAGTAGGCCTCCCCGTGTTTGTTTTGGATTATCCAACCGTTGGCGACAGAGTCAAGGAGTACAACGCTGGATGGGTTCTAAAAAACAAGGAAACTGAATTATTATATGAAGAAATTAAAGTTTCTCTAAATACAGACTTGAATAACAAGCTGTCAGGTGTCAAAGACTGGCAAGAAAAAGAGGGCAAGTTTAGAGATATAAGATGGATGGCTGCTCAATATCATGCTCTTTATCAGAGTTTGTTTAACAAGATAGATTTGGGACAAACTGTTTTGACTGATCGCATAGTTGGTGTGGTTTGCCCAAGTGATCGAAAGCAGGTGCGCGGCAATGGTTCGACTTATGTGAGAGTATGGGAACGAACGGTAAATGACTTGAGTAATGATGTAACATATTGCCGAATGTCTTCTGACCAGCTAATAGCAGGCTTAGAAGTCGGAGATATTAAAAAATTAATTATACAAAGAAATGCTTTAACTCCAGCAGGCGTAGATGCCTTAATTAATTCTTCGAAGAGAGGTGATGTAAAGTACTTGCTGGACTTGGATGATGATCTTTTAAATGTGCCAGACAGTATCGATACTAAGTCAATTTATAAAAATTATAAATCTCATCTTGAAAAGCTAATAATGAATGCAAATATCGTAACTGTTTCAACAAACGAGCTAAAAGACTCGCTAAGTAAGTATACAGATAAAGTTTATACATTGGAAAATAAAATAAGTGAACGCTTATGGAGAGGAGAGGAAAACGTACATACAAAAAATAATGTCGTGGTGTATGTCGGCACACGCACACATAAAGAGGACTACAATTTCATTTTGCCGTATATTGAGGAAGTTGCAAAATTAATTCCTGATTTTACCTTTCGTGTTATAGGTGTGTTAGACAGTAAAATTACGATACCTAGTTGGGTTCAGAGGGTAGATGTGCCAGTGGACAAAGTCGACTATCCTGATTTTGTTGACTGGGTTAAAACCCAAGTACAAGACGCTGTGGCCGGAGTTGCTCCACTTATTGAAAATGAATTTAATAATCATAAGTCATATTTGAAAGTGTTAGAATATTCTTCCTTAGGGTTGCCTGTTGTCGCTTCTGACACTATACCTTATAGAAAACTTAAAGCGAATATAAAAGGTTTGGTATATGCCAATAATGCTATAAAAAGTGATTGGGTTAATGCGCTTGTTTCGTACATTGAGGATAAGCCTTATTCCATAGAGTGTGGTGAGGTTAATAAACAAACAGTTTTTGAGTATTTTTCTTTAGCAAGTGAAATAAAATCCTTTGCTGAACTGTTAAACACAAACTAGATTTTTTAAATGCTACGCTTGTTTATTTTTATTGTTTAGTTGTTGACGATAATTGCTTTCTCAATTTTTTGTTAATTTGGGTTGTAATATGCCCACAAATCTAAGGCCTTGTATGCTTTAAATTGCTTGCGAAAGTTTTGATCTGAATATGGGATAAATTTTACATTAAAGGTGTCTTTATGAAAGTGAATAAGCCAAACTTTTTAATCGTTGGAACTCAGAAAGGTGGTTCAACATGGCTTTATGATTGTCTTAAAAAACACAAGCAAGTTTTTCTACCTGAAAAAGTTGAGCTGCTATTTTTTAATAAAAGAAATTGGCGTGATGAAAATGAAATTTCTAGCTATCTCTCTAATTTTAAAGAGGCAGCTGACCGACATGTTGTCATTGGTGAAAAAACACCATCATATTTTTGGTCTGTAGATTCTTCTTCTCGATTTTGTAAGCCTGGTGTTAATCATAATGAATTTATAGCCAAGTCTGCAGTTGAGTTTTGCGGAAAAGATCTTAAAGTTATTTATTCTCTTCGGCACCCTGTTTGGCGAGCTGTATCCGCTTTTTTTCACCATGCCAAGCGCGACAGAATTGCACCAAATGCTTCTATCAGCGAATATTATGAACGCTTTGGTATAGTGGACTTGGGTTTTTATTCTAGGCATATTAATTCATGGGTTTCTGAACTTTCTTCAGATAACTGCCTGGGATTGATAATGGAGCGCGATATAATTAGTGATCCCTTGACAGGTATAAAAAAAGCGGAAAATTTTTTAGGTTTATATCAAGATGAAAGTATTGTTAATGCTGCAGCTTCTAATAAGGGCAGCAGTAGAAGATATGATAATCATAAGATATCATTGAATATAGATAAGTCTCCTTATGTTACTGCAAATGAGCTTTGTGAGTTATTAGAGTTTTATAGAGAAGATATGGATGAGGTGAGAGAACTTATGAAAGATTCTCTTCCTGAGTGGCAGTCTATTGATAACTCAATTCAAAATTTTTATTTGGAATCAAAAAAGAAGACTAGTTATTCACTTAAAAATATAGGGTTGGTAAGCAATAATGCAAAAATGAAGGAAGAAGGAATTCTTTTTTCTGAAGGTGCATTCAAGAGGGCGGGTAAAGATTGTTCTTTCTTCCCTCCATCTAAAGTAGGTGATTCTACTTTAGTGCGAGATGTGAAATTGGGCGAGTTTTCTTATTTAGTTGATGGGTATTTTTATTCAGTTGATATAGGTCGATACTGTTCTATTGCCCGAAATGTAAATATAGGTCAAGGTAATCATGTGACCAGTTGGGTTTCAACGCACCCATTCCAATACGGTGAAGATATTTTTGGCTATTGGAATAATGATTCGTTATCAAAATCTTTTTCTAGTCTTAAGGTTAACCGAAAAAAAGCTTTAGAAGATATTAGAACAGTTAGAACAGTCATAGGTAATGATGTTTGGATAGGTAATGGTGTTTTTGTATCGAAAGGAGTTAACATTGGAACTGGTGCTGTAATTGGAGCTAGCTCCGTAGTTACTAAAGACGTGCCTCCATATGCTATAGTAGCTGGAGTCCCTGCCAGAGTGATAAGATATCGCTTTTCTGAAAATTTAATTGAAAAACTTCTGGCATCAGAATGGTGGATGTATGCTCCTTGGCAGATTGATCACTTAGATTTTACTTGTCCAGAAACTTTCTTAGAAGAATTTGAAAAGCTAAGGGCATCTAGCACTATTTTGCCGTATATAACACCTGTTATAAAAAAATTAAGGGGAATTGATTTTATGGATCCGGTTTTAAGTAGTCAAGTTGTTGTGCTAGGCCCACCTCGCTCTGGTACCTCTGCTGTCGCTGGAGTGTTAATAATATTAGGCGTTAATATGGGTGTTGTAAATCAAAGTAATCATGAAGATCCAAGAATGAATTATAATAGAAATGCTTTAAAAAATATAAAGGAGGTTGTTGCCAATAGATCTAAGTCTGAGTCTGGCTCAATATGGGGTTGGAAAGAGCCTACTACTCATAGATATATAGAGCAAGTTTATAAGATGATGGAAAATCCTAAGGTAATAATTTCATCAAGAAGTCCAGTTAAGTGCGCCGAAAGCAAGTTGAAGAGAAATCCAGCTGCCCCTGATGATTATGAAACTGATCTGTCTTTGTCATTAGCAATATCTAAAATGTACTCTGATATTTTTGGTGTCGTAAAAAAAATTGGTCTGCCATATTTAATTATTGATAGCGATGAGTTGATTAAAAAACCTGAAGAGACTTCAGTAAGTATAGCTTCTTTTTTAGGGCTGAAAATAGACAAACATAAAATTGAATGATAAATAACTTTTTGGCGCCTGGAGGATATAAATCTATACCATCTGAATTAGGTAAGTTTTAAGATGAAAATAGCAATTGCCGGCACAGGCTACGTAGGCCTTTCCAACGCAATGCTGTTGGCTCAGCACCATAAAGTGGTTGCGGTGGATATCGTGCCTGAAAAGGTAGCGATGCTGAATGATCGCCGCTCGACCATTGAGGATGCCGATATTTCAGCTTTCTTATTGCGTGATGACTTACGGTTTCATGCTACGTTGGATGCAGAGGCTGCGTACCGCGATGCCGATTATGTAATTATTGCCACACCCACAGACTATGACCCTGAAACGAACTACTTTAACACCACCAGTGTTGAGGAAGTGATCAAACAGGTTATGCAGGTAAATCCTGACGCGGTGATGGTGATTAAATCTACCGTGCCTGTTGGCTATACCGTGGAGGTCAGCAAGCGGCTAGGAACTCAAAACGTTATATTTTCCCCGGAGTTTTTGCGGGAAGGTAAAGCGCTGCACGACAACCTTTATCCTTCACGCATCATTGTTGGAGAACGCTCTGAGCGCGCAGCCACGTTCGCCGAGCTGTTAAAACAAGGAGCTATTAAGCAGGACATTGAGGTGCTACTCACTAATAGCACCGAAGCAGAAGCCATAAAGCTATTCGCCAATACTTACCTGGCGATGCGCGTTGCCTACTTTAACGAGCTGGATAGCTACGCGGAAACCCACGGGTTGAATACCAAGCAAATCATCGAAGGGGTAGGGTTAGACCCCCGCATTGGTAGTCACTATAACAACCCCAGCTTTGGTTACGGTGGCTATTGCCTGCCGAAAGATACCAAGCAGCTGTTGGCTAACTACCAAGATGTGCCTAGCAATATGGTTCAAGCCATTGTGGATGCCAACCGAACCCGTAAGGATTTTATTGCCGAATCCGTGTTACGCCGTAAACCAAAGGTGGTCGGCGTATACCGTTTAATTATGAAGACCGGTTCCGATAACTTCCGTGCCAGCGCCATGCAGGGCGTAATGAAGCGTATCAAGGCTAAGGGCGTAGAAGTGGTCGTGTATGAGCCAGTGCTGAAAGAAGATACCTTCTTTGGCTCTCGAGTGATGCGTGATCTAGCGGCCTTCAAGGCAGAGTGTGGTGTAATACTCGCCAACCGCATGGTCGATGAACTGAAAGATGTTGCTGATAACGTATATACCCGTGATCTGTTTGGTAGCGATTGAGCGGTGGCCTGAAGCCCCTATTTCAATGGTGCTTTGCTACATGAATGTTGTGTTCTTTCCAGGCAGCTCCGTTTTTTTATCTCTTGGTGTTGAGTCGTTCTATGAGTGTGTTGCAGGAAGCGAATAACGCTTTCCAGGCGGAAGATTACACCAAAGCGTTGCGGCTCTACAGGGCAGTGCTTGCGGAAAATCCTGAGTTGAGTGACAGCGAGCTAACCAAGGTCGCTCAGTTCAATATGGCTGTTGCCCAGCGTCGTATTCACGCGCCGCCTGCTGCCTCTAAAAAAGGCGTGGGAACCTCTCTAGCTATTGCCGATAACGACAGAGTGCAGGGAAATATTGATGCCACCAACGGCGGTTATGTATCAGGTTGGTATGTTGATAAATCCAGCATTGGCAAAGTATTTGATTGTTATGTGTACCTTGATAATGAGCTTTATTTAACGATCAAAAATGATAGGCCGCGCCCAGACCTGAAGCAGGCCGGTTACTCAGAAGGGCTAGGTGGGTTCAGCTTTCAAATAGCCCCCGCCTTGTTAACTGTTAGTACAACACTAAGCCTGCGTTTTGAAAATGGCGTGCGCTTTGATGATGTTGCTATTGGTGAAAGGTTGGGGCCATCTCTTCCTAATCATCGATTCCCGCAAGGGGATCATGCCCCTGTTAGTGTCATTGTGCCTATATTTAACGCACTTGATGATGTGAAGTGCTGCGTTGAACGGTTACTGCAATATACCCGACCCAGTGTTGAGGTGCTGCTGATTAATGATGCCAGCACAGATCCCGGCGTTCGTCATTTTTTGGACTCTGTATCGCTACCCGCTCATTATCATGTTCACCATAATACGGATAATTTGGGATACACACGTACCATTAATCGCGGTATTGAGTTAGCCGGTGAGCGTGATGTTATTTTGCTCAACTCGGATGCCCGTGTGACTCCCAGGTGGGTAGAGGGGTTGCAGAGAGCCGTTGCCAGCGACCCGTTAATTGCGACTGTGACACCTATGTCCGATCGTGCGGGTGCATTTTCAGCCCCCACGATCGGTAATGATAATCCGCTACCTGCTGGAACCTCAGAAGCTGATTATGCCGTCGCGTTTCGTCGGCACTCGCTAGGGTTGTACCCTTCGGTACCTACGGGAAATGGCTTTTGTCTCTATATTCGCCGCGCGGTGTTATCGTTGCTGGGCGCTTTTGATGCGGAAGCGTTTCCCCGTGGTTACGGTGAAGAGAACGATTTCTGTATGCGTGCCAGGGCTGCTGGTTGGCTTAATGTGATTGATGACCGAACCTATGTTTTCCATGAGCGTAACCAAAGTTTTGGTGAGCAAAAAATAGCCTTGATGGATGCTGGGCGTGCGGTGATTGATCAACGCTATCCTGATTATTCCCTGGCGATTTCGGTATTTTCGCAAAGCCCGAGTATTTTGGCAGCAAGGTACTTAGCCCGAAAGGCGTTGTCTGCGGTTGAGCAGCACGACCCTGTTGTTCCTCGTGTGTTGTTTGTTATTTCTACCTTAACCGGAGGAACCCCACAAACTAATCGTGATTTAATGCGTGCGCTAGGTTCAAACATTGAGCCTTGGCTGCTTCATTGTGATTCGCAAACAATGCGGCTTTATCGTGTGGCGGCGTTTGGCCCTGATACCCTCGTTCATCAACACATGCTTTCAGAGCCTGTAGAGCCATTGACTCACGTGTCGCATGAGTACGACCGAGTAATTCAGCGCTGGTTGGCAGCGTATGATTTTGCGGTTATGCATATCCGCCATCTGGCGTGGCACTCACTCAATTTACCACGCCTGGCGCAAGTCGAGGGTGTGAGAGTAATTAAGTCGTTTCACGATTTTTACGCGGCTTGCCCCACCGTGAAGCTACTTGATGAAAATAACGTTTATTGTGCCGGGCAGTGCACTAACACTAAGGGCACTTGCCAACCGGAGCTATGGCAGGCGGCTGGCCAGCAGCCGGTGTTGCCTGCCTTGAAACATCACTGGGTGTACCATTGGCGAGAGCAGTTTGTTGAAAAAGTAGTCCCTTACTGTGATCAATTTGTGACAACCCATGCCAGTGTGAAAGAGACGCTACTGCCGCTTTTAAAGTTACCGGCTGAGAATTTCCATATCATTCCTCACGGCCGGGATTTTTCGCGTTTTTATCAATTGGCAGCGCCTTACCAGCAGGGCGAAGCCCTCAGAATTTTAGTGTTAGGCCATATTAATGAGGCAAAAGGCAGCCAGCTAATTCAACAGCTAGCGGATCAGGATAGAGGCCAATCACTGCATTTCCATATATTGGGAGATACCGAGCTTGCTGAGCAGCCTGGCATTACTCTTCATGGTAGTTACCAGCGCGATGAACTTGCCGCACTAGTCGCTGATATTAACCCCCATGCAGGTGCGGTGATTTCGATCTGGAACGAGACCTGGAGCCATACGCTAACAGAGCTCTGGGCGCTCGGCTTGCCAGTTCTCGTCAGTGATTTTCCCACTCTGCAAGACCGTGTTGCAGTCTCCGGCGCGGGATGGGTGGTTGATATGCATACGCTGCAGCACTCAAATAGATTGTATGATTTGGTGGTGTCCCAGCTGCAAGAAAAGCTGCTGCTAATACCCGAGGTGCAACGTCAAATGCAAGAAACGGGCACCACGCGTCATATGGCGGCGAAGTATCAAAAACTCTATTTTGCAAGTACTTCGATTGAAAGTACTGCGATTGAAAGTACTTCGATCAACCTGATACCTGAATAGACACATTTCTACTTTCGATATACTAGAGAAGGGCACTTAAATGTCTGAGCATATTGCTTTTTTAAAACAACAAGTTGAAAGCTGTAAAGCACAGTTGGAAAGAGATGAGCAAGCACTGGCCGAGCTACAGGCGCGCCAAGGCTCTTTAGCTGAGTCAATGGGGAAGCTACGGCAGACCTTAGAGGCGCTAGAGGGTAAAATGACGGGCCAGACAGCTCAAGATGGGCCTTCGGTACAGAGCACTGCGGGTGATAGTTCAAACGAACAGGCTTTTAAAGACGCGTTAATTAGTGAAGAGCCGTACCCCGAGCAGCGTTTGGCAGGTTTTGTGCCGCTAAAAGTATTATCGGAAGAGCGCGAGCGTTTAGTAGGCCATATTCAAACGGTACGTGATTCTGAGTTTTTTGATGCCCAGTGGTATCTGGAAACTTATCCAGACATCAAAGACAGCGGTTATGCTGAAGATCCGGCCATGCATTACCTTCTGTTTGGTGGCTTTGAAGGCCGACACCCAGGCCCGCTGTTCAACTCAGTAGCGTATTACCTTGAATCCCCCGATGTGTATCAGAATCAGATGAATCCGCTTGTCCACTATTCACTTTTCGGTAGAAATGAAGGTCGTAAAGTGTTTCCACTATAAACCCGCTATCAAGCCCCCTTTAAACGACCGCTGCTGATAGTAGTATGCAAAAAATAATTTAAAATTAGGATTTCATTAGAGGCGGTTAGATAAAGGAATTTTTTACGCTGTTTGGCGTCAGTGTACCCATGTGCAAGCGATGGAGTGCGGTTAACTGTATGTGCAGGTAACAAAGCAGTACGGGTAATAAGCTACTCAGGGGCGCACCGCTCTTGCCTAGCGAGGCCGTTTTGTCACGTTTGATTGTTAAATTGTTTTCTTAAGGTACTACTATGTCAGCTGTTTTTTTGTGCACATACCTAAAACGGCAGGCACAAGCTTTCGTAAGGCGTGTGAAGCCTATTTTGGCGAAGATAAAGTCCTTTATGACTACTACCCGGATATGAAGGAAACCTCCGAGCTGGTCAAGGAGTGGGTGTATCAAAAAGACGATTATGTGGGGCTGGATTCCCAACTTTCCGCTTCAGGTAAGCTATTTTTGAGTGGGCATGTCCCTGCTATCAAGTATGTTCATTTATTAGGCGTTACCAATACCGTCGCTTTCGTGCGCGACCCTGTTCAGCGTGTGGTGTCGGAATATCACCACCATGTGCGAAATAATTCTTATAAGAAAGATTTGCGTACTTTTTATACCCAAAGCCATGCGATTAATCGACAGTCACGCATGCTGAACCGTGTGCCGCTTGAGGCACTGGGCTTTATTGGCTTAACCGAAGCGTACGAGCGCAGCCTGGTAGAAATAAACTCACGCTATGGGTTGGCAGTTAAGTCGGTACAGCTCAATCAAGGCCGCAGCGATCAACAGGCTTCCTATGAGTTAGACGATGAAACGCTGGCTGAAATCAGGGATTTGAATGCTGACGACTTGCGCTTTTATGAACATGCGGAAAAATTATTTCAGCAGCGTACCCAGCTATTTGATGAAGGAAAACCCTACACACACGCAGCATTGCAGGATAGCAAACCTGGTATGGTGCGTGGTTGGGCCTGGTATGCTGATACGGAAGAACCTGTCGAAGTCGCCATTTATGTGAATGGCCATGAGGAGGTGCGAACCTTTGCCAAGGAGATTCGCCCCGGCATGCTGCAGTTGTCACTGCCCCGCAAAGGGTATGTTGGCTTCCATCATAAGTTTTCTAAACCTTTAAAAAAGAACGACAGCGTCGAGTGCGTGGTAGCAAGCACTGGACAGGTCATCGGCCGCTACACGGTTTAGTCGTGTATGTTGGTGAAGGAAAGTTTTTCTGTGCATGGCTTACGTTTAATTACACATGGATAAAGGTCGAGTGAACTTGTTTGTACGAAATTTACGCGTTAAGCCAAAAAGTGGCCTGCGCCCTTTAGTCGGTGAAGAGGGCGGTAGTTTTGAGTGGCTGGCATCTGATATCGACCCTCAGTTTGAGCAAACTGAGGCGCTGCCGCTTCCCGGTTGGCAAATGCTTGAGGCGGATATTGCCCACAACCAGCCCAGTGCAGCGGTTAAGCTATACTTTGATTTAGGCAACGGTTTTGAGGAGGAGTCGAGTGTTTACTTGCCCTTAAAGCTTGGCCGTATCACAAAGCGCCTGTTCTGGATGCCCTGGGGTGTGAAGGCAATTCGCTTTGATCCGCTCGAGTCAGAAGGGCTGTTCACCATTCGTCACCTGCGCTTTGTGTGGTTAACCCCTTGGTTCGCCCATGACCGCTTGGCACAACGCTTAACGCGGATGCACCACCGTTGGCGGGGGCGGGAGAAAAGAGAAGTAGTTCCCTCGTTAAAGCAGCAGGCTCATGAGAAGGGAGTTCACTGGCGTACCCTGGCCATGGCGCAATATAACGCCACGTTTGAGCGCATGAGTGCCGGCAAGAGTTATCAAGAGTGGTTGGACAATCAGGTATTGCCAAGCAGAGAGGAGGTTCGGCAATTTTTAACGCAGGCGGAATACCAACCGCTGATTTCGATTGTTGTGCCTGTTTATAATCCAGCACCTGAGTTATTAAGTGCCTGTATTGATTCAGTGGTAGCGCAGTCGTACCCCCATTGGCAGCTCTGCCTGGCAGACGACGCCTCTACCGACCCTCGGGTGCATAAGGTTTTAAACCGTTATGCCGAGTTAGACCCTCGCATTGAAGTGGTGATGCGAGAGCGTAACGGGCATATTTGTGCGGCCAGTAACAGTGCGTTGGAAATCGCAAAGGGTGAGTTTACAGCGCTGCTTGATCACGACGACACTCTCAATGAAGATGCCTTGTATCAAGTGGTCGTTGCGCTACAGGAAAAGCCTAATGCGGCGCTGCTGTATAGTGATGAAGATAAGCTAAATGATCGCGGTGAGCGGTTTGATCCTCACTTCAAGCCTGCCTGGAATCCTGACCTGCTATTGGGGCAAAACTATATCTCCCACTTGGGTGTATATCGTACTGAGCTGGTGCGCCAGGTGGGGGGCTTTCGTGAGGGGTATGAGGGCAGCCAGGATCACGACTTGGTGCTCCGGGTAACGGCGGAAATCTCCGCAGACCGTATTGTTCATATTCCCAAGGTGCTTTATCACTGGCGCGCTACGAAAGGCTCCACAGCGATGAACAGTACCCAAAAAGACTACACCGCTGAGGCGGGCCTTAAGGCGGTGGCTAGCCATGTAGAGAAGCATCACCGGGGGGCAATGGTTGAGCATGGCCATTACCCCAACACGTATCGCGTATGCTGGCCCATTCCTGCCGCGGCGCCATTGGTTAGCTTATTGATTCCTACCCGGGATCGGGTAGAGATTTTAAAGCCTTGCGTTGATGCGATTTTAGATCGTACGGACTACCAAAATTTTGAACTGTTGATTCTGGATAATGGCAGCACGTGCTCTGAAACCCTGGCGTATATGGAAGCCGTGGCAAAGCGCGATGAGAGGGTGCGTGTATTGCTCTGGTCAGAGCCGTTTAACTACTCCGCTATCAATAATTTCGGTGCCCAACATGCTAAGGGCGAAATTATTGGCTTAGTAAATAACGATATTGAGCCGATCAACCCTGAATGGTTGGGGGAGATGGTCAGCCAAGTTTGCCGCCCTGAAATTGGCTGTGTAGGGGCTAAGCTGTATTACCCCAATGATACGATTCAACACGCAGGGGTAATTCTGGGTATTGGTGGGGTGGCGGGCCATGCACACAAATACTTTACCCGTAATGCAAGTGGCTATTTCACGCGTTTGCATTTGGTTCAGAATATGTCGGCGGTTACCGCTGCCTGTTTGTTGGTGCGCAAGTCTGTCTTCGAGCAGGTGAACGGGCTAAATGAAAACGAGCTGACCGTTGCCTTTAACGATGTCGATTTTTGTTTGAAAGTGCGTGAAGCCGGGTACCGTAACCTGTGGACGCCCTACGCTGAGCTTTACCACCATGAGTCTATTTCTCGGGGTGCGGATGATAATTCGAAGAAGCGTTCGCGTGCCTCCAAAGAAGTCACGTATATGCGGGCTACATGGGGCGAGCGGTTAGATTGCGATCCTGCCTATAACCCCAACCTTACCCTTGTACATGAGGATTTTTCGTTGCGATAAACGCTTGAATATCTAGATACAAAACTGAAGGCGCTCCTAAAAATAGGTGCTTATCAGAAACTGTGCTGCACTAAAGGACTAACTTCACTGGATATTCAAGTAATACGTTTATGCTAAAAGCAATAAAAAAGCCGACCGTACCCGGTTTTGTCGATCAAGTCAGTGAGGATGCGATTAGTGGCTGGAGCTTGGCGCCGTACGTGACTGTTTTGGTCAATGGACGAGCACGTTGTCGTCTGCTTTGTGACCGCCAGCGAGCGGATGTGAAAAAGGCTGGGCATTCGTTGAGCGGCAACGTGGGTTTTCGTGGCCAGTTGGCGCTGAAGCACGGGGATATCGTCCGGGTTGTAACGGACAAAGGGGTGTCATTACGGAATAGCCCATGGCTCTATAAGCACCCCGAACAAAGCGATTGGCTACCTATGGCTATCTCTCATCACCACGCAGAGTATAAAGCACTTGCTAGGCTCCCTGATCAGTTGTCGGTAGAGAGGTTTAAACCCTTGTTTGGGTTGTCGGCAGAGCGGCAAATGGCTGGCGCTGTGCTTAATGTTGCTAACCAGGCGCCTGTCATGGCGCGTTTTGATGTGGAGCCGACGGCACATTCAAACGTGAAGCAGCTTTATGACAAGGTGATAACGCCTAGCCGGATAGCCGCACCGCCTTTATTGGATGCGATCTCTCAAGACAGGCATGTGATACAGATATTTGCTTTTCAGCCAGGTATTACACTGGATAAGGTGGGCAGAGGCTGGGAAGCTTGGGTGCCTTTAGTCATGGCGCAGCTTCTTACGCTTCAGCAAGCTGGTGAAGAAAGGCGCAGCGTTTTAAAGCGCCATTCAAGCCGTTTTAAAAGCTTATTGCATAGATTATTCCCATCGGTGTTCTTTCAGGCATTACGAGGTGGGGGTAGCAAGCTTGAATTGTCCTTTTTTATCTTTTTGATGCGGGTTACCGCACGCTTGCCACGCGTCTTGTCGCACGGAGATCTGCATCGTAATAACGTTCTCATTGATGCTCCGCGCCAGCAGGTGGCGCTTGTTGACTGGGATCGATGGGCGTATTTGCCGTTAGGGTTCGATGCTGCGCTTTTGTTGCGGGGGCTACCCTGGGGTGAAGTAGAACCGTTGGCTTTAAAAAGAGTGGATCAGCAGCTGGGTACCTTGGTGTTCACCTATCTGTTCCAGTGTTTGGACGTTGCTCACTTTATGCATTCGAAAGAAGCAGCCTTGCTGCGTGACCGTATCTATACGTTGTATGAACAGTTCAAACGGCGCTCTCATACAAGCCAATAACCCTGCCACTGCGCGCAGCGGTGCCGGGGCTGGTTGAGTGCCATTGGGCGGCTGGCGCCGCCTCCCGCGGGTGCCTCATACGCTCGTGCCTCGCGAGATTCGTTACCACGCGCTACGGTATGTGCACTCACTCGATTTCGATGGTGTGATTACGTGCACACCCCCTTGGAATCCCCATATTCAAGTGCACGCGTGATTGAATAGCGCGTGGTAAGCCTACGGCGCACCCGCAGCGGCGGCCCGGCGCGAAAGTAGCGCGAAGCGGTGCCGGGGTTGTTAAGCCAGGAACAGAACCATCGTTAAAAGGGATTTGTCGTGAGTGGTGAGGTTGGTTGGGTTGTTCTTAGCGATGGCGCGCGGCCTACCGAGGATATTTATTTCCTGGCGTCTGCGGCGCCTGAGTTGCGCCTGCGGGGAATTGCGGTTGAGCGGGTAGCCGTTTCTCGTTTCTTTGGGGCTAGCGAGTTGCATGGCCGCGCTCTGCTTAAACGCTATGCAGGCGCCAATCTGCTGCTTTGCCGCTCGCTGCCGCTAAGCTGGCTGCGTTGGTTGAAGCGTCATCGCAACGCCTTTGGCTATATCGCTTATTTAATTGATGATGATATTACGGCGGCAGCCAATGACCCCACATTACCTGCCGCCTACCGAAAGCGGATGGCGCGTATCGCTAAAAACCAGCCTCGGCTGCTGGCGTTGGCTAATGAGGTGGTGGCTTCTAGTGAGCAGTTGGCCCGCTGCTTTTTGAGTGATCACGCCAATGTTCAAGTGCTCACGCCGCCCCTTACTGCGCCTCTCCCATCCTTTGAGCATTTCGCAATACCGCTATCTTCCTCCGCTAATTGGAATATTGGCTTTTACGGTACGCGGGCGCATTTAACAGACCTCCAACATATTGCCCCCGCCATACAGCAAATGCAGTCGCAGCGTATGGATACCCAGGTAGAGATAATGCTGGGGCAGCATACCCCAGAAAACCTCATCGCACTGCCACGCGTACAAGCGCCTTCCCCTTTGCCGTGGGAGTCGTTTAAGGTCTATCAGCGAGAGCGCCGCTGCCATATAGGCTTGGCTCCGCTGTTAGATACCCCGTTCAATCGTGGCAAATCATTTATAAAGTTTTTAGATATTGCCGCCATGGGCGGGGTGGGCATTTATTCAAACCGTTACCCCTATACAGAGGTGGTACGCCACGGCGAAAACGGTTTACTGGTCAATGATACGCCCATTGAATGGCGAAGCGCTTTAGAGCATTTATTAGAAAACCCCGAAGCCGCTGCGCGGATGGCTAAACAAGCCGCTGTTGATGCAAAAAGGGTAGGTGGTGTAGAAGCCACCGTGCAGTTCTGGCTACAACGCAGCGATGCTTTGTCGCAGTAACATGAGCAGGGAGAGAATCATGGAATCTATTGTTAACGCTTTTTATCAAGAAAAGCCAAGTGCCTCGGTTGTCAGCGAGCGGGTTTCGTTTGGCACTTCTGGCCATCGCGGCAGGGCAACTGAGCGTACATTTAATGCATCTCATATCTTCGCTATTACACAGGCCGTTGTCGATTACCGCCTTGAAGCAGGCTATAAAGGCCCGCTGTTTTTAGGTTTTGATACCCACGCACTTTCTCGTCCTGCCTGGGAGTGTGCACTGCAGGTATTGGCTGCCAACAAGGTGCCGGTATTTGTCGAGAAAGATCACGGCTTCACCGCGACGCCACTGGTCAGCCGCGCGATTTTGCAGCATAACTGCCCTGACGGTCAGGCTGTACCTGATGCGGCCCTGGCAGATGGTTTAATCATTACGCCTTCGCATAATCCTCCTGAAGACGGCGGTATTAAATACAATCCGCATCATGGCGGCCCTGCGGATACCGACGCGACCGGTTGGATCGAGTTGCGCGCCAATGCTTACCTACTGCGACAGTTAGAAGATGTACCCCTTGTTCCGGTTGAAGAGGCGATTGCACACGCGCAAGAGTACGATTACACGGCGCACTACGTGTCGCAGCTAGGCAACGTAATTGATATTGCCGCTATTCAGAAGGCGAACCTGAGGCTAGGTGCTGATCCCATGGGCGGCACCGCTCTACCGGTATGGCAGGCGGTCGCGGCGCACTATAGCTTGAACCTTGATGTGGTAAACACCGCGGTTGACCCTGAGTTTGCGTTTATGCCGCCAGATCACGATGGCAAAATCCGTATGGACTGCTCAAGCTCTGCGGCGATGGCCAATCTGCTTAATATTAAAGACCGTTTCGATATCGCCTTTGGCAATGACCCTGATGCCGATCGCCACGGTATTGTCGATGCCAACGGCTTGATGAATCCCAATCATTTTTTAGCAGTGTGCATCGACTACCTGATGACCCACCGCCCAGAGTGGTCGGCTGAGCTGAAGGTGGGGAAGACGTTAGTCTCGTCTTCCATGATTGACCGGGTCGTGGCCTCGCACCAGCGTGAGCTTTATGAAGTGCCGGTAGGCTTTAAGTGGTTTGTCGATGGCCTGCATGAAGGCTGGTTGGCCTTTGGCGGTGAAGAGAGCGCCGGCGCTAGTTTGCTGACCCGCGACGGTAAGGCGTGGTCCACCGATAAAGACGGCATTGTGCTGTGTTTGTTGGCGGCAGAGATTATGGCGGTCACCGGCAAAACGCCTAGCGAGTATTACCGCACGCTCACTGAACGTTTTGGCGAGCCTTTCTATAAGCGTGTTGATACCGCTTGTTCACCGGAAGAGAAAGCGGCGTTTAAAAATCTCAGTGCTGAGAGCGTCACCGAGAAAACCCTGGCAGGTGATGCGATCACTGCCGTGCTGGTCGCCGCACCCGGCAATGGTGCTGCTATCGGTGGCATAAAAGTCACCACCGACAACGGTTGGTTCGCTGCCCGCCCAAGCGGCACAGAATCGCTTTACAAGGTGTATGCCGAGAGTTTCAAAGGCGAACAGCATCTGGATGAACTGATTGAGAATGCCAAGGGGCTATTGGCAGGGGTGTTGAAGGGGTAGTGGCGCACGGTGGTGTCTGGATTCCTTGCCGTTGGGCGTCGTTCCGCCGCCTCCCGCGGGTGCCTACGAACGCTCGCTGAACTCGCGCTCTTCGTTACCACGCGCTACGGGTGCACCCACTCGATTTCGGTGATGTGATGGCGTGCACACTCCCTTGGCATCCCCACCTGCATGTGCCTGCGTGATGGTGTGCACACTCCCTTGGAATCCCCACCGTCATGTGCACGTGAGATTGAGTAGCGCGTGGTAAGCCTACGGCGCACCCGCGGGAGCAGCGCGCAGCGGTGCCGGGGTTGGCTCGTGCAGGCGGAGTTGGTTGAGTGCCACGGGGCGTCGTTCCGCCGCCTCCCGCGGGTGCCTACGAACGCTCGTTGAACTCGCGCTCTTCGTTACCACGCGCTACGGGTGCACCCACTCGATTTCGGTGATGTGATGGCGTGCACACACCCTTGGCATCCCCACCTGCATGTGCCTGCGTGATGGTGTGCACACACCCTTGGCATCCCACCGTCATGTGCACGCGAGATTGAGTAGCGCGTGGTAAGCCTACGGCGCACCCGCGGGAGCAGCGCGAAGCGGTGCCGGGGTTAGGTTCGTGTGGGCAGTGTAGGTTGGTTGCCAGTGGGCGTCGTTCCGCCGCCTCCCGCGGGTGCCTACGAACGCTCGCTGAACTCGCGCTCTTCGTTACCACGCGCTACGGGTGCACCCACTCGATTTCGGTGGTGTGATGACGTGCACACTCCCTTGGCATCCCCACCTGCATGTGCCTGCGTGATGGTGTGCACACACCCTTGGAATCCCCACCGTCATGTGCACGCGAGATTGAGTAGCGCGTATATGGACTCCTCCTCGCTTGCAAGCACAAAAGGTCATAGCGGCACGGTCGACTGCTAGCGTATATCCGGTCTCGTAAAAGATGCCTAACGTGTGGGCATCGGACCTTAATGGGCTATTCGCACGCCGGGTACCCGCAGGGTAAACGAGCTTTCATGCTCTACGCGCTACACGGTATGGCCCGGCGTCGGTTCGACCAGTTCGCCATCTCTCTTGTGGTGTTGCAATCGGGGTGGTGGGAACACTGGTTAAATGTTTCTGACCACGTCGCCTGCTTACGCCGCGGCAGCCAACTCAGGGTTATACGGCACCTCGTAACGCGTGACGGCCCACGCCATACGCGCTGTCTTGTTGGCTAGCGCCACAATCGCCACGTTACGATGTTTGCGCACGGCAAGATGCTTGATCCACTGACTAAGCCCGTCTTCTTGCCTGACGGCAAAACGCAGCACCGCTCGTGCGCCATGTACCAACAGCTTTCGTAGATAACTGTTGCCACGCTTACTAATCCCCAACAGGCGCTCTCGTCCGCCCGTGCTGTGTTGACGCGGGGTCAGCCCTAACGAGGCGGCAAAGTCGCGTCCTCGCTTGTAAATAGCGCCGTCACCCAGCACACCCGATAAGGCACTGGCGGTGATGGGGCCAATGCCGCGCAGGGTCATTAAGCGTTTGGCGACGGGGTCAGTGTTGGCGTGCGTTTCAATGGCAGACGTTAATTGCGCAACGCGCTCGTCTAAATAACGGAGGTCATCCGCTAAGTCGGCCAGAAGGCAGCGAAAGCGGTCACTGAGCCCATTGGTGGCATCCTCCAGCCAAAGAGGCAGCGCCCGCCGTAACTGCTGGATACCGGTGGGTGCAGTAAACCCATACTCACCGACGAGGCCACGGATTTGATTGGCCTTCGCCGTGCGCTGGCTAATCAGCTCTTCACGGATCCGGTGGGTGGCTTGGCAGTCCTGTTGATCAACGGTTTTTACGGCCACGAAGCGCATCGTAGGACGGCCTAATGCTTCACAAATCGCTTCAGCATCTGCCCGATCATTTTTATTCGTTTTAACGTAAGGCTTCACGAATTGGGCGGCGATCAGCTTGACCTGGTAACCACGCGCTTGAAGTTCACGTGCCCAGTAGTGGGCAGACGCACAGGCTTCCATGCCGATGACAGCCCCTTGGGGCACACGGCGCGAGATAGCTTCCAACCACTTGGCCCGGGAATATTTACCCCGCCATTGAGGCTTCTCATGCCGGTCAACGCCATGTACGTGAAAGACAGACTTTGCGATATCCACACCAACTCGGCTAATGTTCATATGGGCTTCTCCTGACTCTCAAGCTGATAGTTTTCCAACCACCTACCAGTATGGCGCACTGACGCCGGAGTAGGGTGAGGAGGAGTCCATCCCATTGGGTAAGCCTACGGCGCACCCGCGGGAGCAGCGCGCAGCGGTGCCGGGGTTAGGTTCGTGTGGGCAGTGTAGGTTGGTTGCCAGTGGGCGTCGTCCCGCCGCCTCCCGCGGGTGCCTACGAACGCTCGCTGAACTCGCGCTCTTCGTTACCACGCGCTACAGGTGCACCCACTCGATTTCGGTGGCGTGATGATGTGCACACACCCTTGGCATCCCCACCTGCATGTGCCTGCGTGATGGTGTGCACACACCCTTGGAATCCCCACCGTCATGTGCACGCGAGATTGAGTAGCGCGTGGTAAGCCTACGGCGCACCCGCGGGAGCAGCGCGCAGCGGTGCCGGGGTTAGGTTCGTGTAGGCGATGATGGTTGGTTGCCACAGGGCGTCGTTCCGCCGCCTCCCGCGGGTGCCTACGAACGCTCGCTGAACTCGCTTTCTCGTTACCACGCGCTACGAGACCTATACTCCTGGCGATTCACGATTCACGATTCACGATTCACGATTCACGATTCACGATTCACGATTCACGATTCACGATTCACCCCTCACCCTTCACCCTTCACCCTTCACCCTTCACCTAAAAAGGAAACACCAGTGGCGTAATCAGCAGTACCGCTGCTGAATAAGTCACGCTGACCGGCAAGCCAATCTTTAAGAAATCCGTGATGCGGTAGCGGCCGGGCGAATAGACCATTAGGTGAGTTTGGTAACCAAACGGGATTAAAAAGCAGGCGCTGGCGCCATACGCTACGGCCATGACAAACGGCAGTGGGTCGGCACCAAAGGCGTGGGCGGTGCTCCAGGCAACGGGAAAGGCCAATGCGGCAGCGGCATTGTTGGTCACGGTTTCTGTGAGTAACAGCGTTAGTAGGTAACAACCCACAAATGCGGCATAGATACCGTAGCCGCTGAACAGCCCCTGCATGCCGCTGGCTAACAAGCCTGCCGCCCCTGAGTTTTCCAACGCTTGGGCAATCGCTAACGCTGAACCAATAATCAGCCATAGCTCAAAGGGGAAGCGGCGGCGCAGCTCCGCCAGGCTGATCACTTTCAGCAGCAGCAACCCCCCCAGCAGTATCAGCAGCCCATGGAACAGGGGGAGCAGGTTAGCGGTGGCCAGGGCGATCACTACTGCAAACCCGCCTACGGTGAACAGGCTTTCCTTGTTGCTCAACTGCGGCCGAGTGAAACTGCCGCTCAGTAAGTGGAAGTTGCGGTCTAGGTTGCGGTGCTGCCGGAAATCAGCGCTTACCGCTAACAGCAAACAGTCCCCCACGCGCAGCGGGATTTTCCCCAACTGCCCCTCCAAACGTTTTTCTCCCCGTCGTATACCCACCACCCCGGCACTGAACATACTGCGAAAATCCACATCCTGCAGGGTTTTACCTGAAAGCTCGGATTCGTGGGAAATCACCACCTCTACCAAGTTCGTCGCTAACAGGTTATCGGCTTGATGGCCAAACAGCTGCAGCCCGGGAAAACGCTGCAGGGCTTGTACCTTGCCGACTTCACCCGTGAAAACCAGGGTGTCATTGGCCATCAGTTGCTCATCCGGCGCGACGGGGCTAATCAGCCGTCCTTTACGCTCTATTTCCAGCAAGTAGAGCCCTTCCAGGCTGCGCAGGCCGTTCTCTTCGATGGTTTTGCCGATCATCGGCGAGTCGGGCTCCAGGTCTGCAGCCAGAAAGTAGGAGAGCTTTTCGCTGGTGTCTTCGAGTTGGTGGTGCGGCAGAGTGTTTGCGCGCCACATTAGAACGCTGAGGGTCACCAGCGCCACGGGAATACCCACTAAGCTGAACTGGAACATGCCCAGCTCGCTACCACTGGCGCTTAAGTTAAACGAGTTCACCACCAGGTTGGTGGACGTGCCTACCAGAGTGGTAATACCGCCCAGGATGGAGGCGTAAGAGAGCGGGATTAATAGCCGGGATGGCGCGATACGCTGCTGGCGCGAAATAGCGCCAAGAAAGGCAGCTACCACGGCAGTGTTATTCAAAAAAGCGGAAAGTACCGCCGTACTGCCCATTAAGCGTGCCGTCGCAAGCCGCGGGTGGCCCTTTAACAAATGGCGAGATAGCCAGTCCAGCAGCGGCGAGCGTTCAAGCGCTAGCGATACCAGCAGCAAGAGCAAAAGCGTGGCGAGCGCTGGGTTGGTGTATTGGGTGAGCAGGTTGGCGGTGTCCACAAACCCGAGTAGCAAAAAAACGGCGGCTAGGGTGACAAAGGCGATGGCGGGTTTTACGCGCCCGCTGATTAACAGTGCCAATAAAATCGTAATAGAAAGCAGAACGGCCCAGGGGGTCATGGTGGGTCCTTAAAAACGTTAACTTCATGGTTCACTTGCTGGATTTTACGCAGGCTTTTATGATGGTGTCTAATGATTGCCGGTTTTCGATACGAAACTTCTTGAAAAATATATTTAATACAGGTGGTTAGCTTTAATTTTGAGTATTAAACATTTATCGCCTGAAAGACTCAATGAACGCCGTATGCAAGCCGTAAAGCTCCGTTTGGATGGCTTGACTGTTGCATTGGCAAGCCAGCAAACCGGGCTTTCTGCTCCGACCGTTTCTGCGGCCTGGAAGGCGTTCCGTGAGGGTGGCTGGGCGGCAGTGCCAGTGCGCCCCCGTGGCCGTTTAAAAGGACAGGCCAATGTGCTCGATGCCGCTATTCAGCAGCGGTTGTGGGAGGCGCTATATGAACAGCCACCCGCTCAACAGCCAGGCTGGAGCAGCGCAGATCTTGCGGATTATTTACGCGATGCGCATGGCGTCGAGTTGACTCAGCGTGGCATTGAGCACTGGTGGGAAAACCAAGGCTTGAAGCATGAGCCTTGGCCGTTAAGCGCATTGGCTAAGCAGCGCTCCCAGCGGGGGCGGTGGTATCGGCAGGCCGTAGCGCCGCTGTTTGACAGTTTGAAAGACGCTGACCAGCGTTGGCAGGGCGGAGTGCGGAGGGTGGCGCATCCACAGCGTCCGGTTTATCAGCTCTATTTGCATGGCCCGCGTGGCCGGTTGTGGATGCGCTGTTTTAAGCGCCCACCCTTGGCCGATGACTATCTGGCCGCTATGCAGGCGCTCATAGGCAAGAGTGAAGAAAGTAAGACGCCAGTCGCCTTGGTATTTCATGGCGCTTGGTTTTCAGCCAGCCCGCCAGTAACGGCTTGGTTGGCGCAACAAACGATGTTTTGGTTAGTGCCGGTACCGGCCGATATGGGCTTGGCTTCCTAGCACTTGAGAGCAAATTTTTTTCACGCTACGTTTTTTCACACAATTGTTGGGACAGATGATGACATCACTCACCCATTTACAGCGACTGGAAGCGGAAAGCATTCAGATCATGCGCGAAGTGGTTGCCGAGACTGAAAACCCGGTAATGCTTTATTCCGTTGGTAAGGATTCCGCGGTCATGCTGCACCTGGCTCGTAAAGCCTTTGCACCTTCGCCGCCGCCGTTCCCGCTGCTGCACGTCGATACCCGCTGGAAGTTCCGCGCCATGTATGAGTTCCGCGACAATATGGCGGAAGATATTGGTATGGATCTGCTGGTGCATATCAACCCGGAGGGGGTTGAGAAAGATATCAATCCGTTTACCCACGGGTCGGCGATTCATACCGACATCATGAAGACCGAAGGCTTAAAGCAGGCGTTGGATAAGTACGGCTTTGATGCGGCTTTCGGTGGTGCCCGGCGTGATGAAGAAAAGTCCCGCGCCAAGGAGCGTATTTTCTCGTTCCGCACCGCCCAGCACCGCTGGGATCCGAAAAATCAGCGCCCCGAGCTTTGGAAGCTCTATAACACCCGTAAGAATGGTAAAGAGTCGATTCGCGTATTTCCCATCTCCAACTGGACCGAGCTGGATATCTGGCAGTACATCTATCTGCAAAATATCCCCATTGTCCCGCTCTATTATGCGGCCGAACGACCGGTGGTGGAGCGCGATGGCGCGCTTATCATGGTCGATGACGAGCGCATGCCGTTAGAGCCGGGTGAAGTGCCCATGATGCGTAAAGTACGTTTCCGTACCCTGGGCTGCTACCCGCTCACCGGTGCGGTTGAGTCAGAAGCGGATACCTTACCTGCCATTATTCAAGAAATGCTATTGACCAAAACATCGGAACGCCAGGGCCGGGTGATTGATAGCGATAGCGCGGCATCCATGGAGAAGAAGAAGCAAGAGGGGTATTTTTAATGTCTCACTCATCTGACCTGATTGCTGACGATATCGAAGGCTACCTGAAAGCCCACGAGCATAAGGGCTTGCTGCGTTTTATTACCTGCGGCAGCGTCGACGACGGTAAAAGTACCCTGATTGGCCGCTTGCTATTTGAGTCCAAGTTGCTGTTCGAAGACCAGTTGGCTTCGATTGAAGCTGATTCGAAAAAATACGGTACCCAGGGCGGCGAGATGGATTTTGCGCTACTGGTAGATGGTTTGGCCGCAGAGCGCGAGCAGGGCATTACCATCGATGTGGCGTATCGCTTTTTCTCGACCGAGAAGCGCAAGTTTATCGTGGCGGATACCCCAGGGCACGAGCAGTACACTCGCAACATGGTAACCGGGGCTTCCACGGCTGATGCGGCTATCCTGATGGTCGATGCCCGCCACGGCATTTTGACCCAAACCCGTCGTCATAGCTTTTTAATGTCGTTAATGGGCATGCGCCACGTGGTGGTAGCCATTAATAAGATGGATTTGGTCGACTACTCCAAAGCGCGTTTTGATCAGATTGCTGAAGAGTACCGCGCTTTCGCCAAGCAACTGGGGCTGGAGAACATCACCTTCATTCCCATGTCGGCGCTGAAGGGCGACAACGTCATTGAGCACAGCGCCAAAATGCCGTGGTACCACGGCACAACGCTGCTGGGCTACCTGGAAACCGTTGAGCTGGATGCGGAACACCTTCAGCGTTCGCCTTTCCGTATGCCCGTGCAGTGGGTGAACCGCCCCAATCTGGATTTCCGTGGTTTTACTGGCATGGTGGCTAGCGGTGTTGTGCGCCCCGGTGACCAAATCCGTGTTCAGCCTTCTGGCAAAACCAGCACTGTCTCGCGGATTTATACCTTGGATGGTGACTTGGACGAGGCCGTTGCTGGTCAGTCGATTACGCTGCTGTTGGAAGATGAAATCGACATCTCCCGCGGCGATGTAATTTCCGGTGTTGACCAGCCAGCCCACACCGCCGACCAGTTTGAAACCACGCTGGTGTGGATGCATGAAGCGCCGCTACTGCCGGGCCGCCCTTACTTGATGAAGCTGGGCACCCAAACGGTGTCGGCGACTGTCACTGATATCAAGTATCAGGTCAACGTCAATACCCTGGAGCACACGGCGAGTAAGCAGCTTGATCTGAACGGTATTGGTATTTGTACCTTGAGCCTTAATCGCTCGGTTGCCTTTGATGCTTACAAAGACAACCACGATACCGGCGGCTTTATTCTGATCGACCGTATGACCAACAATACGGTTGGCGCAGGCATGCTCCACTTCGCCTTACGGCGTAGTCAGAATATCCATATGCAACATGTGGATATTGATAAGCAGGCGCGTGCGCTGGCAAAAGGCCAGAAGCCAGCCGTGCTGTGGTTCACCGGGCTTTCCGGGGCCGGTAAATCGACCATTGCTAACCTGGTTGAGAAGAAGCTCTTCGCCCATGGCCAGCACACCTACCTGCTGGATGGTGATAATGTGCGCCACGGCTTGAACCGTGATTTAGGCTTTACCGATGCTGACCGCGTTGAAAATGTGCGTCGAGTGGCGGAAACCGCCAAGTTAATGGTGGATGCCGGGTTGATTGTGATGTCGGCGTTTATCTCGCCTTTCCGCAGCGAGCGCCAGTTGGCGCGGGATTTGTTGGAAGCGGGTGAGTTCATCGAAATTTTTGTCGATGCACCGCTGGATGTCGTTGAGGCGCGCGATCCGAAAGGCCTGTATAAAAAGGCCCGCCGTGGTGAGCTGAAGAACTTTACTGGCATTGATTCTGTCTATGAAGCACCTGAAGCGCCGGATGTGCATTTGAAAACATCCGAAATGGACGCGGAAGCAGCGGCCGACGCCGTAATTGCGGCACTGCGCGAACGCGGAATGATCAGTTGATTTGAATGCGCTAGCTGTCAGGTGGTGGCGAGGTTGGCCGCTGCTTGGCAGCTTTTTTTATGCAAGGAAAAAAGCTATGTCTGCAAACCCAATGTCTGTTATTGATCAAGCCCTGCTGGATGCCGTTGAAGGTATCGCTCGTGAAGCGGGCGATGCGATTATGAGCGTTTATGCCCGCGAGTTCAGCGTGGAAGAGAAGGAAGATAAAAGCCCGTTAACCGAGGCTGATAAAGCGGCGCACAACGTTATTGTTCGCGGCCTGAAGGCGCTTCCGGTGCAGTTTCCGATCCTCTCGGAAGAGGATATTGAGGGGTTTTCCGGTGCCGATGCAGAGGGCCGCTATTGGTTGGTCGACCCGCTTGATGGCACCAAAGAGTTCATCAAGCGTAACGGTGAATTCACCGTCAATATTGCTTTGATTGAAAACGGTAAGCCCGTGCTCGGCGTGGTGACCGCGCCTGCGCTAGAGGTGGGTTACGTTGCCGCGCGGGGGCTGGGCGCGTTTAAGGTTGAAGCGGATGGAAGCCGCAAGGCTATTTCCGTGGCAGGCAAGCCGAAAGCGGGCGTTACCTGGCGGGTAGTGGGGAGCCGTTCGCACCCCAGTCCTGATTTGGCCGCTTGGCTGGAAAAGTTGGGTGAGCACACCATGCTGCCCATGGGCAGTTCGTTAAAGCTGTGCATCATTGCCGAAGGTTTTGCCGATGCCTACCCCCGCTTGGGGCCCACCTGCCTATGGGACACCGGCGCCGCCCATGCGGTAGTGCTCGAAGCAGGCGGTCGCGTAGAAACCCTGGAAGGCACCCCGCTTAGCTACGCCAACCCCAGCGAAAAGCTCAATCCCTATTTTGTGGTGTGGGGGCATTAAGCCAAAGCGCCACCGTTTTTTGTTTTGCCAACCTTCTATATGCATAACGTGCACATGCCCTTGGAATCCCCACCGTCATGTGCCTGCGTGATTGAGTAGCGCGTATATGGACTCCTCCTCGCTTGCAAGCACAAAAGGTCATAGCGGCACGGTCGACTGCTAGCGTATATCCGGTCTCGTAAAAGATGCCTAACGTGTGGGCATCGGACCTTAATGGGCTATTCGCACGCCGGGTACCCGCAGGGTAAACGAGCTTTCATGCTCTACGCGCTACACGGTATGGCCCGGCGTCGGTTCGACCAGTTCGCCATCTCTCTGTGGTGTTGCAATCGGGGTGGTAGAACACTGGTTAAATGTTTCTGACCACGTCGCCTGCTTACGCCGCGGCAATAACTCAGGGTTATACGGCACCTCGTAACGCGTGACGGCCCGCCATACGCGCTGTCTTGTTGGCTAGCGCCACAATCGCCACGTTACGATGTTTGCGCACGGCAAGATGCTTGATCCACTGACTAAGCCCGTCTTCTTGCCTGACGGCAAAACGCAGCACCGCTCGTGCGCCATGTACCATAGCTTTCGTAGATAACTGTTGCCACGCTACTAATCCCCAGCAGGCGCTCTCGTCGCCCGTGCTGTGTTGACGCGGGGTCAGCCTAACGAGGCGGCAAAGTCGCGTCCTCGCTTGTAAATAGCGCCGTCACCCAGCACACCCGATAAGGCACTGGCGGTGATGGGGCCAATGCCGCGCAGGGTCATTAAGCGTTTGGCGACGGGGTCAGTGTTGGCGTGCGTTTCAATGGCAGACGTTAATTGCGCAACGCGCTCGTCTAAATAACGGAGGTCATCCGCTAAGTCGGCCAGAAGGCAGCGAAAGCGGTCACTGAGCCATTGGTGGCATCCTCCAGCCAAAGAGGCAGCGCCCGCCAGCCAACTGCTGGATACCGGTGGGTGCAGTAAGCCATACTCACCGACGAGGCCACGGATTTGATTGGCCTTCGCCGTGCGCTGGCTAATCAGCTCTTCACGGATCCGGTGGGTGGCTTGGCAGTCCTGTTGATCAACGGTTTTTACGGCCACGAAGCGCATCGTAGGACGGCCTAATGCTTCACAAATCGCTTCAGCATCTGCCCGATCATTTTTATTCGTTTTAACGTAGGCTTCACAGGTGGGCGGCGATCAGCTTGACCTGGTAACCACGCGCTTGAAGTTCACGTGCCCAGTAGTGGGCAGACGCACAGGCTTCCATGCCGATGACAGCCCCTTGGGGCACACGGCGCAGATAGCTTCCAACCACTTGGCCCGGGAATATTTACCCCGCCATTGAGGCTTCTCATGCCGGTCAACGCCATGTACGTGAAAGACAGACTTTGCGATATCCACACCAACTCGGCTAATGTTCATATGGGCTTCTCCTGACTCTCAAGCTGATAGTTTTCCAACCACCTACCAGTATGGCGCACTGACGCCGGAGTAGGGTGAGGAGGAGTCCATCCCATTGGGTAACGAAGAACGCGAGCTCAGCGAGCGTTCGTAGGCACCCGCGAAAGGCGTCGGCACGACGCCCAAGGGCAACCAACCCACACTGCCCACACGAGCCAAACTCCGGCACCGCTGCGCGCTGCTCCCGCGGGTGCGCTTCGCTTACCACGCGCTACTCAATCTCGCGTGCACATGCAGGTGGGGATGCCAAGGAAGTGTGCACGTCATCACGCCACCGAAATCGAGTGATTATCGCAGCGCGTGGTAACGAATCTCGCGAGGCACGAGCGAATGAGGCACCCGCGGGAGGCGTCGGAACGACGCCCTGTGGCAACCAACCATCACCGCCTACATGGGCCAACCCCGGCACCGCTGCGCGCTGCTCCCGCGGGTGCGCCGTAGGCTTACCCAATGGGATGGACTCCTCCTCACCCTACTCCGGCGTCAGTGCGCCATACTGGTAGGTGGTTGGAAAACTATCAGCTTGAGAGTCAGGAGAAGCCCATATGAACATTAGCCGAGTTGGTGTGGATATCGCAAAAGTCTGTCTTTCCACGTACATGGCGTTGACCGGCATGAAGCCTCAATGGCGGGGTAAATATTCCGGGCCAAGTGGTTTGGAAGCTATCTCGCGCCGTGTGCCCCAAGGGGCTGTCATCGGCATGGAAGCCTGTGCGTCTGCCCACTACTGGGCACGTGAACTTCAAGCGCGTGGTTACCAGGTCAAGCTGATCGCCGCCCAATTCGTGAAGCCTTACGTTAAAACGAATAAAAATGATCGGGCAGATGCTGAAGCGATTTGTGAAGCATTAGGCCGTCCTACGATGCGCTTCGTGGCCGTAAAACGTTGATCAACAGGACTGCCAAGCCACCCACCGGATCCGTGAAGAGCTGATTAGCCAGCGCACGGCGAAGGCCAATCAAATCCGTGGCCTCGTCGGTGAGTATGGGTTTACTGCACCCACCGGTATCCAGCAGTTACGGCGGGCGCTGCCTCTTTGGCTGGAGGATGCCACCAATGGGCTCAGTGACCGCTTTCGCTGCCTTCTGGCCGACAGCGGATGACCTCCGTTATTTAGACGAGCGCGTTGCGCAATTAACGTCTGCCATTGAAACGCACGCCAACACTGACCCGTCGCCAAACGCTTAATGACCCTGCGCGGCATTGGCCCCATCACCGCCAGTGCCTTATCGGGTGTGCTGGGTGACGGCGCTATTTACAAGCGAGGACGCGACTTTGCCGCCTCGTTAGGGCTGACCCCGCGTCAACACAGCACGGGCGGACGAGAGCGCCTGTTGGGGATTAGTAAGCGTGGCAACAGTTATCTACGAAAGCTGTTGGTACATGGCGCACGAGCGGTGCTGCGTTTTGCCGTCAGGCAAGAAGACAGAGCTTAGTCAGTGGATCAAGCATCTTGCCGTGCGCAAACATCGTAACGTGGCGATTGTGGCGCTAGCCAACAAGACAGCGCGTATGGCGTGGCCGTCACGCGTTACGAGGTGCCGTATAACCCTGAGTTGGCTGCCGCGGCGTAAGCGGGCGACGTGGTCAGAAACATTTAACCAGTGTTCCCACCACCCCGATTGCAACACCACAAGAGATGGCGAACTGGTCGAACCGACGCCAGGCCATACCGTGTAGCGCGTAGAGCATGAAAGCTCGTTTACCCTGCGGGTACCCGGCGTGCGAATAGCCCATTAAGGTCCGATGCCCACACGTTAGGCATCTTTTACGAGACCGGATATACGCTAGCAGTCGACCGTGCCGCTATGACCTTTTGTGCTTGCAAGCGAGGAGGAGTCCATATACGCGCTACGGGTGCTCGCTCGATTCCGGTGGCATCCCCACCTGCATGTGCATGCGAGATTGAGTAGCGCGTGGTAAGCCTCGGGCGCACCCGCGAAAGCAGCGCGCAGCGGTGCCGGGGTTGGCCCGTGTAGGCGATGATGGTTCGGTGCCACTGGGCGTCGTTCCGACGCCTCCCGCGGGTGCCTACAAACGCTCGCTGAACTCGCGTTCTTCGTTACCACGCGCTACGGGGTGTGGTAATACTCGAATTTATTGTAAAAAGGGTGTCCAATGATTAACCAAGATGTGAGGGGGTTAGGAGGATACGATGTACGCGATTGAATTTGAAACCGATATCCAGGATGGTGTGGTCAATATTCCTGATGAGTATAAAGCGTTTGCTAATACGCATGCGCGTGTTGTTATCTTGCTGGAAGATGATTCCGAAAGCTCGGATCTACGAGCATTTTCTGAACACTCTGCTGGATTGGTAGATGAATGGAGCAGTGCAGTTGAGGACGCAGTATGGAAGTGAGTCGAGGTGAACTCGTATTGTGCGAGTTCTACTTTTCCGACTCTAAACAGCGGAAACTCAGGCCCGTGATTGTTTTTAGGGATAACCTGCCTTTTGATGATTTTTGTCGGGGTTCCTGTCAGTAGCCAATTACATAGACTGCATAATGATGAATCGCTGCTTGAAGAAGCTGATTTAGAAGAAGGTGGTCTGCCAAAGCGTTCTAAAGTTATGGTAAGAAAAACATTTGTCATTTCAAAATAGGTTGTTGTGAAGAAGTATGGTTCTTTAACAGCCGTACGCTTCCAACAACTCCATCAGGATTTCTGTCGGTATTTTGATTGCTGTTGAGCACTCTTCTGGAATCCCCATTTCCATGTGCACGCGAGATTTAGTAGCGCGTGGTAAGCGAAGCGCACCCGTGGGAGCAGCGCGCAGCGGTGCCGGGGTTGGCCCGTGTAGGCGATGATGGTTCGGTGCCACTGGGCGTCGTTCCGCCGCCTCCCGCGGGTGCAGCCACTTGAATGCGTTTCCACTTTTATTCCCAATCCATATTGGCGACATCGGGGGCTTGTTGTGTGCCCCAGTCGGGGTCGTACCAGCCTTTTTGAACGCATTGTTGAAAGCTTGACCACTCCCAGTCCCGTGGGGCTTTCGTCCAGCCGTGTTTGACGGGGTTGTAGTGGATGTAATCCATATGGCGTTGCCAGTCGTTTTCGTCGCGAATGACGTGTTCCCAGAAGCCGCGCTGCCAGGCGTTATGGGTGCCGGGTGGAAAGAAGAATTCCTGTGAGGCGTATTTTTTGATATCCCGCCAGCGTGAGGAGTAGTCGGCGTCGCCTTCAGGCAATCTCCACAGGCAGTGGAGGTGGTCTGGGAGCAGTACGAACGCATCCATTGCGAAAGGCTGCTCTTCTCGAACTCTACGAAAGGCGCGTCCTAGGGCATCAATATTAAGACGATCCGCCAGTAGTGGTTGTCGTGCGTAGGTGACGACGGTAAAAAAGTAGCAGCCGCCAGGAACATGCGCGCGTCGATAGGTTGCCACCCTTGCCTCCATGCAGAATGATTGGGTTATGAAGGCCTAGTGTAGCGCATCGTTATGGGTTGTGGGGGCTATGACTTGCTTAACGTATCGAGCGGTATTTCCAGATGCTGGGGCCGGTTGAGCACATTGAGCAGCACGATGGCGCGCTCTTCGCCTTTACAGCGGGTGAAGATGGCTTCCAGGTTTTTGAAGGGGCCGTCGGTGATGGTGACTTTCTCGCCGGCGTTGAAGTAGGTGTGAATGCCTTCCTTGCTGTGCGGCTGGGCGCGCAGGGTTTCGACGAGCTGCGAAGGCACTGAGACGGGCCTGTCGCCAAAGGTGAGCAGGCGCAGCACGCCGCGGGTGGAGCGAATTGGCCGCCAGTTGCTGACAAGCTGATCCAGGCAGATAAACAGGTAGTAGGGGAAGAGTGGTTCGGTCACCGTAGTGAGCTTGCCTTGACGCTTGCGTTGGCTATTCAGGACAGGATGAAACACCTCAAAACCTTGGTTGGCGAGGTGCTCGGCAGCGCGAAATGATTCGCCCCCTTTACACTGAATAACGTACCAGGCGGGCGCTGCTGCGCCCTCCTGGTCATTGCAAACATCCATGCCATCATCCTTGCGTCTGGGAAAGCGTTACAAAATTATGGCAGTAGCGTGGTGAGCGCATCAAGGGTCTGATCAATGTGCGCCTGGGTGTGATCGCAGGAGAGAAAGAAGCGTAACCGTGCGCTTTTTTCGGGTACCGCCGGGTGCAGAATCGGCTGCACGTTGATGTGCTGTTCCAACAGGGCGTTGGAGAGCCGGGCCGCCGACGCGGAGCTGCCAATAATCACCGGTACGACCGCGGCGCCGACGCTTTTGCCGGTATCTAACCCGCGGGCAGTGGCCTGCTCGAGGAAGTAGCGGGAGATGGCGTGCAGGCGTTCTACCCGTTCGGGCTCTTGCTGCATCAATTGCAGCGCGGCCAGCGAAGGGGCGGCGACCTGGGCGGGCATGCCCACGCTGTAGAGAAAGCCGGGAGCCAGGTAGCGCAGCGTTTCCACCAGTGGCTTGCTGCCGGCGATATAACCGCCGCAGCCTGCCATGGCTTTACTCATGGTGCCCATCCAGATATCCACGTCACGCGGGTCGATATCAAAATACTCGCGCAGTCCCAGGCCAGTGTCGCCCATGACACCAAAGGAGTGAGCTTCATCGACCATCAGCCAGGACTGGTAGCGCTGCTTGAGCTCGATAAAACGGGGCAGCTCCGGGATGTCGCCGTCCATGCTGTAGAGCCCTTCGATCACCACCAGCACGCGTTCAAACTGATGCCGATGACGGGCCAGCAGGGCTTCCAGAGCGGCAGGGTCGTTATGGCTAAACGACATGCGCTTGGCACCGGAAAGCTGCGCCCCGACCAGCGAGCTGTTGTGGATATACTCGTCGTGGAGCACTAAATCCTTGGGGCCCAGCAGGTGGCCCAGGGTGGAGACATTGGTGGCGTGACCACTGACAAACACCACGGCGTCTTCAACGTTGTAGGCGGTGGCCAGTGCCTGTTCCAACTCCTGATGAATGGGCCGTTCGCCGGAGACCACGCGACTGGCGGAGACCGAGGTGCCGTAACGCGCCACAGCATCGCAGGCGGCCTGATTGATGCGCGGGTCACCTGAGAAGCCGAGGTAGTTGTAGCTGGCAAAGTTGATGCAGGTCTGCCCATTGATCACGCTGGTCGCCCCGGCGGTGCCTTCGTGCACCTTGAAGAATGGGTCGACCAAGCCTAACTGGTCGGCGGCCTGGCGCATCATGGCAATTTGCTGGTAGCCGGGCTGGGCATCAAAGCGCGTGAAGCGCTCGGGCACTGTTCGCTGTTCAGTTCCTTGCCCGTTGGATGACGGTGCGGCGGCGCTGGCAGCACGCGGCGCGGTACGCCTGCGTGCTTGTTCCAACAGTTGCTGTTTCAGTTCAGAGCGCTTGGCGGTCATGGTGTCTCAGTCGCGGGTGATGAAGAGGCAGACGCAGGCTCAGTGGTGAAGCCTTCCGCCCCGTGTTGTGCGGCCAGCGAGGCTATCGCATCTTGCGGAGCGTCTTCAACATCGTCGTGCTGATGCATTTTCTGAATCAGTACGCCCGCCAGCTTGTCGAGGGTGGATGCTTCACTGAGCACCATGACTGACACCTGAACGCCTAAGCGGTTCTCGATAGCGGTCATTAGCTCAACGCCCATCAGGGAGTCAAAGCCCATATCGTAGACCGAACGGTGAATATCGAGCTTCTCTTCATCAATCAGCAGGATGCTGGCCAGTTCGGCGCGCAGCAGGTCGGTGACGGTGCTGTGCAGTTCCTCCGGCGATAGGTCGGCCAGTAGGGCGCTGATGTCGTCGTCGGCATCCCGGCTGCCATCGTCGTCGCTGGCGCGGGCAATTTCGTTAAAGCGCGGTGCTTCAGCCGTCGGTAAGAAGCGGGCAAGCGCGCTCCACTCCAGTTCCAGCACGCCCAGGCTTGGCCCTGGGGTCAGCAGCATCTGTTCGAGTACTTTCAGCGCGTCCTCCGAGCGCAGCGCGGAGCCGCCCAGGCGCTCTTGCAGTGCATCCCGTGTACGGGTGTTGCGAGCCAGGAAGCCGACATCTTCAATGGCGCCCCAGCGTACGCAGGTGGCCGGTAAGCCCGCAGCGCGGCGGCTGGCGGCAAATGCTTCCAGCCAGTGGTTGGCGGCGACGTAGTTGGCCTGGCCAGGGTTGCCGAACAGCGTAGTGGCCGACGAGTAAAGCACGAAGAAGTCCAGCTCGGCCTCGCGGGTGAGTGCGTCCAGGTGGCGGGCACCGTCGATTTTAGGCGCTAGCACTTTCTGAATGCGTTCGGCGTCCAGGTTGCGGATCAAGCCGTCATCGATCACCGTGGCGGCGTGCACGATGCCCCGCAGCGGTGCCAGTTCACCCTTGGCGCGCTCAAGTACATCGGCCAGCGCCCCACGGTCGGTAATATCGCAGGCGGCGGCAAGTACTGTAACCCCTTGCTGTTCAAACGCCGTTATCGCTGCCTGGGCCTCTTCACTGGCGGGGCCACTGCGGCTGAGCAGAATCAGCTGCCGTGCGCCTTTATCGACCAGCCATTGGGCGGTTCTTAACCCAAAACCACCCAGGCCGCCGGTGACCAGGTAGCTGGCATCCGCGGAGAGCTGCATCGTTGCGGTACCTAGCACGTCGTTTTTCGGCGGCGCGATAGGCTGCTCGTAAGTCACCACGACCTTGCCGATCTGGCGCGCCTGCTGCATGTAGCGGAAGGCGTCGATGACCTGGGTGTGGCTGAACGAGGTAAACGGCAGCGGGCTGAGGGTGCCGTCGTTAAACAGCGCCATCATCTCGCCAAACAGGCGCTGGGTAAGGGCGGGCTGCACCTTCATTAGCTGGTCGGAGTCGATACCGAAGTAGCTGAGGTTGTTGCGGAACGGGCGCAGGCCTATATGGGTGTTTTCGTAGAAGTCGCGTTTACCCAGCTCCAGGAAGCGGCCGAATGGGCGCAGGGCGCGCAGGTTCTGGTTGATCGCTTCCCCAGCGAGTGAGTTAAGCACTACATCGACGCCTTCGCCTTGGGTATCTTCGAGGATCTCTTCGGCGAAGGTGAGCGAGCGTGAGTCGTAAAGCCGCTCGATACCCATCAAACGCAGGAAGTCGCGCTTCTCTTCGGAGCCTACCGTGGCGTAGATTTCCGCCCCCAGCCACTGGGCAATTTGCAGTGCGGCGATGCCTACACCGCCAGCGGCGCCGTGAATCAGCACTTTCTCGCCAGGCTCGACCCGCGCCAGGTGCTTGAGCGCGTAGTAGACCGTGAAGAAGGTGGTCGGAATCGTGGCCGCCGCGGCAAAGCTAATGCCCTCTGGCAGCGGTGCCACCGCGTGCTGGCTGGCGATGACCTTATCGCTGAAGCTGGCGGGCCCGAAGCCCACCACGGCTTGCCCTGGCGTCACATGGGTGACGTTGCTACCCACGCTTTCCACCACGCCCGAAAACTCAAGGCCCAGGGTCGGCCCGGCAAAGCCGTTCTCGATCGCTTCGTCGGAGAGCAGGCCGAGGGTGTACATCACATCGCGGAAGTTGAGCCCGGTGGCTTTAACACGAATGACCACCTCATCGGAATCGGCTTCCGGTAGCGGACGCGGGCGCCAGGTTAATTGGCGCAACTGTCCAGGCATGGAGAAGCCCAGCGTCATCGCTTGGTGCGAGGGTCTGCCTTGATCCTCTGCTGCCGGGCGGGGTGCCGGTAGCGTGCGCAGTCGGGTCGCAAAACGATGGCCCTGATCATCAATCAGCGCTTCGTTTTCGCTATCCGGTTGAGCCAGCAGCTGCGCCCAGGCCTGTAGCGCAGATTCGCTCATCGTCGCCGGTACATCCAGCAGGTAGACGCTATGGCCGACGGCCTCGTTGGCCAGTGAGCGGCCAAAGCCCCACAGGGCGGCATCGCCAGGGGCTTCTATCTCGCTAAGGGCTTCGCTATCGCTAAGGGCTTCGCTATCGCTAAGGCCAGAGGCGGGTGTTGCCTGCCACAGCGCGCTAAGGCCGTTGGTGACCAGCCACAGGGAGGCGGCGAGTGAGTGCTGCTCCAGGGCCAGCGTCCACTGTAGCGCGTGCTCACAGCGTGCGGTTTGCGCCTCGGTGCTGCTGGCGCCGAGGCCACGCAGGTCGATGACATTGAGCGGTAGCTCTCCATGCTCACCCATTTCAGGTTGGGCGAGCGCTGGCTGGGTTAAAGCGTGTTCAAGCAGCTCGGCGGGTGTGCCTTGGCTGAGGCTGAGCAGGGCCGGGGCGTCTAGTGATCGCAGCGCTTCGACCAGGCTGGCGGCGAGCGCTTCGCTGTGGTCATCCGCGACCACCAAATGGCGCCGCTGAGTGGTGTTTGATGCGCTGGTGGCGGTATCAAACGGGTAGTGAGCGTGGAGCAGGTAGGCACCGCTTTCGCTCTCTTCCAGCGCCATCGGTTCGGAGACCATAAAGCCCTGGTCGTTTAGCCAGCCGATAAGGGCCTCTTGCTCCAGCGCGGTTTGATCGATGCCGGGCGTGGCCAGCAGATCATCCAGCCAGCGGCTGGGGGCGATGCCGATCAGCATCACCTGGGCACCGGGAGCTAGCTGTTCAGGTAAGGCTTCAATCAACTGACGCGTTGCGGCCGGGTGGGTGATATCCACGCTGACGAATGCCAATTGGGCTTTTTCAACGTCGCTGGGGGCGGCTAACGCAGCAAACTCGTTTTGGTCTAAATGCTGCATATCCATCAGCGGGAAGCGCTCTTGCAACTGTTCCGCCTGATGGCGCGTGCTATCGAGGGTGGTGATCACGCGGTAGTGGGTAAGGTCGTGGTAAAGCGCCTGGGCGCTGCGTTCCAGCAGGCGTTCGCCTAACGCTGGCGCGCTGGGGCCTGCTTCCAGCAGTTGCAAGCGCTGTCCACTTGGGAGTTCGGCGATCAGGGTATCGATTAGCTCGGCTAACTTGCCTGCCAGTGCCTGCCAGCCGCTTTCACCTACCAGCACACGGTTTAAGCGCGCCAAGTGGTCGTGGCTAATACCCAGGGTTTCCAGGTCACTCGTGCCGCTTCGCAGCGCCTGTTGGTGAAGCCCTAATCGGCCTACCAAGTGAATGGGCGCAAAGTAGTCGGGGTAGTCCTGCACCAGCAGTTGCCAGATAACGTCTGGCGAGTGTTGGGTTGCTTCGCTATCGACAGCGAGGCTCTGCTGGGCGAAGGCTGCGCTGAGGGTGTCGAGCAGCGGGGCGACTTCGTTGCCGTAACGCTGGCCGGTGCTTTCGCCGTAAGCGCTGGCGATATCGGCCAGGCGGGCGAGCGCATCGGCGGGCAGCGCCAGCGGCTCTGCCTGCAGTGGCGCTGGCGTGAGTTCCACGTCCAAATAGCTGAAGTGCTGGTGATGGGCGCGGTTGAGACGAATCGCTTTGAAGCGGGTTTTGCTCAACACAGCGACCGCATTTCCGGCGGCATCATACAGCTCGAAATCAGCGGTGAAGGAGTGCGGCGCGCGCTTGCCCATCACGGCGCGGGCGAGAACCGGCACGCCTGCCTGGGTATTGACTTGAATGCGCTCCACGCGCACCGGCACAAAGGCAAGCTGGGAAGCAAACTCGCTGTGCTGGGCCAGCAGCGGGATAAACATCTGGAAAGCGCTATCCAGAATGCCGGGGTGCACGTGCAACGTGCTGAGCTGCGCCTGGACTTCATCCGAAAGGGCGATTTCCCCAATCACCGCATCGCCTTCAATCCAGCCCTGGGAAATCGCCTGGAAGGCGGGGCCGTAGTGCAGCCCAATACGCTCGGCCATCTCCAGATGGTCTGCCAGCGTGTAATCCGGTGCACGGGCGGGCAGTGCAGGGGCTTTGCGATTGAGTAAAAAGCCACGGCTTTCACGCATGGTGCGCGCCACGGCATTCAACTGCCACTCAACCCCGGTGGCTGGCTCGCGGGAGTGGATCTCCAGGCGGCCATCTTCCGGCAAGTAGGCCAACCGCATGGTGCGACCATGGGGGCCATCCAGCAGCAGCGGGGCGCGGATTTCCAGCTCTTCGATATCCAGTAGTGGGGAGTCTTTTAGCTGCAGCGCCGCCGCTAGCGTTAGCTCTACAAACCCCGCACCGGGGAACACCGCGCCTTCACCCACCACGTGGTCAGCCAGCCAGGGCTGACGCTGGGTGTCGAGTTGGCTCTCCCAGGTGTGTTCGTGCTGGGCTAACGGGTAGCCCAGCAGCGGGTGCTGGTAGTAGCGAGAAAGCAGGCCTTGGCTGTCACTGGTGCCGTGTACCCAGTGGTGACTACGCTGCCAGGCATAGCGGGGTAACGGTACGCGCTGCCCTTCCACAGGGAAGTAGCGGCTGCCCACAGCAAGACCGCTTAACAGCACTTGACTTAAGCAGCGCTGCAAACCCTCAAGGCCCGGCTTATGGCGCTCGATGGTGCCAAACACCAGCCCCGGGCGCTCCAACTGGCGGAGTGACTCATTAAGGTATCGGCGCAGTATGGGGTGGGCACCCATTTCTACAAATACGTTATGGCCTTGCTCGATCAGCGCGCTGGCGGCGGCTTCAAACAGCACCGGCTCACGAATATTTTTCCACCAGTAGGTGGCATCCAACTCAAGACCGTCACTTAGCGCGCCGGTCACGGTGGAGTAGTAGGGGATCTGCGTGGGCCGTGGGGTAATGTCCGCCAACGCGTCAATAACCCCGGCTTCAATGCTGTCCATCGCCGGGCTGTGGAAGGCGTAGTCCAGGGGGAGACGCTTGGCAAAGATATCCTGCTCGCTCAGGGCTGCTTCCAGGGCGCCGAGCTGCTGGCTGTCGCCTGCTAGCGTAATACCTTTCGGGCTGTTAATGCCGGCCAGGCAAACCTGATTGAACTCGGGCTTATCGAGCCACGCGGCGATGTCGTCGGCGCTCATGGCCACGGCGGTCATTTCGCCTTGGCCACGGGTTTTGCCCTGGTAGTCGCTGCGGTAGTAAATCACTTTCACCGCATCTTCCAGGCTTAATGCGCCACTGGCCCAGGCGGCGGCTACTTCACCGACGCTGTGGCCAAATACCGCCGTGGGTGTGATGCCTTGTTCGTAAAGCCACTCGGTTAATGCCACTTGCAGGGCAAACAGCGCCGGCTGGGCGATCTCGGTTAAGCCGAAGCGGTTCTCCTCACTTTGACCATTACGACCTTCGAGCTCGGCACGCAGTGAGAAATCACCGTACTGCTGAAAGAGGGCGTCGACGCGGTCAATGGCCTCAGCGAAAATCGGCGATTGGGCGAGCAGGTCGTGCCCCATGGTTTCCCACTGACAGCCGTTGCCATCGTAAACGAACACCGGGCCTACTGCCTTGGGGAGGCGCTCCAGCGTAATAACGCTGTTGGCTTCACCGGCGGCAAACTCGCTGAGTTGCACAGCGGCCTCTTCTGCCGTTTGGGCGTACAGCAGCGCGCCGTGGCTATGCTGGTCGCGGTGGTTGAACAGCGTATAGGCGATATCGTAAAAGCTGGCGCCGTCGTTTTCGCGTAAGTCGTTTTCACGCAGAAAGTTAGCCAGGGCTTCAGCGCTTTGGCTAAGCGCGGCTTCACTGCGGGCGCTAAGGCGAAGGGGTAGCGGTTGATCCGGCGTTTGTGGTTCGGGTTTTGCCCGCTCGGGCGGGCTTTCCAGAATAACGTGGGCGTTGGCACCGCCAAAACCGAAGGAGTTCACGCCAATCACCAGGCGGCCCTGCTTCTTCAGCGGCTGTGCCTTGGTGACCACCGAGATATTCCACTCATCAAACTTGATGCGCGGATTGAGTTTACGTATGCCGATGGTGGCGGGGACTTCGCGATGCTGAATGCTGTAGAGCGCCTTGGCCAAACCCGCCACGCCGGAGGCGGTTTCCAGGTGGCCCAGGTTGCTCTTTACCGAGCCAATCAGCAGCGGCGTTTTACGCTGCTGGCCGAGTGCTTCACCAATCGCGCGGGTTTCAATGGGGTCGCCAACGGCGGTGCCGGTGCCGTGGGCTTCCAGGTAGTCGATTTCATCCGGCGAGATGCCCGCCTGCTGGTAGGCGCGCTTCATCAGGTCAATTTGGGCGCTGGGGTTAGGCACGGTCAGGCCGGATTTATAGCCATCGGTGTTGACCGCGGAGCCTGCCACGACGGCAATAATGTTGTCGCCGTCGGCGACGGCCTGGTCATAATCCTTGAGTAGGAAAATGCCGGCCCCTTCCGAGCGCACATAGCCGTTGCCCGCTTCATCAAACACCTGACAGCGGCCAGTGGGTGAAAGCATGCTGGCTTTGGAGAAGATGATAAAGCCATAGGGGTGCAGGTGCAGGCTGATGCCGCCCGCCAGCGCCATTGTGGTTTCGCCACTGCGAATCGATTGGCAGGCCTGATGAAAGGCGACCATAGAGGACGAGCAGGCGGTATCCAGGGACATACTGGGGCCATGCAGGTCGAACACGTAGGACAATCGGTTAGAGGCGATGCTGGAGGTGTTGCCGGTGGCGGTGGAGGCATCGATTGCCGCCATGTCGTCTGCAATGCGATACGAGTAGTCGAGACTGGCAACGCCTAAAAATACTCCACACTGGCTGCCGCGCAGCGAGCTGGGAGGAATGCTGGCGTTTTCCATGGCTTCCCAGGCGAGCTCCAAGAGCATGCGCTGCTGGGGATCCATATTGGCCGCTTCGCGGGGCGAAATACCAAAAAACTCAGCGTCAAAACCACTGATATCGCCCAGGCTACCGGCGGCAAAGGTCACGCTGGTGCCGGGGTGGCGCTTATCCGGGTGTAAAAAGGCGTCGTGGCTCCAGCGATCGGCGGCCACTTCGGTAACTAAATCTTTTTCGGCTTGCAGGTCCTGCCAGAACGTTTCAGGGGTGGTGCCGGGGAAACGATGGGCGGCGCCGATAATGGCAACGCGTTTAGTCATTCTTGCTCCTGAGGTTCTGGTTCTACCTTGATCACATCGCTACTTATATCGTGTCCAAACACCTGTTTGAATAACTGGACACCAAGTTCGTTTGCGGCTAATTCGAGTGGCTCATTAGTCGTTTCCCAATGCGCCGTTGCTAACCGCTCGCCTGCTGCTTTCCAATCCGCCGATGACCATATCATGTAGGGGGTGCGGCTATCTGGGGGCGTAAAGTGCGTATACGCCTGTGGCAGAATCGGCACATGATCCCCATACCAGCCTAGCAGCCCTGGTCGTTTTGCAGTATTTAGCGAATTTTTAACGCTGGCTAGCATCTTGTCGGATTCACTTAAATGCTGCAAATAGACCGCCAAATCACGCAGGTGGTCGGGTAACGGCCAAGGAGCTCCGGGCAGCGTATTGGCTAACGTTGCTTGGTTTGGTGCTTCTAAATGTAGCGGGCCGTGATTTTCCATGGTGATAACAAACACAAATAGCGGTCTATTATCGTCATCTTCAAGCAGCCGTCCAATTTTTCGTGCAACCGCCTGGTCACTAACGTATTGACCGTTTTTATCGCTGCTCTGGAAGGCATTGATATCTATGAAGTGGTCAAAGCCTAATTGGGGTATCACCTTATGACGAAAATAGAAGCTCGCCAGGTACGGGTGCACGCACACCGTGCGGTAGCCTGCCGCTTTTAGCGCGCTCGCTAAACTGGGCATTGGATGGCGCGCAAGCGTGCGGTAAGGGTTGAACTGGCGAACACCCCAGTGGCCGGGTGCAATACCGGTTAATACCGCGCATTCGGTACGCACTGTGTTGGCACCCCAGGCGGGCACGTTTAATGCGCCATGCAGGGTGGCGTTTGCGCGGGTGGCATCAAAATGGGGGAGCAGGTCGCTGTTGACTTCTGCACACCAGGGGCGCGGGTCGAAAAACGATTCGCTCTGTACCAGCACTACGTTGGGCAGTGGCTGCTCGCTCTGATGCGCGCTCGCCACCGCCGTTAAAGCGTGAAAGGGGGATTGCTCCGGCGCAGGCACGGGGGAGCGCATCAGTGCGACACCGTAAGCCCACAGGCTGGCGAATAGCCCCAAGCGGTGTAGGTCATCTGCGGGGCGTAAGGTAATGGAGGGTAGCCTACCCACGCTCAATACCAGTAGAAAAGCACCTGCTGCTATTAACCCCAGCGCATTGGATAAAAAACGGCTGGCACCCTGGCTGGTTACCAGTGAGCCTTCCCAGTAAAAGAAGCCGCCAATCGCTACCGCAGCGGCGCTGCTGGCGGCAATCGCCAAGCCAACCCCGAAGAAAGGTACGTAGAGGCGCGGGTGGAGAATGGCGTCCCAGAAGTATTCAAAGTCGTGGCAGATAAACGGCTCGTTGAGCGTATGCGATTTAGCATTGCTCGACTGCACGACGACCAGTTGCAGCGAGAGAAACACCATCACCGCAAACCACGGGCGCTGGAGTAGCAGCACCAGCACTCCGAAAAGCAGTAGCCATGTGCCAAGGTGGACACTATTGGCGGCTGCTCCGCGCTGCCAAAAAGGGCGCGGCCGCGGGCTGAGCAGGGCTTCAAACGCGCCGCTTATCAACAGCCCCAATAGCAGCGGCCCTATCAGCGCGCTAATCATGGGGCGTGTCTCCCGGGTGATTAAAGCCCAGGCGTTTGATCAACCACTGAGAAATGCCTGCGGGCAGTACCGCCAGCCACCAGGTGCCAAAATTGAGCGGGAAGGGGAAGCTGATGCGTGCACGGTTGGCAGTGATACCGCGCTTAATGACCTTGGCGGCGCGTTCGGGTGGCCACTCCCAGGGCTTGGGGCCGGGCATGGCTTCGCACATTGGGGAGGTGACATAGCCGGGCATGACTACCGTTACACCAATGCCCTGAGGCGCGAGCAGACCACGTAACCCTTCGCCATAGGCTTTGATACCTGCTTTGCTGGCGCTATAGCTGGGAGTGGTGGGTAAGCCGTGCCATGCGGCAAGCGAGCTGATCAGCACCAGTTGGCCGCTGCCGCGGGTCTGCATGGCAGGTACCAGGTGTTGCACCATGGCGATGGGGGTTTTCAGGTTGATATCCAGCAGCGCCTGCACGTCTGCCCAGGGCTCTAAGGTATCAGGCCCTTGGGGGTGGGTATTCTTGCCCGCGTTGGCAATCACGATATCCGGCACTTGTTGGGCGCAGAGTTCGGCCAGCCAGCCCTTCAGCGCGTGGTCATCGGTCAGATCGATGGTGGATAGGGTGACCTGGGCGCCTTGTTGGCGGCAAGTGGTGGCAAGCGTCTCTAGCTTCTCCTGCTGGCGTCCGTGCAGCACCAAATGGGTGCTGGGATCGGCATAGGCGCTTGCCAGGGCACCCCCAATCGCGCCAGTGGCACCGGTGATCAGGACGCAGCGGTTATTAGGCGGCTGTTTCGTCGTCGCTTTCCCAGTAACGGTCACAGTTTCTGTCACAGAATCAGTCACAGCAACTTCTCCAGCGGCGACGGGCAGGCTTCGAGTATGCGGGCGGCGTTATCCACGGCTAAATCGATGCCGGGCTGGCAGTAGTAGCCTCCATTAACCTGAACGGCATGCATGACGGTCTTTTGAAAATAGCCAAAGAGCTCGCCGTTGGGCGGCTGCGGCTGCTGCCAAAAATCTGCCAGGTCGCCTTGATAGGTCAGTCCATCTAAATTGTAGATCGGATCGCTAAGCGCATAGGTGGGGCAGTTTTTCTCCAGCGACACGATGCCCACGGTGCTGTTAACGGTCACATTTCCTCTGGCGTGTTTGAGCAGGGCGTTGAGATCCCCCGACTCCAGATAGACGATGCGCCCTTGCAAGCCATGGCGTTCGGCAAGCTTCTTGATGATCTTGGGGTAATTGACCAAGCCCATATCCAAAGGATGGTTCTTGATGCAGAGCTGTGTCTCGCTGGGTGCGTGTTTGGCGAACGATGCCATTACGTCGTCCATCACTTCCTGCATATTGGCGTAGGGGGAGTGATCGCGAATTTGCGCATCGCTATTTAACTGCAGCGGCAGCATAAAGTAGGGACGACCGCTTTCGATCAGCGCTTTGATGCGCGCCGCATCGCGTTTTTTCCAAACGGCTTTTAGCTGGGTAAATCTCTTGAGATAGCCTGCGTACTCAATGGGGGCGGTGATTGGCGCGTGATTGCGGTAGTGCGGCGCGACCAGCGGATTGGCCAGCCCGGCCAAGTGGTAGCTAACATCGTGTATGGCACGAATTTTAAAAGATGAACGGAAGCGCACCGGTGCGGGCGACTCGGGCAGCGCTTTGCCAGTCTCATAAAACCAATTGGGGTCACGGGGCAGCAGCGAGTGGCCGTTAACCCCTTCGCGTTCCAGCGTTATCCAGAACGGGCGAAAGTAGCCCTCTTCAAATACGTGGGTGCGTACGCCTGCGGCGGCGGCATTATTGACCGCGGGGCGATGAACAGGGCGACGATCACCGAACACTACCTGGTCGGTGATGGCGTACTGCTCCCAGAGTGATTTGATATAACCGGGTAATTCAGCGGTAGGGCCCCGAAACAGGTGGCTTTCACCGTGGGTGCGCTGCCAATAGGCAATATCGCCCCCATTAAAGTTGACCTTAACGACTCGGTGCCCATCGTTAACCAAACGCTTGGCCAAGCGTTGGTAAAAGGGTGAACAAACGCCCTGCAAAAATAAGAATGCACGCTTCTGATGCTTCAACTCAATGCCTTCCGATCAACAAGTTACGATAACAGCGGTAGAGATGCTGTTTCCATGTAAGGATGTTTTTTTGGTTTCTTGCCTGTTCCAACAGGCTGACGACGGTTTCAGCATTGCATAGCTGGCGGGTCGTTGGATCCACATAGCCGGGGTAGAGAATCAGTGTCCCGGCAACCAGCGCATCCAGCGAGAGTGAGCGCGTACGACGTGGGCAGCTAAGCGCATCCTGCGTTAGGCCCCAGCCAGCATAAAACGGTAGCCCGTAGGTGCTGACTTCTCGCTGGCGCAAAAGTGCTTCAAATCCGGTCAAGGAGCTCATCGTATGCACTGCATCGACGCGCTCTAACAGGGTGGCGATGTCGATGTCGCTGGCATCTAGATCATACAGGCGTTTGGCTTTGGTATCGAGTGCCCCGACACGCGCACCGCTCAATACGTCTGGATGCGCTTTGTAAATGATGTAGGCATCCGGATGGGCGCTACGTACGGCGTTCAACAGCCCGCTATTGGTATTGATGTGCGGCGAGCCGGTGGCAATTGAGGCATCGCTCTCGACCTGGCCGGGCACTAATATGGTGTAACGATCCTGGGGCAGCTCGACCTCTGACTGGCCACGCACGTTGTATTTGGATAGCTTGAGCGCCACCAACCTTTCACGTAAATACCGGGCGCGTAGCAGCAGGTCGTCGCTAAAGTGGCTGCTATTGAGTAGCTCTTCCAAGTCGCTGGGCTGGCTGGGGTCGTAATAGATGCCTTGGGAATCAATCACCAGTGACAATGGCTGGGTGAGATCGACCCCCAGACCCACCGAGCGAATAAAGCCATCTTCCATGCGCCATAGGTTGGCCATGTGCTGAGCGTGCTGGCGTTTAAAGTCAGCATCAATACGGCTCGACCACACCAACTGCCGTTCGTCGGGCTGTTTATTGGCTGCCAGTTCGGCTTGAAAATTCACCTGAGCAGCGGGACCTAAAAAATCGCCAATGAAGCGCCGTTTCCATGAGGAGAAACCACACGCCCGCCAGTTGCCCCGGTAGCGCTCCTGCTGGCGCTTTTGGTCGGCGATTAAGGCAAGCGTCTCTTCCAGCGTGGCGGACTGCCGAGTGTAAGGGTTGGCGTAGCGGCAGTAGCGCAAATAGGCGGCAGCAAACACCTCAACTAATGTGCGTTTAACGCGCCGGCGGTGGCAGGGCAGTTGGTCATGGGTAAGCCCCCAGCCCGCGTAAAACGGAATGCCGAAGCAGTGTACCTGCTTATCGGCCAGCAGGGCCTCAAAGCCAAGCTGGCTGGTGACCACATAGACATGGTCGACCTGATCAAATAGTGCCCAGGGGTTAAGGTCTTCGCCGATTACCTGGCAGCGCGGATGAGCAGCAGCGTTAAGCAGGTGGCCCTGTTTCTTCCCGGCGATGACATCCGGATGGATCTTGACCAGAATATCGCTGTCCGGGTGCTCTGCTAACGCGGTCTCGAGCATTTGGTCGAAGCTACTAGCGCTGGCGCCGCCGTAATGAATAGAGGCATCCCCGGCGGTTTGGTCAACCACCAGCACGCGCCCTCGGCTGTTACTGTCAATAGGTCGGTCGGGGGCGTGGTTATATTTGGAGAGCCGGTGGTGGGCAATCAGCGCCATACAGCGCTCCGCCTGGGCTAACTCCTCAGCGTCGAACGTGGCCGTATTAAGCCAGTTTTCTAAATCAGAAGGGCGTGATGCGTCGTAATAAATACCGCATTCATCAACCACCAGGCTGTGCGGCTGAAATCCGTTTACGCCTAATCCTAACGAGCGTATGAAGCCATCTTCCAATGCGATGTACGCTAGCTGACGACGCTGGGCATACTGTCTGGCACGGACGCTGGTGGGCTTTAATCCCCAGCCAATCACGGCGTCGGGTTGGGGCTTAAGTGCACTTATTCTGGTGAATTGGTCAAATTCGGACAGCAGCGCAGGCAGGGCAACCAGCTTGCGAATACCTGAAGATGTGTAACCTGCTGTTCGTTTCGCCATAGATAAGGTCGCGGTGAGGAAACAGGATAAGGTGTAGGCGGGCGAACATACGTGATTTGTAGGGGGTTATCAATTCAGGTTTTGTAAGTGCTCACTCTTTTTTCTACCCGCAGCAACCATTTGCATGATAAAAAAAAATTGTCTTAAGTTTGGTTTATTCAACGCGCATAATTGCTACTTTTTTGGTAAGTTTGTTTGCTCTCTGTATCGTTGATACTGCTCTGGCGAACCTGGAGTTAAGTAAAGGATGCATAAAAAGGATAATCGGTGCGCTTTGCCCATCTGCTAAAAAATCTATTTTCTTTCAGTTCGTTAAAGGGCCGGCTTCTGCTGGGGCTCTCTTTTACCTTGTTGTTGCTGATCGCGTTGGTGCTGGGCATGGCGTGGCAATTAGGTAAGACCATGGTGCAGGAAGCGAATATGTCGCACCTGCGCTATGAAGCCACCTTGCTCGCTGATGAGGTCACTCAACAAATTGATATGCGCATTGAGGCGTTAGAGCGATTAAGCGAAATGATAGGCCCCACTGATGATGCGAGCTGGATCAGCCACCAGCTGCGGCAGAACGATAGCCTCATGGCATGGTTCGAGGGCATTGTGGTGGCCAACCGCGATGGAAGGATTATTGCCGACTGGCCCGCTATCGTTGGCAGGGTAGGGCTTGAAACCGCCGAGCTTGAGTATTTTCGTATGCTGCGTGGTATTCGCCATCCCTATGTTAGCGAACCTTTCATAGGCCGGGCGAGCGGCATGCCGATGGTGTTGGTGGGGGTGCCTCGTTTCACCGAACAGGGCGATTTTGATGGCTTTGTGGGGGGGATTCTTAGCCTGGACTCAGGGGGGATATTTAGCCGTTTAGCCAAAGTACGCCTGGGCGAAAAAGGCTATGCAGGCATTGCGACGTCCTCTGGGAAAGTTTTATATCATCCAAACAGTTCATTGATTAATGCTTCTGTGCCCAGTAAGGAGTTTAACCCCTGGTTGGACTTGGCGCTGGATGGCTGGGAGGGGGATGCCGTAGGGCAACTTGTGCAAGGGGAGATGGCGCTTCAATCCTATACGCAGGTCTGGTCTGCCGGTTGGGTCGTTGGTCTTTACTTGCCCATCTCTGAAGCGCAACTTCCGTTAGCCGATTTTATCAGGCAGCTATGGTGGACATGGGTGGTGCTGGTGCTACTCATTTTCCCGCTGCTTTGGTGGATGCTGGGGCGCGTGCTTTCACCCTTGAAGCATTTGGAAAAGCAGATTGGTGAGGTGGGATTAGGGCACCGTGAGAGCATCAGTTTGGCGACCAACATGCAAGAGTTACAGCAGGTGGCGAGCACCTTTAATCGCGTGGAAGATGAGCGGCAGTTGCTGCTAGGCAACCTTCAAGAGCGCGAGGCGTTTCTTGACTCAGTGCTCAATGCGGCGCCTCAGGGCATGTTTGTCGCCAATATGAAGGGCAATATTACCTATATGAACCCCGCGCTACTGGAGATGCTGGGGATATCCACTGACGTACCCATGCAAACATGGCTTAAGCAGGTTCATACTGACGATGTCGACGGTGCGAAGGATATGTGGCTGCACAGCCTGCAAACCGGCAGCGATTTTGTCCGCCAGTTGCGTTTCTTACGCAGTGATAATGAGCTGCTGTGGCTGGATATTCATGCCCGTGTGGTAATGCTCTCCCAGGATGGGCATACCCTCGGTTTAGTGGGGGTCGTCAAAGATATTACCGAGCGTCGTCAACAGGAAGCCATTCAGCGCTGGGAGGCGGAGCATGATCCCTTAACCGGCCTGTTGAATCGCCGAGGCTTTGAGCGCCGCCTGGAAGAAGCATTTGCCGACTTCCAAAAAACCAGCACGCCTTCAGCCCTTTTGCTGTTTGATCTGGATCACTTCAAGCCCATTAATGACGAAGGTGGCCACGCCCTAGGCGACGAAATGTTGCGCCGTATCGCCCAGGTGGTTGCCTGGGACGTGCGTCGTAGTGACCACGTGGCGCGCCAGGGGGGCGACGAGTTTGGCGTGCTGTTGCCCAGCTGTACGCTGTCTCAGGCAAAGAAAATCGCAGAGTCACTGCGCCAATCAGTCAGTGAAATCTCCGTCAGCCATGCAGGCAAAGAGTACAGGGTCACCTTAAGTATTGGTGTGACTACCTTTGATGATATTGATACCAGCGTGGAGGATGTTTTGGCGCGTGCCGATGCCGGCAGTTACAAAGCCAAAGAGCACGGGCGTGATGGGGTGGTGGTTAATATGCCCAACGATGATGTCATGGAGCTCTTTGATCAGCTTAAATAGTCTCTGGTAAGCGAGCGTTCTGTTCCAAACATTAGGCACCACTTGCCAGTCGACAAACATTGCCCGGCAGTACAGTATAAGCAGGTGCTAAATTTGAGGCTGACCGAGATACCGTTGTGAACCTACTTGAACTGTTTGCCCGCACGCTGGATGTCACCCTGCCTGTCTTCGCGATGGTATTTGTTGGACTGGGGCTTAAGCGCTTGAAATGGATCGATAGCGCTTTTGTCTCGACCGCCTCAGCGCTGGTATTTAAAGCAACGCTCCCCACCTTGATTTTCCTCAGTTTGATAAAAGCCGATTTAAGCGTTGCTCTAGACGTTTCGCTAATGGTGTTGTTTGCGGCTGCAACGCTCGGCCAGTTTTTGCTCAGTTGGGCATGGGCGCACTACCGAGTGGCCCGCCAGGATCGCGGTATTTACGTTCAGGGCGCGTTTCGCGGTAACTGTGGGGTGGTGGGCTTAGCACTGGCGGCGGGAATGTACGGTAACTATGGCCTTTCAGCGGGTAGTCTTTTGCTGGGCGTGGTAATTGTGATGTACAACGCGCTTTCGGTTGTCGTGCTGGCATTTTACCAACCCGGCCAATCCACCGATTGGCGCAGCCTGCTCAAACATGTGGCCACCAACCCGCTGATTATCTCGGTGTTTGCGGCACTACCTTTTACGGCGCTTTCGATCCCTTTGCCCTCCTGGGTGATCACCTCCGGCGACTATTTTGCCTCGTTAACACTGCCATTGGCGCTGATTTGTATTGGCGCGACGCTCTCCGTTTCGAGCATGCGCGACAGCAGCCAAGTGGCACTCGGCGCTAGCCTGATGAAGATGGTCACGCTCCCGGTTCTCTCCACGTTGGCGGCCTGGATGGTGGGCTTTTCAGGCGAGCAGTTGGGCCTATTGTTCCTATTCTTCGCCAGCCCCACCGCCGCCGCCAGCTTTGTGATGGTGAAAGCGATAGGCGGGAATGTGTCATTGGCCGCCAATATCATCGCCATCACCACGCTAATGGCGAGCATTACCGTGACACTAGGCATCTTCGCGCTGCGTTTGCTCGGCTGGATATAGCAGGAATAGCGCAACGCGGTTGGCCCTACCTAAGTCGACGCGTTATACTACGCGCCCGCTAGTTTTAGACCACGTTTGTCCCTGTAGCTCAGTAGGATAGAGCAGCCGCCTCCTAAGCGGCAGGTCGCAGGTTCGACTCCTGCCAGGGACGCCAACGGGCTATCTACGAATTGTTCCTACCTGACTTTGTTCTCCTTATAACATCTTGTGATGATGTGCTTAGGGTAAGTATTTGCTTGTTTTGATGTGTAATGGCTATTAGATATTGCTCTTCACCTCCATACTGCATCGACGAATAATAATTAAAGGGAAAGCCCGTGCTTATCAAAGCAATGATATTAATGCTGGCGCTATGTTTCGCCAGTGTGGCAAGCGCTGAACAAACGCCCGATATGCCTGGTCAATGGATAACCCAAGCCGAACTTATCGTGAGCGGTGAAGAAACCGAGTGCGACCTAGTGTTTGATACGATACCCGAAGAGCTTTTATTTGCTCAGGGCGGATGCTGTCGCACCTGCTCCAAAGGAAAAGCATGCGGTAACTCATGCATTAGTCGTAACTATACCTGCCATCAACCGAGAGGCTGCGCTTGCAATGGTTAGGTCAAGGCATTAGGAGGCGGAACGACGCCCAAATCCACTTCAGCCAAACCCCGGCACCGCTGCGCGCTGCTCCCGCGGGTGCGCTGTAGGCTTACCACGCGCTACGAAACCCACCGACTTAGCTTCGTGCACATCCCGTAGCGCGCTTGCAATGGTTAGGTCAAGGCATTAGGAGGCGGAACGACGCCCAAATCCACTTCAGCCAAACCCCGGCACCGCTGCGCGCTGCTCCCGCGGGTGCGCTGTAGGCTTACCCAATGGGATGGACTCCTCCTCACCCTACTCCGGCGTCAGTGCGCCATACTGGTAGGTGGTTGGAAAACTATCAGCTTGAGAGTCAGGAGAAGCCCATATGAACATTAGCCGAGTTGGTGTGGATATCGCAAAGTCTGTCTTTCACGTACATGGCGTTGACCGGCATGAGAAGCCTCAATGGCGGGGTAAATATTCCCGGGCCAAGTGGTTGGAAGCTATCTCGCGCCGTGTGCCCCAAGGGGCTGTCATCGGCATGGAAGCCTGTGCGTCTGCCCACTACTGGGCACGTGAACTTCAAGCGCGTGGTTACCAGGTCAAGCTGATCGCCGCCCAATTCGTGAAGCCTTACGTTAAAACGAATAAAAATGATCGGGCAGATGCTGAAGCGATTTGTGAAGCATTAGGCCGTCCTACGATGCGCTTCGTGGCCGTAAAAACCGTTGATCAACAGGACTGCCAAGCCACCCACCGGATCCGTGAAGAGCTGATTAGCCAGCGCACGGCGAAGGCCAATCAAATCCGTGGCCTCGTCGGTGAGTATGGGTTTACTGCACCCACCGGTATCCAGCAGTTACGGCGGGCGCTGCCTCTTTGGCTGGAGGATGCCACCAATGGGCTCAGTGACCGCTTTCGCTGCCTTCTGGCCGACTTAGCGGATGACCTCCGTTATTTAGACGAGCGCGTTGCGCAATTAACGTCTGCCATTGAAACGCACGCCAACACTGACCCCGTCGCCAAACGCTTAATGACCCTGCGCGGCATTGGCCCCATCACCGCCAGTGCCTTATCGGGTGTGCTGGGTGACGGCGCTATTTACAAGCGAGGACGCGACTTTGCCGCCTCGTTAGGGCTGACCCCGCGTCAACACAGCACGGGCGGACGAGAGCGCCTGTTGGGGATTAGTAAGCGTGGCAACAGTTATCTACGAAAGCTGTTGGTACATGGCGCACGAGCGGTGCTGCGTTTTGCCGTCAGGCAAGAAGACGGGCTTAGTCAGTGGATCAAGCATCTTGCCGTGCGCAAACATCGTAACGTGGCGATTGTGGCGCTAGCCAACAAGACAGCGCGTATGGCGTGGGCCGTCACGCGTTACGAGGTGCCGTATAACCCTGAGTTGGCTGCCGCGGCGTAAGCGGGCGACGTGGTCAGAAACATTTAACCAGTGTTCCCACCACCCCGATTGCAACACCACAAGAGAGATGGCGAACTGGTCGAACCGACGCCGGGCCATACCGTGTAGCGCGTAGAGCATGAAAGCTCGTTTACCCTGCGGGTACCCGGCGTGCGAATAGCCCATTAAGGTCCGATGCCCACACGTTAGGCATCTTTTACGAGACCGGATATACGCTAGCAGTCGACCGTGCCGCTATGACCTTTTGTGCTTGCAAGCGAGGAGGAGTCCATATACGCGCTACTAAATCACGCCTGCACATGAAGGCGGGGATTCCAAGGGAGTGTGCACGTTATGCATATGGCCTTGGCACATAATCACACCACAGAAATCGCGTGAGTACACATACCCGTAGCGCGTGGTAACGAAGAACGCGATTTCAACGAGTGTTCGCAGGCACCCGCGAATGGCGGCGGAACGACGCCCAGTGGCACCCGACCCAACTTGCAAGCATGCAAGGTGAACTTCGACTATCCTTGAGTCATTTACTGCTTGTTACCCGGGATACTTGGCGGAACAGTGCCTGGAGCCCATTCCGACTGCGGGAGGCTCTCAACATGGAGTTTAAGGATTATTATCAGATGCTCGGCGTGGAGAAGTCCGCAACGTCCGAGGAGATTAAAAAAGCCTACCGCAAGCTGGCTCGTAAGTTTCATCCTGATGTGAGCAAAGAGCCGGATGCCGAGCAGCGTATGCAGGAAATCAATGAGGCCAAGGCAGTGCTGTCTGATCCCGAGAAGCGTCTCGCCTATGACCAACTGGCTGAGCAGTATCACTCTGGCCAGGATTTCCATCCCCCTCCGGACTGGGATGCAGGTTTTGAGTTCAGCGGCCGTGGCTTCGAGGAGGCTGACCTCGGTGAATTCAGTGATTTCTTTGCGAATATTTTCGGCCATGCGCGCCGCCCAAGAAGAGGCGCCGGCGGGCATCAAATGCGTGGCGAAGATCGTCACGCCAAGGTAGTTATTGATCTCGAAGATGCCTACCTCGGTGCTACCCGGCCGATCACGTTGCTTGTGCCACAGGCCGATGCCCAAGGTCGCGTCAGTTCTAAAGAACATACCCTCAACGTGCGCATACCCAAAGGCGTTAAAGCGGGCCAGCATATCCGTCTTACGGGGCAGGGCGGCCCCGGTGTCGGCGGGGGATCTCCGGGGGATCTGTTCCTTGAGATCCACTTTACCCCCAACTCGCGTTACCGTGTTGAAGGGCGTGATGTGTATCAGACGGTACCGGTCACGCCCTGGGAGGCTGCGTTAGGTGCCAGCATTGAAATCCCCACCCCTTCCGGGGGGGTGAAACTTAAGGTGCCTCCTGGCTCTCAAACAGGGCGCCGGTTGCGCTTGAAGGGGCGTGGTATTCCTGGGCCTGAGTCGGGCGATCTGTATGTGGAATTAGAGGTCGTACTGCCCCCAGCCAATAGCGATAAGGCGCGGAAACTCTACGAAACCATGGCGCGGGAAATGGCTTTTAATCCGCGCCAACGCAAGGGAGGCTAAGCCATGGTACAGCGGGCTACTATTAGCGGTGATCTAATTGATGAGGCGACCCTGTCCCTTGAAGAGTTGGCGCGTGCTTGCTCAGTGGAAACCTCCTGGGTCATCGAGCGTATTGAGCGTGGCTTACTGGCTGATGGCTCGCCTTTTGTGGCGAGCTGGCGTTTCACCAGCTTTGATTTGATCCGTGCCCGGCGAATGCGTCAGTTGGAACGCGATTTTGAGGCCGTGCCCGAACTTGCCGCACTAACGGCCGACCTAATTGAGGAAAACCAGCGACTTAAAGATCGAATGCGCGCTGCTGGGCTTTGCGGAAATCCTGCCCGATAGGGGGCGCGGGCAGTGGTGTCGCCCGTGCTATTAGTGCTTTTGTTTATGCGAAAATGCAATATTAGTATTAATACGATCACCCTAATCTTGTTGAAAGCAAACAATAAAAAATTAAGGGTCGTGGTTGGATCTTTTTAATTGGTTTTTGTATATTTTTAACCGCGATATAAAAGTTGATCTATGTCATAGAAAGCTGGCTTTCATCCACTCTAGTATGCACCCGTGGGTACCACTTTGTCTCTTTCTCATTACCCAAAGGTCGTAAACATGAATAATCTAGCAGCTCTTTCTCTTCTGCCTCAAGAGCAGTTAAATTTAGCCTATTCTAATGAAGCTGGTGAGCTAAAACGCTATAAATGGCTAGCCCTTACTTTTCTGCCTTTTGATTCATCGGTTAGTCGCTTGATGACGGCGATTAGCATGGAGTGCGTGCACCGCCTTTGTAATTTACAAGAGGTGGCTAGGAAAATGGATCTCTGTGCTTGCGTTAATGCTGAGACGTTAGAACAAAGCCCTTTGCTCAATACAAAAGAATCGCATTTTTTTGTAGTGGATGATCAAATGGGAGATCAAATTCTTGCCAGCGCTGAAGAGGCTGCTAAACTTTCGTGTGCTTTTTTTGTCTGGTTGCTAGAGACCAATGCCACTCCTGAGCTACATAATACTTTATTCCAATTTGTAACGCAGAAGAGTAATGAGTTTCGCATCATACAGGAGTGTCGCGAACAGCGGGCTATAGGTTTTTATAAGTAGCTTGTTGCATTCAAAGCTGAAATAGAGTTTTGTACATATAGACGCTCATATCCGTGAGGTGTGTTCATGCTTTCTTCAGTATGCAATAAACCGGATTTTTTTAGCTGTTTTGATTGCGATTTTAATTCAGTGGCTAAAAGCCTTTGGGAGTGTTTCCCTAAAGAGATGATGATCGTACGTGTTACTGAACGAAATCACTATATCATTGAAGAGATTAAGAATCTGCAACCTGCTGAATTTAGCAATCATCTAGTAAGTGTGGGTAAACCCTTCCGAAATCTACTTCCATCCCCTCTAGCTGAGGAGTTGATCGTAAACTGCACACGCTGCGTAAAAGGGGTAGTGCCTGTTAATTTTGAAGTGGCGGGTGGGTGCTTCAATACAGGGGATAACCAGCGCAGCTTTAGGCTTCTTCTATTTCCTATCATGCATCAACCAGGGGTAGTGTCGCATCTACTCTGTATCGTCTTGAACTCAGATATGACCAGCATGACGCAGATTGCGACATACTCCGAGCAAGAAGTGGAGCGCCGGGTTATAGAGCGTACCGCTGAGTTGGTAGCTACCAATTTGCATCTGACCTACCTGGCTACCCATGATGGCCTCACGCAAACGTATAATCGGCTCCATCTCCTTGATTTGGCTAACACTGAGTTCAAGCGGGCTGTTCGTTATGGCTTATCGCTCTGTGTGATGATGTTGGATATTGACCACTTTAAGACTATCAATGATGAGCAGGGGCACGCGGCGGGTGATCATATGCTGAAAACGCTTGCCCATGCGATGCGTTCTACGGTGCGCGATTGGGATTTGGTGGGTCGGTATGGTGGGGACGAATTTATTATCATCTTACCTGAAACGGATATCCAAGGCGCCCAGGTGATAGCAGAGCGACTGAGTAACACTCTGCAGAGTGCCAGGCTATCTGTCAGCATTGGCATCGCCACGCTTGAACTGAATGATCGCTGCATTGATGATTTGATCAACCGTGCCGATCACTTGCTACTGAATGCCAAGCGAAACGGCCGCAACCGTATTGAATGTACTTCTTATGCGCTCACAGCCTGATGAGTGCTTAATAAAAGCAAAGAAATCTTCACTTTATTTGATGTCATTGTCTAATGTTCATGTATTTGGACAGAAATTATTTTAATGCAAGGTTAGCTTTGGTGGTTTTTTAAACTCGTGAGTACCTTTATTTAGAGTACTAAAGATCTTCAAGCTCTTGCGCGTCACGAACCATGCGCATCGCTTCGTGCTGTTCAAGCGTGAGGAGGTTGTTCAGTAGCTCATTTGCAACTACTGACTCTGCACGTAGCGCCAAATAGCGATAAAGCTCTATGATTTTGTTATGTATGGTTACGATTGAGCGCATGATTTCTGCGAAGGTCATGTTGCTGTAGTCAATATTGTCGAGGGCGATAGCGTGCTTGTCGAAGTACTCTACACACCATGTGTGAATGGCAGCTGACTGGGCATCCTGCTCGCTCAGTGCCAAGACACGGCTCAGCTCTTTTTCATGTAGTGATAGATAATCAAGCAGCATGAGCATTTTTTCATTTTTTGTTGAAAGCGATGCTTTTTCTAAGCTATTAGCTAAGTTAGTGTGTAATAAACGCGTCATCTTCAACAATTGTTGAACAGTTTCGACTGACATGTTTTGTCCAGCTTTGGTTAGAGTTTTGATTTCTTTAGTTTTACGCTGTGCTATGTTTTGCACCAGCGACACTCTTGGGGTTTCCACGTTAAGCACAGAGACCTTGTGTATTCGCCTCTTGGTTACGTCAACCATAGCACTCGTTACTTTCTACTTGAATCCATACAGGTTTTTATGATGTGTTTGACTGTAACGTTGTTATGGTCGTCGATTTTACCTCCCAGAGCTGAAAAATAGTATAGAAGCTAATAGGCTCCCTGGCGTATCTATTAATCAATGCTTTGATGCTGTAGATCAATATTTTTGCTGTTAGTAAACAGTTGCGGCAACAAGTAGTGTCATACAATGATTTAGTCCATGTCATTTCTCACGCAAAGCGAGTGTGAGGGTCAATCTTCTTGCTTCAGATGACTTTACTAACGAGGTGAGGCGTCCCGAAATCCCACGATGATCGGAGATGTTAGATGTCGATTCGCAATTTAGACGTACTGTTCTCCCCTGAAACAATTGCCCTCATCGGTGCTAGCAACCAGCCTGGGTCGGTGGGGGCCGTGTTGGCACGCAATTTACTCTGTGCTGGTTTTGCCGGGCCGGTGCTAACCGTCAACCCTGAACTACCACTCTGTTAGTGAACTGCCACTGACTCCTGACTTGGCAATCATCGCGACCCCGCCGGAGAGCGTGCCGGGCTTGATCAAGGAACTTGGCGAGCGGGGCTGTCGTGCGGCGGTGGTTATTACCGCAGGCTTTGGTGAAGGAGAGCAGGCGGATGGCAAGGCGCTTCAGCAGGCAATGCTTGAGGCGGCACGCCCTTATCTAATGCGAATTGTAGGGCCCAACTGTTTGGGTATTTTGGCTCCTCACAAGGGTATCAATGCCAGTTTCGCTCATCTTACCCCTCTGAAGGGCGATATCGCTTTCGTTACCCAGTCGGGGGCTGTGGCAACATCAATCCTCGACTGGGCATCGGCGCGCGGGATCGGCTTCTCATATATCATTTCGCTAGGCGCAATGAGCGATGTTGATTTTGGCGATGTGCTCGACTTCCTGGCGCTTGACCCAAAAACGCACTCCATTCTGCTCTACGTCGAGGCCATTTCGGACGCACGTAAATTCTTGTCGGCTGCACGCATGGCTTCACGAAACAAGCCGGTCGTGGTGGTGAAAGCCGGCCGCAGTGATGAAGGTGCCAAAGCGGCGCTTTCGCATACTGGGGCTCTGGCGGGATCCGATGCTATCTATGACGCTGCCTTTAGGCGTGCGGGAATGCTTCGGGTGAAAACCCTGGATGAACTATTTCAGGCGGCAGGAACGCTTGCCACGGGCATCCGCGTGCAGGGAGATCGGCTGGCTATACTCACCAACGGTGGCGGGGTCGGTGTGTTAGCCGTGGATGAACTGATCGATGTGGGTGGCCACTTGGCAGAGCTCTCCGAGGCGACCTTGGCGCGTTTGAATGCCGTGTTGCCCAAGGCTTGGTCACACGCCAATCCCGTTGATATTCTCGGCGATGCATCGGGCCAACGCTATGCAGAGGCGGTTAACGTACTGCTTGATGAACGCGGTGCTGATGCACTCTTCGTTATTAACTGCCCAGTCGCGGTTACCGACAGTTTGGAGGCTGCTCAAGCGTTAATCACGACACTTGAGAAACATCGGCTGCCCGTTTTGACCTGTTGGCTCGGCGAAGGCGCGCCCGCAGAAGCCCGACGACTGTTTGCGGAGAAACGTATCCCCTCGTATGGCACGCCGGAGCAGGCGGTTCGTGCCTTTTGCACCTCTCCAGCTACTGTCGCAATCAGCGAGCCCTTATGGAGACGCCAGCGTCTGTTTCTGATCTTATTACCATCGACACGACTAGCGCGAACGCGATTATTGATCGTGTAACTGATGAGGGCCGGAGTGTACTGACGGAACCTGAAGCATCAGCTGTCTTGGCTGCCTATGGCATACCTACGGTGCCAGCCATGTTGGCTCGCACGCCGGAGGAGGCCAGTCACGCAGCAGAGCAGTTGGGCTTCCCGGTTGTGCTGAAAATTTTGTCGCGCGATATTTCTCACAAGTCTGATATCGGGGGCGTGCAGCTAAATTTGGCTTCGTCCGAGGCCGTGTTTCTGGCGGCCGAGAATATGCTTAGGGTCATTCACCATGAGGCTCCCACGGCACGGGTCGATGGTTTCAATGTGCAACCGATGATTCGACGTCCAGGGGCGCATGAACTCATTTTAGGCGTCGCTGAAGATCGCGTTTTTGGCCCCGTGATTCTGTTTGGGCAGGGTGGTAAAGCCGTTGAAGTCATTGGTGACCGCGTGGTTGGTTTGCCCCCGCTTAACTCACTGCTGGCTCAAGATATGATCAGCTCGACACGCATATCGCGTCTGTTGAAAGGTTATCGTGATCGGCCGGCAGCTGATTTGGAAGCAATCACGCTCACGTTGATAAAATTGTCACAACTGGCCAGCGACTTGGAGCGCGTAGTCGAACTGGATATCAACCCGCTGTTGGCTGACGCCTCTGGTGTGATGGCTTTGGATGCGCGCATCGTGATTAGATACAGTCAGCGACAACGGCTGCCAATGGCCATCCGCCCTTATCCCAAGCAGCTCGCCCAAACAATCACGACACGCAGTGGCCAAGCCTATTGCTTGCGCCCCATACGCCCCGAAGACGAATCGGCGCTGGTTCACATGCTGGGTCAGTCTTCTCCCAGTGATGTGCGGTTGCGCTTCTTTGCAGCCATCAGAAAGTTTGACTATGCCTTTGCGGCGCGACTAACCCAGATAGATTACGACCGGGAAATGGCCTTTGTAGCGATACCTTCTGGCAGCGACGAGATTGTGGGGGTAGTGCGCCTGTCTGCCGATCCCGATAAAGATAAAGCGGAGTTTGCGGTCATGGTGCGTAGTGATTTTAAAGGAACCGGGCTGGGTTATAGCCTTATGCAGCAGATAATTGATTTTGCACGCATGAACGCGATTAAGCAGCTATTTGCGGATGTGCTGCGGGAGAATCACCCAATGCTAAAGATGGTAAAAGAGTTTGGTTTTCTGGTGCTACCAACGAACCATCAGGCAGATAGCGTCACCGTCGTGCTTAATCTGTAATGGAAGCTCATCGCCGAACCGATGGTTAACTCTTTCGCCAATATAAGTGCTTTTAAAGTTGCGGTAACGAGCGCCCAGGATGTTGTTTTTTATAATGCGTACTGTGTAAAAGGAAAGCGATAAAGCACGCCTGTACCCAGCATGGAAGCGGTTTCTTAGAAGAGTGTTGTCTGCGATAAGTTCACTTCCTTTTTGCAGCTATAGACGCTAACGCTTCAAGGTCTACTATGCAGTACTCATGACCACGTGCTGTTAATATACCTTGCTGCTGAAAGCGGTTGATGAGGCGACTGAGTGTCTCTACTGCCATACAGAGATAGTCGGCCATTTCTTGTCGCGACATGGCCAGTCTGAAAGAGTAGGGCGAATAGCCCCGAGCAAAAAAACTCCTCGACATTGCAGCAAAAAAACAGGCTAATCTGACGTCTGCAGGCTGGCTAATCATTTGCCACATTCGTGAGTGTTCAAGGCTCATGGCCCGACTCAAGCAGCGCAGCAATTGCATATGGTTAGTTTGAAGGTTGGGAAACTCTTCAATTCGTCTAAAGGGGATGTGCAGTAAACCGGATGTTTCAATGGCAATCACGGTACCTGCATAAAATCCCTCGCCAATAGCATCTAGGCCAATAATGTCGTCAGGTAGAAAAAAGTGTGTAAGCTGCTCATTGTCGTTTTTGCACTGAAGCGTTTGTTTTAGCATGCCAGATTGTACGATGTATAAGCCTTGAAAAGCATCCCCTTGGTATAATAGCGTTTTTTTTCTACGCAAGATTAATATGGATCGAGATAGGTTTTTCAACTCTTGTACAATTAAAAGGGAAGAGTGACTGGAAGTCGCTCGTTGTTCGAGATATGGCTTATCCAAACCAGTAAACGTTTCCATACGTTTTACCCTAGATTCTGCAACGAAAATTAGTGCAAGCGCCGTGAGCCACGAACGATTTTTAAAAATGGTTTTACCGTAAGTATTGTAATTCAGTTAGTTATGTGTTTTTTTTGATTTTTTAGACGCTGGCGAAATTAAGCGTAGAAGAGATTTTGAGTTGTGCAATACGAAAAAAGTAGGTGTTTTTTATATTTGAAGTTTATTTAAAAAATGGCTGTTCGTGATGATTCTTAAGTTAAAAAAGAGGGGGGCAATATTAGGTAGCACCCTGAAGCTGCATCTTGCCAGTTAATTCAGTCTTGGCGTTTCTCTGGCGAACCAGTGTTCGACTGGTCTTGTCGAAAAGAAAGCCTTGTTCATGGCTGCTTCACGTAGCTCCCCGGTGCATCTTCTAATGGCGGATAGTCGTTTGACCCTAGAGTTGGCTTTCTAACCAGAGGCCCTGAGCGTTTCTCAAGCCAGATTTGCCACTCTTCCCACCAGGAGCCTGGCTGTATGGTTGTGCTCTCAAGCCAAGTGTCGGGGTCAATATAACTATCTTTTTCATGGGCCACCGTTATTCGGTAGTGCCGGTGAGGGTGCTCAGGAGGGCTAATAATGCCCGCATTATGGCCACCGCTGGTGAGCAGGAAAGTGATTTCAGGTGCATCAGAAAGCAAGTGCAGTCTGTAAGTGGATCGCCAAGGTGCAACGTGGTCCCATTCGGTGCCGACACAGAAGATCGGTACCTGTATATCGCTAAGCGCTACTGGGTGGTCATCCACCCGCAAGCTAGGGTCGCGAAAGCGACGATCCTGAGGTAAGGGGATAATGCAAGGAGGGGCATTGCGGTCAAAAGCCGAATGGCTAGCCCAGGAAAGCAAGCGTAGCTGTTTTTTAAGCGCTTTTTGTAGCAAATGAGCTTGGGTTCCTGGCGAAAGGGCCAGGCTGGATAGCCAGTCCAAATAAGTAAGCATGACCGACGAGGGTGAAATACCCATAGTCAGCCCCGCCAGTGAAGCACGCACTAGTCTATCAATATCTTGGTGCTGAGAATTTTCGTAAAACATATGTCTCATGCCTCACGTGCGGTTATTAACATGGGCGCAGTTACGCTTATCTAGTATCAGTGTCTATTTCACTCTTCAGTTTGGTCGCTGACGAGGAAAACTCAAGCTCTGAAATTTATATTTTATAAAAAGCAGTTGCTAAGAATAATTATCAAGGGTGTTGGATGAATTTTGGGTGTTATGTTCTGTTTTGATCTAGGTCAATTTTTACGTATGTTAATACTTTTTGATGACTTTAATAATCTACTTTTCATTTGGGGTTGGGCTATAAAAAATAAAATGGTTATTTGTGATCATTGAGAGAATTTGTCGATACTGAAATGGGCAATATGTTTTGTATTGCTTGTGTGAAAAACCTAAGTAGGAGTGATGAAATGAACAAGACTGCCATCAAACCTTCAGTAGAGGATAAAAGTAATGCCCAGACACCTAGTCGTGCATTGAGCCCCTTGGATGAGTTTGACCGTATGATGGAAGGGTTTTTTGAACGCAGTTGGATGAAACCCTTCTTTAAAGACGATGTATTGAAAGAGCGCTTGGGGCTGTTCTCTCAACGCAACCCTAAGGTTGATATTATTGATCGCGAAAAGGAAATAATAGTACGTGCTGAAGTTTCTGGAATTGATCGAAAAGAATTGGAGGTTGAAGTGACTGAGCATTCGGTAATATTGAAAGGTCAGCGGTCTGGTGAGACTGAAGAAAAAAGGATGAGTATTTTTATTCGGAAATATGCAAGGCTCTTTTTCTAGGACGGTTGCTTTACCCGCTGAAGTGGATGCGCAAAATGCTGACGCTAAGTTTAAGGATGGTATCTTGACAATTACTTTGCCTAAAGAAAAAAAGACTTCACGACGTAAGTTAGACGTTAAATTAGCCAGCTGAGTCAGGTAAGTAATTGTTAATAGGTAATGTGTGCTAACTGAAAGTGTCTGCGCCTAAGTTCACTCATACGGTTAAAGGAGATATAGCTATGTTTAAGTCAGATACTCAAATTCAGCAAGATGTGCTTGCTGAACTCAATGGGAATCCTCCGTTCGCGCTACAGATATTGGAGTGGAGGTGAAAGACGGCATTGTGACACTGGCTGGGCATGTCGATAGCTATGCAGAGAAGTGGCATGCAGAAACCGCAGCACAGAGAGTCAGCGGTGTGAAAGGGGTTGCGGTAGAAATTGACGTGAAGTTGCCAGGAAGTAATCAGCGCACCGATGCGGATATCGCACGAGCGGTGAAGAACACGCTGGAGTGGAATGTATTTATACCCAATGATCCGTTGAAAGTAATGGTAGAGGATGGTTGGGTGACGCTGACTGGAGAAGTTCCCTGGGAGTATCAACGCCGTTTGGCTGCTAGTTCTATCCGCTACCTGGCCGGTGTTACCGGTGTTAGCAATCAAATCGTTCTAAAACCTAAGCCGACGGCGGCGGCTGTCAAGGCTGATATTGAAGCCTCACTGAAACGTAGGGCTGTTCAGGATGCTAACGCCATCAAAGTAGAAGTGCATGATCATGATGTAACACTGAGTGGGAAGGTGCACAGCCTCGCAGAAAAAAACTTAATACATAATGCGGTCTGGAATTCACCCGGTGTTTGGAAGGTTACAGATAATATAAAAACTTAATGCGTTGGCTGTTGAGAAGGGGGAAGGGTCGACGAATCCCAGGGGGGAGCGACGACCCTTTGTCTTTTTGGCTTCGCTTTTCTGGAATGTAGTGGGGGGAGATTGGTGTTGACGCTGGCGTTATGAGCGCCCCGACTTTGCGCAGGGCGTTGGCGTGTTGTATGCCCCGAGGCAAACTGTGTATCTGGATACGTTGGCGCATCAGGTATCCTCTACGCTTCCCTATCCCACCGTCTGACTCTTGCCAAGGAAGTTACCCATGTTTTCCCCAAAACGCGTTGTCCTCACCTCGTTCATCGTTATGTTTGCGCTACTGCCACCCACGCTATTCGCCCAGGATGCCCACATTGGCAGCGTGCGTACCGAGTTCAAGCTGCTGGGCCCGAACAACACCATTGAAGTGGAGCGCTTCGATGACCCTAAGGTTGAGGGTATTTCCTGTTATCTCTCCTATTCGCAGATTGGCGGAATCTCTGGTGCGGTGGGGCTGGCTGAGGAGGCCAGTGAGGCGAGCGTGGCGTGTCGGCAGACAGGGGAGATTGTCTTCGACCCCGCGGAAGTAGAGGAGCAAGAGGTAATTTTTAGTCAACGCCGCTCGGCGCTTTTCAAGAATATGCGCGTCGTGCGCATGCATGATGCAGAAACAGAGACCTTTGTGTACCTGACCTATAGCACCAAGCTGGTTGATGGCTCGCCTAAAAATGCGATTACGGCTGTTCACTACGGTGATTTAGGAGGCGGGCAATAATTGATTCATGGGCGCCTAGCGAGGATTGCCGAACGTTTGTGTCCAGTAGGTCGAGTAGCGCGACTCTGGATCTGCGGCTTTCGCCATGCCCATCTCGGTAAAGGCGCCATTCATGATGTTGCGGCAGTGGCCGGGGCTGTCTAGCCAGCCTGCTACTACGGCAGAGACTGAGGTGTGGCCAGCGGCGATATTTTCCCCCACGGCTTGCCATGTGTAATCCTGATTACCCACCCGTTGCTCGATACCTGCGCCCTCCGGGCCGGTATGGCTAAAGTAGTCATTCTCGGCCATATCTTTGGAGTGGCTTTCGGCCGCTGCTTCAAGCTTGCAGCTCCATGTTAACGGCTCTGCGGCCTCGAACGGTTGGTCACCGCATTGGCGTGCTTGGCTACGCGCTTCGTTGACTTGAGAGAGCATTGACTGCTGCTGATCGTTGGGCTCGCATTCACCCTGATGGGTAGCATCATCTCTCTGGGGCTGATCATTGGCCCATGAAGTGGATGAAACCATGAGCATGATGATGATCAGGCTGAAGAAAAGCGCCCCGGCAGCGGGGCGCTTGGGTAGAAAGTTACCCACCGAACTTTTCATTCTCACCAAGGTTCGGCGTAGCGTCCTTTTTGAGGTTAGCTTTGGCTATTTCGTAGAGCTGGAACGTCTTGCTCTCTTTGGCTTTCCAGTGCTCGCCCATCTCAACTTTAATTTCCAGTAGGGCAACATCTGGGTCGTCTTTACCTTCCGGGAACCAGGCAGCGACGAAGGGGTTCCAGTATTTCTCGATTAGTTCGCGGTTATCGGTCAGGTTGGCTTTGCCCGATAGCGAGACATAAACACCATCCTCCTGATCGGAGAAGCTAAGGCACACATCGTGATCGCTTTTGGTTTCAAATACTTTTTCGGCACTGCGGCGGGTGAAGAACCATAGGGTGCCGTCGTACTCATCTTGCACCAAGTGCATGGGCCGGGCGCGCGGTGTGTCGTTATCCAAGGTTACGAGCATGCCGACTTTGATATCTTTGATCATCTTCCAGATTTTCTGCTTATGCTCTGGGCTGGACATAATTTCAGTTTCCTTATGAAATGGGTTTATATATGAACACGACTATCTTTATGTATATAGCCTGTATAAGGTTAGCTGCTATTTTTGATAACAGCAAACTGACCCTCCCGCATCGCTCTCGGCAGATGCAGGCTCTTATTCTTGGGGCTGCATGAGTGCTTCGAGCTCATCTGCACGATTGGTCGTTTCGGTAAGTACGCAGGAGTTGGCACTTACCCTCGCCAAGGTGCCACCTTCCGGGTCGGCATAAAAATCACAGTTAGCCTCCTTATACGCAATCCAAGCTCGCTGGGCGGTTAGCAGTTGCTCTTTACGACTCTCACTCAACTGGTTGCGCAGTTGCTGGTAGTTGTCGTTAAGCCGCTTATCTTCGCGTTCAAACTCTTCCGTAATGCATGCCACAATGTCCACGGTGCTGACCGCGCTTTCCAGACAGGCATCATGAGACTGCCGTGCTTCTTCACCATAAACGACAGCACTCGCCAGTAGGGTGGTGCTGAACAGGCAGAGCGGAAGTAGGAAGTGTTTCATTAGGCTTTTCTCTATTGCGGTGCTGACACTGAGCCGACACTGGTTATTGGGATTGGCAACTTCGTCATTGATCTACGAATATGAAGGGTAGCCGATGAATGGCTAGGTCAACAGGCCCTGGGAACGAAGGAAGATCACAATGTCGGTAGGTATGGGTAACTTATATCGCTACTTAGCAATGCCTATGGTGCTGCTGCTCGCTGGCTGTGCCAGCAGCGGGGGAGGCCCGGATTCTGAAAATCAGATGACGCAATATGCCGCTGAATACTGCAGAAGCCTTGGCGGAGAGAATGAAATTCGCGAAAGCAGCCTGGGCACCGGTCGCTACTGCCGCTTGCCTGATGGGCGGGTTGAAAATGAGTGGAAGCTATACCGTACTGAGCGTCTCGATAATGACTAGTCGACACCGTTGATGCCGCTGAGGTCAGTCACTGGATGTAAAGGGCTTAGCTCTTCTTGGTGGTATGCCTTTTTTGAAACTCAATCAGAAACGCTAGCAGCCCGCATGCCAGTGCTGGCAGCAGCACATCAAGCACTGAGTCTAACGTCCACGCACCCCAGACGCCTTCAAACATGCCGACCGGTAGCGTTTCGCCCCACGCCCATCCACGCTGAATGCCTAGCCGGTATTCGTGCTGCGCGATCTCGCGCCCGAGCAGTATTGCCAGCGGAATAACACCGGCTACACGTGCAGAAACAAACGGCAGTAGAGAGAGTTGAATTAGTAAAGCGATAATGACGTGCTCTAAATGTGTAACGTCCATTTCCATGCTCCTACCGCCTTTCCTGAGCCGAAAGGGCTCTGGCGCAAACATGGGCATCATACTCCCATATTCATATGGTAGGGCACGGGGCATCTGTGGAGCCTAGCGTTTACCCGCCTTGGTTTTAATTTTGGGTGGCGTATCGGCAAGCGCTTTCTCTTTGGTGCGCCATTTAATCTTTACTTCCACCTCCTGTTTGTCGCCTTCATCACTGGCGCGTAGGGAGACTTGCAGCAACTGCTGGGGCGTCAGCACCAGCTCGCCTTCGCTCTCCTGGAAGGCTAACTCGCCCTTATTGATCGCATTTGCCAGGGTGATCAACAGCTCCTGAGTTGCCTGACGATCCAGCAGCGAGTCGTGGCTGAATTTGGTTTTGGACTTCATTTAGTGGGCTCCCACCCGTTTCTCTTTGAGGCCGGGGTTGAACACTTTTGCCTGAGGGTAGTCACAGCTCAGGCCGACCACACCGCGCTTTTTGTCGATTAACGTTACCCCTACACCGCAGCCATCGAGCCCCTCGTTTTTACGCGAGTGGGCGTCCAGGGTGATATCGGCTTCGATATGAATCAGGCCGTTTTTAAGCGTGACCCGCTGGCCAAAGTGTTGGTTGATATGGCCGTGAACCAGTACCTGAATGCCTGCCTGTCGGGCAATGTAGGCGCCGCGGGGTGTAAGGGGCAGGTCTGCTTTACGGTATTTGGTTCTGAAGGTGTTGGCTAAAGGGCCGTAATAGAAACTGAACAGATTCTGGTGCATCAGGTTTTGTTTGAAGGCGCGGTTGGCATACTTGACGCCGTGATTGGCGAGCAGTACGGCCATGTGGTCATCGAGGCCTGCATGCAGGAACAGAAAGGAGCCGCGCTTTTTAACCAGCCGCATGCGGCGGAAAAACCAGCTAAACTCCCCTGACTTTTTGAGGAACAGCGAACGGCACTTCATCGCGGCGGCGTAGACCTGGGAGAGCGATAGGCCGTTTTTTGCACAGTGCGCTTCAAAGTTCTGGGCTTTGGTCGTCATCTTGCTAATTTCACGCGCTATGCCCTCATCCGTTAGAAATCCGGCGGCATAGAAGGGGAAGTTCTCGAACCAGTCGCTGCCTGGAAACAGCGCTTGTCGGCACGCCTCTTCTGACGGTACGCCTTTGTCCCACTGGGTGTCGGCCAGGTATTGATCGAAGACTTCCTTGAAGAGTGGCACCACCTTTTTACCCATGCGCACAAAAAGGTGCTGGCTACCGGCGTCCGTGTCGCGTTCCAGGGAAAGCAGCCCCATCAACAGGCGTAGGTCATGGTTACCGGCCAGCAGAGTGACCTTGGCGTTGAGGCGGTATAAGTGGGCCAGGCTGCGCAGCATCATCAGGTTGCTGGGTCCTTTATCCAGGCAGTCGCCGCCCACCACGATGTCGGCATGTTTGCCGAATTTGGTCAGTGCATATTCACATAGGTGAGCACCGTCACGTTCGATCACCCCGGCGGCAATCAGCGATGCCTCGAAGGCCTCGGCATCCGCATGGGGGTCTGAGATAAATACCACCGGCTTTTTGGGCCAGGAGAAGCCCTTTTTCTGTGCGCGCTTAGCAAAGGTGCTTAGCGCCTCGTCGTGATTGACCGAGCTGGAATCGTCGGGCCAGGGTGTCCACTCCGTGGGCAGGCGAGCCAGGATGGCATGGTGATAGGGGTGGTCGGTCACTTTTGGAATAACATTGAACGCGGTCATGGAAGCCATCTTGTAGGTCGCTATTGTTTAATCGAGTGGGTCAGCCGACTGGCGCTGTTTCCAGTTGCCGTACAGTCGGCTCCAGCCTTGGTGGTGCCGCTCGAAAACGACCGGATGACCATGAAACATACTTAACCGTTTAATATCGCTGAAGGGTATGACATCTAAATGATAGCTCGCGTGGCGAAGGGAGGCGCCGTGGCCCACTATCAGTTGCAGTTGCTTACCCGCAAACCGCGGCGATGACGCTAAAAGCGTTTGTAGATGGGCAGCAACCCGTTTGCCAGCCTCTAACAGGGACTCCGCGCCATCGAAGGGCAGCCTGAAATCGCTGGCCGATTTCCAGCCCGCTGGAAGCGGCTCAAGGCGGGGGTCTAAAGCAACGATGCGCTCTATTTCTTGAACGCTCAGGTTGGCCAGTGCCCCTACGCTGCGTTCACGTAGGGCTGAAAAGCTGCGCGAGCAGGATGACTCTATAAAAAACGGGGCTAGCTCTTCCCGGTAGATCTCGGCGGTTTGCCAGGCTCTTAGTAGCGTCGAGCAGTGTATCTCGGCATTGAGCTGATAGCCTGATGTGGCTAGCCATTCGCCGAATTGCTGCGCCTGCTCTCGAACCTCTTCCGCACCCTTTTCCGTGAGGGGGTAGGGCTGCAGGGCGCTGGGCGTATTCGCCAACTGCGCATACTCGCCGTGGCGAATCAGTGCCAGCGCCACCATTAGAGAATGCCCCTCTCTTGGAGTAGCGCAATGGCCCGTGCAAAGTCGATAGCGCCGGTGAGACGCAGTACTTCAACGCCCGCTAGGTGGTCTGCATAGATCTGGGCAGATTGGGCTTGTTCAGTGGGAAAGCTGCCATCCGCGTGTTGAAAAAATGGTCCTGGGCTTTTGCGTAACCCCTCCAGAGCCTCTGGCGTGGTGGCAATATCCACGCTGCTCAGCGCGGTGGGTGCGGTTGAGTCTAATGCCCAGTCCAGCAGAACCAAGTGTTTAAGCGTGCCGGATAGGGCGGTTTTATCCGCACCGTAGGCGTTAGGGATCAGCACATCGTACTTCTGCTCGATACCCCATAGCTGGCTGCTGGGCATGTGCTCAAACCGGGTACGCTCATGGGCAGGCAGTATGTCGATCAAGCGCGGCGAGTTGATCAGCGTGCCTGGGTTAACGCGGGGGTGTTTGGCCACCCCAAGAATGTTTATCTGGCCGTTTGCGGGCTTAAACAGAATCCGGTCATTGGAGAGAAAACTCGCCTTGGCGGTTTCCAGTGCTTTCAGCATCAGGGTGGATTTACCGCCACCGGAACTGGCGGCAATAGCCGTGACGTTGCCATCAATATCGAAAGCCGAGGCGTGGCCAAGCAGGTAACCATGGCGTTGGTGATGATTGAGAAACTGGTTGTTAATAAAGTTGATGACTTGTGAGGGGTGCCTGGTTAGCTCACCCACCGCGAGCGGCGCCGTTAACGACTGGAACAGCACCATCCCGGTGCGTACTTTATGAATCCAGCGCCCTTGGGGCGTATCCACGTAGGCCTCTTTCAGCCCTAGAGTACTGGTCTTGGCCCGCTTGACCGCTGTCCACTCGCGGTCGCTGGTATCCACCTGTTGATCCAGTAGCCATACCGGTAGCTCTGGCTGGTCAAGGGTATGGAAGTCTTTCGGGAGCAGACCAGACGCCGTTAAGCCAGCGTAGTAACTCTCCAGATGGTCAAGAATGGCCGGTTGTTCGGCCCGCACGCGCACCGTTAAGCCATTGAACGTCAGCGGTAGCGCATAGTGACACGCGGCCTTGGCCTGAATGATGTGCTGGTCGTCAAAAAGATTGATCATTAGCCTGCCTCTGCTGTTGCTGCCTCTGCTGTCTCTGGCTCAAGTTGGCTCAGCACATAGTCACCCAGCTTTTCGGCGGCATCGATGCCACAGCCTTTTTTGGCGCCGCTAAACCCGCCAAAGGCGGAGACCTCAAACACCACGGGGCCTGCGTCGGTCAAGGCAATGTCCACAGTGGTAAAGCTGAGATCGAAGCATGCCTGGGCTTTGCGGCCAAGTTCAATCAGTTCAGGGCTGGCTTCATAGCGTTGGTATTTGCCGCCACTGTGGATCGTCGTGTTCCAGGCTTTGCCATCGCTAACGCGGGCATAGGTACACAGGTACTCGCCGCCTAGAAATACCATGCCTAGATCCTGTCCGCCCAGGTTAACGAATTGCTGAAGGTAAAACAGACCATGTTTGGCCTTAAACTTTTCAAGCTTTTGGGTGTTGGCTTTTTCACCGTCTGCCGCTTTTAGCACCACCATGCCGCGGGCTTTGGTTGAGTAGAGCGGTTTTAGGATCGCTTTGCCAAACGCTTGAATCGCCTCCAGCGCAGCAGCCGTGTTCTCGGTAACTCGAGTTGGGGGCAGCGGGACGCCGCCTGCTGCCAGGGCGGCGGTGCCTTCCAGTCGATTAATTAAACGGCTTACCTGGTGCGGGCTGCTAAAGCAGCGCACTCCCTGTGCTTCGAGGCTGCTGAGCATGCGGAGTCGGTCGTCTGCGGCAGGGGAGTAATCCTGGCTTATTTTTTTGATGATCACCCCATCAAGTGTATTGAGCAGGGTGTCCCGATAACGCAACTGGCCTGTTTCAAGCTCCAGTACGACGTCCGCCATATCGACGACGCAGCGGTAGCCGGTGCGCTGCTCTAAGTGCGTCGCCAATACTTCGGTTGACCATTTGCCAGGTATCCCGATGACTGCAATCCGCTTATTAATCACTAAAAATGTCCTCTAGGGGAAGCCGGTACTTATCACTGTGCTCAGGGTTTAGAAGCGTCACAGCCTCTAGCAGGTAGCTCGCTCTAAGGGCGAGCCTGGTGGCAAAAGGCTTGTCATAAATAAAGCGTGTGGAAGTGGCAAAGGAGCGACCTAGGGCGATCGCCAGCCGGGCGTCAAAATGGGTATCGCTACTCTGCTTGGCAAACCGACGAGCAAACTGATAGAGCTGCCCGATTAATGCCATTAGTTCGGCTCTAGGGCCAGCGTCCATAATGGGCAGCCGATAAATCGACGCCATCAGTACGGAGAGATCCTGCACATAATCTGAGTAGGAGGCGCGGTGTAGGTCAATGAAATAGATGCGATTTTTGAGGTCGTCATAAATGAGGTTATCGACGTTAAAGTCGCCGTGGATCAGCACGGAAAATGGCGCCCTCAACTGACTCTCCAGGGCCTCAACCCGATCAATCAGCTCGTCAAAGCTGGGGCGTGGCAGTCCGCAAATCGTCTGGCGTTCTTTAAACAGCGTCGAGTGGGTGTGGCGGGTTTCCGGCATGCGTTTACGCAATTGCTGCATATACTCGGCCTGCGCGGGTTCTGGCGTGCGCGAGCTCTTCCAGATTTTTCTCAACGTCCGCTGGAGTGTACGGATAAGTTGATTGGCGGATTTCCACTGGCTGTTTAACAGCAGTGACTCAAGGGTTCGGCCTGGGAGGTGTTCGATGACCATTGATCCCAGCTCGTTCCCTTGCTCCACGTGGTGCGAGAGCACCGTGGGCGCCACCTTGGGGTAGACCCGCTTCCATTGATCGACCCCGTACAGCTCTTCAATGACTTTCTGACTTTCACCCTCCTTGTAGACGGCCATCCTGCTGCCGGCGGCGTGCTCGGCTTTCAGTGTGGCGATGGTGCTGCCGCTGCGGGTAAGCGCCAGCCGCTCAACGGTAAATTCGTCGCTTTGGGCAGTCATCGCATGGGCGGCGTCTTGCAACTGCTTGTAGTTTTGTAAGCGTACAGCTGGGCCAAAGTTGGTGGCGAGCAGGGCGTCGGCGAGTTCGGAGAGCAGGTGGATCATACGATGAAGCTGAAAATCCACCACGGCGCTGTGTTTGGCGCCTGAGTTGTCAGGGGCGAAAACTGTCGTTAAACGGTTAGTTATTTTGGGTATTCGGCGGCCTATTTTAAGGCCTTGGCGAATGTTTGCGTCATCGACGTTGATGATCACCAGCTTCAATGATTTACCTACCAGCCGAATCAGCTTGGCGTACTCTTTTCGTGACTTATCGGGAAGCTGTTTTAGCGCCTTGATGGCGATGAATTCAAGGCAGGCTTGGCCAAGCTGGTCAAGCAATCGGGCTAAACGCTCAAGGGATTTGGATTGTTGAAAACCCTGTCCATCGACTTTGCGTCGCTGCACATCCATGGCGACAGCAAGCTCGACTTTCTCAAGCAGTGTGCTTCTATACCCTTTGCGATTGATGAGGCGCTGCGCGAGCGATTCACTAGGCTGGGTCACATAAACTTCAACTAACTCGAAGTGATTTTCAACTTCGAATCGTAGAAAATAGAAATGCTCCAAAATCGACGTATTGATACGCTGCCTCACCGAGATAAAGTGCGCTTGGATAGCCACTGTATTTTAGTGTAACCAGTATAAATAACCGTGCCGTCATTTACGTTACATGTTTCTTACAGTACAAAGACTTGTATGAAAAAAAGACGTTTTATCGGTACCCGAATGTGCCTGCCCCGTGAGATTGGCAAGGGGCGGGATCTACGCCTGGCCCGATACCGGAAAGCTCCCGAGCTGGGGCCGAAAATACTCTTCTTTAGTGGCGGTACGGCACTGAAAGGCTTTTCAGAAGTGTTGACGGACTATACCCATAACTCCATTCATCTGGTGACGCCGTTTGATTCTGGGGGCAGCTCGGCAGAGTTGCGCCGGGCCTTCGCAATGCCTGCCGTGGGCGACTTGAGAGCACGTCTGCTGGCGCTGGCTGACGACTCAGTCACTGGCCACCCAGAAGTGGCGGCGCTTTTCTCTCATCGTCTTTCTGCGCAGGGGCAGGACGAGGCAGCGGTCAAGGCAGCCCTGGAGCAAAACCTGCGGGCCCTTGTCAGTGCCAAGCACCCGCTGCTTAAAGCGATCGCTGAGCCCATGCGTTCACTGATCCAGAGCTATATCGCTGCCTTCTACAAACATATGCCAAAGGATTTTAGCCTCGCTGGCGCCAGCGTGGGGAACCTTATCTTGACCGGCGGCTACCTGATTCATGAGCGCTCCCTGGATCCCATCGCTTTTCTGTTTGGCCAGTTGATCAAAACCCGCGGAACCGTTCGCACCACGACAGACGCCAACCTTCAACTGGAGGTGTTGCTAGCGAATGGGCGAAAAATTATTGGCCAGCACCGCTTTACCGGTAAAGAGATGGCGGAAATCGATTCACCTATCCAAGCGATAAAATTATCCGGTGAGGCGGATGATATCGATACCCTGGATGCCTCCAAGGTGTGCAAAGAGACCCGTAATCTTATCGATTCGGCAGAGCTGATCGTCTTCCCACCGGGCAGTTTTTACAGCAGTGTCATTGCCAACCTGCTGCCTAAAGGGGTGGATAGAGCATTGGCTAAAAATCCGTCAGCCAAGGTGTATGTGCCGAGTTTGGGCACGGATCTTGAAACGCTTGGCATGACGCTGGTGGATCAGGTTCAAGTGCTCAATGCACACTTGTCTGGCACACTGGAGCCCTTGTCGTCTAAGCGCTCCTCCATCGATTTTTTACTGTTTGATTCGCAACTGCTCAGTGTTTCTCCCCAACAGATTGAGACCATCCGCGATGAAATGGGAATACAAGTGATTGACCTGGATCTTGCCCCGGAGAACGCTGAAAGCCACCGTTATGATGACGTTAAGCTGGCTGAAGCGCTGCTGGGGTTGACCTGATTTCATGCGTCTTAATTATCAAGGCCCGCTGCCGGAAATGGTCGGATTTTTACTGCTGCCGCAGTTTTCCATGATGGCCTTTTTTGCGGCGGTGGAGCCGCTACGAATAGCCAACCGCATCGCCCATCGTCCGCTATTCGACTGGACATTAATCAGCGCTGATGGGGGGCCGGTGACGGCATCTAACGGCATGACCCTGATAGCCGATCAAGCAACGGCGGAGGTGCACCACCTACCTTCCCTGGCGGTGTGTAGTGGCTTTACCCCCGAAGCGCATCTTACCCGACCGTTAATGGCCTGGCTGCATCAGTTGGATCAGGCGGGCTGCTGCCTGGGCGGTATCGATACGGGGGCGTTTCTGCTCGCCGCGACAGGATTGTTAAAGCACGAACGGGTGGCGCTGCACTGGGAGAGCCTGCCCGCCTTTCGCGAGCGTTTTCCGGGCATTGATACCACTGATGAGCTTTACGAGTTGGGTGAGCGACGTTTCTCCTGCGCGGGTGGTGCAGCGGCGATGGATATGGCGCTTGAAGTGATTGCGCGGCGGCATGGCGCGAAGTTGGCCATCGATGTCTCTGAGCAGCTTATTCATGACCGGATTCGTACCCGCAGCGACCAGCAGCGCATGGCGTTGGTGAAGCGCTTAGGTACGCATAACCGGCGGGTTGTGGAGGCGGTGGCGTTAATGGAGCAGAACCTTGAAGAGCCACTTCCCCTCGAAGAGATAGCCAGCCGAGTAGACGTATCGGTGCGCCAACTACAGCGCCTGTTTGAGCAGGAGCTAAACGTAACTCCGCGCCAGTGGTATTTGCAGCTGCGCGTTAAGCGCGCCCGGCGGCTGCTGGCGGAGACCGATCTCGCGGTGCTGGCGGTGGGCGTAGCCTGTGGGTTTAATTCCTCCTCTAGCTTTGCGCGTACCTTTCGTGCCCATTACGGCTACTCGCCCCGGCAGGTTCGTTCTGGCATGGCGGATAAAGAGCTTTAAAGCGCAATGAGTGTCGTGTAATGCATGGCAAGTGTCGCCTTATGCCTAGTAGTAAGGAGACAGCCGCGCATACTGACTAAACCCAACGAATAAGAGGTTTAGCTAAATGTCTGCCACGACTATCTTTCCCAAGACTATCTCTCCCAAAACCGTCTCTCCCAAAACCATCTCTGCCAAGACCCTCTCTCCCACCACCAAGTCATTGTCGGTAACAGCTGGCTTGTTACTCTCTGCGTTTGCTGCCACTCCGGCCATGGCGGAGCTTGATGAACTGCGTTTTGGGGTGCCGCCATGGCCTGGGGTGACGGTGAAGTCCGAAGTGGCCGCCCAACTACTCGAGGCCATGGGGTATGAGACCCGCCAGCAGGATTTAGCCGTGAGCGTTATTCTGGAAGGCCTGACGCGTAACGATCTGGAAATTTATTTAGGTGGCTGGTACCCGGTTCAGACCGATATGGTCGAGCCCTTGGTGGCCGACGGCAAAGTAGAAAAAGTTGTTTCCAATATCCGCGGCGCCAATTCGGGGCTGGTGGTTCCTCAGTATGTGTACGATGCCGGCGTTACCACGGTCGCTGAACTGGCAGAACACCGTGACCGCTTTGATGGTGAAATCCAGGGCATTGAAGCGGGCACCGGCATCAACGATGCCATTCTCAACGCCATCGATAATGACCTTGCCGGGCTAGGCGATTGGCAGCTCCGTGAAAGCTCAACGTCGGCCATGTTGGCCCAGGCTGAGCAGAAAATGGCCGATGAGGAGTGGGTGACCTTTGTCGGCTGGGAGCCCCACTGGATGAACGTGAGCTTCGATTTGGCCTACTTGGCCGACAGCGATGATGCGGGCGTGGCTTCCATTGAAAGCACGGTATGGACAATTACCCCTGCCAGCCTGGCGGACGAAGCGCCGGAGGTTCACCGCTTCCTGTCGCAGTACGTGATCGATATCGAAGACCAGAACGAATGGGTACACGAGTATAGCTACGAAGACCGCCCGGCGGATGAAGTGGCCCATGAGTGGATTGGTAATAATCTAGACACCGTGGCTGAGTGGCTCGACGGTGTCAAAACCCGCGATGGCGAGTCCGCGATTGAGCAGGTGCGGGCCCAGTTCGATTCTTAACCCGGTTCGGTTCTTAAATAGTTTATTTATCCATCAAGCCGCTGCTTGAGTGCGTGGCAGAAATCCTGCCACGCACTGCCCATTTCGGGGAGCTGCGATTGGGCGTGAAGGGCGGCGTGTACCATCTGCGGCGCTCTACGATAGCCCACGGAGGCGCCTGCTGCTCGCCAGTTGGCCACTGCGGCTTCGATAGGCTGAGTTAGCGGGTCGTGCTCTACTGTCAGGATTTCCATGCTCTGGGAAGGAGAACGGCCATCCCGCTGAGCGGCGATAATCTCAGGGCACTGTTTGCGAATGCTGAGCACATCGTGGCGCGAAAGCAGTGGGGCATCTTCACCCAAGCAAGCTGGCGAAAGTTCGCCAACGGGCGGGTAAATTAACCCTAGCGGCGGCGCTTCACTCAGCGGGTGGGCAAGGTCGATAGCTAGTCGCCCGCCAGCGCTGTCACCCACCAGTGCAATAGGTTGAATGGCTGTTAACACCGTTTGGCAGTCTGCCAGCATGGTGGGGTACGTTACTTCCGGTGCCAGCCGGTAGTTAACGCTGACCACTTCGCGCTCAAGCTGCTGGGCCAAGCTGGCAGCGGGGCCATGGTGGCTCTCTGTTGAGCCGATGGTAAAACCGCCGCCATGTATAAACAGCACGACACCCGGCGCTTGCTGCTGAGGAGTAAAGCGGCGCACGCTAACGCCATTAATACTGCCATCTTCGACCCGCATACCGGCCGGTCGGGTGGGGCGAACGAGCGGCAGAACTTGTCGTAAGCGCGCCTTACCTGAGGCAGGGGCTGCTCCTCCATTACCGCCAGCCCTGCGCTAAAGCGCTGAATAAAGGCGTCTACATTCATCGCTACTGTCATCCTTAGCGCCGAATACCGATGGTGCGCCCGGCAAGTTCTGGCCAGGCACTGCTATCTGCTTTGGGCAGTGTTGCAATGCGATTCGCGATTGCTTCAGGAAACGGGCTTGGACGCCCAGACGCTTGTTTCATGCCCATCAGCATCTGCTCGCTGGTCGCTACCAGGTTGTCTTCGTCATCGAACAGGGTGAAAAAGAGGTGCAGGCGCTTTGTGTCGCTATCGAGCAATGTAAATCCTACGTTTAGCGCTTGGCCTTGGTGTGCCTCGCGGCGGTAGCAGAGGTGCGTTTCCAAGGTATAGATCGTATAGCCGTAGTGCTCACGGCCCGCTTTATCCAGCCCAATGTAGTCAATCAGTGCTTCACAGGCCAGGGAGAAAACGCGGGCGTACTCCGCGTCGTTCATATGCCCGTTGTAGTCGACCCACTCGGGAGCGACCTGGGTCTTATAAATGATCATTAAATGCGTCCCTCCAAGCCTTCGGCTTCTGGCCAGTACTTATGCACCACTTCAAGCAGCTCGACCAGGAAGTCATCCCGGCGGCGGTCAAGCGTGGCCACTGAACGACCCGCGGCTTGATGTTCACAGCCTTCTACCACTTTATCAATCAGTTCGTCGGTGAGTTCTGGGGCTTCCAGTTTGGTCCAGGGCAGTTTTAACGCCGGGCCGAACTGCTCCAGCATATGGCGCATGCCGGGCTCGCCGCCCGCCAGGTGGAAGGTCAAGAAAGTGCCCATCAACGGCCAGCGCAGCCCACAGCCGTAAACCACCGCCGCATCGATCTCTTCGGTGGTGGCCACCCCATCGTTGACCAGATGCAGGGCTTCCCGCCATAGCGCTTCCATTAAGCGGTCGGCGATATGGCCCTCTATTTCTCGGCGAACCACTAACGGCCGCATGGCGAGGGCCTGATAGAGTTTCTGGGCGGTGGCAATCTGGGCGGTCTGGGTTGATTCGCCGCCCACAAGCTCCACCAGCGGTAGTAAATACACCGGGTTGAAGGGGTGAGCGACGATCACGCGACCAGGCGCTTGGCGGCAGTTCCGCTGTAGATCACTGGGTTTAAAGCCAGAAGTCGACGAGCCAATGATAACGTCCGGCGTGGCAGCGGCATCAATGGCGGCCAGAGTTTCTTGCTTAAGCGGTAGCCGCTCGGGCACGTTCTCCTGAATCAGATCAGCGCCGCTCACGGCCTCTTCTATTGTAGCCACAAACGTTAGCCGCTCAGGGCTGGCATTAGGTGACAGGCCTAGCTGGGTTAACGAAGGCCAGGCGTTGTCGATAAATGCACGGGTGCGCGTAGGTGCTGATGGGTCTGGATCAAACGCAACCACGTCCCAGCCTTGGGCGAGGGCGCGGGCAATCCAGCCATTGCCAATCACGCCGGTACCAATCACGGCTAAACGGCTCATGCGTCACCTCCTGCCGGAGCGCGCAGCTCTGGGTCACGTAACCTAAGATGCGCGCGTGTTTCCGCTGGCGTCATTACCCGGGCACCGAGGTTTTCAATAATGGTTGAGGCTTTCTCGACCAGTTGGCCGTTAGTGGCCAGCACGCCTTTCTCTAGAAACAAGTTATCTTCCAACCCCACTCGTGCGTGACCACCCAGCAGCACCGCTTGAGCGACCATGGGCATCTGGTGGCGGCCAATGCCGAACGCTGCCCAGTTGGCGTTTTCTGGCAACTTGTTGCGCATGGCGAGCATGGTTTCGGTGTCTGCTTCGGCGCCCCAGGGGATGCCCAGGCAGAGCTGATAGAGTGGGTCATCATCGATCAAGCCCTCTTGTTGAAGCTGGCGGGCAAACCAGACATGGCCCAGATCAAAGCACTCAAGCTCCGGCTTGACACCTGCGGCTTGCACCAAACGGGCGTGCTCACGTAGCCAGTCGGCGGGATTCACGTAGACCATGTCGCCAAAGTTGAGGCTACCGCAATCCAGCGTACACAGCTCGGGGAGCAGCTCGCCGACTGGGGCATGGCGTTCGGCGGGCGTTTGAATATCGGTGCCTGGGCCGCCGCGGGTCGGGTCTGTGGCATCCGGTATCCAGTCGCCGCCGCCGCCCGCGGTGATGTTCATCACAATATCCACATCGGCCTCGCGTACGCGCTCCATCACCTCGCGGAAATGGTCGGTCGAATGGCTAATGCCGCCGGTCTCCGGGTCGCGAACGTGGATATGCGCGATGCTAGCCCCGGCACGGGCCGCTTCAATGCAGGAAGCGGCGATAGCCTTGGGTGTAACAGGCACATTGGGATTTTTTGCGGTGGTATCACCTGCGCCAGTGACGGCACAGGTGAGGATGACATTGCGGTTCATGGCGTGCTCTCTAGTCAGCGGTTTATTCGCTTACCAGTGTGTCGCGGTGGGTAAACATTAGTTGTCGTAAAGCGACATTCGCTATACACAAAATGCAGTTTTGATCCTCGCTAATTAATTCACTGCTCCTAACTCCTATCTCCTCATTATGCGAGCGGTAAATATTGACCGGCATGGCTGCCGATCTAAACTGAAGAAGCCCATGGCAAAGTTGATAACAATTACAAACAACACTAGGAAGGAGTGCCTTCAATGTCCTATAAACCCGTTCTGCGGCCGCTATCTACGTTCATCACTTCTGCGGTGATCATCGGCTTACCTGCCGTTGCGACTGCCAATGAGCCTGAGCTCAGCCAAACTGAGGTGTTAACCGGTCTAGAAAACCCGTGGGATATGGCCTTTTTACCGGATGGGACGATGTTTTACACCGAGCGCTGTCGAGGGCTGTCGGTACGGCTGCCCGGTGGTGAGGTAGAGCACCTGCTAGGCATGGAAGGCACGGACGAGTATGCCACCACCGCCGATGATCTTGTTTGCGAGGGGCAGGCTGGGATGAACGGTGTGGCAGTCGATCCTGATTTTGACGAAAACCGCACGGTCTACGTTTACTCTGCTTCCAACATGTCTGAGCCACGCACCAATCGTGTGCTGCGCATGACGGTAAACAGTGAGTTTAATGAGGTATCGGATCGTACCGATATTGTCGAGGATATTCCGTACAAGCCTGCCGCCACCGACCATCCGTTCGGTGATGCTGGCGCCCATAACGGTGGCCGTATTCGCTTCAGCCCCGAGGATGGCTATCTTTATGTGACTACTGGCGATAACCATAATAGCGAGATTCCTCAGTCGCCGGAGCTGCTAGGGGGAAAAGTTCTGCGTATTGACCGGGATGGCGAGGCTGCCGAGGGTAACGAACCACCAGAGGGCTTCGATCCTCGCATCTATACCTATGGTCACCGTAACGTACAGGGCATTACCTTCCACCCGAACACCGGCCAGCCCATCGTGACGGAACACGGCCCCTGGCATTCGGATGAGATCAATGCGTTGGTCAATGGTGGTAACAGTGGCTGGGATCCGAAACCCAATATGGCGGGTCGTGGCGACTGCCCGGACGATTACTGCGGTTACGAGCCTAATCAGACCGAGGGGATGGATCCCAAAGAGCGTGCAGCCTATATGCCGGTGACGGACACCGAAACCTACCCCGACGCCATGAAGCCGGCCTGGGGCAACGACGGACTTTCGCAAGGCATCTCATCTGCCGAGTTTCTGACCGGTGAGCAGTGGGGCAACTGGGATGGCCGTCTGATTGTTGGTTTTATGGGCATCGGTTTCGGAGGCACTTCTGTAGGGCAGCGCATTAACCTGATCGATATTGCCGAGGATGGTCTTTCGGTCAATGACGTTGCTGAGATGCCGCTGCCCATGGGGGCGGCCCGCTTCCGGTCGATAGTGCTGGGCCCGGAGGGAGATCTTTATACCGCAGTTGATGAAGGCAGTATTTACCGCATCACACCGGAGTGAGTTATTGGCAGCCGCGCTGGCGTATGCCTGTGCGGCTGCGCTGTCTTCAAGCCGTTTTAAGCTTTTTGATTAAAAACACTCCAATGGGAAAAGGTCTCTATGAAGGCATCACTTTTTTTCGTTATTGCGACGGCGCTGCTAATGGAGTCGGCTACTCTGCAGGCGGCAGATAAGTTGGCTGGAGAAACACTCTATGCGGACGCATGCGCTCAGTGTCACGGCCCAAATGCACAAGGGATGGCTAGCTTTCCATCGCTTAGTGGTCGGGACGCGGAGTATATTACTTCTCGCCTTGAAACGTATCGGGCTGGTGAAAAGGTGGGGTCAAACTCCTTTTTGATGATCCCCAACGCCACCGATTTGTCGGATGATGATATTGCTAACCTTGCCGCCTTTCTCACTGAGAGTGACGAGTGACTCTCTTCTTTGTACATTAGCTTCTAGTAGGTTTGACCTGTTTATTTCATGGGGTCATTCCTCATCATAAAGAGCAGTGTCAGCCCGCGTGGGAACTGGCATCGACAGGGTACCGACTACCCAGCCGATAGCGCATGGAGGGATGCAGAAACTTAACGTAGGTGACTACCCGTGAAGCACTCCATGTGCGACGCATTAACGCTAAGCATGGCTCGTTGGTATCGATCTCAAGCGCTTTAGCATCTTCATCCGAGGGCAGTAGTGCGTCTACGATATGTTCTATCTCATCTACAGGGATGGTGTTAAGTAAGTAGCGCGAAGGTTGGAGCGTGTCATCGAACTGCTGGAGAATAAAATCAGGGGCCATCGCTGGCGAAACATAGCGATCCTCAAGCTGGACGGCGAGGTCTTCCTCATAGTGAACGCAGCGCAGATGATAAACCGAACTGCCTGTCGTTAGCTCAAGCGCTGAGGCAATGGTGAATGGTGCCGCGACACGACCGAGTTCGAGCACTTCACAATGGTAACGATGGCCGCGGGAAATGATCTCATCGGCGATATTGGCTATTTGTAATAAATTGGAGTGCGGTTTGCGCTCGGCAATAAAAGTCCCCACCCCACTGGTACGTTCTAGGTAACCCTCGTTGGTCAATTCCCGCAAAGCCCGATTTATCGTCATTCGTGACATGCCTAATTCGTTAACCAACTGATTTTCAGATGGAATCATATCTCCAGGCTTCCAGAAACCTGAGGCTGTTCGCTCAAGTACAAACTGTTTGGCCTGTAAATAGAGTGCTTTTGGAGTGGCCACGCTATCAGTATCGGTTTTTTTCATTCGCTATTCCGGTGATGACAAATTAGGCCGAGTCGCTCGTAACCTCTTAATAAGTAAACTATCTAAGGTGACGCTAGCGTTGGCAATAGTCTTATGGTCAACCATTCTGTAGTGTGAATGAAGCGACCTGGCTCAGAAAGTATCATGGTTATGACTCAATGCGACTGGTGACAGTAAGGCAGATAGCGCTGCTAGAAACTGGTCGTTTTGCTCGCGGCTACCTATCGAGACCCGCACCCAGTGGGTGTATCCCGGCTCACGCCATGGTTTAACGATCACTCCGTGAGTAAGCAGTGTTTCATGCAAGGCGTCTGATGTCTGATCTGTTTTGAAAAACAGGAAGTTAGCCCGAGAAGACACTACCGTTAGATGCATGTCTCTAAGCGCCTTGGTAACACGCTCGCGTTCGCGAATGGTCTCTTCAAGCCCCGTATTTAGGTGAGTTTCATCCTGCAGTGCCGCAAGTGCTGCCACTTGAGCGAGACGGTTGACGTTAAATGGCGTGCGTAGGCGATCAATCAGGTCGGCAAGCACGGGACTACTCACAATGCCATAGCCCAGGCGTAATCCTGCCAGGGCGTAGGCTTTTGAGAAGGTGCGCAAAACGATCCATGGTGTTTCCTGTTGGGATAGTCGAGCCAGTACATCCGGGTAGTCGGGACTCGCCTGGGCGTACTCGTAATAGGCCTCGTCGAAGACGAGTAGGGTGGCGGGTGTTAACGCATTAAGCAGTTGATCTAACTGATTGGCTGATAGCGTGCTGCCCACCGGATTGGAAGGTGAAGAGAACATCAGCATACGTGGCGGCTCAATGAGCGCTTCAAGCAGCCCATCAATATCGAAACGTCCGCCATCTAACATGGGTACGGCGTGAATATGCGCACCAAGCGAGTGCGGATATAGCGTATGCAGACCAAAAGCAGGTGTGATAGTGACCAAGGTGTCACCGTGATCAAGAAACACCCGGCACAAAATCGCAATCAGATCTTCTGAGCCATTTCCAAATACCAGCCGCTCGGGTGCAACCTTGAGACGTGCCGCGAGCGCATCCCGTAACAGGCCACAGGAGGCGTCAGGGTAAAGGCCACTATCGGTGATAGCGCTAGCGATGGCGGTGGCTACCTGGGGTGAGGGGCCATACGGGTTTTCATTGCTACCGAGTTTGGCAATTTTTGACACACCAAAGCGCTTGCCTACCTGCTCGCTGGAAAGCCCTGCATTGTAGCCTTCGAGTTCGCGAACTTCCCGGCGCGCGAGAGGAGAGGGGTCGAGAGGCAGCATTAGTTCGCTTGCTCCGTTGTGGTATGCCAGAAGGCGTTGCGGTCAAGATAGTTCTGTAAAAACTGGCGCAGGCGGGGATGCTGGGTGTCGCGGAATACTTCGCTGGGCGTACCACGGGTAACGATACTGCCTTGATCAAGGAAGACGACGGTGTCAGCAACTTGGGCGGCAAAGCCCATCTCATGAGTCACTACTACCATGGTCATGCCTTCAAGAGCGAGCTGTTTCATCACTGCCAATACCTCGCCCACCAGCTCAGGGTCGAGTGCTGAGGTAGGCTCATCGAAGAGCATAATCTTGGGCTCCATCGCTAGTGCCCGGGCAATGGCCACGCGCTGCTGTTGGCCGCCGGAAAGCCGTGCGGGGTACTCCTTGGCCTTCTCTGCCAGGCCAACCTTGTCGAGCACTTCCATAGCGCGTTTTTCAGCTTCGCTGCGCTTGAGCCGACGCACTCTTACCAGGGCCTCGGTGACATTGCCCAGCGCTGTCATATGTGGCCATAAGTTGAACTGCTGAAAAACGATGCCAAGATTGCGCCGGGCCTGATTGAGGCGGGTGCGCCCGGCGTGCTGGCGGCGCCCCCGGTCATCAATTTCCCAGCCGAGTAGGCGCCCCTCGATATGAATCTCCCCTTCGTCATACTCTTCAAGAAAGGCCATGCTGCGCAGAAGCGTACTTTTACCCGACCCCGATGGGCCAATCAGGCAGACCACCTCTGAGTGATGCACATCCAGGTTGATATCAGTGAGTACCTGATGTTTGCCGAAGCGCTTGCCAACGGCGGAAAGATGAATAATGGGGGGCGCCTTATCCGCCCCTTTTTGCGTAGCTTCGACCAAAGCCGCTGCAGGGGTGGATGTGGACGACGATAGGGAAAGTGGCATAGCTAGCTCCTGTTCAGCGCTGTAAGTAGGTGCCGACGCGGTGCTCAAGCCACCTGCCCACCCGCGAGGTGATCTCAATAAGTAGCAGGTAGGCGATGCAGAGAACCAATAGTGTTTCAATAAAGGTAAACGTGCGGGTACCAATGCCCGTGAGCACGGCGGTTAACTCAGGAACGGTGATAATCGACAGAACGGCGGTCTCTTTGCATAGAATCGTCAGCATATTGACGATCGCTGGCAGGATCAGTACCAGCATTTGAGGCAGCTGTATGCGCCACATAAGCTGCAGGCGACCTAGTCCCAGGCACTCGCCAGCTTCCAGTTGCCCGCGGGGACGGCGGCGAAGCCGCTACGAAAAATCTCCGCGAAATAGACGCTGCTGTAGAAAGCGATGCAGAGCACCCCAGCGGTAATCGCGCCGAGACGTACACCGAATGATGGGCCGCCGTAGTAGACCAGAAACAGGATCACCAAAAAGGGGGTGCCGCGTACCAGCTCAATAAACACTCTCAATATGAGCTGCAGTGGCCGACCACCAAAGAGCATCAGCGCAGCGATAAACAGCCCCGTTACCAACCCCAATACGCTACCCACCAGCCAGGTATAAATGGTGACTAAAAAAGCGCCCCGGATGGCGTCGGCATTGGCGGTAATAATGGATAGATCGAAAATCACGCCAGACTCCTCTCTAGGTGACGCTCAAGTCGGCGTCCGAACATGGTCAACGGTATGTTGATCAGGCAGTAGATCCCGGCCAGCACCAGGTAGTGCTGGAAGAACAAGTAGTCTGAAGAGGCCAGGTTCTGGGCCACCCGGGTGAGATCTGCTAGACCGACGACCGATACCAGCGCCGAGGCTTTAATCAGTAATACCAACTCGTTTACCAGTGAGGGCAGGGTGCTTTGAACCGCTTGGGGCAGCTCGATGCGTAGCAAAATAGCGGGACGGCTCATGCCTAATAAATGGGCGGCTTCACGCTGACCAGAGGGAATCGCCAACAGCCCCCCGCGTAATATCTCTGCGATATAAGCGCCTGAGCAGAGCGAGAGCGCCATAACGGCGGCTACCATGGGGGACAGGTTGGGTAGCCCGAACATCGGTGCCAAGTAGTAGATAACCAGTAGCTGGACGAGTAGCGGAACTCCTCGAAAGATAAAGATATAGCTGCCGCCGATGCGCCGCAGTAAGGGCATTTTGGCCAATTGCATGCTGGCAATAAGGGTGCCAATCACAAAGCCGATGGCATTGCCTAACAGCGACGTCTGAAGCGTGATAAGGAGCGCCTTACCCAGCAGCGGCAGGCTAAAGAGAAAAGTCGGCCAGTCGAACATTGGCAAGATCCCCGGAGGTGAGGGAGTGCGTGCTGGGCGGCATATGCAGCGGTTGCCTCAGCACGCGTTGGAGGCAGATTAGATCTCGGGTTCAAAATCTTCGCTGGGAATGTCCATTGGTGCGCCGAACCACTTGGTTTGCAGCTCCGAGAGGCTGCCATCTTCGTGCATGGATAGAAGTACCTCGTTGATAGCTTCAACTAAGGAAGCGGACTCCTCATCGTTGCGTGCCATATAGCCAAAGTAGGCGGGTTGACCAAAAGGTGGTTGGACAACCTCGAACATGGGGCGCTGTGTCGCGGTATAAGCAATATTGGGTAGCGAGTTCGCCACTGCATCAATTCGCCCAGCGGCAAGGTCGGCGTAGGTTTGGCTATAATCAACATACTCGGTAATGGTGGGCGGCTCCGGCAGCTCAGCCGCAAACGTCTTTAGCTGCTCTAGTTGCGCTGTGCCGCGCCCACCACCGGCCGCTTTACCCGAAATATCTTCAGGCGTTTGAATAGAGTCGTCGTCAGCACGTTTTAAAATAGCGACCGTGGCATCGGCGATAGGCAAGGTGAAGTTGTAGCGTAGTTTGCGTTCCTGGGTAATCATCGCGGGGCCCGCAACGAAGTCGTAATTTCCAGCCTCAAGGCCGGGGAGTACGCTGGGCCAGGGTAGGTCGATCCAGTTAATAGTGACCCCGAGTTCATTACCAACACGCTCCATAAGCTCGAGGTTGAGGCCGCTCTGCTGACCAGCGTCTAAGTATGCAAAGGGAGCGAAGTGAAACTCTGTGCCGACGTTGAGGACGCCACGCTCTTTGACATCGTCAAGCAGGTCTGCAGAAGCAGCGGTGACCGCTAAACAGAGGCCAAGGCCTAGCGTTAGCTTAGAGAGTGACTGCTTGAGTAGATTGGGCTTTTTCATTGAGTAATGACTCCATGGGGCTAAGGGGCGGTGTGACTGACAATACGTATCAGCCTTCAGAACTTCCCCTATGTAAAAGCAAACTACATGCCAAAAAGTACTTACCTGTATATACATAGCCGTTTTGCGGATTCTGGCGTTAAATCGTCCACAACACCTTGCACAGTTTGGGGGCATGCCGCCGTCAATAAGGGCGACCAAATTGAGCGGCTTAGCCGAGCTGTTTAACTGAGTTGTTTAATGAAGCAATTTGCCGGGATTAAGAATGCCGTTAGGGTCGAGGGTATGTTTGAGTGCGCGCATAACCTCCATCACTTCAGGGCGGACACTGTGGTGTAAGAAATCGCGCTTGAGCAGGCCGATACCATGTTCGGCAGAGATTGAACCGTGGTATTCGCCGACCAAACGATAGATCTCAGCTTCGATAGCATGGCGAATCTCTGGTGCATCCTCGGCTAGCGAGCGGCCATCCACGGTTAGGTGTAGATTGCTGTCGCCGATATGGCCGAAGTTGACGATGCTGATGCCCGGCCAGCGCTGCTGCAGCATCTCGCCAGCGGCTTCGACGAAGGCGCCGATGGTTGGAATTGGAAGACTGATGTCGAAATTGATCGGCGCCAACTTGAGCGGGAATTCGCCGGTCGCCTCACGGATCGCCCATAATTCACGGGCTTGTGTCGTGCTGCTTGCCAGTACCGCATCTTCCACCTCGCCCGTTTCAATGGCAGCTTCTAGGGCCCTCTCCAGATGATTGGCATCGCCTTCGGCCTCGCACAACACGTAAAGAGCGTAGCTTGTGGGCAGCGGTGGCTGACTGTCTCTCCAGTCGCAGCTCATGGTGTAAAAATCCTGCCACATCACCTCAAATGCCTCTAGCGCTAACCCTGCGCCGCGTAGGTGGTGGAGTAATGTCACTGCTGCCTTATAGTTGGGTAGCCCACACAGCACTGTATGGGATTCGCCTTGGGGCGGTGCCATACGTAGCACGGCGCGGGTGATAATACCAAGGGTGCCTTCGGCGCCGATAAAGCAGTGCTTAAGGTCGTAACCGGTATTGTTCTTGATCATGCCGTTCATCAAGTCGAGAATCCGGCCATCCGCTAGCACTACCTCCAGGCCGAGCACCTGGTCGCGGGTCATGCCGTGACGAATAACCCCATGGCCGCCAGCGTTAGTGGCAATAGTGCCACCAATCTGACAGCTTCCACGAGCGCCAAAATCGACCGGATAGCGAAAGCCAGCATCTTTAGCCTCATTCTGCACCACTTCAAGCGTGGTGCCCGCCCGCACTGTCAGCGTGGCGGCGTCGTGATCAACGCTCTCCACGCCGGTGAGGCGAGAAAGCGATACCGCGATGCTATCGGCATTGGGCACTGCCGCGCCCGCTAAGCCAGTCATTCCCCCCTGGGGAACCACCGCGCGGCGATGTTCATGACATAGCCGTAGCAGCCTGGAGACCTCTTCACTACTGGTAGGACGTACCAGCGCCAGCGGTCGGCAGGCGGCATGGCCCGTCCAGTCGCTGAAGCAGGACTCAGGAATCGTCTCACCCAGCAGTACGCTGTCACCAAAGCCATCGCGTAGTAAGTCCAAGAAGACGTCCTTATTGGCTGGATCAACACTCACGGTAGATCTCCCCTAGTAGTTTCTCTCTGGTGGCTTAATGGGTGCGTAGCGTCGTTGCATGTTATTCCTCAGCGTAGAGCCGTGAGCGGGGCAGTAGCGTCTCGAAGGCAGCGTCGGTAACAAAGCGCTGTGCGGCGACGAGGTCGGGAGCGAAATAGCGGTCACGCGAATAACGGGTGACCTCACGGCGAATAGTCGCCAGGGCTTCTTCGAGGGAGGGGGAGGAGGTTAGGGGGCGGTGGAACTCAACCCCCTGGGCCGCTGCCAGCAATTCAATCGCCACCACGGCGCTGGAATTGAATGCCATATCGGCCAGCCGCCTTGCCGCGAAGGTGGCCATGGAGACGTGATCCTCTTGATTGGCTGAGGTGGGTAAGCTATCGACCGAGGCTGGGTGTGCCAGGGTTTTGTTCTCTGAGGCTAATGCGGCGGCGCTGACCTGAGCGATCATAAAGCCAGAGTTGAGCCCGCTCTCTTCGACCAGGAAGGCTGGTAAGCCTGAAAGCGCCGGATCGACAAGTTGGGCGATGCGGCGTTCCGACAGTGCGCCGATTTCCGAGATCACCAGCGCCAACACATCCGACGCCATGGCAACCGGCTCGGCATGGAAGTTGCCCCCGGAAAGCACATCGCCATTATCGAAAACCAGTGGATTGTCGGAGACCGCATTGGCCTCACGCAGAAACACATTGGCAGCGAAACGAAGATGATCCAGGCAGGCGCCCATCACCTGGGGCTGGCAGCGCAGCGAGTAGGGGTCTTGAACACGCGGGCAGTCGCGGTGGGATTCGCGTACCCGGCTGCCAGCCAGCAGTTCGCGGTAGAAAACGGCGGCATCCCGCTGACCGGGGTGACCACGAACGGCCTGAATACGCTCGTCAAATGGGGTATCCGACCCTTTTAAGGCATCCACCGTCAGGCTCCCTGCCACCACGGCGGCGGTGAATAGCTTCTCGGTGGCGAACAGCCCACGAAGCGCCAACGCGGTGGATACCTGGGTGCCGTTGATCAGTGCCAACCCCTCCTTGGGGGCCAGAGTAAGCGGTTCGATACCGGCCAGGGCCAGCCCCTCACTGGCGGGCATCTCGCGACCTTGGTGACGCATGCGACCCTCGCCAAGCAGGGTGGCCGCCATATGTGCCAGCGGCGCTAGATCCCCCGAGGCGCCAACCGAACCCTTGGCAGGAATACAGGGATAGACCCGCGCATTGTAAAGCGCCAATAGGCTTTCAATAATCAGCCAGCGGACGCCAGAGTGGCCACGAGCCAGCGACGTCGCCTTGAGGGCCAGAATCAGTCCCACGGTGGCGTCATCCAGACTGTCGCCGACCCCGGTGCTGTGTGACAGCACCAGGTTACGCTGCAGCTCTGTCAGCGAGGCGCGTGGTATGGAGGTTTGGGCCAGCACGCCAAAGCCGGTATTAATACCGTAAACGGTGCGGCCGCTGTCGAGAATGGCGCTGACCGTGGCTTCGGCCTGAGCGACCCTAATCCGGCTCTCCTCATTGAGTTCGATAGTGGGGCTACCCTCAAAAAGCTCGCGCAGTGTTGCAAGCGTTAGTTGGCCTGGGGAGAGTCGTTGAGTCGATGTCATGGTTACCTCTATCGGCGCCTGGTAAACAGCATGCCGTGATGGAAGTGGCGGTGATGAAGTGTATGTCTTTATTATGTATATACAGGTAGGCAGGGTTGATGCAAGTGAAAAGTGGTCATTAATGGGTGAATAAATATTTTTGATTTTTTGCTTATATTGGTGCGTTTTTTACATTTATGCCTTTTTTTGGCGCAATTTTCGTTATGGATATGGGGTGGTGGTCTATTTCAATCGCCTTCTCAGGTTATCGTTTAGACCGTATATTTTTAATATGTATATACTTATTGAGTGTTGAGCGTTTTTGATGGTTTTTGGCACGTGCATTGCAGAATCGTTAGCGCAACACCTTCACGGCCATTATTGAAAAACAAAACCGCTAAGAGAATGTGCGCGAGTACGTTCTTATCGTTAGGAGACTGCGCAGATGAGTAACTCAGCTACGAATATTCCTGTTGTGGATATGCAGGGCGTACGGGAGGGTGACATTCAAGCTCTCGCTCGGGCGGGTGAGGCGATACATAACGCCTGTACCCAAGTGGGGTTTTTCTACATCATCAATCATGGGCTTCCCCAGGCGGTGATAGATGATGCGATGAAGGCTGCCCAGCGTTTCTTTGCCGAGCCGCTTGAGCGCAAGGTGGAGGTGGCTGTTAACAAGCGCCACCGAGGTTTTCATCGCCGTGGTGGCGCGACCATGTATCAGGCGACACTCCCTGATGAGAAAGAGTTTTATAGCTTTGGGTTGGATCTGGCTGAGGATGACCCGAGTGTGCTAGCGGGGGAAGCACTGCGTGGGCCGAACCAGTGGCCGAGTTTTATGCCCGAATTCCAGCAGACGATGGATCGCTACTTTGTTGAGGTAGGTCGCTGTGGCGCAGACCTGTTGCGTGCGATTGCGGTGAGCCTAGAGATCGATCCTGAGTTCTTCGCGGCTAAATACACCAAGCCGTTACAGCGCACCCAGGCGGTCTATTACCCTGTGCAGGCTGAGGATCGACCGGCGGATCAGTTTGGCGTTGCGCCGCATACTGATTATGGCTGTGTGACGCTGCTCTACCAGGACGGGGTGGGTGGTTTGCAGGTGCGTGAACTGGGTAGCGAGCGCTGGATCGATGCGCCTTTTATCGAGGGCTCGCTGGTAGTTAATGTCGGTGATTTGTTGGCGCGATGGTCAAATGACCGCTTTCGCTCTACGTTGCATCGTGTCATCAATACCAGTGGCCGGGAACGCTACTCCATTGCGACCTTTTATGACCCCGATTATGCTGCCCGCGTTGATCCCGCAGACCTCGGTGTATCGGCAGCAGAAGCCCACTATCCACCAGTGACTGCGGGTGATTACATTTTGGGTCGCATTGATGCCTCAATGAGCTACCGCAAGGCTGCTGCATCCTGATGGGGAGCGATAGATGAAGTTGCCTGAAAGGTTACGCTTTAGTGAATTTTTGCCCGTCGCTTGGCAAAATGGCGGCGGAGTAACACGTGAAGTGGCGCGCCGGGAGGGCGATGAGAAATCGTTGGGCTGGCGGGTTTCGGTGGCTGAACTTGAGCGGGAGGGGCCATTCTCGATGATTGCGGGAGTCAGGCGTCACTTTACGGTGATAGGTGAGCATCCGGTCACGCTTGTTTTGCCTGATCAGCGTACTGTTTTGGCACCTTGGGAAAGTTTTATCTTCGAAGGTGAAGCAGCGGTGAATTGCTTGTTGCCTGAAGGGCCGAGTCGGGCGCTGAATTTAATGTACAATCCAGCAAACTGGCAGGCTTCTGTTCGTTGGCTAACGTCTGGGGGGCCGCTAAGGCAAGCCCCGAACGCTGAAACGTTTATTTTAGCCGTTGATGGCCAGGCGTGGCTGGTCGGTGAGCCGTCACTGTCTCTTAGTGGTGGTGATATTTGGCACTGGCCCAGACCCAGCGCTGCTGACGAGCTAACGACTGATAGCTGTAACACAATGACATTTGAGACGCTGCCTGCAACGCACCTGATTAGGGTCGACCTGTCTCCGCGGGTTCGATAACTCTTTTCAGAGTGTTCATGAGCGGGGTGGTGAAAGGGATTTGAGGAGAGCACGTGGGACGCCAACCGCCCCGGTATCAACAGATTAAGCAGTACCTGCTGGATAATATCCGTTCAGGACATTTTCCCGTCGACCATAAAATCCCCCCTGAGGAGCAGCTTGCGGTTACTTTTGGCGTCAGCAGAATGACGGCCAATAAGGCCATTCGCGACCTGGTACAGGAGGGCTATCTGGTGCGCCAATCAGGTATCGGCACCTTTGTGACGGATCGGCGCTCTGAATCGCCATTGGCTGAAATTAATAATATTGCAGATGAGGTACGCAGCCGTGGCCACGAATACGCCAATCGTGTAGTGAGTTGTGAAGCGCTGAATGCTGACGATGAGATTGCCCTGCGGATGGGCGTACGCATTGGGACTAGGTTGTTTCATTCGATTCTTATTCACCTGGAAAATGGCCTGCCGATCCAGCTCGAAGAGCGCTACGTCAATCCGCGCTGGGTGCCCGGTTATTTGGAGGCAGACTTTGCTCGCCAAACACCCAATGAGGTGTTGGTTGCCGCCTGCCCGATTACCGATATGGAGCACGTAGTAGAGGCGGTGCTGCCAGAAGCGGGGGCGGCAAAGTGGCTACAAATTGATGCAGCGCTACCTTGCCTGAGTGTTCGCCGGCGTACTTGGTCAGGCGACCGCCTAATTAGCTATGCTCACCTGCTGCATCCCGGAGACCGCTATAAATTGCGGACTATGGCGAGTTCTTCTAAATAGTCGTTCTTGCAAAGCAGCTTAAGTCGTTCTCGCGGAACAACCGCTAGGCTATCTCACACAAACTTATCTCACACTAGCTTATCTCACGAAACAGTTTGGCAAGCGCCGCACTGTTGGCCTCATCGAGGGCGTGCCGCCGCTGCTGGATAACCCAGCGGCCTGCGACCATGACGTCGCGTATCTGTTGCTTGGAACCGCCAAACAGCCAACGCCCTAGCCGCGTTTCGTCGGTACTCGTGGCGAGGTAGGGGTCGTTGCCATCGAGGACGACTATATCGGCTCGTTTGCCCGCTTCGAGCGCGCCGATGGGTTGGCCAGAGGCCTGGGCGCCTCCCGCTAAGGCCTGGCGATAAAGCCAGTCGCCCACCGGGCGTATTTCGCTATCGTGCAGGCAGTTGCGCTGTTGCGTGGCAAGGCGCTGGCCATACTCAAGCAGCCGTAGCTCTTCAACCACGTCCAGTGAGACATGGCTATCAGAGCCAATCCCCAGGCGCCCACCCTGGGGGGCATACTCCACTGCGCGGAAGATGCCGTCGCCCAGATTGGCCTCGGTGGTCGGACAGAGCCCCGCCACGGCGCCGCTAGCGGCGAGGTCACGTACCTCTGAGTCGTCAAGGTGGGTGGCATGGATCAAACACCAGCGCTCATCCACCTCCACATTATCCAGTAGCCAGCGGACGGGGCGCTTGCCTGAATAGGCGAGGCTGTCTTCCACTTCGCGTTGCTGCTCGGCCACATGAATATGGCGTGGGCCAACAGGGTTCGTCGCCAGCACCGCCTGAATCTCTTCTAATGTCACCGCACGCAGTGAGTGGAACGCCATACCCAGTGCTTGTGTGGGGTGGTCGGCAAGGCTTGGCTTCAACGTCTCAAGCAATTTCAAAAAATCTGGGACGGCGTGGATAAAGCGCCTTTGCCCATGATTGGGTGGCTGGCCACCAAAGCCGCTGTGGGCGTAAAGCACCGGCAACAAGGTAAGCGCAATGCCGCTGCGCTCGGCGGCTTGGCTAATCGCCCAGGCCATTTCAGCAGGATCACGATGGGCCTTGCCCGATATATCGTGGTGCAAATAATGAAATTCGCTGACCTGCGTATAGCCGCCCTTAAGCATTTCGACATAGAGCGCCTGGGCGATGGTGCCCACTTGATCTGGCGTGAGACGATCGACCAAGCCGTACATGCGGTCTCGCCAGCTCCAGAAGCTGTCTGGCTGTGTGCTACCCACTTCTGCCAGACCCGCCATGGCGCGCTGGAAAGCGTGTGAGTGTAGGTTAGGCATACCGGGTATCGCTGGCCCGGCTAAACGCTGAGCGTCGCCGGGCGAGCTGTTGGGTTGCACCGATATAAGCATGCCGGTTGCATCGACTTCGAACAGCACCTGCGAGGCCCACCCAGTCGGCAGCAGGGCGTGATCAGCGAAATAGCAATGGGTCATCGGGGCTCCTTTTCGTTAACGGATGACTGTTAATGTATATACATATAGCGAAGTCCGCTTCCCAGGTAAAGCAGAGAGTTGGAATTTCCTCGTAAAGTTCATTATGGTGCGTAATTTCGCCCTGTTGTTGGCGTTTGCACTATGTTGGCGAATATTTATGGCTGAGTTGTTTTTTTGCTAAAAAGGGCGATTTAGGTGATTGCGCAGAAGCGTTTGTTGTCATAATGTATATACAAACTTTGACAACAAACAGGAGTTACCATGTCTCTTTCACGCTTTCGCGATACCGAAATTCGGGCACCTCATGGAGCTGAGCTCTCCTGCAAGAGCTGGATGACTGAAGCGCCGCTGCGCATGCTGATGAACAACCTTGATCCGGATGTCGCCGAGAATCCCAAAGAGCTGGTGGTCTATGGCGGGATTGGCCGCGCCGCCCGCAATTGGGAGTGTTTCGATACCATCGTTGAGACGCTCAAACGTTTAGAAGATAACCAGTCGCTGCTGATCCAGTCCGGCAAGCCGGTAGGGGTTTTTGAGACCCATAAGGATGCGCCGCGGGTATTGATCGCCAACTCCAACCTAGTGCCCGCCTGGGCCAACTGGGAGCACTTCAACGAGCTGGATAAGAAGGGCCTGATGATGTACGGCCAGATGACGGCTGGCTCATGGATCTACATCGGCTCTCAGGGCATTGTTCAGGGTACTTACGAAACCTTTGTTGAGGCTGGTCGCCAGCACTATGACGGCAAACTGGCCGGGCGCTGGATTCTGACGGCCGGTCTTGGCGGTATGGGCGGGGCGCAGCCATTGGCGGCAACGCTGGCGGGTGCCTGCAGCCTCAATATTGAGTGTCAGCAGAGCCGCATTGATATGCGCTTGCGTACCCGCTATGTGGACGAGCAGGCTAGCGACCTCGACGATGCCCTGGCGCGCCTGGAGCGCTATACCTCAGAAGGTAAAGCCGTCTCGATTGCGCTCCATGGCAATGCCGCTGAAATATTGCCGGAACTGATTAAGCGTGGCGTCAAGCCGGATATGGTAACCGACCAGACCAGTGCTCACGACCCACTGCATGGTTATCTGCCCGCAGGCTGGACTTGGGATGAGTATCTGACCCGCGGGAAGACTGAACCCGAGGTGGTGGTCAAGGCGGCTAAGCGCTCCATGGCGGTGCATGTGCAGGCCATGCTCGACTTCCAGGCAATGGGCATACCGACCTTCGATTATGGCAATAACATTCGCCAGATGGCTCAGGAGGAGGGCGTTGCTAACGCTTTCGACTTCCCCGGCTTTGTGCCTGCCTACATTCGCCCGCTGTTCTGCCAGGGAATTGGCCCATTCCGCTGGGTGGCACTCTCCGGTGATCCAGAAGATATCTACAAGACCGACCAGAAAGTCAAAGAACTCATCCCAGATGATCCGCATCTGCATAACTGGCTGGACATGGCTAAGGAGCGTATCAGCTTCCAGGGCTTACCGGCGCGCATCTGCTGGGTGGGCTTAAAGGATCGTGCGCGCCTGGGGCAGGCGTTTAACGCCATGGTCGCCAGTGGAGAGCTGAAGGCGCCCATTGTGATTGGTCGCGACCACCTGGACTCCGGCTCGGTGGCTAGCCCCAATCGGGAGACTGAATCAATGCTGGATGGCTCGGATGCCATCTCTGACTGGCCGCTGCTCAATGCGCTGCTCAATACCGCTGGGGGCGCCACCTGGGTTTCTCTTCACCATGGCGGTGGAGTGGGCATGGGTTACTCCCAGCATGCAGGGGTGGTGATTGTCGCCGATGGCACGGATGACGCTCATGCCCGATTGGGCCGCGTGCTGCGTAATGATCCGGCCACTGGGGTCATGCGCCATGCCGATGCTGGCTACGACATCGCCAAGCAGAGTGCCGCTGAGCAGGGGCTCGATTTGCCGATGGTAATGCCCTGAAAACCTAAGTAACAATCCTCATCAATAACCTCCCTACCTTTAACGTTGCTGGATACACAGATACGGGTGCCGACAGGCAGCATGTCGGCTCCTAATAAAAAAGCGCTATAAAAATAAACCCCGACAGGAGACATACAATGTCACAAACCGACAGGAAACAGTTAAAGCGAAGCGTCTTTATGCCGGCCTTCGTGATTATTATGCTGGCCGTCATCATTGGTTTGGTTAATAACGAACTACTGGTCAGCGTTGCTCGGCAGTTGTTCTATCTTTCGCTTTCCGACTTTGGTTGGCTTTATCAGTTGTTGGCTATTTCAACGCTGGGTGTCACGGCGTTTATCTTCTTTTCCAAGGCAGGCAATATCCGTTTGGGTGGGGCGAACGCAAAGCCCACGTTTTCGTTGGCGGCGACCTTTGCCATGGCGTTAACCGGCGGGATAGCGACGGGCGTGGTTACCTACTCGGTCAATGAGCCCATCATCTATCTGGGCAATGTCTATGGCGAGATCGGCAATCAGTCATTTGAGCCCAACAGTGGCGAAGCGGCCATCTTTGCACTGGCCAGAAGCTTCCATAACTGGAGCTTTATTCCCTACGCCATGTACTCCATCGTTGGCTTGATGATTGGCTATATGCACTTTAATCGCAAAGAGCGCTTCTCGATCTCTTCAACGCTGGCCCCGCTATTAGGCAGTCGCGAACGCAGTCCCGTCGTGCGAGCCGTGGTCGACATCATTTCAATACTCGCCATCGCACTAGGGCTGGCATCATCGTTAGGGGCTGGCCTGGCACTGATCAGTTCTGGCATTGAAGCTGAGTACGGTATCGCTTCGAGCCCTACCACTTGGCTGATTTTAACACTGATTATTTCGGCGATCTTTATTACCTCGGCGGTATCGGGTCTTAAGCGAGGCATTCGTTTCCTCTCATCGGTCAATGCTTATATTTTTTACGCTTTCGTCGCTATATTGCTAATCATTGGCCCAGTCAATTACATCCTGAGTCTGTCGGTAACCAGCTTGGGTTACTGGTTCGATAACTTCTTCCTTTGGTCATTCGACACCAAAGAGGCGGGTGGTGAAGCGTTGGTTACCTGGTGGACGATGTACGACTGGTCGATCTGGATCGCCTATGCCCCGTTGATGGGCCTTTTTTTGGCGCGTATTTCCTATGGCAGAACGCTACGGGAATTTCTGGTGATTAACTGGATTCTGCCTTCCGTGTTCGGCATCGTTTGGTTCGCTATCTGGGGCGGGTCGGCGATCAAATGGCAGATGGATGGCACCCTCGATCTGGTGAGCGTGGTGACTGAGAACGGCGCCGTTTCGGGGCTTTGGGGTTTCCTGCAAAACCTGCCAATGTCCGCTTTGCTGATCCCGTTAGCCATTTTTACGCTGATTATTTCTTTCTCAACGGCTGCTGACTCGATGTCATCGACCATCGCTACCATCTGCACTCGAAACATGACGGCGGAGGAGGAAGCTCCCCGTAAGCAGAAAATCCTTTGGGGGCTATCAATCGCGATTATCGCCTATGTGATGGTCGCCTTTGGCGGCGGCGCCCAGGGGGTCGATGGTATTAAATTCCTGGCGGCGGCGGGCGGTTTTATCGTGCTGTTTCTGTTTTTGCTGATTGTGGCTTCTGCGGTGAAGGTTTTCATTATGGATGGCGCTAATAAACCCCAAGAGAGTCAAGCGCGCATTAAGCAAGCCGAGGATGTCTATGAGTGAGTTGCCTCGCCTCGTTGAAATTGGCAACACGCCTCCCGCTTGGCGGGAGGTGGTCAAGGTCGCCTGTCACGGGTATCAGATGTCGCTGTCGCCCTCGGTCTGGGAGAAGGTTCGCTGTGCCCGCGAGGCTGTTGAGAAGATCGCCGCTTCAAGCGTGCCCCATTACGGTATCAATACCGGGTTAGGTGCCTTATGCGACGTAGTGCTTAAACAGGATGAGCTGCAACGTCTTTCGCACCATACCTTGATGAGTCATGCCTGTGGTGTTGGTACCCCGCTGCGAACGGAGCAGGTTCGCGCCATTATGTGCAGCGCGGTGATCAACTACAGTCACGGCTACTCCGGCATCAGTCCGGCCGTGGTGGAGGGACTGATAAGGCTGCTCAATGAGCAGATTACTCCCGTCGTACCCTCACGCGGCTCGGTGGGTTATCTCACTCATATGGCACACATTGGCTTGGCCCTAATCGGTCACGGCGATGTTGAGTTTCGTGGGCAACGGATGCCTGCCAAGCAGGCGCTGGAGGCCATCGGTATGGTGCCGGTAACGCTTGGGCCCAAGGATGGGCTGAGCCTGGTGAACGGCACCCCCGCGATGACCGGGCTGGCCTGTTTGGCGCTTGACGATGCAGCGCGCCTCTCCGCCTGGGCAGATATTATCGGTGCCATGAGCTTTGAGGCATTGGGCGGACAGTTGAATGCGTTTATGGCCGAGGTGACGGCCCTCAAATGCCACCCAGGCGTTCAGCAAACTGGCGACAACTTGCGCAGGCTTCTTGCGGGCAGTGCCCACCTGGCGCGTCATAAAGGGCAGCGGTTACAGGATGCGCTAAGCCTGCGTTCAATGCCCCAGGTACATGGTGCCTGCCGCGACCAGCTCGACCATGCGGAAAAGCAGGTCGAGAAAGAGCTTAATTCCGCCACCGATAATCCGTTAGTGATTCCCGTTGAAGATGGCTACCAGGTTGTGTCTCAGGCTAATCCTCACGGCGCCTCGGTGGCGATGGCCTGCGATCTGTTGGCCATTGCAGCTTGTGAGTGGAGTTCGATTTCCGAGCGGCGCGCCTACCGCTTAGTGACCCCCCAGGCGAATCAGTTGCCGCCTTTCCTGACCACTGAAAGTGGCGTCAAGTCCGGCATGATGATCGCCCACTATTCGGCGGCTTCCCTGGTGGCTGATAACAAGCGTCTGGCGCAGCCCGCGGTTACCGATAATTTTATCACCTCGGGCCTCCAGGAAGACCATCTAAGCTTTGGCGAAAGTGCTGCCCTGAAACTGAACAAGAGCCTCGAAAATGCTTTCCACGTGCTTGCGATCGAATACCTTCTGGCCTCTCAGGCGCTTGATTTAATTGGCAGCGATGATTTTGCCAAGGGCACCTCAATGGCCTGGAAATCACTGCGAGAAGTTCTGCCTGTTTACCAGGAAGAGCATGCGCTGCACCTGGATATTGAGGCGGCTTATCAGTGCCTCCAGGAGACTCACGTGATTGATAAATTGCAGTCCATTGCCCCGAACTTGCTGCCGAGTCGGCAGCCTAGCTAACAGGAGGATGCATGAAACAGCTATGGCATCACTGTCATGCGGTGACCCTGGCGGGTGGCCAATACGCGATTGTGCGTGATGCGGCGCTGATTATAGACGCCGGGCGGATTGCCTGGATCGGCACTAAGGCGCAACTTGATAGCGATGCTGCCTTCGATGAAGTGCGCGACCTGGGTGGGCGCTGGTTAACGCCGGGGTTGATCGACTGCCACACGCACTTAGTGTTTGGCGGTGACCGAAGCAATGAGTTTGAGCAACGCCTGGAGGGAGTGAGCTATAGCGATATAGCAAAACAGGGTGGTGGGATCGTTAGCAGCGTGCGGGCAACGCGCGAGGCCAGTCTTGACGAATTACTGGCCAGTGCTGAGGAGCGCGCGAGGGTGCTGCTACGCGAGGGCGTCACCACGCTAGAGATCAAGTCGGGGTATGGGCTTGATCTGGAGAGCGAGCGCAAAATGCTCAAGGTGGCCCGGGCGCTGGGGGAACGGCTGCCTGTCGATGTGCTTACTACATGCCTTGCAGCCCACGCGCTGCCGCCCGAATACCGTGAGCGTAGCGATGGGTATATTGATCTAGTCTGCGAAACGATTTTGCCGACCCTGGCGAGGGAAGGCCTTATCGACGCCGTCGATGGCTTCTGTGAAGGCATTGCCTTCTCTGTCGAACAGATACGGCGTGTGTTTGAAACGGCAAAGCAACTGGGCCTGCCCCTCAAGCTACATGCTGAGCAACTGTCGCACCTTGGCGGTTGCCAACTGGCTGCGGAGTTCGGCGCGCTTTCTGCTGACCACGTCGAATACGCCGATAAAGCGGATGCGCGTGCGATGGCACAGAGCAGCACTGCCGCGGTGTTATTGCCTGGGGCCTTCCTGACGCTACGTGAAACCCAACTGCCGCCGATTGCAGACTTTCGTGAGCAGGGTGTCACCATGGTGCTGGCCAGCGACCTAAATCCCGGTACATCGCCAGTGCTGTCGTTACGATTGATGATGAATCTGGGCTGCACGCTATTCCGCCTTACCCCTGAAGAAGCGCTGGCAGGCGTGACCATCAATGCCGCTAAGGCGCTGGGCATTGAAGCCACTCACGGTTCCCTCGAGGTAGGTAAATGGGCAGACGCGGTCGTATGGGATATTACCGGGCCGGCGGAACTGAGCTACTGGCTGGGCGGACAATTGCCGGTCACGGTCTTCAAAGCAGGTAAGGAGATAGAAGTATGAGCGACAGTTACCAACTCACTCAGGGCGATACGCCGCTATTGATTTCAATGCCTCACGCAGGTATCGCGCTAACGCCGGAAGTGGAGGCGGGGCTTACTAAAGCAGCGCTCAGCCTTGCAGACACCGACTGGCATATACCCAAGCTTTACGACTTTGCCGCTGAGCTTGGGGCGAGCCGCATTGAGGCGCGCTATTCGCGCTACGTCATCGACCTTAATCGGCCGGAGAGCGATAAGCCACTTTACGCTGGCGCGACGACCGGGCTGTTCCCCAGTACGGATTTCGACGGTAACCCGCTGTTTGAAGAGAATCAGGTACCCTCTAAGACGCAGCGCGACTGGGCCAAAGAGCATGTTTGGCGCCCCTACCACAACGCCCTGGCAAGCGAATTGGCGCGGCTAAAGGCGCGCTTCGGCTATGCGCTACTCTTTGACGCGCACTCTATTCGCTCAAAGATACCGCGGCTTTTTGATGACCAACTGCCGGATATTAATCTGGGTACCTTCGAGGAGCAAAGCTGCGATCCTGAGCTTAGTCAGCGCTTACTGACAACGTGTGCTTCTCAAACGCGCTTTAGCCACGTGATTAATGGTCGTTTCAAGGGCGGTCATATCACCCGCGGTTATGGGGATCCCGCTAACCATATTCATGCCGTACAGCTCGAACTCTCCCAGCGCACCTATATGAATGAACCTGGCGACGAACAACCGGTCTTTGCCTATCGCGAAGACCGCGCCGCTGAAGTGCGCCCGCTGCTACGTGAGCTACTTGAGGCTATGCAGCGATGGGGAGACGTTAGCTACAGCCAGGGTAAGTAAGACAATGTAGTCTTGATTTGCTCAATACCCGGTCATTTCCAGGTAGCCCTCGCCAAGCGGTTCGCCGCTGGCGCGGTCGTTGACCACTACTTCGCCTTCCCAGTAGGGCACGCTGGTGGTCATCCAGCGGTTGGCGTGGGGCGCTTCGATAGTGATATCGAGCTCAACTGAGGCTATTTCCAGTCGCCAGCGGGTGGGTACTTCGCGACCGGCAACGGACGAGGTCGCCAGCGGTGTGAGGGTGATGTCGTCGGTGGCTAAAGGCGTGGTATCTCCCTGCGGCGAAATCCAGGTGCCGGAGCGGTAGTTCGCGCCTTGTTCGGCTTCAGTGCCGTCACTACTGTCACCACCCCCACGTAATTGAAACGCCATCAGCTTGTGGCCGTTATCCAGATGGAGCGAGAACCAGTCCCAGCCGGACTGGCGGGCATCAAGCAGTTGGCTGCTCCATTCACGATCCAGCCAGCCGCGGCCGCTGACGGTCTTGGTTTCGCCGTTAAGGGTGACATCGCCCTCTATCTGCCAGAAGGGCTGGCTGTAGTACATCGAACCTTGGCCATTGGCGGCTTTCTGGCTGAACCCCTCTTCGTCGTGAAAGATGAGCGGCCCCTCGGCGGTCAGTTCCAACGTATAGCCAAAACGTGAAGAGTCTTCACCGCTGTAAGCAGTGAGGGTGAGATCATTGAAGTCGGCATTATCGACCTCTTCATTTGCTTTAAGCTGCCAGTCGTCTAACCAGGCGTGGAACGGAGTAGCGATAACGCCAGCCTGGGCATCGTGGGGTTGCTCAAGCGCGGCTTGGGAGTGGCTGCGCCCAAAGCGCTCGGCTACCTGATGCTGCTTGCCTTGGGAGATCGCCATATGGGCCATCCAGAGTTGATCGGCGGCCCAGGGTGTTGGTTCAGGGCGTTCGTTGGGTGGCATAAGCGCCTGACGAAACAGCGTCCACTGCAGGCCGAGGGGCTCACCGTCGGCGTCTTCCAGATTAGCGGTGAGATACCACCACTCGATACGGTAATCCGGGTGGGCAGCATGGTCTTGTGGAAAGCGAATAGCCTGGTTGGGTTCTGCATGCTGAAAACCCTCTGCCGTTTGCCCCAAACCGGCAAAGCCTGCGCTGCTGCTGTCGGTTGGCTGCTCTTCTCTACAACCGTAGAGCGTTAGCGAAGCACTTATTAGTAGGCTGAGAGTTAACCATTTATGTAAGCTCATTGATTGGCCTCTTCTGCCAGTAAGGCTCGCGGCGAGGCGCGCCAGAAACGCAGCGTAGGCAGGGCAGCCGCCAGTAGGGCGACACCCACGGCGGTCGCCAGGGTAACGGCCATTTCCCAGGGGAATAGATAGAGCGGCAGTCGCCAGCCGAAAGCGGCCACATTGATGATAGCCACTAAGCCCCAGGTAATGGCGATACCCAGCGGAATCGCTAGCAGGCCGGTCGCTAATGCAGCGCCACCGAGTTGGGCCAGATTCAGTTGCGCCAACTGCGCACGGGGCACGCCCAGCGCCCAGAGCGGTGCTAACTGTTGGCGCCGGCTGCGCGCCTGGGTCAGCAGGCTGGCGAACAGAGCCAGGGCCGCCACCGCTAGGGTCAAACCATTGAGGGCGCGGGTAATGGTAAAGGTACGCTCAAAAATCTCGGTAGCGATGCGCTTGATCTCCCTTTGATCACTCAGCGCATCGCTACCGAGGTCAAAGCGTTCGCCCAGGGCAGCGCGCAAGGCATCAACATCCGCGTTATCACTCAGCACTAAGCCCATGGAGCTGGGCGGCGCATCAAACCGAGCGGCAAGCTGGGGCGATGCCATCAACACCTGCCTGCTGGGGTTGCCGTAATCGGGATAAATAGCGGCGATGGCCAGCGTTTCATTGGCGCCCGGCGCGCTAAGGGTTAGCTGGTCGCCGGGGGCGAGGTTCTCTGCGGTGGCGAGCTGCTCATTAATAAAAATTGCCCCCTCGCTAAAGGCTGCCCAGGCGGATGAGCGGCTCTGTAGGGTGACTAGTAGCGGCCAGTGTGGGGTTAATGACTCACCGGGGGTAATGCCGTAAAGCTCGATAGGCGAGCCTATTGAGCGGCTGCCTTCTGGCGTGGTGGCGGCCTGCAGGGCTGCCTCACTGCGCCGAGTCAGCAGCCGTTCAGACACCTCCGGGCGGCCAGCGAGCCAGGCGTCAATCTCTGCGTACTGCTCGCTGGGAGCATTTAAATAGAGCGGGGCGACCAGGCGTTGATCAAGCCACTCTAAAAAGGTGAGGCGAAAGCCGCCAACCATACTGCCGACGCCCAGGTTGGCCGCTAGCGCAATGAGAAGCGCCATCATGGCCAGTGACAGCCTGGGGAGCTGTAGCTGCATATCCGCCATTGCCCAGTGGATAAGCGGGCGCCGATGGGCAAGGTAAGCCAGCCCTTTCAGCAGTAGCGCTAACAGGGGCGGAAGCCATAGCGCGCTGGCCAATAGCAGCGCGGCAATCAGCCCAAAGCCCGCCACCAAACCATCGCCAGGGGGCTGAAAGCGTAGCCAGGTATACAGCGCTAGCGCAATACTCAAGGCGAGGGCACCGCTGATGCTCATCAGCGTTAATTGACGCCGGTAACCGCGGCGCCAGGCCTGCATCTGACCTAACTCCAGCATGTTCAGGCGGGCAGCGCGCCATAACACACCGCTGCCCGCCAGCAGTAGCCCGCCAAGGCTAACCGCCAGCCCACCGACCCAGTAGTGCCAGGGCAGGTTGAGTTCTTGCCCCACGCCTGCGCCATAAAGCGAGCCCAGGGTCGCCGCGACATCGGGCAGTAACAAACGTGCCAGCCAAACGCCGCTGGCAATGCCGGCAAGTGCCCCGATCAGACCGAGCAGGAGTAACTCAACGCTTAGCGCCACCACTAAACGGCGCCCTGAGACACCCAGCACCCGTAGGGTGCGCAGCATGCCCAGGCGTTGCTCCAGCGCCAGGCCTAGCGCTGCCTGAACAATAAATAGCCCTACCACCCAGGCCAGTAGCCCTAAAGCGGTAAGGTTGAGATGAAAGCTTTCTGTAAGCTGGCCGGGGGAGGCAAGCGTCGTGGCGTGGGTGAGGGTTAAGCCGGCCGGTGCTTCAGAGAGCGCCCCCGGGGCGGCTACCATGCGGGTAATCTCGTTACCGCTTTCAAGCAACCGCGCCGCCGCCGCCATATCCATAATCAGCGTGTTAGGTGGGAGCGCTGACGATAAAATCAGCGGTGGAAGTTGCTGGCCCTCTGCTAGGGTCGGGGTGGCGCCTGATGCATCTTCGCGCTCTATCCCTAAGGCTGCCACGGTGTCAGGCGCTAGGCGTGTTTGCCACGGAGGGGTTAAAAAGTCGTTTAGCGCCGCAGAGGTATCTGCTTGAGCAAACGGGTTGTCGCCGGACAGGGTTAGCGGATCAATGCCGATCAGCGTAAGCCGGGTGCCATCCTGGCTAACGACTTCACCCTCGAGCATAGGCGAAACAGGCAGGCCTGCTTGGCGCAGGGCGTGATACTCGGCGCGGGTGAGTGGGGCGCCATCGCGCCGCTCAAGCTGATCCAGCTGGGTGGCAAACAGCGCATCGGCGCGGGCGTAGCTGTCCCTTGCCGTGGCATTGATCGCTTGGATGCCGCTCCATAGAGCGCTGGCCACCCAGAGGCCGAGTAGCAGCATGATTAATTGGCCAGGATGACGCCGGTAGTGGCTAAGCAGCGTGGATATAACCTGGGTCATAGCGCTGTGTCTAGTAACTGGCCGAGGCGCAGGCTTAGACAGCGACCGAGGGGTGCCGCCACTTGCCGGCTGTGAGTGACAACGAGCAGGGCGCACTGGGTTTCGTGGACGAGGCTTAATAACAGTTCAAGCACTTCACTTGCGCTGGTTTCATCTAAGTTACCCGTGGGTTCGTCGGCCAGCAGGAGGGCCGGGCGGGGAGCCAGGGCGCGACCGATCGCTAAGCGCTGCTGCTGCCCACCAGAGAGCTGTTCCGGGTAGCGTTTCTCCAAGCCCGTCAGCCCTAGCCGCTCAATTAAGTAGCTTGCCCAGTCGGCGTCATCGCGCTTGGCTAAGCGCGCCTGCAAGCGCAGATTGTCGATCACCGTTAGGCTGGGGACTAAATGAAACTGCTGGAAGACTAACCCCAATTGCTTGCGGCGTAGCTTGGCGCGTGCGGGCTCAGGTAATGAGGCGACGTTCTGGCCTTCAAGGGTAATTGTCCCTTGGTCGGGAAGATCCAAACCAGCGGCAAGATGCAAGAGGGTGGATTTACCGCTCCCGGATTCACCCATTAACGCCAGGCTCTCTCCTGCGGCCAAGCGTAGGGAGACATCTTCGAGTACCCTCAGCGGGCCTTGTGGCGTCGCGTAGGTTTTATGTACCTGACGGAGTTCCAGCATAGGCGACTCATATATTGCTATAGAGGGAGGCGTTCCAGTAATGAAAAGGGCTAGTCGTTAATAGGCGTTACCGTCGCACCCCGATCTCCGTATACCGCTATGCCTCCGCGTCCTGTGTGCTTGATGAAATACATACTTTTATCGGCCGCATCAATAAGCTCATCCGCACTGCCAAATCCACCGTCATCCAAACAGGCGATACCGATGGATACGGATACATGAATGGGTTCCTGATCATCGTGAGCCATCGGTGTTTTTTCCAGACGCTGGGCAATTCGTTTGGCGAATACCTGGGCTGACTGTGCATCTTCATCCGGCAAAACGACCAGAAACTCTTCGCCACCCCAGCGCCCCGCAAGATCACCGTCACGAACGAGCGACTGTAGCGTTTTGCCAAATTTTTGCAGCACATTGTCGCCCATTTGGTGGCCGTATTGATCGTTTAGCTTCTTAAAGTGGTCAAGATCAATAAACACTACGGACATGATGCGGGACTGTTGCTGGCACAGGACAAAGCGCTTGTGCATCTGCTCTTCCAGCCAGGATCGGTTGGCAAGTCCGGTGAGTACGTCTGTTCGTGAGCGCTCTTCCAACTCATCTTGCCGCTGGCGGAGTGAGGCGAGCTCTACCTGGTGGGTATCCAGGCGCGCTTTGAGCTGTAGCGTTTGTTGAAACAGTAGTTGCTGAGCCTCAGCCAGTAGCGATTCGTTATTCTGTAGAGGGGGAGCCGTCATCTGCAGCATGTCCGCCAGTGCTGGTAACTGTTCCTGAATATTCTCCAGCAAATGCCGTAAAGAGATCGTTTGGGCGCTCTGGTAGGTTTCAAACTCCCGCACCACGGCGACTAGCGATTGCGCTGGGTGGGACGAGAGCCAGGCATCGGCAATGGGGCCAGATAGCTGAACGCACAGCTTGTCGGGGGTGGTAATGTCGTATTCGCCGTGGCTGTCGCAGATTCGCTGTGCCAATGGCGTCGGGACTCCCCACTTGGCGGCAAGCCAGGCGCCTACCTGGGAGTGGTCACAGCCAAAGAGCCGCTGTTCCGACTCCGATAGGTGCCGATGAGAGAGTGCGATTTCCGTATATAGATTGTTGCTCTCTTTAGGGTAGGTCGCCCGTAATGCCATGATGCCAATGTCCTGGAGCAAGGCGGCCGTAAACACGGGCCCCGCCATGTCAGGGCAGAGATAGACGGCAATGTGCCGTGCTGCTAACGAGGCAATGATGGAACGCATCCATACACGCTGGTAATGAACGTCAATGCCCCGGTTTTGAAGCAGGCTGAAACTCATTACCGCTGCTAACGTGGTGTCTAAACCCAGGCGGGCCGCTGCTTCCTGGCAGGCGTATACCTTTGTATGGCTACGCGAGAAAAAGGCGCTGTTGGCAAGGGTAATGATCCGCATGGTCAAGGCGGGATCACGCTCTATCGCATTGGCGTACTCGTTTACTGACGGGTGCTCAGTACGGGCTATTTTCAAGACGTTGATAGCGACCGATGGCAGACTGGGAAGAGCCGGGCAGTTAATTAGATCTGCTACCAAAAATGGCGGTAATTCAGTCGATAAGACCAAGTCTTTCGAATTATCACTTGCCTGGATGGCCTGCATTATTCTCTCCTGGCTCTCGTTGGCTCGCAGCAGCCCAGCCTCAACTTTTCCATGTCACTTGCCACCTTGGGCAGTGATAATAGAATTCATTCGTTTGTATTAAACCATTTTAGGCGACTAGCTGGTTAAATACCTACACATAAATGCCTGCAACGTTACACAACTACAGTCAAAAAATACGCTAAGCCACGCTGTTATGTAAGATATTTCTTTGAATTTGGCTATTGGCCATTCGCCAGGCTGTGCGACTAAAGGGTAAATCATTCTCCCTTTTTTTATTTCCATACAACTACCATACTAGTCATATCAGTTGTGGCCGCTACCGCCACGAACTTCGCTATCAGGATCAGGCGCAATGCACACAACCTTACAATCGCTATGGCAGGAAACCCGCGATGGAGAATCGGTACGCCAACGGCTATTTCATGTGCTGAGGCAATCGATTATCCAGATGGTGCTGGCGCCGGGGCAGGCGCTATCGGAGAAGGAGATTGCGAATTTGTTTACGGTTAGTCGCCAACCTGTGCGAGAAGCATTTATTCGCCTTTCTGAGTCAGGTTTGGTGGAGGTTCGGCCCCAAAGAGGCACCTATGTGGTGCGCATTTCGCGCCAAGCGGTGCTGGAGGCACGATTTATTCGTGAGTCTCTAGAAGTTGCCATTGCTTTAGAGGCAGCTAAACGCACGCTCCCATCGAGCATTTTGATGGAGTTAAACGAACTGATTGAGCGCCAGCGCAGCTGCATTGAGCGGCAAGATCATGACCGTTTTTTCTTTCTTGATGAGATGTTCCATCGCACCTTGGCAATCTCTACGGGGCAAACCATGGCATGGAACGTGATCGAAGATGTTAAAGCACAGTTGGATAGGGTGCGGTATTTGAGTATTCCTGATTCCACACCCATCCCCAAACTGGCAGATCAACATCAGGCCATAGTGGACGCGATATCTGCTGGGGATACTGAGGCGGCGGAGCAGGCAATGAGTATCCACCAGCGTGAAATACTTCATTCGCTACCTGAACTAGAGCGCCGCTTTCCAGAATTGTTTGAAAATGTGGGCATCAATGCTCATGCGCTATCTATATAAAACCCGCTAGACAACAACACAAAAGCAACATAGGCCGCATTACGAAGGATCAGCCAGAACTGGTTGGTAAATCATCAATAATAAATGAAAGCCTTTAGGAGCCTGAAATGAAACTCACAAAATTACTTCCTGCTGTAGCGCTGATTGTCGCAAGCCATTCGGCTCACGCCGCTTATCAGCTTAATGTCTCAATAGCGTTGAGTCCTCAAGACCCTATTGCCCAAGCTATGGAAAGTGCTAAACAGACAATTGAGGAGCGTTCAGAGGGTGAACTGACCATTCAGATTTTCCCCAATAGCCAGCTTGGTTCTGACGAAGACGTGATCGAACAAATTCGTAGTGGTGCCAATATCGCTATCTTAGTCGATGCGGGACGTTTGTCGGAGTATCAACCCGAGTTGGGTATCTTGAGTGCCCCTTATTTAGTCGAAGACCATCGCGACTATAGCCAAATCACAACATCGCCGCTTTACCTGGATTGGGTCGAGGGTCTTGCGGAAAAAAGTGGGTTACGACTGCTCAACTATAACTGGTTTCAAGGGTCACGGCAGATGCTGACCCAAAATGAAGTAAACACACCAGAGGATTTAAATGGTGTACGGGTGCGCACTATCAACTCCCCTGTATGGGTGAAAACTATTGAAGCCATGGGCGCCACTCCGACGCCGCTGCCTTGGTCAGAAGTTTACTCAGCGCTACAGCTAGGTTCGATTGATGGAGCCGAAGCGCAGCTAACTGCGGCTGAAGGTCAAAACTTGCATGAAGTCATTACTCACGTGGCGCTAACCAATCACATTCATTTGATGACCGGTATTGCGACTTCCGAGCAGTGGTACCAGGCGTTACCTGAGGAGTTGCGCTCAATTCTCGATGAAGAACTGCTCAATGCTGGCGATGCTGCTAGCCAAGCGACGTCTGACGCCCAAGCTTCGGTGCGCGAGCGGATGGAGGCGGCTGGCGTTACGTTTTCCGAGGTGGATATGGAAGTATTCCGCGACCGAGTGGGCAGCGTCTATGAAGAGCTAGGTTACGACCAGTACCGTGATCAGTTACTTTCTTCAGAGTGAGTCTCAGCCCTCTGCCTGCTAGGGCAGGGGGCTTCAGCCTTTTGTCTTTTGCTATTACTTAACTGTCCAAATCCCCTTTTAGGGGGAGGAACGCTGTATGTGGCATTGGTACGATAAAGGTGAGGAGTGGTTGGCTATTATGCTGCTCGGTGGTACCTCTCTCACCATGTTTGTTAGCTCGACGGCTAGAGCAATAGGAAATCCTTTTGCAGGGGGCGCTGAACTTGCGCAATTTCTGTTTATTTGGACTGCTGTATTAGGTGCTGATATTACCCTGCGCCAGGGCGGTCAGGTGAGAATTGATGCGCTTGTCATTCGTTTACCTATTAAATGGCAGCTTCTTATTACCAGTTTGTGCATTGGAATGATGATGCTATTTCTGGCTCTTTTAATCTGGTATGGCTTTGTTTTAGCGGCTTCAAACTGGCAGCGCCCTATGGGAGTGGCAGGACTTAGTTATGGTTATATCACCCTAGCGCTTCCTGTCGGGGCATTATTAATGATGCTTTCATTGGTACGGCGCTTGTTCACTAAGGGCGTCATCGGCAGTTTGGTTGCTGACGATGATGATATTGTGGAGGAGGCGCTATGACGGCAGCTTTGTTATTAGGATTCGGCCTGCTTCTTATGGCGATAGGGATGCCCGTTGCCTTTGCTATTGGAATTGCGGGTTTCTCGTATTTTTTATTGCCTGAAACATTTTTACCGACCAGCATTGCCGTCCAACGCATTGTGTCTTCGACACAATCATTTCCACTATTAGCTGTGCCGTTGTTTATTTTTATCGGCCACCTAATGAACGCCAGCGGTATTACTCCCCGCTTGGTTCACCTTTCTACTCTTTTAGCGGGATGGATGAGCGGTGGTTTAGCCCAGGCCAGTATCGTGCTGAGCACCTTAATGGGCGGGGTTTCCGGTTCTGCCGTGGCAGATGCCGCAATGCAATCCAGGGTGCTGGGAAAAAGCATGATTAAGGGCGGCTACTCAGTGGGGTTTACTGGTGCGGTGCTCTCTATTGGAGGGCTAATCACTGCAACCATTCCACCCAGTATCGGCTTGATTCTCTATGGCTATCTGGGCGAAGTTTCGATAGGGCGACTGTTTATCGCAGGCCTTGTGCCGGGCTTCTTGCTAATGGTGGCGCTGATGGTGACGACTTACATCATGGCCAAACGACGGGGCTATCAGCCGGTAAGAGAGCGGCTACCAACGGGAAGAGAGGTGCTTAAGGCCCTACGTAGCAGTATCTGGGCAATTCTCTTCCCCGTATGGCTCTTGGTGGGAATTCGTTATGGACTCTTTACCCCCTCTGAAGCGGGTGCTTTTGCGGTTGCTTATGCCTTGTTGGTGGGCTGCGTAATACACCGAGTAATGGGTGTTAAAGAGATACTTAATGCCATGCGTGCCAGCGTAAGGGATATTGGCATGATAATGCTGATTATTATGTTCTCAGGCATTATTGGTTATGTCGTCTCTTTTGAAAGAGTGCCTCAAACAATAGCAGAGCTAACACTTGGCGTATTCTCTAGTCATATCACACTGTTGCTGGCAGTTTCCGTCATACTTGTTTTTCTAGGCATGCTGTTAGAAGCCACGGTTGTCGTCATGTTGTTAACCCCCATCTTGGTACCCGTGATTAAAGCCGCGGGTGTTGATCCTGTTCATTTTGGGCTGTTAATGATGACGCTGGTTACCTTTGGTGGCATGACGCCTCCCGTGGGGATTTCTATGTATACAGTATGTGGCATTTTACGGTGCTCTTTTTATGACTATAGCCGTGAGTTACTGCCGTTCGCTTTAGCGGTATTGGTTGTGGTGCTGGGCATTCTCTTCTTCCCCAATATCGTACTTTTTTTGCCTAATTTTCTGCTTGGCTAAATCTACCTATGACACTCTTATAATAAAGGAACAATGATGAAGGTTAATAATAGTGTTGAGTTAATGGGTAAAAGCATTTCTGTTAGAAAATGAAGTGGCCCATCGGATTTATCATAACGGTGAGATGATTCGGGCGGCGTGTTACCACAAAGTTCAGCGCTACCTATTTGAGCGTTAACTTCTTTTTACTTCTTGTGATGGATTTCTCATGATCATTAGCGATGCATATTTAATCGTAACGTCTCCGGGCCGCAACTTTGTCACGCTGAAAATTGTTACTGAATCAGGCGTGTATGGGATCGGTGATGCCACCTTAAACGGCCGCGAGCTGTCGGTGGTCGCCTACCTGGAAGAGCATGTATTACCAACACTGATTGGGCGCGATGCTAGCCGCATTGAAGATATCTGGCACTACCTTTATCGCGGCGCTTACTGGCGGCGTGGCCCAGTAACGATGACGGCTATTGCGGCAGTCGACGTAGCCCTATGGGACATCAAAGCGAAGGTTGCGGGCATGCCTCTGTATCAACTGTTGGGTGGCAAGAGCCGTGACCGAGTAATGGTGTATGGCCATGCAACGGGGCGAGATATTGAAGCTTGCCTGGAAGAGGTTGCCCGCCACGTGGATGAGGGCTACAAAGCCGTGCGCGTTCAGGCGGGTGTGCCAGGCATTGCCAGTATTTATGGTGTCGCCAAAAAAGAGGGTGAGCCCTATGAACCTGCAGATTCTGATTTGCCCGCAGAGCATGTGTGGAGTACCAGCAAATACTTGAATCATGTACCCAAGCTGTTTGCTGCCGTGCGTGAACGCTTTGGTGATGATTTACACGTGCTACATGATGTTCATCACCGCCTGACGCCCATTGAGGCCGCCCGTTTAGGCAAAGAAGTTGAGCCCTATCATCTATTTTGGCTGGAAGACTGTGTACCGGCTGAGAATCAGGAGGCGTTTGGTCTTATCCGCCAGCACACCACCACGCCATTGGCGGTGGGCGAAGTCTTTAACAGCCTGTATGACGCCAAAGCGCTAATTGAAAATCAGTGGATCGACTATATCCGCGCCACCCTAACCCATGCCGGGGGGATCACCCATGTACGCCGCATCGCCGATTTAGCGGGTCTTTATCACGTGCGTACCGGCTTCCACGGGCCAACGGATCTTTCGCCGGTGTGCCTGGGTGCGGCGATTCACTTTGACACCTGGGTACCCAACTTCGGCATCCAGGAGTACATGCCGCATACCAGTGCTACTGACGAGGTATTCCCCCACGATTATCGCTTTGAAGATGGGCATTTCATTGTCGGTGAAAAGCCGGGGCATGGCGTCGATATCGATGAACAGTTAGCCAAGCAGTACCCCTATAAGCGCGCCAGCCTGCCGGTGAATCGGTTGGAAGATGGCACTCTATGGCATTGGTAGGAGCTATTGATGCAAAAAGTTAACAAGATTTCATGTTCCAGTAGGCAAGCCAATCACATCGCTATTGTCCATCTCGGCCTGGGCGCTTTTCATCGTGCCCACCAAGCGGTCTATTTAGAGCGTTATCGCCAGCGCAGCGGTGATGGTGAATGGGGCGTTTGCAGTGCTAACCTCCGTTCCAGCGTTGGTTTAGTCGATGGATTGAGCATGGCAGGGCATCGCTATCATGTAGCGGAGTACGCCGATAGTGAGAACATTACGCTGCGGGAAATCGGTGTGATTGAAGAGACGCTGTTCTCGGGCCGTGATGGTGCTGGTAACTGGAGCCGAGACCGAGAGGCGCTACTGGCGCGAATGGCCTCTTCAGATACCCGTATCGTGACGTTGACGGTGACAGAGAAGGGCTACTTTTTAAATCCCGCGAGCGGTGAGTTAAACGTCGATGACCCAATGATCATCGGTGATATTGCCTTGCCCCAACAGCCGCGAACGGCCCCAGGACTATTGGTAGAAGCGTTGGCTCAGCGGCGCAAGGCTGGCATTGCCCCCTTTACCGTGCTCTCTTGCGACAATATGCCGGATAACGGTAAGCGGACACGCCAGGCGGTGGTGCAACTGGCCGAGCATCGTGACGCAGAACTGGCCAGTTGGATGGCCAGTGAAGTAGCGTTTCCCTGCAGCATGGTGGATCGCATCGTCCCCGCCATGACGGATGCCGACTTTGAGCGCTTAGCGGCGCTGGGAGTTTCCGACTCAAATGCGGTGGTATGCGAAGCGTTCTCGCAGTGGGTGGTTGAAGATAACTTCCCGATGGGACGGCCACGCTGGGAAGCTGACGGCGTTGAGATGGTTGCCGATGTGGCGCCGTTTGAAACCATGAAACTACGCATGCTCAACGGTAGCCACTCCTTGCTTGCTTATCTGGGTGCACTTGCAGGTATCGAAACGGTTTATGAAGGCATTAATCACGCCGAACTTCGAGCGCTGTTGCGTCGCTATATGCTTGAAGAAGCGGCGCCTACACTTGAGATGCCCGAGGGGATCGATTTGGACGCTTATGCTGACTCGCTGCTGGCACGCTTTGCCAATGACAGTTTGCGTCATCGTCTGCAGCAGATCGCTATGGATGGTAGCCAAAAGCTCCCACAGCGCTGGCTTTCCGGCGCGCTAAAACGTAGCGCCGCTGGTCAATCATCGCCCTGCGTGGCGTTGGGGATGGCGGCCTGGATTCGCTACACCGCGGGTCAAGACCTACAAGGCAATAGTTACCCCGTGGATGATCCGCTAGCCAAGCGCTTTGCAGAGCTGCACCAGACGTATGGTCGCGACCCCAGCGCTCTGGTAGCGGCCTATTTAGCTATGGACGATGTGGTGCCTAACGCATTGGCGCAAGACGAAGCGTTTGCGCAGGCGGTGCTGGCGGCATATCAAGCGCTAAGCCATGGTGGATTGAGTGAAGCACTAGCGGCGCTATAGCTCTGTTAAATAAGCTCTGTTAAATAGTTCCGTTAATCGCAAAACCCCACTGATCGATTCAATCAGTGGGGTTTTTTATTGCGCACTTATGGCTAACGCTTAGTGAGGTGCAGCGGGCGCTTCAGCGTTCGTAAGGGTTGGTTCGGGTACTTGCTCCATACGCTTGCGCTCTTGGTCAAGAATCGCCAGTGCCTGGGCAGAAGTTACGCGTGAAGCGGGCGTCGCTAGGCTTACAATCACGCCGGCTACCAGTGCGACTAGTACAGCGGGGATGCTTGGGTTACCCCAGAAGGCTGTCCAATCGCTATTGGCAATAATTGTTAGGGAGGTCACCGACGCGCAAATAAGCGTAGCGATAGCACCCTGCCAGTTATAGCGAGGCCAGAAGCGGCCCAGCATGGCACTCACAAACAGCCCTGAAAGGATTGTCGAGATCATCCGGGTGATATAGGTGATGACATTGTCCGAGGCCAGTGCGAATAGCAGCGCCAGACCAATGGTTGCCACTAGCGCAATCCGCGAAAAGCGCACCACGTTGCGCGCTGAGGGCGTACGGCCCGTGGCCAGCACATAGAGATCCCTAATCAGCGTGGAGACACCGGCGATGGCATCGGAACTGGCGCTCGACATCGTAGCAGAAAGACCCGCTACCAATAGCAGTAGTCCTAATCCTAGAGGCATAATTTCAGTGGCCAGGAAAGGGAAGGCGAAGTTGCTATTTTCAAGCCCGGGGTTAAGGGCGTGGGTGGCCATACCAATAATCGCGGGAATGATCGAAAAGCCCAGGTAAAGAACCCCGGTGATCAAGAACGAACGGCGTACCGACCCAACTGATTTACCTGAGTAGATGCGCTGACGAAAGGAGGGCGTAGCAAGAACGCCAATGGCAATGACGGCAGCCAGTGACAGCGCTGGTAGCGCACCAATTTGACCAATACCAAGAAAGCTAGTGGCGCCTGCATCCATGCCCGCTGTAAGACCTGAAAAACCGCCAACTTCGACCAGTGCCAGTATTGCCATCAATATAAACCCTGCGAACAGCACAACCGCCTGGATGGTGTCCGTCCAGATAACCGCAAAATAACCCCCCACCACGCAGTAAATGCCGAAGCCTAACGCCACCAGAATGCGCGCCGTGGTGAGATCGATACCCGCCATCCAGGAGAGGTAAAGGCCACCGCCAAGAATATGCGCGCCCAGCCAGCCTATACAGGCGATATAGATAAGTAGTGCAACGACATTGCGCACCAGCCGGTTGGCGCCCACATAGTAGGCTAGCTCCTCGCTCATGGTCATAAAGCGCAGCTTGCGCACTGGGGCAAAACAGACGGCGAGCAGTAAAATACCCGCGGCACCGCCAAGCCCGTATAAAGCACCTGCCCAACCGTTGGCGTAACCGAACCCAACGGCGCCCATGCTGGAACCTGTGCCCACCATGGTCGCGACCGTGGTTCCCACGGTCAGAAAGAGTGGAACGCTTCGCCCACCGAGTAGAAAGTCGTCACCGCTACCGCGCTTATGCCTTGAGACCCACCAGCCGAAGGCGATCATGGCGATAATGTAGAGCACGAAGGTGACAAGGAATATTTGACTGTTCATGTTAACCTCTTATCGTTGTGTATCCGGCCGTTGCCGCGGCCGAAGGTAGACAATGGAAGCGATTACCGCGGGGCTTTTTATCTTAATCACGCGGTAATCTGGCGCTGCACCCTTGCCGGGGTGTGGCGCTTTTTTTGGGACTTTTTTCGTGATGCTTTTTTCTTAGTGTTTAGGCTTTTTTAGCGTCTGGATTGGCTTATACCTGAATTTGCATAGCGCTTAACTTACTGAGTGCTAGGCGCGATCAGCGCGGTAGCACTTCACGTCGACCTCCACTTTGCAATCCACCACCAAGTCTTGAACGCTGCAGATGCGTGCCGGTGGGTTGTCGCCAAAGATCTCCTTAAACACCTTATTGAACGAGGTGAAGTAGCGCGCATCGGTGAGCACGGTGGTGACATGTACAACGTCTTCGACGCCAAAACCGGCTTCCTGCATAATGGCCAGGCAGTTATCGAAGGCGAGACGGGTCTGCTCAACAATGCCGCCTTCAACCACTTCGCCGTCGGTCATGGGTGTTTGGCCAGAGACGTACAACCAGCCGCCTGCCTCTACGGCGCGGGCAAAGGGCAGTTTCTGACCGCCGGTGCCTACGCCGCCTTCGGTGCCGTATCGAGTAATGCTCATGGGGTTTGCTCCTGATTGGGGTGAAAGTTGGGTATTGATTGAGAAATGCGTTCTGTTCTGCGCAGCATCCTGCCAGCGCGTTGGTCTGAAATGGCACCGTGTTGATAGGCGATTTTGCCGTTCACTATGACCATTTCGATGCCTTTAGCGGCCGCGATGGGATTCTCGTAATTGGCCGTATCTTCAAGCGTCGTGAGATCAAAGAGGGTGAGGTCTGCATAGGCGCCTATGCGGATCACGCCGCGATCCGTTAAGCCGAAATTGGCCGCCGAAAGGCTGGTCATTTTGCGCACTGCTTCTGCCAGTGGCATTAGCTTTAAATCGCGGCTGTAGTGGGCCAGCACACGCGGAAAGGCTCCCCAAAGGCGTGGGTGGGGGTGCGGGTCGTTCGGCAGGCCGTCGGAGCCCACCATGGCGAGCGGGTGCGCTAACACCTGCTGCATATCCGCTTCGCTCATGTTGTGGTAAACCGCGCCCGCAGGCTGTAGCTGCTTGGCAGCGTCTAGCAGTGATACCCCCCATTCGGCGGCGATCTCTTTTAACGGGCGACGCGCCTGTTCCGGATGAGGGGTCGACCAGGTAATGGTGATCTCAATCTCATCCGTTACCTGGCCCAGGTCGAGAGTGGAAGAGCCCGCCGTATAGGGGTAGCAGTCGCAATGGGCATGTTGGTGTTGGGCGGCTGCTTCCAGTCTGCTCAGTGCCTTGCTTGCACCGCCCCAATTGCCAGCGCCGGCGCATTTAAGATGCGAGATCACTAGCGGCACTTGGCCATCACGAGCGGTGGTAAACGCTTCGTCCATGGCCCCCAGCAGGCCCGCAAACTCATCACGAAGGTGTGTTGTATAAACACCGCCTGACTTGCCGACGGCTGCTACCAGGGGAGCCATTTCGCTGGTCGGCGCCTGTATCGCATTCCGGTAGGCAAGCCCAGAGCTCAGTCCCAGCGCGCCTTCCTCAAGCGCTTGGCGAAGCAGGGTTTCCATTTTGGCGATTTCTGCTGCAGAAGCGGGGCGGGCAAAGTTATCCATTACCTGGCTGCGCAGACTGGTATGCCCCACCAAAGCGGCAACGTTAATACTCGGCGAGGCGGCGTCTACGGCGTTAGCGTAATCGGCGAAGCTTGGATAGCGGAAATCCTCCAGCTTGCCCAGTAAATTCATAGGATCGGGGACTTCACTGGCCAGTGTCACCGGGCTTGCGCTGATACCGCAGTTGCCTACGACTACGGTGGTGACTCCCTGGGTCAGCTTTGGCAGCATTTCGGGTACACGAATGACGTTGGTATCGTCGTGGGTATGCACATCGATAAAGCCAGGGGTCAGATAGCGCTCTTGGGCGTTAATAATGGTGGTGGCGGTGGCGTAGGGCATGTCACCGATGGCGCAGATACGCTCGCCTTGAATAGCCACATCGGCACGAAAATGAGCAGCGCCTGTGCCATCCAGCACGTTGGCATTACGAATCAGCAGGTCGTAAACCATCCTAATCTCCAAGTGGCTGGCGGTTATCACCACCGCGATGGTCATCCAGGCTCAGCTTGAGGCGACGCAATTTAGTCCGTGAGCGCTCGCGATGGCGCATGGCAAGTTCAAGCGCCAATACGTCAATGACTGCCAGCATGGCGTAGCGGGAAGCCGAAGGGTGGTAGATAAAGTCGGTCTCCCGGGAGGTGATCGGAAGCACAATGTCGGATGTTTCGGCGAGTGGAGAATTCATTGCGGTGATCGCAATCACCTTGGCGCCGTACTGCTTTGCAATCTGTGCTGACTCCACCATCTCCGGGGTGTAACCCGTCACCGACAGCACGACGACGACGTCATCAGGCTCAAGAGTGGACGCCACCATGCGTGGTAGCAGTGCTTGAGGGTAAGCACAGATCGCATAGCCAAGGCGTACCAGGCGAAACTGAAGCTCTTGGGAGAGAATGCTGGAACCCCCACCGGCGCCAAACACCAATATCTGACGGGCGTTATCTAACTGTTCAACTGCCCCGGTCACATCGGCTTGGGCGAGTAAGTCGCGGTTAAGCGCAAGGGTTTGCGTAGCAATGTCATACACCACGCTTGAGCTGTCTTCAGGCGTGGCTTCTTGAATAAAACGACGGCCAGCGGCTAAGGCGCGGGTTAAGCGCGTTTTTAAGTCGCGCACGTTAGTACAGCCGATGGCGCGGGCAAAGCGTGTGACGCTGGCATCGCTAACCCCGGCGCGCTGGGCGATGTCACTGATACTCGCTTCAGTGACGAACTCGATGTCAGCAAATATCAGCTCAGCAACCTTCTTTTCAGCGTCGCGCAGCGCGGCAAAGTCAGTGGTAATACGTGACAAAATGTCGATTTCTTGGCTCACCGTGGACTCCTAATGGTTGCCTGATTTAAAAAGTATGTTAGTTTCTAACTTGAAGTCAATAGTTGTGAAAATATCTAACATTGATGCTTGTTAAAAAATGAGGATGCGAGCGAATGCAGACAATGGCGTTAGCGGTGGATAAAGGCGGTGTGGAGTTAGGTTCAAACCTTCTGTCAGGTGTCAGCCTGCCCGCCGCCGTGGTGCATGAAGGCCCACTGGCTCATAACGTAGCGTGGATGCAACGATTCGCAGAAGCTCACGGCGCTCGCTTGGCGCCCCATGGTAAAACCACCATGACGCCCGTGCTTTTCCATCGACAGCTCCAGGCGGGTGCGTGGGGGATCACACTTGCCACGGCGCCCCAGTGTCGCGCAGCCTTCGCCAATGGCGTCACACGGTTGTTAATGGCAAACCAGCTGGTGGGTCAGGCGAATATGGCCATCATCGCCACTCTGATTGAGCAGGGCGCTACGTTTTACTGTGTGGTCGATAGCCGCGAGAACGTTGGTCAGCTTGGGCGCTTCTTTGCCGAGCGGGGGCTCACGTTATCGGTACTTATTGAGGTAGGCGTGGAAGGCGGGCGGTGTGGCTGTCGCAATCAGCAGCAAATTCTTTCGCTGGCGGAGGTAATTGCTAATGAGCCAGCTCTTTCTCTGGTGGGGCTAGAGGGGTATGAGGGTGTGGTTCACGGGGATGACCCCGAATCCGGTATTCGTACCTATGCTAAATACCTGGTGGATGTTGCCGTAGAGCTCGAAGCTGCTGGACGCTTTGCTGAAGAGAACCCGATTGTCACTGCATCGGGCTCCGCCTGGTATGACGTGATTGCGGAGGCCTTTCAGGGCGCACCGCTTCAGGGGAGATTTACCCCCGTGCTACGTCCAGGTTGCTACATCGTCCACGACCATGGGCTTTATCGTGAAGCGCAATCAGCGGTATTAGGCCGCCGGCCGGATTTGCAGCAGGGGCTTGAGCCTGCCCTGGAAGTCTTTGCCCAGGTGCAGTCGCTTCCCGAACCTGGGCTTGCCATTGTGGCGCTAGGTAAGCGTGATATCGGTCATGACCAGCTACCTATTGCGCTCCGTCGGTTTCGTGAAGAGGGCGACCCCGTGCACTCCTTGTCGGTGGATGGCTGGGAGGTGACGAAAATTATGGATCAGCATACGTTCTTGCGGCTTCCCGAAGAGGCTCAGGATATTGAGGTCGGTGATATTGTCGCCTTTGGCGCCTCTCATCCTTGTTTAACCTTCGATAAATGGCGCCAGATATTGTTAGTGGATGATCAACTAAACGTTAAAGAGCGTATGGCGACCTACTTTTAGCGCCCTGTTATTGAGAAAACCGTTATAGCGAGCGCCGTTATAGAGAACATCATTTAGCTCGTTGTATCTGCTGGTAGGCGCCCACCAATAGCCAGGGTCAGGGCGTCTGCCAGCTCCCCTAGCTGCTCACGGCAGCGGTCGATGCTGGGCACTTCCCGATGCATCGCTTCTGGAATCAGCGTGAGATAAGGGATGGTGATAACGGCTTCGATAACGTCATGAACCCCAAAGACGGGGAAGCTGATATTGGTTAACCCTTGAACTTGAGGGCTTGGCCCCACGTGGTAGCCCTGCTGGCGAATCGGATCAAATAGGGCCCGCGTGCGGTCAACCTCTTGTTGCGTTGCATCGCTGGCGGCGAGAATGCGCTCCCGGCGTTGCTCATCCAGAAAGGCCAGCATGACGGCCCCTGAACCGGAGCCGCATATATCGATTTTTGCCCCCAGACGTAGCCCAAAGCCCATCTTGTCGGGATTTTCGTACTGGGCCACGACCAATAGATGGCCAGGACGCGCAACGCTAAGATGACACGACTGGGAGATGTCATGGCATAGCTCTTCCATGCGCGGCAGTGCGGCCTGTACTAACCGCTTGGTGGGCGGGAAGCGGTGGGCCATCTCAAACATCTTTAGCGTTAGCTGATAGCGGCTACCGCTATCATCCATGCTGACGTAGCCACGATCCCGCAGCACCATCAGCATGCGGTACATCTCATTGGTTTTACGGCCGATCTGCTCGGCAATCGCTTGGGTGCTTAGCGGCTGGGGAGATTGGGCAAGCAGCTCCAAAATATCTAACCCTTTCTCTAAGGCAGGGGCGTGGTACTGCGTTTCAGCCTTCTCCTTCATTTAAGCTCCCTTATGTGATTGCCTATCGCTCGTTGATCGTGGCGTTAACCGAAATGCTTGGTTAGCGTGCCAGCCAGCCACCGTCTACCGCCAGGGTATGCCCATGCACGTAGCGGGCGGCATCGGAGCATAAGAATATCACAGCGCCGGCTAAGTCTTCTGGCGTGCCCCAGCGTCCGGCGGGGATTCGGCCAAGAATTTCAGCCTGTCGCTGAGGGTCGTCGCGCAACGCTTGGGTGTTGTCGGTGGCCATATAGCCAGGAGCGATGCCATTAACGTTGATGTCATGGCCCGCCCACTCATTGGCGAGCAGGCGCGTTAGACCGAGGATGCCGCTTTTGCTGGCGGTGTAGGAGGGCACACGGATGCCGCCCTGAAACGACAGTAATGAAGCGATATTGACGATCTTGCCCGGTGCTTTGCGCTCGATAAGGTGTTTGGCAACCTGCTGGGCGAGAAAGAACGCGGCTTTCAAATTAACATCAATGACGTCATCCCAATCTTGCTCTGAAAATTCAACGGCTGCCGCCCGACGAATAATCCCCGCATTGTTGACCAGAATATCCACCTTGCCCGCTTGCGCGATCGCCTGTGAGACAATTTCGCTAGGCGATTGGCTGCCCAGCTCAGCGGTAATATCGTAAAACTGGCGCCCTAGGGCCTCGACCTGCTGGCGGGTGTCATCAGCAGGGCTACGGTTGATCCCCACAATATCGGCACCCGCCTGTGCCAGTGCAATGGCAATTCCCTGGCCCAGCCCTTTGTTGCACCCCGTCACCATGGCAACTTGGCCGTTCAGCGAAAATAGCTTCATTGGTCACTCTCCCTCGGTAGTGGTTTAGCGCAGTTCTTTAGAAGCGATAAAGTCCATATCATCGTAGGTCAGGTTTTCACCGCACATACCCCAAATAAAGGTGTAGCGGCGAGTGCCAAAGCCGCAGTGAATCGACCAGCTGGGGTGAATCACGGCTTGTTCGTTGGCAACCACGATATGCCGGGTCTCTTGGGGTTCGCCACACAGGTGGAACACCACGTCGTCTTCGCTCAGGTCAAAGTAGAAGTACACTTCCATGCGCCGTTCGTGGGTATGGCAGGGCATGGTGTTCCACATACTGCCAGGCTCTAACTGGGTAAGCCCCATGGAGAGCTGGCAGGTATCCAGTACATCGGTATGCAGGTACTTATTGATGGTACGCACATTGCCGGTTTCAGGGTCACCAAGGGTGGTGGGCGAGGCATCTTCCGGGCGGATATGGCGAAGCTGGTAACGTACATGGGCAGGCGTTGAGTTGATATAAAAGCGCGCAGGCTTGGTCGCATCGAGGCTCTCAAAGCTGACTTCGCGGCTCTCTTTGGGAATATACAAGCCGTGGTGGGTGCCTAGCTCGACCTTTTCGCCGTCGACAGTAATGCGTCCGGGCGCGCCAATGTTAATAACGCCCATTTCCCGCCGCTCAAGAAAATAGTCAACGCCAAGCTCTTTGCCACCGCTCAGGGTAAGCGCCGAATCAGTGGGTACCGCACCACCCACAATAATGCGGTCAACGTGGCTGTAGGTGAGCGACAGCTGTCCAGGCTCCATAATCTTGGTGACCAGCATTTTGTCACGCAGGCCCTGGGTATCGAGGGTTTTAAAATGATCGCTATGAAGCGCTTGGCGAATATCCATATGAATTTCCTTTAATGGTAAACGTAAATGGGCTCACGAGAACAGCGTGAGCGGCCACAGGGTGATAGCCGGAAAGGTAATGACCAGCAGCATCACCAGGAGGTTTGCGAGCAGAAACGGTAGGGCGCCGCGGAAAATACGCCCAATCGAGAGGCCTGTGATGGATGAGCAGACGTTCAGGCACATGCCCACCGGTGGCGTGACCAAGCCAATCGCCAGGCCACTAATCAACAGGACACCAAACTGCACAGGTGAAATATTGGCCAGGGCAAGCACCGGCAGCACCACTGGGGTAATCAGCAAAATCGCGGGGGTCACATCAATAAAGGTGCCGATCAGTAGCACGGCAGCTGCAATCACCAGCAGGAGCAATATCGGGGTAAGATCCAGCCCGCCTAAAAAGCCTGCCAACAGCTGGGGAATCTGTTCCATCGAGAGAATCCACACGTACAGCTGACTCATGGCGATAATGATCATCACCGTTGCACTGGTCATGACGGCAGAGCGAAACAGTGCAGGCAGTTCACGCAGTTTGAGGCTTTTAAATACCACCAAGGCCAGAAACAGCGCATAGCCCACGCCTAACGCGGCAGACTCAGTGGCCGTAGCAACACCGCCTACCACCGCACCCACTACAAACACGGGGATTAATAGCGCGAGTACCGCACGCTGAATCACCTGACGGCGCTGTTGAGGGTCTAATCCTGCGTGGGCACGGGGGTAGCCTTTCCGACCGGCCATTAGCGCAATGATGCCCATCATCAGCAGGCCAATGAGTAAACCGGGCACAAGGCTCGCCATAAACATGGTGCCGATAGACTGCTGCGCGGTAACGGCGTAGATCACCATGGGCACACTGGGAGGAATGATCATGCCCATGGTGGAGGAGGCTACGGTAATACCGCTGGCGGTTTCGACGCTGTATCCCTTGCGTGCCATCTCCGGAATCATGGCGGAACCCACCGACGCCGTATCAGACACAGAAGAGCCCGATATGCCGCCAAAGATCATTGAGGTCGAGATATTGACGTGCCCCAACCCACCTGGAAAACGGCCTACCAACATCAAACAGAAGTCGATCAAGCGCGCGGTAATGCCTGAGGCGTTCATCACCAGCCCCATCAAAATGAACAGCGGTAGGGCAATCATGGTGTACAGATCCATACCGGACAGTACCCGCTGGGGCAGCACGCCAATCAAGCCTGGCTGCATGATCAAAAAGTAGACCAACCCCGAAAGCCCTAGGGAATAGGCGATGGGCACCCCAATCAGCAACAGCACCATCAGGCTAACAAGCAGTAAGATCATGCCTGGCCCTCCTGTGCGTCTTCTCGTTGAGCGGAGGGCCGCTCGCCACCCATTAGCACCGCCAAGGAAAATAGAATGACCAGTAGCGCGCCAATAGGGACACTGATTTGTACTACCCAATTAGGCACATCCAGCACGGCGGAGCGGAAGCGACCCACTTGGCCAATCCAGCTGATGCTGAGCCATGCCAAATAGCCATTGAATAGCATCACGAGACAGTGGCGTAAGCGGTTCAGCCAGACGGCTATTGCCGTGGGCAGTGCATCCACCAGCACGCTGATACGAATATGCTCGCCGCGTAAAATGGCGACCGATGCCCCCAGTGCGGTGGAATATACAAATAGAAAGCGCATCACCTCTTCAGCACCGGCAAAGCCAATGCTGAATACGTAGCGTAATATCACCAGTGCCAAGCAGAGCAGGAAAACCGCCGCAATTAATGCGGCGATCAGATTTTCCAGCAGGCTAGCGAAGCGGCGCATTACCCGCATCAAGGCGGTATCTTCCGCCATCGGCTGCGCCAGTGGAGGTGGATTCATTACTCCAATACCTCGGCTTGGTCGGTCAGCGCGAGCAGTTGCTCTAACTGCTCCTGGCTAAAGTCACCACGCTCAACAAAGTGCTCCCAGACAGGAACGACGGCATCTACGAAGCCTTGGCGGTGTTCGTCGGCGATGTCATTAATGCTCATGTGCTCGCCCAGTGTTTCGAGGTAGTTGGCTTCAGAAGCTAGCCAAATTTCGTTGGAGCGGGTCATCGTTTCCTGAGCGACGTCGTCGACAATCAACTGCAGCTCTTCAGGTAGCTGGTCGTACCACTGGGCGCTGATAAAGAAGGGATCAGGATGGATTTGCCAGTTCAGTAATGACATGTACTCCTGAGCTTCATGGAATTTCATATCGGCGATATTGGAGGGCGGGTTTTCTTGCCCATCGACCACGCCGGTGCGTAGCGCCATATAGGTTTCGGTGTAAGGCACTTGCTGGGGGGAGGCTCCCAGCGCTTCAAACGCCCGCAGTGTAGGGGCCAGTGGCGGGGTACGAATCTTCAAGCCACGGAGGTCATCCACTTGATTAACGGCGCGAACGTTATTGGTTAACTGGCGCATACCACCTGCAACGCCGGTCACCGGTATGTGCAACTGACTTTCACGTGCGCCTTCATTAATGGCCTGGCCAAGCTCACCTTCCATAACGTCAATGGCCTGTTCTGGTGTGGTGAACAAGAACGGCATGGTATAGATCAGGTAGGCGGGGTTAGCTTGGGCAAACAAGCCACCGCGATAGCCCTGAATAAGCCCCATTTGGACTTGCTGGAGTACATCCTCCTCCTTCCCCAGGGTGCCATTGAAATAGAGTTCGACGGCGATACGCCCATCACTGCGCTCTTCAAGTGCTTCTTTGAAGTAGCGCATGGACTCAGAGCGCGGCGCCTCATCGGTTTGCGAATGAGCGTACTTGAAGGTGAAATCGGCAGCTTGAAGCGATGTGGTGAAGCCAATCGCGAGGCTGGCCATCATTAAGTGAGTTAGGCGCATGGAAGGTTCTCCGTTTTATTGTGATGTTTTTGTTGCGATGCGATGTTTGTGATGCGATGGTTGTTTTCTCAAATATAAAATCTGTTTTTATATTTGATGCAAGGCCAAGCTTAACGTCATTCCTGTGTAGGTCAATGCTTGGGCTATGCGACATTGGTCGCGATGCGTATTTTCGGTACAGAGAAAGAGAGGGGGGTTATAAGCACGCAGGCGGTATCGTCGGCAGGCACGAAAAACATGCCTGTCGAGAGCGGACCTTGGAGAGTTGCTTAGCGGCGGTTAATTAGTTAACCAAGCAACCGCGATCAGAAGTGTAGGCGCGCAATGGCGGCGGGAAGCTCGCTGGCATGGTGGATACCAATCGCCCCTTCGGGGGTGAGCTCTTCATTAGGGAAGTGGTTGAGGTGAATCACGTGCATGCCCGCCGCCAAGCCAGCTTCCACGCCTACCGCCGCATCATCGATCACTACGCATTGCTGAGGGGCATGGCCCATAGCGGCGGCGGCCTTACGATATAGCTCGGGGTCGGGTTTCCAGACGTTAAGGGTATAGGCGCTAAATAGCTTGTCGGCAAAATGGTGGCCAAGCTCGGTGCTCTCCAGTGCACAGCGAATTTTGCGCTCGGGGCCATTTGAGACCACGGCCTTGGGGTGGCTGCTTAACTGTTCCAGCGCGGCGACCATACCAGGAATCGCCACCAGTTCGGCACGCATACGAGCTTCCATACGCGCTCGCATACCTGCCTCAAGCTGTGGAAAGGCGTCTTCTGCCAACGCCTGGAAGCGCTTTTCCAGAGTTTGTACGATAGTCTGGAAACGTACCCCGCGAAACTCATCCATATATTGCCGTGCTGAGAAAGGTAAACCGAATTCGGGCAGAATCTCGCCCATTACCTCGGCAAGCAGTATTTCGCTATCCACCAGGGTGCCATCGCAGTCAAACAGTAGGCAGAGAGGCGCGGCGGTGTGCTTCATTGATAGGTTTCCTCGTTGACTAAGCTGATAGGGCGTTCACCCTGGAGCGCCAGGCGGATATTGTCCACCGCCCGTTGGGCCATGGCGTCACGGGTTTCATGGGTGGCAGAGCCGATATGGGGCAGGGCGACCACATTAGGCATCTGCGGCAGTGGGGATGAGGCGGGTAGCGGCTCCTGCTCGAATACATCCAGCCCGGCGGCTTGAATAACGCCCTTTTCCAGGGCGTGTATCAACGCGCTTTCATCGACCACTTTACCGCGAGCAATATTGATAAAAATGCTGGAAGGCTTCATCAGCGCGAACTCTTGGGCGCCGATCAAACGTTCGGTTTCGGCGGTAAGCGGCACAGTGACACAGACAAAATCGGCCTCGGCCAACAGCTCGTTGAGTTCGCGGCGCTGGGCTCCCAGTTCTTTTTCCAGGGTAGGCTTAGGGGAGGCGTTGGAGTAGAGTACCCGCATGCCAAAGCCCAGGGCCCCGCGCCTGGCAACGGCCTGGCCAATACGGCCAAATCCCACCATGCCCAGGGTTTTGCCATGTATATCGCTGCCAAACAACGCCGGGCCAATACTCGCCTGCCACTTGTCTGCTTTGACCCACTCGGCTAATTCAACCACTCGTCGCGCGGTGGTCATAATGAGTGCAAAACCGGTATCGGCGGTGGTTTCGGTCAGCACATCCGGCGTATTGCACAGCATAATGCCGCGCTTGGTCAGTTCACCAACCGGGATGTTGTCGTAGCCAACCGAGATGGTGGCAATGACGTTCAGGTTTGGCGCTGCGTCCAGCAACTGGGGGGTAATCGCCAGGCCAGAGCCAATAATGCCGTGTGCCTCCGCTAACAGAGCGCGATTTTCAGGGGCATCAAGGGCGGTGGTTTTCGGCAGTACAGCCACTTCAAACAGATCGCGAAGCTCAGCCAACTGAGCATCGCTGAGTCGTCCTTGAACCACTAGGCGTTTTTTCATTGTTATCTCCTTGGTGAAAATCCTGTTATGGAAAGCCTGTCATTAAACTCCAGCTAATAAAAGCAAGGGAGGTACATCAGGCTGGGTAGAGCTCGGCTTCAAGCGCTTGTAGACGTTCGCGATTTGGTAGGCCTTCCATATCTCCCACCACCTGGATAGCCTGGGCGCCAATTAAGTTGCCGCGTTGGGCTGCCTGGCGAGCCGTACCACCGTCCAGCAGCGCACTGATGACACCGACGGCAAAACCATCTCCTGCACCGACGGTGTCCACCACCTCAGCGACAGGGCAGCCGGTCACCGTAAAGCTCTCTTCTTGTCCATCCAGGTTGCCACGGTAATAGCTGCCTTCCGGCCCCAGCTTGATGATCACTGCGGAAGCGCCTTGATCCAGATAATAGCCTGCTATGTCGTAAGGCGTCTTTTGCCCGGTGAGCAGTTGGCCCTCGGAAAGCCCTGGTAGAACCCAGTCGGCAAGGCTGGCGAGCTCATTAAGGGTCGAGCGCATTACGTTTTCGCTGGGCCAAAGTGACGGCCGCAAATTGGGGTCAAAGGAGATGGTAGCGCCGTGGGCGCGGGCCTGTTCCATCAAGTGATGGCTAAGCTGGCAGGCGCTCTCAGATAACGCCGGAGTAATGCCCGTTGCGTGAAGGTGGTTCAGCGCCTGAAAGTCGACATTTCGGGCATCGTCAATAGTGAGATGGCTGGCGGCACTGCCACGTCTGAAATATTCGACTCGCGGGTCGGCGCCGTCCTGGGCGCGCTCTTTAAAGAGCAGCCCGGTGGGGTGCTCTGAATCGGCATGAATATAGCGGTCATCGATACCTTCTGCCGTTAAAGCCGCCTGGATAAACTCGCCGAAGCTATCGGTGCCCACTCGGCTTAACCAGCCCACGTGAAAACCCAGCCTTGAGAGGCCGATAGCGACATTGTTATCGGCACCGGCCAAGCGCCGGTGAAAATGCTCAATGCTGGATAAACCGCCCGGCGTTTCCGCCACAAACATGGCCATGGCTTCGCCAAAGGTAAGAATTTCGGGTGGGCTGGAAATAGGGTGGGGCATGCTCATTACTCTCTTTATGCTGTCTTTGTGCTGTTTATTATCATTCAATGGGAACGATACCATTTTTGCGACTCTTTTCTAGCGGTGACTTAAAAATTAGCGCTGGGTAGAGCCTCGTTCAATCAGGGTGGGGGCAAAACTTAGCGTGGTCGGCAGCGCCGATGTATGTGGCGCAATGCGATGCATTAAGCACTCAACCGCCGTTTTGCCGATCACATCGGTGGGCTGGGCAAGCGTGGTAATACCGGGAGGCACCAAGGCGCACCAATCGAGCTCATCAATTCCCATCAAGCCTACCTTGCCAAGCGGTAAGCCCAACTGCTGAAAAAGGCGAGTGACCGCTAGGGTGGCATTGCCGTTACCACACAAAACGGCACAAGCGTGCTGTTGTTGGGCGGTTAAAAAGTCGCTTAGCGTTTGCTGCGATGCCTTGTCGTTGGCGGTGGCAAGCAGCAATGTCGCTTGATGCAGGCCTCGCTGTTCGGCAGCTTGGTGAAATCGCGACAAACGCCTTTGTCGCGTGCTTGACCGCTCTGGCGCTTCGCTAACATACAGCACGGCTTGGTAGCCCTGGACGCACAAGTGTTCGAGCGCCATATCAATGGCCAGGTGGTTATCGAGTCCAACCACTTCTGCTTGCACATGGTCGACTTCCCGATCCAGCAGCACGATAGGGGTACCCTGGCGGGTAAAGGTGTGCAGCTGGCGCTCGGGGCTGCCGGAGGCATTCACCACCAGCCCTTCCACTTGGTACGCACCAAGGAGGTCTAAGTGCTGGTGCTCCTGGCCCGGGTCATTGTCGGTATTACACACCACCAGCGAGTAGCCGTATTGGCGGCACGCTTGCTCGACACCGTGAGTGATGGCAACGGAAAATGGGTTGCGGATATCGGCAACTAACATGCCTATTAATTTAGAGCGGCCCCCTTTTAGCCCGCGTGCCATTTGATTCGGCTGGTAGCCAAGGGTGCCTGCCGCATGGGCGATGCGCGCCTGAAGAGAGGGCGAGAGCCGGTCTCGCTCTTCGCCAAAATAGCGCGATACGCTGGTTTTAGAGGCACCCGCGAGGCGGGCTACTTCAATAATGGTGGAACGGCGGGAGATCGAAGGCATAAACCACTTAAGGTAATGGTATCGGTTCCATTTTGAGCAATCCTATATGGCTTAGCAACGACTTTTGAGAATAGTTGTCGTTGAGCACGGTTAAGCCTCGTTATGCTTTTTTCATGCTCACATTGTAATCGCTTGGATTAACCGTGCCTTCTAGTCGCCCAATCTGGTTAAAATCGTTACTAGACAGCACTGTATCAATGGAAGTGTCCTTAAAAGCCAAATTTTTAACAACGTCTACTTTGCAAGGCATCCCCTTTGCATCTACATCTACAATCCAGGCTAGAAAACCGTTTGAAAACCTAGCCAGGCTACCGATAGGGTAGAGGCCAAAGTGTTGGATATATTCAACCAGCAATGACTTTTCATACGCCTCAGGGCGGCTATTGACCCACCGGTAGGCATCCAGAGGTTGCTGTGGGTGCTGTCCATTGCGTTCATGGGTCAGCTTGTTGATTATTTTGATAACACTCATTAAACGGACAACGTCTGATAACGCTTCTGCCTGTATGCTCTTGGGGTAGCCGCTGCCATCAAGCCGCTCGTTTGCATTGAGAATAATGTCGCTGCACGTTGGGCTGGGTGTCCAGTCAAGAGCCGAAAGTTTTTTGCTAAGGGCATCTACATGCTGCTTGAGTATCTCCGCGTGTGACGGCGACATGTGGATTTTCAGTGAGGGTAACTGTTCACTAATGAGTAGTGGTTTACCCATGGTATGAAGTAAGGCGCCCGCTACTGCCTCCCGCGTTTTGTAGGCATAAGGGTCACGGCTAATCAGCATCATGGCGAGCTGGCTAGCGACTTGGGTAGCGTGGCGTACCCACTCTGGCTCATCGTGCAAATACGTTAGCGCATACTGTAGGGCTTTGAGGTCATGGTTGACCATATACAGAATGCTATCTACACACTCATATAAAATTTCATCGGGTAATAAATGTTTATTTTTCATAAACATCAACATGATTTGGAGCTGCTGAGCTATTTCGAGTACACCCCGCAGTAAGGGCGGATGCTGGGCACTTACAAGTTGATCATGCTCTTCTTGATGCTGCATTTTTTTCTCTTGCGCATTGGCTATAAACAGTTTTGACCTTGCCCTTGAGCTATGCTGCGTGCCCGAGCGTAGAGCGGCTTCGAATTCAGCTTCAGAAACGTAATGGAAGAGCGTTTCCATTGAAGCCGGGCTCATATCAAGGAACTCTATGCCAACGGCGGCATGGCCGTGATGGCCAAACGGGCGCATATGACGTATGCGTCCTTGGGTATTAAATGCCTCTCCATTTGGAAATTTTAGCGTTACCCTTGGCAGTAGCTGATCCACAGCAAGCGCAATGCTATCTTCGAGACGCACATCCACCATACAGCCGCCCACAGAAAGGTTACGCACTTTTCCCTCAATATTGAGCTCGTGGGCAAACACTTCGAGATAAACACGGGCGTGCATGCCAAGCACGAAAGGGACTCTCAGGGCACCACGGTTATCGGAAGAAAAGATGGAATTGGGTAGTTGGCACTCTAGATGGTAAGTATGGGTGCCTATTTGAATGATATGAGCAGGAACATGCTCAATATTATAAATTTCTTCAGCATCATGCCCATGTCGCGAAGTCTCTATATCAAACGAGATGGTATCGTTATTTAGGTAAGGAGAGAGCGAAAGGCCCGCGTACTGTATCTCTAAGGTGATTTTTCTATTATCGGGCTCAACTTTAATCGCTGTCGCCTCAATGGATTGAGCAGCTTCCTTAGAAAAAATCGTAATGGTGTGTTCTTTATTGAACAGCGATTTAATTATTTGGCTGATAGTATTTTGAGTGGTTGTGTCAATAAGCATATTAATTCCACCATTGTATTGTTTTTGTAAGAAAAGGTGATTTTTCTTTATTGGTATTTATCAACACCTATAGGAAATATTTACAATAATTTTAGTACATTAGCTAGCATTCCAGGAATATTTGCAAACACAAGTCGATAAATTTTATTTATATTTTTGTGTGTTTTGATGATTTTTTATTTTCATGGCTTGGGCATAAATGACATTATCCTTCGGGGCGTAGGCTAGCGCTTTTGAGCATTAAGGGAATTACCCGTGTTCGATGCTGTCACTAGGCGCCGCTTTGCTGGAGTGGTGGGAGGAGGTAGACATGCTCTGGCTGCTAGGCTAAGAGAAATATAAGGCGACTAACATGCATCTTGACGAGTACCAGCAGTATGACGCGATGGGCTTAGCCGAGCTAATCCGTTGCCGTGAAGTCAGTCAGGAGGAGGTGTTTGAAGCGGCCCTAACGGCTATTGAGAAGCTTAATCCTTCATTAAATGCTTTGGTAAGAACGCGTTACGAGCGTGCCCGACAAGAGAGTCAAAAACTCCCGACTGATACCCTATTCGGCGGAGTGCCCACCTTAAGTAAAGATCTGTTGATGGGCCTAGCTGGTGAGCCACTGGCCTTCGGAAGCGCATCTCTATCCCTGTGGTGCCCCAAGGAAGATGCGTTACTGATTCAGCGTGCAAGAGCCGCTGGCTTGGTAATAGTAGGGCAGACAGCTACCCCTGAACTTGGTTTGATGGGCATTACTGAGCCGAAAGCTTATCCGCACCCCCAAAACCCTTGGCGGGCTGGGTACTCGCCTGGAGGCTCCAGTGGTGGGGCCGCGTCAGCAGTGGCGGGGGGAATCGTACCCATGGCCCTCGCCGGGGATGGTGGAGGCTCTATTCGTATTCCTGCCAGCTATTGTGGGTTGTTTGGTTTTAAGCCTTCGCGGGGCCGGGTTCCCCTCGCGCCTGCTCATGGTGAGGTATGGCAAGGTGCGGTCATTGAGCATGCAGTGACGCGTAGCGTTCGCGATAGCGCCGCCCTCCTTGAACACACCAACGGTATGGCGGCGTCGGGGCCCTATCCGGTGCCGAGGGAAACCGGCTATGTGGCAGCGTTGTCGGTTCCGCCTCCACCGTTACGCATTGCCGTCTCGCTGGGTGAGCCGTTAAGCCGAGGCTTGGGAACGACATTAAGCTGTGATGTTCGCTTGGCGGTTGAGAAGGCGGCTAAGGCGCTGGCAGCGATGGGGCACGAGGTCGAGTGGTGTGACCCCCCGGTTGATGGAGAGGCGCTAGCGGATAGTTATCTCACCCTTTACTTGGGCCATTTGGCCGCGGATCTTGCATGGGTAAGTCAGCAAACCGGGGTGCCAGTCCGCAAGCTCGCTATTGAGCCTTCAACCCGCGCCATTGGTCGATTGGGAGCAAAGCTTTCCGCGCGTGACTATGAGCTGGCGAAACGTTACTGGCATGTGGCGGCCGAGCAGATGAGTCTGTTTCATCAGCGCTATGATGCCATGGTGATGCCAGTAACTGCAGATTCAGCCCCAGAGATTGGCGAGCTATACCCTTCAGAAGCGCGAGAGCGGATGATGGGGCTGTTGGCAATTCCAGGGCTACCAGCGTTGGCGTTGAGGGCGGGAATGTTAAAACGGTTGGCGGTAGACGCGCTCAGCCGTACGCCGTTTACCCAGCTAGCCAATCTCACCGGGCAGCCTGCCATGTCAGTGCCTATGCATATTGGCACCAATGGTTTGCCGGTGGGTGTTCAGGTGGTGGGCCGCCTTGGGGAGGACAAACAGTTGCTTCAGCTTGCTGCTGCCATGGAGCAGTACGATGAGTGGCAGCACTGCTTACCCCAGCAGGCGTTTCGCGTGCAAGCAGGGTAAACTACGCCGCTTTGATGCGACGCTTGGTCTTTTGCATGCACCCCAACGATAAATTGATAAATTCCGACTTTAAAAGCTATGAATTAACCCAGGCTGGCGATCGCTATTTTGATGGTTTAGCCGATAAGTTTTCGCGTTCGCTCTACCAAGCGCCGCGGGGCGAACTGCGTTTAGCCATGCTGAACCATCTGTTGCCGCAAATGCTTACTTTGAGCCACCAGAAAGCGCTCGATGTGGGGGGTGGCCTGGGGCAGCAGGCGGCATGGTTGGCTGAGCGAGGGCACCGGGTAACGATGGCTGAGCCTTCAGCGGATATGCTGAACTACGCCAAAACCTGGCATCGGGACGCTAAAACGTTACCGGAAGGGGCCATTACCTACCTGCAGGTGCCGCTGCAACAGTTAGCCCAGCATGCCCCAGGCCCATGGCCGCTGATTACCTGCCATGCAGTGTTGGAGTGGTTAGGTGACCCCCAGGCGGCGCTGACCACCTTGAGTGATTTATTGGCACCAGGCGGCCAGCTCAGCTTGATGGTGTTTAACCGCGATGCGCTGCGCTTCTCCAATGCGGTCAAAGGTAATCTTGAAAAGGCGCTGAGTGATCGTTTGGCAGGGAAGGGCAAACGCCAGCGATTGACGCCTATTTCGCCCGTTAGTCACGCCGAGATTGAGCAGTGGAGTGCGGATAACGGCTTAGTGTTAGACGCAGTCGCCGGTATCCGCGTCTTTCAAGATTACTTGCGTCAACCCCCTGCCACGCCCGCAGAAACGGAAACGCTGCTGGCACTGGAGAAGCAGTACTGTCGCCATGACCCCCACTGGCGGCTGGGGCGCTACCTGCTTTATACCTTAATTAAACCGGAGATCGTTGAATGAGTGCCCAAGCCCCAGCGTGCCAGCTGTTAGAGCGCCAAAAAGATCACTACGCATCGCTGTGGGTGATTGGCCCCCCCGTGGATGGCTGGCTGATTGATCAAACGGTGGGGGTGGTAAGCGGCGATTTTGACGTACTGCGTGAGTGGCAGGCGAAAGGCAAGCAGGCCCGAACGCCTTTTGATTTGACGGGTGACAAGCCCTTCGGCAAAGAGCTTGTGCTGTTTTGGCCGAAGGCGCACCAGTTAGGTATTTGGTGGCTCAAGTGGTTATGTGAGCAGCTACCTGAAGGAACACCCATTGAAATTGTCGGTGAACATCAAGGGGGTATCAAACGCGTTCCCAAAATGTTGGAAGAGCTGGGTATGCCATGGGATAAGCGTGACAACGCGCGGCGCTGCTCTCTATTCGCTACACATACCGTTGCGTTGGCGTCATCCAGCGACAGCGCTTGGCAAACGGTTGAGACGCTAGGTTTAACACTACTCAGCCACCCGGGCGTATTTGGCCACGGCAAAGTGGATGAAGGCACGCTGTTACTGTTGGAGAGCTTGGAAAGTAGCTTGCCGAAAAAATCGCTTAAGGTGCTGGATATGGGCTGCGGCGACGGCATTATTAGCGCCTGGCTGGCCCAGCGTGGCCACCAGGTGACCGCGGTGGACATTAGCACCTTTGCGGTGGAGGCGTGTAAGCGCACCTTGGCGGCAAATGGGCTAGAGGGGCGGGTGCTCTGCAGCGATGTGTTCAGCGCGCTTGAAGGTGAGCATTTTGATTGGATCGTTAGCAACCCGCCTTTCCATAAAGAGCGTGATATCAGCTATGGCCCCAGCCAGCGTTTGATCAGCGCGGCACCAGAGCATCTCAATGCGGGCGGGCGGTTAATCCTGGTAGCCAATGGCTTTTTGCCCTATCCAGACCACTTGCAGCGGGCGTTTCAGGATTTCCAGACCCTGACGGATAATCGCCGCTTCAAGGTTTATGGTGCGATTAAGTCAGGGCGTTAGAGCTAACGCATAGCTATTTCCTCAAACTTGCCACAATCAGCTGCCGACGTCCTTACCTTTAAAGGCTATGTTTGTTAAGGGCTATGTTTGTTAAGGGCTAGGATGCAAATAAGTAGTCGTTAATTTAACGGTAGTGAGCGGGAGTGATGTAAATGGCAGGAAGTACTCGAAATACGGCGGTATTGGGTAGCGCTGTTCTGCTGGGCGGGCTGTTGGCGCTGGGGTTGGTATGGAGCGGTAGTTATATCAAGGGCGCTGCGGAAGTGTGGCAGCAGTCGTCACGAAGCGTCACGGTACGCGGCTTAGCCGAGCGAGAAGTGCCAGCGGATTTGGTGCTGTGGCCTTTCAACTACAGCGTCAGCGCCAATAGCTTGAGCGATCTTGAGCAGCAGTTATCCAACGACGAACGGGCGATTCGCGATTTCCTGGAGGCGCAAGGGTTTGCCTCGGAGCATGTTAGTTCCACTCCGCCGCGGATTACCGACCAGTTTAGCAATCAGTACGGTGGCCAGCGCCCGGATGAGCGCTACCGCGCGGAAGCGACGCTGCTGCTGCGCTCACCGGATGTTGAGGGTGTCATCGAGGCGATTCCCAATGCGACCTCTCTGGTGCGAGAGGGGGTACTGCTCTCGCCCAGCTACGAATACCGCACGGAGTTTCTATTTACCGGGCTTGACGCGATCAAACCTGAAATGATTGCGGCCGCTACTGCGGATGCCCGCAACGCAGCCCAGCAGTTTGCTGAAGACTCCGGTAGTCAAGTGGGGCAGATTCGTCAGGCGACCCAGGGCTACTTTTCCATCGAGGACTTGGACAGCTACACGCCGCAAACCAAACGTGTTCGTGTTGTCACCACCGTGGACTACGCCTTACAAGATTAGTTCTTCCAGGGTTAGGCGGTGTAATCAATGGTGGTAATGGTATAAAACGTATCACCGTTAGGCGTGAGCACTTTAGCTTCATCACCCACCTGTTTGCCGAGCAGTGCTTTGGCCATGGGGGCATCGATACTGATCCAGCGCTTTTTGGTATCGATTTCGTCGTGGCCAACGATTCTGAGGTGCACCTCACCGCCATTTTCATCCTCAAGGCTGACATAGGCGCCGAAGAACACTTTGCTGGTGTCGGCGGGAAGGCGATCAACGATTTGCAATTCATCCAAACGTTTTGTCAGGTAAGTGATGCGGGCGATAACGCGGTTCAGCTCTTTTTTGTTATAGGTGTAATCGGCATTTTCACTGCGGTCGCCCTGGGCGGCTGCTTCGCCGACCTTGGCAGAAATAGCCGGACGTTTGACCCGCGACAGGTGATCCAAAATAGCGCGCAAGCGAGCCGCCCCTTCTGGGGTAATCAGGTTGCTCTTAGGGGCTTGACGCGGATCTTTGGCTGGATCGCGCCAGCGGGTCATGTTGCGGCCTTTCATTTACCTATTCCCCTTATGTTTCGAGCTATCTACCTTACGTTAATTGCGCGAAGCAACCAAGCAGCATGCTAGTGGTAAATCATTCAAACGTTCGTTACATTTTTTGCTATATTGAGCGAGAGGCCCGCTATGGGTAGGTCTCATGAACGGTTTCAGCAGGACAACAATAATTTAGGAGTAACTATGCGCAGTCTCGCATTTTCAATTAACGCTTTACCACGCTCATTCATCGCCGCCGTTATTGGCAGCGCGTTGATGTTGTCACCGCTTACCGCTTCTGCGTTTGAAGGTGAGCTCTTCTCGCTTAAAAACAGATGGGAGCATACCGTGACGGAACTCCCCGCCAACGAGCGGGAGCGCACGTTAAAGGCGTTGGCAGGTGAGGCGGAACAGTTGGCCGAGCAGCACAGTGATGAAGCTGACGTACTTGTCTGGCAAGGGATTATTCTGGCTTCTTATGCCCGGGAGCGTGGCGGTTTAGGCGCGTTAGGCATCGCAGGCGATGCGCGTGATGCCTTAGAAAAGGCAATTGAACTTGACCCCCAAGGGTTGAATGGCTCTGCCTACGTGACGCTCGGTGCTCTATATGACCGAGCACCGGGGCGACCACTCGGTTTTGGCAATAGCGATACCGCTGAGCGCATGTTCCAGCGTGCCCTGGAAATCCGCCCAGACGGTATTGATGTGAACTACTACTATGCCGCTTTCCTGAAAGAAGAGGGCAACGAGCAGGCCGCTCGCGAGCACGCCCAGCGTGCGGTTAATGGTACTGCCCGTGACAACCGGCAAGTCTCCGATGAAGCGCTACGTCGTGATGCCGAGGCGCTACTTAATCAGCTGTAATCCCTCCGCTGAATTGGCATTCCCGGTGGCAAGCATTGATAATAGCGCGATTATCACCACTGGGAGTGCCTTATGGCGTCCAACTCCAAGAACGAATCTGTTCAGAATCCCCCTTTTCAGAACGCCCCTTTTAAAAACACGGCGCTTAGCATTCCTGACTTCAAGCGCGATGATGTTGAGCTGCTGAAACGGGAAACGCTCCACCAGGGGTTCTTCCGCCTGGAAGCCTTGGAGCTTCGCCATCGGCTGTTTGAAGGCGGCTGGAGCGAGCCTATGCGTCGTGAAGTGCACAATCGCTTTGATGCGGTGGGGGTACTGCTCTACGACCCTAAGCGTGATGCGCTGGTACTTATTGAGCAGTTTCGTGCCGGCGCCATTGATGATGCCGTTTCTCCCTGGAAGCTCGAGCTCGTAGCCGGTTTGGCAGAAAAAGGTGAATCGCTGGAGGATGTGGCGCGTCGCGAGGCGTGGGAAGAGGCGGGTTGCAAAGTGACTGAGCTGACCAAACTTCATACCTATTACCCAAGTCCGGGCGCCTGCAACGAGCAGGTGACACTATTTTGTGGTTTGGTAGATACCTATGGGTTAGGGGGAATTCATGGCTTGGATGAGGAGCATGAGGATATTCGTGTTCACGTTATGCCGTTTGCCAATGCCTGGGAACTCTTAACACAGGGGCGGCTCGACAACGCCATGTCGTTAATTGGTCTACATTGGCTGAATAGCCAGCGAGCCTCACTACGTGCCGCTTCTCAGCGAGCGTTGCCGAAAAGTGAAACGACGAAAAGCGAAACAGACAAGGAGTGAACATGGCGAGAACGGCCTATGTCACCGATTTAAAATCGCTCCAAGGGGAGTGCAGCGCCAACTATCTGCGTTTGGTGCGCCTGGTGGGCGATATGGAGGCCGGCCAGCGTCGTGATATCGCCCTGCGCGGTGATAAACACTATTTCGGTGATCTGCATCTCTATATTCAAGAGCAGGCACCTTACACCACCATGGTGGATGTTTCTCAGACCGGCCCGCTTGATACAGTGTTGGAGGGGCCGCGCATGCGTGTGCATCTCTATCACGATGTGCGCATGGCGGAAGTCACCGATTTTCAGCGCGAACGCCACTTTAATGGCCGCTACCGCTATCCCAACGCCAGAATGCATCAGCCGGATGAGAAGCTGCAGCTCAACCGCTTCTTAGGTGAATGGCTTGCTCATGGGCTTGCTCATGGTCATACCGTCGATGTGCCGGAGATACCCTAATGCGTGTGGTGCAAATTACCGATGCTCATCTCTACGCCGATATCGAAGCGCGTTCCCGGGCGGGAATACCCTGGCGACAGTTTCAGCAGGTATTGAGCGCAGTCGTCGCCGAGAAGCCCGATATTGTGCTGTTTACCGGTGATATTAGCCAGGATGAGTCAGCCGCTTCCTACGCCCTGGCAGTACAGGCGCTGGAGCAGTTGCCTTGCGCTTGGTACTGGCTGCCGGGTAATCACGATCAGCCCGAGTTCATGGCGGCCGAACGGCCGCTGGTCGATCAAGTGGACTTGGGGGCGTGGCGCATTCTGCTGCTCAATACCCAGGTAGCGGGCAAGCCTTTTGGGGAACTGGGCAGCGAGCGGCTAGCCAAGCTGGCTGAGCAGTTAGAGGAGGATGACAGGCCCACCCTGATTGCCATGCACCACCCGCCGGTAGATGTGGGCGCGGTGTGGATGGATGCTATTGGCCTACAGGATCGCGATGCATTTTGGCAGCTGCTAAGCCGATACCCGCAGGTGAACATCATCCTGTTTGGTCACGCGCACCAAGCCTACGCCGAACACCATGTTTTAGGCCCAGATATAGGCATAGGTGAAGTGACTATCGATGTTTATGGCTGCCCGGCAATGGCGGATCAGTTCCTGCCCGGCGCTGAGCAGTTCGCTATTGATGAAGCTTCCCGCCCTGGCTATCGGGTAATCGATTTGGCGTGGAGCGATGCCTTGGGAAGTGAGTGGCAGAGCTGGATTGAACGCATCGATTAATCGCTTTATCGCACTAGCAATCTTCGATAGGTGATTTGGGAATAAAAAGATAGTTATTAATTCTTTTGGGTTATTATCAACTCGGCGTTACCCTACCTCCATTCGAACATACAATATTCTTTAGCTTAAGTGACGAGCTTGTTCTTGTGAGGTAAGGGGCCATGACCCAATTGTCTACTATTTCTTCAAAGGAGCGGTCTTCAGCGACACGCTCTGTCGCGCCACAGCAGGAGGCTTTCAATACCCCTGATGCCGCGCGCTTGACCCACCTCAAACAGTTAGAAGCCGAGTCTATCCATATTATCCGTGAAGTCGCCGCCGAGTTCGCTAACCCGGTGATGATGTACTCCATCGGCAAGGACTCATCGGTCATGCTGCATCTGGCGCGGAAGGCTTTTTATCCTGGTACACCGCCGTTTCCGTTGATGCACGTGGACACCACCTGGAAGTTCCGCGAGATGATCGAGTTCCGCAACCGCATGGCTGAAGAGGCGGGTATGGAGCTGATCGTGCATACCAACGAAGAGGGGCGGGCCGCCAATATCAACCCTTTTGATCATGGCAGCGCCAAGTACACCGATATCATGAAAACCCAAGCGCTCAAGCAGGCGCTGGATAAGTATGGGTTTGATGCCGCCTTCGGCGGTGCGCGTCGTGATGAAGAGGCGTCCCGGGCCAAAGAGCGCGTCTACTCGTTCCGCGATAAGTATCACCGCTGGGATCCCAAGAATCAGCGCCCTGAGCTGTGGAACGTGTATAACGCCAAGGTCAATAAAGGTGAATCGATCCGCGTGTTTCCGCTTTCCAACTGGACCGAGCTGGATATCTGGCAGTACATCTATTTAGAGTCGATTCCCATCGTGCCGCTTTACTACTCGGCCAAGCGGCCGATCGTCGAGCGCGACGGTATGCAAATTATGGTCGATGATGACCGACTGCCGCTGGCGCCCGGCGAAGTACCGGAAATGAAGTCGGTGCGGTTTAGAACACTGGGCTGCTACCCGTTGACCGGTGCGGTGGAGTCCGAAGCGGCGACGCTGCCGGAAATTATTCAAGAGATGCTGCTGACCCGAACCAGTGAGCGCAGTGGCCGTGCCATTGACCGCGACCAAGTGGGCTCAATGGAGAAGAAAAAGCGCGAGGGGTACTTTTAATATGTCTCACCAATCCAATTTAATTGCCGACAATATCGAACAGTACCTGCACGAGCACGAAAACAAAGACCTGCTGCGCTTTATTACCTGCGGCAGTGTAGACGACGGCAAATCGACACTGATTGGCCGCCTGCTCCACGACTCGAAAATGATCTTTGAAGATCAGCTGGCGGCGATTACCCAGGCTTCTAAAACCAGCGGCACCACTGGTGATACCGTTGATTTGGCGCTGTTGGTCGATGGTCTGCAGTCGGAGCGCGAGCAGGGAATTACCATCGATGTGGCGTACCGCTTTTTCTCCACTGACAAGCGCAAGTTTATTATCGCCGATACGCCTGGGCACGAGCAGTACACCCGCAATATGGCCACCGGCGCATCAACCGCCAGCCTGGCGATTATTCTGATCGACGCCCGCTACGGCGTGCAGACCCAAACGCGCCGCCATAGCTTTATTGCCGACCTGCTGGGTATTCAGCACCTGGTGATTGCGGTTAATAAGATGGATCTGGTGGGCTTCTCCGAGCAGCGTTTTAACGAGATCGTCGATGAGTACCGCGCCTTTGCCACTAACCTGCAGGCGCCGGATATTCGCTTTGTGCCGATGTCAGCGCTGAATGGCGACAACGTGGTCAATCGCAGCGAACAGACGCCCTGGTATTTTAGCGATGGTTATCAGGGTAAAACGCTGATCGAGCTATTAGAGAGTGTCGAGATCACCCGCGATCAAAACCTCAGCGATCTGCGCTTGCCGGTGCAGTACGTGAACCGCCCGAACCTTGATTTTCGCGGTTACTGCGGCACTTTGGCCGCGGGTGTATTGCGTCCTGGCCAAGCCGTTAAAGCACTGCCTTCAGGTAAAACATCCCGTGTAGAACGAATAGTTACTTTTGATGGCGACCTTGCAGCCGCTTATCCCGGTCAGGCCATCACGGTAACCCTGGAAGATGAGATCGATATCTCCCGTGGCGATTGGCTGGTGGCGGCGGATAGCGAACTGCCGCTCTCCAACACCTTTAAAGCCGATATTGTCTGGATGCAGGAAGAGGAGTTAACGCCGGGCAAGCTCTACGATTTCAAACTGGCGACCCGGGATCTTTCCGGCCAGGTAAGTACGATTGATTACCAAATCGACGTGAACACCCTGGAAAAACATGCCACTCACTCGCTGGGGTTAAATGCCATTGCCCGTTGCGACGTGGAGCTGACCGCTGCGATTCCGGTGGATGATTACCGCACCAGCCCAGGTACCGGTAGCTTTATCATCATTGACCGGCTGACCAACGTTACCGTAGGCGCCGGTATGATCCGCGGTACTGCGAGTGAGGCGACAACCACATCCCCAACGACCGACTGGGCGGCCTTCGAGCGCGATCTGAATGCTTTGGTACGTAAGCATTTTCCCCACTGGGAAGCGAAAGATATTAGCGGCTTGTTTAACCGCTAAATGTCATCACTTAAAGCAAAACGCACGCCTTTAAGGCGTGCCGTTTTGCTATAGGGGGGCTTGCAAATATTACTCAGCGTTAGGGAAAAACAGCTGCTGGCCATCCACTTCATAATCCGCAATCGCTTGCTGTCCCTGTTCGGAAACCAACCACTCATGCCACTGGGCGGCGAGATCGTGCTTTAGGTGAGGGAAGCGCTCGGTTGAGAGTAGCAGGCTACCGTACTGGTTAAACAATCTCTCATCGCCTTCAAACAGCAGGGTAAGGTCTTGTGGGTTGTCAAAGGCGACCCAGGTGGCGCGGTCAGTAAACGTATAAGCGTCCATACCCGCGGCGGTATTCAGTGTGGGGCCCATACCACTACCCAGTTCGCGGTACCACTCACCCTGTGGCGTAACCCCGGCATCTTCCCACAAGCGCAATTCCGCGCGGTTCGTGCCGCTATCGTCCCCGCGTGAGGCGAAGGGGGACTCGCTCTCGGCAATGCGCTGCATGGCATCAATAACGGTTTCGCTGTCACTAATGCCAGCAGGGTCATCGCTCGGGCCAACGATCACAAAATCGTTGTACATTACATTCAAGCGTTCTGTGGCATAGCCATCAGCGACAAATTTTTCTTCACCGGCGGTGTCGTGAACCAGCAGGCTGTCCGCATCGCCGCGGCGGCCAATTTCGAACGCCTGGCCCGTACCCACGGCGACCACGCGTACATCAATTCCGGTCTCTTCGCTGAAGGCGGGGATGATGGCGTCAAACAGGCCTGAGTTTTCGGTAGAGGTGGTGGAGGCCAGGGTAATATAGTCATCCGCCGCCATGAGCGTGCCGCTGATGGTCAGTCCCAGGCTGCCTGCGACAACCAGTGCGTAGGTCTTATTCATTTTCTTGCTCCTTAAGGATGATCCTTCAATGTCAGTGCTACTTGATCTCAGCGTTACCACACCAGTTCGCCGCGAATAAATGCCTCCGCTTCACGCGAGGTGGGGGCGGTTAAAAAAGCGTGGGCAGGAGTGTGTTCGAGCAGTTCCCCGTTATGCATAAATACAATGTCATCGGCTAAACGGCGTGCTTGGTGCAAATCATGGGTGGTCATGACGATACGAGTACCGCTGTGATGAAACTCCCGTACCGCATCTTCGACGGCCTTGATGGCCGCAGGGTCGAGTGCCGAGGTGGGTTCATCTAAAAACAGTACTTGGGGGTTGAGCAGCCAGGCCCGCGCCAACGCCAAACGCTGCTGCTCACCGCCGGAAAGCACCCGCGCAGGCCGTTTGGCTAGGTGTGCTAAGCCAAACTTCTCAAGGGCACTCATCGCCTGGGCTTTTCGGGGTAATGTAGTCAGCTCTGGACGTGCTGCTTTGTTGATGGCCAGCACATAGGTGAGATTATCCAGCGCTGAGCGGCGCAGCAGCACAGGGCGCTGGAACACCATCGCTTGAGCCGGTGGGCTGCCTTGCCAACGAACCGTGCCGCTGGTAGGCGTTAATAGGCCGTGGGCCAAGCGCATAAGCAGGCTTTTGCCTGCGCCGTTGGGGCCCATAATCAGCGTTCGCTGGCAGCCCGCCAGACGCAGTGAGGTGGGCTTAAGCAACGTGTGGCCCCGATGGATGAAGCCCACGCTATCGAGTTCAAGGGGAGCGACGGGGGGCGTATGGCGTGCATTCATCCCAGCCGCCTTTTCGCCGTTTCGCCAATGATATGGGCGATCGCGTTAATCATGGTGACCAGGGCGAGCAGGATGATCCCCAAGCCTAGCGCCATGGGCAGGTTGCCCTTGCTGGTTTCCAGCACAATGCTGGTGGTCATCACCCGGGTGACACCATCGATATTGCCGCCCACAATCATTACCGCGCCCACTTCTGCGCTGGCGCGGCCGAAGCCTGCCAGGATGACCGTTAATAGCCCAAAACGCGCATCCCATAGCAGGGTGGGGATCATACGCAGGCGCGTCAGCCCCAATGAGTTCAATTGTTCGGCATACTCGCCGTGGAGCGCCTCGACCTGCTGGCGGGTAAGGGCGGCGATAATGGGCATTACCAGAATCACCTGAGCGATCACCATGGCCGTGGGGGTAAACAGCAGACCCCACTCGCCCAGGGGGCCTGCGCGCGAAAGCAACAGGTAGACACAAAGACCTGCCACGACGGGCGGTAAGCCCATTAGAGCATTCAGGGCCACAATCACGACGTTACGTCCAGGAAAGCGCCATAGCGCCAGGGCGGCGCCTAAGGGTAGAGCTATCAGGCTGGCGATCACTACCGCCATCAGCGATACCTGCAGCGAGAGCGTTACAATGGAGATGAGCGCACTATCCATACCCAGGATCAGGGCGAGGGCGGTACTAAAAGCGTTGTCACTGGTCAGCATTGAGCGTCGGCATCATTGTTGTTTGGGAGCGGTTGTTTGAGAGCTGTTGTTTGAGAATTGGCGTGTAAAAACAATTGCGCAATAAGTGGCATGATGTACCGTAAAGGGACTAAATGCACCCAGGCCTGAAATTAGTGCAGTTTTATGCAGTCTTAAACAAGGGGCAGCGGTGTGCCGCGCAATGAGGTCTCCATCGCGATGTTTGAACGACATACTTATTTGACTACCGCAGAAGTCGCTGACTACCTGCGCTTAAAAGAGCGCAAAGTGTATGACCTGGTGCGCCAAGGTCAGATTCCGTGCAGCCGGATAACGGGAAAGCTGCTGTTTCCCCGCCAGCAAATAGACCTATGGGTGTTGAATCACTTGGAAGGTGATCAGGCGCAGCGCTTAACAGTGCCGCTCGTGGTGGCTGGTAGTCAGGATCCTCTGTTGGAGTGGGCTATTCGGGAAAGTGGCTCTGATCTGGCGATGCTCTGCCAAGGCAGTGGCGACGGCGTACGGCGATTGCTTGACGGCAAGGCGATGTTAGCGGGTATTCATCTGCTCGATGCTTCCACCCAACGCTACAACGAACCCGATGCACTCGGCTTAAGCGGCATGCGTGATCTATTGATAGTGCGCTGGGCCAAGCGTCGTCAGGGGCTGCTTTTGCCCGCTGGCAATCCGCTGAAGATCACCAGGCTGAGTGATTTAAAACGAACCGGCGTTCGTGTGGCCCATCGTCAGCCAGATGCTGGGGCAGCAAGGCTGCTGAGCTGTTTGCTAAGCCAAGCAGGGATAGGCAGCACGGCGCTGAACTGGGCCCCACACGCCTCCTTAAACGAGGATGATTTGGCGCTCAGCATTGGTCAGGGCGAGGCCGATGTTGGGCTGGGGGTTGAAGCCGCTGCCCAGCGCCAGCAATTGGACTTCATTCCCCTTTGCGAGGAGCCGTTTGATTTAATCATGCGGCGGCGCAGCTATTTCGAGCCGTCTATACAGCGTCTGTTGGCGTTTGCGCATCAAGCCCGCTTTGCGGAGCGTGCAGCACAGTTAGGTGGTTATAATCTCGCTGAAATAGGTAAGATAGTACATAACGCTTAGCGCAGAGCCGATAGCCTCGATTCATTAGCAGGGTAGCTTGACGCTGTTACTATATGCGCCACACTAGTGGAGCGTTACAGACGCAAATCATCACGAAAAGGAGAGCATGATGAAACAAGCACTGAATGGTAAACGAGTGGCTATTTTAGCCGCCGCTGGTTTTGAAGAGTCTGAGTTGAGCGTGCCGCGTGCCGCGCTGCAGAAAGAGGGCGTTGAGGTTCATGTGGTCACTCCCGATGGCAAGGGGATTAAGGCTTGGGCGGAAACCGATTGGGGTGATACCTACGAAGCTGATAAAGCCCTTTCAGATGTCAATGAGTCTGACTACCACGCGTTGGTACTGCCTGGTGGCTTATTCAATCCCGATGAGCTGCGCACCAACGACGAGGCATTAAGCTTTGTAAAGGCGTTTTTCCAAGCAGGTAAGCCCGTGGCAGCGATTTGTCATGCCCCATGGATATTGATCAATGCAGGCGTAGTGGAAGGACGTCGTATGACCTCCGTTCCTAGCGTTGCACAAGACCTGCTCAATGCTGGTGCTGAATGGGTGGATGAGCCTGTCGTCGTTGATAGTGGGCTAGTGACCAGCCGCACACCGAAAGACTTGGATGCCTTCAATGCCAAGTTACTTGAAGAGCTTCAGGAAGGGCGTCACTCCGGTCAACACGCTTGATGGGCATACTGCGCCAGTGGGCAAGCTTTGTTAAAAGGCTTGTCCACGTTATTGCCAAACCTATTAAAGGAGAGAGTGGCCGCGGTGGCATGGTGGTTCATCCCTACCGTGGCTACGGTTCCCAGCAGGAAATATTTGTTATGGGGAGGGTGTTTCGCCAGGCGGCGCTTGGCCGGGCGATCCCACGCCATGGCATGTGGCGCGATACCGCAGATGTAGCGCGGCGAATTTTGCGCCGTGGCCTTGCCGATGCGCAGGTGGAAATACACATCGGCGACAATCAGCTCTGCGTGGGGACGGATCGCGATGGCTATTTCGATGTGCACCTGCCGATCAGTCACGCGCTACCCATTGATGTCTCCTGGCACCGCGCCGATATTTTGGTGCACTGCCCTCATCAAACCCCAGTGCGCACTCACGTTGAAGTATACGTACCGCCTCCCGAAGCAGATTTGCTGGTGATCAGCGATATCGATGACACCGTGATGTTTACCGGCGTGGCGGAAAAGCTCAAAATGCTTTATCGCCTATTTGTCAAAAAACCCCACCGCCGCACCGCTTTCCCTGGAGTGGCCTCGCTCTATCAAGCACTGCATCGTGGCGTGAGTGAGCGCGCCGAACGGCCCATTCTGTATGTTTCCCGGGGGCCTTGGGCCATTTACGAAATGCTCGAAACCTTTTTTCAGATCAACCGCATTCCCGTTGGGCCGATTATTTTTTTACGCGAGTGGGGTATCTCGTTGCGCCGCCCATGGCCGCGGCGTGCCGAAGAGCACAAGCGTGATCTGATCGACCGCATGTTGACCCTCTACAGCGAGATGCCCTGCATTCTGATCGGCGACAGCGGTCAGCACGATCCAGAAGTCTATTTCGAGATCGTGAAAGCCTACCCTGACCGGATAAAAGCCATCTATATCCGCCGGGTGGATAAAAACCCCAAGCGTGAGCAGGCTATCCAGCGGTTGCGGGATGAGTTGGTGGGTACCCAGTGTGAACTGGTGTTAGCCGCCGATAGCGTTCTGATTGCCGAGCATGCCCACGCTCAGGGCGATATCTCTGCCCACGGCTTAGCGGCGGTCAAGCGCGACGTGGAGGAGCATCGCAACACGCCTGCATAACCCCACCCTCACACAACGCTGTTGCCAAGCCAGCCCCCATGGTAAAAGCTAAGCTGATAAGCACTCATCTGATAAGCGCTAGGCTGAGAAAAACTGTTGACCGTCGGTTGTCTAACGGCGGTTGTTGATGGATAGAGACTGCCATGGTTGTTCTGCTGATCATTTTCGCACTGGTTGTTTTTGTGCTTCCCAATGCATGGGCCAAGTGGGTGCTCAAACGCCATACTCGTGGTCGTGACGATTATCCTGGCACTGGGGCAGAGCTTGCCGATCATTTGCTGCGCCGACTGGGTATTGAGGGAGCGAGTGTCGAGCGCACCGAGTTCGGTGACCACTACGACCCGGAAACCCGCTGCGTGCGGCTCTCCCCGGATAATTACGACGGCCGTTCGCTAACCGCCGTCACCGTCGCTGCCCACGAGGTAGGCCACGCTATTCAGCACTATCAGGGTTATGCACCGCTGCTGGCGCGCAGCCGGTTAGTGGGTGTGGCGCAAAAAGCCGAAAAACTCGGCGCTATACTGATGATGGCCGCGCCTTTTCTATTTCTACTAACGCGTTTGCCGGGTGGTTTGGCGATAGTGATAGCTATCGCCGTCATTAGCTTTGGCACCGCCGCATTGGTGCATCTAGTGACCCTGCCGGTCGAGTTCGATGCCAGCTTTAACCGCGCGCTGCCGCTATTGAAAGAGTACGTCCCGCCTTACGATATGCCCGGCGCCCGCCACGTACTCACCGCCTGCGCCTTTACCTACGTAGCCGCCTCACTTGCCAGTGTTATGAACCTGGGGCGCTGGCTGGTGATTTTGCGGCGGTGAATTTGAAAGCGTGCAGTGCCTATCCCGATTTATTCGCCAAAATCACCGCCCGCCGCGGTGCAGGGTAGCCTTCAATAGTGCGGCTGCGATCATTCGGGTCAAGAAAATCCGCCAGCGACTGGTAGGTCATCCACTCCGTCGATCGCTGCTCCTCTAACGTAGTAGCGGCTTCGTCCACGACACGCACATTGGTAAAACCACAGCGTTCCAGCCAGTGGCATAGCGCTTTGGAAGAGGGTAGGAAGTAGACGTTGGGCATGGCTGCGTAACGTTCGCCGGGCACAAATACGGTCTGCTCGTCGCCTTCGACTACCAGGGTCTCCAGCACTAGCTCGCCGCCTGGAACTAACGCGGCTTTTAGCTGCTGTAGATGTTCCAACGGGGCAGGGCGATGATAGAGCACGCCCATGGAAAATACCGTATCGAAAAAGCCCAGGTTTTCTGGCACATCTTCGATGCCTACTGGCAAAAACTGCGTTCTGCCCTCGTCAGCATCGCCGACGAAGTGGCGTACCGCCTGAAACTGCCAGTAGAAGCGCGGCGAAGGGTCGATCACCAATACAAAGGCCGCGCCAGCACCTGCCATCCGCCAAGCGTGGTAACCGCTACCGCCACCCACGTCGAGCACCTTACGGTATTTTAGCGGCGCCAGATGCGGCGCTACTCTCTGCCACTTCCAGTCTGAGCGCCACTCGGTGTCAATATGAATGCCGCCCAGTTGAAAAGGGCCTTTACGCCAGGGGGCGAGCTTTCTTAGCAGGTTAAAGCACTGGCGCTGCTGGCTATCGCTAAGATCAAGATCAACGCTGACGGTGTCGCTATTTAAATCCACGCGTCGCTCGGCGGGCAACGCTGGAAGCTTGGCCACGGCTTTTTCCCAGGCGGATAAATCGCCATGGCGGTTACGGTCAAGCCCGTGAGCTAACTGCTCGGGAAGCTTCGCTAGCCAGGATGTTAGCGAGGCATCAAGCGTGGCTTGATCTAAAAACGCCTGATAAATTGCGCGATGATCATCGGATAGCGGCGCCACCTTTAACCCTCCTTAAACGCAATTAGCGAGGCAAAGTTGAGGTACTGAAACCATGTCATTGAGCGTGGAAATCCGGCTTGCTTAAGACGCCCATGCAGTGCGTCCAGCGTGTCCGGCACCAGCACGTTCTCCAGTGCCGTGCGCTTTTGGCTGATTTCCAGGTCGCTGTATCCGTTGGCGCGCTTAAAGTCGTGGTAGCGCTCTACCCGCCAAGCGTTGTCGCGCTCGTCTGCGTCGACGGTCTTCTCCGAGAGAATCAGCACGCCGCCGGGTTCCAGCGCTGCATACAGCCGGGTTAATAGCGCATCACGGTCTGCCGCAGGTAGAAATTGCAGCGTAAAATTGAGAATGATCATACCCGAAGGCGCATACTCCAGGGTACGAATGTCGGCTTCTTCAACCTGCATGGCGTACGCTGGGCACTCGTCAGCAAAGGTTTGCCGTGCTTTAGAGGCCATGGCGGGAGAGAGATCGACCCCTGTGTAGCGAAAAGCATCAGGCGGCAGCGCGCCCGCCAGTGCAAGGCCGGAAGCGCCCAGCGAACAGCCCAGATCATAGACATGGGCGCCATGGCGCAGGTGTCGCTGGGCAATTAAGCTCAACATGCCGAGAATTTGCCCATAGCCGGGTACCGATCGGCGGATCATATCAGGGAAACAGGCGACCACCTTTTCATCGAACGAGAACCGCGCAACTCGGTCAAGGGGTGTCGAAAAGATAGCGTCACGGTAAGATGCATCACTCATGGGCAAGCCGGGATCATGGAAAAGGCGTGCTAGTTTACGCGCCCTTAATTGACTAGAACAGGCCTGGCTAGCACAGACTCGCCTAGAACAGCCCTGTTTCATGAACCCCGCTGCAAGGATAGACGCCACTGGAGAAGCTAAATGGCCTCAGCATCAAGCGCTACACCCGATACGTTGCCAGCATGGCAGACGTTAAAGCATCACGCTGAAACGCTGCAGCACGTTCACCTAAAAACGCTGTTTGGCACCGAGCCCTCGCGTTGGGAGAGTTTTACTCGCCAGGTGGCGGGCTTGACGCTGGATCTCTCTAAGCAGCGCTGGGATGACGATACGCTCGAACATCTGTTTACGCTGGCGACTGAAGCGGGTGTGCCCGCGGCGATTGAGGCGCTGCTGAGTGGTAAGCGAGTGAACGTCAGTGAGAACCGCCCGGCATTACACACGGCGCTGCGTTTGCCTGCCGATGCGACGCTTGAGGTGGAAGGTGAGGATATCGTCGCCGCCGTGCACGAAAGCCTTGCCCAAATGGAGCACCTGGTGTGTCGGCTGCACGCAGGACAGTGGCGCGGTGCCACCGGCAAGCCGATTCGGCATGTTGTTAACCTGGGCGTAGGCGGTTCAGATCTGGGCCCATTAATGGTTACCCATGCCTTGGCGGATTTCCGGCCCAAAAATATTCATCCGGTGGAGGTGCATTTTGCTTCCACCATGGATGGCTCACAGTTAGCGGATTATCTGAGCCGGTTGAATCCTGAAACCACCATCTTTGTGCTGTCGTCCAAATCGTTTACCACTATTGATACGCTCTCTAACGCTAACACTGCCCGTGAATGGCTCTTGAGCCGTTTGACCCAGCATGGGGCGACGCCGATTAGCGCTGAGCTGGTGGTGCGTCAGCACTTTATTGGTGTATCGGCGAGCCCTGAGAAAATGACCGAATGGGGCATTGCGGAGGATCACCAGTTAACCTTCTGGGAGTGGGTGGGCGGACGCTACTCGTTATGGGGCACCATTGGGCTACCGATTGCGTTGGTGGTCGGCATGGCGAATTTCCGCGAGTTTTTAGCTGGCGCTCACTCGATGGATCGCCATTTTGCTGAGGCAGAAATGTCGGAGAACCTGCCGGTGCTGCTGGCGTTAGCGGGCATCTGGAACGTCAATTTTCTGGATATTCGCGCGCACTCCATTCTGCCTTACGATGGCCGCTTGGAGTATTTCGCCGCCTACCTTGAACAGCTTGAGATGGAGTCCAACGGCAAGTCGGTCACCCGCCAGGGGCAGCCGGTCAACTACTCCACCTGCCCGGTGCTCTGGGGGCAGCTTGGCCCTAATGCTCAGCATGCTTTTTACCAATTGCTACACCAAGGTACCCAGCCGGTGGTGTGCGACTTTATCGCGCCGCTCAAGCGTTATGACGAGGTGGAAGACCCGGATACCCGCCGTCACCTTAAAACCCAGCACCGTTTGGCACTGGCCAACTGCTTTGCTCAGTCCCGGGTATTAATGCTCGGTGACGACGCCTTGGAAGACGACGGCCCGCGACCGGAGCACAAGCGTTATCGTGGCAACCAACCCTCGACAACGGTGCTGCTTGACCAGCTGACGCCCGCCACTCTGGGTTCGCTTATCGCCCTTTACGAGCATAAGGTCTTTGTTCAGGCGGTGATTTGGGATATCAACCCGTTCGATCAATGGGGCGTTGAGCTAGGTAAACAGATTGCCACGGATACCCAAAAGATTATCGACCATGAGGGAGATCTATCGCGGATGGATGCTTCCAGTAAGGGATTGATTGAAGCATTTTGGGCGGCGGAGCAGGAGTGACCTATCCCCGGCGTCCTTGGTAATAAGCATGGCTAGATATACAGCTTTTTGCTTTTCCGCTATCCTGTGCGTCTTAGCAAGCCGCCAATTACTCGTTTCAGCACTCAATATGGCTGCCAGTACGATTTTTCAGGGAACCGACGTTACATGACCCAGTTTGATGCCTCTCAGTACGGCGCGAGCTCCATCGAAGTCCTGTCGGGCCTCGAGCCGGTACGTAAGCGTCCCGGTATGTATACCGACACCACTCGCCCCAACCATCTTGCTCAGGAAGTTATTGATAACAGCGTTGATGAAGCGTTAGCGGGCCACGCCACCGAAATCAACGTCGTGCTGCATAGCGACGGCGGTATTGAGGTGCAGGATAACGGCCGCGGTATGCCCATCGACCTACACCCTGAGCACGGTGTTTCAGGCGTTGAACTGATCTTTACCAAATTGCACTCGGGAGGCAAATTCTCCTCCACCAGCTACCGCTTCTCCGGCGGCTTGCACGGTGTCGGTGTTTCGGTGGTGAATGCGCTATCGCGCCGACTGGATGTCGAAGTCACCCGCGACGGCGCCCGCCATGGCATGGCTTTCGAGTTCGGTGAGAAAGTCGAAGAGCTGCATGAAATTGGCAAAGCGGCCAAGCGGGCGAGTGGCACGCTGGTGCGTTTCTGGCCCGATGAGAGCTACTTCGATAGTCCCAAACTAGCGCTAACCCGGCTGAAGCATTTGCTGCGCGCTAAAGCGGTGCTGTGCCCTGGCTTAAAAGTCACCTTGGTAGAGCCTGATGGCACTTCCACCGAGTGGGAGTTCGCCGATGGCCTGCGCGACTATCTCGTTGAGGCCACCGACGGCTATGAAGTGCTGCCCCGAGAGCCCTTTGTTGGCCACTTTAACGACGACGAACACGGTGTCGATTGGGCTATCCAATGGCTACCGGAAGGCGGCGAAGCGCTGCTGGAGAGCTACGTTAACCTGATTCCTACACCCCAGGGTGGTACCCATGTCAACGGCTTCCGTTCCGGGCTTTTGGACGCACTGCGCGAGTTCTGCGAATACCGCAACCTGTTGCCTCGCGGTATCAAGCTCACCGCCGATGATCTCTGGGAGCGCACCTCCTTTGTGCTTTCGGTGAAGATGCTCGACCCCCAATTTGCCGGGCAAACCAAAGAGCGGCTCTCATCGCGCACCATTGCCGGTTTTGTTTCCGGCGTTGTTAAAGATGCTTTCTCGCTATGGCTGAACCACCATGTGGATCAAGCCGAAGCAATTGCCGAGCTGGTGATTAGCGCGGCGCAGAATCGCCAGAAAAAAGCTAAAAAGGTCGCCCGTAAAAAGGTCACTTCCGGTCCGGCGCTGCCTGGCAAGTTGGCGGACTGCTCCGGTCAGGATCCCGCCCAAAGCGAGCTGTTTTTAGTCGAGGGGGACTCCGCCGGTGGCAGTGCCAAGCAGGCCCGCAATCGGGAAACCCAGGCGATACTGCCCCTGCGCGGTAAAATTCTTAACACCTGGGAAGTGGAGACCCACGATATCTACGGTTCCCAGGAGGTTCACGATATCGCCGTTGCCATAGGCGCCGATCCCGGCAGCGCTGATTTGGAAAAGCTGCGCTATCACAAGATCTGTATTCTCGCCGACGCCGACTCCGACGGCCTGCACATTGCCACGCTGCTTTGTGCACTGTTTGTGCGCCACTTCCCAAGCTTGGTCGATGCGGGGCACGTCTATGTCGCGATGCCGCCGCTTTACCGCATCGATCTAGGCAAAGAAGTGCACTACGCCCTGGATGAGAGCGAAAAGGCTGCCATTCTCAAGCAACTGGCCAACAAGCGTGGCACGCCCAATGTGCAACGCTTTAAAGGCCTGGGGGAGATGAGCCCGCTGCAGCTGCGTGAAACCACCATGTCGACGGAAACCCGCCGCCTGGTGCAGCTCACCTTGACGGATGGTGACGGCACCATGGAAATGATGGATATGTTGCTGGCCAAAAAACGCGCCGCTGATCGCAAAAAGTGGCTGGAAGATTATGGCAACCTCGCTGATATCGAGGTTTGATTACGCAAGCTACAGAGCGTGGTCGTGTGAATGCGGTGGCGCTGCAACGTTAAGGTTCATGTTTCTTACGCCGATAACAACGACAAGGTGTATTGGAATTAATATGCCTGATAAGAACTTCACTTTAGAAGGGGAACGACGTTGTTTAAAACGATATCTAGGCAGCTAACGCTGGCCGCGCTAGCACTTATGCTACTGATGGCCGCCAGTATCTACGCCGTGATGGCGTGGCGTGGTCAACCGCTGGTGATTGAAGCAAGCCAGTCGTTGGTGGATCGAACAGGCGGTTCGATAGTCAACGCTTTGGACGCGCAGTTATCGCGGGTTGAGGGCAACACCTCGAGCCTTGCTGCGTTGGCTGAGTCATTACCCCGTGATGAAGCGCTTTATTTACAAGCCTTCCCAAGAGTAGTGGATGATAATGGCAATAGCGCTATTGCGGGCGGCGGTATCTGGCCAGAACCAGGGGCATTTGAGTCGGGCGTTGAACGGTTTAGTTTCTTTTGGGCGAGGAATTCACAAGGCGATCTTGATTTTCTAGATGACTATAACGCTGCCGATATCGCACCGTATCAGGAAGAGGAGTGGTACAGCAGTGCGCGTGGCGCTGAACCCGGGCAGTGCGTATGGTCCACGGCGTATCGCGACCCGACGACAGGCGTGGCCATGGTGACCTGCAGCGTCCCTTACTATCTTGACGATGAGTTTGCGGGCGTGGCCACCATTGATATGCAGCTCGATGGTGTTGCCGAGTTCTTAACTGAAAACGGTGGCGCAACCGGTGGTTATGCGTTTGTACTGGATAGTGCGGGCAATGTGATTCACTTCCCCGGTGCTGATCTGGAAACGGACGAGATGCAAGGGTTGGCGAACTTTACGAACAGTATGCCTTGGTTGCAGCCCGTTATTGATGGCCTTAATGAAGGGCGCGACGAAATCAGCGTTGAGACCGCAGGGGTGCTGGATGCTCCCGCCTCAGTCCGGTTATTTGATATGCAAGATACCGGTTGGACGCTGGGCTTAATGACACCCCAGGAGGAAGTGACGGCGCTTGCGCGCACGTTAACGCGTGACTTGTTGATTGTCATTTTGCCCCTTTTGGCGCTACTGCTCGCACTTGGTTGGTGGGGTGGGCGCATTCTGCTGCGGCAGATTCGCAGTACCACGCTGCAGATTGATCAGTTGGGGCAAGGCGGCTCCAGTCGGGAGCTGACTATTTATCGTGACGATGAAATAGGAGAGTTACGCAGTGCTGTAAACCGCTACTCGGATAAACTGCAACATCTATTTGGAAATGTGCGCAGTGTAGCCGATGCCATAGCCAGTGAGTCGACGGAAATTGCCGCAGGCAATACCGAGCTTTCCAGCCGCACTGAGCAGCAAGCAGCCTCTCTGCAAGAGACGTCTTCCACGATGGAAGAGATGGCCGCTACGGTGAAGCGCAATGCTGACAACGCTCAAGAGGCGGATCAGCGAGCAAAAGAGTCTGCGGAAAAAGTCAAACAAGGTGGCGAGCAGGTATCACGGCTGGCGCAATCCATGGAGGCCATCAACGAAAGCTCTACAGAGGTCTCGTCAATTGTTGACGTGATTGAGAATATTGCCTTCCAAACCAATATATTGGCATTGAATGCTTCGGTGGAGGCAGCGCGAGCCGGTGAACATGGCCGTGGATTTGCCGTAGTGGCCAGCGAAGTACGTGAGCTGGCATCGCGCAGCGCCGCTTCGGCTAGAAACATTAATGGGCTGATTAAAACCACCTCAGAGCAGATTGCCACCGGCAGTGGCTATGCCCAAGCAGCTGAGTCCGCCATGAAAGATATAGTAGTGGCAATTGAAGAGGTGACTGCACGTATTAGCGAAATCAGCCAAGCGTCTGGCGAGCAGACCAACGGTATTGATGAGATCAACCGGGCGGTTACCCAAATGGATACGGTGACGCAGCAAAATGCCGGGTTGGTGAGTGAAGCGGCGAGTGCTGCCAATGAGCTGTCGTTACAGGCCCAGCGCTTAAAAGGTCTGTTAGACGAGTTTCACGGTGGTTCTCAACAAGCGTCATCGACGGCCGCGCTATCTAATGCATCAAACGAAAGGTATCAATTAACATAGCGAGCCATGTTAAGTGGCCGCGTGTCCGCTTATCAGCCGCCCCAACAGGGGCGGTTTTGTTGTCAAGGTAGGATATGATCGACATGGATATTCAAGTAGCGGAAGGAGACGTCGAGCGTCTCTCCCTGCGCGACTACACCGAAAAAGCGTACCTCGACTACTCGATGTACGTCATTCTCGACCGCGCCCTGCCCAACATTGGCGATGGCATGAAACCCGTGCAGCGCCGGATTATTTACGCCATGCGCGAGCTGGCGCTGCACGCCAACGCCAAGTACAAAAAGTCGGCGCGTACCGTCGGTGATGTGCTGGGTAAATTCCACCCCCATGGCGACAGCGCCTGCTACGAAGCCATGGTGCTGATGGCGCAGCCGTTCAGTTACCGCTATCCGCTGGTGGACGGTCAGGGCAACTGGGGGAGTCCCGACGACCCTAAATCCTTCGCCGCCATGCGTTACACCGAGGCCAAACTCTCCAGGTTTGCCGAAGTGCTACTCGGCGAACTGGGCCAAGGCACCGTCGATTGGGTGCCCAACTTTGATGGCACCATGCAGGAGCCGCTGGTGCTGCCTGCCAAGCTACCCCATGTACTGCTCAACGGCGGTACCGGGATTGCCGTGGGCATGGCGACTGATATCCCGCCCCATAACGTCTCGGAAATTGTCGAAGCGACTTGCCATCTGTTGCGCAATCCCAAGGCCACCACCGCCGATTTGATGGAGTTCGTGCCCGCACCGGACTTTCCTACCGATGCGGAAATCATTACCCCGCCGGCTGATCTGCGTAAGCTCTACGAGTCCGGCCGGGGCTCGGTAAAACTGCGTGCTCGCTATGAGCGCGAAGAGTCCAATATTGTGATTACCTCGGTGCCCTATCAGGTCAGCGGCGCCAAGGTGCTGGAGCAGATTGCGGCGCAAATGCAGGCCAAGAAGCTGCCCATGGTGGCGGATCTGCGCGATGAGTCGACCCACGAAGAGCCCACCCGCCTGGTGATCGAGCCTCGCTCCAACCGCATCGACGTTGAATCGCTGATGGCCCACCTGTTTGCCACGACGGATCTGGAAAAGAACGTGCGGGTGAACATGAACGTGATCGGCCTGGATGGCCGCCCACGGGTGATGCCGCTGCCCGAAATGCTGGGTGAGTGGTTGCAGTTCCGGCGCAGCACGGTGCGTCGTCGTTTAGAGCACCGTCTGGGCAAAGTCGAAGATCGCCTGCATATCCTCGAAGGCCTGCTAATTGCCTACCTGGATCTGGACGAAGTGATCCGCATTATTCGCGAAGAGGATGACCCGAAAGCGTCGCTGATCGCGGCCTTTAGTCTCTCCGAGCGTCAAGCCGAAGCCATTCTAGAGCTGCGCCTGCGTCACCTTGCCAAGCTCGAAGAGATGAAAATTCGCGGCGAGCAGGATGAACTGGAAAAAGAGCGCAAATATCTACAGGGCCTGCTGGGCAGCGAAGCCAAGCTCACCACCCTGATCGAAAAAGAGATTCGTGCGGCGGGTAAAGAGCACGGCGACGAGCGCCGTTCGCCGCTGGTGGAGCGTGAAGAGTCCAAGGCGCTCTCTGAAGTCGAGCTGTTGGGCGCTGACCCGATTACCGTGGTGCTCTCTGACAAAGGCTGGATTCGTGCCGCTAAAGGGCATGATATTGACCCCGAAGGGCTCTCCTATAAAGCCGGGGATAGCTTCCAACTGGCAGCGAAAGGTAAAACCAATCAGCCGTTGGTGCTGCTGGATGACACTGGGCGAGCCTATACGCTATCGGCACATAATCTGCCCAGTGCCCGGGGCCAGGGTGAACCGGTGACCGGGCGCGCTAATGTCGCCGCCGGGGCGAAAATGGCGGGGCTAATGTTTGCGCCACCCGAACGCCGTTTTGTCCTCGCCACCGACGGAGGCTATGGCTTTGTGGCGCGCCTCGGTACCCTGACGGGTAAGAATAAAGCCGGTAAAGCGGTGCTGAGCCTGCCCAAAGGTTGCAATGTCATGGTGCCGGTTGAAGTGCCAGAGGGCGACGAGCTGTGGGTGGCCTCGGTGTCAAACGAAGGCCGACTGCTGCTTTTCCCGCTAGATCAACTGCCTGAGATGTCCAAAGGCAAAGGCAATAAAATGCTCGATATACCCGGCCCAAGGGCTGCGCGTCGGGAGGAGTTTGTTTGCGGGCTTACCGTGCTGGCGTCTAACGATGCATTAATGATTCATGCTGGTAAGCGCAAGCTAACCCTAAAAGCCGACGATCTGGCCTACTATCGTGGCGAGCGCGGCCGACGCGGCAGTAAGCTGCCCCGTGGCTTCCAAAAAGTTGACCGCTTAGAGGCAGGGGAATAAATAATGGTAGGAGCTAATTGATGGCAAACGGTGACTTGATCCTAACCGTTTTAGCGCCGCGACTCACCGCGGAGATTCGGGCTCAGGTAGACGCGCTTATCGTGCAGTTTGGTCTACAGGAGAAGAGCACCCAGCGCCTGGCCGACATACAGCTGGGCGAGGGCATCGACTGCATTGAGCATCGTCTAGTGGGTGAGGTGGGTATCGAGGCCGTGCGCAACGCCGCGCGGGTACTGAGCGAAACCCTGGGCGTGGATATCGTTATCCAAGACGATACTCGCGATCACGTTCAGCCCCGTTTGGTCTGTTTCGATATGGACTCCACACTGATCAAAGCCGAAGTGATTGACGAACTGGCCCGCCGCCATGGCGTGGGGGAGGAAGTCGCAGAAGTCACTGAGCGTGCCATGCGCGGCGAGCTTGATTTTAAAGCAAGTTTCCGCGAGCGAATGAGTAAGCTGGACGGTTTGGATGAGTCCGTGCTGGCAGAGATCGCTGAGGAACTGCCGCTTATGGAGGGTGTGGAGCGCTTAATGGCCAACCTGAAACGCTTGGGCTACCGCACTGCAATTCTCTCTGGCGGTTTTACCTACTTTGCTCTTCACCTGCAGGAGAAGCTGGGTTTTGACGAGATCCATGCCAATGAGCTGATCATCGAAGAGGGCAAGGTCACCGGCGCCGTTAGCGAACCGATTGTCGATGCTGAACGCAAAGCCGCACTATTGGAGTCCATTGCGTTAAGAGACGGTTTTACGCTGGATCAAACGGTTGCAGTGGGTGACGGCGCCAACGATCTGAAAATGCTCGCCAAAGCGGGTATGGGGGTTGCGTTTCGCGCCAAACCTCTGGTGCGCGCCCAGGCGCGCCAAGCGATATCGTCGGTGGGCCTTGACGGTGTGCTCTATCTGCTGGGCTACCATCAGCAGGACTTAACGCCTTAAAACAAGGCGGCGCCCAGTGGCGCCGCCTTGTTTTATATTTTTTAGTGCCTCTATTCGTTTTTAGCCATGGCCTTTATCCGGGTGGGGTACCGGCTTATCGCCGACTTCTTCTGGACGCAGCTCTACCGGCTTACCTTGGGTTTTATCAGCGTGCTTTAAGCGCAGGTGCAGGCCAGATTTGGCTAGCAGGTGCGCGCTCACCGGAGCAGTAATAAACAGGAAGAGTGTAATCAGCAACTCTTGAGCATCCGGTTTACCGTCAATGCTCCAGAAGTACAGCATCGAAGCGATCAGCATGCAGCCGATGCCCAGGGTGGTGGCCTTGGTAGGGCCATGCAGGCGCATATAGAAATCGCGCAGGTGGGCCATCCCCAGTGAGCCGATAAACACAAAGATACCGCCAGCGATCAGTAACAGTGAAATAAGCGCTTCAATGATTACGGGCATAGTTCCCCCTGGCGCATATCCCTCATTCGATAGCTCATGTTCATCATTCGATGATGTCTCCACGCAGAATATATTTGCATACCGCCACGGTGCTGATGAAACCAAGCATCGCAATCAGTAGCGCCGACTCGAAATAGGTTTTGCTGTTCAGCCATAGCCCCAGCAGCACGATCAGTGCAATCGAGTTGACGTACATAGTGTCCAGAGCGAGTACCCGGTCGGGCAGGCTGGGGCCGATGGTCAGCCGGTAGAGGTTCATCAACAGGGCCATCACCACCAGCGCTAAGGTGATATACAGCGCAAAGCTCAACATTCGTAAATCTCCTTGAGCGGGCGTTCGTAGCGCTCACGAATCTGATTAATCAGCGCCTCCTCATCGTCCACGTTTAAGGCGTGAATCAGCAGCGACTTACCATCCATGCGTAGATTGGCCGATACGGTGCCCGGTGTCAGGCTGATCGTGCTGGCCAGCAGCGTGATGGTGAAGCGCTCTTCGAGCATGAGCGGATATTCAATGAAGTGGGGCTTAAGTTTGCGCCATGGATTGGCGATCAGATAAGCCACCTCAAAGTTGGCGGTGATGATGTCGCCCATTACCCGGAAGATAAACCGCAGCAGCATGAAGGGCTTGCCGATCAGTGGGCGGGCATCCCAAAAGCGGTGGGTCAGCAGGGGGATTAAAATGGCTAATGAGCCGCCGAGTACGAATTGACCAAAGGCGTAACTGCGTACTAGCAGCAGCCAAACCACTAGCAGTAGTATCGATAAAACGGGCGTGGGTAGCCAGGAGCGCGGGGCGATCATGGGGCATCTCCAGCAGCATTGGGGAGTAGCGTGCGAATCAGCACCTGGGGGTTAGCGAGTTGATCAGCCGTGGCTTGAGTGTAGCTGCTCACAGGCCCTGCCAGGGCGACTAATAGCGGGGCTGCGCTCAGTAGCCAGATAACGCCAAACCACTGACGACGGGGTAGCGGGGTGCCGCTGCTGGTGCCCCGGTGGCTGCGCCAAAACAGCGTCGAGCCCGCTCGGGAAAGGGCAATTAGCGAGGCTAAGCTGGTTAGTAGCAGCAGCGGCCAGAGCCACAGACGCTGTGTACCTTCAGCGGCATTAAGCATTAATGCCTTGCCGAAAGCGCCGGAAAAGGGCGGGACGCCTGCCACGGCGATAGCACCGACAAAGAAGAGCATGGCGAGTGCTGCGCCCTGCACCATAGGGCGACCCTTAACTAAGCGCGTCCCCGCTTTGCCACGCTGTAGGCCAATCATTTCGGCTAACAGAAACAGCCCCCCGGTGATCAACGTAGTGTGGATCAGGTAATAGAGTAGCGCAGAGACCGCCTGGGGTGAGCGCATGCCGATACCTGCCAGCAGCGTGCCTACCGATACCAGCACAAGGTAAGCCACCAGCAAGCGCAGATCTCGCGCGGCCATTACCCCAACGCCTGCGGCTGCCAAGGTAGCAAGTGATAGCCACCAAACCCAGGGCTGTTCCAGCGCCTCCAAACCACCAGCGCTATCGCCAAAAATAAGTGAGTAGACGCGCAGGATGGCGTAAATCCCCACTTTGGTCATAATGGCAAACAGTGCCGCTACCGGTGCGGGAGCAGACGCGTAGGCTTTGGGCAGCCAGAAGTAGAGCGGCAGTATGGCGGCTTTTAAGCCAAACACTACCAGCAGCATCAGCGCCCCTGCGCTTACTAAGCCGTTTCGCTCTGCCGGTATTTCGGCGACACGAATCGCCATATCGGCCATATTGAGCGTACCCGTGGCGCCATACAGCACACCCACTGCAATCAGAAACAGCGAAGAACCCGCCAGGTTAAGCACCACATAGTGCACGCTGGCCTGAATGCGTGCTTTGCCGCCGCCGTGCAGCAGTAGGGCGTAAGAAGCCAGCAGCAGAACTTCAAAAAAGACGAACAGGTTAAACAGATCACCGGTTAAAAAGGCGCCATTGATGCCCAGCAGTTGCCACTGAAAAAGACCATGGAAGTTACTGCCTTTCTCGTCGTCGCCCGCGCAGGCAAACACCACTGCGCCAACGGCCAGAATGGCGGTCAGCAGCAGCATTAACGCCGAGAGGCGATCCAGCACTAACACGATACCGAACGGGGCTTGCCAATCGCCCAGGGCGTAGTAAGTAATCTCTCCGCTGGCGGCTTGGCGTAATAAGCCAATCGCTACCAACAGCAGCAGTGCGGTGGCAGCAACGCTCACCGCGCGTTTGTAACGTACTAATCCCTGGCGCTGATAGAGCAGTAGAATGCCCGCCACTAACGGTAGAACAACAGGGAAAACAATCAGATGCTGCATCATTCTCGGTCTTCCTTTTTACCGTCGACGTGGTCGTTCCCCACTTCACTACGCGCCCGCATCGCCAGAATTACCACAAAGGCCGTCATGGCGAAGCCAATCACAATGGCGGTGAGAACCAGTGCCTGGGGGAGCGGGTCGGCATAGTTAGCTCCTTCAGACACAATAGCGGGGCCATCAGTGGTCAGGCCGCCCATCGAAAACAGGAACAGATTGACGGCGTAAGAGAGCAGAGTGAGACCTACCACCACCGGAAAGGTACGGCCTCGCAAGGTCAAGTAGAGGCCACAGGCGGTCAATACCCCGGTGGTCATTGCGTAGAGCAGTTCCATTAGCGAGGCTCCTTGGCTGCGGGCGTTGCGGTGTTGGCGTCAGCCTCTTTTTCCGAGGCTTCGGTCACCGGTCTATGGGCGGTCGTGACTTTGCCCAGGTTGGCAAGAATCATCAGCGTAGCGCCCACCACCGCTAAGTAGACACCCAGATCAAATAGCAGCGCGGTGGCCAGTTCAAAGGTACCGATGAGCGGCAGGGTGAAGTAGCCGAATGCTGAGGTTAAAAACGGATGTCCGAACAGCCAGCTACCCAGCCCGGTGAGCGTAGCAATCGCTACCCCGATAACCGCCACGGGTTGGAAAGGGAAGTCCAGGCGCTCTTGCGCCCACTCTACGCCCCGCGCCATATACAGGAGGATCAAGGCAACAGCGGTAATCAGTCCGGCAATAAAGCCGCCACCCGGCTGGTTGTGGCCGCGCAGGAAGATAAATGCAGAGACTAATAGTGCCAACGGCAGTAGCGTCATGGAAATTGACGTGAGTACCGCCGGGTAACGGTCAGGCGACCATACCCGACCTTCGCCGTCACTGTGCGGCATAAACAGGCGTAAGCGGTTCAGCAGCTTAAAGATAGCCAGGCCCGCGATAGCCAGTACGGTGATTTCACCCAGGGTATCAAATCCCCGGAAGTCGACCAGAATTACGTTGACCACGTTGTAGCCGCCACCGCCCGGCTTGCTGTTCTCCACAAAGAAGCTGGAAATCGACAGCGTCTCTCGTGTCATGACCGCGTAGTTAAGGCTGGCGATCACCAAGCCTAGCGTGCCTGCCAGCAGCATATCGCGAACGTTGCGTAGTGGGCTGGATTCCCGTGGGGTCTTTTGCGGTAGGAAAAATAGCGCCAGCATCAACAGGATCATGGTCACCACTTCCACCGAAAGCTGTGTCAGCGCTAAATCGGGTGCTGAGAAACGAGCAAAGGTGAGCGCCACAAAGAGCCCGACGACCGATAGCATCAGCAGAGAAATCAGCCGGTAGCGGTGAGTGGCAGCGGTGGCCACGCCGCCAAACATCAGCATCCCCGCCCCGAGTATGAGGATACCATCCAGCTCTTGATTGCCAGCAGCGCCCGTTAAGTCAGTGATCTGAACCAGTCCGATCCCACCCATGACTAATGCGCCTAGCCAGAGCCAGCCCACATAACGCTGTAGCGAATTGCCTTCCAGCTTGGCAATAAGCTGCTCGGCGCGATAGCCCATGGAGACAAGTATGCGCTCAAACACCCGCCGGGCATCGACCCCGGCAAACTGCTGAGTAAATCGACGCACCTCGCCATAGCGCCAATAGAGTGCAATACCCACCACGAAGGCGAGCAAACTCATGATGAGCGGTAGATTCACTCCATGCCAAATAGCCAGGTGGAAATCTAGTGGGCTACCAATCACCGCTTGGCTGGCGAGCTCTAATAATCCCGTTGCCATAAAGGCCGGGAACAGGCCCACTACCACGCACAGGGCTACCAATATTTCTACCGGCAAACGCATAAGGTGCGGCGGCTCGTGGGGCGCCTTCGGAGGGGCTTCACGGGCCGGTTTGAAGAAAACGGCGTGCACTAAACGCAGTGAATAGGCCACAGAAAGAATGCCACCGAGCGCCGCTAGCGCAGGTAATAACCAGCTCAATCCTCCCAGAACGGGGGTTGCCAGCGCTTCGGTGAAGAACATCTCTTTGGATAAGAAACCATTAAAAAGCGGTACGCCGGCCATCGCTGCCGCTGCCAGGGTGGTCAGTAGCGCCGTTACCGGCATGGCTTTTTTCAGGCCACCCAACTGCTTTAGCTCCCGTGTGCCGGTTTCGTGATCGATAATGCCGGCACTCATAAACAACGCGGCTTTAAAGGTGGCGTGATTGAGAATGTGAAAAAGCGCAGCCAAAATCGCCATGGGGCTGCCGATACCCAACAACACGGTAATCAAGCCTAAATGGCTAACAGTTGAGAACGCCAAAATACCTTTCAGATCGGTCTTCATCAGCGCAAACCAGGCGCCATACAGCATGGTGATGATGCCGACCAGGGAAACGACCACGCTCCACAGCTCGCTACCGGCAATGGCAGGATGCAGACGCGCCATCAGGAAAATGCCCGCTTTCACCATGGTGGCTGAGTGCAGATACGCCGATACTGGTGTGGGCGCCGCCATGGCGTGGGGCAACCAAAAATGGAACGGGAACTGGGCCGATTTGGTAAAGGCCCCCAACAGTACTAAACCCAGCATAAGCGGATAGCGCGGGTCGGCAAGGATAACGTCTCCGCTGGCCAGCACATCGCCCATGTTGAAGCTGCCTGCCATATCGCCGAGTAACAGTAAGCCCGCCAGCAGTGCTAGGCCTCCCGCACCCGTCACCGTTAGCGCCATACGTGCGCCTTTACGGGCATCTGATTGGTGCGACCAGTAACCGATCAGCAAAACGAGGAGAGGCTGGTTAATTCCCAGAACAGCCAGAGCAGAATCAGGTTGTCCGACATTGAAATACCCACCATTGATGCCATAAATAGCATCAGGAAGGCGTAGAATCGGCCAAAGGGCTCATCTTTGGCTAAATAGTAGTGCGCATAAAGAATAATCAGTAGGCCAATGCCGAGTATCAGTAGGTTGAACAGCAGCGATAGCCCATCCAGGCGAAACGCTAGGTTTAGCGCCAGTTCAGGCATCCAAGTGGCCGAAAAACGCAATTGCTCGCCATCTAGCAGAGCTGGCACGTTGAGTAGCGTCATTACTAAGGCGGTAGCTGGCAGCACCGCCGTTGCGAGGGAACAGAAACTTCGCCCACGCTGTGCGGTGAGTGCCGGTACCAGTACGCCTAGCAGAGGCAATAAGGCTATCCAAAGCAGTGTCATGGGGTCATCCAGCGGCTAAATAAAAAAGTCAAAAGGGTACCAACAGGGCGCCCATAAAGGCGTTCTGGTGGCGCAGCATACATCAAGTGAAACAACAGGATATCACTTGTGTAGCAGGCGTGTAATTTTAGTATAAAGTGTGCGGATTAACCGTTGAGAGATTTTTTGTTACATGAGTGAGTCCTTTACTACCTGGCAGGCCCGTTTCGAAAAGCTCCGCTCCAACAAGTTTTTTGAAGCGGTGGTGATTGCCATTATCGTCATCTCTGCCCTGGTGATAGGGGCCAAGACCTACGACGAAACTTCCCAGGTCGAGCAGTGGCTGCTCTATCTCGATATCGCCGTGACGATTTTTTTCCTGATTGAAATTTTAATCAGAATGGCCGCAGAGCGCAGCCTTCTCGACTTCTTCAAAAAGGGCTGGAACGTTTTTGATTTTCTAATTGTTACCGCCAGCCTCATTCCCATGGACGACTCGGAAATGGTGTTGTTGGCAAGGTTGCTGCGCATTTTTCGAGTGTTACGCCTGGTCTCGATGATACCTGAACTGCAGATGCTCCTTAGCGCCCTGGTGAAATCGGTGCCGCGGATGGGCTATGTGGTGCTGCTGATGTTTATCATCTTCTATATATACGCCGCCATTGGCAGTTTTCTGTTTCACAATGTCGACGAGGGACTATGGGGCAATATTTCCCTGGCGATGCTCACGCTGTTTCAAGTAGCGACGTTTGAGAGTTGGGCCACGGCGGTGCTCTATCCTGCCATGGAGGTTTACCCCTACGCCTGGATCTATTTCTTAACCTTTATCTTTTTGAACGCCTTTATCTTTCTCAATATGATGATTGGTATTGTGCTGGATGTGATGCAGAAAGAGAGTGCGCAAATGGCGCTGGACAGCGGCGAAGGCGAAGAAGCCGAGCTGCAGTCACTACGCAATGATGTTCGCGGGCTGAAAGCGCAGCTTGATCGCATGGAGTCAGCCCTCGCTCAAGCCTACTCGACAGCCCCCAAGCACCAGAATGACGTGGGCGGTAAGCACACTGATAAGCCCACAACTGACTGATTTTAGGAGAGCCGCCATGATGTTGACTGATCCTGCCAAAAAGTACCGCCCCTTTGTGGCCGTTGACCTGCCCGACCGCCAGTGGCCGAACAAGCGCATCGAAACGGCGCCTATCTGGTGCAGCGTTGACTTGCGCGATGGCAACCAGTCACTGATCGACCCCATGGATCAGGAGCGTAAACAGCGCTTTTTCGACATGCTGCTCAAGGTTGGGTTTAAACAGATAGAGGTAGGGTTTCCGTCCGCATCACAAACGGACTTCGATTTTGTGCGCTCGCTGATTGAGCAGGATAAAATTCCTGAGGATGTGACTATTCAGGTGCTGACTCAGGCGCGCCCGCACTTGATTGAACGCACTTTTGAAGCCTTGAAAGGCGCCAAGAACGCCATTGTCCACGTCTATAACGCTACTGATCCCATGTTCCGCCGGGTGGTGTTTAACGTTGATAAGCCGGAGTGTGTTCAAATAGCCGTGGAGGCGACCCAGCAAATCCGTGCCCAGATGGATGCCGCGCCAGAAACCAACTGGACGTTTCAGTACTCGCCGGAGCTCTTCACTACCACCGAGATGGACTTTGCCGTCGAAATCGTCGAAGCGGTTATGGAGGCTTACGGCAGCAGTGCCGATCAACCCATTATTGTCAATTTGCCTGCGACGGTGGAAGTCGCCACGCCGAATAACTATGCCGACCAGATCGAGTGGTTCTGTCGCCATGTCAAAAACCGCGATCACCTGATTGTCAGCGTGCACCCCCATAATGATCGCGGTACCGGCGTAGCGGCAGCCGAGCTCACGCTGATGGCCGGGGCCGACCGGGTTGAGGGCACGCTGTTCGGTAACGGCGAGCGTACCGGCAATGTGGATATCGTCACCTTGGCCATGAACATGTATACCCAGGGTGTTCATCCACAGCTCGACTTCTCCAATATTACCCCGATCATGCGTGAAGTGGAGTACTGCAACCAGTTGCCGGTGCATCCCCGCCACCCTTACGTGGGCGACCTGGTGTTTACCGCCTTCTCCGGTTCCCACCAGGACGCTATCAAAAAAGGCATGGCGGACCGGCGCACCAACCCTGATGCAGTTTGGGACGTCCCTTATTTGCCTATCGACCCGCTGGACGTGGGCCGCAGCTACGAAGCCGTTATCCGGGTTAACAGCCAGTCCGGCAAAGGCGGTGTGTCCTACCTGCTGGAGCAGGAGCACGGTATTGAGTTACCGCGTCGGCTCTCCATCGAATTTAGCCAAGTGGTGCAGGAAGTGGCTGAGCGCACAGGTAAAGAAATTACCTCGCAGATGATTTATCAGGCGTTTGCCGATGAGTATTTAGAGCAGCGCGCACCTTTTGCGCTAGTGAGTCATCGTTTGTCGTCGGAGCCCGACAGCCCCAAAGTCACGTTGAATGCGGTGGTCGAACAAAACGGTGAGCGGCAAACGCTTACTGGCGAGGGCAACGGCCCGCTAGCGGCCTTTATTAAGGCGCTGGCCGCCGCTGGACACGATGTGGAAATCATCGACTACCACGAACACTCCCGTGGCCAGGGCGCCGATGCTGAAGCTATAGCTTATGTGGAAGTACGTATCGATGGCAAAGCGGTGTTTGGTGTAGGCACCGATGAGAGCATTACCAGTGCCTCCATGAAAGGCGTGCTTAGCGCGATCAATCGCCACCACTCCACCCAGCCCGCGGCGGCGAACGTGACGGCGGAGACGTTGGGCTAATAGGCGATTGCCAACATACCAAGGTGGAAAGCGATGCGGCCCTGGCAGATCATAGTGTTAATCGCGTTGGTGACTGCCGGGCTAGCATCAGCGGTAGCTTCCCACGAACCGTTTGAAGATAGACTGGTGCGCCTGGAAGCGCAGCGGGCGCTGCCTGCTCTAGAGGCATCGCTTAAGCAGGAGTCGCCAGAGATTAACGCGCTTTTGCTTAGCTATTCATCCGACCAAGCCTTATGGATGAGCGCTTCTCTGGCGATGTTACGCCATGGTGATATAGCCCGCGATGTGCTGGTGGAGTTCGGCTTATCGCCTCAGTTCCAGCAGGTGCTGGTGCGCTTTGGCGCTGACGCCGTACTGCCCATCAGCTACTTTAGCCGCCACGATGTCGCAACGCTTAGGGCGCAGCACTGGTTGGGCGAGCGCTACCAGCAGCTTAGTCGCTGGTGGAGCGATGAGGAGGGCGGTGCGGGTTCAGCGTTCACGCCTTACCGTCGCGGCCAGATGGGCATTGCGCTGCTAGATGCCAATGGCCACGCACTGCTTAACCAGTTTGTGGTCAGTGAGCAAGATGAGGTTGAGTGGTTGCAGGGTGAGCGAGTCGTCGCGGGCGTCGGCGATTTCTTTACCAGCGGGCTACGCGATCTTGAAAGCCAGTGGCGCCGCGGCGACGCCATTGACGCAGCCGATCTAGGCTGGGCCGGTGTCGATCTACTGGTCATGGCCAGCACCGTTAAGGTGCTGCGGGCGGGTAGGGCTGCTCGTGCTGCGCGGGTGGGGAGCGTTGAAGCCCAGGGAACTCGCGCTGGCTTGGGTCAAGGCGTTTTAGCTACCAGCGGTCGCTTCGCGACACTGCCGCGTGTGGCCAAAGTCGCTGCGGTTGCAGGCACCGCTTATGTGGTGATTCGCCACCCAAGCCTAGTCAGTGCGTTGGGCGCCAACCTTTCGACTTGGCTAGGCTGGCCGGTATGGTTGGGTCAGTTTCTTATCTGGCTAATCGTGCTACTGCCGATGCTGGTAGTGGCGCGATTTGCTTATCGCTGGCTGCTTACGCCTGTGCTGTGGCTGTTAGTGCCGTTGATGCGGGTATGTATTAAAACTGCTAACCATGCATTAACCAAACGTACTCCAAGGCAAGTCGACGAAACTAACTAAGAAGATGAGATGTAACATCAACGGGGCGGCCTTAAGGCCGCCCCGTTTTGCTATTGGTCAACCTCAAGCGCTATTCCGGCAGGGCATAAACGGCGATCTGATCGCCAACCTGATCTTTCAGAATGGTATTGCCGCCGGAAACAAAGGCAACATACTGGCGGCCATTGTACTCATAGACCGCGGGGTTAGAGACGGAGGGGGCTTCGGTCTGATCCGACCACAGCTCCTCACCGGTTTCCAGCGAGTAGGCACGCACCTTGGCATCCATGGAGGCGCCAATAAAGATAACGTCACCAGCGGTTACCGCTGGTCCGCCAATGGTGGGCGAGCCCCAACTCTCTGGCATAAAGAAGCCATACTGTTGCGATGCGCCCACGGGTCGACGCCATTTGATATCACCTGTCGTCATGTCGAGGGCGACAAGCTCACCAAAGGGCGGTTCCCAGCAGGGCATGCCCCACCGATTCAGCGCGACCTCTAAACGCATCCCATAGGGCGCGCCTTCCTGGGGGGCGAAGCCACTTTCGTTACCCGAGCCGCTATCCGCTTTTTCATAATCCTCTCGATTATAGAGCTTTATGTACTGCACAATGTGCGAGGTATTGACGATGGCGGTCTGGCTTTCTGGAGCGAAGGCGACGCCGCCCCACTGAACGCCGCCCGCACTGATGGGAAAGCCAAGCGTGCCTTCGCCTTGGGTCGTCGGCGGGGTGTACATACCTTCATAGCTGAGATCATTCCAGAGCGCTGAGCACTCCCCAAAGCTAACTGCATCAGCCAGTGCCCAGACGTCGGGCTTCTCGGACTGATCTAACAGTGGCGCTGGTTTGGTCGGGAAGGGCTGAGTCGGCGCGTAAACTTCGCCCTCAACGCTGCCATCACCGCTGGGAACCGGGCGCTCCTCAATTGGCCAAACATCGTCGCCGGTTTCGCGATTGACCACGAACAGAAAACCCATTTTGGTCGCCTGAAGCAGCGCCGGAATCTCTTCATCATCGACGGTGATGTCCATCAGCGTTGGTGCGGCAACGGTATCGTAGTCCCAGATATCGTGATGAACCCACTGCCGCGACCAAACGACTTCGCCGGTCTCGATATCCAGGGCGGTGGTGGAGGTCCCCAGGGGTACTTCCTCGGTGCGATTGCCGCCCCAGTAATTTGGCGATGGAGATGAAACCGGCAGATAAACCAGTCCTCGCTCTTCATCGGCGGACATATGCGTCCAAATGTTAGCAGTACCGCTCTGCTCGCGCATCTCATCGCTGAGCGCCTGGAACGTCCATTCGCGCTCGCCAGTGCGGGCATTGATTGAGTAGACGGTGCCGGGTGGGGCCTGCTCATAGGCCCAGTCCATTCCCGCCCAGCCTAGAATCAAGTGGTCGCCAACCACGGTGGGTGGTTGCAGTAGCGATAACGGCCAGCGGTCGTTGGTATCGTTCCACTGGTTGACGTCCAGCACACCGTTATTAGCAAAGTTTGCGCACTGTTCACCGCTATCGGCATCGACCGCGAATAGCTGGGCATCCATGGTGCCCATATAGATAATTTTTTGGCAGCGCTCGCCTGCTTCTGGATCCTCTGCCTCCCAATAGGCGACACCGCGATTCTTCAAGGCGGGCTGGGTGAGCGCTTCAAGAGAGGATTGCGTATCGAAGCTCCATTTCTCTTCGCCATTCGCGGGGTCTAGGGCCAGAATCCGGTAGAAGGGGGTACCGATATAGAGCGTCTCATTGGCAAACACCGGAGTGGCAGACCAGACCGTGGCGGGTAAATCCCCAGAACCATCAGCCACATCCCCAGTGTGCACTTCCCATACTTTTTCCAATTCGCCAACGTTGTCGGTATTGATCTGATCCAGCGGACTATATTTTTGCGCATTGAGCTGACCATGGAAGCTATCCCAGGTGGGTTCGCTAGGTACCAAAGGTATGGGTGTAGCGCTAACTTCTGCCTGCTGGGCAGCATTTTCCTGCTCCTCAGGCTCTTCTTGTGCCAAAAGTGGCATAGGGGCAAGGCAAATTGCCAGCGCAGTAGCCGTGCCCAGGCGTTGTTTAGTGGTAATCAAAGTCGGCATGGTCGGCTCCTTAGGTATGGGTGGCTCGGGCGTGATGCGACGGGCGAACCATATCGAGGAGCAGCCCGATCAGGCCGATCACCATAGCAACGCAGATCCACCACTGGTGTAGCAGCATTGCAGCGAAAAAAGTGCCAGCAAGGCCTATCAGAATAAGCACCCGCAGTGTAATGGAAACACCACGTCCTGATACCTTAAAGAGAAGTAACGACATCACTGTAAGAGCGAGGCAGGCCAAAATGGCGACCATAGCGCCGAGTGTCCCATTAACTCCGGTCAGTGGGGTGAAATAGGCATAGAGAGCGATAGCGAGACCTGCGAGCGAGGCGATCAATAGCATCATTGCGCCTAGCCGGGTCGAGGGTGATGTCGACAAAGCGTTTCTTCCTCCTTGATGATTGGCATAGCAAGCTATGGGCACTATTAACTTAGCAGATAACGACACCTTTTCGACCTGAGTGCTACCGCTTAACTAACTAAGACTGACGCTTTAACCATCCTCGCCAGCCGCCAAACTCGGTAATGTCCTCTGCTTCACCCCCTTCGTTTAACGCCCCTGCGGTGCAGATAAAGCCACATTTCCAACTCCCGTCGGCGAGCTCCACTTGGCCTAAACCGAGCGGGGCAGGAATGCCTGCTAAAAAGCTGCCCACGGCTTCGATGGGTAGGCGCCATACTTCCACTTCAATGGCTTGGCCATTTTCGTCGCGTAGCATTGCTGGGCGTTTGGGCGGCCCGCCTGCCAGGGCAAACAGCTTATAGCGCGGCGCGCTTTGGGTGGTGCTCACTAATACGCCGCCGCGTTCGGTCAATTGGTGGTTAAGCGGCAGGCCTTGCAGATGTGCACCGCACACTACCAGCTCCATGGTGCCGTCTTGGGCATTGGTTAAGGGCTCAGATAACGCCGGATGGGCAACGCCTGTGGCTCCTAACGGCAGCATTAAGCGGGCTTCTATGGCACGGGCGAGGGAGAGCAGCGTTAAGTCAGAAAACACCGGCCCAAACAGTGTTACGCCCACTGGCAAATCGCGCTCGCTAAAGCCTACAGGCACGGCCAGAGCACTGTAGTCGAGCAGGTTCATAAAGTTGGTCCAGGTGCCCAGGCGTGAGTTGACGCCGATGGGATCCGCCGCCACTTCTGCCTTGCTCGGGTGCATGATCGTGGTGGGCGAGAGCATAACATCGACATTAGCGACTAACGCGTCTGCCTGGCGCTTGAATTCCGCAAGCTTATAGCGGGCGTCGAAGGCATCCACGGCCAGCGGTGTAGCGCCGCCTTGGGTTATTTCAAACGTTACCGGGTGAACAGCCTCAGGGTGTGATTGCATCAACTCGCTAATAACATGGTAGCGTTCCGCCACCCAAGGGCCTTCGTAGAGCAGGCGTGCTGCTGCGAGTAGGGGCGAGCAGTCCAGCTCGACTTTTTCACCGCCGAGAGCTTCCAGCTCGGCAATCGCCTGGTGCATTCCTTGGGTATAGGCCGCATCGGTGTGCCACTGGGCTTGCAGCGGCACGCCAAAGCGAAATGCGGCAGGGGCTTTGCCATAGCGTTGACCGTACACGGCAAAGTCATGCTTTCGTGACCAGGCGCAGTGCTCATCATAGGCAGTGGTAATGCCTAGCACTGTCGCGGCATCGTCGGCGGTGAAGGTAAACAGACTAATGGTGTCGAGCGTCGCGCAGGCGGGCACGACGCCTCGGGTGCTCAGCAGCCCCAGGCTTGGTTTGACCCCGTAAAGGTTATGGAAGCAGGCGGGTACTCGCCCAGAACCAGCGGTATCGGTGCCCAACGCAAAGCTGACCATCCCCGCTGCGGTGACCACCGCCGAGCCGCTGCTGGAGCCACCGGGCACCAGTGTTGGGTCAAAAGCATTAGCCGGCGTGCCGTAAACGTCTAGCGCCCGCTCGCCCACCAATCCCGTCGCAAACTGATCCAGATTGGTTTTCCCCATGGGAATTGCGCCCGCATCGATCAGCCGCTGAACCACGAAAGCGCTCTCTGTAGGGGTATAAGCGAAGGTCGGGCTGCCCGCTGTGGTGGGCACCCCAGCCAGGTCGATGTTGTCTTTGATGGCAAAGGGAATACCGTAGAGCGGCAGTGTTTGCGGCGACTCGCCTTCAAGACGCTGCAGGTAGGGTTCCAGCTGTTCGCGAGTCAAGCGAGTGATCCAGGCAGGTTCTTGGCCATGGCTTTCGGCTTGTGCGAGTAGCTCGTCGATTAATGCCGCAGGGGTGAGTTCACCCTGCTGGTAGGCGGCGTGTAGTGATTCGATGGTAAGTGAGTAGCGCATCGTGTCTTCCTTGCTCAGAGTCTGTGCTTAGTGTCTGTTTTCATCAATACGATGTTTTTTTAAGTTCTGTTTTTTAAATTCTGTGCTCATCAATGTAGTGCTGGGTGCTAATACTGACCTGCATTACATGAGAACGTGTGGCGCGGGCGGCAGCCTCACCATCGCCTTCCAGAATGGCGGTCACAATGGCATCGTGCTCTTGCCAGGAGAGGCTGGGGCGTTGCGGCATACGAAACTGGGCTTTGCGGAAAGGTTTTAAACGGCTTCGCGTGGCCAGCGCTAAATCGCGCAAGTAGGGGCTATGGCTGCCTTCATAGAGGTGAGTATGAAACTCATGGTTAAAAGCTTCGTAGGCGCTGGTGGTGCCGTCGCGCACTATGCGTAAGGCCTCTTTATGAAGGCGCTGAAGGGATTGGCGTTCCTCAAGTGTCATTCGCAGTGCGCAGAGACGGGCGCAGGCGGCCTCCAGTTCTGACATGGCTTCGTACATCGCCATTAACAATTCATCGGTGATGTTGGCGACCGTTACGCCACGGTTGGGACGCTTTTCAACCAGCCCCATGGCCGCAAGATGGCCAAACATCTCGCGCACCGGCGTGCGGGATACGGCGAAGCGTTCGGCAATTACCCGGGCATCCAACTTGGTACCTGGGGCAATCTCACCGCTGATGATTTCATCGGCGAGGATGCTGAGCATATCGTCGACCGTGGTGCCTTCGCGTAACTTGGCGGAGCTCAAAGTTGAGTTACTTTTCATACCGCAGCCACCTGGACGTGATCAGAATTGGATTGAACCGGTGGATGAGGAATTGCCGCGAGTAGAGCACGCGTATATTCGTGGCTAGGCTTGCTCAGCAGTTTCTCTGTAGGGCCTTCTTCAACGATTTTACCTGCCTGCATCACCATCACGCGGTCACATAGCAATCGAACGACATTGAGATCGTGACTGATAAAGAGATAGCTCATATTGAGCTGCTCGCGCAGGCTCGCCAATAAGTTCAGCACGACTGCCTGAACAGAGACATCCAGCGCAGCGGTGGGCTCATCAAGAATCAGCAGCTTGGGTTCCAAGGCGATGGCTCGGGCTATACCAACTCGCGCCTTTTGCCCTCCGGAAAGTTGATGGGGAAAGCGGTCTAAAAGATGGGCAGGCAAACCAACACGCTCAGCAAGCACGGATACCCGAGTGTTAAGCTCCTGACGGTTGACCTGGTCAAGTCTTCGCAAAGGATCCTCTATTGAACGTCGGGCGCTCCAGCGGGGGTTGAGGCTATCCGTGGGGTCTTGAAACACCATTTGCAGTTTGCTACGCAAGGGGTGATGAGCAAACTGCTTTGCGCTGATAGCGGCAATATTGCTACCGGCGAACCTTAGCGCACCGCTAGTCGGATCCAGCAGGCGCATAATCATCGCTGAGGTGGTTGACTTGCCGCAGCCGCTCTCACCGACGAGTCCAAGGCTTTCGCCCTCGTGCAGGGTAAAGCTTAGATTATCCACTGCCCGCACTTCTTTAGCGGCCGAGCCAAAGGCTTTAACCAGGGCATCGACTTCAAGCAGCGGTGGGCCAATGGGTTGGCGCTCGGTGCTGGAACGACGCTCATCATCGGCGGGCAGAAGATCGGCTACCTGGGAGTCAAGCCTGGGCGTGGCGCGCATCAAGCGCTGGGTATAAGGGTGCTGTGGGGCTGCGAAGAGCGTTTCAACCGCAGCTGACTCTACGATTTCGCCTTTCTCCATCACCACAATCCTATCGCAGTAGCAGGCGGCTAAGCCCAAATCATGGGTAATCAGCAGCGTGGCCATCTGCCGTTCGGCGGCCAACTCGACAATCAAATCCATCACGGCTTTTTGCGTCGTCACATCAAGCCCCGTGGTGGGCTCGTCAGCGATAAGTAGTTGGGGACGGCAGGCCAGCGCAATGGCAATCACAATGCGCTGGCACATGCCTCCAGAGAGCTCAAATGGGTAGGCGTGGTAGCGCTGTTCAGGTTCACGAATTCGAACGGCTTGCAGCATTTTGATGGCTTTGCCGCGGGCATTCCCCCGTGTGGCCAGGCCGTGTTGAATCATTACATCTTCAATCTGTCTGCCAACGGCACGAATTGGGTTAAGGGCCGCGCGAGGGTTCTGAAAGATCATCGACATTTCGCGCCCGCGTAGCTCGCTCATGGTGCGTTCATCTGCACCACCCACATCAACGCCACCAAAGACAATGCTGCCGTCAGCGATGCGGCCTGCACGATCAAGAATGCGCAGCAGGGCATAGGAGGTCACGGATTTGCCGGAGCCCGATTCACCCACGATGCCTAACGTCTCGCCTTTATTAATACTGATATCGACTTTTTTAACCGCCGTGACGGTGCCATTACGGGTAGCGAACTCAACCGTTAAATCACGAATATCGAGCAGCGGGATAGCCATAGTAAGCTCCTCAGGTACGCCGCAGCGGATCAACCAGATCGCGCAGTCCGTCGCCTAGCAAGTTAAAGGTGAACACAGCCAGCATCAGGGCCAGCCCTGGGAAGAGGGCAAGCCACCACTGGCCCGAGACAATGTAGTTGGCACCTTCTGCGACCATGATGCCCCATTCGGGGGTGGGTGGGCTGACGCCTAAACCAATAAACGAAAGCCCGGCAGCGTTAAGAATGGCCCACCCCATGTTGAGCGAAATTTGCACCATCATGGGGGGAAGTGAGTTGGGGAATATTTGAAATGCCAAAATACGCCAGTCCCGATTGCCGGATAAACGGGCGGCCTGTACGTAACCGGCCTGACGACGCACAGCGACTTCGGTACGCGCCATACGGGCATAAAAAGGCAGGTTAATAATCGCCGTGGCATAGATGATGTTTTCAATGGTGTTGCCCGCTGCCGCGACAATCCCCATGGCCAGCACAAACAGCGGGAAGGCCATAATTGTGTCCATTAAGCGACCGGTGATTCGATCCGTCCAGCCGCCATAAAAACCAGCAATAGCGCCTAAGGTGGAGCCGACCACAAAGGCGATCGCTACGGCGGTCACCGCTATCATTAGATCAAGGCGAGTAGCGATCACCACACGTGAGAACACATCACGCCCCAGGTGGTCAGTACCAAACCAGTGCTGCCAAGAGGGCGCTTGCAAGGTACTGCTCGAATCAGTGGCTAACGGGTTATAGGGCACCAGCCAGGGGCCGAATAGCGCAGCGATCACTATCAGCACAAACAGCGCAAAAGCGACCGCTGTGACAGGGTTATCGGTCATAACGTAGAGTAGGTGGCGCACGAAACGGCGTAGTGCGCCCTCTTGTGCGCTGCTCGCGGAGGTTAATGTGGTCATGACGCTACTCCTGCGTATTTAGACGCGGATCCACAAGGGTGTAGATCACATCTATCAACAAGTTAAGGGCGACAAACAGCAGTGCCATGGTGAGTACAAACCCCTGTACCGAGGCGTAGTCCGAGACCACTAAGGCTTCAACGGCATAGGAACCAATGCCCGGCCATGAGAAGACTTGTTCCACCAGCACGTTGGCCCCCAGCGCGAAGGAGAACACCATGCCTAGCGTGGTAATCACCGGCAGAATGGCGTTGCGCAGGGCGTAGGTGAAAAGCACTTTTCGACGCGGCAAACCGGCGGCACGGGCAGTACGAATAAATTCGCTTTCCAGGGTTTGTAGCATGGCGGCGCGGGTCATACGCGCGATCGGCGCAAGGGTGAATAGCCCTAGGGTGATGGCGGGGAGCAGTAGCTGCGATAGCGCTCCCCAAGCGGTTTCCAGGTCTCGATCAATCAGTGCGTCGATGACATAAAAGCCGGTTACATTGGGCGGTGAAAGATACAAAAAATCCAACCGACCCATCGGGGAAGGAGCCCAGCCGAGCAAATAATAAAAGATGTAAATAAGTGCTAAGCCGGTGAAAAACGTGGGCAGCGATACGCCCGCGGTCACCACTGCACGGCATAGGTGATCTACCCAGGTGTTAGGACGCGTGGCGGCCAGAATACCCAGCGGTAAGGCAATGATCATTGAAAAGAGCAGCGCAAAGCCGGTGAGTTCCAATGAGGCAGGCAAGCGGGTGGTTAGCTCGTGTATTACTGGCTGCCCAGTAGAGATTGCGGTACCCAAGTCGCCTCGTAATAGGTCTTGGACATAGCTGATAAACTGCAGCGGTAGCGGGCGATCTAGCCCCATGCTGACACGTATCTGCTGGATCGATTCGGCATTAGCGGCTGGCCCGGCAAAGTACGCGGCGGGATCGCCGGGCAGCGCCCGGGTAAGTAAGAACGAAACAATCACAATACCTACCAACACCGGTACCGCTTGAACGACTCGCCAGGCAATTAGGCGCGTTCGGGACATAGTGGCCATGCTGACTCCTTAACTGACACGTAGCGTGCGGTTATCGAGCTGGCGGTGATACCAGAACTCATAGCCCGAAATGTTGGGCTGCATCGCCACGTTGAGCGTCGGTTGGTAAAGCGGAATACGCGGCACATCTGCAAAGGCGATCTCGATCATGCGGCGAATTTTCGGAGCGTACTCAGGGTCATCCATAGCCATAAAGAGTGTTTCATCGACGAGTTGGGCAATCTCGTCGTTGTGGTAATTGGACGAGTTAAATAAATTGCCTTCGATATAGGCCCAGAAGAAGTAGTAGCAAGGTGTGTTGAGCCAGCCGCCAAAGTTCTCCAAGTGTAAGGGCAACTGCTTATCTACCAGCGCGCGGGTGCGCCAGTTGGCACCGGGGATACGATCCAAGTTGACGGTAATGCCAATCTGGCCCAGGGCCTCTTGAATCAGCAGCGCGGTGGGTTCTGCCCAATCCGCTTGGCCTAAATCAAAGGAGAGAGGCACTTCAAAGCCCTCTGGGTAATCCGATTCCGCCATTAACTCGCGGGCACGTTCAAGATTGTTGCTGTAGGGGAAGGGTTGCGGCCAGGCGATATCAGCAGGGGACTCGCTTTCTCCACCCCACATGGGAACACCGCGCCCATAGACGGCATTTTGCATAATGGCTTCGTAGGGAATTGCCCAAGCAATGGCTTGGCGCACGCGTACATCCTGGAAAGGCTCGAATGTTAGGTTTGGGCAAAGCACATGAAGACAGTTCTCAATCGGCGTGCTAACCACTTTTACGTTGGATTGAGCGTCAAGCTCCATGGCATCACGGGGAGGCACGTCTTGTGACAAATGGGCATCGCCGCGTTCGAGCAATGCACGTCGGGTTGACGTAGAGGGTACTTCCCGCAAAATGACGCGTTCTGCCCCTGGCAGTTCACCGCTGGCCCAATCCGGGTTGCGGCGGTAAACCAGCTGTTGACCTGGTTCCCAGCGCTCGACTTGGAAAGCGCCCGAGCCTGCCGGGGTTCGGTGCAGATATTCGGTTGCCCAAGTATCTTCATCAGTGGCGTGCTCTAACGCCAGCTGTGAGTTAATCACGATGGCGATCGGCGTGGTGAGGTTAGGAAGCGTTAGTTTTGAGGCGTGGGGTAAATGGATGCGGAAAGTGCGTTCGTCGACGGCTTCAAACTGCTCAGGGCTTGTCATTGAGCCTGCTGCCATCTGAGTGGTAGGGAAGCCGCCCAGGGTTACAGAGCGGTCAAACGACCATTTAACGTCCTGCGCGGTTACCGCACGGCCATCCCAGAAAGCGGCTTCACGCAAATAGAACGTTAATGTCCGTCCGTCTTCTGAGACTTCCCAACTCTCCGCCAACTCGCCTTTTAGATTGTCGTAGTCATAGCTTAGCGAGCCATCTTCCAGTGTCTTGGTGCCAAACGTCATCAGGCGGTCATAGCAGTTCACCGCGACCTGGTAGCTGGGGCGATTGGTGCCGCTGCGGTGGATGTCGAGGCTGTTAATCGTGCTGCCCATCACTACTACCAGCGTTTCATTAGCGCTGGCCATGGCGGGAAGTACTTTTAAAAAGGGGAGAGCAGCAGCGCCCAGGGTTAAGGCGGAAGTGCTTTTAAGGAAGTCGCGACGGTTCATGGTTGATCCTCACAATGGCATCGATAGTTACCAGTGTGTATGCACTTTGAGGGCCATGATATTGCAGGTGCGAGTGTTTATAGTTATAAAACAAAGGCCTGTCGGTTTTTGAAAGGTATTAAAAAGCAATTTTTAAGCTACTGTTGCGATAAAACAGCGCAAAGTGCATACACTTTGCGCTGTTTTGGATCATCCTTATTTTACGTGTTGCCCCTTCCGCCAGGGGTGGGTAGATAGCACTACTCGCCAACCACCTTGGCTACGCTCTAAGTAGTCAAAGCACAGGCTGGCGCGCCAGCGAAGAGCGCTGTCAGTTAAGCTGCTGATTGGGGTAAATAGTGCGTCTGCACTATCTGCCCAAGGGCGAGGGGTAATTGCCATAGCGTGGTCGCCGATTTGCAGCCAGCGCAGTTGGCCTTGCTTATCTGTTTGAATCACCTCTTCAACGGCATCATTGGCAAGCCGCTGCCAGTGCTCAACGTACTGACCATGTGGGTGTCGCTCTTCTAAAATATTGCCATCAATCCAGCGCAGTAGACCCACATCTCGTTCCAGGCTGGGGCAAAGGTCTTGGTAGCGATGCCAGGTGCACAGTCCTAGCTCACTATCGATCTGGGTAATACCCGCAAAAGCGGTGAGTCCCGCCAGCCACTCTAGTTGGCGACGATTGCAGTCGTCTAAACCGGTGATACCTGCAAAGTCAGGCGAGTCTGTAGGCAGGCGCAGGTCGGCATGCCAGTGTTTGCCCTGAATCCAATAAACCTGAGTAGTGGTGTCGGCCTGTTGGTAGGGCTCTTTAGCGGGTTCGGCGTAGAGCGTGCGCTGCCATACGCCGCGAAACGCTTGAGGTGTGGCAGGTAAGTCGACATTCATAAGGGGTCTTCCTTATGTTTGCCGTGCTGCCCCAGGCTACCTACTTCTCGGGCTCCTTCGGGAAGCGCAACCTGACCCTTTGCTAAACGCTCGCGCAGATAGCGGAAGGTTTGGATAGTTTGGGCATAAAGATGATCGCCCGCTTTAAGCGATGCGTAATGGGCTTTTCCGTGTCGCTCGACTAATTCGGGCAGCGGCGCGACGTCAGTATGGTAATCGCAGGCGAAAAATAGCGGAAAGGAGTAGCGCTCCTCTTTTACTTTGCGCACCCGGTGGGAGGTCGCCACAAACTCGCCGTTGCTCCAAATTTCCAGCATATCGCCAATATTAACGACTAATGCATTCTCTTTATACGGCACATCAATCCATTCGCCCGCGCCGTTCATGACCTCAAGCCCCGGCGCGGTGGGGAGCAACAAGGTAAAGCACTCGTAGTCGGTATGGGCACCGATGCCTTGGGTGTCTTTAGCCTCGGGATTATAAGGGTAGTGAATCAATCGCAGCTGGCTGGGCGGTTTGTTGACGTGGCGCAGTAGCTGCTGCTCTTCAAGCCCTAAGGCCAGCGCAAAGCCGCCCATCAGCGTGCGGCCCACTTGGTAAGCAGCATCATAGTAAGCGGCGACCGGTTCGCGGAAACCGTCAAGATCGGGCCAGGGGTTGGGCCCGAGGAGTGGCGTACCCGCTAACACTTCAGGGTCGTTAGCGGGCAGTTCAAAGGCAAGATCAAATGCCTCTTTCATATCAGGCTTTTTAGGGTCTGGTGACTCTTCACCGGGAGGAACATAGCCGCGGTGATGATGGTATAGGCCGATGTAGCGCTCCATTTTGGTGGCGTCAGGTTGAGCAAAGAAACGTTTGGCTTGGGTAATTAAACCCTTGCGAAGTGGGTGATCAATCCCGTGACCCACCATTTGAAAGAAACCCACTTCCCGCGCGGCGTGACCCAGGGTATCAGCAACCGCTTGGCGTGCTGCTGCATCACCATGGAGTAAACCGCTAATGTCGATAACAGGTATTGCTTGAAAGTCAGCTAATCGCTGATCGGCGTTGATCTGGCTCATGCGCTTACCTCCTGTTCACTGGTGAGTACCACAAGCGGTTGTCCCGGCGCGATTGAAGCGCCCTCAGAAAGGGGTAAGCGAACAACGCGGCCCGCGCAGTGGGCTGTGATCTCGACTTCCATTTTCATCGACTCCACCAGAGCTACCGGTTGGCCGGCCGTGAGCCGATCACCTTCCTTGACCAGCAGCTTCCAAAGGCTGCCCGTGACGGGGCTTTCGATACCGATTTCGCTGTCATCGAGCGCCGCGACGTCGGCACTTTCCGGAGCTCGATCTTCAAAGGTGAACTGACCGTTGGCCCGCCAAGCGGCCATTTCTGCCTGGAAAGCGGCTTCACGCTTGGTGCGGAAGGTCTCAATCGCCTCGGCATTTTTATCGATCTCGGCTTGGTAGTCCGCTAGGCGAAATCGTGCGGTTTCAATGGATAGGTCGTAGCGACCGTGGGGGAAGTCGCAGCGGATTTGCACAAGCTCTTCGTGGCTGACCTCATGAAAACGCAGTTGATCAAAAAAGCGCAACAGCCAAGGGTTCTCGAAGTGCGCCGTGGAGCGGTAGCGGTTCCACATTTGCAACGTGCGGCCGACGAACTGGTAGCCGCCGGGGCCTTCCATGCCATAAACGCATAGATAGGCACCGCCAATGCCTACGGAGTTCTCTGCCGTCCAGGTGCGGGCGGGGTTGTATTTGGTCGTGACCAGCCGCTGGCGCGGGTCGAGTGGTGTGGCAACGGGGGCGCCCAGGTAGACGTCTCCCAACCCCATGACGAGATAGCGGGCATCGAAGACGATATCACGCACCTGCTGCTCGCTTTCAAGCGCATTGATGCGGCGAATGAAATCCAGGTTGCTGGGGCACCAGGGCGCGTCCGGGCGAACGCTGCGCTGGTACTTGTCGATGGCTTCCTGGCAAGCGGGGTCGTCCCAGGAGAGCGGCAGATGCACCACCCGCGACTCCACTTCCAGTGACTCCACATCGATGAGCGCCTGCTCTGCCTTTTGCAGATGTGCGAGGAGATCATCCAGCGTCAGTTCCAGTGGCTCGTAGTGGATCTGCAGCGAACGAATCCCGGGCGTCGCTTCCCGCAGACCGGGCAGCGAGTGCTCTCTTAGCCATAGCATCCAGGCGTGAACCCGAAAGCGCAGCGCGATATCCAGCTCCATGGCACCGAACTCGATCAGTAGGAAATCATCCCCGGCGCGGCGGTAGACGATGCGCTCGCCGGCCTGCGCGGCGGGAACGTCACGGACGATGGGGGTGTCGCGTTCAGGCTGGATGTCTTCGCCAGTCACAGCGCTGAGAGACGCCAACTGCTGCAACTGGCGCTCTTCGAGGAGGCGAGCGGTGGTCAGGCTGACCGCAACGAAGCGTACCGTGTCACCTGCGGCGAGCTGCCCCAGCTTCCACCGTTCGGCGCGGATGACGGTGGCGGGGCAGACGAAGCCACCAAGTGAAGGGCCATCGGGGCCCAGAATGACCGGCATGTCGCCGGTAAAGTCGATAGTGCCAAAGGCGTAGGCATTATCGTGAATGTTGGAGGGGTGCAAGCCCGCTTCGCCGCCGTCGGCGCGGGCCCACTCCGGCCTTGGGCCAATCAGACGAACCCCGGTGCGGCTGGAGTTGTAGTGGACTTCCCACTCGTGATCGAAAAAGCGCTCGATATCCTCATCGGTGAAGAAGTCCGGCGCGCCATGGGGGCCGTACAGCACCGCTACTTGCCAGATTTTACCGCCGTTTCGATGGCCGAAGGCAGGTACCAGCGCCTCATCGAGCGTAGCAGGGGGCGTGGGTGAGTGCGGGGGTAAATCGAGCATGTCGCCGCTTCTCAGTGCGCGACCGGCGTGGCCCCCGAACTGGCCTAACGTAAAGGTGCTGCGGGAACCAAGGTATCGTGGGCAGGCAATGCCGCCGCGTACCAATAGATAAGCGCGAGCGCCCGCTGCGGCCTTGCCCAACGCTAGCGTAGCACCGGCGGGGATATCCACGATCTGCCAGAAGGTGACTTCGTCTCCATCTAGCGTGGCGGGGAGTTCGGCACCTGCCAGCACGATCTGGGTGGCACGGTGAAAGCGAAGCGTTGGGCCGGTCAGGGTGATTTCAAGCCCGGCGGCATCGGTGGGGTTGTCCAGCAGGCGGTTGCCGAGTCGAAACGACCAGTCATCGAATGGCCCCGAGGGCGGTACGCCTACGTCCCAGTGCCCTTGACGACCGGGGAAGTCCTGAATCGTCGTCATCGTGCCAGGGGCGATCACTTCTATGACGGGCGGCGACCACGCTAGGGTGGTCAGCCAGTACGTATCCAGGTCGGCATGTTGGAACCGCTCGGCGCGCAGCACGTGGGCCAGCCAAGTGCGGTTGGTGGTGATGCCATAAACACTCGCGGTATCGAGCGTTGCCGCGAGTTGCTCGATCGCGGCGTTGCGGCTGTCGGCATGAACGATCACTTTCGCCAACATGGGATCGAACAGCGCGGAGACGTCCATCCCGGCTTCGATGGCGTGATCGATGCGCAGACCGTCGGCCCGGGGGAAATCGACGTCGGTGAGCAGCCCGGCACTGGGACGAAAATCGTGGGCGGGGTCTTCGGCGTAGAGGCGCGCCTGAACGGCATGGCCGCTGGGGGTGAGATTCTGGGTCAGCGCTTCGAGAGCAGGCAGCTCCCCTGCGCCCAGTTTGATCATCCACTCGACGATATCGATGCCGTACACCATCTCGGTGACGCCGTGCTCCACCTGCAGGCGGGTATTCACTTCCAGAAAATAGAACGCTTGGCGCTCGGTGTCGTAGATGAACTCGACGGTACCCGCACTGCGGTAGTTGACCGCTTTGCCCAACTGAACGGCCGTCTCTTGCAGCGCCTGGCGAACCTGTTCCGGCAGGTTGGGGGCAGGGCACTCTTCGAGCACCTTCTGATGGCGGCGCTGGGTGGAGCAGTCCCGTTCGCCGAGCGCCACCACACTGCCTTGGCCATCGCCAAACAACTGCACTTCGATATGACGAGCGCGGGCGATATAGGCCTCCAGAAACACGCCGCCGTCGCCGAAATTACGCTCGCTGAGGCCTTTGACCGAGTCGAAGGCGTGCTGGAGCTCGGCGGGCGTTTGGCAAATCTGCATGCCGATGCCGCCACCGCCAGCGGTGGATTTGAGCATGACCGGATAGCCTATCCGCTCGGCGCTTGTTAGAGCATGATCGATGCTTTCAAGTAGCCCGGAACCCGGCACAAGGGGCACACCGGCGCTTTCGGCCAGCGCACGCGCTCTATGCTTGAGGCCAAACTGCTCGATCTGTTCGGCGGTAGGGCCTAAAAAGGTCAGCCCCGCGGCGTCGCAGGCAGCGATGAAGCGAGTGTTCTCTGACAAGAAGCCGTAGCCTGGGTGTACTGCCTGGGCGCCGCTCTGCTTGGCAATGGCTATTAGCTTGTCGATATCGAGATAGGTGTCGCTGGCGCCGCCGTCCCCTAGTGAGTAGGCCTCGTCGGCCTGGTGGACATAGGGAGCATCGCGATCCGCATCGGCGTAAACCACCACGCTGCCCACACCGAGGGCTTTCAGCGTGCGTAAAATGCGTGCGGTAATGGCGCCGCGATTGGCAATTAGGACTTTGCTAAACGTTGTATTCATGGACATGGCACTGCCTGCAAACAAAGGCGGGTCGTCCCGCGGAATAATAGGCCTTCCGGAGTCGTCTCCAGGGCTACCGAAGCGCCATGGCTGGTCAGGAGCATAAGCGGAACGTCTTTTTCAGGGCCGAAACCTGATCCATCCAGTTTCGGCATTCCCGCCATCCATGGCGGTCAGATGAAAAAACCGATGGGTTTACAGCGTTTCCGCGTTGCTTCTGACCAGCCAAACTCTCCCGTCACTACTCAGCTGGCCCAAACCAACAGCTCGATGGGTGTTGGGTTGTAGCCGTTGCAGGGGTTATTGAGCTGAGGGCAGTTGGAGATCAGCACGATGACATCCATCTCGGCGACCATCTCCACGTATTTACCCGGTGCCGAGATGCCGTCTTCGAAGGTCAGCCCGCCGTCGGCAGTGACCGGCACGTTCATGAAGAAGTTGATGTTGTGGGTGATGTCGCGCTTGGTCAGGCCGTACTCTGGATGATTGGCAATGGCCTGCATCCAGTTGTCGCGGCAGGAGTGCATGTGGCGTTTTTCCAGGTCGTAGCGCACGGTGTTGCTTTCGCTGGCGCAGGCGCCGCCCAGGGTGTCGTGGCGGCCGCAGGTGTCGGCGGTTAGCGTCAGCATCGTGCGGCCTTCGCTGGAGAGCAGCTTGGAGCCCGCGGTCAGGTAGACGGCTCCCTGTTCGCGAACGGTATCCATGGCGCTGTAGCGTTCGGCGGTGTCATCGGCACTGAAGAACAGGGTGTCGGCGGCCTGGTTGCCCTCTAAATCGAGAATGCGCAGGGTTTGGCCACGCTTGACCGTGCCGATGTAGTGGTCGCCCGCGTTCACCGTAGTCCGGCTGACGGCATTTTCGGGGCGTAGGGGGCTTTCGATGATCATGGGATTCTCCCTTATAGGCCGAGGTGGTAAAGGCGGTTGTTGGCAAAACCGCGGGCGTTTTCGGGCCGCGAGCGGTAGCAGGGGTCGTCCTCGGTGGGGGCTGCGGCGGTGCCTAGCGCGATATCGACGCCGCGCCGTGGATAGTCTGCGGCGGGATCCAGCGGGTGCGGGCAGGTGTGTAGCAGCACCAGGGTATCCATCTCGAAGCGTAGCGTGACACTGTTGCCCGGCTGGCAGTGGCCGGGCACATAGCGCAGCTTGCCTTCGTCGTCGCTTTCTACACGGGAGAAAAGATTGAGGTTGGCCGCCATATCCCGACGTCCGAGGCCGTACTTGGCAAGCTCGACCAAAAAAGCGTCGAAGCCGGTGCGCGTCCAGTGGTTGTGCGCCTGCTGATAGCTCACCGGCTGCCAGCCTTTGTTCAGCAAGTGTTGAGGCATCAGGTTGCCGCCAACACTATCGTGCCAACCCAGATCGTCATGGGTCATCGAGGCAAAAATACGCCCCATGTCCGAGTAGAGGCAGTGGCCCTGGGTAAGCTTGAAGGTGTGCTGACACTTCAAGGTATCCGGCAGGTTCAAGCGCTCCAGCAGATTTTCCGGGTTGTAACACAAAAGTCCCACGTTGCTGTCGGCCTGTTTGGCCGTCAGCGTAAGAGTGGTGCCGCGGCGCAGGCGCAGCGACCAGTGATGCCCGCCGGGTAAGTGGGTGGCGTAGTCGGGTTGGCGATTCATGACAGCGTTTGTCATCGCAGCGTCTCCTGGATGTGAGTGTGCAGTCCGCCCTGGTGAAGCGCTTCTTTGAGCTCGTTCGAAGGGCGGTCGCGTGAAATGGGCAAGTCGTAGGTGATCGTGGCACCATAGGCTTCCGGCGCCTGGGGGTCGTGGCGGGTTTTATCGAATACCCACAGCCGAGTCCCCAGCTCGAAGGCCTCTTTCAAATCGTGGGTGATCATAAAGATGGTCAACTGCTGCTCTTGCCACAGGCGGTCGATCAGCACGTGCATGTCCTGGCGAATGCCTGGGTCAAGCGCGCCAAAAGGCTCGTCGAGCAGCAAAATACGCGGCCGCATCATCAATGCCTGAGCAATGGCCAGGCGCTGCTGCATACCGCCGGAAAGCTCATGGGGGTATTTTTTGAGCGCGTGGCCCAGGCCCACTTCGTCGATGCGGGCGCGGGCTTTTTCTATCGCGCGGCGCTTGGCGGCACCGAAGCTTTTACCCAGTAGCTTGGCGCTATGTAACTCGTCGGCCATCATCACGTTGCCAAGCACGGTCAGGTGCGGGAAGACGGAGTACTTCTGAAACACCACGCCGCGGTCGGGGCCGGGTTCATTGGGAATCGGCTTGCCGTCCAGCAGTAGATGGCCTTTCGATTTGGCTTCGGTGCCTAGCAACATTTTCAAAAATGTGGTTTTACCGCAGCCAGAGGCGCCAACCAGCGTGACGAACTCCCCCTGTTCGACGCTGAAATCGAGATTCTCCAGCACGACGTGGTGGCCGTAGTGTTTTTCCAAGCGTTTGGCGGACAGCAGGGTCATGACTTGCCTCCTTCACCAGCGTGGTACCAGGGAAAGGCAAGACGCGATGTCCAGGCGAGAAGCTGGTCAAGGAGAAACGCCAGCAGTGTAATCCACGCCACGTAGGGCAGAATCACGTCCATCGATAAGTAGCGGCGCACCAGGAAAATACGGTAGCCAAGCCCCTCTTGGGCGGCAATGGCTTCGGCGGCGATCAAAAACAGCCAGGCGCTGCCCAGCGCCAGACGGGTGGCGTTTAATAGCCGTGGGGTCAGTTGTGGCAGCAGGACTCTCAACAACACTTGCCAGGAGCTGGCGCCCAGGGTTTGCGCTTTGATCAACTGTTCGTCGGGCAGCCGCAGGGCGTGACCCTGCAGATCGCGAATTAGAAACGGCGTGACCCCGATGACGATCAGCGCGATTTTGGCGGCCTCGCCGGTACCAAAGGCGATAAACAGAATGGGCAGTATCGCCATGGGCGGGATGAGCGACGCAACGGTGACCAGCGGCGAGAGTTTGGCCCGGATGAGGGGAATACCGCCGTTCAAAATGCCCACTACCAGGCCGATGAAGGCGCTAATTCCCACGCCAACGAGAATGCGCTCAAGGCTTGCGAAGGTGTCTGTCCACAGCACCACCTCCCCTGTACGCACGTTCTCAGCGGTGGCTAAATGGTAAAAAGTGTTGGCCATGGTCGAGGGCGTAGGCAGCAGGCGATCATCAGGATTTTCCGTCAACCTTGCATTGGAGAGGCTCATATACAGCATCGCCAGTAGCAAAAAAGGCAGTAGACCTAAAAGCCAGCGGCTGCCCCGGGAGGGCGCTAGGTTAATCAATCGCTTCATGGCGGATGTCCACAGAAGATGAGTGCAGAGGGAGCGGCTGGCGCCGCTCCCATCGCGCTAATGCAGGAGGAACCTGTTACTGAGCATCAAGGTAAGCTTGGGTAAAGCTAGGGTCGAAGCGCAGTTGCACATTGCTCTCATCGCCGAATACGCCACTGGGGGTTTCGATGCCGACCACGCCTGCATTGGGGGCCATATCGCCGAGTAGACCGTGCTCAAAACTGAATTCGGCGACGCGCTCCATGGTGTCAAGCAGTTCGGGGTTCTCCATCAACTCGATAGCTTCGGCAGGGTCGGTGTAGAGGTAGGTGGCGTCTAACTGATTACGATAGCCCTCCACATCAGTGCCTGCAGCGTCAGCCATAATGCTCAGCGCGTTCTCGTCGTCTGCTTCGATCAAGTCCATCACTTCGTACCAAGCGCCTACCAGGGCATGACCAAGTTCTGGGTTGTCCGCCAGGGTTTGGGTGTTGACGACCATCATGTCGAGGATTTCACCGGGGATTTCCGCTGAGGTGTACACCACGTTACTGTCGGGCATCTCAGCAATAGCGCTTAGCTGTGGGTTCCAGGCGGCCACGGCTTCGGTGGTGTCGCTAGAGAACAGGCCAACAATATCCGCATCAGAGGTGTTCACGGTCTCGATATCGCGCTCGGTCAAGCCAACGCTTTCGAGCGCCCGGGCCAGAAAATAGTGAGAGACGCTGAACTGAACGAGATTGACCTGGCGGCCCGCGATATCCGCTAGGTCGTCGCTACCTTTCAGCACGATACCGTCGTTGCCATTAGAGTAATCATTGATGATCAAGGCAGTCGAATCGACGCCGCTGGCCGCAGGAATGGTTAGAGCGTCCATATTGGTCATGGCGCAGCCGTCCACATTGCCGGAGGTGAACTGGTTGATCGACTCTACGTAGTCGTTTACCTGCACTACATCGATGCTGATGCCGTACTCGTCGGCCCATTTGTCGACGACGCCTTCAACATCGGCGTAGGCCCAGGGCATCCAGCCCGCATAAATTGACCAGCAGACGCTGAATTCATCGCGCTCTTGGGCTTGGGCAGAAGTAACTGAGAGTGGGGAGGTAAGAGCGGCTATCACCAGGGCAGCCGATAGCGGCGCAAGGGATAAACTTTTTGAAGTACGCTTTGGGGATACACAATTTGGGGGAATGCGCTTGCAACGGGTCATAACAGCCTCCAGCGGCTAAGAGAAAACTCGGGGGCATCGGCGCATCACTGCACCTTATCCTCCCGGGCTTTTGTCCCGCCGTGTAACCTAACGCCTGAGCGTTAGGTCGATTGCTCTCGGACCAGCCACAGCCATCGGGGGTTATAAATTGATGGTGTCGGAACCCTAGCGATCTATTGGAAACTAAATTGTGTGGCAGCGTTAGCTGCCGATACCCCGTTTGTTACGCTTAGCTACAAGGCAAAATCGTGGCCGATTCAATCTAAATCTTTCCGTTTCAGATAATTACAGAGCAGAAGCCTACAGAGCTGCAGTGGCATGGTTTGCTGAATGCATCTCAATGGTGCGAAAAAGTGGGCTTCTGCACTGGTTTGTGTCGTTTAGTCAGCTTCAAAGAGGCGTTTTACTGCCCTTACCAGGAATTTCCCTCACCAAGCGTGGCATTAAGAATCCTGGAAGGTGGTCACGTAGCTGAGTTACCAACTCACGCGCCTCACAATCGGATACGTCAAAATGCGCAGCGCCTTGCACGGGGTCTAATACATGTAGGTAATAGGGCAGTACACCTGCTTCAAACAGCCGTTCCGACAGCGCCGCCAAAGTGGCTATGTCATCGTTAACGCCGCGCAGCAGCACGCTTTGATTAAGTAGCGTCGCCCCGGCTTGTTTAAGTCGCGCGCAGGCATCGATGACGGCTTGGTCGATTTCTTTGGCGTGATTGATATGCAGTACCACGACTTTTTGCAGGCGTGTCGAGGTTAGCCAGCCGAGCAGGGCGTCATCGACCCGGTCAGGAATCACCACCGGCAGGCGGGTATGAATGCGCAGCCGCTGGAGGTGCGGGATGTTTTCCAACTGTTCGACCAGCCAGGCCAGTTGGCGGTCGTTGGCTGCTAGCGGGTCGCCGCCAGAAAGAATCGCCTCGTGAATCGTGGCGTTTTTGCGTAAGTAGTCGAGCGCTTCCTGCCACTGCGCTCTGGAAGGCGAATTGTCGCTATAGGGAAAGTGGCGCCTGAAGCAGTAGCGACAATTAACGGCACAGTTAGGGCTGGCGATCAGCAGCACCCGGCCCGAATACTTATGAATCAGCCCTTTAGCGGGCCGGTGTGCGGCCTCTTCCAGGGGGTCAGCGACGTAGCCCTTAGGCGTTAGCGCTTCTTCGCCTAGCGGAATCACTTGGCGCAACAATGGGTCGTTTATGTCGGCATAGGCTATTCTGTTGAGATACGCCTCAGGTACGCATACCTCAAACAGTTCGTGGCCTAACTTGGCGCCGGGCAACCATTCGCTGCTGAGCCCCAGCCGTTGGCATAGTGCCTGAGGGTCGCGAATGGCATGGGCAAGCTGCTGCTGCCAAGTGGAATCCGCCAGTGAGTCGCGATGGCTTTGCGTTTCAGACGCGGCAATAATGATGTTCTCCTGCAAAAAAGCCCTCCTTCGGGTTATCATGCGCGCACTTATTTAACGACGCCATTGGCAACGCTGCTGGTATATAGCTGCTGGCATATAAACCTGCTGACGGCGGCAGCGTATGGCTTCGCGCAGCACCTGTTGAAACAAATAACTGAAATGGATGATTGAGAGACATTATGGCGAACTATTCTACCAACGAATTCAAGGCCGGTCTGAAAGTAATGCTTGATGGCGATCCTTGTTCGATCGTTGAGAACGAGCTGGTCAAGCCCGGTAAGGGGCAGGCGTTTAACCGCGTTAAGCTGCGCAACCTGATGACGGGCCGCGTAGGTGAGAAGACTTTCAAATCCGGTGACTCGCTGGAAGGTGCCGATGTCATGGATTTGGAGATGGAGTATCTCTACAACGATGGAGATATGTGGCACTTCATGAAGACTGACGGCTCGTTTGAGCAGTATGCGGTAGAGAAAAAAGCACTAGGCGATAGCATCAAGTGGCTGAAAGAGCAGGTGCCCTATATCATTACGCTTTGGAATGATAAGGCCATTTCCGTGACGCCACCGAACTTTATCGAGCTGGAAGTCGTGGAAACAGATCCCGGTCTGAAAGGCGATACGGCACAGGGTGGTTCTAAGCCTGCGACGTTGTCTTCTGGTGCAGTGGTGCGTGTGCCGCTCTTCATTAATCAGGGTGAAGTGTTGAAAATCGATACCCGCAGTGGGGAGTACGTCTCCCGCGCTTGATCGCTTTTCAGAGCGCTTGCATGTATTAATGGCCACGCTTTGTGCGTGGCCATTACTATGGTGGTTTTTCCAAGGAGTCGTCATGGCCATTGATTGGCAACCCTCAGCGTCTTTAGAAACGCTGCGCGAACGGGCGCGGTTAATGGCCAAAGTGCGGGCTTTTTTTGCCCAGCGTGACGTGCTGGAAGTGGAAACCCCTGTATTGGGGCAGGGAGGCAGCACGGATGTGCACTTGGTATCACTGCACACCTTGGCGCGGACAGACAAGGGGCAGCGTCAACTATGGCTACAAACCTCCCCTGAGTTCCATATGAAGCGCCTGCTTGCGGCGGGCAGTGGATCGATCTTTCAGCTCGCGAGAAGTTTTCGTGACGGTGAAATCGGCGCCCGCCACAATATCGAGTTCACTATGCTGGAGTGGTATCGGCCGCAGTTTTCGCTGGATCAGTTGATTGATGAGACCGCGACTCTCATTATGTCGCTACTGCCCAGCTTCCCCGGCCCGGTTGTGCATTACCGCTATCGGGAGCTGTTTCATACTCACTTGGAAGTTGATCCCTTCACCTCGTCACTGGATAAGCTCCGCTCGTTAGCCGCTGAACGTGGGCAAATGTCCGCCAAAGCGCTGACTGGTGAGGGGCGCGAAACGTGCCTGGATCTGTTGATGAGTATGGTGATCGAGCCTCAACTGGGAAAGGCTGAGCTAAGCGTGGTGGTCGATTACCCGGCCAACCAGGCGGCCTTGGCTCGCCGCCATCAGGATGTTGACGGTGAGTGGGTGGCTTCTCGCTTTGAGCTGTACCTAAACGGTATTGAGTTGGCTAACGGCTATGATGAACTGACCGATGCGGCTGAGCAGCGTGCGCGGTTTGCTGCAGACAATGCTGAGCGCCGCCGTTTGGGGTTGCCGGAAGTGGATGTCGATGAGCGTCTGCTTGCCGCGCTAGAGCATGGGATACCTGACGGTGCCGGTGTCGCGCTGGGAATTGATCGACTTATTCAATTGGCACTAGGCAAAGCACGCCTGGAAGACGTGCTTACGTTCTCAACGCCTAATTGTTAATGATCACCTAGGGATTCGCCCATGCTAACCATCGTTGCAAGAGGACGCTCTTCGAAGTTGACGGTTTTAGCGAAGCACATGACCACCGTGGAGCCGAGCTTGAAGCGACCCATCTCGGCACCTTTATCCAGTGTGATCGGTTGGCCAAACTGCATGCGCTGGGGATGACCCGAAAGCGGCGTTACTTGCCCCGACCAGACGGTTTCGATAGCCGCGACAATCATCGCGCCGACTAGCACCATGGCCATTGGGCCGTGTTCGGTATCAAAGATACATACCAGGCGCTCATTTCGAGCAAACAGCCCCGGTACATAGTTGGCGGTGGCTTGGTTGACCGAGAATAACCGACCCGGTACGTAGACCATCTCCCTCAGAGTGCCGGTGACCGGCATATGTACCCGGTGGTAGTCTCTGGGTGAGAGGTAAACCGTGGCAAAGCTGCCGCCTAAGAACTCTTCTGCCAGCGCTGTATCGCCGCCCAGCAGGGTTTGCGCTGAGTAGGTGTGGCCTTTCGCTTGCACCAGTTGACCTGCCTGCAAACGCCCATACTGGGAGAGCGTGCCATCGGCGGGGCTGAGGATGCCCTCGCCCAGTGGGCGGGCATCGGCTTTTAGCGCGCGGGTGAAGAAGTCGTTAAAGGTGGCGTAGGCGGTGGGGTCGGGCTCCAGCGCTTGGCTCATATCGACATTAAATCGTTTGATAAACGCTTTGATCAGGGTGTCTTTCACCCAGCGGTTATCGCACTGGGCGAACTTGCCGGTCAGGCGCGAGAGCGCATGGTGAGGCAATGGATACTGAAGTAGCGAAAAGGCTTTTTGGGAAAGAGTCACAGTGGTTACTTTTTGGCAGTGGCTTGTAGTAGGGCTACCCCGGTGACAGGTCTACGAGGGGGCGCTGTGAACCCTTCCCTGGGCGCTACATTTGCCATCCATGGCAAATGACCCCCTCTACGACCTGTCCCCAGCGCCCTAAGTCGAGCGCGCAGTTACTTTAAACAATTACGCTGAGTGTTCTTTACTTCTCAATCGGTGTGTCGTCACGGTTGCCCCATTCACCCCAGGAGCCTGCGTAGCCGCGCATATTAAAGCCTAGCGCCTTGCCCACCAGCCAGGTAAAGCTGCTGCGGTGGTGGCTTTGGCAGTGGGTGGCAATTTCCATTTCCGGGGTCAGGCCTAGGGCGCCCAGCTCGGTGATCAGCTCGGCGTAATCGCGTATGCGCAGTGCACGATGGCGATCCATGGCGTTAAGCCAGTCCATGTTTACTGCGCCGGGAATATGGCCCAGGTGCTTGTTGTTACCGCGCACCCCATCGTACTCATCCTTGGAGCGTGCATCCCATACCGCAAACTGCTTATCGTCGAGCTTCTCTTTTATCTCGTCGCAGGTGATCAGAGCATTGGGGTTGAGAATCTCCGCATGGTATTCGCTGGGTGTTGGAGCGGTCGGTTCGCTGCTCTCTTCAAGGCCCGCGTCGCGCCATGCATGGATGCCGCCGTTCAAGTAGGAGTAGCGCGTATGGCCAATCAGATCCAGCGTCCATAGCAGGCGCGCCGCCCAGCCGCCGCCCTCGTCGTCGTAAGCCACGACATGGGTGTCGCGGGTCAGGCCAAGGGCGCTGAATAGCTGCGATAGCGCTTCTACGCTGGGAACGTCGCTGGGCACAGGCCCTTCGCCGCGCATCAAGTAGCGAAAATCTAGAAAAATAGCCCCAGGTACATGGCCCTGGCGATAGCTGTCGCCGTTGACCGGTACATCGATAATCAGTAGCTCAGGATTATCCAGGTGCTCTTGCAGTTGTTCGGGTTCAACGATTAGCGGCAGCAGGTTGGCTTCCGACGATTGGCGCTCAATACTCATGGGTAACTCCTGTAAGCGTTAGCTGTCTAGGCTATCGAGAATGCGCCGATAGCTGGCAAAGCGTGCTGGATGAATCTTGCCTGCGTCGACCGCCGCGAGTAAAGCGCAGCCGGGCTCATTACGATGCCTGCAGTCACGGAAGCGGCAGTAACCAATATAGTCGTGAAACTCAATAAAGCCGTCGGTGACTTCCTGCTCGTTGAGGTGCACCAGGCCAAACTCGCGAATACCCGGTGAGTCGATGAGATCGCCGTCGGCCACCTCAGCGCGGCTCATGGTATAGAGGCGTGCCGTGGTGGTGGTGTGAGTCCCTTTGCGGGAGTCCTCCGAGAGCGCACCAATGCGTAGGGTTTCATCGGGTAGCAGTAGATCAATCAGCGATGATTTGCCGACGCCGCTTTGGCCAACGAATACCGAGGTGCGCCCTTCGAGCTGGCTGCGCAGTTCATCTAGGCCAGTTTCTGTGGCGGTGGTGGTGCGGACGACGGGATAGCCCAAATCGCGATAGCGCTCGAGTAGTTTACCCAGTTCACCACCATCTTCTGGCAGTAGGTCGGTTTTATTCAACACGAGTACTGGGGCAATACCGGTCGCTTCGGCAGCCACCAGGTAACGGTCAATAAGGTTGGCGTGGGGTGCGGGTTCCACCGCAAACACAATCAGTAGTTGATCAATGTTGGCGGCGACCGGTTTGAGCTGGCCGCGGGCGTCGGGGCGTTTAAGTACGCTGTCGCGCTCTTCACGTGCCACCACCACGCCGGAGCCTTCCTGACCTGCGCGCCATATCACTCTGTCGCCGGTGACCAGGCCGTCCAGATTGGCGCGCAAGTGGCAGCGTACCGGTTCATTGTCGCTGTTGCGCACCTCAAGGGTACGCCCGAAGTGAGCAACGACACGGCCCGGCTGTTCGGCACCGTATTCACCGGCGGCGAGCTTTTCAGCGTCCTGAACATCGCGCTTTTCAGCGCGCTGGGCACGTTCCGCCTGGACTTTCTCGACGCGCCACTGCTGCTGGCGACTTAATTTACGTTTGCTCATGACCACCTGATGATCGCTACAATAGCGGTCATTGTACCTATCAACGATGTGATTGTACTTAGCAAAGATGCTATCAAGTAGCCACGCTCTCCTTTGTAGCTGCTTGGTGGGCCTATTTAAGGCACACTTGCATGATGTTAATGGTCATTTGGACAAAGGAATAACGGTAATGAGCAACGAAACAACGGGTACAGCGGAAGGTAAAACGGCGCCGCGGGATGATCTGCTGGTGTGGATTGATCTAGAGATGACCGGCCTGGATCCTAATAAAGAGCGCATTATTGAAGTAGCCACGCTCATTACAGATGCGGATTTGAATGTGGTCGCCGAGGGGCCGGTGATTGCAGTGAAACAGCCGGATAGCCTGCTGGCGCAGATGGATGACTGGAATCAGAAAACCCACGGCGAATCAGGTTTGGTAGCACGGGTAAAAGCCAGCAAGGTGGAAACGACAGAAGCTGAGCAGCAAACCCTGGCGTTTTTGCAGCAGTACGCGGTGGCTGGGTCGTCGCCCATGTGTGGCAACAGTATCCACCAGGATCGACGCTTTCTGGAGCGTGAGATGCCTGCGTTGCTCAACTTTTTCCACTACCGCAATCTTGATGTGTCTACCATAAAAGAAGTGGCCAAACGCTGGAATCCCGGTGCGCTGGCAGGCTTTAGTAAACAGAATGTGCACTTGGCAATGGACGATATTAAAGAGTCGATTGCTGAACTGGCCCACTATCGCAATACGTTTTTACGTGTTGACCAAAGCCGCGACGAAGAAGAGTGACTGAGGAGGGTAGTTAAGAGAAGTGGATGTCGGTAGCAATTCGCTTATCGCGCTTAAGGCGCTGCTCCTCAAGCGCCCAGTCGACGTGTTCGCGTACTAGCTCACTGGGATAGGCTCTACGCGCCCATAGCGCTGATTCTACCGCAACGCTCCAGGGCGCATTGCCAAGGCCGATAGCGATATTGCGCAGCCAGCGTTCATAACCAATGCGCCGAATGGGGCTGCCAGCGGTTTTATCCAGAAACTCCGCTTCGCCCCAGGCAAACAGGCTGATAAGCGATGCACGATCGAGATCATGGCGCGGTGCAAAGTCGTTTTCCTGGGTCGTGCGGGTAAAGCGAGTGAAGGGGCACACCAGCTGGCAGTCATCGCAGCCGTAAATACGGTTGCCCATGGCGCGACGATACTCGACCGGAATCGCCCCGTGTAACTCAATGGTGAGATAGGAGATGCACTTGCGCGAGTCGACCACTTTGTCGTCAACGATAGCCCCGGTGGGGCAGGCGGTTTGGCAGGCGCTGCAGCTACCGCAGTGTTCATGCTCAAGGGTGCGTCAATGGGGAGTGGTAGGTCGGTATACAGCTCGCCAAGAAAAAACAGCGAGCCCGCCTTGGGGTTGAGCAGCATGGCATTTTTGCCGAACCAGCCAAGCCCGGCTTTTTGCGCCAGGGCGCGCTCCATCACCGGCGCTGAATCGACAAAGGCGCGGTAGCCGAACTCACCGACTTCCTGCTCAATTTTTTTTGCTAATAGGGCTAACCGTTTACGAATAAGCTTGTGATAATCACGCCCTAAAGCGTAGCGGGAAACATAAGCGCGGCTGGGCTGGCCGAGTACTTTGGTGCTCTCCACTTCGGCGGGCAGGTAATCCATGCGCACGCTGATAATGCGCTGAGTGCCGGGTTCCAGCTCTGCGGGGCGGGTGCGCTTGGTGCCATGTTTGGCCATAAAGCCCATTTCACCGTGGTAGCCCTCTTCCAGCCACGCTTCCAGGTGAGCTTCATGGGCCGACAGCTCGGTATCGGTGATACCCACCTGCTGAAAGCCCAGCTCTCGCCCCCAGGTTTTAATCAGGTCGGCAAGGCGAGCAAGTTTCTGGTCAGTCATTGCACCATCAGAACGTGCAAAGGAAGTGGAATTCGACATAGTCAATCAACAGCAAGGCATTAAGCGCGCTATGCTAACGCATTGGCAGCCATCAAAACATGTGAAAGGAGCGATCGTGACAGTCTCGAATACTTCCATGCTACGCCCCCTCTATAAAGCAGCCCAGGTTCAGGAGCTCGATCGGCGCACGATCGCCGGGGGTATCGATGGCTTTGCATTGATGCAACGCGCCGCCTCAAGTGCCTGGCACAGCTTCCGCTCCCGTTGGCCTCAGGCACGCAGTATTACTGTGTTGTGTGGAGGCGGGAACAATGGTGGCGATGGTCACGTGCTGGCCGCGCTGGCCATGCAGTCTGGCCTGAAAGTGCAGCGGATAACGCTCAAGAGCGTTGACGAGCTGAGCGGTGCCGCGGCGCGTGCCGCTGAGTTAGCCACCTCCGCGGGGGTAGGCTGCGAGGAGTGGCATGCCGGTATTGAACTCACCGGTGAAGTGATCGTCGATGCGCTGCTGGGTACCGGATTGACTGGCGAAGTCGAGGGGCGCTTCAAGCGCGCTATTGAAATGATCAATGCGTCAGATCAGCCGGTGCTGGCGATTGATATTCCTTCAGGCCTGGTCGCCGATACTGGCGATGTGCCAGGTATTGCAGTAAAGGCCGCCTGCACGGTGACTTTTATCGGTGATAAGGTGGGGCTGCATACGGGGGATGCGCCGGCTTATACCGGCGAGATTGATTTTCGCCCCTTGGGCGTCAAAGCCCAGGCTTATTTCGATATCCTCCCCACGGCTTGGCGACTGGATGATTCGCTATTGGCAGCGGCGTTTGCACCCCGCCTGCGTACCAGCCATAAAGGCGACATGGGGCACGTGCTGGTGATGGGCGGGGCCCTCGGTTTTGGCGGGGCCGCGTTACTGGCCTGTCAGGCTGCTGCGCGTTTGGGAGCGGGTAAAGTGAGTTTGGCGACGGCGCCTGAGCATATTGTCGCCAGTTTGATGCGTTGCCCAGAAGTGATGGCACATGGCATACGTGGTGGCGCTGAGGCTGTTGAGTTGCCCAAGAACGCTGATGTCATAGTGGTCGGCCCTGGGCTGGGTCAGGCTGCCTGGGGGCAGGCTGTGTTGCAGAGTGCGCTGCAGGCAGACAAACCGCTGGTGGTGGATGCCGATGGACTGAACCTATTGGCGCTTCAGTGGCCGGATGTGCGTCGCGATAACTGGATATTGACACCACACCCCGGTGAAGCCGCACGACTATTAAGCTGTTCCGTTGCCGATATCCAGTCTGATAGGCCCGCTGCTGCCCAGGCGCTGCAACGGGCCCGGGGTGGCGTGGTGATTCTAAAGGGCGCGGGCAGCTTAATCGCTGGCCCCACTGGCTTGGTCGTGTGCCCTTACGGTAACCCGGGTATGGCCAGCGGCGGCATGGGTGATGTACTCAGTGGCATGCTGGGCGCGCTGATTGCGCAGCGTGGCGACATAGAGTTTAGTGCCTGGCTGGGTGCCATGGTGCATGCGCTAGCGGCAGATCGCGCAGCCGAGGAGGAAGGCGAGCGTGGCCTGCTGGCCAGCGATCTGGCATCCTATGCGCGAAAATTGATTAATCCGTGAAGGCAGCCCACATGCAGGTGCAATTAGACAGTGAAGAGGCCCAGGTCGCCTTTGGCGAAGCACTCGGGCAGGCGTTGCAAGGACGCGGGCTCGTCTATCTAGAGGGTGAGCTGGGTGCCGGAAAAACCACCCTGACTCGGGGCATTTTGCGCGCTTACGGCCATCTCGGTGCGGTTAAAAGCCCCACTTATACTTTGGTAGAGCCTTACGAGTTGGGATCCCAGCGGGTTTACCATCTGGATTTGTACCGTTTGTCGGATCCGGAAGAGCTTGAGTTTATAGGTGGTCGTGACGTGCTGGCCGACGATGCGCTGAGCATTATTGAGTGGCCCAGCCGAGGTGAAGGATGGTTGCCAGCGCCTGACCTTCGCCTAACCTTGGAAGTAATGGATCAGGGGCGTTTAGTCTCCCTGGCCGCGGGTAATGACCAAGGTGAACGTATATTGGCTGCCTTGCAGGGTCAGCTAAGTAAAGCAAGTAAGCTAAGTTCCGACCAGTTGGAGAGTGGTGTGATTCAATGGAAATAAAGGGCATAGCGGCACGTGCATATCGCTTATTGGCCGCCAGTTTTTTTGCCCTGGCAGCAGTTAATGTTCAAGCGTCCAGCGTAGAGAGCATGCGTCTTTGGGCGGCGCCGGATCATGCTCGGCTGGTATTTGACCTCTCCGCTGCGACCAATGCCAACGTGTTTTCGCTGGAGAATCCGGCGCGGTTGGTGATTGATTTGGATGATACCCAAATGGATACCGACCCCAGTACGCTGCCTTTGCATGACAGTGCCATTACCTCGGTGCGTACCGGCGTGCGGGAGGGTGGGGGCCTGCGGGTAGTGCTTGAGCTCAATCGAGAAATTGAGCCACGCCATTTTACCCTGACACCTAACGACCAGTACGGTCACCGACTGGTCGTTGATCTCGAATACCCTGGTGAGAGTGCCGTCGAGAATCCGATTGACCCCATTGAGGCGATGATTCGGGATCAGGAAATTCAGGCCCAGCGGGCATCTGCTCAAGGCCAGCTGTCGGACAGCGTGGCGCCGCCTAGCGAGGCAGCGCCGACAGAAGTGCAGGAAGCCAAGCCGCACCCAAGGCGCGATATTATTATTGCCGTCGACGCCGGTCATGGTGGTGAAGACCCGGGGGCGATTGGCCCTTCAGGCACACGGGAAAAGGACGTAGTGCTGGAAATTGCCCGTCGCCTAGCCGCTGAAGTGAACGGTACTGAGGGCTTTAAAGCCGTGCTGGTGCGGGATGGTGACTACTATATAGGGTTGCGTCAGCGTACCGCACTGGCACGTGAGCAGAAAGCCGACTTTTTTGTCTCGATACACGCCGATGCTTTCACCAGCCCAAGACCCCAAGGGAGCTCGGTCTATGCGCTTTCTCAGCGCGGCGCCACCTCGGAAACCGCCCAGTGGCTGGCGGATAGTGAGAACCGCTCCGACCTTATCGGCGGTGTCGATGGCAACCTCTCTTTACGTGATAAAGACCAGGTGCTGCGTGGTGTGTTGTTGGACTTGACCATGACCGCGACCCTAAACGATTCGCTCTCTATCGGTGGGCAGGTGTTAGAGCAGTTAGGGCGAATTAACCGGTTGCATAAGTCCCGGGTAGAGCAGGCGGGGTTTATGGTGCTTAAATCTCCCGATATCCCCTCGCTGTTGATCGAGGTTGGCTTTATCTCCAACCCTGACGAAGAGCGCCGTTTGCGTGACCCGGTGCACCAGTCAGGACTTTCCCAGGCGATTTTCAGTGGCTTACGCGACCATTTCCAGCGCTACCCACCGCCAGCCAGTCTGCTAGCCTGGCAGCGTGATAATCAGCGCCAGCCGTCGGGTAACGAGTACCGCATTCAGTCAGGGGACACTCTGTCCGCGATTGCCGTGCGCCACGGCGTGCCGGTGAATCAACTGAAGCAGGCCAATGATTTGAATGGTGACGTGATCCGCGTAGGCCAAGTGTTACAGATACCCCGCTCATGAGGTTTTGTCGTGACTGATATGACCGCTACCGTACCGCGCATAAAGGTACTCGACCCACGGCTGGCCAACCAGATTGCCGCCGGTGAGGTGGTTGAGCGTCCTTCATCGGTGACCAAAGAGCTGATAGAGAACGCTATCGACGCGGGTAGCCAGCGCATTGAAGTGGAAATTGAGCAGGGCGGAGCGCGGCTGATTAAGGTGCGCGATGACGGCATCGGTATTGGCGAAGAGGATTTACCGCTGGCTCTGGCCCGCCATGCCACCAGTAAGATCGGCAGTTTGGAGGACTTGGAAGGCGTTAGCTCGTTGGGCTTTCGCGGCGAGGCGCTGGCGTCGATCAGCTCCGTCTCCCGGCTGGAGTTGATCTCCAATGCCGAAGACGACCCCCGCCATGGCTGGCGGGTGGTGGCAGAAGGGCGGGGCATGGATGCACGGGTGACCCCCGCACCACACCCCCGAGGTACTAGCGTCGGCGTGCGCGACCTGTTTTTTAATACTCCCGCTCGGCGCAAGTTTCTGCGCACAGAAAAGACTGAGTTTGCCCATGTCGAAGAGGCGTTTCGCCGTCAGGCGTTATCCCGCTACGATATTGCCTGGGTGTTGCGTCATAACCAAAAAGTCATTCATCAGCTGCCAGCGGGCCACTCAGCGGCGGCCCGGGAGCGGCGGATTGCCTCACTGTTGGGTAAGAACTTTATCGAGCACGCCCGCTACATTGAGCGCGAAGCGGGCGGTTTGCGGCTAAGTGGCTGGGTGGGCCTGCCCACCCACTCGCGCTCCCAGGCCGACCAGCAGTACTTCTTCGTTAACGGACGCGTGGTGCGTGACCGCCTAGTTGCCCATGCGGTGCGGCAAGCCTACCGCGATGTTCTGTTTAACGGTCGTCATCCGGTGTTTGTGCTCTATCTGGAGCTCGATCCAGACGTTGTGGACGTCAACGTTCACCCCACCAAGCACGAAGTGCGCTTTCGTGATGGTCGCATGGTGCACGATTTTCTCTACTCCAGCCTCCACCACTCCCTGGCGTCCGCTAAACCCGCCGAGAGCGCAGAGGAGGGTGAGGCTGAGGTAGCTGATACACCGGGCGCATCGCCACAGGGCGAAGCTTCAGAAGCGGGCGCCGAACAGCCCCGCTGGCAGCAGCAGGGGATTGCGCTGACCCACTCGCCGGATCGCCACCCAGGTGCCGAGCGAGTGCGTCGCTTTATGCAGGGCTATCAGGCGCTCCACCCCAATCATGAAGAGACCCTGTTAACGCCACAGCCGAGCGCTCCCCAGCGAGGTGGTGAGGTGCGTGAAGCGCCCCTGGCGATGCCCGATAACGACCCCACTGCGCCGCCGCCGCTGGGGTTTGCCTTGGGGCAGTTACACGGTATTTATATTCTTGCCCAGAACGCAGAGGGCTTGGTGTTGGTGGATATGCACGCCGCTCACGAGCGCATTGTCTATGAGCGCATGAAAGCTCAGCTGGCCGCGGCGAAAGGGCTGGATGCGCAACCGCTGCTCGTGCCCGTTTCCATCGCCGCCAGCCGGGCTGAAGTGGCCACCGCAGAGAGCGAGCAAGAAGCGATTGCCAAGCTGGGTATTGAGCTGGATATCGCCGGGCCAGAAACGCTACTGGTACGTCAATTGCCCGCCTTGCTTGCCCAGGCTGACCCTGAAGCGCTGGTACGCCAGATGCTGGAAGAGCTGGCGCGGTATGGGCGTACCCACCAAGTCGAGGCTCGCTTGCATGAACTGCTCTCCACCATGGCTTGCCATGGCAGTGTGCGCGCCAACCGGCGGCTAACGATTGATGAAATGAACGCGCTGCTACGCGATATGGAGCGCACCGAGCGCAGCGACCAGTGTAATCATGGCCGTCCTACCTGGACGCAGATGGGGCTAAAAGCGCTCGATCGGCTGTTCTTGCGTGGACAGTAGCTGCGCAGACAATAGCAATCACCCTTTTTCTTACCTGATGGAAACGCATGGCTGATACGCGCCCCTGGGCGATCTTTTTAATGGGCCCGACGGCCGCCGGGAAAACCGATACCGCAATGGCACTGCACGAGCGCCTGGGGCATGAGCTGATTAGCGTTGATTCGGCCATGGTGTATCGCGGTATGGATATTGGCAGTGCCAAACCCAGCGCGGCGGAGCTTGCCCGTGCGCCCCATCATCTGATCGATATCCGTGACCCAGCAGAACCTTATTCAGCCGCTGATTTTCGGGTAGATGCGTTTTCGCTTATGCGACAAATCAGCGCGGCGGGCAGGGTGCCACTCTTGGTTGGCGGTACTATGCTCTACTACAAACGGCTGGTCGAAGGGGTTGCAAATCTTCCGTCTGCAGATCCGGCGATTCGCCAACGGCTTGAAGCCCAGTGGCAGGCTGAGGGGCTAATCTCACTGCATAAACAGCTCGCGGAAGTGGATGCGGTGTCTGCCCAGCGCATTCATCCTAATGACCCGCAACGTCTTATGCGTGCCCTGGAGGTGTACTTCGCCAGTGGGCGGCCAATGAGTGAACTCTGGGCGGAGCAACAGCCGGAAACCTTTCCCTGGCGCGTGTTGTCCATAGCGTTGGCACCCAGTGATCGCAGCTTGCTGCATCAACGTATTGCTCAGCGTTTCGAAGTAATGTTGGGTGAGGGCTTGATAAATGAAGTCGCCGCCCTCAAAAAGCGTAACGACTTACATTTAGGCCTGCCGGCGATGAAGAGTGTTGGTTATCGCCAAGTGTGGGAATACCTGGAAGGTGAGTATGACTATGCCACGCTCGTTGAGCGAGGCGTCATTGCCACTCGTCAGCTGGCCAAACGACAACTAACTTGGTTGAGAAGCTGGCCAGAACTTAACTGGGTAGATTCACAGCGCTCGGATGCACTGGATCAGGTGCTGAAACTCGTGCGTGACAGCGGTGCTTAGCGTAAGATAGTCCGCTAAGATAGTAACTTAGTAGATGTGTTTTCGATTGGCTGAGTGATTGGCCTTTCGATTATCACTAGGCTCTTCGGGCATCATTCGGCCTTCCGGGCAGTAATAAATAGTGCGGCGTAGCACCAGTAGGGCACGCCATTTGATAATTAACCCCCAACGACAGTTTTAGGGAGAGCAACATGTCCAAAGGGCAGTCCCTTCAAGACCCGTACTTGAACATTCTGCGCAAGGAGCGCATTCCGGTCTCAATCTTTTTGGTCAATGGCATTAAGCTGCAGGGCCAGATCGAATCGTTTGACCAGTTTGTTATCCTGCTGCGCAATACCGTCAGTCAGATGGTTTACAAACACGCTATTTCTACGGTTGTTCCGTCTCGTAACGTACGCTTGCCTGCGCAAGACCCGGCAGAGCAGGATGCGGAGATTTAACACCGCTGGAGAAGCAAGAGAGTCCACGAGGTATTGATTGTTTTTCGAACGCCCAGACGCCGGTGAAACGGCAGTTCTTGTTCACGTCGATTTTCATGATGAACAAAAACGTGAAGACCCGGGTGAGTTTTTAGAGCTCGTACGCTCTGCTGGTGCAGAGCCTGCGACTCTACTCACTGCTAGCCGCCACCGACCTGACTCGCGCACCTTTATTGGGTCAGGTAAGTTGGAAGAGCTGCGGGCACTGCTTGCGGCTCACGAGGCAGAACTGGTGATCTTCAACCATAGTTTAAGTCCCTCTCAAGAGCGCAATGTTGAGCAAGAGCTCAAGTGCCGAGTACTTGACCGTACCGGTCTTATCCTCGATATCTTTGCGCAGCGGGCAAGAACCCACGAAGGTAAGCTGCAGGTAGAGCTTGCTCAGCTTGAATATATGTCGACTCGCCTAGTGCGGGGTTGGACACACCTAGAGCGCCAAAAAGGCGGGATAGGCCTGCGCGGCCCAGGTGAAACACAGTTAGAGACCGACCGCCGCCTGCTCCGCGGGCGGATCAAGTCGATCCATAAGCGGCTCGATAAAGTACGCAGTCAGCGTGACCAGAATCGCCGCGCGCGAGCGCGTGCGGAAATTCATAGCGTATCGCTGGTGGGGTATACCAACGCCGGTAAGTCGACCCTGTTTAACGCTTTGACCAATTCCGAGGTGTATGCAGCCGACCAGTTGTTTGCGACACTTGACCCTACCCTACGACGACTTGAGATTGAAGACGTGGGCCCCGTGGTGATGGCTGACACCGTCGGCTTTATTCGCCACTTACCGCACAAGCTGGTTGAGGCGTTTCAAGCGACGCTACAGGAGGCCTCGGAGGCGTCGCTGCTGGTACATGTGATCGATGCCGCAGACCCTGACCGCGAATTAAACGTGGAACAGGTGGAGCTAGTGCTCAAAGAGATTGGCGCCGATGATGTGCCGGTGCTCAAAGTCATGAATAAAATTGATAAGCTCGATAGCGCCCCACGCATAGAGCGCGATGGCCACGGCATGCCCGAAGTTGTTTGGTTATCAGCCCAGCAGGGGCAGGGCTTAGAACTGTTGCATGACGCGCTGAGTGAGCGCCTGGCCAACGATGTCATAGGTTTTTCGCTGACGCTTACGCCAGAGCAAGGTAAGCTTCGCGCAGGTCTGCATGAGCTGAATGCCGTTCGCGAGGAAGCCTTTGATGAGCAGGGGCACTCGGTGCTGGATGTGCGTTTGCCGCGTCGCGATTTTAACCAGCTAATGGCTCAACTGGGCGAGCGTGCCAATACCTATTTACCTGAAGCGTTGCAGGAAACTGAAGATTGGTAGCCTCACCGTATAATGTCTAGTACGCTGTCGGTATCTGGTTTTGTATAAAAATGGTACAAGATTTAAAGAGCAATAATATCAAAACACCAGCGCTTCGTTGATCGACGAAGCCAGATGCGTGAGCGAATACCCTTAGTGGAGAAGAAGTATGGCCTGGAATGAGCCTGGTGGTGGCAACCAGCACGACCCTTGGAGTAGTGGCGGCCGACGCGGCGGAAACGATGGTAATGGAAACCGTGGTAATAACAGTGGCGGCGACAATGGCAATAAAGGGGGCAACAACCAAGGCCCGCCTGACTTGGATGAAGCGCTGAAGAAGTTTCAGGACAAGCTCAACAGTATGCTGGGTGGGGGCAAAAAAGGCGGTGGCAGGAAAACCGGCGGTGGCGGTAGTGATAAAAACCGCAACCCCTTTGCACTTCCAGGCCTTCTGATTATCGTTGCGCTGGCAATCTGGGCCGCGATGGGCTTCTACTTGGTGGATCAATCCGAGCGTGGTGTTGTGCTTCGTTTTGGTGAATACCAAGATGTTGTCAATCCAGGCCTTCAGTGGAATCCGCCGCTGATTGACGATGTGCGTATGGTCAATGTGACCCGTGTACGCTCGCTGTCGCAGACACAGTCGATGTTGACGCGTGACGAAAACATTGTCGAAGTGGAAATTTCTGCTCAGTACCAAGTGGCTAACCCGCGTGATTTTGTACTCAACGTACGTGATCCTGCTGTCTCGATTGAGAACGCGCTGGATTCGGCGCTGCGTCACGTCGTAGGTGGTACCGATATGATCGATATTCTTACCTCGGGTCGTGAGATTCTGGGTAGCTCGGTCGCCAGTCGTCTGCAGACTTACCTGGATAACTACGGTGCCGGTATTCGTTTGCAAACCATCAACATCGAGTCCACTTCGGCCCCTGCGCCAGTGATCGATGCCTTCGATGACGTTATCCGTGCCCGTGAAGATCGCCAGCGTACTATCAACCAGGGTATTGCTTACGCCAACGCGATTATTCCTGAGGCGCAAGGTCAGGCGCAGCGTATTGTTGAGCAAGGCCAGGGGTATCGTGAATCGGTGGTCGCTGAAGCGCAGGGTCAAGCCAACCGCTTTAACTCGCTGCTTTCTGAGTACACCAACGCACCGGAGATCATGCGTGAGCGCATGTATCTGGACACAATGGAAGAAGTGTTCGGCAAAACACCTAAGGTGTTGCTGGACGTGAGCGAAAACGCGCCGTTGATGTATCTGCCGCTAGATCAGCTTAGAGGTGGCAGCAGTAACCGCAGCAACGCTTCCAGCGGAAGTGCCAATAGCGATGAACAGTTAGACCCGAGTGTGCTTGAGCGTTTGCGCAATACTCAGGGTAGCGCTAGCTCTTCATCAAATACCAATAGTAGCTCCATCCGCAGGGAGGGCCGGTAAATGATTAATAATCGATCCCTGCTGATTGTTGGTGGTCTGGCTGCCGTTGCATGGCTGGCGAGTAACACTCTGTACGTGGTAGATGAAACCGAGCGTGCTGTTAAGCTGCGCTTTGGTGAAGTTATCGAAGAGGATATTCAGGCTGGCCTGCACGCCAAGGTGCCGATTGCGCAAACGATCCGTAAGTTTGATGTTCGTCTCCTAACGCTGGACACCGATACCAGCCGTTACCTGACTCTTGAGCAAAAAGCGGTCATAGTCGACTCCTACGTTAAGTGGCAGGTGGTCAATCCTACCCGCTACTACGAGGCAACGGCGGGTGACGAGTTGATGGCTATTCGCCTGATTCAGCCGCGGGTGGATGAGAGCCTGCGTAATGAGTTTGGTCGCTTGAATCTTCAAGAGATTATTGCTGAGCGCCGCGATGATCTGATGACGGGCCCCACCGAAGAACTCGATGCGCTTATGCGTGAAGAGCTTGGGGTCGCCATTCGCGATATTCGCATCAAGCGCATCGACTTGCCGGAAGATGTATCGGCCGCTGTGTTTGAGCGCATGCGTTCAGAGCGTGAGCGCGAAGCCCGTGAGTGGCGAGCTCAGGGGCAGGAAGAGGCTGAGCGTATTCGCGCCAATGCGGATCGTCGCCGTCAGGTTCTGCTTGCTCAGGCCAATGAGCGCTCCGAGACGCTGCGTGGTGAGGGTGATGCCCAGGCCGCTGCGATCTTCTCAGAAGCCTATGGTCAGGATCAGGAGTTCTTCTCTTTCTGGCGTAGTCTGAATGCCTACAGTGAGAGTTTCTCTGATGATGGCAATCTAATGGTGCTGGAGCCCAGTAGCGATTTCTTCCGCTATTTGCGTAATCCTACGCCAGAAGGTAATGAAAGCGACAGCGAGTAAGTCGTTTTTTGCGGGTGTTCCTCGTCTCGCCATTCCTGTGGCCAGGCGGGGTTCACCCGGCCAATAAACGTGATAGAATTCATTAACCGGGCGTCGCCCGGTTTTTTTGTGGCCCTTGTTTAACGTTAATGTCGCCAATAATCATGCGACGTTACTGATTGAATGTGCTGGGCCTTCATCGTCTTGCAGGACTGTTCACATGACCATCGCTGACCGCTGGCTGCTGCCCGACGGCATGGATGAGGTGCTTCCGCCTCAGGCAAGCCGTATGGAAGAGCTGCGCCGTGCGCTGCTCGATCTTTACCACTGCTGGGGCTATGACCAGGTCATGCCGCCACCGGTGGAGTTTCTAGATTCCCTATTAACCGGCACCGGTACGGATCTGGATCTTCAGACTTTCAAGCTAACCGACCAGTTAACCGGTCGCATGATGGGCGCCTCGGCGGACGTTACGCCGCAAGTGGCGCGGATGGACGCCCACTCGCTAAAACGTCAGGGGCCGGTGCGTCTTTGCTACTGCACTAACGTGCTGCGTGCTAAGGCAGACCAGCATCAGGGTGGCCGTAGTCCAGTGCAGGTGGGTGCTGAGTTGTTTGGTCATGCAGGGCTTGAGGCAGACAGTGAAATTATTCACCTGGCGCTGGCCAGTATGAAAGCCGCAGGTGCGGAAGAGATTCACCTGGCGCTTGGGCATATCGGCATCTACCGCAGCCTTGTTGAAGCCGCAGCGCTCAGCGATGAGCAAGAGGGGGCGCTATTTGAGGCGTTAGCGCTAAAGTCGCCCACTCAACTGGCGCAGCTTGTAGACGCCAGTGTCAGCGACCCGGCCTTGGCGGATATGTTATTGGCCTTGGGCGAACTGCATGGCGGCGCGGATATTTTGCCTCAGGCGCGGGAGCGTTTTGCCGGGGCGCCCGCCTCGGTGACAGCGGCACTGGATCAATTGGATGCGCTTTATCAAGGCGTGCTGGCACGCTTTGATGTATCACTCTACTTTGACTTGGCGGAGCTGCGCGGCTATCAATACCACACGGGTATGATGTTTGCCGCCTATGTGCCGGGCTATGGCCATGCGCTGGCTAAAGGCGGGCGTTATGATGATACCGGGCGGGCTTTTGGCCGTGCCCGCCCGGCCACTGGCTTCTCAATGGATCTGAAGCAGTTGGCATCGCTGGCGCCGGCATCCCCGAGTCGTGGGGCTATTTGGTCGCCCGCTACGCAGGATGCGTCGCTCAACGCTGCCATTGTCGCGCTGCGTGAGCAGGGTGAACGCGTGATTCAAGCGCTGCCAGGGCAGCGTACTGGGCCGGCGGAGCATGAGTGTGACCGCCGTCTTGAGCTTATCGACGGCCGTTGGCAGCCAACGGCCCTGACACAAGAGACGAGTGCATCATAATGGGTAAGAATGTCGTAGTGCTGGGCACCCAATGGGGTGACGAGGGCAAGGGTAAAATTGTTGATCTGCTGACTGAATCCGCCTCCGCCGTGGTGCGTTTTCAAGGTGGTCATAACGCCGGTCATACGCTGGTGATCGACGGCGAAAAAACCGTACTTCACCTTATACCTTCCGGCGTTTTGCGCCCAGGCAAAACCTGCGTGATTGGTAATGGAGTAGTGCTTTCACCTGAAGCGCTGATCAAAGAGATTCGTGAACTGGAAGCCAAAGGTGTGCCGGTGCGCGAGCGCCTGCGTCTGTCGCCAGCTTGTCCGCTGATCCTGCCTTACCATGTGCGCCTGGATCAGGCCCGTGAAAAAGCCCGTGGTATTGCCAAAATTGGCACCACTGGCCGGGGCATTGGTCCTGCCTACGAAGACAAAGTCGCCCGTCGCGGCCTGCGCTTGGGCGATATGCTGCATCGCGAGCGTTTCGCTTCCAAGTTAGGCGAAGTGCTCGACTACCACAACTTCGTGCTGGTGAATTACCACGGCGAACCGGCAGTCGACTTCCAGGAAGTGCTGGATACCGCGATGCAGATGGCCGAAGAGCTGCGCCCCATGGTGTGCGATACCGTCAGCATGGTGCACGACCTGCGCAAAGCCGGTGAGAATATCCTGTTTGAAGGTGCTCAGGGCTCGCTGCTGGATATCGACCACGGTACCTACCCCTACGTGACCAGCTCCAACACCACCGCAGGCGGCACGGCCACCGGCTCTGGCGTCGGCCCGCTTTATCTGGATTACGTGCTGGGTATCACCAAGGCGTATACCACCCGTGTGGGGTCAGGCCCGTTCCCCACTGAGCTATTTGATGTCGATGGCCGTCACCTTGCCGAGCGTGGCCATGAGTTTGGTGCTACCACCGGTCGTGCCCGCCGCTGTGGCTGGTTTGACGCCGTGGCACTGCGTCACGCGGTGCAGATCAACTCGGTCTCCGGGATCTGCCTGACCAAGCTGGACGTGCTGGATGGCCTGGAAAATATCCGCGTTTGCGTTGGTTATCGCAGTAAAGATGGCGACGTGCTGGAAACACCGGTGGATTCGGAAGGCTACGAAGCTGTCGAGCCGCTTTACGAAGACCTGCCAGGCTGGAAAGAGTCGACCCTAGGCGCTAAAAAGGTAGAGGATCTACCCGCTAATGCCCGAGCTTATATCAGCTATCTCGAACAGCAGGTAGGTACCAGCATCGATATTATCTCCACCGGCCCAGACCGCATGGAAACTATCGTGCTGCGTAATCCCTTCGATAGTTAAGAGCGGTTAGCGCGCTGGTCACTGTTAGTGAGCAGATGAGTAGATGAAACAAAAGGGGCAACTTAGTTGCCCCTTTTGCGTAGATGGTGGGTATTTAAAAGTCGATCCCGCGGCGTGCCTTAAGGCCGCTGTTGAAGGCATGGCGCACTTCCTGCATTTCGGTCACCGTATCGGCCATGGCGACGAGTTCGCGGTGAGCGTTGCGGCCGGTAATAATCACTGTCTGCTCAACAGGGCGATTCTCCAGCGCCCGTTTAACGGTTTCGATCTCCAGATAGCCAAATTTGAGCATATAGGTGATTTCGTCGAGTACCACCAGATAGGTTGCCGGATCCACCAGCATACGCTCAGCCTCTTTCCATACGGCTTGGCAGGCGTCGGTGTCTGCTTGGCGATTTTGCGTATCCCAGGTGAAGCCGGTCGCCATGATGGCCACCTCTAGATTGGCATCCTCCTCCAATCGATTGCGCTCACCGCACTCCCACAATCCCTTGATAAACTGCACCACGCCTACTTTATAGCCATAGCCCAAAGCGCGGGTGACCGTGCCCCAGGCAGCGGTTGTTTTACCTTTTCCGTTCCCGGTGTTAACAATGATGAGGCCCCGTTGCTCGTTGGCACTGGCGACTTTCTCCTCTACGCGCGCTTTAAGCTTCTCCATAGAGGCTTTGTGGCGGGTGTCGCGGTCACTCATGGTATCTCCTGATAAAAGACAGTAGTCACTTTTATAAACCGCTAGCCTATGCTATCAGCAAAGGGTTGAACATCTTTACGGCTGCCTTTGAAGATAATTTTTGTATAGATATTTTCCCTGTTTTGTGAACCTTTGTCTTAATAATTCATTCTCAAAATCAACAAACAACAACAGAATTGGCCCCTGGGGGGCTGGCTGCTCTAGAATAGGGGGTCATGTCTTGCCAGGAATTACACCATGCCCTCATTTGATATTGTCTCAGAGTTCGATAAACACGAAGGCGCTAACGCCGTTGATCAAGCCAACCGGGAAGTGCAGTCGCGGTTTGATTTTAAAGGGGTCGACGCCAGCTTTACCCTAGAAGGCGACAAAGTGCAGCTAGAAGCGGAAGTCGATTTCCAGCTTAAGCAGATGCTCGATGTACTGCGCGCCCGTCTTATCGCCCGGGGCATTGATGCCCGCTGTATGGATATTCAAGACCCGGTGCTCTCCGGCGTGAAAGCGCGTCAGGAAGTCGCTCTCAAGGAGGGGCTCGACGCGGCAGAAGCCAAAGACATCGTCAAGCGCATCAAAGCCAGCAAGCTTAAAGTGCAGGCGCAAATTCAGGGTGAGAAGGTGCGTGTCACGGGGAAAAAGCGCGACGATTTACAAGCTGTCATGGCGCTGCTGCGCGGCGAAGAGGGGCCGGATCTTCCGCTCCAGTTTGATAACTTCCGCGACTAGCCCGTGGTAGTTAGTCTTCGAACGTTTTAATTATGTAATATTCGTTTTATACAGGAGTCACGCACTATGTCTGATCCGCAGCCGGTTTATTTAAGTAACTACCAGCCGCCCGCCTACCGGGTAACTCATACCGAGCTGACGTTTGATCTTGACCCCGCCGCGACCCGAGTGAAAGCGCGACTGTTGATGGAGCGGCATCCAGAGGCAGCTCCTGATGCACCGCTCGTCTTGAATGGCGAGCACCTAAAACTGATCTCCCTGGCGATCGATGCAACGCCGCTGGATGCCGCTGCGTATGAACTAGACGATGAAGGCCTGCGTGTTGCGCAAGTGCCGGAGCGCTTTGTGTTGGAGAGCGAGGTTGAGATTGCCCCGCAGGAGAACACGGCGTTAGAGGGGCTCTATCAATCCAACGGCATGTACTGCACCCAGTGCGAAGCCGAAGGCTTTCGGCGAATTACCTTTTACCCTGATCGCCCGGACGTCATGGCGATCTTTAAGGTCACCGTGATCGGGGATCAGCAGCACGAGCCGATTTTGCTCGCTAACGGTAACCCGATTGAGCGTGGCGAGCTGGAGGGCGGCCGTCACTTTGTTACCTGGGAGGATCCGCACCCCAAGCCCTGCTACCTGTTCGCCCTGGTGGCAGGCAACCTGCATAGCGTAGAGGATCACTTCACCACCATGAGCGGGCGGGATGTCACGCTGCAGATTTGGGTGGAAAAAGAGAATCTGGATAAAACCGAGCATGCCATGGCCTCGTTAAAGCGCGCCATGGTTTGGGACGAGCAGGCATACGGCCGTGAGTACGACCTGGATCTGTTTATGATCGTGGCCGTCAATGACTTCAATATGGGGGCGATGGAGAATAAAGGGCTTAATATTTTTAACTCCGCCGCGGTATTGACCCACCCCAAAACGGCCACTGATGCGACTTTTCAAAATGTCGAAGGCATTGTTGCCCACGAATACTTTCACAACTGGTCGGGCAATCGTGTCACCTGCCGCGACTGGTTCCAGCTCTCGCTTAAAGAGGGCTTTACCGTCTTTCGCGACCAGTGCTTTTCGGCGGATACCAATTCTGCGCCGGTTAAGCGCATTCAGGATGTTTCCTTTTTCCGCACCGCCCAGTTTGCCGAAGATGCTGGGCCCACGGCGCACCCGATTCGTCCCGACCACTATATTGAAATTACCAACTTCTATACCCTGACAATTTACGAGAAAGGGGCTGAAGTCGTCCGGATGCTGCGTAATTTGGTGGGAGAGGAGAGTTTTCGTCGCGGTTCCGATCTCTACTTTGAACGCTTCGACGGTCAAGCGGTGACCATTGAAGACTTTGTCGGCTGTATGGCGGAAGCCTCCGGTGAAGATTTCGGCCAGTTTATGCGCTGGTACTCCCAGGCAGGAACCCCGGATATCGATGCCCATGGTGAGTACGATTACGTGCAGGGTGAGTACCACTTAACGCTGCGTCAGCGTACGCCTGCAACACCTGGCCAACACGATAAGCTGCCGCTGCATATTCCGGTACGCATGGGATTGGTGGGTACCAAATCCGGCCAGGATCTTACCCTGACGCTCAATGGTGAAAAGATCGGCAAAGATGCGGTGATTCATCTGCGCGAAGATGAGCAGACCTTTGTGTTCACTGATGTGGCTGAAGCGCCAGTGCCCTCTTTGTTGCGCGAATTTTCCGCCCCGGTGAAGCTGCATTATCCCTACTCCAGAGAAGATCTCGCCTTCTTGTTGACCCACGACAGCGACGGTTTCAACCGCTGGGATGCCGGTCAGCGATTGGCGCTGTTGGCCCTGGATGACCTGATTGCCGCTCACCGAAATGGCGTGGAAAAGGTCATGGATAGTCGCGTAGTGGATGCCTTTAAAGCGCTGCTCAATGGGCCAATGAACGATAAAGCAGTGTTGGCAGAGATGCTGACGCTGCCCTCCGAGGCGTATATCGCCGAGCAACAGCCTATCGTTGATGTGGATGCCATTCACGCGGCCCGGGAGTTTGTGCGTCAGTCGTTAGCCATGGCGCTGAGCGATGAGTTTCTCGCCATCTACGAAGCCAATATGTCAGATGAAGCGTACGCGCCGACGCCGGAGCAAATAGCTCAGCGCAGTCTGAAAAACGTGGCGCTGGCTTATCTGATGTCGATTGAAGATGAGCAGGGCCTGGCGCTGTGTGAAGCGCAGTTCGCCGCCGACCACAATATGACCGATGTGCGTCAAGCGCTCACCCTGCTGGTGCACAGTGATCGCGATGATTTGGCCTCGCCAGCACTTAAAACCTTCGGTGAGAAGTGGGCCCATGACCCGTTGGTGATGGATCAGTGGTTCACCGTCCAGGTATCGCGCCCTCAGCCCGATGTGCTTGAGCGGGTGAAGTACCTGATGCAGCATCCTGCTTTCTCACTTAAAAACCCCAATCGAGTCCGTGCGCTGATCGGCGCTTTTGCTCAGAACCGGGTCAATTTCCACCGTTTGGATGGCCAAGGCTACCAACTGCTGGCTGACGTGGTCATTGAACTCAATCGGCTTAACCCGGAAATTGCCGCACGGCTGATTACACCATTAACCCGCTGGCAGCGCTTTGATGAAACCCGCCAAGCATTGATGCGGTCGGAGCTTGAGCGGATTAAAGCGCAGCCACTCTCTTCAAATGTTTACGAGGTGGTCGAGAAGGCATTGGCATAAGGTATTGCTATTAAATATGTATTCTAAGGAAAGGAATAACAACAGTGACAGACTCTCAGCAACACTATTTACTGATTATCAATGGTAAATCCGCCGGTAATCCGGCATTGCGTGAAGCAGTCGATGAACAGCGCCGGGCAGGGATGCTGATTACTGTTCGCGCTACCTGGGAAGGGGGCGACGCTGCTGACATTGCTGAGCACTCTGATGCGATGGGCATTACCCATGTGATTGCCTGCGGGGGCGACGGCACCGTCAGTGAAGTGATGAACGGACTGATGCGTTTGCCCCATGACCGACGGCCTGTGTTGGGCGTTGTGCCCCTGGGCAGTGCCAATGATTTTGCTACTTCCGTTGGCTTGCCGCTGGAGCCAGCGGCCGCTCTGGCCGCTGCTCGGGAGTTAAGCGCCTATCCCATTGATGTCGTGCGCGTCACTGCAGGCTCTGGAGGCGAAACTGCCACCAGCTACTATATCAATATGACCACCGGCGGGTTTGGCGCTGAAGTGACGTCATCAACACCCAAAACCTTAAAGCGGCTGCTGGGTGGCGGGGCCTATTCAGTAATGGGGGCGCTAAAAGCCTGGCGCCACCGCAGCTACCGCGGCACGCTGCATTGGGATGAAAAAGAGGAGAGCGCGTCGTTACTGCTCCTGGCGCTGGGCAATGGCCGCCAATCAGGTGGTGGGCAGGTATTGTCACCACGTGCCAAGCTGGACGATGGCCGGTTGGACGTACTGTTGGTGAAAGACTTTCGGTCGGTAACGGAGCTGACCAAGCTGATTAGCGAGCTGCAAAGTTTTCCTTATGATGGGCGGTTTGTGCGCTATTTCACCACGACCCAACTGACGTTAACCACCCAGGGAAACGATTCGCCATGGCCACTCACGCTGGATGGCGAGGCGCGCTACTATGATCGGTTCTGCGCGGAAGTCGTGCCCCTCGCGCTGCGTGTGTTACTACCTGAGGAGTGCCCGCTGCTCTCCTCGACCAGTCAACCGTAGCTCTGTTGATGATTGCTTTGATCATGACTCAGATTTTTAACGTTATATAGGAGAAGAATTAAATGGCAAATCGCGTGTGGATACCCGCGCTCGCCGCCGTGGCACTACTGTTGAGTGCCTGCGGTGATTCCCAGGAAGATCCCACCGTGACAACCGATGATAATTCTGCGGTGACGGACGAAGCAACGACACGGGATGAGGGGGCTGGCGAAGAAGAGGCGCCGGAGGCGGCTGAAAATTCAGCAGATATATCCACTCCCGACGAGGTAGAGGATGATATTGAAGCACGTCAAGCCGCTGAAGAACTTGAACGGGCGGAAGCGCTAGAGAGTGACACTCAGCCTGACGACACCTCATCCAGTGACGTTGCAACGGCTGGCGGGGAAGAGGTTGAAGCCGGAGAAGATACGCTGGCAGCGAGTCCTGAAGATGCACTCGATGAAGAGAGTGCCATGCCAGGTGAAGCGACACGCTCCGATGTAGATGACATTATTGCTGAAACCGAACGCCGTTTTGAAGAGGCCGAGCAGCGGTTAGAAGAGCAGTTTCAGGAGGTAGAGCAGCAGGCGCCGAGTTTGGAGCCGATGGAAAGTGAGGACGTCTCGCCGAGTTGGGACACCGAAAGCAGTTTGCCAGAGCGGACACCGTTGCAAGATGATCGCGAGGCAACCGATGTTGACGCCTTGATTGAGGATACCGAACGCCGCTTTGAAGAGGCACAACAGCGGCTCGAAGAGCAGTTTCAAGAGCTGGAAAATCGAGAGGCCGAGAGTGGCGCGGTAGTTGAACCGTCAGGCGAGCTTGATAGCTCAGCAAGTAGCCAGGAAACCGACGATGCCGGTGAGCCTCAGAGTGAGAGGTAACGCTTTGAGTGATTGCCGTTAGGCAATAAAAAAGGCCCGCATTTGCGGGCCTTTGTCCATCCGTTAGCAATTAAGCTGGGCGGATGTTGGAAGCCTGAAGGCCTTTTTTACCCTGAGTCACTTCAAAGCTGACTTTTTGACCATCTTGCAGGGTCTTGAAGCCTTCAGCTTGAATTTCGGAGAAGTGGGCGAACAGATCGTCTCCGCCGTCATCAGGAGAGATGAAGCCGAAGCCTTTAGTGTCGTTGAACCACTTAACAGTGCCAGTTGCCATTTTCTATTTCCTTAACGTGCTTAGTAATCACGGGCAACTCAATTGTTCACCCGCTACAATTACTCTAGATGTAAACACGGCTGTCGTCCAGCGACATTCCTAAGATTTTTTATTTCGTTGCGAGCAGGCATAAATGATCGAGTTGGGTTTTATTGATGCGCAGTTTATTTCCTTTTTGGTGGCGATCACGCTGTTAACGATCAGCCCCGGTGTCGATACACTGCTGGTGATTCGTAACACGGCGCGCGGAGGTATCCGTGATGGCGTCACCACGAGTTTAGCTATCTGCTGCGGCCTGTTTGTACATGCCACGATTTCTGCATTGGGTATCTCGCTGATCCTGCTGCAATCGGCCTGGGCGTTCCATATGCTGAAGTTGGTGGGGGCGGGTTATCTCATCTGGCTGGGCATTACCAGCTTGTTAGCGGCGCGGCGGGGACAGCCGCTGCCCGTTAATGGAATGCTACAAGGTATGCCGACCGTTTCGCGCTGGCAGCCGGTCAAAGAGGGTTTTTTATCCAATGTGTTGAACCCTAAAACGGTAGTCTTCTATATGGCCTTTTTGCCTCAGTTCATCGCTCCCGGCGACCCTGCTTTACTGAAATCGCTATGGCTGGCGGGGGTGCACTTTATCATCGCTAATATCTGGCAAATCAGTGTAGTGATGATGGTGGGGAGCGCCGGCAAATGGTTGGCTAACGCACGTTTTGCGCAAGTGCTTAATGCCGCGACAGGCAGTGTATTGGTGGTGTTTGGTATTCGCTTGGCATTAACGCAACGCCCGGTATAAACCGGGCGTTGGTGTCAATCTAAAGCAGAGGATGCGGTTTAGCGGCGGGCAAGGAGCGCCCGGTCGTAGCGTACCTGCTGCTCGTTATCGCTAAGCAGTGAAACGCCTTCGCTGCTGCCACCGTTAGCGAGGCTTTCAAAAATCACCCGATAGCTAAGCACTGCCTGCACGTAGTCGCGGGTTTCGCGGAAGGGAATACTCTCAACAAAAAGGTCAAAGGCTTCTACTCCGTCCCCCAGCCACTGATCGACGCGGCCAGGGCCCGCATTATAAGCCGCTGCGGCGGCCAGTCGATTGCCCTGGTAGCGCTGCAGCTTGTCGCGCAGGTAAGTGCTACCCAGGCGGATATTGAGCTCCGGGTCGAGTACGCCGTAGGGGCCAGGATCGCTAATGCCCAATTCGCGGCTGACTTGGCTGGCGGTACCGGGCATTAGCTGCATAAGTCCCCGTGCTCCGGCGGGTGAAAGGGCGTTGGGGTTGTAAGCGCTCTCGCGCCGGGTAATCGCCATCAACAAGTAGGGATCAACGCCCGTCATACGGCCCCAGTGCTGAAAGCTATCGTGGTAAGCCTGAGGGAAGCGCCAATCCAAAGCGTCCCACATTTCAGCGGCAATGGTGGTCTGCACCAAGCGCGCATGCCACTGCTGCTGTGCAGCATAGTCGGCAAGCGCGCGTGCCTGTTGCGGCGAGCTGCTCTGTACCGCGTGCAGCCACTCGCTGTTGGCGAGACCGTCCTCGCCAATGCGTAACAAGGCCTCGGTGCGCTGAACGGCGGGTAGTTGGGCAATACGTTGACGCGACGCTTCGTCAAAATGATTGCGTTCAAGGTTCAACTGATAGGGTTGGCCGAGCTTTTCTGCTGCCGCAAAGCCGTAAAAACTGCGATCCTGGGCAGCCTGCTGGTAGCGAGCTTCGGCGGCTTGCTGATTGCCAAGCTCTCCATTGGCACGGCCTAGCCAGTACTGCCAACGGCTATTCTCCTGCTGATTGAGGGGCATCTCAGCAATCCAGTGGATGACCCCGTTCCAATCGCGGCTCGCCAGCGCCTGGCGAACACGCAGCTCTAAAACGCGCTCGCTTTCAAGCGTTGGTAGTACGCTATCTACCCAGTTGAGCGTGCCCGGCACATTGCGCACCAGGGCATAAAAGGCCAGCTCCTCCTCAATGCTTTGGCGGTCGCTGAGGAGTAGGTTTAATCGCGCCGAGAGTGACTGCCAGGCAGCAAAGGCGGCTGGCGTATCTTCGCGGGTGTAGCGCTGCATGGCGGCCCGGTAGAAGCTTGCCGTGGCGGCACACTCTGGGCCCAGGCAGGAGGGTGCCTGAGTAATGGCGCTGCTGCGATTGCTGACGCTTTCCACCGTGTCAAGGGCTGTTTGCCACTGGCCGCTTAATAGCCCGCCAAGGTAGTTTGAGAGGCGCGTTTCTCCTGCCTGCCAGGCGAGCATTTTGCGCTCCCAAATTGCCGGGGCGTCAATAGTGCCGTTGGCCCGCAGGCGCTCAAACAGCGGATCGCAGGCGTCAGGTTGAGAGCTGCCTACGCGCCATAAATCTAACCCTGCCTCGCTCGCCAACTGGGGTTGAGTCGTGAGCAGCGCCGTGTAGTAGTAACACTGGCGCGCGGTGCCCGCTGGTTCACCGTCAGCGACGGCGAGTAGGTCGCTATAGCGCCCCGCGTGACCATACTTGGCAATCGCTTGTCCACGCATCCAGCCTGCTAAGGGAGAGTCAGCGTATTGATCAATAAACTGCTGCACTCTGCCAGGGGAGACGTTCGGCAATTGCTCCCTTAGGCGGTGGTATTCTACGTAGCCGCGTAGCGGGTGATCTGCAATTGAGCGCTCATCGACACGCGCCCACTGCTGCTCGCGGGCAGCGGCAAGGGCGTCGCGTAACTCACTATCAGATGCAGCCCACGAAAGCGCAGGTAAGCTCGCCAGTAGTGCTGTACATAGCACTCGGGCGGTATGGCGAAATGGCGAAACCAACATGGTGCTCTCTCTCTATAAATCGGTGTCACTTAATCAGGGCTCTGAAGTAGCCCACGCAAATTGCGGTGCAACCGCTACACTGAACGAATACCAGCCGTCATGATCTGACAGCCTAGATACTCAAAGGATCTAATTTCGATGGCTCCATTATCCACTTGGTGGTTGCTGCGTCGACTCAAATCCCGCGTTTGGGCGACAAAACGTATTGTGCGCGCATTAAAGCTGTTTATTCCCATGACCCGTGATGTGATCCGTGGTGAGTTTCGACCGATTCCCTGGTCGGCATTTGGCATGATGGCATTAGCGCTGGGCTACCTGGTAATGCCATTTGATCTGATTCCCGATTTTCTGCTGCTTATCGGTGTCGTTGACGATGTGCTGATTGTCGGCTGGCTGCTCAATCGCATCGATCAGCGCCTGGAAGGCTATCGGGCCTGGAAATATAGCGATCCCGACATGACGCCCTCTTAGCTTATGCCTTCTCTTAACGCTGTTTCTTCACTCTGGACTGCTTGAAAAAGCGCGGCTTAACCCCATATCAGGCTCACGATACGACTTTTTATGCCCCTGCCCACTGGCGGAGGGGCAATTGACCAACGTGAGCCACAAGGGATAAGCGCATGACTACAGCTACCCACGAACAAGCGGCTGATAAATCAGCTAACCATGAAGAGACGCTAGGCTTTCAAACGGAAGTCAAGCAACTGCTGAATTTGATGATTCACTCCCTGTACTCCAACCGGGAGATATTCCTACGCGAGCTGATCTCAAACGCTGCCGATGCCTGTGACAAGCTGCGCTACGCGGCGCTGGATAACGACGCGCTCTACGAAGGTGATAGTGAGCTGCGCATCGAAATCGAGCATGATAAAGAGGCCAACACCATCACCTTGCGTGATAACGGTGTGGGTATGAATCGCGAAGACGTAATCGCCAACCTGGGCACCATTGCGCGCTCCGGTACCGCTGAGTTTCTCAAGCAGCTCTCCGGTGAGCAGCAGAAAGACGCCAAGCTGATCGGTCAGTTCGGCGTAGGCTTCTACTCGGGCTTTATTGTCGCCGATGAGATTTCGGTGCGTACCCGCAAGGCGGGCACGCAGGCTTCCGAAGGCGTTGAGTGGCGTTCAAAGGGGGAAGGCGAGTTTACCGTTGCCGATATCGAGCGTGCCCAGCACGGTACGGAAATCACGCTGCACCTGAAAGAGGACGCCAAAGAGTTTGCCGACGACTACCGGCTGCAGGGCTTGGTGCGCAAGTACTCGGATCATATCGAAGTGCCCGTACGCATGCCGAAAACCGAAACGGCGAAGGACGACGAGGGCAACCCCGTCGAGGGTAGTGAAGTGACTACCTGGGAAACCGTTAACGAGGCGACGGCGCTCTGGTCGCGCCCCAAAAGTGAGGTTTCCGACGACGAGTACAAAGCGTTCTACAAACACGTTGCTCACGATTTCTCGGATCCGTTGACCTGGAGCCATAACAAGGTCGAGGGCAAGCTTGAGTATACCAGCCTGCTTTATGTGCCGGGTCGCGCACCCTTTGATCTGTTTGAGCGTGACGGTGCCCGTGGCGTTAAGCTTTACGTTCAGCGCGTGTTTATTATGGATGACGCTGAACAGTTCCTGCCGCTCTACCTACGCTTTATCAAGGGCGTGCTGGATACCCGCGAACTGTCGCTTAACGTCTCTCGCGAACTGCTCCAGCAGGATCCCAAGGTCGATAAAATCAAATCGGCGCTGACCAAGCGCGGATTGGATATGCTCAAGAAGCTGACCAAAGATAAAGAGCAGTATCAAACTTTCTGGAATACCTTCGGTAGCGTATTGAAAGAAGGGCCGGGTGAAGATCCCTCCAACCGCGAGAAAATCGCTGGCCTGTTGCGCTTTGCCTCTACCCATACCGATACGGCTGCCCAGGAGCATGCGCTGGCAGACTATGTTGAGCGCATGAAAGAGGGGCAGCAGAAGATTTACTACGTGGTGGCGGATAGCTTCAATGCGGCCAAAAACAGCCCGCACCTGGAGATCTTCCGCAAAAAAGGCATCGAAGTCCTGCTGCTGTCTGACCGTATCGATGAGTGGCTGATGAGCCATCTCACTGAGTTCGATGGCAAAACCTTTGCCGATGTGGCCAAGGGCGAGCTTGACCTTGGCGATGTGGAAGACGAAGCAGAGAAGAAAGCGCAGGAAGAGACCGCTAAAGCCAAAGAGGATCTGGTGAAGCGTGTTAAAGAAGCGCTAAGCGATGGTGTACAGGAGGTGAAAATCACCCACCGTCTGACTGATTCGCCCGCCTGCGTCGTGCTGCCTGAGCATGAGATGGGCTACCAGATGCGTCGTATCATGGAAGCGGCCGGTCAGCCGCTGCCCGAAGTAAAACCGATTCTGGAGCTTAATCCAGACCATGCGCTGGTGGCTCGCCTGGAGAGCGCTGAAGGCGACCTGTTTGGCCAGTTAGCGCATATACTGCTGGATCAGGCAATTATCGCCGAGGGTGGTCACTTGGATGACCCTGCCGCCTACGTGAAGCGTCTGAATAGCGTTCTGACGGCCTAATAATCTACGCTGCGCTAACGACGACGGCCCGCTTGGTTAACCCCAGCGGGCGTCTGTTTTGATAGAGTAGGGTAATACGTTCTGCAAGACTTATTGGGACACTATTATGATGGCTGAGCAGCAAACCACTGGTGCAGTGCCCGCCTGTGTAGCGGTGCTGGGGGGCGGTAGTTTTGGTACAGCACTGGCGAGCATTGCCGCCGATAACGGCGCCCAGGTTCGCCAGTGGATGCGTGATGAGGCGTTGGTCACGCAAATTAATCAAGAGCATCGCAATGGGCGCTATCTGCCGCATTACGCAATGAATCCGGCAGTAGAAGCCTCGACAGATCTTAAAGCCGTGCTGGCGGATGCTGAGCTGGTGCTGATTGCCATTCCCTCAAAAGCCTTTCGCAGCGTGGTGCAGGCGGCAAAAGCATGGCTGAGACCCGCGCAGATATTGGTGAGTACCACCAAGGGGATCGAGCAGGAGGGCTTTCTGCTCATGAGCCAAGTGCTTGAACAGGAGACGGGCTTTAGCCACATTGGCGTGATTGCCGGCCCCAATTTAGCCTCTGAAATTGCCGATAAGCAGTTAACCGCGACGGTGATTGCAAGCGCAGACCCGCTAACCCGCACCCGCGTACAGCAAGTATTGGGTTGCCGTTACTTTCGGGTCTACGCCAGCGATGACCGGCATGGCGTTGAGCTGGGCGGTGCGCTGAAAAACATTTATGCGATTGCCGCCGGTATGGCGGCGGCGCTGGGCATGGGTGAAAACACCCGCAGCATGCTGATGACCCGCGCCTTGGCGGAAATGAGCCGCTTCGCCGTTGCCCAGGGGGCTAACCCGATGACCTTTTTAGGGCTGGCGGGGGTGGGGGATTTGATCGTTACCTGCTCGTCTAACCTGTCGCGCAATTACCGGGTTGGCTACGCTATGGGCGAGGGGCGAACGCTGGAAGAGGCTGTCGATGCCCTTGGCCAGGTCGCGGAAGGGGTAAACACCGTTAAGCTGGTATGCGCTAAAGCGAGTGAAATGGGCGTTTATATGCCGCTGGCGGAAGGCCTCAACCATGTGTTGTTTGACGGTGTGCCGGCCCAGGAGATGGCGCGTACCCTGATGATGGGCGAACAGAGTAGCGACGTAGAGTTTATCTTGCCCCGTGAAGCCGTACAGCAGGCCCATCGGGATCAAGCCCCTCACAGCCACGCTTCTAAGAGCCAGGTTTCTAAGGATAAGGGTGGCAGGAATGCCTGATGTGCTGATTATGCGCCACGGTGAGGCCGCGCCAGGCTATCCCGACCAGTCGCGCCGACTAACGCCTCAAGGTAAGCTGGAGGCCGAAAAAATGGCGCGTTGGCTGGCCGAGCGCGTGGCTGCAGGCGAGTTGGGTATGCCGAGGATTTATGCCAGCCCCTATGCGCGGGCGCAGCAAACCGGGCAAAGGCTCTGCGAGGCGCTGGGAGCGTTGCTTGAAACGCTGAATTTTATTACTCCGGATGACGCGCCGGGCGCGGTAAGCGACTGGCTGCTTGAGCAGCCTGAGGGCGCGCCAATAATACTGGTCAGCCATATGCCGCTGGTAGGCGAGTTGGTGGGTTTATTGGTCGAGGGCAGTCCAGCCCAAGGTGTGGGCTTCCCAACCGCTGCCATCGCCGAGCTAGAGGCCGAGGTGTGGGCAGCAGGCTGCGCGCAACTGAAGCGCTTTACCCAGCCCAGCCAACTTTAAGAACCTTAAATGCCAAAAAAAGCGGCTGCCAATGCAGCCGCTAGTATTTGCAAGCTTTCAGATCCGAATCAGCTCGTAGCGGGGGTCTTTCGCCAGGGATGGCGAAAGTAGCGCCCAGGGAGGGGTTCACAGCGCCCCCGCGAAGAGTTGTTCGGATCGTCTCCCTGTTACAACAGCGCGTCGAGCTTCTCTTTTAACAAGCCGTTCACCTGCTGTGGGTTGGCGGTGCCGCGTGAGGCCTTCATCACCTGGCCGACAAAGTAGCCAATCATCTTGCCGCGTTTTTCCGGCTCCGAGTCGCGATACTGGGCGACCTGGGCAGGGCTGTCGGCGATCACTTGATCGATCATCGCTTCGATAGCGCCGGTGTCGGTTACCTGCTTGAGGCCTTTCGCGTCGATCACCTCGTCAGCGCTTTCACCCTGACCATTCCATAACGCCTGAAAAACCTCTTTAGCGGCTTTACCGTTAATGGTGTCATCCAGTACGCGGCTGATCAGCTCGCCTAGCTGGCGCGCTGAGATCGGGCTATTGGCAATGCTCAGGCTTTCGCGGTTAAGTGCCCCGGAAAGTTCACCCTGTACCCAGTTAGCCGCCTGCTTGGCATCGCCGCACTCGCTATGCACCGCTTCAAAGAATTCAGCCATATCGCGACTGGCAGAGATGACGTTGGCGTCGTAAGCAGACAGGCCCAGCTCGCTTTGGAAGCGCTCGCGCTTATCCGCAGGTAGCTCGGGCAGTTGCCCGCGTAGATGATCCAGGTAGGCCTGATCCAGTACCACCGGCAGCAGGTCGGGGCAGGGGAAGTAACGGTAGTCGTTGGCCTCCTCCTTGGTGCGCATGCTGCGGGTTTCATCACGTTCAGGGTCAAATAGGCGGGTTTCTTGAACCACGCTGCCGCCATCCTCAATCAGCTCAATCTGTCGCTCCACCTCAAAGGCAATCGCGCGCTCGACAAAGCGGAAGGAGTTAACGTTTTTAATCTCAGCGCGGGTGCCAAAGGCTTCCTGGCCTTTGGGACGTACCGAGACGTTCACGTCGCAACGCATCGAGCCTTCCGCCATATTGCCGTCGGAAATGCCCAGGTAAGTCACGATGGAGTGAATTGCCTTGAGATACGCCGCGGCCTCTTTGGCACTGCGCATATCCGGCTCAGAGACGATCTCCAGTAACGGTGTGCCCGCCCGGTTTAGGTCAATACCGGTCATGCCATGAAAATCTTCATGCAGGGATTTACCGGCATCCTCTTCCAGGTGGGCATGATGAATGCGGATACGCTTGGTGCTGCCATCTTCCAGGGTAATTTCAACCTCACCAGGGCCGACGATGGGGTGGTACATCTGGCTGGTTTGGTAACCCTTGGGCAAGTCAGGGTAGAAGTAATTTTTACGGTCAAAGACCGAGACTTCGGCGATATTTGCATGCACCGCCAGGCCAAACTGCACGGCCATGGCCACGGCCTGCTCATTGAGCACTGGCAGCACGCCGGGCAGGCCTAAATCCACCGCGCAGGCCTGGGTGTTGGGCTCTGCGCCGAACGCCGTGGAGGCGCCGGAGAATATTTTTGAACGCGTTGCGAGCTGAACGTGGACTTCAAGCCCAATCACGGTTTCCCATTGCATTAGGCGTACTCCTCGGCAAAGGCAGGACGTTGTAAGTGCCAGTCGGTCGCTTGCTGAAACTGATGGGCGACGTTAAGCAACTGCGCTTCGGCAAAGTGGGTACCCAGAATCTGCAGACCGACGGGACGGCCGCCGGCAAACCCTGCCGGTACGCTAATGCCGGGGATGCCTGCCAGGTTCACTGCGATGGTGTAGATATCCTGCAGGTACATCGACACCGGGTCTTTTTTGGCACCCAGGTCAAAGGCCGGGGTGGGCGAGGCGGGCCCCATCAGCACATCGACGTCTTCAAAGGCGTCCAGGAAGTCTTGCCGGATCAGGCGGCGCACTTGTTGAGCCTTGGTGTAGTAGGCGTCAAAGAAGCCTTCAGAGAGCGTGTGGGTACCGATGAGGATGCGTCGCTTCACCTCTTCGCCAAAGCCCTCTGCACGGGAGCGGGTATACAGGTCAATCAGATCGCTGGGATTGTCACAGCGGTGACCGAAACGCACGCCGTCGTAGCGGGACAGGTTCGATGAGGCCTCAGCAGGGGCGATGACGTAGTAGGCCGGGATCGCATAGTGGGTATGCGGCAGGCTAACTTCGCGTACCGTGGCACCCAAAGATTCGTAAACTTTTACCGCTTCGCGGACGGCTTTCTCGACCTCTGGATCCAATCCATCGCCAAAATACTCTTTGGGCAGGCCGATCTTGAGGCCCGAGAGGGGCGCATTCAGGCCCTCCACGTAATCGGGGACGCCGCGGGCAACGCTGGTAGAGTCGCGGCCGTCATGGCCAGCGATGACACCCAGCAGGTGGGCGCAATCTTCGGCACTGCGTGCCATGGGGCCGGCCTGATCAAGGCTTGAGGCGTAGGCAATGATGCCAAAGCGCGACACGCGGCCATAGGTGGGCTTCAAGCCGGTAATCCCGCAAAACGCCGCGGGTTGGCGAATCGAGCCACCGGTATCGGTACCCATGGCGGCGGGCACCAGGCCCGCCGCGACCGCTGCTGCACTGCCGCCAGAACTGCCGCCGGGAACCGCCGTAAGATCCCAGGGGTTTTTGACCGGGCCGTAGTAGCTGTTTTCGTTGGAGGAGCCCATGGCGAACTCATCCATATTGGTTTTGCCCAGGCTGATGGTGCCCGCCGCGTTAAGTTTTTCCACTACGGTGGCGCTGTAGGGGGCAATAAAATTATCCAGCATTTTCGAGCCGCAGCTGGTTTTTACACCCTGGGTACAAAAAATATCTTTCAACGCCAGGGGGATGCCCGCCAGCGTCCCAGCATTGCCCTCCGCTCGGGCGCGGTCGGCTACTTCAGCCTGTTTCAGCGCTTGCTCGGCGGTTACGCTGATAAAACTGTTCAGCTTGCCGTCAGCCTTTTCGATACGCTGCAAATAGTGAGCGGTCAGCTCGCGGCTGGAAAACTCACCGCTTTTTAGCGCGGCGGCGAGTTGCGTTAAGGTTTTCTCATACATGACCCAGAAGCTCCGTTCAGGGGAGAAAAAAAATGGCAATAGTGGTGGCTTGATTAAAGGTGCCTGCGCCGTTACGCAGCGTGCTACTCAATGCGTTTATTCAACGACGCGGGGCACGAGATACAGGCCATTTTCCACTGCCGGAGCACAGCGCTGAAACGTGTCGCGCTGGTTGGTTTCCGTTACTTCATCGGCGCGCAGTCGCTGGGTCGCATCCAGCGGATGGGCGAGCGGCGTCACGCCTTCCGTATCGAGGCTTTGTAGCTGGTCGACCATGTCCAGAATCCGGCTTAGGTCGTCTACAAAGCCGCTGGCTTGGTCATCGCTGACGGCGAGTCGGGCCAAGTGAGCAGCCCGGCGCACATGAGATTCTTCAAGCGCCATGATCGAGAATTCCTCGTTAACGTGATGGAACATAATCCGCTTTCAGCGGTATACATACCGATATCAAAAAAACGTCTTGTGTCGCAGACGTGGAAAATAGCCGCAAAAGGTACCACATTTTGGCCCCAACGGGCAGTGTTAGGCGCGACTCGTGCTTGCTGCCAAGGGGTTGCAGTGATACCGTTTGCATCCGCACAGGGTTCCCGGTCTGCACTAGGTAACAACATCCATGTTTAAACGTTTGAGGGGGCTGTTTTCCAGCGATCTATCGATCGACTTGGGTACGGCCAACACACTGATTTATGTTCGCGGTCGCGGTATCGTGCTCGATGAGCCTTCCGTGGTTGCTATCCGCCAGTCTGGCAATATGCGCAGCGTCGCCGCAGTTGGTACTGATGCCAAGCGAATGTTGGGGCGTACGCCGGGTAATATTACCGCGATTCGACCGATGAAAGATGGCGTTATTGCCGACTTCACCGTCACCGAACAGATGCTTCAGCACTTTATTCGTAAAGTCCACCAAAGCACCTTCCTAACCCCCAGCCCGCGCGTGCTGGTGTGCGTTCCTTGCATGTCAACGCAAGTAGAGCGCCGGGCAATTCGTGAGTCAGCAGAAGGTGCCGGTGCCCGCGAGGTGTTCTTGATTGAAGAACCCATGGCGGCGGCGATTGGCGCAGGCCTTCCGGTCGATGAAGCACAGGGGTCGATGGTGGTGGATATTGGTGGTGGTACCACTGAAATCGCGATTATCTCACTCAATGGCGTGGTCTACTCCGAGTCTATTCGGGTGGGGGGCGACCGTTTTGATGAGGCGATCACCGCTTACGTGCGTCGTCATTACGGCAGCCTGATTGGTGAAGCCACCGCCGAGCGCATCAAAGAAGAGATTGGCTGTGCCTATCCTGGTGGTGAGCTGCGTGAAATTGATGTGCGCGGCCGTAATCTGGCCGAAGGCATCCCACGCAGTTTTACGCTCAACTCCCACGAAACCCTGGAAGCGTTGCAAGAAACGCTGGGATCTATCGTGGCCGCGATCAAAAGCGCCCTTGAGCAGTCGCCGCCGGAATTGGCCTCAGATATTGCCGAGCGTGGCTTGGTATTGACGGGTGGTGGGGCGCTGTTACGCGACCTGGACAAGCTGATCGCTGAAGAGACCGGGCTGCCGGTGATCGTTGCCGAAGACCCGTTGACCTGCGTTGCTCGCGGCGGTGGTAAAGCGCTGGAGATGATTGATCAGCACACCTTTGAGTTGCTGTCGAGCGACTAATCGCAGCGGTTAATTGCGGGGGGATTGCCTATTAAACCGCTGTTTTCGCACGGGCCACTGCCGGGCTACCGGCTGTTTTTTTGCGTCTTGGCCGCCAGTGCATTGATGTTTGTCGACCTGCATTTTACCCGCATGGAGCAAGTGCGTGCGCAAATGTCGATGGTCGTTGCCCCAATTCAATGGGTTGTTAGTGTGCCTAGCGACCTGTTGAATTGGGGGTCACTTGTGCTCTCCGATCAGCAGGCCTTGGTGGATGAAAACCGTCGCCTGCGCGAGCAGATTCTTACCCTTTCTCATCGTGGTCAGCGGTTGGCAAATCTGACCGCGGAAAACAGCGAGCTGCGTGAGTTGCTGAGAGCAGCAAAGCGTCGTGATATTCCCTATATTACGGCTGAACTGATATCGCTGGATAATGACCCCTTTAGTCACCAAATGGTGGTTAATCGTGGCCATCGTAACGGCGCCTACGTGGGGCAGCCGGTGATTGATGCCTCGGGTTTGGTGGGGCAAATTACCGCGGTTTCTGCCTACTCCAGCCGGGTATTGCTGTTAGCCGATGCCAGTCATGCTTTACCGGTTCAGTTGAATCGCAATGGGCTGCGCTTTATCGTCCAAGGGACGGGGCGTTACAGCAGTGTTAACGTGATGTACGTGCCGGATACGGCGGATATCCGTGAAGGCGATTTATTGACCACATCAGGCTTGGCGGGACGCTTTCCACCGGGTTATCCAGTGGCACGTGTTACCGAGGTCTATCACGATCCTGGCCAGCCTTTTGCGCGCGTGACGGCTGAACCCATGGCTCAACTGCAGCGCTCGCGTCACTTCTTACTCCTTTTTCCGCCTCCGCGAGCAGAAGTGGATGAACACGCCTGGGATGAAACGCTGGATATCTCATCAGAGGCTTTAAGCTCTTCGCTTCAGCTCTCCACTAACTCAAGCCGTGCATTGCCTGAACAACATACATCATCCCCAGAGGTGCCCTGATGCCGCGTGCACCGATTGTTCCGCTAGTGGTTATTTGGCTTAGCCTGCTTCTGGCGTTATGTTTACAAGTGATGCCGCTAGCCGATGGCTGGCAGGTATACCGCCCTGAGTGGCTGGGGCTAATGTTGATCTACTGGTGTATGCGCACCCCCGACAGAGTCGGCGTTTTTCATGGCTTTGTGCTGGGCATTTTAATGGATTTGATTGAAGGCACTGCACTGGGTCAGCATGCGCTTATCTATGCACTGTTGGCATTTCTCTGTGCCCTGGTGTATCCCCGCTTTCGGGCCTATTCGCTGGTACAGCAGTCGGCACTGGTGCTGGTGCTGCTGGGGTTAATGCAACTGGTCGCCCAGTGGCTGCGCACTATCGTGGGTGACTTTTCGATTCATTTAGCCTTTTTGATACCTGCGCTGATCAGTGCGTTGCTATGGCCGTGGCTGGCGACGATGTTTCAAGCCTTAGAACGTCGGTTGGCCGCCTCATGAGCGCGCCTGTTTTGTGCTTGGCGTCTGCGTCTCCCCGTCGTCGGGACTTGCTCGCATCCATTGGTGTGCCGGTGACGGTTTACCCTTGTGATATCGACGAAACGCCGCTGGTCGGTGAGACGCCCCACGCCTATGTGCAGCGCTTGGCGGTTGCCAAAGCTGAGGCGGCTGCCCCCTTAACCGATCTGCCTACGCTAGGTTCAGATACCGCTGTAGTGGTCGATGGGCGTATTCTAGGTAAACCGGCGGATTTTGATGAGGGCGCCGAGATGCTGCGGCTGCTTTCAGGGCGGACTCATGAGGTGCTTACCGCCGTAGCAGTGAGTGGGCCAGCGAGGATGCTCACCTGCTGTGTGGCCACCCAGGTAACCATGCGTGAAATAAGCGCAGACGAAATCGTTGCCTACTGGCGCACCGGCGAGCCGGCTGATAAAGCTGGCGGATACGCAATACAGGGTTTAGCGGCCATATTTGTAAAACAGATTCAAGGCAGTCACTCGGCAGTGGTAGGGCTACCACTGTTTGAAACGACGCACTTGCTATGCCGACAGGGAGTGCCTATCTGGCGGTGCGTTTAATTCCCTTGAATAGAGGGCGTCGCCGCCTGTATCGCTGGCAAGGAATACGTCAACCAACAAGGAATTTTGCATGAGCGGTGAAGTTCTCATCAATTTAACGCCAATGGAGACCCGCGTCGCGCTGGTGGAAAATGGCGTTTTGCAAGAGGCACTGATCGAGCGTTCCCGTCGGCGTGGCATTGTGGGCAATATCTACAAAGGCAAAGTGGTTCGCGTGCTGCCTGGTATGCAGGCTGCCTTTGTTGATATTGGCTTGGAACGGGCGGCGTTCATTCATGCCCACGAGGTGATGCCGCCCGGCACACCGCTCGATGAGCAGCAGACCATCGGCCAGTTGCTTCATGAGGGGCAGGCGCTCGTGGTGCAGGCCACCAAAGACCCCATTGGTAGTAAAGGCGCGCGATTAACCACGCATCTGTCGATCCCTTCGCGCTATTTGGTGTATATGCCGGATTCGCCGCATCATGGCGTTTCCCAGCGTATCGAAGATGAACGCGAACGCGAGCGCTTAAAAGCGCTGCTGGATAGCAGCGTGGCGGAACAGACGCTGGAAGTGACGGGCGGCTTTATTGTGCGAACTGCCGCGGAAGGCGTCGGTGACGAAGAGCTAAAAGGCGATATGCACTTTCTGCTGCGGCTGTGGCGCAAGGTCAGCGAACGTAAGGTAACTGCGACACCACAAAGCGTCATTTATGATGATTTACCGCTGTTTATGCGCACGTTACGCGATGTAATGCGTGACGATATCGAAAAAGTACGTATCGATTCACGGGAAAATTTCGTCAAGCTGGTTGAGTTCGCCGAAGAGTTTATGCCCGATGCGGTTGAACGGATTGAGTACTACCCCGGCGAGCGACCCATCTTTGATCTTTACAGCGTCGAGGACGAGATCCAGAAAGCGTTAGGGCGCAAGGTGCAGTTGAAATCCGGTGGCTATCTGGTGATTGATCCCACCGAGGCAATGACCACCATTGATGTTAATACCGGTGGTTATGTCGGCCATCGCAACCTTGAAGAGACCATTTTCAAAACCAACCTTGAGGCCGCCACGGCGATTGCCCGCCAACTTCGTCTGCGCAACCTGGGCGGCATTATCATTATCGACTTTATCGATATGGTTGATGTTGAGCATCAGCGGCAGGTGTTACGGGTACTCGAGAAAGCGTTAGAGCGTGATCATGCCAAAACCAAGTGTACCGGTGTCACCGAGCTTGGCCTTGTTCAGCTTACCCGTAAACGCACCCGGGAAAGCCTGGAGCAGACGCTCTGCGAAGCGTGCCCCACCTGCAGTGGCCGCGGTACGCTTAAAACGCCTGAAACCGTCTGCTACGAAATTTTTCGTGAGATTCTGCGCGAAGAGCGTGCCTACAGTGCTGAAACCTATATGGTGCTTGCTTCGCAGCCCGTTGTTGACCGCTTGCTAGATGAAGAGTCAGCGGCGGTGGCCGACCTGGAGACGTTTATCAATAAAACCATCCGTTTTCAGGTTGAGCAGCACTACTCCCAAGAGCAGTACGATATTGTGCTGATGTAACCATGCCTACTCGTTCGCTGGTGCGTTGGAGTTTGCTAATCGTCGCCTGGTTACTAGGCAGCGCTGCTGTGCTGCTGCTGCTGCTGCGTTTGCTGATTAGCCAATCCGATGCCCTTACCCCCCGTATTGAAGCGCTGATTGAAGCGCGTATTGGCGTACCGGTCACTATTGAGCATCTCTCGCTTTCTCTGGCTCGGAATGACCTGTTGTTGCGTCTTGACGGCGTAAACGCGGAAACCCCAGAGGGCCAGGCGCTGTTTTCCCTTGAGCATGCGGGTCTGCGTTTGGATACCTGGGCCTCGCTTGTTCATATGGCGCCCATTTTTAGCGATGCCCGCATTAGCGGTACCGAGTTTCATCTCTATCAAGGCACTGGAGCGGCTTGGCAGTGGCCAGAGCCCGCTGAGCTACCGCTCTTGATGGCGCCCGATCCTGAAGTGGATCTGGCCACCATCGATGACTGGGCGGGGTTGATTTTGCGCCAACGCCTGTGGGTGGAAGACACGCGCGTGGTGCTGCATGGCAAGCAGGATACCGTGCTGCTTTATGCCCAAACGCTGTTATTGTCTGGCGATGAGCGGCGTACACGGTTAGAAGGTGCTATCAATATTGCCCAATCGATACAGCAGGCGCGCGAAGTAGCGTTGCCGGCGGCTGAAATGAAAGTTGAAATGCAGCCTGGGAAACATGGCTTTAGCGACTTTTCGGCTGCGCTGCAACTGGATATTCAGCTTGATCAGTTAGTTGTCCTGGCGGATATGTTCCGGCCTGATCACGCAGCCTATTTGGAGCAGGCTGGCGGCAGCGCACGGCTGTGGGGGCGCTGGAGTGCCGGACGACTTGAAGAAGCCCGGGTTGCGGTCGACGTTCCACAATTGACGCTTCGTCATAATGTCCAGTACGCGGTATTAAGGGACATTGAAGCCAATGGCCTGTGGCAGCGGGATGGCGATGGGGGCGAGGCGTGGTTAAGCGGCGATGCGGAGAGCGTGGAGTGGGCCCAGCCCCCCGGCGGAAGTGTAGGGCCCGCCTTACCGCGCCACTGGCACGCTACGCACCAGCCAGGAGAGTGGGAAGTTCGCACCAGTGCCTTTGAGCTCGCCTCGCTGACCGCTTGGCGCGACTATGTGTTGCTACCTGAGTCCGTTACGCGGGTATTGCAAACCCTCGCCCCCCGGGGGCAAGTGGAGGGGTTGCATGTTGGGCAACAGGATGGCCATTGGGGGGTGGATGCCGCGCTAACGGAAGTAGAAGTCTCTCCGTGGCAGCAGGCACCCGGTGGCGGCCCGCTGGATGCTTGGGTGCAGGCGCGAGACTTCCGCGGCCGCGTCCTGTTTAGCAGTAATGGTGCAAGCACCCTCTATTTTCCCGAGTTTTTTGCCGCCCCCATGCAACTGCGACGTGCTGAAGGGGAAGTTGAGTGGGTATATGACGGCCCCAATACCATGGTCAGTGGTAAGCGATTAAGCGTCGACTGGGACGGCGCGCAGGTAGAGGGCGGCTTTGGTTTGGTGACCGGTCATCAGCGTGGGCATTTTGGTTTAGAGCTGAACTTTAGTGACGTGGATGCTGTTGAGCGCCCGCTGGCCCAGTGGCTGCCGCTAAGTGTCATGGATGACGAGCTTCGCGAGTGGCTGCTCAATGATATTGGCGGCTATGTCAGCGAAGGCTCGCTGCAATTAAGCCAGCCGCTAGGCGAAGGAGCCACTGCCGAAGACTTTACCGCGACGCTCGCGCTGGCAGTCGCCCAAGGGCATTTGCCGATTGCCCCAGGCTGGCCGCGCCTTGACGATGTGGAGGGGCGTCTAAAGTGGCAAAACCGAGTGTTGGAGGCTGAAATCGATAACGCTAAGAGCCATGGCGTCACCGCTTCAGAGGGTGAGCTAGTAATGGAGGATGAGACGCTCAACCTTTCGGGTCAATTGCAGGCAGATGGGCCAGCGCTAGTATCGTTTTTACAGGCGATGCCCGAGATAGACCTTTCCCAACTAAGCGATTTGCGCGTAACAGGTGGCGTTAACGGCGATATTGCGCTGTCGTTGCCGTTAGCAAACCCGGAGGCGCTTCAACTGGAAATTAATGCTCAGCCACGCTTTCCGGAAGTGGTGTATCAACCGCTCGATCTACGTCTTCAATCGGTTGAGGGGGATCTTGCCTGGCTCCAAGAGGGGGAAAGTTCAGGTCTCGTCGGAGAGGCTAGTGGGCAGTTGCTTGGTGGCTCTATCAACGCGGATATTGATACTCAGCGCAACGGCATACAGCTGCAGGGAAGTGTCGCCACCGAGGCGCTTTTTGGACTTGCGGGGTTGGGTAATCAAGGGCGTCTGCCGCTAGAAGGGCCGCTAGAGTGGCAGGGCAGCGTCGTCCTAACGCCAACGCCCACTCTGCGCTTGGAGAGTCGTTTAGTCGGCGTCACCAGCCATCTACCCGAACCCTTTGCAAAAACGCCACAGCAGGCCTGGCCCTGGACATTAACCGCCGATATGGACACAAAACGTCTCGAAAGTCGCCTCGCTGATATTGCTTCTGCACGACTGCAACCGATTAACGGCTCGCTTGCCGGGACGTTAAATTTAGGCAGCCGGGCGGAGCGTCTACCCGGCTGGCCCTCCCAGCCTGGGGTTAGTCTCGACGCTGCCGTAACTCGAATTGACCCGCTAGCGTGGCAGCAGGCGATTGCACCGCTAATGGCAGGCGGGACACCCAGCACGTCTGGCGAAGGCACTCAAATGCCGTTGACGGTCTCGCTAGCCACCCCCTGTGTGATTTACCAAAGGGAGTGTTTAGGCAGTTTTAATGCCTCGGGCAATATGAATGATGGCCGGGTGGATTTGGGCCTAAGCGGTAACCTGGTTACCGGGCGCTTAAACTACGATGCTCAATCGCCGCAACCGTTAGATGTGGCCATTGAAGCGCTGGCGCTTGATCGCTTGCTGGCGTTAGCCAATGTCGAGCATGACAGTGATGCACCGATGCCAGACTCCTGGATGGAGTCGGTCGACACCCAGCGCCAGGAGCCTGTGGCCATTCCTGATTGGCTCGCCGACGTGCCCAATGGACGATTACGCCTAGCTGAAATTGCCATGGGGCCGCGCCGCTTCGGCCCTTTGACCGCCTACTGGAAAACCGATGGCGAGCGATTCTCGCTGACGCCTGTTGGCTTAACTCTGGGACAGCTCTCAGCGCGTGGCGAGCTGCACTGGGAGGGGGATGCCGTCTCCAGTCATACCCGCGCGGACATTACGATTCAGGGTGGCGATATCGGCACTGCCCTTGAACGCCTAGACCAGCCGGTGGCTATGCGTAGCCGCAGTACCGACGTGTCTGCTTCGCTAGACTGGCCAGGGGCGCCTTGGCAGTTGGAGTTAAGCCGCTCGGATGGCACTATCAGTACCGACATTCGTGATGGCAGCTTTGTTACTCTGGAATCGGCGCCTGCGCGATTAATTGGTTTGCTCAATTTCGATAATATTTTACGTCGCCTGCGCTTGGATTTTTCCGACGTTACCGGCCGTGGCACCGCATTTGATCGTGTGAAGGGTACCGCCGATGTTACCGGCGGGCTGCTGACGCTACGCGGGCCATTGCAAATTGATGCGCCGGCCACCACCCTAACGCTTACCGGCAGTGCCGATCTGGTGACCCGTGAACTCGACCAGCGGCTTGGCGTCACACTACCAGTAACACAAAGTTTGCCGATTGCGGCGATTGCCGTTGGCGCGCCCATCGTGGGTGGCGCACTGTTCCTTGCCGACCAGCTGTTTGGCGACGCACTGGATCGTGCCACGACACTCCATTATCGCGTGCGAGGTCCTTGGACTTCGCCGCAGGTTACTTTAGAAGGCCCCCAATGACCGCATATAAAAGTGATGTAGATACGGCTGCCGCCATTCTTTTGACCCCTGGAGGTCTCGATTTAGAGGCCTTGGAAACGGGGCTGAGCTACGCCATGGGCGCGGGCATTGACTATGCAGACCTCTATTTCCAGCGTACCTGGCAAGAGGGCTGGGTACTGGAAGATGGCGAGGTGAAAGAGGCCAGTTACAGTATTGACGGTGGCGTCGGCGTGCGCTCACTGGCAGGTGAAAAAACCGGCTTTGCCTACTCCAACCAGATTACCGCCGATGCGCTAATGGACACCGGCCGCACGGCGGCGGGCATCGTCCGCAGCGGCCAACGTCTGCCTGGGCAATTGGTTCGCCCGGTTTCCGCCATGTCGCGCTATGAGGGAATCGACCCTCTGGCCGGGCTAAGCGCTGAAGACAAAGTCGCCATGTTAAAACAGGCTGACAAAGTCGCTCGTGCTGCAGACCCGAGCATCAGTCAAGTGAGTGCTTCCCTCTCAGGTACCTACGAGGTGGTGCTGGTGCGGGCCAGCGATGGCACCTTGGCGGCGGATATTCGCCCGCTGGTGCGCTTTAATGTCAGCGTTATCGCGGTAAAGAATGGCCGACGTGAGCGGGGCAGTGCGGGCGGTGGCGGCCGTTACTCCATGGCTAAACTCCGCGATGACCAAGTTGCCGAGCAGTACGCTAAAGAGGCGGTGCGCCAGGCGCTGGTCAACCTGGAAGCTGTAGATGCACCTGCGGGGCAAATGCCCGTGGTGCTGGCGTCGGGGTGGCCGGGGATTCTGCTCCATGAGGCCGTCGGTCACGGTCTGGAAGGGGATTTCAACCGTAAGGGCAGTTCCGCGTTTGCTGGCAAGATGGGCCAACGTGTTGCCGCTAAAGGCGTGACCATTGTCGATGATGCAACGCTGGCGGATTGTCGTGGCTCCATGAGCGTGGATGACGAGGGCACCCCAGGGCAGTGCACGCCGCTGATCGAAGACGGCATTTTGACCGGCTATATGCAGGACAAGCTCAATGCTCGGCTAATGGGTATGGCGCCCACAGGCAACGCGCGGCGTGAATCTTTCGCGCACTTACCCATGCCGCGTATGACCAATACGGTCATGCTAGCGGGCCAGGATGAGCCTAGCGATATTATTAAAAGCGTTAAGCGCGGTATTTACGCGGTGAGCTTTGGTGGTGGGCAGGTGGATATCACCTCGGGCAAATTTGTCTTCTCCGCCAGCGAAGCCTACCTGATTGAAGATGGTAAGGTGACGGCGCCGGTGAAAGGGGCCACCTTGATTGGTAACGGGCCGGAAGCGATGCAGCGTGTCTCCATGATTGGCCACGATATGGCGCTGGATACCGGTATCGGTGTGTGTGGCAAAGAGGGGCAGGGCGTGCCAGTGGGTGTCGGCCAGCCCACCCTGAAATTGGATGAGCTGACCGTCGGCGGTACTCAGTCTTAAATAGCTGTTTTTAAAGGGCCGCCTTTAAAGTGAGAGGGTTTCGCGCAGGTGTTTGAATAGCTTGCGCGAGCTGGTGGGTGGTTTGCCCTGCTCGCGTTCCCGCTGGGCGTTGCGAATCAATTGACGCAGGGTCTGGCGGTCGGCATCGGGGTGCTCCGCCATAAACAGGTCGACAGCAGGATCGCCCTCATCAATTAAGCGTTCCCGCCATTTTTCCAGGCGGTGAAACGCGTGGTCGCGCTGCTCCTGCTCCTGGTCGATGGAGTCGAACACGGCTTGAATGGCGGTGAGATCCTCTTTACGGATTAACTTGCCGACATACTGCATATGGCGGCGGCGACCTTCGTGGGAGCGAATGCGCGAGGTTTCCTCGATAGCGCGCAGCATATCGTCAGAGAGGGGGAAACGGGCGCGTTCCGCCGGTCGCATGGCGATTAAGGTTTCCCCAAGTGCCTGTAAGGCATGCATTTCGCGTTTGAGTTGCGACTTGCTAGGGCGTTCTTCCTGCTCTTCTGTTTCTACGGGATCGGGACGTTGCTTACGCATAGTGTGACTCACAGACAAGATTCGTGGCGGCATTATACCAGTTGCGAGTACAACATTGATTCACCGAAGAGACTCTCTTGAAAGACATTCAGTTGAGAGACATTCGGTCGAAAAAGGAGGCCATATGGCACAGGCATTTGATGCATCCGCGCAGCAGTCGCTTTTGACCGCGCGCGCCGAAGAGGCGCTAGCACTGGCGAAGCGCTTGGGCGCTGATGCTGCCGAAGTGGGTGCAAGCGTTGACCAGGGCATAGGCATTAGCGTGCGCCTTGGCGAAGTTGAAACGGTTGAGTTATCCCGCGACCAGGGCATAGCCGTCACGCTTTACGTGGGCCAGCGTAAAGGCAGCGCTTCTTCCACCGATGCCAGTAGTGCTTCGATTCAGGCAGCCGTAGAGAAAGCGCTCTCGATTGCCCGCTATACCGGTGAAGATAAGGCCGCAGGGCTGGCCGATGCAGCGCTGATGGCCACCGAGCTGCCCGACCTTAAAGTGCACTACCCCTGGGCGCTCACGACGGACGAGGCGATCGAGCTGGCGCTTGCCTGCGAGCAGGCGGGGCGTGACGTAGAAGGTATCTCACAGTCAGATGGCGCGTCTCTCTCCAGTGGCGAAGGAGTGCGCGTTTACGCCAATAGCCATGGTTTTTTAGGTACCCAAAAGGGCAGTAGCCACTCACTTTCGTGCATGCTGATAGCGCAAGACGCCAGCGGTATGCAGCGCGACTACGATTATACTTCTGCCCGCGATCCCAAGGCGCTGCGTGACCCCGCGGAGGTAGGGCGCGAAGCCGCAGTTCGCACGCTGCGCAGGCTTGGCGCTAAACGTCCACCCACGGGCACCTTCCCGGTGCTGTTTGATCCCTCGCTGGCCAGCGGGTTAATCGGTCACCTTCTCAGTGGATTGGCCGGTGGTGCGCTCTACCGTCAGGCCTCGTTTTTGTGTGACCGGCTTGGTACACCGCTGTTTCCCGACTGGTTTAGCCTAGAAGAGCGACCGATGGAAATTGGCGCCATGGCCAGCTCGCCGTTTGATGGTGAGGGCGTGCAAACGCGTAATAATCGCTTTATCGACCAGGGACGCATTGCCAGCTATATGCTCTCTTCCTACAGTGCTCGTCGCCTTGGCATGCATACCACCGGCAATGCCGGAGGTGCGCGTAATGTGCGTTTGGCGGCGCCACTGCAATCACGCGAAAGTCTGCTGCAGGAGATGGGGCGGGGGATTTGGGTAACGGAACTGATGGGGCAGGGAGTCAACGGCGTCACCGGCGATTACTCCCGGGGTGCCGCAGGCTTTTGGGTCGAAAACGGGAAGGTGCAGTACCCCGTTGAAGAGTTCACCATTGCCGGTAATCTGGAGCGGATGTTCACTGGCCTCATCGGCATTGGTGATGACACCGATACCCGCGGCAGTGTTCACACCGGTAGCTGGTTGATTGATGCCATGACCGTGGCGGGCGACTAGTAAGCACAAGCTACGGCTACTGATCCTCCTCAAAGCGGGCGTCGAACAGCGCTTGAATCGCTTCAAGCGCCTGTTCGGCGTCATCGCCTTCGGCATTGATCTTCAGCTCAGTACCGCAAGGGGCTGCCAGCATCAGCAACGACATGATGTTGGCGGCGTCAGCGACCTGATTCTGCTTGTAAACATGTATTTTAGCCGAAAACTGTTGACCGCATTTGACCAGTTTTGTCGCCGCGCGAGCGTGTAGGCCGCGTTGATTGGTGAGTGTGAGTGTTCGTTCTGGCACCCTGGTTCCTTTTCGCCGAGTGGTGTCATTAATGGATAGACGCGTTTAAGAGGTCTCTGGTCGCTGGTTAGTTGGCGTAGAGCTGACCAGAGTGGCGGCTGACTGTTTGCTTAAGGTGTAGTGTAACCCCAGCTCGCGGTGGCGCAGTTGAACTTCGCCCATGCAGGGAGCCAACTTTTCCGCTAACTTCTCGACCATATAAACCGAACGGTGTTGGCCACCGGTGCAGCCAATCGCGATGGTCATGTAGCTACGCTGGCTATTTTGGTAAGCGGGCAGCCAGCGCTCCAGCCAGCCCAGAATGTCACTGCTCATGGCGTCAACGATCGGGTAGCTGCTTAGAAAAGCCACAATGTCAGCGTCGCGACCTGTGAACTGGCGCAGCGTCGGATCCCAATAGGGGTTCGGCAGGCAGCGCACATCGAAAACCAAGTCAGCGTCTAGCGGCACGCCGCGTTTGTAACCAAACGACTCAAGCGTCAGCGTAAGCTTATCGCTGCGCTGGTGCGCGACCTGGTCGGTAATGCGACGGCGTAAATCGTGCACCGATAAACGGGATGTATCGATCAATAGGTCGGCGAGGTCGCGAATATCCTCCAGCGTCTCCTCTTCTTTGTTGATCGCCTCTTCCAGCGTCATCTCACTATCCCGGGTCAGCGGATGGCGTCGCCGAGTAGCGGAGTAGCGCTCAAGCAGTATGCGCGCATCGGTGGTCAGGTAAATGACCTGGAAGTCGATCTTACGCTGACGTAGTTCACCTAACAAAGAGGGGAGGCGCTCAAGCGCGCCCGGTAAATTACGGGCATCAATGCTGACCGCCAAATGGGTGCGGTCACCCTGGTCGCGTATCTCGTCCACCAGCGATCCCAGCAGCATAGCGGGAAGGTTATCAATCGCGTAGTAGCCAAGATCTTCCAGCGCCTGTAGAGCGATAGATTTACCTGACCCGGAGCGGCCGCTAATGATCACCAGTTGCATAGAGTCTCTCTTTGCCTTGGTCAAGCTGCGTTGAGGGGGGAGCGAAACATAAACCTGCCCTGAATAATAGCTTAAACAGGTTTTAAGACCGGTTAGGCCGCTGATTGCTCACGGATTTTGGCAGTGATGAGCTCAAGTAATTCGCGCTGGCTGGCTGCTTTACGCAGTTGCTGGCGTGTATTCGCATCATTCATGATGGTCGCGACTTGGCCGAGCAATGAAAGGTGCGTGTCATCCGCTTCTTCGGGTACCAGCAGTACAAACACCAGGTCTACCGGGTCACCGTCGATAGCGTCGAAATCAATCGCTTCTGACAGTTTTAAAAAGCCAGCGATAGGGGCTGTGCAGTGGGGGCTACGCGCATGGGGGATAGCCACACCGTTACCAATACCCGTACTGCCTAAGCGCTCACGGCCGATTAAACGGCTAAACACTTCTTGGCTGTCCAGGCTGGGAATATTTTGGGCAATAAAGGTGCTGTAAAACTCCAGCACCCTTTTTTTGCTGCCCCCGGGTACGTCGAACAGAACGCGCTCCGGGGGGAGTATGGTTTCCAACGTCATTGAATTAACGCACGCCTGCGCCTTGGGCGCGAGCTTGTGCTTTTTCCTTGTGTTTAACGAGTTGACGGTCGATTTTGTCCGCTAGGGCATCAATAGCGGCGTACATATCACTGTCCATGGCCTCCGCATGTAAATCCGCGCCTGCTGCGTGCAGCGTACAGGCGGCCTGCTGGCGCTCTTTCTCCACTGATAAGGTGACTTGCACCGTGGTTATATTGTCGTAGTGGCGCTCTACACGCTCAAGTTTTTCGTTGACATAGTCACGCAAGGCGTCAGTCAGTTCTACGTGATGACCAGTGATATTAACTTGCATTGACGTACTCCTTATCCATCGGACTGTACTTCGATTGTAACCCTTTTTGCCGCGTTGCAAAGCCCTTGTCGAGAGTTTCCCTTAAACGGCATCAGGGGCTAGCGTAAACGGCGCCGTTCGCTGGAGGAGGGGATGCCCATGGCTTCGCGGTATTTAGCTACCGTGCGACGCGCCACCTGCACTCCCCCTTCACCTAATAGCGTGACTAAACGGCTGTCAGAAAGCGGTTTGCCAGGGGGCTCATCTTGAATGAGTTTTTTGAGCGCGCGCGGATGGCGGTACTGGAGTGGCTGTCGCCGTCCTGACTGCTCACCTGGCTGGAGAAAAAGTACTTGAGCTCAAACACGCCGCGTGGAGTATGAATATATTTCTGCGTCGTTACCCGTGAGATAGTCGATTCATGCATCTCAACGGCTTCAGCGATATCCGCCAGTATTAGCGGCTTCATGGCCTCTTCGCCGTGCTCTAAAAAGCCAATCTGACGGGTGATGATTTCACGACCCACCCGCAGCAGCGTATCGTTACGGCTGGAGAGACTCTTGATTAACCAGCGCGCTTCCTGGAGGTGCTCTTTGAGAAACTGGTTGTCATCGCTTTTGTCCGCACGCTTAATCAGGCTGGCGTAGTCCGGCTGAATACGCAGCCGCGGTAGAGCCTCAGGGTTGAGCTCCAAATGCCAGCCTTCGTTATCGTGGCGGACGACTAGATCGGGGGTCACATAGCTGTCGTCGGTGTCGCCGTAGGCGCTACCTGGGCGAGGATCCAGGCTGCGAATCAGTAGAATGACATCGGCCAACTGTTCGTCGTCGAGCCCTAGGCGGCGTTTCAGCAGGCGCATGTCATCCTTGCCGAGCGCTTCAAGAAACTGACGCACCAGGCGGCGGGCGGGTATCAGCAGCGGCGTATCGTCGGGAAGAGCGGCAAGCTGCAGCATTAGGCATTCACGCAAGTCGCGGGCAAATATGCCGGTTGGCTCAAACTGCTGCAGCTTAAGCAGTGTGGTTTCCACTTCCCGCTGACTAAGCCCATCAATACCCTGGGCTCGTAGGCCTTCACGGATATCGTTAAGCGGCTGAGTCAGGTAGCCGTTAGCATCTAGTGCGTCGATTAAGCTCTCCGCGACAAGCTGCTCGCGGGCGCTGAAATCGGTCATGGCGAGTTGCCACAGCAGGTGTCCATGTAGGCTTTGCCCGGCCGCTTGGCGTTCAAAATCGGGGCCTTCGCTGCTGCTGCCCCCCTGGCTACCCATATCTTGATAGGTATCGGACCAGTCGCTATCTACCGAGAGCTCCGTAGGGATGCTCTCTGACCACTCTTCTTCCTTAGGCTCGCTGACAGCCTGCTCACTAAATTCATCCTCCTGCTCCAGCATGGGATTGGCATCAAGAGCCTGCTGAATTTCTTGACGAAGATCCAGCGTCGAGAGTTGCAACAGCGCAATGGCCTGCTGCAACTGGGGCGTCATGGTCAGCTGTGTGCCGATACGCAGTTGGAGAGAAGCTTTCATGACCATCTGAGAACCACTCGTTAATCAGAATGCTCCACACTAGTGCGAGTGAGTGCCAGGTGCAAGTGCAATAAGCATGCCATTGGTAGTAAAGTCGTTGCAAGGCGCTATTTAGGGGTGAAAAAATAGCCTTAGAAGAGAAAAATAAGTTTAGAGGCGAAAATCAGCGCCCAAATAAACATCCCTTACTTTCTGGTTGGTAAGAATGGAGGCTGGCGAGCCGCTGGCAATGATTTGCCCATCACCGACGATATACGCAATATCGCAAATATCCAGGGTTTCACGCACGTTGTGGTCGGTGATCAGTACACCGATATGGCGTTGCTTCAGGGCACGGATGATAGTTTTAATCTCGCCTACCGAAATAGGGTCGACGCCGGCAAAGGGCTCATCCAGTAAAATAAAGGCAGGGTCAGTGGCCAGCGAGCGGGCAATTTCGACTCGCCTGCGCTCACCGCCTGAAAGGCTCATGCCGAGATTGTCGCGAATGTGAGTGATATGAAAGTCTTCGAGCAGCGCTTCCAGGCGCTGTTCCCGCTCGCTGCGATTAAGCTCTTTGCGGGTTTCGAGGATTGCCATAATATTATCGGCAACTGAAAGTTTGCGGAAAATAGACGCCTCTTGAGGGAGGTAGCCGATGCCCGCCGCGGCACGCTCGTGCATGGGGGCGCGGGTTAAGTCCCTGTCGTCGATGCCTACTTTGCCAGCGTCGGATTTTACCAGCCCGACAATCATATAGAACGAGGTGGTTTTGCCTGCACCATTTGGGCCAAGGAGGCCCACAATGCTGCCTTGGCAGATCTCTAGGTTGATATCTTTAACCACCCGACGCCGTTTGTAGCTTTTGGCCAGGTGGTGGGCATAAAGGGTTTTGATCGGCGCAGTATCAGCAGTGGCCACAGCTTGGCTCCCTATTGTTCAGGCTGAAGGGTCATTCGAATGCGCTGGGGCTCGCTGCCGTCAACGTCAGAGCGTGCTTGAATCACTTCGCGGTCAATAAAATACTCAAGGCGCCCACCGTTGAACGTGTCCTCTTGTTGGGTCAGTTCGGCTTGATCAATCAACTCGACGCGGCGTTCCGCAACGTGATAAATGATCCGCCGTGCCCAACCTTCGGTGGGGCCCTCCTGCCCTTCACCCTGATGGCGCAGATAGGCGCGCTCACCGGTGGCTGTCGCTGTCGAGAGTTCACCTGCCTCGTTGCGTTTGACCTCTACCCGCTCGCCCCGCAACTGCATTTCGCCCTGGCGAATGTCCACGTCTCCACTATAAACGGCGGTACCCGCCCGTTGGTCGAGATCCAAACGGTCGGCCTCTACTTCAATAGGCGCCTGCTGTGAGGTCTGGGCCTGCGCTGTTAGCGGTATCGCGAGCGCAAAAAAGGCGGTGTAAACAAGTGCTTTCATGGCGACTCCTCTCTAGATTGCTTGGCCGGGGGGTGTGTGCCGCGTACATTATCCGTTAGGCGAACCCGGCTATCGTTAAGCCACACGTCCATACGTGAAGCACTCATTTGCTGGGGCGGTTGCTGCAGCATGACCGGTGTATCACTCCAGGCATGCTGGGTTACCCCATCATAATGCAATAGCTCGGTATCTAGCTGCCAACCTTCATCCGGTGCTATCAAACGTGCCGAGCCTGACAGTAGCAGCGACTGGGTGGCGGTATTGAGCGTGCCTACATCTGCGCTAGCCAGCCATTGACGCTCCTCATTGTCGTAAAGCAGCGCTTCGGGCTCTTCTGTCCAGGTTTCACTTTGCTGAGGCGTATGGATCAGGCGCGGGGTTTTCAGCGACTGCAGGACGTTGCCATTATCACCGAATAGCGTGATTTCAGCATTTTCCAATACGTGGCCTGGCTCTTGAGCCTGCGCTTCTGGATCGATGCTGGTGTCTTGCGGGCCGCGGGGGTCAAGCCATACCAGTAGAGCTCCCAGTGCTATGACCAGCCCGGCTAACCAGAGACGCACTTTAAAGCGTTTAATCATTTACGTGCGGCCGTGGAGGTAGGTGTCGAGCACCGCGCCCCAGTGCCCTTGGGATTCAAGCAGCGTATCGCAGATTTCGCGCACTGCTCCGTGGCCACCCAGACGCTCGGTGATCCAGTCGGCGTGAGTATGCATATAGTCCGGTGCGTTAGGGACGGTAATGCCAACGCCGCAACGCTTGATCGCCGCTAGGTCGGGTAGGTCGTCGCCGCAATAAGCCACCTGTTCCAGCTCGATATCTAGGCGCTGACAGAGCCCACGCAAGGTGGCCAGCTTATCTTCACAGCCCTGATGGACATGATCGATGCCCAGTGCGGCGGCGCGCTGGCTCACCATGGGGGAGTCGCGGCCGGTAATCAACGCTACATGTACGCCTACGCGTTTGAGAAGTTTTAGCCCATGGCCATCCTGGGTGTGGAATGCCTTGATTTCGATTCCATCGGCCTGAAAGTAGAGACGGCCATCAGTGAGAACGCCGTCCACATCCAGCGCCAAAAGGCGTACACGGCGGAGACGATCAAGTAGCGCAGCAGGTAGGGACATAGAGCCTCCATATCACTAAATTGGTAAAGCCAGGCGGAGTAAAACGCCGGTAGGTTAAATAACGCCGCTGGCGAGCAGGTCATGCATATGTAGAGCCCCAATAGGGCGCTGTTGTTCATCGACCACCGCGAGCGCGGTAATGCGGCTCTCTTCCATGATGCGTACCGCTTCGGCTGCCAGGATGTCTGGGCCGATGCGTTTGCCTGGCCGGGTCATAACGTCGTCAACGCGCACATCGCGTAGATTATGGAACTGATCCAGCGTGCGTCGCAGGTCGCCATCGGTGTAGACCCCGGCGAGGCGCCCATCGCTATCCACCACACAGGTAAAGCCAAGCCCTTGTCGGGTGATCTCCAATAACGCATCGCGAAGTGGGCTGCCCAGTGCGACCTGGGGTAGTCGCTCGCCATCATGCATCAGGTCTCTCACACGCAGCAGTAGGCGCTTGCCTAAGCTTCCGCCAGGGTGGGAAAGGGCGAAGTCTTCAGCGGTAAAGCCGCGTGCTTCCAGCAATGCAACCGCCAGGGCATCACCCAGGGCGAGAGCAGCGGTGGTGGAGCTGGTGGGAGCAAGGTCGAGCGGGCACGCCTCACGCTCAACGCCACTATCGAGATGCGCGTCAGCGTGTTTGGCAAGCGTGGAGTGGGGGCGGCCGGTCATGCTCACCAACGGGGTGCCAAGGCGTTTAAGCAGCGGCAGAAGGGCAGTGACTTCGGCTGTTTCCCCCGAGTTGGATAACGCCAGCACCACATCGGCGCGGGTAATCATGCCTAGATCGCCGTGGCTGGCTTCACCGGGGTGAACGAAAAAGGCCGGTGTGCCCGTGCTGGCCAGTGTCGCTGCCAGCTTGCCTGCAATATGCCCCGACTTGCCCATGCCTGTCACCACCACGCGGCCTTGGCAGGCGAGGATCAGCTCGCAGGCGCGGTCAAAGCTTTCGTCCAGTTTAGCTTGGAGGCCCCCAATCGCTGCCTGCTCAATTTGCAGCGTACGCAGTGCGCTTTCGCGTAGTAGGCTGGATGAAGCAGGAGGCTGGCGCATAGCGTTTTCTCTTAACAATTGAAAATGAACAAAGTGGTAACCGCCAAGAATAACATCTCGATACCCCTAATAGGCAGTAATTGAGGCCGTTGCTCAAGGCGACTGGTGTTGACGAGCTACCTAAGGAGAGCCCATTCGCACCGTAATGTCTTGTAGCGTTATAGTACGATGTTCGATAATGTTTTAGAAACACTGTTTTCTAACTGCGGTCGCAGCAAGTAGGTTATGCTACTTGGTTCTGGCCGTGCCAAGTTAAGAGTCAACTGATCCATGACAGATGCACCCTTTATAGAAATTGAAGAGCTCTATTTTTCACGTGGCGATCACGAAATTTTCCGTGGGGTGAATATGACCATACCGCGGGGTAAAGTGACCGCGATCATGGGGCCGAGCGGTACCGGTAAAACCACGCTGCTAAAGCTGATCGGCGGTCAGTTGACGCCGGAGAGCGGGCGAATACTGATTGACGGGCAGGATGTGCATAAGCTTTCGCGGAAGGCGCTATTCACGCTACGCAAGCGGATGGGCATGCTGTTTCAGAGTGGTGCGCTGTTTTCCGATCTGGATGTGTTTGAGAACGTTGCCTTTCCGCTGCGGGTGCATACGGATTTGCCCAATACCATGGTTCGCGACCTGGTATTGCTCAAGCTACAGTCAGTTGGCTTGCGCGGTGCGCGAAACTTAACACCTGCTGAGCTTTCCGGGGGGATGGCGCGTCGGGTGGCTTTGGCCCGTGCGGTCGCGCTGGATCCAGAACTGATTCTGTACGATGAACCTTTCGTAGGCCAGGATCCCATCTCCATGGGGGTATTGGTACAGTTGATTAAGCGTCTTAACCAAGCGCTTCAGCTCACCTCTGTGGTGGTCTCTCATGATATCAAAGAGACCTTGAGCATTGCCGATTACCTCTACCTGATTGCCGATGGTCAAGTGGTGGCTCATGGCACCCCGCAGACCTTGGACACCAATGAAGACCCGCGGGTTAGTCAGTTTATCCATGGTGAGCCCGATGGCCCGGTGCCATTCCACTACCCCGCCGAGGCGTTTTATCGCGATATTCTGGGTGACGCCCCGATGACACAGATAGGTTAGGTGACCACGTTAGCGTCAATGCACACATGCAGGGTAAATAAAGGGCAGGGTTAATGCAGTCAAAATTCTCTAACAGCGCCGCGCGTATCACCCGGCTGGGGCGCCGGGGGTGCGACTTAATGGAAGCATTGGGTCGAGCGGGTGTGTTTCTATTTCAGTCAGCGGTGGGTGTGCCTTCCCGAGAAGGTTGGCGGTTATGGTTGCACCAGATGCACTTTGTTGGCGTGCTTTCGTTAGCTATTGTGCTGGTGTCGGGACTGTTTATCGGCATGGTGCTGGCGCTGCAGGGCTACACCATTCTGGTCGATTTCGGCGCAGAGCAGGCGCTGGGTCAAATGGTGGCGCTTTCGCTATTGCGAGAGCTGGCGCCAGTGGTGGCGGCACTGCTGTTTGCCGGGCGGGCGGGCTCTGCGCTTACCGCCGAGATCGGTTTGATGAAAGCGACCGAGCAGCTCACCAGCATGGAGATGATCGGCGTTGATCCCCTGCGTCGTGTGGTGGCCCCGCGTTTATGGGCAGGCTTTGTGTCGCTGCCTATTCTGACGGTGGGGTTTAGCGTGGTGGGTATCTGGGGGGGGTACCTGGTGGGGGTTGAGTGGCTAGGCGTTTTTGAGGGTTCCTACTGGAGTAACATGCAGGCCAGCGTAGCCTTTGTCGATGATATTGGTAACGGCATGATCAAAAGCGCTGTATTTGCCCTGGTGGTGACCTGGATTGCGGTATTCCAGGGGTATGATTTGGTGCCGACTTCTGAAGGTATCTCGCGTGCTACGACGCGCACAGTAGTGTATTCGTCCCTGGCAGTGTTGGGGCTTGATTTTGTATTGACCGCCATCATGTTTGGCGGCCTTTAATGCTGGAGCAGTTTCATGAAACGCAGTAAAACCATGGAGTTCGGTGTTGGCCTGTTTATGGTGGCAGGCATCCTGGGGCTGGTGTTCCTAGGCTTACGTGTTAGTGGACTGACGTTCTCTGCGCCCTCGCAGTCATTTCAGCTAGAGGCCAACTTTGCCAATATTGGCAGCTTAAAGCCCCGCGCCAGGGTCACTATGGCTGGCGTGACGGTGGGGCGGGTGGAGGCGATCGAGCTGGATACCGAGTGGTTTGATGCGCGGGTCGTGCTAAGTCTGGACAGTGAGCTTGAAGGTCAGCTTTCCAAAGACTCGATCGCCTCTATCCTGACGGCAGGCCTGTTGGGTGAGCAGTACATTGGGCTTAGTGTGGGCGGTGACCCTGAGATGTTGGAAGATGGCGACACCATTCGCGACACCCAGTCGGCGTTGGTGCTGGAAGAACTTATTCAGCAATTTGTGTCCAATATGGCGAGCAACTAGTGTTTCAAGTGGCAGGCACGAATCCAGTGTGATAATGGGCCCAGTGCGATAACGGGTAGGGAGATAATGGTGATGAATGGAGTGAGCTTGATGTTGGGTCGTTGGCTCTTGGTGATCAGTATGGTGGCAGCGTTAATGGTGCCACTGCAGTCCCAGGCGCAGTCGCAGACACCAGAAGCAAAGATTCGCGAGAACGTCGAGTCACTAATGGCGGATATTGAGGGTCGCAAGGATTATTATGCCAATAACCTTAGCGAGCTTGAGGCGTTAGTGGATAGTAATCTCGACCAAGTAGCGGATTTTCGCTATATCGGTGCCAGCGTAATGGGCAATTATTTCCGCAATGCTACTCCGGAGCAGCGCCGTCGTTTTGTGGATGTGTTTCGGCAAACGCTGATCGATACCTACACCCGCGGCTTGGTGACGTTTGATTATGATGAGCTACGGGTACTGGATTCCCAGCAGGCTCAGCGCCACGACGATCAGGCCAGTGTGGCGATGGAAGTAGTGGCCAGCGATGGCCAAGTGTACCCCGTCAGTTATAGCCTGAGGCTCTCCGACGGTGAGTGGCGGGTGGTAAACGTGATCGTTAACGGCATTAATTTGGGCCTGACGTTCCGCAATCAGTTTGACCAAGCCATGCGCGAAAACAACCGCGATTATGATGCGGTTATTGACGGCTGGTCGCCTGAAGTGGGCGTTGAGGAGCTTGAGCAGGGAGGCGATGCGTGACAGCGCTGTTTTCACGCCCCGGCGTCACGGTGAGTGAAGAAAACGCCACCCTGCTTGTGGCCGGCGATGTGGACGTCACCTTGGCGGCCGACTTGGCCGCCAGTGGCGTTAAATGGCTCAAGCAAACCGAACTAACCACCATCAGTTTAGATTTTAGTCGCGTTGAGAAAGCCAGCAGTGTTGCTATCAGCGTGCTATTTGAATGGCTGCGCATTTGTCGGCAGCGCGGTATTCAGGTTCAGGCCATTCTTTTGTCAGCGCCGCTACGCCGCCTTGCCTCCCTGGCTGAGTTGGATGCTTTGATTGAGCAGCCAGCCACTACTCTGGCCGTTTAACGCTGCGGCATCGCCAAGCGCACTGCTTTTCTTTATTATGTCGACCCAATTACGTTCATTAATAACGATGACCCCAAAGGAGTTCTCTGCGCCATGCAACCCAATGAGGTAAAAGCACTGCTTGAATCCCGTATCGACGGATGCCAGTTCCATATCCAGGGTGAAGGCTGTAACTTTCAGGTGATTGCGGTTGGCGATGCCTTTGAAGGTCTCTCTCCGGTCAAGCGTCAGCAGCTTGTTTACGCTGCACTGAGCGATGAGATCGCCTCGGGTGCGCTCCACGCTATTAGCATCAAAACGTTTACTCCGGCGCAGTGGCAAACTGCACCGGAAAACGTTCAATAACGGTCGCCCCATGGATAAGTTAATCATTACCGGCAACGGATCGGTAGACGGTGAAGTGTGGGTGAGCGGTGCCAAAAATGCGGCGCTGCCTATTCTGTGTGCCAGCCTGTTGGCCGATGGTCCCGTGATCATCGGTAATTTGCCGCACCTGCAGGATATTACCACCACGCTAGAACTGCTTGGCCGCATGGGCGTTGAGCCGGTGATGGGTGAGAAACTGAGTATTCAGTTGGATGGATCCCAGGTTACCCAGTGCCATGCGCCCTATGAGCTGGTTAAAAAAATGCGTGCCTCCATCCTGGTGCTGGGCCCTCTGCTTGCCCACTTCGGTAAAGCCGATGTGTCGCTACCCGGTGGGTGCGCCATTGGCTCGCGCCCGGTGGATTTACACATTCGCGGTTTGGAAGCCATGGGGGCGGAGATTCGCGTGGAGGCTGGCTATATTCGAGCGCGGGTTGATGGTCGACTAAAAGGGGCGACTATCTACTTCGATACCGTGACAGTGACCGGTACCGAAAATCTGCTGATGGCGGCCACCTTGGCCGATGGCAAAACCGTTCTGGAAAACGCGGCCCGCGAGCCTGAAATCGTCGACTTGGCCGAGTGCTTGATCAAAATGGGCGCTAACATCAGCGGCCAAGGAACCGACACCATCACCATCGAAGGTGTCGAGAAGCTGCACGGCTGCGAACACGATGTCATGCCCGACCGTATTGAGACGGGCACGTTTCTAGTTGCCGCCGCCATGACCGGTGGGCGGGTTAAGGTCAAGCGTACCCGCGCCGACATCCTGGATGCCGTTATCGCCAAGTTGGAAGAGGCGGGTGCCGAAGTCACCAGTGGCGACGACTGGATTGCCCTGGACATGCACGGTAAACGCCCCAAGGCGGTCAATATTCGCACCGCGCCCTATCCGGCGTTTCCTACTGATATGCAGGCGCAGTTCGTGGCCATGAATGCCGTGGCGGTCGGGCACTCTCGGGTAGTCGAGACGATTTTCGAAAACCGCTTTATGCACGTTCAAGAGCTAAACCGCATGGGCGCCAACATCGTGCTGGAGGGCAACACCGCCTTGATCGAGGGGGTCGAGAAGCTCTCCGGTGCGCCGGTAATGGCCACCGACCTGCGTGCGTCTGCTTCGCTGGTGATTGCAGCCATGATGGCCGATGGCGAAACGCTGGTGGATCGCATCTATCACATTGACCGTGGCTACGAGTGTATCGAAGAGAAACTGCAGCTGCTGGGTGCGCGTATTCGCCGTATACCCGGCTAAGTCATGCTATGAATCCCTGCATTCGAATAACGACGGGCCAATACGATGAGTAAGCAACTGATTTTAGCCCTCTCCAAGGGCCGTATTCTGGAAGAGACGCTGCCGCTGCTAGCCGATGCGGGGATTTCGCCTGCCGAAGATCTTAGCAAAAGTCGCAAGCTGCTATTTGACACCAACTTACCCGACGTAAAGCTGGTGATTATCCGTGCCACTGACGTCCCCACTTACGTTCAGCTTGGGGCGGCCGATGTTGGCATCGCAGGCAAAGATGTGCTGCTTGAGCACGGTGCTGAAGGACTTTATGAGCCACTGGATTTGGAAATTGCCCGCTGTAAGTTGATGACCGCGGGGGTGACCGGTCAGTTGCCAGCCCGTGCCCGGCGTCGGGTGGCCACGAAATTTGTTAACGTGGCGCGCCGTTATTACGCCGAGCAGGGCATCCAGGCCGAGGTGATCAAACTCTACGGTGCCATGGAGCTGGCGCCGTTAATGAACCTGGCCGATGAGATTGTCGATATCGTCGATACCGGCAACACCCTGAGGGCAAATGGCATGGAGCCGCGTGAGCTTATCGCCCATATCAGCACCCGGCTGGTGGTGAATAAAGCCGCCATGACCATGAAGCATGAGCGCATTAAGCCGCTACTCGACCGCTTGGGCAGTGCGGTCAAAAAGCGTCAGACCCAGCTTGCCGAATGATGTGAGGTGACCCATGAGTGAATGCCAACAGACGACTGCTACGATTTCACGCCTATCGACAAGCGATGCTGCCTTTCACCACCGGCTGGATGCGCTGTTGGGTTGGGAAGGGGTGTCTGATAAAGCGGTGCAGACGCGGGTAGCGGAAATTCTTGCCAGCGTAAAACAGCGCGGCGATGCCGCGGTCGTGGAAGCCACTAACCGCTTTGACCGGCTTGCTGTTACTTCCATGGATGAATTGACGTTAACGCCTGAACAGTTGGAGAGCGCCTTTCATAACTTGCCTGCTGAGCAGCGCGAGGCGCTCTCCAGTGCCGCCGAGCGGATTAAGCGCTACCACGAGCGCCAAAAGCCTAATTCCTGGCAATACGAAGAGGCAGACGGCACGGTGCTGGGGCAGAAAGTCACCCCGCTGGATCGTGCCGGTATTTATGTCCCAGGGGGGAAGGCGGCTTACCCCTCCTCGGTGTTAATGAATGCAATCCCTGCCCATGTGGCCGGTGTGCGCGAAATCGTTATGGTCGTGCCTACCCCGGACGGGGTGCTCAATGAGCTGGTGTTGGCTGCGGCCCATTTGGCAGGTGTCGACTATGTGTTTACGATTGGCGGTGCCCAGGCGGTCGCAGCGCTTGCTTACGGCACTGAAAGTGTTCCCCGGGTCGATAAAATTGTCGGCCCTGGCAATATTTATGTGGCCACGGCTAAGCGTGCGGTATTTGGTCAGGTGGGCATTGATATGATTGCCGGGCCTTCGGAAATTATGGTGGTTTCCGATGGGCTGACCGATCCTGAATGGCTGGCGATGGATCTGTTCTCCCAGGCGGAGCATGACGAAGATGCCCAGGCGATCCTGGTGAGCTGGGATGCCGAGCACTTAGATGCCGTCGAGGCCGCGATTGAAAGGCTGCTGCCGAGCTTGGAGCGTGAAGCGATTGTGCGTGAATCGCTGCGCCGACGTGGCGCCTTGGTGCTCTGTCAGGACGCCCAGGAAGCCATTACGCTGATTAACCGGGTTGCCCCTGAGCACCTGGAGCTCTCCGTCGCCGCCCCCGATACATGGTTAGACGATATTCGCCATGCCGGGGCCATCTTTATGGGGCGTTACACCGCCGAGGCGCTGGGTGATTACTGTGCTGGGCCAAATCACGTGCTGCCTACCTCTGGCACGGCGCGCTTCTCTTCACCGTTGGGCGTTTACGATTTCCAGAAGCGCTCTTCGATTATTCACTGCTCTGCAGACGGCGCTTCTGAGCTGGGTAAAATTGCCTCGGTATTGGCCCGGGGGGAGTCGCTAACGGCCCACGCCCGCTCAGCGGAGTACCGTATCCGCGACTGATACATACAGAGGGCCACTCCAGCGCGCGCATATTGCAAACTATGAGTCGCGCTGGCCGGGGGTCTCTTGATTAATGGGGATGGTTGGTAGCGGGCGCTCTCCCACTTCCAGCGTCATTTCCATGCGCTCACCGCTGCGCACAATGGTTAGCGGTAGTGACGTGCCGGGTGGAATCGAGGCAATTTCGCTCATCGTCGAACGGGCATCCAGAATCGGCTGACCATCGACGGCAAGAAGTACATCGCCGGGCTCCAGGCCTGCTTTTGCGGCGGGCCCTCCGCTGACAACACCGGCGACGATCACCCCTTGAGGTGTTTGCAGGCCAAAAGAGGCGGCTAATTCCCTTGATAGCGCCTGCGCTTCTATGCCCAGCCAGCCCCGAATCACACGCCCTTGAGTAACCAGCTCATCCAGGATGCTATGAGCAAGATTGGCAGGAATGGCAAAGCCAATGCCCTGAGAGCCACCTGAGCGTGAGAAAATCGCCGTATTGATCCCCACCATGGCGCCCTCGGCATTGACCAGCGCGCCACCCGAATTACCCGGATTGATCGCCGCGTCTGTTTGAATAAAGTCTTCGTAGGCGTTTAGCCCTAAATGATTTCGCCCGGTGGCGCTAATGATGCCCATGGTGACCGTCTGGCCGACCCCAAAAGGGTTGCCAATAGCGAGCGCTACATCGCCTACGGCAACATCGGCGGAGTCTGTTAGTTCAATAACCGGTAAGTCGTCCAGGTTGATTTTCAGCACGGCCAAATCACTTTCAGGGTCTGTGCCGATCACCTCTGCAATGGTTTCGCGTCCGTCACGCAGGGCGACCTGAATTTCATCAGCGCCATTGATGACGTGGTGATTGGTCAGCACGTAGCCGTCTTCGCTGACGATAACGCCAGAGCCTAGACTGGAGAGCATGCGTTGATGGGTCGTGGCGTCATCGCCCTGATTATCGAAAAATTGCTGAAAAAAGGGGTCAGACATCAGCGGGTGCTGATCGCGCTCAACAATGCGTGAAGAGTAAATGTTAACCACCGCAGGGGCTGCTTGCTCCACCGCCCTGGCGTAACTTACCGGCCCCTCGTTTCGGGATAGCGGTGCTGCCTCATGGATTTCAGGGGCAGGGCGATCCGAGCGCGGCTCTACTGCTGCGGGCACGTTTGAAACGACCGGGGCAGGAGCCTGCTGAGGGGGTTGTGGCGATGAGTCACGAAACGGGTTAGGCAACTGCTCGGGGAGTGCAAACAGGATCACTACAGCGAGCAGCACGCCAGTGATAATAGGCCATAAGTAAGGCAGCACGTAGCGTCGCATGCAATCAATTCCTTAACGGGTCGGTCTCACTGTTCGCGATAAAAAGCAGCGAGTTTTACAATGGTTTTATGGTAACACTTTCTTAGCAAGTACCTCACGGATGCAGTTCAATCAATCAAGGGTGCAATATGATCCATCGTGACCAATTAGTGGCAGCCTGTGACCATCAGTTGCGTGCGACAGCGTTTAAAGATTTTACCATTAATGGTTTACAGGTCGCGGGTAGCGAGCAGGTTAAGCGCGTTTTGACAGGCGTTACTGCCTGTCAGGCGCTACTGGACGAAGCCGTTGCCTGGCAGGCTGATATGGTGCTGGTGCATCACGGCTACTTTTGGAAAAACGAACCCGTGGCGATTACCGGCATGAAGCAGAGGCGGATTAAAACCCTGCTTGATAATGGAATCAGCCTGCTAGCCTATCATCTGCCCCTGGATGCCCATGCAGAGATGGGCAATAACGCTGAACTGGCCAGGCGTCTTGGGTGGAAAGTAGAGGGGTGTATTGATGGCGAGTTGGGGGAGGGGCTGCTGTGGTCAGGGCGTTTGCCCCAGCCGCATTCGATCAATGAGCTGGGGGCGCAAATAGCGCAAACCTTGCAGCGTGAACCTTTGGTGATCGAAGCTCCGCAGGTGGGAGCAATTGAGCGTATCGCCTGGTGCACCGGTGGGGCGCAGGACATGATCACTGACGCTTTTGATGCTGGTGCCCAGGTGTTTGTTTCCGGTGAAATATCTGAAAGGACGACTCACCTGGCACGAGAAATGGGCATTCACTATATCGCCGCAGGGCATCATGCCACCGAGCGCTATGGGATTCAGGCGCTGGGCGAATGGCTAAGTGATGAGTACGGCGTTGAGCACCGGTTTGTGGATATTAATAACCCGGCATAACGCTGTCAGCACCCTGAAAGGCCGCTAGCGTATACCGGGGGCAGTGGTGAGTCGTTTAGTAACGTGGAGGCTGGGGCGTTGTCGCCTCTTTGCCCTTCAAGCCAAAGTCTTCCGACAGCGTGCCGCCCTTGCCATCCGCATAGTCGCGGGGCATGGAAGGGGTGCTGGTGTCCGTCGCTGTCTGCTGCTCTCGCGTTGAATCGATGCCCGACAGATCAAGGCTAGGCTGAATGGATGCGTCACGAATATCCCACTCCGCGGCGTCCTCTTTGAGCTGAAGCTCTAGTTGGTTGGCTTCATCGCGGATATTGCTTAGGCGTTGATAAATACCCGTTAAATGACTGCCAACGCTGTTCTTCATCTCGGCAATCTGGTGTTCGCGTTCGAGCAGCTTTTGGCGCATGGAAGCAGCCTCTCGCTGGCCTTTGCTTAAGAGGCGAAAAGCGACCGCCCCAACGATCAGGCCGACGATAAAACCGATGATGGCAAATGTTAATGGTGAGCTCGCGTCCACAGTGTTCTCCCTGGCGCCTTGAATATAACAGTTAGGCTGCTTTAGCTAGCAGCTTAAGAATCGAACAGGCTGCCATTATAGGCGTCACTCAGCCGGTTGGGTCAATCCGCTCATGCGCTTAGATGTCTCTACAGGTATAATCACACCCTTACTTGAGGTTGCCAGTGGTTAAGCTGGCTGCTGCCTTACATGCTGTAGGAGGCGAGTGCATGTCATCATTATCTGCGGGTAGGGCAACGGCAAAAACGCGCCCTACATCGCCTATAGAGCGCTATCGGGCTGACTTGGAGCGCGATGATTTTCAGTACGATGCAGCCCAGGAGTTGGCGGTCAAGCATCTTCAGCGGCTTTACGATGAACTTGTTGCGGCACCTACGACCGCGCCCAAAGCCCTGGTCGCTCATAAAGGTCTAAGAGCTAAAATGGCGGGGTTGATGGGCAAGAAGGTCTCGACGTCTGACGAGCCTGTCTTGCCTAGTGTCAAGGGGCTCTACTTTTGGGGCGGGGTAGGGCGTGGTAAGACCTACTTAGTGGATACCTTCTATGAAGCCTTGCCCTTTCCAGACAAAATGCGCACCCATTTTCATCGTTTTATGCAGCGCGTTCATAATGAACTGACCCACTACAAAGGTGAAAAGAATCCACTCAACCTCATCGCAGGTAAATTTGCCACCGAGGCGCGGGTTATCTGCTTTGATGAGTTTTTTGTCAAAGATATTACCGATGCGATGATTCTTGCCAATTTGCTGGAGGCGCTGTTCGAGCGTGGGGTAGTGTTAGTGGCGACCTCCAATATTGTGCCTAATGATTTGTACAAAGATGGCCTCCAGCGGGCGCGCTTTTTGCCAGCCATTGAGCTGGTAAATCGCCACTGTGAGGTGGTTAACGTCGACTCAGGGGTTGATTATCGGCTCCGGGCGTTAGAGCGGGCGGCGATCTTTTATTCACCGCTGGATGAGGCGGCTGAAGGTGAGCTGGCGCGTAGCTTTCGGGAAATCGCCGGACACGAGGGCGAGTCAGGCGCGTCGCTAGAGGTAAATCATCGTGTACTTAAAACGCGCCGGCTGCACGATGACGTCGCCTGGTTTGAATTTCTTGAGCTCTGTGATGGGCCGCGTAGTCAAAACGACTACATTGAGCTGGCCCGTGAGTTCCATACGGTGTTGGTTTCCAATGTAAAGCGTATGGGGGCCAGGCAGGATGATCAGGCGCGCCGCTTTATTAATATGGTGGACGAGTTTTATGACCGCGGTGTGAAGCTGCTAATGTCTGCAGATGCGCCGATCGAAGAGCTTTATAGCGATGGGAAGCTAACGTTTGAGTTCCAGCGAACGCTCTCTCGCCTCCAGGAGATGCAGTCCAAGGAGTACCTGGCGCTGGCGCACAAGCCTTAAGGGGTGTCGGCTCAGTAAAAAAGTCACGAAACGGCTTAACTTGTCATCAGCCTTACTGTAGAATGCCGCCTCGCTGCATGTTGCTGGTGTAAGCCAGCAACCAAAAAGAATAGGGATGGTGCTTCGCCGTGCAACGGTGTAAGTCACCCAATACATTTAATCTGGTGATTTCATCCATGAAGACGTTCAGTGCTAAGCCGCAGTCCGTCCAGCGCGACTGGTATGTAGTCGACGCTACGGACAAAACGCTCGGTCGTCTGGCAACCGAGATTGCTCGCCGCCTACGTGGCAAGCATAAGCCCGAATTTACCCCTCACGTTGATACTGGCGACTACATCGTCGTGATCAACGCAGAGAAAGTCCACGTAACCGGTAATAAGGCGAAGGCTAAAACCTACTACCGCCACACTGGTTACCCGGGCGGTCTGCGCTCTATGACATTCGACAAAATGCTTGATCATGCGCCCGAGCGTATCATTGAGTCTGCCGTTAAAGGCATGTTGCCGAAAGGTCCCTTGGGCCGTGCCATGTACACGAAATTGAAAGTGTACGCTGGCGACGAGCATCCGCATGCTGCCCAACAGCCGCTTGAACTGAACCTCTGAGGAAATCTTCGCCATGACACAGCAGTATTACGGTACCGGGCGCCGCAAGACTTCCACCGCTCGCGTGTTTATGAAGCCGGGCTCTGGCAAAATTACAGTCAACGACAAAGACCTCGACCTCTATTTTGGTCGTGTTACCGGTCGCATGGTTGTTCGTCAGCCGCTTGAGTTGACTGAAACGTTGAACCAGTTTGACATCTTCGTGACTGTCGCTGGCGGCGGTGGCTCTTCTCAGGCTGGCGCTATTCGTCACGGTATTACCCGTGCTCTGATGAACTACAACGAAGATCTGCGTCCTTCGCTGCGTGCCGCTGGCTACGTAACGCGTGATGCGCGTCAAGTTGAGCGTAAGAAAGTCGGTCTGCGCAAAGCACGTCGTCGTCCGCAGTTCTCCAAGCGTTAATTTCTACGCTATGCGGCAAAACGCCCAGGTCATCGACCTGGGCGTTTTTTATTGGAATATCAAAAAATTATATTGCTTGTACCACTATGGTCACGAGCGGTTGTTCTTGTGCACAGCGCTTTGTTTTTTTACCATAGAGCGTAATTAATATTCGTCGTCGCAAGACGCCTTTGCGGCGGAACGGGTAAGCTGATGGGAGAAACCTGAAATGGCAGATAACGGCGTAAACAAAGGCCGACGCCGTTTCCTCGTAGGTGCCACCTCCGTAGTGGGTGCGGTAGGTGCTGTCGGGGTTGCGGTACCCTTTGTGGCTTCTTGGCAGCCTAGTGCCAGGGCAAGAGCGGCGGGTGCCCCTGTTCAAGCAGATATATCCAAGCTTGAACCTGGGGAGCGGATGACCGTCGAATGGCGGGGGCGTCCGATTTGGATCATCAATCGCACACCTGAAATGATTGAGCGCACTGAGTCGCTCGGTGAGGGGGTGCTCGCTGATCCAGAATCAACAGAGCCTCAGCAGCCTGCTTATATCGAAGGACATATGCGCTCTATCAGGCCTGAAATTGGGGTGTTGATCGGCATCTGTACGCATTTGGGCTGTTCGCCGCTCTTTCGTCCTGAGCCCGATGCTGAGGGCGTCGGCGTTGATAACTGGCCGGGTGGCTTCTTCTGTCCTTGCCATGGTTCTCGCTTTGACTTGGCTGGTCGCGTGTTCAGCAACGTTCCCGCCCCAACCAACCTTGAGGTGCCACCCTACCGCTTTGAAAATGACGATATCATTGTCATCGGCGAAGATGAGGAGACTGCCTAATGGGTAATCCGAATAAAGCCAAGGCGGAAAAGGGCATCATGCGGTGGGTGGATGATCGTTTTCCTGCTACTCAGATGTGGCAAGAGCATCTCTCCAAGTATTACGCGCCGAAAAACTTCAACTTCTGGTACTTCTTTGGCTCGCTAGCACTGCTGGCGCTGGTCAATCAAATCCTTACCGGGGTTTGGCTGACCATGAGCTTTAATCCCTCCGCTGAAGGTGCGTTCGATTCCGTCGAATACATAATGCGCGATGTGGAGTGGGGGTGGTTGATTCGCTATATGCACACCACCGGCGCCTCCGCTTTCTTCCTTGTCGTCTATCTGCATATGTTCCGTGGCCTCTTGTACGGTTCCTATAAAGCCCCGCGCGAGCTAGTGTGGGTTTTCGGCATGACTATTTACCTGGTGCTCATGGCGGAAGCCTTTATGGGCTATCTGTTGCCGTGGGGGCAAATGTCCTACTGGGGCGCCCAGGTGATCATCTCGCTGTTTTCGGCTATTCCTGGTATCGGCCCTGATCTGGCGCAGTGGGTGCGGGGTGACTACCTGATTTCAGGTATTACCCTCAACCGCTTCTTCGCCCTGCATGTGGTCGCATTGCCGATCGTTATTCTGGCGCTGGTTGTGCTGCACATCATCGCTTTGCATGAAGTGGGTTCCAACAACCCTGACGGCATTGATATCAAACAGAAGAAGGATGAGGCCGGTGTGCCGCTGGATGGGATTCCCTTCCACCCCTATTACACGGTGAAAGACCTGGTGGGTGTGGCAGTCTTCCTGTTTGTGTTCTGTGTAGTGGTGTTCTACTTCCCGGAAGGCGGCGGTTACTTTATTGAGCGGCCTAACTTTGATCCTGCAAACCCGCTGCAGACGCCTGATCACATTGCGCCCGTTTGGTATATGACGCCTTTCTACGCCATTCTCCGCGCTATCACCTTCTCGGTGTTTGGCTTAGACGCTAAATTCCTGGGTGTTATATTTATGGGTGCGGCGATCGCGATCCTGTTTGTTCTGCCCTGGCTGGATCGTAGCCCCGTGCGCTCTATGCGTTACAAAGGCTGGATGTCGAAAACCATGCTGACGCTGTTTGCTATCAGCTTTGTCATCCTGGGGGTTTTGGGTGTGTTGCCATCGACAGCAGGCCGGACGCTGCTAGCTCAGGCGTGCACCGTGATTTACTTCGCCTTCTTTGTCTTGATGCCGTTCTACACCAAGCTGGAGAAGACTAAACCCGTTCCGGAAAGGGTGACTGGCTAATGAAAAAGTATCTGTTTGGACTTCTTTTCGCCTTAGTGCCAGTAACCGCGATGGCTGCAGGGGGCGCCAGTGTGCCTCACTCGATGGATCCTGATCTTAATGATCAAGCCTCGCTGCAAAATGGCATGAAGCTCTATGTTAACTACTGCATGGGTTGCCACTCGCTTCAATACCAGCGTTTTGCTCGTGCAGCTGACGACTTGGGAATGCCTCAGGATCTGGTTGAAGAGAATCTGATCTTCTCGCCTGATCTGGCCTATAACGATCAGATGCATAACGCCATGAACAGTGGCGACGCGGAGAGTTGGTTTGGTGCACCGCCGCCCGACCTGTCGCTTAAAACACGTGTGCGTGGAACCGACTGGATCTACTCTTACCTGCTCGGTTTCTACAAAGATCCTAGTCGTCCCACGGGCGTCAATAACACCGTGTTTGACTTGGTAGCGATGCCTAACGTGTTGGAGCCGCTGCAGGGCGTGCAGGAGCTGGTATGTGCTGAAACGGATCATCCGGTTGAAGGCCAAGAGCCGGATGCGTTATCGGGCAAGTACCAGTCCTGTGAAGTGCTGCAAGTGACCGAGCCGGGTGAACTTGAGCCTGCTGAGTTTGAGGAAGCGATGTATGACCTTACTAACTTCCTGGCTTATGTAGGTGAGCCCTCCAAGCTTCAGGCTCAGGCGCTGGCGCCTAAAGTGCTGATCTTTATCTTTATTTTTGGTGTGATAGCTTACCTGCTCAAGCGTGAGTACTGGCGGGACATCCACTAATTAGTAGTAGCTGATGGTCAGTGGGGCGCACGGCGTAAGCCGTGCGCCTTTTGCTTGTCAGCATGGCAATAAAGCAAAGCAGGCTAGCTTCCCCTAAGGTAGCGCTGGCGTGTTATTATCCAAGATTGTTTTGATGTGAGGATGCTTTCATGGGTGTTGTGGCCAAGCGGTCGTCGATGATCTTTTACTCTGGTAGTGATGATCATTTCAGTCATCGTGTGCGCATTGTGTTGGCGGAAAAGGGGGTTGCCGTCGATATTGTCGATGTGCTCGATGAAAAACCACCGGAAGAGCTAGCAGACCTCAACCCGTACAACAGCGTGCCGACGCTGTTAGATCGTGACCTGGTGCTGTATGAATCAAAGGTTATGATGGAGTACTTGGATGAGCGTTTCCCGCACCCTCCGCTGTTGCCTGTTTATCCAGTGGCGCGTGCGCAAAGCCGTCTATGGATGCACCGCATTGAGCGTGAGTGGTGCCCAATGGTCGATTTAATCCGCAGCGGTGGAAAGAAAGAGGCGGATAGAGCGCGTAAAGAGCTGCGTGAAAGCCTGATTGGCATATCGCCGATTTTTGAAGATATGCCTTATTTCATGAGCGAAGAGTTTACGCTGGTGGATTGCTGCTTGGCACCTATCTTGTGGCGTTTGCCGGATCTCAACATTGAGTTGCCTGAAAAGCAGGTTAAGCCGCTGCTGTCCTACATGTCGCGAGTATTCGAGCGTGAAGCGTTTAAGGCATCTTTGAGTGAGCGTGAAAAAGAGATGCGCGCTTGAATCCATTTGGCCCCTGTGTGCTTGGTAAGGGCAGGGAGCCTTTCTTGTAAGGAGGAGGGAGTCTAGATGAAATCGAGTCGCCCCTATCTCGCCCGAGCGCTCTATGAGTGGTTGTTGGATAATGAGCTAACGCCTTATCTGGTGGTTGACGCTACCTTGCCTGGCGTGGAAGTGCCCCGCCAGTTTGTTCAAAACGGTCAGATCGTTTTGAACGTGGCACCGACCGCCGTGCGTGATCTTTTTATGGAGAATCAGGCGATAGGCTTTAATGCGCGCTTTGGCGGGCAGCCTATGCAGGTGATGATACCGACCGAGGCGTTAATCGCTATCTATGCTCGGGAGAATGGCGCTGGAATGGTCTTTGGCCATGAGCCTGAGCTGGGTGAAGGTGCCGAATCCTTTGGCGATATTGAGGAGGAGAAGCCCTCTACCAAGCCGGAGCTGTCGGTAACTGAGCCGGTTGCTGAAAAGCCTAGTAGCGATTCTAACGCTTCAAGCGAAGACGCTGATAAAGAGGCGCAAGCAAACAGCAAGGCGAAGAAAAAGCCGACCCTGCGGGTTGTTAAATAGCCCAGGGTGGGTGCGCCCACAAAAAGCTCGCTTATTAAGCGAGGCTTTTTTGTGGCTACCAGACGTCGCTGGCGTGGTTAGTTAGTCAAGGTAATCAAATACCTTTACGATCCGCTGAACGCCGCCAACTGAGGAGGCTGCGTTGACAATGCGGTCAGCCTCTTCACGGCTAACACGGCCCATCAGATAAACGCTGGCATTTTCAGTGGTGACCTTTATTTTTGAAGAGTCGATGCGGTCATTGGTGGCCAGGTGACTGACAACGTTGGTGGTTAGCCACGTGTCGGCCAGACGTTGGCTTGCGGGTAGGTTGGCAGCAATGGTTAACTCGTTATGCACCCGCTCAACGCCGCGTAGGTTGCTAGTCACGTCTTCCGCCATATCGCGCAGTTCTTCGCTAGGCACTTGACCCACCAGTAGTACAACGCCGTTATAGCTATGGGCGCGTATACGTGCGTCTGCCAGGCGTGCATCCGCGCGCTCCAGGGCACGTCCTACTTCACGCTCGATGGTTGTGTCGACGGCTTCCACATCGTCACTACGCTGAGCATAGTTAGACTGATTGGAGGCTGAGTTATTGGCGCAGCCAGTCATGAAGAGCGCTGTACATAGTACAGCTACCATTAGGCCGCGGGAGGAAGGACGTTGGGTCATCGGTATGACTCCTTGATGCAAGCAGTTAAGGACATCGTGGTTGTTGTGACGCAGTAAAAGACGACTAAGCGCTGCCAAATAGCTGTTCATCGATAAGGTCGCACAAACAGTGAATCACCAGCAGATGAACCTCCTGAATACGCGCCGTCGATGTTGCCGGGACGCGAATCTCGCAGTCATCCTGGCCTAAAAGTGACGCCATATCGCCACCGTCGCGGCCGGTGAGGGCGACCACTGTCATGTCGCGATCATGGGCAGCTTGAATGGCTTGGATGATATTGCCCGAATTACCGCTGGTGGAGATGGCTAACAGTACATCACCTGGCTGCCCTAAGGCGCGAATTTGCTTTGAAAACACCTCATTATAGCTATAGTCGTTAGCAATTGAGGTCAGCGTAGAAGTGTCGGTAGTGAGCGCCAGTGCGGGTAGGCTAGGGCGTTCACGTTCAAAACGATTGAGTAATTCCGAAGAGAAGTGCTGGCTATCGCCGGCGCTGCCACCGTTACCGCAGCTGAGGATTTTCCCTTCGCTCACAAGGCACTGCACCATCATTTGGCTGGCTACTTCAATAAATGGCGGAAGTACTTCGCTGGCGTATGTTTTGGTGTCGATGCTGGCGTTGAAGTGGCCGAGTATCCGAGATTGAAAGTCCATCAGGGCTTCCTGGTTAAATTAGCGTGTTAAAAACCGTTTAAAAACAGCTTCAAAAACAGTTAAAAGGCATCGAAGGCGGCTTTTACCCAATCAAATTCGAGATTGGGTGGCTTGCCCGTTATCGCCAGGATATCAAAGCGACAGGGCGATGAAAGCCCGCCGCGGGCGATATAGAGCCGTGCCGCACGAACGAGGCGTTGCTGCTTTTGGTAAGTGACGGTTTCCAGCGGGTGCCCGTAGCGCGTTGTAGTGCGATGTTTAACCTCAATAAACACGAGAATATCGCCGTCTCGCATTACCAAGTCAAGCTCGCCCCCTTTCACGTAGTGGTTCTGCGTGACGAGGGTGAGCCCCTGTTGGCGCAGCCATTGAGCGGCCATTTGCTCAATGGCTGCGCCGCGGGCACGGGCAGTGTGGGCGTTAGTCGTCACTTTCGTCCAGATTAGGAATTAAAATAGGCGATGGAACGCCATTCTGGAATTTGGCCCACGGCAGTTCACGGTAAATGCGTCCATCGTCACGCAGATAGAGCGTGCCGGTGCTTCCATTGAGACCGTTGAGCTCGTCAAGATTGGTAAAACGAATGGCCAGTTCGTAAGCATCCACGCCCATGGCCATTAGGCGAAACATGGAAGCATCCGATTCGTCGCGCAAGCTCTGATAGGTCGCTGCGAAGGGGAGAGCTTCTTCACCGCCGACGGCCGCATCAGGGATCTGCCAGGGAATATCCACGAACATGACATCGTTTAGATCTTGATCCAGGCGCGTCTGCAGGCGTCCTTCGTGCAAATGTGAGGTGGCGTAGATCGGCAGATCAGGGGCGTAGTAGTAATCCATGGTGGGTGGCACCTGACGTGCATACTCAGGCAGGGCGAGTAGAAAGAGTGCGTCAATATTACTGAGGCGAGCACGATCACCGCTGACATTGAGGGCGGTTTGCACGGCGTTGGAGACCGAGCTCTCGGGGTTGTAGCGCACGGCATTGGTGATTTCGCCGCCCTGGCTATGCCACTCATTCCAGAAGGCCTCGCCTACCCGTCGGCCCCAGCCGTTATCCGGCACCATCATGGACACTTGGCGGTGACCATCCTGCCAGGCGCGACGGGCGACCTGGCGTGCTTCATCTTCAGCCGAAAGGCCGTACTGGAAGAGGCGCTGGGCCTGGTTGCTGTCGTCGCTGCCATAGTTGAGTGCCAGTGTCGGCAGCGGCACACTGTCGCGCTGCTCTAGCTGGGTGACCTGATCTTTATCTAACGGGCCAATGATTAACTGCGCATTCATCTGCTGTGCGCGGTCATAAAGCTCGTCCATTGAGTAGCGCGAGGCGTCCAGGAAGCTCAGCTCGACGTTGCCCCCTTTGACGTCATGGTGTTGGCGCATGGCAGTGGCGATGGTGTTGGCGACACTGCTGAGTGGGCCTGATTCAGGCAATGCAACGACGATACGGCGTATTGTCTGCCCTTCAAGCTCAGGTAAGGCAACACTAACGCCATCGCTGGGTTGATCGAGTGCCTCGCGAGCCCAGCGCTGACGCTCTTCAAGCCTCTCTTGCTGACTGGCCTGCATCGGTAGTTCGTCGTCAAGCACTTGGGTGGCGCGAAGTACAGCGCGTGGCTCGTTCAAAGCACGGGCGAGCTCGGAAAACAGCAATGCCCAGCGTACCCGGTCGGGCTCTGATAGCAGGCTTTCATCGATCCCGTCGGCGGTTTCAAAGGCTCTTTCCCGCTCACCTTGCCGGGCCAGAATATTGGACGCTTCCAAACGTGTTTTGGCGGCCTGTTCTGGCGCTTGCTGCTCCGCCTGGCTGAGTAGCTGGCCGGGATCTTCATCGGGCACGCGATCTACCACGCTAGGCGACTGCATCGCACAGCCAGCAACCAGAAATGCCATGAGGGTAGCGGCGAGTAAGCCACGTAATGACTGTTTCATGTATCCTTCCTTAGGTTTCCATTTGCGCTGTCGCTGCTTGTCAGCGATTGACCAAGCCACTGCACAAGCATAGCGCACCAGCAGGGCAAGCCATCAACGAATTGAGAGTCAACAATGACAGACGATAATCCGGGCACATTGTACGTGGTTGCCACGCCAATTGGGAATTTGGATGACTTAACCGCGCGTGCCGCTCGGGTGCTAGGACAAGTTTCGCGCGTTGCGGCTGAAGATACCCGCCATAGTGGGCGCCTGTTGGCGCACTTGGGGTTGAATAAACCTATGCTCTCTTTGCACGAACACAATGAAGCGCGCCGTGTGGATACGTTAGACAGCTATCTCGCCGCAGGCGAAGATATTGCCTTGATCAGCGACGCGGGAACACCCCTCATTAGTGATCCTGGCTTTGTTCTGGTGCGAGAGTTACGCGCCCGCAATCGCCATATTGTACCTATTCCCGGCCCCTGCGCACTGATTACGGCGCTATCAGGGGCGGGTATGCCGACGGATCGTTTTGTGTTTGCCGGTTTTCTGCCTGCCAAGCCTGGCGCGCGCCGCCAAGCGCTGGAGGGGTGGAAAAGCCGCGAAGAGACGCTGGTGTTTTATGAGTCCCCCCACCGTATCGTGCACACCCTTGAAGCGTTGCAGGAGCAAATGGCGGGGCGCGATATGGTGCTGGCACGTGAGCTAACCAAAACCTTCGAAACCTTTCTGCACGGTACGCCTGAATCCTTGTTGGAGCGTTTAGCCGCCGATCCTAATCAAGCCCGCGGTGAATTCGTGGTGATTGTCGCCGGTGCGCCGCCGGTTGAGCAGAGTGAGCATCAGGATATAGCGGCAGATACCTTGCTGGAGGCGCTGTTGGCAGAGGGGGTTGGTGTGAAGCAGAGCGCTGCGATTGCCGCACGAATGCTCGGTGGCCGTAAGCAAGTCTGGTACGCGCGTTTACAAGCAATTAAAGGTGAGCATTGAGGCTAGCCGAGGGCGCTGGTATGCTTGCCGCCGGAGTTGGCCAGACAGTCGCCGCTAATACCCCTCAAAAGGTGTTGGGGGAGGAAAGTCCGGGCTCCATAGGGCAGAGTGCCAGGTAACGCCTGGGCGGCGTGAGCCGACGGAAAGTGCAGCAGAGAGTAGACCGCCTAAGCCCCTGAAATAAACCTCTGGGGCCGGTAAGGGTGAAAGGGTGCGGTAAGAGCGCACCGCGCGCCTGGCAACAGTGCGTGGCATGGTAAACCCCACTCGGAGCAAGACCAAATAGGGATCCAATGGCGTGGCCCGCGCTGGATCCGGGTAGGTTGCTTGAGCGCTGTGGTAACGCAGCGCCTAGAGGAATGGCTGTCCACGACAGAACCCGGCTTATCGGCCGACTCCCCCATTTCCACTTTAGGGCGTGCACTCACGCTCTTTATTACGTTGTCTCTAACATCTTGTGTGAGAAAAAAATGCCTTCTCCTGACGCTGAACAGGTTGCTTCCCGCTTTCGCCATACCAGCGTACTACTGGAGGGGGCTGTCGATGCTCTTGTTCATGATACGCAGGGTGTCTATTTAGATGGGACTTTCGGGAGAGGCGGTCACTCACGGTTGATTCTCGATCGTCTGGATACCCAGGGCCGGTTGCTCGCTATGGATCGTGACCCCCAGGCAATTGCTGCGGCCGCAGAAGTAGACGATCAGCGCTTCCAGATTACCCAGCGTGAATTTGCTCAGCTTGGTGAGTTTGCTCGTGAGCAGGGTCTATACGGCAAACTGTCAGGGGTACTGCTTGATGTTGGTGTTTCATCGCCTCAGTTGGATGACCCCGAGCGCGGCTTTAGCTTTATGCGCGATGGCCCGCTGGATATGCGCATGGATCCTAGCCAAGGCCAGAGCGCTGCTGAGTTCCTGGCCAGAGCCAGTGAAACAGACATTGCTTACGTATTTAAAACCTATGGCGAAGAGCGCTACGCCAAGCGATTGGCCCGTGCCGTAGTGACGCGCCGGGTTGAAAAGCCGTTTACCCATACGGTGGATTTGGCAGAGGTGTTAAAAGTGGCCCACCCCGCCTGGGAGAAGGGGCGTCACCCCGCCACCAAGGCATTTCAGGGGCTGCGTATTTTCATCAACGGCGAGCTGGAGCAGTTAGACAGCGCTTTAGATGCGGCACTGGAGGTGCTGGCCCCCGGTGGTCACTTGGTGGTTATCAGCTTTCACTCGCTGGAGGATCGTCGTGTGAAACGCTTTATTCGTCACCATGTTCGGGGCGATACCGACCTGCCGCGTGGGGTGCCGATTCGCGACGATCAATTGAACCGGCGTCTAGAGGCGCTGGGTAAAGGTGTGCGGCCAAGCGAGAAGGAAGTGAATGCCAATCCTCGCTCTCGTAGTGCCGTCATGCGGGCTGCACGCAAACGGATGTGAATGTCATCATGAGCATGGATCGGATTAAGCAGTGGGCAGCCACGCTACGCACCGAATGGCCTTTCAGGCCGCGTCTGCGCGCCTGGCCGGTGGCTATTTCGCTACTGTTTCTACTCTGTATGGCCTCCGGGTTAGGTGTGGTGGTCACTACCCATATGACGCGGGTTCAATTTGCGCAGCTACAACAGTTGGAGCAGGAGGAGAACCAGCTGCAAACGGAGTGGGGGCAACTGCTGCTTGAGGAGGGCGCGTGGTCGACACCTGCCCGTATTGAACAAATTGCCACCGAGCGCCTGGGGATGCGGATTCCCGATGTCCATGATGTTGAGGTGATTCGGCCATGAGAAGCGAACGCCGAGGCGGTACCTCGCGTCAGGCTCCTATCGCGCCCCCGCTTGGCGGCGGGCGCTTCTTGTTTATTCTGCTCGCGATAGGCTTGGCTTCGGCCATCCTGATTGGTCGCATTACGCTGTTGCAGGTCATCGACCGTCCCTTTCTGCAAAGCCAGGGCGACGCGCGCACTCTCCGTCATGAAACCATCCCTGCCCACCGCGGCATGATTACAGACCGCAATGGCGAGCCGTTGGCAATTTCCACGCCGGTGGTGACCCTCTGGGCCAACCCGCAAGAACTTCCCGAAGATGCTATTCAGCGTGTAATGCTGGCCCAGGCGCTGGGTATGTCGCTGAGTGACTTCGAGGCGCGGGTGGCGCGCTTTAGCGAACATGAGTTCATGTATTTGCGCCGCCAGATGACCCCCGCAGCAGCCCAGCAGATTCTTAATCTGCGCACGCCCGGCGTTTACCCGCAGCGTGAATATAAACGCTACTATCCCGCTGGTGAGGTCGCTGCCCAGTTGCTAGGGGTGACGAACGTTGATGATGTCGGTCAGGAGGGCTTAGAGCTTTCTTATCAGCCTTATCTGGCGGGCCGGCCTGGCCAGCGGCGAGTGATTAAAGATCGCCGTGGGCGCCTGGTTCGCGAGCTGGGCGTTATCAACGAAGCTCAGCCCGGGGGGGAGCTGACCTTGGCGATTGATCAGCGCATTCAATATATGGCTTACCGGGAGCTGCGCGCAGCGGTGGCCGAAAATGAGGCTGATGGCGGCGTGCTGGTGATGATGGATGCCCGCACGGGAGAAGTGTTGGCGATGGCTAACTTGCCCTCTTACAACCCTAATAACCGAGCGGGGATGGATCCGCGTGGGTTGCGTAACCAGGCGTTGGTCGATGTATTTGAGCCTGGCTCGGTGATGAAGCCGCTGGCCATGGCCGCCGTGTTAGAGAGTGGCGTGGTGGATCGCAACGCTGTGGTGGATACCTCGCCCGGTTGGATGCGATTGGATCAGTTCACCATTCGCGATTTCCGTAATTATGGCGAGCTGGATCTGCCCGGCATTCTGGAGAAGTCATCGAATGTGGGCATGTCTCGCTTGGCACTGCAATTAAGCGATACGGCGATTTGGGAAAAGTATAATCAGTTAGGGCTGGGGCAGGCACCTGGAACCGGTTTTCCTGGTGAATCCACTGGCAGCCTACCGTCGCCGGTTCGCTGGTCACGCAGCGAACGGGCGACACTCTCTTACGGTTACGGCCTGTCTGTGTCAGCGGTGCAGCTGGCGAGTGCTTACACCGCATTAGCCAATGACGGTGTACGTCTGCCGCCCTCGCTGCTGCGCCTTTCTGAGCCGCCCCTAGGTACACCGGTGATAGAACCGACGGTTGCGAATGACCTGCTGAATATTCTTGAAACCTCGGTGGCTGCCTATACCGGTGGCAGGCGGGCGCGTGTAGAAGGTTATCGAGTGGGAGGCAAAACGGGCACGGTGCGCAAAATAGGCCAGCAAGGCTATACCACTGATGCTTACCGCAGCGTTTTTGCGGGAATCGCGCCCATCTCTGATCCGCGTATCGTCACTGTGGTAATGATCGATCACCCTAAGGCAGGCGAGTTCTACGGAGGCGCTGTCGCGGCCCCGGTTTTTTCCAGTGTGACAGGGAATGCTTTACGCTTGTTGGATGTTCCGCCGGATCACGAGGCGGAGTAGCTTTTTAAGGAGATGGCATGACGCTGAGCCCAGACGATGTTTTAGCGGCACTCAAGCAAGTATGGCCCAAGTCGCCACTGCCCGCTGGTCTGCCGAAGCTGCCGGATCAGGTGCATATTGAGATGAACTCTCGCAAGCTGGCGGAGGGGGATATTTTTGTGGCCGTGCCTGGCAGCCAGCGTGACGGCCGCGATTTTATCGAACAAGCGCTTGAAGCCGGCGCGGCGCTGGTTTTAGCCCAAGGATCCCACGGCGATGTAGAGCTTGAGGGGCGGGTGCTGAAACTGCCTCATTTATCGTCACGTTTAGGCGAGTTGGGGCGGGCGTTGTATAAGGTGCCCGGCGATATGGAAGTGATTGCGGTGACCGGTACTAACGGTAAAAGCTCCGTCACTCACTATATCGCGGCCCTCAGCGAAGCGTTGGGAACACCTGCGGGTCTTGTCGGCACATTAGGCGTGGGGCGCCCTGGCGCGTTGAGCGATAGTGGCTTAACCACGCCTGGCCCCCTGGCGCTGCAGGCGACGTTGGGAACGCTGGCACAGCAGGGCGTCACGCGCGTCGCCCTGGAAGCTTCTTCCCACGCCCTGGATCAGTACCGTTTGGACGCGGTCAACGTCGGTGTGGGGGTATTTACCAACCTGACTCGCGACCATTTGGATTATCACGGCAGCATGGCCGCCTACGCCGCCTCGAAATCCAAGCTGTTCCGACGTTCTGAGCTCAGTTTGGCGGTGGTCAATGGTGATGACCCCCTGGCCCGCTTAATGCTGGCTGGTTGCAGTAGCCGCGTCCGTGTCCTGGCCACCGGGCAAGATGAAGCCGTTACGCTGCGAGTCCTGGATTGGCAGGCGTTTGATTGGGGGCAGCAGGCGATGATTGCGACTCCCGACGGCGAGAAAATGCTGCGTTTGAAGTTAATGGGGCGCTTTAATTTAGATAACGTGCTGTTGGCCATGGCCGTGTTGTACGGCCTGGGCGAACCGCTTGATACGCTGTTTGATGCAGCGACGTCGCTTACGCCTGTACCCGGGCGTATGGAGCTGTATGGTGCTGTTGACGCCCCCAGCGTGGTGGTGGATTACGCCCACACCCCGGACGCCTTGAAAAGTGCCCTGCAGGCGCTGCGCGCTCACTTGGGCGAGGCAGGTAAGTTATGGTGCGTCTTTGGGTGCGGTGGGGAGCGTGATACGGGTAAGCGCGCCGAGATGGCCCGGGCCGTCGAGCAGTTGGCGGATCACATTGTGGTCACCGACGATAACCCTCGCCATGAGTCCGCTGCGCAAATCCGTGAGCAGATCTTGTCGGGCTTCTCTGCTGCTGCTCAGCCGATTGAAATCGGTGAGCGGAGTGAGGCCGTGGCAGCGGCTATTCAACAAGCGGGTGCTCAGGATGTAGTACTGATCGCCGGAAAAGGGCATGAGGCGTATCAGGAGATACAAGGGGTGCGCCATACTTACACCGATAGCGAAGAGATTCAGCGTGCCTTTGCCCAGCGGAGAGCGAAGTAATGCACTGGGCTCTTAGTCAAGTGGCTGCAGCGCTGTATATAGAAGCCCCATCGGACAGTGCCCAGTTAATCATTCGCTCAGTTATTACCGATAGCCGTAAAGTTGAGCCTGGTTGCCTGTTTGTGGCGCTAAAAGGCCCTCATTTTGACGGCCATGACTTTGTTGGGCGTGCCATGGAACTTGGCGCGGTGGCGGCGTTGGTCGACGCTCCCGTTGACTGCGACTTACCCCAGCTGGTGTGCCCTGATACGCGCTTAGTTCTGGGGCTACTGGCCGGTGCGCATCGGCGTGCATGGCATGGCCCTTTAGTGGCTGTCACCGGTAATAGTGGTAAAACTACCGTGAAGGAGATGTGCGCTGCGCTCCTGGCGCCTCTAGGTGAGGTGCTGGCGACCGAGGGCAATCTGAACAACGATTTCGGCGTGCCGCTGACTCTGTTGCGATTGCGTCAGTATCATAAAGCCGCTGTGATAGAGCTAGGTGCTAATCATTTGGGGGAGATCGCCTGGACAGCGCCGTTGGCCCAGCCCGATATTGCGATTATTACCAATGTGACCGGTGCCCATGTAGGTGAGTTTGGTGGCATGGGGCAGATCGCCCAGGCAAAAAGTGAACTGCTCGCCGGGCTGAACGAGCAGGGTACGGCGATATTGAACCGCGATGATCACTACTACCCCTTTTGGGCATCGCGCGCGGCACCAAAGCGAGTTGTCAGCTTTGGCTTTCATCCCCAGGCCGATGTAAGCGCCGCAGCGCTTTCCTGTGATCCTCAAGGGCGGTATGCTTTCACGCTACTGCAGCATGGCCAAGCGCTTGGTCAAGTACGTTTGCCGCTACTTGGCAAGCATAACGTCAGTAATGCCCTGGCCGCTGCCGCTGCGGCATTAGCGCTTGGCGTTCTGCCCGAGCAGATCATAGCGCGCTTGGGAACGCTGCCAGCGTTAGCGGGCAGGCTAACCGTGCTACCCGGTTTGCGGGGTGCCAAGCTGCTGGATGACACTTACAATGCCAACCCTGGGGCGGTGAAAGCGGCCCTGGATACGCTGGCGAGTTTCCCAGCTCCGCGCTGGTGTGCACTGGGAGCGATGGGTGAGCTGGGAAGCGATTCGGCAGCGCTGCACGCGGATATTGGTCACTACGCTGCGAGCTCGGCATTGATGGACTGTTGACGCTGGGCGACGACGCGCGCGCTGCCAGCGAAGCCTTTGGTCGTGGGCTGCACTTTAACGATCACGAGGCGCTAACGCGCCATGTCATTAATACTTTGCCGCCGGACACCACGCTGCTGGTGAAAGGGTCGCGCAGTGCGGGCATGGAACATGTCATCAATGCACTGCGTTCGGATAAATAAGGTAAACGCCGTTCATGTTACTTCACTTGGCGAATTTTCTGTCCCAGTACCAATCTGATTTTCAAGTAGTCAACTATTTAACTCTGCGCGTGATTTTAGGCGCCCTGACATCATTAATGCTCTGCTTGTGGCTGGGGCCATGGATGATTCGGCGTCTGGTCGAAGGGCAAATCGGGCAATCCGTGCGTGACGATGGCCCTCAGTCTCACCTTTCCAAGGCGGGTACCCCAACCATGGGGGGGGCGATGATCCTGCTGGCCATCGCTATGAGTACCTTGCTATGGGGGGATCTCACCAACCTTTATATTTGGGTGGTATTAGGCGTCACGCTAGGCTTTGGCGCCATCGGCTGGGTCGATGATTACCGCAAAGTGGTGGAGAAAAATCCCCGCGGCTTACCCGCTCGCTGGAAGTACTTCTGGCAATCGGTAGTGGGGCTGGGAGCGGCAGTCCTGCTCTATTTGACTGCTTCAACGCCGGTCGAGACCAGTCTATTAGTACCGCTGTTCAAAGAGGTGGCGCTGCCGCTGGGCGTTTTCTATATCGTGCTTACCTACTTTGTGATTGTGGGCAGTTCCAATGCGGTTAATTTGACCGATGGGCTTGATGGCTTGGCAATCATGCCCACAGTGCTGGTGGCTATGGGGTTGTCGGTGTTCGCTTATGCCAGCGGCAATACCGTGTTTGCCGAGTATTTGCATATTCCATTTATTGCCGGCACCGGTGAACTGGCGGTGTTTTGTGCCACCATTGCCGGCGCAGGGCTTGGTTTCTTATGGTTCAACACTTATCCCGCCCAGGTCTTTATGGGCGACGTAGGCGCCTTGGCGCTGGGGGCTGCGCTGGGCGTAGTGGCGGTTATCGTGCGTCAGGAAATTGTGCTGTTTATCATGGGCGGTATTTTTGTCATGGAGACGGTGTCGGTCATTCTTCAAGTGGGTTCCTATAAACTTACTGGGCGACGCATCTTCCGTATGGCACCTTTGCACCATCACTATGAATTAAAAGGCTGGCCTGAACCGCGGGTAATCGTGCGCTTCTGGATTATTACTGTGGTGCTGGTACTGCTTGGCCTTGCAACGCTCAAAATTCGTTAATGCATGTGGGCATGAGGCGAGAGGGAGCCTGTGATGGTTCGAGTTGCTAAAGGTTTAACGCTGGTGGTGGGGCTAGGCGTATCGGGACGTGCGATATGCCGCCATTTAAGCCGCTTGAATGTGCCCTACATGGTCGCGGACACCCGTGCTGAACCACCGGGGTTGAAAGAGTTTCAAGCCGCTCATCCTGGCATTGAGGTTCACTGCGGCCCACTAACGTTGCTGGATCTGCGCGAGGTGGCAGAAGTGGTGGTTAGCCCAGGGCTTGATCCGCGCATGCCGGGCTTAAAGGAGCTAGCGGATCAACTCAATCCACGTACAGGCGAACCGAGGGTAGTGGGCGAAATTGCCCTCTTTGTGCGTGCTGCTAAGGCCCCCATTGCAGCCATCACCGGATCCAATGCCAAATCAACGGTTACGACGCTGCTAGGTGAAATGGCCGCTGCCGCCGGTGTTAAGGCGGCGGTGGGCGGGAATCTTGGGGTTCCTGCGCTGGATTTGTTGGAGAGCTATCCCGATGCCGAACTGTATATCCTTGAGCTTTCAAGTTTTCAGCTTGAGACGACTCCCTCTCTGGGGGCTAGCTGTGCTGCCTTCCTGAATTTATCCGAAGATCACCTTGACCGTCATGGGGATATGCACGGTTATCGTGCCGCAAAGCAGCGTATTTTTATCGGTGCAGAGAGCGCCGTGGTGAATGCTGATGAGCCCCTCACCTGGCCGACGTATCCTGTTGACCAGGTGGCTTACTTTTCTCAGCGTACTCCGGAGGATAATGCGTGGGGGCTGGCGCTTTACCACAATAAGCTAACGTTAATGCAGGGCTCCGACCCTTGGATGGCGATAGATGAGTTAAAGATCGCTGGTCAGCACAACTACCTCAATGCATTGGCTGCGCTGGCCATGGGGCAGGCGTTGGGCTTTGCCGCGGGGCCAATGTGCAGCGCGCTGGGGGAATTTAAAGGCTTGGAACACCGCAGTGAACTCATTGCGCAAATTAACGGCGTCACCTGGGTCAACGACACCAAGGGTACCAATGTTGGCGCTACCTTGGCGGCCATTAATGGCATTGGCGCGACGTTGGAAGGGCGGTTGATTTTATTGGCGGGCGGGGTCGGCAAGGGCGCTGATTTTTCTCCCTTGGCTGAGCCTCTTTCGAAGTGCGCGCGCCACGTGTTGCTATTCGGATTAGATGCTCCACGATTAGCCGACGCCTTGCTTGAACACGTTAGCATTCGGCAGGTAGAGGACTTAACCCAAGCGATGGAAGCAGCGTTCGAACTCGCCCAGCCGGGGGACTGCGTGCTGCTATCACCCGCCTGTGCGAGCCTAGATCAGTTTGCCAACTACCAGCAGCGCGGGGATGTGTTTCGCCATTGGGTGCAGCAAAAGGCATCCTCAACAGGCAAGGGGGCGCCATGAGTCGACTTCAGCGGCTGCGCACGACGCTTTCCACCCGTGAATTGCCCTGCGATGTTTGGTTAATCGTGGCGGCGGTAGCCCTGGCGGGTTTGGGGTGGGTCATGGTCAGTTCGGCATCGATTGGTTTGTTGGAAGATACCTATCACTACTCACGTCAGCATGGCGTTTTCCTGGTGCTTGCCATCATCGCCTGCGTATTTATGCTCTGTGTTCCGCTTGAAGTGTGGCGCCAGAATGCAGCGCTGATTCTGCTTGCCAGTATCTTTTTGTTGATTGTGGTGTTGATAGTGGGGCAGGAGATCAATGGCAGTAAGCGCTGGATTGCACTGCCAGGGCCCCTGCCCAGTTTGCAGGTGTCGGAATTCGCCAAGGTCGGGCTGATTTTTTACATGGCGGCGTTTATGTCGCGTTTCACGTATGACTTGCGTCGTCGAGCGTTCAGCATGTGGCGCCCGCTGGCCGTCCTGGCGGTTCCCGCCGGATTGCTTTTTTTAGCACCTGATTTCGGCGGTATGGTGGTCTTTACTGTTTGCGTGATTGGCATGCTGATGATGAGCGGTGCATCGCTGGTGCTGTTGGGTGGTAGTGGGCTGCTGCTTGGCTCCGGTGCGGTCATGATGGTGGTGATTGAGCCCTACCGACTGGCACGCTGGACCAGCTTTCTGGATCCCTGGGCCGACCAGTTTGCGACCGGCTACCAGTTAACCCAAGCGTTAATAGCCTTCGGGCGGGGGCACGTCACCGGTACCGGGCTGGGCAATAGCGTGCAAAAACTACACTACCTGCCCGAAGCGCATACCGACTTTATCTTTGCAGTCATCGCTGAAGAGCTGGGCATGATCGGTGCGATTATCGTCGTGCTGTTGTTCACACTATTTATTGCCCGCGCTATGTGGATCGGCCGTAAAGCAGAGCTGGCCGGGCACCTGTTTGGCGCTTATGTTAGCTATGGGATCGGCTTTGTGGTCGCCGCGCAGGCATTTATTAATATGGCGGTGAGTTCTGGGCTATTGCCGACCAAGGGACTGACGCTGCCGCTGATGAGCTATGGCGGTTCCAGTTTGCTAGTCACGGGCATTATGGTTGGCTTGCTGCTGCGCACAGATGCCGAGACACGGCATCGGCCCAGACGTGCGTCCACCCCGTATAAATCCCGCCATGAGCCGCGTTTATCGTAACGCTATGCCGCGTGTTATCAGGAGTTTGATGTGACAACGAACGTTAGCCGACGAGTACTGATTATGGCGGGTGGCACTGGCGGGCATGTGTTTCCAGCCTTGTCACTCGCCAGCGCTTTGCAGGCGCAGCAGGTCGACGTTGAGTGGTTGGGTAGCCCTAGGGGCATTGAAAACCGCTTGGTGCCTGAAGCGGGTATTAAATTACATACAATTGCGGTTAGCGGGCTGCGCGGCAATGGCTTGACGGGCTGGCTAAAAGCACCACTGAACCTTAGTCGTGCGGTACTGCAAGCGCGTGCGGTTATTCGAGACTTTAAACCTCAAGTGGTGGTCGGATTGGGCGGCTTTGCCAGTGGCCCCGGCGGCTTGGCTGCATGGTTGACGCGCGTCCCGCTGGTTATCCATGAGCAGAACGCCGTAGCAGGCCTGACCAATCGCGTCTTGTCACGACTGGCTAAACGAACCTACGCCGCTTTCCCTGAAGCCTTTGGGGCGCGTGCCGATGTCATTGGCAACCCAGTGCGTGACGACATTGCCGCCCTGGGGAGTTCACCGCGAGACGAGGCAACGCTCGCTTCCCGGCCTCTGCGTCTGTTGGTGGTGGGTGGATCCCTCGGCGCTGTAGCCCTTAACGAATGTTTGGCTCCTGCGCTGGCGACACTGCCCATTGAGCAGCGTCCCCAGGTTCGCCATCAGGCGGGAAAGGGGCGTGAGCAGGCGACGGCAGACAATTATCAGCAGCACGGCGTGAGCGCAGAGGTGAGTCCTTTTATTGATGATATGGCCGCTGCCTACGAGTGGGCTGATTTAGTGGTGTGCCGCTCGGGGGCACTGACCGTCGCAGAGTTGGCGGCGGCGGCTAAACCGGCACTGCTGGTGCCGTTCCCGTTTGCTGTCGATGACCATCAGCGCATCAACGCCCAGGTGCTCGTCAAGGCGGGGGCCGCCAAGTGCGTGGTTCAGTCTGAGCTGACCGTTGAGCGGTTAAGCGAATTTTTAAACCAATTGCTCGTCCCAAATACCCTGGCGGCAATGGCGGCGAATGCACGCCAGGCTGCCCATTTAGATGCCACAAAGCGCTTGGCTGAAGGGTGTTTGGCGATGGTGCCGTTAGGAGACTCTGCGTGATCGATTCGGACAACAACATGACACCCGCACGTACCACCGCAGGCCCCGGTATGCGCCGGATTCGGCGGCTCCATTTTGTCGGTATTGGTGGCGCAGGAATGTGTGGTATTGCCGAGGTGCTAGCCAATCAGGGCTACACCGTTAGCGGCAGTGATGTGAAAACCTCTTCAGTCGTGGAGCGGTTGCGTCAATGTGGTGTCAGTGTAGCGATTGGCCATGCTGAGGCCAATGTGCAAGGCTCGGATGTGGTGGTGGTATCGAGTGCCATTGATGAAACCAATCCAGAAATTCGCTGGGCCCATGAGCACCGTGTGCCGGTGGTGCGTCGGGCTGAAATGCTCGCTGAGCTAATGCGGTTTCGTCACGGTATCGCCGTGGCGGGCACCCATGGTAAAACCACCACGACCAGCTTAACGGCGACGCTGTTGGCCGAAGGTGGCTTGGATCCCACCTTTGTGATTGGCGGCAAGCTGACCAGTGCCGGTGCCAATGCCCGCCTAGGTGAAGGCGACTATTTGGTTGCCGAAGCCGACGAGTCCGATGCATCGTTTTTGCACTTACAGCCAATGGTGTCGATTGTTACCAATATTGATGCTGACCATATGGCGACTTATGGCGGCGACTTTGAGCGCCTTAAAAGTACCTTTATCGAGTTCCTGCACAACTTGCCGTTTTATGGTTTAGCAGTGCTGTGTATCGATGACCCTCATGTACGTGTGCTGTGTGAGCAGGTGAAGCGGCAGTTCGTGACCTATGGGTTTGATAGCGATGCCGATTATCGCATCGTTGATTTTGCCCAATGTGGCGGTGAAGTCTCCTTCACCGCGCTACGCCCAGGGGGCGCCGCGCCGTTAGACGTGCGTTTGGCTATGCCGGGTCGCCACAATGCCTTAAACGCCATGGCCGCGATTGTGGTCGCTACCGACGCTGGCGTGAGTGATAGTGCTATTCTGAGCGGCCTGGCAAGTTTTGCCGGTGTAGGGCGCCGTTTCCAGGTACATGGTCACTTCCCAGCGCCTAAAGGTGGCGGTGATATCATGTTGGTGGATGATTATGGTCACCATCCCCGTGAAGTTGATATGGTGATCCAGGCGATTCGCGCCGGCTGGCCAGATCGTCGGCTGGTCATGCTATATCAGCCTCATCGCTATAGCCGTACCCGCGATTTATATGAAGACTTTGTCAGGGTGCTTTCCCAGGTCGACACACTGGTGCTGCTGGATGTTTACAGTGCCGGTGAAACGGTTATTCCTGGCGCTGAGGGGCGTACCCTGGCGGGGTCTATCCGCCAACGCGGCGAAGTCGACCCGCTGTTTGTCGAGCACAAGCATGAGTTACCTGCACTGTTAACCAACGTATTACGCCCCGGCGATATTTTAATTACCCAGGGCGCTGGTGATGTGGGCGGAATTTCCCTGCGCCTGGCAAAGGCACAGCTAGTGATGAACGAGGTGGATTTGTGAGCGTTAACGTAGCCTCCCCCAACTCTCTTGGCAAAGTCGTGGTCGTTTATGGCGGCACCTCGGCTGAACGGGAAGTATCGCTTAAAAGCGGTGCGGCGGTGCTTGAAGCGCTGCAGCGTAAAGGTATTGATGCCTGTGGCTATGATCCCCAAGGCGGTGGCCTGGCTGGCTTGGAGCAACTGGCGCCATCGGTGGTCTTTGTTGCCCTGCACGGCCGCGGCGGTGAGGATGGCACGCTGCAGGGGGCACTGGAGCTGTTGGATATTCCTTATACCGGCAGTGGGGTGCTTGCCTCGGCGCTGGGAATGGATAAGCAGCGCACTAAGCAGGTGTGGAGTGCGGTTGGGCTGCCCACCCCTGAAAGCATTATGCTGGCTGCCAGTTCTGACTGGTCAGCGGTGGTTGAGCAGTTAGGTTTACCGCTGATTGTTAAGCCGGTGCACGAAGGCTCTACGCTGGGCATTAGCATTGTAAAAAGCCAGGCAGCGCTAGAGGCGGCCTATCACGAAGCGGCCCAGTTCGACGCCCGGGTGATGGCGGAGCGCTTTGTCGTAGGCGATGAGTATACCGTGGCGCTGCTGGGTGATCAGGTGCTGCCTGCTATTCGCGTAGAAGTTCCTGGCGGCTTCTACGACTATGAAGCCAAATATATTGCTAATACCACCCAATACCATTTGCCTTGCGGCTTAACTGCTGAGGATGAGGCTGCACTCGCTATGCTGTGCCAGCAAGCGTTTATGGCCATAGGCGGGGCAGGTTGGGGGCGGGTTGATGTCATGCGTGATAGTGAAGGTCGTTTTTGGCTACTGGAGGTCAATACGGTACCCGGCATGACCGATCATAGCTTGGTGCCTCAAGCGGCAGCTCATGCAGGCATTAGCTTTGATGACCTAGTGCTACAAATACTCAACACCGCAGATGAGTCGTTCACCGCATGAGTAATGACTTGTTTAAAAGCGCCTTATTAAAAAGTGCCTTATGAAAAGGCGTAATGCTTGGTTGGGAATTATCTTGCTTGCGCTGCTGATGGGAGCCGGTGGACGGGCGCTATGGTTATGGCTGGATCGTCCAATTGAGCGGGTGTCTATTCGCGGTGAATGGGAATATGTCAGCGCCGACTACCTGCGCACTCAGCTGGCGCCTCTGGTGGTCGATGCCACTTGGCTGTCGGCTGATTTGGGCGAATTGCGTGACCGCGCACTGCAGGTGGGCTGGTTAAACGAAGTGCGGATATCCCGTGAGTGGCCGAACGCACTGGTGTTCGAGCTGGTTGAGCAGCAGCCCGTCGCGCGCTGGAACGATGATTTTTTACTCAACCCTGAAGGTGAGCCTTTCGCTTTTGCGCCCTTATCGCCACCAGCGGGTTTGCCGGATCTGGCCGGTCCCGCGGGCAGCAGTGAAGAAGTGTTGGACTATTACCACCGATTAAAACTTCACTTTGAGCAGTTATCGCTGAACCTTACTCAACTTCGTTTAGAGCCGCGCGGTGCCTGGCGGCTGCAATTAAACGATGGCGCTTGGGTGATGTTGGGTCGACGTCAGCATGAAGTGCGCTTAGCAAGATTGTCGGCTTCATGGCAGCGTGAGTTGTCGTCTCTGGCCGAGCAGATCCGCTATATTGATCTGCGCTACCCCAACGGCGTTGCTGTTGCATGGCATGGAGAAAGTGAATTTGCTGTGCAAGATGAGTAACTCTTCTATTACTTGATGCAAATAAGGTGTAAAAGTGAGTGGTTGCCATCGTTGAAAAAGCCACTAATCGGCTTTAAATTGCTTCACAAGGCTATTATTGTGGGTTTGCACTAGTCGTATTGCGACTATTGTTTCTATACTATGGGCCAGACGCGGGTTAAATAGTTTTTAATTTCGGCTATTGGTACTTATCGGCTATTGGTACTTAGCGAGTGTCTGAGACACATCACTGATTATTTCGGGTAGCACGCTTTCAATGTTAAGCGTTGGATTAAGCGCCACCCTATTTATATTTATTTTTAACAATGACGCAAGGAGATTTCCCGACTCATGGCAGGCTCACCCAACGCATCCAATATGGTGGTCGGGCTGGACATTGGAACGTCCAAGGTCGTCGCGATAGTCGGTCAACCTACCGATGATGGCGGAATTGAAATTGCAGGTATTGGTTCGCACCCTTCGCGTGGCATGAAGCGCGGGGTGGTGATCAATATCGAATCAACGGTACAGTCTATCCAGCGCGCCGTTGAAGAAGCAGAGTTAATGGCCGGTTGTGATATTCACTCGGTATACGTTGGCGTAGCAGGCAGCCATATTAGTTCCATGAACTCAGATGGCGTTGTGGCAATAAAAGAGCGCGAAGTGACACCCTCTGATATTGAGCGCGTAATTGACTCCGCAAGGGCTCGCGCCATTTCTGAAGGTCAGCGAGTGCTCCACGTGCTGCCTCAGGAGTTTTCGATTGATGCCCAGGGCGGCATACGTGAGCCATTGGGTATGTCCGGTGTGCGCTTGGAAGCGCAGGTGCACCTGGTAACCGCCGCTTTAAACGCGGTGCAGAATATTGAAAAGTGTGTCCGCCGCTGCGGTTTAGAGGTTGATGCTATTATCCTAGAGCAGCTAGCCTCTAGTATGGCCGTGCTCACCGAGGATGAGCGTGAGCTTGGTGTCTGTATGGTCGACATTGGCGGCGGAACGACCGATATGGCGATTTTCAGCGAAGGCGCCATTCGCCACACGGCAGTCATTCCTATCGCCGGTGACCAGGTCACTAACGATATTGCCATGGCGCTGCGAACACCCACGCAGCACGCTGAAGAGATCAAAGTTAAATACGCTTGCGCGCTAACGCATTTAGCCGCAAGTGATGAAATGATCAAGGTACCTAGCGTAGGTGATCGTCCTGCGCGTGATCTATCGCGTCAAGCGCTCGCCGAGGTGGTAGAACCGCGTTACGAAGAGCTGTTTACGCTAGTAAGAGACGAATTGCGTCGAAGTGGCTATGAAGACATGGTGGCCGCAGGCATAGTACTTACCGGTGGTACCTCGCGCATGGAAGGGGTTAGCGAATTGGCAGAAGAGATTTTCCATATGCCCGTTCGTATCGCATGTCCGCAAAACGTAAGAGGTTTGGCGGATGTAGTGTGTAATCCGATCTATGCGACGGGCGTTGGTCTGCTGCATTATGCCTTGCAGGAAACGCGTCATGGGCAAGGTCTAAGAAGCCACGGGGGAGTCGTTGCGGCCCATAAGGGCCGTAACGAGCTTTCCCGGCGTGATATCAAGGAAGACCATTCGGCGCTGGCAAGAATTAAAGGCTGGTTCAAAGGAAATTTCTGACAGGGCCGCAAGCGCGGTTCAGGAGACGGGGCTTATGTTCGAATTGGTAGATAACGCACCCTCGAGCAGTGCGGTCATCAAAGTGGTTGGCGTTGGCGGCGGTGGCGGCAATGCTGTTAACCACATGGTCGAAAGCAATATTGAAGGCGTTGAGTTTATCTGCGCCAACACGGATGCCCAGGCGCTTAAACGCGTATCGGCAAAAACAGTGCTGCAACTGGGCAGTGAAATCACTAAAGGGCTAGGCGCAGGCGCCAACCCTGAGGTGGGACGCCAGGCAGCAATGGAAGATCGTGAGCGCATCGCAGAATTGTTGGTGGGCGCTGATATGGTCTTCATCACTGCTGGTATGGGCGGTGGTACAGGAACCGGAGGCGCGCCGGTGGTGGCTCAGGTCGCCAAGGAGCTTGGGATTCTCACCGTTGCCGTCGTAACGCGTCCCTTCCCCTTTGAAGGGCCAAAACGTATGCGCGCTGCTGAAGAGGGCATGAAAGAGCTCTCTGAACACGTAGATTCGTTGATCACTATTCCCAACGAAAAACTACTCTCTGTGCTGGGCAAGAACGCCACGTTGCTGACGGCTTTCAGTGCGGCGAACGATGTACTGCTGGGCGCTGTGCAAGGTATTGCAGAGCTGATTACCAGTCCGGGTATCATCAACGTCGACTTTGCTGATGTGCGCACCGTTATGTCTGAAATGGGCATGGCGATGATGGGAACCGGTGGTGCCACGGGTGAAAACCGTGCTCGCGAAGCGGCTGAGAAAGCTATCCGTAGTCCGCTGCTGGAAGATATCGATCTGCACGGCGCCCGCGGTATTCTGGTCAACATCACGGCAGGGCCCGACTTGTCCATCGGCGAGTTCAATGATGTAGGTGCTACGGTTCAAGAGTTTGCCTCTTCAGACGCCACCATTGTCGTCGGCACCTCCATTGATATGGAAATGTCCGATGAGCTGCGCGTTACCGTTGTGGCTGCGGGTTTAGATGGGCAAAAGCCCAAAGCAGCGGCGCGGGAACCCGCCCGTCGTTCAGCGGCGGAATCGTCTGATTACCGCAAGTTGCAGCAGCCAACGGTCATGCGCCAGCAGGCAACAGCCCGCGCTGAAGCACCCGAAGCGGCAGCAAAGCCTCGTCCTGAAAAGCGTCGCGCTTCCGAAGCCGATGACTATCTGGACATTCCCGCGTTTCTACGCCGACAGGCGGATTGATCTCGATATCAGGCTCACTGTAACCGCGAGCGAGCGTTTTATTGGCTAAAACGCTCGTTTGCTGTTAAAGTGAACACTGTTTGATAACTTTTCCCCTGCGGTTATTACCGTCATAAGAGCTCGGCTACTATCCATGATCAGACAACGCACCCTACAAAACGTCATTCGCGCCACCGGAGTGGGCCTGCATTCTGGCAAAAAAGTCCATCTGGCTTTGCGTCCGGCGCCAGCCAATACTGGGATTGTGTTTGTTAGAACCGATCTGGATCCCGTTGTATACGTTCCCGCCCGGGCAGAGTTAGTCGAAGATACCAAACTCTGTACGGCTCTGGTTTCGAATGGGGTCAAGGTGGCGACCGTTGAGCACTTGATGTCAGCCTTTGCTGGGCTGGGCATCGACAATGCTTACGTAGATGTTAGCGAGCCTGAAGTGCCTATTATGGACGGTAGCGCTAGCCCGTTTGTGTTTTTGATTCAGTCAGCGGGTATTTTGGAGCAGGAGGCGGCGAAGAAGTTTATTCGCATCAAACACCGGGTAGGGGTGACTGACGGCGATAAGGAGGCGGTTTTCTTACCCCATCAAGGGTTCAAGGTCTCCTTTGCTATCGACTTTGATCATCCTGTTTTTGAGCAGCAGAAACAGACCGCGCTGATCGATTTCTCGACCACCTCGTTTGTTAAAGAGGTCTCTCGCGCACGTACGTTTGGGTTTATGCGTGATTTAGAGTTTTTACGCTCTAATAATCTGGCGTTAGGCGGCAGTTTAGATAACGCCATTGTGGTTGATGATTACCGTATTGTGAATGAAGGCGGTCTACGCTACGAAGATGAGTTTGTTAAGCATAAGGTATTAGATGCGATCGGTGACTTGTACCAGTTAGGTTACAGCCTGATTGGCGAGTTTCGGGGAGTCAAGTCTGGTCATGCGTTGAACAATCAGTTATGCCGCGAGTTGCTGGCGCAACCCGATGCCTATGAAATTGTCACTTTTGAAGAAGAAAAGGCCGTGGCGCCGATCTCCTATGTCGCTCCCGCAATGGCCTGATGCGGCATCGCCTTAGGGGTTGTGCGAGTGCCTTCTATCAGTAGGTTTCTATTAGTACGTTGTTTGATTATTAAAGCATCGCTTAGGCGGTGCTTTATGCTTTTTGGGCAGTGACCGGAGCGGTGAGCCTCCTGGCTGCAGCTTGCTGGAATCAGAAAGCAGCGGGGCTGTCACTTGGGTGGTCTGGCGTGAGATGCCAGCCTCTCCAAGGCGCGTTTAAGCGCAGGATGGGCGGTGTCCTCCGCGCACTCAGCGAGTGTTTTCCCTGCATCGGCTGACAGGCTGCGTGTGTTTCGTGGTGGCGCCACAATAGGGCGTACTGGGCGTACTTTAAAAGTAAAGCCGTTGACCCCTTCAAAGCCGGGCAATTGATGAAGTAGTTCTAGTAAGCGTGGTTGTTCAAAGCGCAACCACGTCAACCAGCCCGCCTGGCCACTAATCAGCGTTAAGCGACCTTCGCTGAAGCCACCCACAAAAATATGCTCCCGCATCTCTTCGGGGAGGTGGGCGCGCAGGTGGCGTTGAGCCTGATCAATTAGCCGAGAGAGGCGCATTAATTGATTAATATCGCCCGACTTTGAGAGCAAGCGGGCGATGGGCTGGGCGCGCGAACGCTTAACCTTTATACTCATACGCTTAATTCCTAGGTGCTGCTATTTTAGGCACCATGACTAATGACGTCGGCCACCTTCGCCGATGACTGATTAGCTCACTTTATCACGCTCAGGAGTCGGTCCACAGCATGTCACCTACGCTTGATGTTCAATCTGCTTTGCCGCGGCGTCATCGTCGTTACGGTTTAGCGCGTTGGTGGCTGGCTGGCCTGTTAGTAAGCTGCCTTTTACCCGCCAGTTTAAGCCCTGCGGATGCATTTCGTGGTAGCGAACGTAGCGCTACTATCTGTTTTTGGGTGCCCGCCATTCTGCGCGCCCAGTCCCACTGGGTAGCCAAGCGCCGACGCGCCCAGCAGCGCTGGGCTAAAAGCCCCCAATATTTTGCGCCTGTACGGCGTCTATGCCACTGGCTAGCCCCGATGACTCTGCTGGTTGCGGCACGGGATGTCTTGACCCAGCGCGGCCCGCCTTCCCGCCAAGCCTATCGTTAATACATCTACTTTGTGCATGCTGCGCAGATAAGCAGCATGCATTGAAAGGGCAACGTCCGCTGGGACGCTCGTGAATATTTGGATATTTCATGCTTAATAATTTATTACGTAAAGTCGTGGGTTCTAAAAATGACCGCGATGTTAAACGCATGCACAAGAATGTGCCGCATATCAATGCTTTGGAAGCGGAGCTCGAGGCCATTAGTGATGCTGAACTACATGGGAAAACGGCTGAACTGCGCCAGCGTTTAGAAGCCGGTGAGTCCCTTGATGCATTGCTGGCCCCCGCGTTTGCCATCGTACGAGAAGCCAGTAAACGCGTTATGGGCATGCGTCATTTCGATGTGCAGATGGTGGGCGGCATGACCCTGCACCGTGGTCGTATTGCTGAAATGAAAACCGGTGAGGGTAAAACCCTGGTAGCGACCCTGGCGGTGTATCTCAATGCGCTACCCGGTAAAGGCGTTCACGTGGTGACGGTGAACGACTATCTGGCCCGTCGTGATGCGGAGTGGATGCGCCCGCTGTATGAGTTTTTGGGCCTTAGCGTGGGCGTTATCTTCTCCGGTCAGACGAGTGAAGAGAAGCGTCATGCCTATCAGTGCGATATTACCTACGGTACCAACAACGAGTTCGGCTTCGATTATCTGCGCGATAACATGGCGTTTTCGTTAGAGGATAAAGTTCAGCGGGGTCTGCATTATGCGATTGTCGATGAAGTCGACTCCATTCTGATCGATGAAGCACGTACGCCGCTGATTATTTCTGGAGCGGTGGATGAAAATACAGATCTCTATAAAGTCGTTAATCAACTCGCCCAGCAGCTTGAAAAGGGCGAAGAGATTGAAGACGAAGAGGCAACGGTTGTTGGTGACTTTTTAATCGATGAGAAGCAGAAGCAGGTAGAACTAACCGAGCAGGGGCATAATAAAGTTGAAGAGCTGATGCGCGCTGAAGGGCTGTTGGGCGATGGCGAGTCGCTGTATGCCGCGCAGAACCTTAACTTGCTCCAGCATATGCACTCGGCCCTGCGTGCCCGCTATCTCTATCACCGCGATGTCGACTACATCGTCTCTGAAGGTCAGGTGGTGATCGTAGATGAGCATACTGGCCGCTCCATGCCGGGGCGTCGCTGGTCGGAGGGTTTGCACCAGGCCGTCGAAGCCAAAGAGGGCGTCACGGTTCAGCGGGAAAGCCAAACGCTAGCCTCGACAACCTTTCAGAACTACTTCCGTCTGTATGAAAAGCTCGCCGGTATGACCGGCACGGCAGATACCGAAGCCTTTGAATTTCGTCAGATTTATGGTCTCGACGTAGTGGTGATTCCTACCAACCGGCCACTGGCCCGTAAAGACCTCAACGACCTGGTCTATTTGAGCGCTGAAGAGAAATACGAAGCGATTATCAAGGATGTTAAAACCGAGACAGAGGCCGGGCGCCCGGTACTGGTGGGCACGGCGTCTATTGAAACCTCGGAGTATCTCGCAAAGTTGATGCGTGACGCAGGCCTGACCTTCAGCGTACTGAATGCCAAGCAGCACCAGAGTGAAGCCGAGATTATTGCCCAGGCAGGCCGCCCAGGAGCGATTACCATCGCTACCAACATGGCCGGTCGCGGTACCGATATCGTTCTCGGCGGTAACTGGGAGGCCGAAGTCGCCAAGCTGCAAAACCCGAGCCAAGAGCAGATTGATACGCTTAAAGCCGAGTGGCAAGCGCGTCATGATGGCGTGCTGGCCGCTGGCGGCCTGCACGTAGTGGGCTCTGAGCGCCACGAGTCCCGGCGTATCGATAACCAACTGCGCGGTCGTGCCGGGCGTCAGGGCGATCCTGGCTCGACGCGCTTCTTCCTGTCACTGGAAGATAGCCTGATGCGTCTGTTTGGCTCTGACCGCGTCAAACGCTTAATGCAGGCATTGGGGCTGGAGCATGGCGAAGCCATTGAGCATAAGATGGTCTCTAACGCTGTTGAGCGTGCCCAGAAGAAAGTCGAAGGGCGTAACTTCGATATTCGTAAGCAGCTGCTTGAGTATGATGACGTTGCCAACGACCAGCGCCGGGTGATCTACGACCAGCGCAATGAGATTCTTGCTGCGGATAACGTTGCTGATGCCGTTATCGGTATTCGTGAAGAGGTGATGGAGTCGGCTATCAGTGACTACGTGCCGCCCCAGAGTCTGCCTGAACAGTGGGATCTGCCCGGCCTGGAAGCGCACCTGAAAACCGAGTTCAACCTTGACGCGCCAGTGGTTCAATGGGCTGCCGAGAATGATCGCTTCAGCGAAGAGCAGTTGCGTGAGCGGCTGCAGACCATGCACCGTGAAGCCTACGCCGCCAAAATCGAGGCGGCGGGCGAGAAACTGATTCGTCGCTTTGAGAAGCAGGTCATGCTGCAAGTGTTGGACACGCGTTGGAAAGAGCACCTTCAGTCAATGGATCATCTGCGTCGCGGGATTCACCTGCGTGGCTATGCGCAGAAAAACCCCAAGCAAGAGTACAAGCGTGAATCCTTTGAGCTCTTCCAGCATCTGCTAGAGCACATTAAAGCCGATGTCACGCGTATTCTGAGCCACGTGCAGGTTCGTCAGCCCGAGGAAGTGGACGCCCTTGAGCAACAGCGCCGCGAAGCGCTGGCGCGGGAAACCGCCACAGCGGCTAGCCGCCATGACGCTCCCGCCGCGGAGCAACCCGAAAACGAGCAAGAAGCACCGGGTATAGATGGCCGCCCTGTGCGTCGCGAGGGCCCAAAAGTGGGTCGTAACGATCCCTGTTTTTGTGGCTCGGGTAAAAAGTATAAGCAGTGCTGCGGAAAACTAAGCTAACGGTGTCCGTTTTTGAGACCGTTTTTGAAAGGTCTGTAAAACGGTCTTTGTCTAAAGGAGAGAATCATGGCGGTTGGAAACACTCCCTTTCCAGAGTTGCCACCCCTACAAGGGGTGCGCCTGGGGGTTGCAATGGCGGGTATCAAAAAGCCGAATCGTCGTGATGTGGTAGTGATTGAGCTCCCAGAGACTACGACGGTGTCAGGGGTCTTTACGCTTAATGCGTTCTGCGCCGCCCCCGTGGTCGTGGCGAAAAAGCATCTGGAGCAGTGTCGCACTGAAAATCGTTCGCCACGCTTTTGGCTGATCAATACCGGCAATGCCAACGCGGGAACCGGCGAAGCAGGCTTGCGCGATGCACAAGCTAGCTGCGCTGAACTGGCCAGGCAGGTAGGCGTGACTGAGCAGGATGTACTGCCATTCTCAACCGGCGTGATTGGTGAACCGCTGCCGATGGATCGCCTATTAGCGGGCTTTGCGCCAGCGCTTGAAAGCCTGTCCAGCGACAGTGCTGCCTGGGAGCAGGCGGGGCAAGGTATATTGACCACCGACACCCGTGCCAAAGGCGCCACCGTCACGCTGGAAATAGGCGACCAGCAGGTGACCATTAACGGCATCGCTAAAGGGTCGGGCATGATCAAACCCAATATGGCGACCATGTTGGGGTTTGTGGTAACCGATGCTGCTATCGAAGCACCGTTACTGGATCGTCTGCTACGCGAAACCGTCGATCGCTCATTTAACTGTATTACCGTGGACAGCGATACCTCCACCAACGACGCCTGTATGTTAGCGGCGACCGGCACGGGGCCTCGCATCGCCGATGAAGAGCAGCTTGCCGTTTTCAGCAACGCCTTGCAGCGAGTGATGACTGAGCTGGCGCAGGCGATTATTCGCGATGCAGAAGGGGCAACGAAATTCGTTACCCTTCAGGTGGGTGAGGCTAAAATCGTCAAGAGGCGCTTGATGTGGCTTTTACCGTGGCTCACTCGCCGCTGGTGAAAACCGCGCTTTATGCCTCAGATGCTAACTGGGGGCGTATTTTAGCAGCCGTTGGGCGCGCGCCTGTGAGTGACTTTGACGTCAATCGTGTGGTGATTGATTTAGGTGATGTACGCCTGGTGGAAAAGGGCGGACGTGCAGCAGGCTACACCGAAGCAGCGGGAAGTGCCGTAATGGCGCAGTCAGAAATTACCATTCGCATTAACTTGGGGCGCGGGGAAGAGAGTGCCACGGTGTGGACTTCTGACCTCTCCCATGACTATGTGTCTATCAACGCGGATTACCGCAGCTAGTCATTCGTTCCTCGCAGCGGATTAACTGGCAGCGATAAAGGTCATGCGCAGCGAGATAGCACCGGTGCCATCGGCATTGGTGCGCGCAGTGGATACAGACGTAACGAGTATATGAGTCTATGAGCATAAAGGTAAAACGACGGGTTCACGTCGCGGCAGCTGCCATTATCAGCGCCGATCAGCAGCAAGTACTGATCGCCCGTCGGCCGTCGAACGTTGACCATGGCGGATTGTGGGAGTTTCCAGGCGGTAAGCTGGCCCCTTATGAAACCGGCCTTGAAGGGTTAAAGCGCGAGCTGCACGAGGAGCTCGGCGTTGAGATTGTCTGTGCCCAGCCCTTGATTCGCGTCCACCATGAGTACCCCGACAAGCATATCCTGCTCGATGTATGGCAGGTGCATGAGTTTGCGGGTGAACCCTTTGGCCGTGAGGGACAGGCGGTGCGCTGGGTGCCCATGAGCGAGCTCTCCAACTACCCCTTCCCAGCGGCTAATTTGCCGATTCTGCGCGCGGTAAGGCTGCCTACCGAGTATTTAATTACCGGGGAAGAGGTGGATGAAGCGCGTTTTGATGCGTTTTTGGAACGCGCACTGCGTGAAGACAACATTCGCCTGGTACAACTGCGCGCCAAGCAGTTGGATGAGGCGGCTTATCTGGCCCGCGCCCAGCGTGCATTGAGTCTGTGTCGTGAGCACGGTGCTCGTCTGCTGCTTAACGGTGAACCGGCGCTGCTCGATCAGATTGACGCCGACGGTATTCATTTGACCAGTGAACGCTTAATGCAGTTGGAGCGCCGTCCGATTGCTGAAAGCAAGTGGCTGTCGGCATCAACGCATAACCAAACGCAGCTTACCCAGGCAGCCGTGTTGGGATGCGACTTCGTTAGTCTCTCGCCGCTACGCACCACGCCATCGCATCCCGAAGTTGCGCCCCTCGGTTGGCATGATTTCCAGCAACTGGTCGAACGCGCAGGTATGCCGGTGTTTGCACTGGGCGGAATGACGCGCTTCGATGCCAACCACGCCCGTGCCGTGGGCGCTCAAGGGATCGCCTCAATCCGTGACTTCTGGAAGTAACGCGCCCGGCCAGAACGCATAAAAGCGCTATAGTAGTGAAAAACGCCTGCCTGGGAGTTATCCAGAGCAGGCGTTTTTTATTGATGCCCAGCTCGGCTTACACGTTAGCGAGGAGCGACGTTTAGTCTACGCCTAGTCCCGGTAGCGGCGGGTTAGGTCTTCATAAGCGTCCACACGGCGGTCACGCAGATAAGGCCAGATGCGGCGGGTATTTTCACTGCGCGCCATATCAAGGGTAACGACCAACTGCTCTGTCTCTTCCCCCGCATGGGCAAGTAGTTCTCCCTGCGGCCCGCAGACAAAACTGCCGCCCCAGAACTGAATGCCATCGCCAACCCCGGAGTGATCCGCCTCAAAGCCAACCCGGTTGGCCACCAGTACGGGCAAGCCATTGGCCACGCCATGGGCGCGCTGAATCACTGTCCAGGCATCTTTTTGGCGGCGCTTCTCTTCCCCGTCGTCATTGAGATCCCAGCCGATCGCCGTGGGGTAGAGCAGCAGGTCGGCGCCGGCCAGCGCCATCAGTCGGGCGGCTTCAGGGTACCACTGATCCCAGCAGACCAATACGCCGAGACGGCCTAGCGATGTTTCAATAGGGGTAAAGCCTTCTCCACGGGCGCTGTCATGATCCCCCGGGGTGAAGTAAAACTTCTCATAAAACCCTGGGTCATCGGGAATATGCATCTTGCGATACTGGCCAACGCGGCCTTTGGCGCGGTCATAGACCACGGCGGTATTGTGGTAGAGACCCGGTGCGCGGCGCTCAAATAGCGAACCGACCAGGACAATATCCAGCTCCTTAGCGAGCGCCGCCAAGCGCTGGCCGGTCGGGCCGTCAAGGGGCTCTGCCAGGTCAAACAGCGAAGGGTCTTCAAACTGGCAAAAATAGTGGGTGGCATGCAGTTCTTGAAGCAGCACCAACTGTGCGCCTTGCTCAACGGCACTGCGAATGCCAGCTTCACTGGCAGACAGGCTTTGGGCTTTTTCCGGCCACGCGGGTTGCTGCACAACAGCGACGGTTAGCGTTGTCGACATGGTGACTCCTTTAGCAAATAGCGGTCGTGGTAGGCGTGCCCCGGGCAAGCGTGCCTTTCGGAAGCTGCATGGTTAAGCAGTGCAAGCTGCCATGTTGGCGAATAACGCTGACGCACTCAATAGGGATGAGCGTATGCTCGGGAAAAGCAACCGCCAGCGCTTGCAGGGCGTTGGCATCCGCCGGGTCGCCGTAGGTAGGCACTAGTACGGCCTGATTGATGATCAGGAAGTTGGCGTAGGTGGCGGGCAGGCGGTGGCCATCCTCCGGGTCAAAGCAAGCCTGTGGCCAGGGTAGAGGGATAAGCCGGTAGGGCTCGCCATTGCGTTGCCTGAAAGCCAGCAGCTCCTGCTCCATGGCTGCCAGGGCCGGGTAGTGCGGGTCGTTGGGGTCATCGCAACGCACGTAGGCGATGGTGGTTGGGTTGCAAAAGCGTGCCAGCGTATCAATGTGGCTGTCGGTATCGTCGCCCTCCAAGTGGCCGTTGGCCAGCCACAGTACCCGGTCGACGCCGAAGTCTTCGCCAAGCTGCGCTTCTATCTCTGCTCGGGATAGCGTGGGGTTGCGATTAGGGTTAAGCAGGCAGGCTTCGGTGGTAAGCAGGGTGCCTTCGCCATCGGTTTCTATACCGCCACCTTCCAGCACTAGATCGCGCGAGGCCACCGGGCAGGCCCAGGCACCCGCATCGGCAAGCCACTGGGTGAGACGGTTATCGTGCTCGGCAGGAAACTTACCGCCCCAGCCGGTGAAGATGTAATCGAGCATCAAACACTGGCCATCTTCATCGACCACGCTGATCGGGCCGTGATCCCTTGCCCAGGTGTCGTCGCTGGGTGCGACAATAAGCAGCAGGCGTTCAGCGGGCACCCCGCAGGCACTAAAAACGTTGGCCAAGCGCTGTTTAGTGGGCTCGTCGGGCACGCAAATAAGCACCCGCTGATAGCGCGCCGTGGCAATGACAATACGTTCGAGGGTGGCTTCGATGCGCGCAAGCAGAGGCGCCCAATCGCCATCTGGGCGAGGCCAGGTCAGTTGTATCCCATCCTGGGGATACCATTCGGGTAGCAAACGATACGTCATAAAAGTGCAGCCCCAAGGTCAGCAGTAAATCGGCGCAATGTAGGGCGTGGCGGGGCAAGTTGCAAGCGTCACGTTTTAATCTGAACGCTAACGGCGCAGACCGCTCTAATGGCCGTTTGAACATGCACAGTGACTAAAAAAACCGTACCATGAGCGCTTATTGATAAGGAATGACGCCATGCTTGATCGTTTGCCTTTCCTGGTGGGGCTGCGCTACGTGCGCGCTAAACGCCGGAACCACTTTATTTCGTTTATTTCACTTACCTCAATGTTGGGGTTAATGCTGGGGGTCGCGGTACTTATCTTGGTGTTGTCGGTGATGAACGGCTTCGACCATGAGCTGCGCACGCGTATTTTAGGCATGGTGCCCCATGCTAAAATAGAGTCCCGAGTGGGTATGGTCGAGTGGCAAACGTTAGCCGAGGAGTTGATGCAGCGCGAACGTGTCATCGGCGCTGCGCCCTATGTTGAACAGCAGGGTATGTTCTCCGTGGGGGGGCGCAATCAGGGGGCCATGGTTAACGGCATTGATCCTGATTGGGAAGACCGTGTCTCGATTATCGGCGAGCACATGCGCCAGGGCGAACTGAGTGATCTGGTTCCCGGCGAGTGGCACGTAGTGCTGGGCTCCATGTTAGCGCGTAACTTGGGTGTTGGCGTGGGCGACCGCGTGACGCTGCTGGTGCCTGAAGCATCGATTACCCCCGCCGGGGTATTTCCGCGCTTAAAGCGCTTTACCGTTAGCGGTATTTTTAGCGTCGGGGCTGAATTGGACGCCAATTTGGCCTACGCCAATATCGAAGATATGCAAACGCTTGCCCGGCTAGGTGATGCGGTCGGTGGGCTTCGTCTAGAGTTGGATGACCTGTTTGCAGCCAGCAGCGAAACCCAGGCGATTCTCAATGAGCTTGGGCCGGAGTATCGGGGCAGCGACTGGACGTTCTCTCAAGGCAATCTTTTCCAGGCGATTCAGATGGAAAAGCGCATGATCGCACTGTTGTTAACCGTCATCATTGCCGTGGCAGCATTTAATATCGTTTCGACGCTGGTGATGGTGGTGACCGATAAGCGTGCGGATATCGCCATTCTGCGGACGATCGGTGCTAAGCCGAGCTCGATTATGGGGATTTTTATTGTTCAGGGCATGGCCATCGGCTTTATTGGTATCGCCATTGGGGTAGCCGTGGGTGTGCTGCTGGCGCTGACCATTGCTGATCTGATTGGCTGGGTGGAAGGCACGCTGGGGATCCAGTTCTTGGATGCGGGTGTCTACTTTATTAGCGATCTGCCTTCTCGCCTGCAGTGGAATGATGTCAGTCGCATTGTTTTGGCAGCCTTTGGTCTGACGTTCCTGTCGACACTCTATCCCGCTTGGCGGGCGGCAAAAGTTCAGCCAGCGGATGTGTTGCGCTATGAATAATGGCTTCAGGAGCAATGATTTCAGGAACCAGGATGACACGATGTCTATGAATTCGACGGCTATAAATTCTACGCCCATCAATAATGAGCAAGAGGCGGCGGTAATGCTCGATTGTCAGTCGTTGACACGAACCTATAGCGAAGGCCCCCAGGATCTGACGGTACTGGACAAGCTCAATTTGCAAGTGCGCGCCGGGGAGCGTGTGGCTATCGTAGGTAGCTCGGGCTCGGGTAAAACAACGTTGCTCAATTTGCTTGGGGGGCTTGATCGCCCCAGTGAAGGCAGTGTCATTATCGCTGGTGAACCGCTATCAGGATTGAATGAGGCGGCACTTGGCAGCTTTCGCAACCGCTATATCGGGTTTGTGTACCAGTTCCATCACTTGTTGGCGGAGTTCACTGCGCTTGAGAACGCTGCGCTGCCGCTGATAATTCGCGGTCAGTCAAAAAAGGCCGCCGAAAAGCGGGCCATGCAGATACTTGAGCGGGTAGGTATGCAACCACGGGCGGATCATAAGCCCGGTGAACTGTCCGGCGGGGAGCGCCAGCGGGTAGCGATTGCTCGGGCGCTGGTCACCGATCCTAGCCTGGTGCTAATGGATGAGCCCACGGGCAATCTGGATCAAACTACCGCATCGACCATTTTGGCGCTCATGGACGAACTGGCCAAAGAGAGCGCCTGCGCCTTTGTGATTGTGACCCATGACGTTAGTCTGGCGGCCCATCAAGACCGGGTGCTTAAGCTGGATGCAGGCAGGTTGGTAGAGCAGGCACCAGCGCTCTAAGCGTCGAGCTCACTCATTACTCATCAAATTCCGCTTCAATTTGTGCGCGCCGCTGCCGACGTTTATGGCGGCGGCGTTTCCAGTTATGGGAGACGTGCCAGCGCCAGATCAAGCGAATGCCAATATTGACCACGATGGCTAAGACTACCGCGGTTACCAACGAGCCGACGACCAGTGCCGGCATAATGTCGTGCATCTGCTCGGCGATCCAGCGCGTCGAAATGCGTGACGGTGCTTCCCGCACGGGCGCGCCCAGAATAAAAGTACCTATCCGGTAGTTACCGTAAAAAAATAGCGGCATCGTTAATGGATTAGTAATCCATACCAGGCCCACCGAGAGAGCTAAGTTGCAACGTGTAATACGAGCGCCCAGGGCTGCGACCACCATCTGAAAAGGGATGGGTAGCATCGCGCAAAACACGCCCACGCTAAAGGCATTGGCAACGCTTCGGCGAGTTAAAAGCCACAAACCCGGATCTGCAATCAGCGGTGCCATAAAGCGAAGCGAGCGCTGCTTCCTGATGGTGTCGGGTTTGGGCATGTAGCGCTGCAGGAACCTGCGCGGCATGACGGATACTCTTACCTATCGATGTGGCCCATTATCCATATCGAGCTGCCTTTCGGCTATGCTAGGCCATCAATGAAGTGTCGCCAGGGAGAGTTCTATGCGGTTAGGGGTTGCCATGCCAGCGGCGCTTTCGGCACTCGCCGGGGGCACTGTTGCCTGGTACAGCCACACCGCTGGGGTGACTCCCAACGCCTTTGGGTGGGTGTTGGTCGCTGCTTTGCTAGGCGTGGGGTGGCGCCCGCGCATAGGTATCTGGCTGCTAGTCGGCGCCTGGCTCTTCATAGGGGTACAAAAAGAGTGGGGGAGTCGTTTGCCTGCGGGGCTAAGCGGAGAAGATATTGCCGTAGAGGTTACCGTGTTGACTGCTCAGCCAGTGGGCAGTGCAACGCGCCTGTTGTTAAGCGTCGATAAGTGTCAAAGCGCTTTAACGACCGCGGGGCAACGGCCCAGCTGTTCGGCGCTCGGCAAGGTGCGCATAACCGCTTATAGCGATGCGCTATTTGAGCCCGGTGAACAGTGGCAAATGACGCTTCGTTTGCGACCCTCCAGCGGCTTTGCCAATCCTGATACCTTCAATTATGAGCAGTGGCTGTGGCGCGAAGGAATCCACGCTACCGGCTACCTGCGCCAGGAACCAGCGCCCGTTAGGCTCTCTCCCGCAGACCCCACGCTGCGCCAGCTGGCGCTGGATTTTTTAGCCCGCCAACCCCTTGGCGAGCAAACCAAGCGCTGGTTGGCAGCGCTGACACTAGGCGATAGTGAGCAGCTAACCCAAGATGACTGGTCGCTGCTGAATGCCACCGGCACCACGCATCTGGTAGTGATTTCAGGCTTACATGTCGGGCTGGTGGCGTCATTTGTGCTAATGCTGGCCAAGTTAGGCGCGCGTTTTACCACGCCCACCCACTGGCGTATGCGTACCTGGCCGTGGTGGTTGGCAGCGTTAGCCTGTGTGGGTTACGCCTCCCTTGCAGGGATGGCGCCGCCGGCCATGCGGGCAATGGTGATGACTCTGGTCGGGCTGTGGGTGCTGAGTGGTCGGCATGCGCCGGGGCCTTGGCAAGGCTGGTGGCTGGCACTTGCGCTGGTACTGCTATTCGATCCGTTGGCGCTGTGGCGTCCTGGAATGTGGCTATCGTTTATCGCCGTAGCGTGGTTGATTATTATTTGGCAAGGGCGGAGCCGCCCCCAGGGTATCAAGGGCTGGTGCTGGGCGCTGGTGAGATCGCAACTGCTGCTAGCCCCGTTAATGGCCGCTGCGGTACTGGTAGCCTTTGGGCGGGTGGCGCCCGCCGCACCATTGGTCAATCTAGTCGCCGTGCCTTGGGTGAGTTCGGTGATGGTACCCACAGCGCTACTGGGGTGGCTGCTGTCACCCATCCCCTTGGCGGGGGAGTTGGTATGGTGGCTGTTTGAGCAGGCGCTGAGCGTGTTCAACCTGTTGCTGACGCTGGCTGTGCAGCACTGGCCCTTATGGGAGCCTGAGCGGCCATTAGCCTACCCCCTCGCCTTGGCGTTGCTGCTACTGTCATTATGCTGGGGGCTACCTGCCGTGCTGCCCGGTTTACGGCTGGCGGCTACTGCGCTGGTGTTGACGCTGCCGTGGTGGCCGCTTTCGTCATCGGTGTTTCCCAATGCGCTCAGTATCACTGTGTATGACGTGGGGCAGGGCCAATTGATCGAGCTGCGTAGCGAACACTATCGCCTTCTTTATGACACCGGGCCGCGCTTCCGCAGTGGCTTTATGCCCCTGGAGATGCTTTGGTCGCCAGGGCAGCAGTTTGACCAAGTCATTGTTAGCCACGCTGATAACGATCACGCCGGCGGTATCGGCGCATTGCTAGCCGATCATCAGGTCAAACAGTGGCTGGCGCCTGCGGGGGAAGCTCTGCCTGTTCCAAGCAGTGACTGCCAACGTGGCCAACATTGGGAGCGTGACGGAGTCAGCTACCGTATTCTCTGGCCCCCGCGGGGAATAACGACTTGTCTGCTAACGATCGCTCCTGCGTTCTTGAGGTGAGCGTTGGTGAGCAGCGGCTGCTGATTACGGGGGATGTGGGCACCGAGGTGGAACGGCGATTCCTGCGCGAGGTAGACCTGCCCGTCAGTGTCTTGGTGGCAGGGCACCATGGCAGTGGTACCAGCTCGGGCGTCCAGTTTGTGCGCCATACCTCACCTGAGCATGTGGTGTTCAGCGCGGGACGCGGCAACCCTTTTCACCATCCGGTCCACTCGGTGGTGCGCCGCTTTCGTCAGCAGGGAAGCTGTCTATGGAGCACGGCCCATGACGGAGCGCTGCGTTTTCGGCTAAACGCGGCCCAACCTATTCATATTGAAACGATGCGACCAGTGCCAGGACGACGCAACCAGTGTTGAAGCGCGTCGCCATCAGGTAGAATTCCCCGCATTGCATACTTATAGGCCCTTGGGTCTTCGGCCAGGAGCGCGTGTGACTGATTCAGGTTGGGTTATCTATAAACGGTTGTTGGGCTATGTAAAGCCGCATTGGCGTGCTTTTGCGCTGGCAGTGGTGGGGTTTGTGGTTTACGCCGCGTCGAGTACCGCGCTGGCAGAAATGATGAAGCGCCTCATTGATGGCATTCAGAACCCGGATGCCGCTTTTCGGTTCTTTCTACCGCTGTTTGTGATTATTATGTTTTCCGCCCGGGGGGTAGGTACTTTTTTAAGTACCTACTTCATGGCCTATGTTGGCCGTTATGTGATCCATACACTGCGCTGTGATGTGTTTGCTCATCTACTCCATCTGCCCGGCTGGTTTTTTGACCACCACTCCAGCGGTCAACTGGTATCGCGGGTCACCTACCACGTTGAGCAAGTGGCAGGGGCGGCCACCAAGGCGGTGACGATTATTCTCCGTGAAGGCCTGTTCGTGGTTGGTCTGGTGCTCTATCTGCTATGGACTAACTGGATGCTAACGCTGCTGTTTTTGGGCGTGACGCCGATCATTGCCGTGGTGGTTAGCTACGTCAGTAAGCGCTTTAGGCGCATCTCGAAACGCATTCAGCACTCCATGGGCGATGTTACCCATATTGCCTCGGAAGCGCTGTCAGGCTACCGGGTAGTACGCACCCACGGCGCGGAGGCGTATGAGAAGCAGCGCTTTGAGCGGGTCAGTGAAGAGAATCGTCGCCAAAGCATGAAAGAGGCCATGACCCGTGCAGTCAGCTCTCCGGTTATTTTGATGCTGGTGGCTATCTCCATGGCCATACTGGTGTGGCTGGCCATGGCGCCCTCGTTGATGGCCAACATGACCCCGGGAGAGTTCGTTGCCTTCATTACCGCCGCGGCGCTAATGATTAAGCCAGTGCGGCAATTAACCGAGATTAACGGTGAAATTCAGAAAGGCTTGGCGGCGGCATCAGAACTTTTCGGCTTGCTGGATATGACTCCCGAACAGGATAGTGGTAAGCAAATTGCCAGCCGTTTAAGGGGCGATGTGGTGATTGATCATGTCAGCTTCCGTTACGCTGATGACCAGCCCGAAGTCCTGCACGATATCAATCTGCGCGTCGCACCGGGCGAGCTGGTAGCGATAGTCGGGCGCTCGGGAAGTGGCAAGTCCACCCTGGTTAGCCTGCTGCCGCGTTTCTATCGGCCCAGCCAAGGCAGTATCCGTATTGATGGCATTAATCTCGATGAGTACGCTCTGGGCCCGCTGCGTCAACAGATTGCGCTGGTATCCCAGCAGGTGACGCTATTCAACGCTTCCATTGCCGATAATATTGCCTACGGCGTGGCCAACCCTGATCTCCAGGCTATTCAAGCGGCCGCTGAAGCCGCCTATGCCCATGAGTTCATCGATAAGCTTCCCAATGGTTATGCCACTACTGTGGGTGAAAATGGCGTGATGCTCTCCGGGGGGCAGCGTCAGCGGCTGGCGATTGCCCGGGCGATTTTCAAGGATGCGCCGCTGCTGGTGCTGGATGAGGCGACTTCAGCGTTGGATACGGAATCCGAGCGCTATATTCAAAAAGCCCTGGAGCGGGTCTGTGAAGGGCGTACCACCCTAGTCATCGCTCACCGTCTCTCTACCATTGAGCGGGCCGACCGAATCGTGGTGATGGATCAAGGGCGCATTGTTGAAGAGGGGACGCATCAGGCGCTGCTAGAGGCTGATGGTGCCTACGCGGCGCTGCATCAGCTACAGTTTCAAGAAGTGCTATGAGAACGCTGACAGAGCGCTGGCTACAAGGCGCGTACCAGGGCAGTCGCTGGCTAGCGCCGCTGAGGCCGTTAGGAGCGCTGTATCAGTGTGCCATGGCACGGCGAGAGCAAGGCTACCGGAGGGGCAGCAAAGTCACCTGGAAGGCGCCGGTGCCGGTGATTGTCGTGGGCAATATCACCTTAGGGGGAACGGGTAAATCGCCGCTGGTGGCGTGGCTGGCTAGCTGGCTGGTGGCTAAAGGCTGGTCACCAGGCATTGTAAGCCGCGGCTATGGGGGGAAGGCGTCGCGTTACCCGCTGCTGGTTACCGCCGCCACTAATGTGGCTGAAAGCGGTGATGAGCCGTTGATGCTGGCACAGCAGACGGGGCTGCCGGTGGTAGCGGATCCCCAGCGCGTGCGTGGAGCTCAGGCACTGGTAGAGAAGGGCTGCGATATTATCCTTAGCGACGATGGTTTGCAGCATCTGGCCCTGGCACGGGATATTGAGCTGGTGGTTGTCGATGGTGCCCGTGGGTTAGGTAACGGGCGCTGCCTGCCCGCCGGGCCGCTGCGCGAGTCAGCCACTCGGCTGCAGCGGGTTGATGCGGTGATCACGAATGGTGACTTTCAGCCGCCGCTGCCGGTTGACTCGACGCTTATATCGTCAGCGATCACTATGCAGTTAGCACCGCTGGGCTGGCGCCGCCTGGCAGACGGTGAGCGCTTTCCTCTCTCGCCACTGCCGTTTACGCTGCCGGTATACGCAGTGGCAGGTATCGGGCATCCCCAACGCTTTTTTCAGACACTTTCCGCCTTGGGGGTCGAGGGTGAGTGGCATCCGTTAGCCGATCACCAGCAGTTTAGTGCAGACGCGCTAAGCTTTGCAGAGTCGCGCCCAGTGATTATGACCGCCAAAGATGCTGTTAAGTGTTACACCCTGGCGCCGCCCAACAGCTGGGTACTAGATGTGGAAGCCGCTCTTCCACCCGAATTTGAGCACTGGCTGGCAGCGCGGCTGTCGGCACTATCCTGAAGGAGATACGCGCATGGATAAGGAACTGCTGGCGATGCTGGTCTGCCCGTTATGTAACGGTAAGCTGAAGTATGATCGCGAAGCGCAAGAACTGCGCTGCCACTACGATGGTTTGGCCTACCCAATCCAGGAGGGTATTCCGGTGATGCTGCCTGAAGAGGCCCGTGCCATGGATGCCGATGAAAAGCTGCCGAATTCTCCTGGCCGCACGCCGGGAAGCTCTCCAGGGCATTCAGGAGGCGCTTAATGGCTTTTCCCGACTTTACGGTAGTGGTGCCCGCACGCTACGGCTCCACCCGGTTACCCGGCAAGCCGCTGCTTGAGATTGCCGGGGAGCCAATGGTTGCTCACGTATGGCGGCGGGCTTGCCAAAGCCACGCCAGTCGAGTCGTCGTAGCGACGGACGACAGCCGCATTCGTGATGCCATGCTGCCCTACGGCGCCGAGGTGATTATGACCCGCGACGATCACCCCTCGGGCACCGACCGTTTAGCCGAGGTGGCTTATAAGTTGGCGTTGGTGGAGGAGGCGCTGCTGGTGAATGTGCAGGGCGACGAGCCGCTGATTCCCCCGGCGCTGATCGACCAGGTGGCGCTGCGCTTGGCCGACGACCCCGAAGCTTCCATCGCCACGCTCGCGGAGCCTATCAACGACGTCGACACGCTGTTTAATCCCAACGTGGTCAAGGTAGTGCGTACGCTGCAAGGCCGCGCGCTCTATTTCTCACGGGCGCCGATCCCCTGGGATCGTGAGCAGTTCACAACACCGCCCACCCTGTTGGCAACCGATGCCTGGCTGCGCCATATCGGTCTGTATGCCTACCGCGCCGGTTTTCTAGCCGCCTACCGCGATTGGCCCGCCTCAAGCCTTGAGCAGCTTGAACAGCTTGAACAGCTACGTGCGCTGCAGAATGGCCACTTGATTCAAGTGGCATTGGCCTGCGAAGTAAACCCTGCCGGTGTCGATACCGCTGAGGATCTAGCGCGGGTACGGGCGTTGTTAACATAGCGCGGATTCAGGCGCTGTTGACACAGAGCAGGTTCGGGCGCTGCTGGAGCAGCTCAGCTTTTAAGGAGCTATCGTGAAAGTACTATTTGTATGTTTAGGCAATATTTGCCGCTCACCCACCGCCGAAGGTGTTTTTCGTCGTGCTCTTGAGCGAGCAGGGTTGGCCGATGTGGTCGAAATAGACTCCTGCGGCGTTGGCAGTTGGCATATCGGCAAAGCGCCAGACGCCCGCGCGCAGCAGGCAGCACTACTGCGCGGTATCGATATAAGCGACCTGCGTGCCCGCCAACTAAGCGAGCACGATTTTACCCAATTCGACTATGTGCTCGGCATGGATCAGGACAATTTACGCGCCATGCGCGAGCTGAAGCCTGCCAATAGCCGGGCGCAAGTTGGGCTGTTTTTAGATTTTGCTGGTACCCCCGGTGCTGAAGTCCCAGACCCCTATTTTGGCGGTGATGAGGGATTTGAGCAGGCTCTCGATATGATTGAAGCTGCCTCAGAAGGGCTGATTCGACACCTTAAGCGAGAGCTGTAATGGGGCTAAGGGTGTGGCTGCACAGATGAAGATTCTCAGCAATGTGGATTTGTCCGCCGCTAATACGCTTAGGCTCCCCTGCCAGGCAGAGCGCTTCGCGGCGCCAACGACATTAACAGCACTACGCCAAACGCTAGCCGAGGCACGCCGAGAGGAGTGGCCCGTCACGCTGCTAGGGGGCGGCAGCAATGTTCTGCTTCCTGAAGCACTACCAGGTGTGGTGGTGCGGCCTGATTTGCAACAGTACTGGCTCAATCAGCGTCAAGGGCATGTGCTTGCTTATGTCGGGGCGGGGGTTAATTGGCATACGCTGGTGATGGAGACTGCCGCACGCGGCCTGTGGGGCATTGAAAATCTAGCGCTCATCCCCGGCAGTTGCGGTGCTGCACCGGTGCAGAACATTGGTGCCTACGGCGTTGAACTGGCCGATACACTCCAGGCGGTGCAGGTCATGGAGCTAGCCACCGGGCGGGTGAATTGGCTAAGCGCGCAAGAGTGCGCTTTTGGTTACCGTGAAAGTATTTTTAAAGGCGAGTTGGCAGGTAGCATTGTGATTACTCAGCTAGTCTTGCGTTTGTCACGCATGCCAGCACCCCGGCTAGAGTATGGCGATCTCGCCGCACGTTTAGCAAGCCCTCCCACACCGCTGGCGGTAGCCGAAGCGGTATGTGCCATTAGGCGCGAGAAGTTGCCTGACCCCCATGAACTGGCCAATGCGGGGAGCTTCTTCAAAAACCCCTTGGTGCCTTATGCGCAGGCAGCGCAGTTGTTGCAGCAGTATCCTGCTATGCCCCATTTCCCTCAGGAGGGAGGGCAAACAAAACTGGCGGCGGGCTGGTTAATTGATCAGTGTGGTTTGAAAGGGATGCGCGATGGCGCCTTTGGCGTGCACCAGCATCAAGCGTTGGTTTTGGTGCACTTTGGTGGTGGCAACCGTCAGGGCTTAATGAAAACAGCCGACTATATCGCTGATCAGGTTGAGACCCGTTTTGGAATGCGGCTAGAGCCCGAGCCACGGCTGATTAACCCTCATTAGTTAACCTTCAGTCGACGATGACTATAACGTAAAAATCCCCGCCGGAGCGGGGATTTTTGTTACTACAACACGCGGCCGATCTATTCCGAGCGGGTGTCTTGTTGTGCCTGTTTACGCTTCTCGCGCGGATCGTTGTGAGCCCGGGAGCGACGACGACGCGGTTTAGGCGTTTCTTCGCCTGCGGCATCTTCACTTGGCGCTTCACTGGCGACCGGCGGAACGGGCTGAGCGTCTGCTTGAGTTACAGGGGCTTCAGTCGCAGGGGATTCTGCCACAGTGTGGTCAGTGTCTGCTGGCTCGTCGCTACTTTTTTCAGTGCTAGTTTCAGCGCTATCCGGTTCAACGCCGCTCTCTTCAACACTCTTTGCTTCAGCGCTCTTTGGCTCGTCACCTTTCTCTGCTGCGTCTTGTGTCGATTCGCTGCTAGAGGGCTCTTCAACCGCAGGGGCAGCAGGTTCAACAGCGCTGGGCGTTGCTGCTTCCTGGCTGGTTTCCTGAGCCTTCGCTAATGCTTCGGGCTGATGCTCGTCGCTGCTTTGCTCTGCATCCGTGCTATTGAAAGGCGCAGGGGAGGCGGCCTCTTCGATAGTTGCCGCTGGATCAACGGCGTTGGCCGCAGGCGGCTCGACGGCTTCAGGCGCTGCCTGCTCCCCCGCACTGAGCTGCTGACTATCGTCGGTTTCGTCACTTTCAACTGGCTCTGCGTTCGCCTTGGCTGTTGCTACGGACACCTCCGAGGGTGCTGATTGCTCTTCGCTGGCGGTGGCCTCCGGTTCGCTTGGCTTGGCAATGGAGTCATCCTGCTCAACGGTGCTGGCAGTTGACGTTTGCTCAGCCGGAGAAGCCGCTTTTGGCTGACGGCGCTGGTGCGTCGATTTACGCGCTTTGGCGTTCACTGCCGCAGGCTGGTCGGCGGTCGTTGCATCTTCCGCTTGCTCGGCGTTGGGCTCAGGCGCATCGGCTGCTGCCGCTTCTGTCTCAGCGGTATTCCCCGCGTCCGATCCTAATGCAATCGGTGCGTCATCTGTTGCTGCTTTACCCACCTGCTCTTCTGCCGCGGGGGCGTTGGCCGGCTCTGGCTCTGGCGTTGCAGCTGGCGCTTCATTTTCTGCCTCGGCCTGCAGCTTTAACTGCTCCGCTTCAGCCTGGGGGTTGATCGCCTTGGTGCGCGTGCGGTTACGCGGGTTGTTGCGGGTACGCTTTGGCTTGCCGTCGTCCTGCTTCGCTTCTGGGGTTTTAGCCTCTGAGCTTTTGGCCGCGTCATCGCGCTGAGTATCGCGATTTTTGTCACCACTGTTATCCCGACGTGACTCTTTCTGGGCTGCGCTTTTGCCACTGCCGCTCTCTTTAGACGAGCTGTCGGCTTTAGTCTCTTTACGCGGCGCTTTGTTAGCGGTCTCTTGACCGTTCGCATCCTCCTGCTGGGGGTGACGACGACGGTTGCGGGTGCGGCTAGGGCCGCTGCGCTTATCGCCATTATCGTCACTGGCAGGGCGCGGCGCGCTACTGCGCTGCTCGGTTTTTTGCTCAGCGCTTTGTTCTGCTTTTGGCTCAGGGCGGGCGTTGCTATCGCCGCGTGAAGGCCTCTGCCGCGACTCGTTGCTGCGCTGAGAGGGTCTACGCTCGCTCTGCTTGCGTGGCGTAGGGGTCTCAACTTTGGGCTCAGGGTTGGTCTCAGCACTGCTTTCGTCGCTACCCAGCAGTTTTGCGAAACCACGGATAAAGCGACCGATAACGCTAGGCTGCTCGCTAGCTACCGGTGCTGCCTTGGCCACCGGGGCAGCAACAGGCGCCTTCTCTTCCGTTTGCAGTGATGCAGGTGCAGGGGCGTTATGGGTGACGCTCTTGACGGCAGCTTCGGCCCGTTGAGCGGGTGGCATGAAGCTGGGTGCCGGCTCTTTGCCTACTTCGGTATCGGTGGAGAGCTCAAAGCTCGATAGGCTCTGAGTGTCGTCCTCGTCCAGGTGATCATCACGCAGGCGTTGTACGTCGTAGTGAGGCGTATCCATATCCGGGTTGGGCAGCAGGACGACACGCACATTCTGGCGAGACTCAAGATCAGCCAGCACGCTGCGTTTTTCATTGAGCAGGTAAGTCGCCACGGGTACCGGCAGGATGGCGCGAATTTGCGCGCTATTCTCTTTCATGGCCTCTTCTTCAATCAGGCGCATGATAGACAGGGAGAGCGAACGCACATCGCGAATGGTGCCCTGGCCATTACAGCGCGGGCAGACCACGCCGCTGGTTTCACCCAGTGAAGGGCGCAGGCGCTGGCGGGACATTTCCATCAGACCAAAGCGCGAAATACGGCCGATCTGAACCCGGGCGCGATCCAGCTTGAGGGCATCACGCATGCGGTTTTCAACTTCCCGCTGGTTGCGCGCAGGGCCCATATCGATAAAGTCGATAACAACTAAGCCGCCGATATCCCGCAGGCGTAGCTGGCGGGCGATCTCATCGGCGGCTTCAGAGTTAGTCTGTAGTGCTGTCTCTTCAATATCGCTGCCGCGGGTGGCACGGGCGGAGTTGATATCGATGGAGACCAGTGCTTCGGTGTGATCGATCACGATCGAGCCACCGGAGGGAAGCTTCACTTCACGCTGGTAGGCGGTTTCGATTTGCGATTCGATCTGGAAGCGTGAAAATAGCGGTACTTCATCCGCGTAGAGCTTGATCTTCTGCTGATACGACGGCATCACCTGGCGAATAAAGCCCAGTGCCTCGGCGTGAATCTCGGGGCTGTCGATCAAGACTTCGCCGATGTCCTGGCGCAGGTAGTCGCGCATGGCGCGAATGATGACGTTGGATTCCCGGTAGATCAAAAACGGGGCAGGGCGCTTGGCGGCTTCGGTGGTGATCGATTCCCACACCTGAACCAGGTAATCCAAGTCCCACTGGAGCTCTTCCGGGTTGCGGCCGATGCCCGCAGTGCGCACGATCAGGCCCATTTTATCCGGTACGGTCAGCTGACCCATGGCATCTTTGAGCTGGCTGCGCTCGTCGCCTTCGATACGGCGAGAAATACCGCCAGCCCGAGGATTGTTGGGCATTAGCACCAAAAAGCGACCCGCCAGACTAACAAAGGTTGTCAACGCGGCGCCTTTATTGCCACGCTCTTCCTTATCGACCTGAACGATGACCTCTTGGCCCTCTTTGAGCACTTCTTTAATGCTTGGACGTCCAGAGACATCTTTCACAAAGTACTCTTTAGAGATCTCTTTGAGCGGCAAAAAACCGTGGCGGTCAGCGCCGTAATCGACGAAGGCAGCTTCAAGCGAGGGCTCTACGCGGGTGATTTTACCGCGATAGATGTTGGCTTTTTTCTGTTCTCGCGCGCCGGATTCGATATCCAGATCGTAGAGGCGTTGTCCATCAACTAAAGCGACGCGCAGCTCTTCGGGCTGGGTCGCATTAATAAGCATCCGTTTCATAGTGTCTCGCATAGCGTTGCGTACCGGCGAACTGCCTATTGGGTGACGTAGGCGAATCGCTGGGTGCTGCGTGCTTGTGCTCGGCGCATTGCAATGCTGACGCGTCAAGCCGGGAAGGCGTCATCGCCAACCCGGCCTATAGGGCGTTGAGTACGTGGCGGAGGCAGGACGTGTTCCGGTGGCTGTCACGTCCATCCGGCCCTGCTGACACCGCCAACACCTGGCATTCATCGATTCACCAACGCCGGCCACCGGCACAGCGTTGAACTTTTCGCCCGGAGTCAGTCAGCGCTTTGTGACGAATAAAGCGAGGCTGCTCAGGACGTGGCGTTGTTTCGTTACTGCCTGCCGTTGAGGGCTAGGCTTATTTTCATCTGCCGGCATAAAAAACGGGCGGCAGCGTTACTGCATTTTTAAGATCAGTTTTAATACTGGAAAAACGGGCAATGCGTACACTGGTGCCGTTTTTGCGTTCAGGCCTGCGTGTTAGTCGGGCAGGCGCTTAACCAAGCTCAGCGGTGATGCTCTCTGCTAACAAAATTATTCAATTAGCTATCGAACAGCTAGTCACTAGCGCTAGACAAGACAGCTTTCTGCGCTTAGCTGGTGAACGATTTCGAATATAACAGTAAAGGCTACGACCAGCAATTGACGCAATGCCCTTGGGTCTACGTTAGAATGCCGTTTTTAAGCCGATGTCACAGGATCACAAGGAGTAAGCGGTAATGTCCGAAGGGCGTGAAGTGCAGTGGGTGGATATCGCCCCGGAGCAAGCAGGGCAGCGAATTGATAATTTTCTTATGACGCGGCTTAAAGGAGCTCCACGCGCACTTATCTACCGCATCGTGCGTAAGGGCGAAGTGCGTGTTAACAAAAAACGTGTGAAGGTCGATTACCGTTTGCAGGCGGGGGACTTGGTACGCGTTCCGCCGCTGCGGTTGGCACCACAGGAAGCGGTGAAAGAAGTCAGTGATAATTTGCGCGACCTGCTGGTGGGCAGCGTTATTATGGAAGGCCCCGATTGGATGGTGCTTAACAAACCCTCTGGTTTGGCGGTGCATGGCGGTAGCGGGGTTAAAATTGGTTTAATAGAAGCGCTGCGCCAGGTACGCGATGATTTAAGCTTTCTGGAGCTGGTTCACCGCTTGGATCGCGATACGTCCGGTTGTTTGCTGCTGGCCAAGTCCCGCGATGCGCTGGTGACGCTTAACGAGTCGCTTAAAAAGCACGGTATGGATAAGCGCTACTTGGCCTTGGTGAGCGGACGTTGGCCTGCGCGGAAAACCTATGAGAGTGCTCGGCTAGACCGCTTTGATGCGGGCAATGGTGAGCGGCGGGTAAGGGTGGATCCCAACGGTAAGGTGTCGCGCACCCATTTTTCGGTGGTCGAAACCTTCGAAAAAGTAACCCTGATAGAGGCTGAGCCGGTGACCGGGCGTACCCACCAGATACGCGTACACGCCGCCCATGCGGGCCACGCGCTGCTAGGCGACGACAAGTATGCTACCCGGGAGAGCGGCCTGCTCACCAAGCAGTTGGGGTTGGGGCGCCTGTTTCTGCACGCGCGGGCATTGACCTTTCCTGAGCCCACTAATGGTCGCCCGGTAACCGTTAAAGCACCGTTGCCAGAAGCCCTGGAAGAAGCGCTTAAACGCGCCCGCCAATAATCCGCCTTGCGCTAATTTGCTTTTCACTAACGTGCCTTTCACCAAGGAGCTGTCATGCAGTATGAGTTAATTATATTTGATTGGGATGGCACCTTGATGGACTCGGTGCCGCGCATTGTGTCCTGCATGCAGGCGGCTGCTCTGGAGGCCGAGTGGGGCGCACTTTCAGCGCCCGAGGTGGAGGATATTATCGGCCTGGGGCTGCCCGAGGCGATTGCACAGCTTTGCCCAGGCATTTTGCCTGCCCAGGCTGAGCGACTTCGCGAACGTTACGCGCATCACTTTGTGCAGGCAGATGCTACTCCGATGGCTTTTTTTAGCGGCGTAGAGGCGCATATCGCCCATTTGCGCGGACGTAATCAGCAGCGTTTAGCGGTGGCGACGGGTAAAAGCCGTCGCGGGCTTGACCGTGTTTTTGCAGCGACCGGCAGCGGCGCTTGGTTTCATGCCAGCCGCACGGCAGATGAGACCCGTTCCAAGCCGCACCCGCAGATGCTTTCAGAGCTGCTGACAGAGCTCTCTGTGCCGGTCGAACGGGCGGTAATGGTCGGAGATACTGAGTATGACTTGGAAATGGCTAGGGCGATGGGAATGGATCGGGTGGGTGTAAGCTACGGCGTGCATACGCCGGAGCGCCTGGCATTAAGCCGCCCCAAGTGGATCGCCCACAGCGTCGATGAGCTTTTTGATCGGTTATAAGGACATTTTATGAGTGACGACCCAACCCGCCACGATGGTCTAGGCGACGGACATGACAACCCGGCCAATGGCGATCGCCGCACCGGCTCTGTTAATAGTGGCCCGTCCAGCGAGTTTAAAGAGGATCCTTGGACTGAGGGGCCGGAGGTTCCGCCCGGTGCAGGGTCGAAGCAGGCGTCAGGCGCGCCGGGCGACGATGCTGACACTTTGCGCGAACGCCAGCGACTCGCACAGTTGGAAATGATGGATCACTGGATAGGCGGTGTCTTGGCCGAGCAGCGGCGTACCCGCCGCTGGAAGCTGTTTTTCCGCCTGATGTTTCTCGCTGTTGTGCTAGCTGGACTGTCTGCCATCCTTTATAGCCTTTACTGGGATTCGCCCAGTGTCACCGCGCCCACGCAACGCCACTTGGGCATTGTTGAGGTGAATGGGGTGATTGCGAGCGATTCGCCCGCCAATGCAGAGCGCATCATCCAGGGGTTAAATCGTGCTTGGGAGGCGGAAAGCGCGGCTGCCGTGGTGCTGCACATTAATAGCCCAGGCGGTAGCCCAGTGCAGTCTCAGCGTATCTATGCGGAAATCATGCGCCTGCGTGAGCAGGGTGACAAACCGATAATCGCGGTGATTGAGGATATAGGTGCCAGCGGCGCTTATTACATTGCCGCCGCGGCAGATGAAATTGTGGCATCACCGGTGAGTCTGGTGGGCTCTATTGGGGTGATCTATGCAGGCTTTGGCTTTGAAGAGGCGATAGCGCGTATTGGTGTTGAGCGTCGCGTGCTCACGGCAGGGGAGAACAAAGCCTTTTTAGACCCCTTCCAGCCCATGGATGATGAGGCAGAAACGTTTTGGCAGGAAGTGCTGAGCCAAACCCATCGCCAGTTCATCGATGACGTCCGCGCGGGGCGCGGTGACAGGCTCAGTGATAGCTCGGACATTTTTTCCGGTTTGATCTGGGGGGGTGAGCAGAGCATCGAGCTAGGGCTGGTCGATCAGTTGGGTAACCTCGAACAGCTGTCGCGCGAGCAGGTGGGGAACACCGATTGGGTAGACTACACCCCCAGCCTCGACCCTTTCGAGCGCTTTACGCGGCGTTTTACCCAGGTTGCTGCTGAGGTGCTAGGCATTAAAGCGCCTAACACCCCGCTGCGTTTCTAAGCGCCAATCTTAGCCGTGGAGGTGCTGATTAGCGTACCGCTGGCTAGGGCTGGCCAAGCGGATCCAGCCCCGCTTGGCGCAGCATGTCGCAGAGCGCGATCAGCGGTAGCCCAATCAGTGCATTGGGGTCGCGGCCTTCCAGTTTTTCAAACAGGGCAATGCCGAGGCCTTCCATGCGAAAACTGCCAGCGCTATCCAGTGGCTGCTCTTTGGCGACATAAGTTTCGATCTCTTGGGTGCTAAGAGTCCGAAACACGACCTCGAAAGGCTCAATATGAACCTGATGGCGCTGGTGGCGAGTATCCAGTAGCGCTAATCCGGTTAAAAAGGTGACACGCTGGCCAGAGAAGCGAGCAAGGTTAGCGCAAGCTTTCTCGGCTGTGTGGGGTTTGCCAAGAATGTCGCCTTCAAATACCGCCACCTGATCAGAACCTATAACGTAGTGGTGAGGGAAGTGGGCTGCCACAGCGTAGGCTTTGCTGAGCGCGAGGCGGTGTACCAGTGCGCGAGGTGTTTCGCCGGGATGAGGTGTTTCATCAATGTCGGGTGAGTGGCACTGGTAGGGGAGTTGCAGGCGATCCAAAAGCTCACGCCGCCAGCGTGAGCTTGAGGCTAGCACCAGCTCCGTCGTTGATGACTGGGCTGATGGCTGAGCCATTGCGCTCTGAGTGTTCGATGGTTCGGTCATGGATGATGAGGGCAAGGTTTGGCTCCTGGCTATGTGGTTGCGCTAGGGCAACATCAAAGCATTGCATTGGCAGCAGTGGACATTGAAAGCAATAACAGAGTGTAGCGAAAGCGGCTAAAGCTGCCTATGTTGGCTTTTTTTGAGATCTATGCGGGTTATTTGTTGAGGAAGCCATGAAAAATATACTGACAGCTTTGACACCGGCAGGGGGAGTGCCTATCATTGCGCGCCTATGTTGACCTCACAACTCCCCAGTCGGGTGGAGCCTTATAAGCTCGCAGCCCGCCACGAACGAATCGAAGGCTTGGTAGCGCTTGATAAGCTGCCGCGCCTTGCCGAAGAAGCGGGTGTCCAAACCGGCGACTGTCATGTCGTGCTCGAGTTTGGCGTCGATGCTCAAGGTCGTCGTGAAATTCGTGGCCACTTGCAAGCGACGTTGGCGCTTGCCTGCCGACGCTGCCTGGTGCCGCTGTCTCAAGAGGTAAGCAGTGACTTTCTGCTTGGAATGGTCACTGACGAAGCCTTAGCGGCCGAGTTGCCTGCCAGTCATGAACCGGTGCTGGTGGAAAAGGAACAGTTGGATCTTCTGACGGTGATTGAGGATGAGTTGATTCTCAGTCTGCCTCAGGTGGTTTATCACGATGAAGCCGAATGTCATGTCTCGGCGGAGCAGCTGGTCAGCAAAACAGAAGGCGCGGCGTCGGAAACAGCGCCAGCGACGAACCCTTTCGCGGTGCTAAATGTCTTGAAAGGCAAAAAATAAGCACCCTTTACCTTAATACCTTGGAGTAAACACCCATGGCAGTTCAACAGAACCGTAAAACTCGTTCCAAGCGCGGCATGCGTCGTAGCCACGATGCGCTGACCGCTCCGACGCTGTCCCAGGACAAAGAAACCGGTACCACTCACCTGCGTCACCACGTTTCACCAGACGGTTTCTACCGCGGTCGCAAAGTGGTTGAGGTATAAAGCTTCAATTGCATTATTAAGCGGCTAAACGGGCTCAGTGCGGTATGCGCTTAGCGATTGATGTAATGGGGAGTGACCAAGGCCCTCATGCGATTATCGCCGGCTCAGCTAGGGCAGTGGTAGAACACCCCAGCCTAGAACTGATTCTGTTTGGCCCGCGTCAGCAGATTACTGCTGAGCTTTCGCGCTTGCCGCAGCCTCTGGCTGCGGCAGCGTCACGTTTGGTGGTGCGTGATTCGCCCGATAGTGTGTTGCCTGGGGCAACGGCTGCCTGGGCGTTGCGCAGAGGCCAAGCGACCAGTATGGCGCGCATGCTGCGCTGTGTCGCCCAGGGCGAAGCCGTGGCGGGTGTGAGCGCGGGCAATACGGCGGCGCTTGTTGCCTTGGCAAGGCGCGAGCTGGGTATGGTCGAGGGGATTTCTCGACCGGCGATCAGTACCGCGATTCCTGCACGCCAAGGGCGTCGCTGTTATCTACTGGATCTGGGCGCCAATGTGGATTCTCCTGCCCACCGTTTGGTCGATTTCGCGCAGATGGGGGCGGCGATGGCGCAATGCGTTGATGGCACGGCGGTGCCGCGTGTGGCGTTACTCAATGTTGGTGCAGAAGCCACCAAGGGAAGCGTTAGCGTGCGTGAAGCTGATCGTCTGCTGCGTGAGTATGCCAATGATAGTGCTTTCGACTATCAGGGCTATGCTGAAGGTGGCGACCTGTTTAAAGGTCAGCTTGATGTGGTGGTGTGTGATGGCTTTGTGGGCAATGCTGTCCTGAAGGCCAGCGAAGGTTTGACGAGTATGCTGGTTGAGCGCGTGCAGATGGCTTTTGAGTCGCGTCTTAGCGGGCGTTTGGCAAGCCTACTGGCCAAACCTGTGTTAAAGCGTTTGAAGCAAGAGCTCGATCCCGTACGTTACAACGGGGCCAGCTTGTTAGGGTTGCGCGGTATCGTGGTGAAAAGTCACGGCAGTGCTCATGCCGATGGTTTCTACTACGCTATCCGGCGCGCTCTGCAGGAAGTAGAGCATAATTTACCTGCGCGGATCGCAGGTCGCTGGCAGCCGTCATCCCAAGCACTGTCGAGTGCAAATGATGGCGCAGGCCAGCCATGATCAGATAATAAATATTGACTTTTTTTGCGGGTTTATTAGGTGGCATCAGGATGTGCCAATAATCTCGCCTATCGCTCATATGAGCAAATGCCTACAAGAGCAAAGGTGAACGACATGTCTCAACCCCTTGCCCTCATTTTTCCCGGGCAGGGCTCTCAGCAGCTTGGAATGCTGCGAGAGCTTGCCGAGCGCTACAGTGTGGTGGGAACGACATTTGAGGAAGCGTCGGATGCTTTGGGCTACGATTTGTGGAAAGTCGTCCAGGAAGGCCCCGAGGAATCGCTTAATGCAACCGCTTGCACCCAGCCTGCGCTGCTCTCTGCAAGTGTTGCTATTTGGCGCGTGTGGCAAGAGCTGGAAGGCCCTCGTCCGACGGTTATGGCGGGCCATAGTCTAGGCGAATACAGTGCTATGGTGTGTGCTGGTGTTATTAGCTTTGCCGAAGGTGTCAATTTAGTGCGTTTGCGTGGAGAAGCCATGCAGACCGCGGTGCCCGCTGGCGAAGGCGGCATGGCAGCAATCCTGGGGTTAGCAGACGATGCGGTTGAAGCCGCCTGCGAAAAGGCTGCCCAGGGTGACGTTGTGTCAGCGGTCAACTACAACTCCCCAGGACAAGTGGTGATAGCGGGCTCGAAAGTGGCCGTTGAGCGGGCTATTGTGGCTTGCCAAGAGGCCGGGGCCAGGCGCGCCATGGCATTGCCTGTTTCCGTGCCTTCGCACTGCGCGCTAATGCGTCCAGCGGCTGAGCGGCTGGCTGAGGCGATACAAACCATTGAACTGCGGGCGCCGCGCTACACGGTGATCCAAAATGTCGATGCTCAGGCCCATACCGACACCGCGACATTGAGTCGACGCCTCGTCGAACAGCTCTATCTGCCGGTGCGCTGGAGCGCCTGTGTTGAAGCAATGGCAGAGCAAGGCGTGGAGGTATTTATTGAGTGCGGGCCAGGAAAGGTGTTGACTGGCCTCAATAAGCGTATCGTGAAGGGTAGTAAAGGATTAGCGGTGAATGATCCCGACAGCCTGGAGGCTGCGCTTGAGCTGGCGCGTGAAACGTTGGCTGATAAGGCGTGACCAAGGAGAGGTGACTTTCGCTATCCTTGCTTGATTATACGGTTAGAGGCAGAACGTTATGACACAAGAGAGTAGAGTTGCTCTGGTAACAGGAGCGAGTCGCGGTATTGGGCAGGCCATTGCGCACGAGCTAGGTCGCCAGGGCCGCATTGTCATCGGTACTGCGACCAGCGAGTCAGGTGCTGAGAAAATTGATGCCGATTTGAAAGAGCACGGCATTGAAGGGGCCGGTCTGTGTCTTAATGTGACCGACCAGATCAGCATCGATAGCGTGTTGAAAACCATTACCGAGCGCTTTGGAGCGCCGACTATTCTGGTTAACAATGCCGGTATCACCCGTGACAATTTGCTAATGCGAATGAAAGAGGATGAGTGGGACTCCGTTATGGATACCAACTTGAAATCTGTCTATCGTGTTAGCAAGGCGTGTTTACGGGGCATGACCAAGGCGCGTTTTGGGCGTATTGTGTCAATCAGTTCTGTGGTGGCAACCATGGGCAACTTGGGTCAAACTAACTATGCTGCAGCCAAGGCCGGTATGGAAGGTTTCAGCCGAGCACTGGCACGTGAGGTCTCCTCCCGTGCGATCACGGTTAACGCAGTGGCGCCAGGCTTTATTGCGACTGATATGACCGAAGCACTACCCGAAGCACAGCATGAGATGTTGCTTAAACAAATTCCGTTGGCCCGTTTAGGGGCACCGGAAGAGATCGCCGCAGCGGTGGGCTTTTTGACCAGTGATGCAGCCGGTTATATTACTGGCGAGACGCTTCACGTGAATGGCGGCATGAATATGCGTTGATGGCCTTGGGCCTGGCGGTTGCGTCGACCCAAGGGCGTCTATAAACTACCCCGCAGCTTTTGGCTTGCGGTTTCCAAATAGCTGGTTATCAAAAACGGCTAATGTGAACGACTGGAGTAGGTTAATGAGTACTATTGAAGAGCGCGTGAAGAAAGTTGTAGCAGAGCGCCTGAACGTTAAAGAAGAAGACATCCAAAACAGCTCTTCTTTTACAGAAGACTTGGGTGCTGATTCGCTCGACACCGTTGAGCTGGTTATGGCTTTGGAAGAGGAATTCGATACTGAAATTCCTGATGAAGAAGCTGAGAAGATCACCACGGTTCAAGAAGCTATCGATTACGTGAACGCCCACCAGTAAGGGCTGCGTCGATGCATCGAACCAGGGTGGGGTGCTAGCCACCCACCTTAAAAGCCGTCCTTTCCCAGGGCGGCTTTTTTGCTTTGCAGCCACAATGCTAATAACGTTCAATCTCCGTTATACTGTTGACCAAATTTAAGCAGCAAATGACCCAAGTGGGTCGCGTCACCATGGATGCCTGGAGGAAAGCTGATGGCACGGAAAAGGGTAGTGGTAACTGGGTTAGGCCTGGTGACCCCAGTGGGTAATAGCGTTGATGAGTCGTGGGCCAACATTGTGGCCGGTAAAAGCGGTATCACACCTATTGAGCATTTTGACACCAGCGGTTTTAACACCCGCTTTGGTGGGGCAGTCAAAAATTTTGATATTAGCCCGTATCTGAATCCAAAAGATGCCCGCAAGATGGATCTGTTTATTCAGTACGGCATGGCAGCCGGCGCACAGGCGGTAGAAGACTCCGGTATTGAGTGCACCGAGGAAAACGCCGATCGTATCGGTGTAGCTATCGGCTCAGGCATTGGTGGCTTACCCATGATTGAGCACAATCACAACGCGCTGAACAAAGGCGGTGCCCGCAAGGTCTCGCCGTTCTTTGTACCAGGCTCTATCATTAATATGATCTCAGGCAATATGGCGATTCAGCACGGCTTTAGAGGCCCGAACATTGCCATTACGACTGCCTGCACCACGGGTACCCATAATATTGGCTACAGTGCACGCACTATCGCCTACGGCGATGCCGACGTGATGATCTGTGGCGGTGCCGAAATGGCCACTACGCCGCTAGGGCTGGGTGGCTTCTCTGCTGCCCGCGCACTCTCTACCCGCAATGATGATCCCCAAGCGGCAAGCCGCCCCTGGGATACTGACCGCGATGGGTTTGTACTCTCCGACGGTGCTGGGGTGCTGGTGCTTGAAGAGTATGAGCATGCCAAGGCACGGGGAGCAAATATTTACGCCGAGCTGGTGGGCTTTGGGATGAGCGATGACGCCTATCATATGACTTCGCCCCCGGAAGATGGGCGTGGCGCTGCGCTCTCTATGCGCAATGCGATCAAAGATGCCCAGGTTGATGTCTCTGCGGTTCATTATATCAACGCTCATGGCACCTCCACCGCGGCAGGCGATCTGGCTGAAAGCCGCGCCATTGAGAACGTTCTGGGTGATGCTGCAAACAGTGTGGCAGTGAGCTCGACCAAGTCGATGATTGGCCACCTGCTGGGCGCCGCAGGCGCAGTGGAGGCGGTGTTTAGTATTCTGGCTATTCGTGACCAGATTGCGCCCCCCACGATTAATCTGGATAACCCGCAGGAAGGCTGCAACCTGGACTATGTGCCGCATACCGCGCGGGATATGCGTATTGATATGGCGCTTTCGAACTCCTTTGGTTTTGGTGGCACTAACGGTTCGCTACTGTTTAAAAAGGTGTAGTGGGCTATGTTGCCGCCTGCGTTATCTGATGATCAGTCGGTGCCGTTTGATGATCGTGGGCTGGCATATGGTGATGGCCTTTTTGAGACGGTGCTGTTGCGTGATGGTGCTCCTGTGCTGTGGCGCTACCATACGGCGCGCCTGGCGCAGGGCTGTCAGCGGCTGGGAATACCGTTACTTAGCCAGGAGGCGCTTGACGCCACTTGGCAAGGCGACCCTACCGCCGAAGTGGAGGTGCTAAAACTGATACTGACCCGGGGCAGCGGCGGGCGAGGCTATGCTGCGCCGGATCAGGTCGTACCACGCCTGCTTAGCCGACGCATGCCGTTTCAGCCCTCGGTTGAGCGCTGGCAGAATGGTGTAACGGTTCGTCTTTGTGATTTGCAGCTTGCCCGTCAGCCTCGCTTGGCAGGTATCAAGCACTTAAATCGTCTGGAGAACGTGCTGGCCCGCCGGGAGTGGAGCGATGCCACTATTGCCGAGGGGGTGCTCGCCGACAGTGAAGGTCTTGTCGTAGAAGCGACCAGCATGAACGTTTTTTGGCAGCAGGCGGGGGAGGTGTTTACGCCTCAGCTTGACCAGTGCGGTGTGGCTGGAACGCTGCGCGCAGCGTTGCTTGAGCAGGGGGCCGTCGCTGAGGATGCGTTGACCCTTGATCAACTCGCTGATGTCGAACGGCTATGGGTGGCCAACTCTGTCCAGGGGGTATGGCCAGTCACTAAGCTTCTTTCAGCGAGTGGCTCGTTGCTGCAGCGCTGGTCGCTGAGTCAGTTTGATCCGTTCCAGCGCTTGGCGCATCAGCTATTGGGCGTTGTTTAAACGCCACTGTTTAGATATCGCTCAGCAATTTTCTTAGAGGTGTCATGGTGAAACGGTTATTAACCGCTTTATTGGTATTGATAGTGGTTGGGGCTGCCAGTGCAGCGGGCGGTTATTTCTATTGGCAGAGCCGATTAGAGGCGCCGCTTTCAATTGAAGAGCCAATGCTTTACCAAGTGCCCTCTGGTGCAGGCTTTAATCAGGTAGTGGCGCAACTGGAAGAGCAGGGCGTGCTTGAGGATGCCTGGGCGTTTCGTTTGTTAGCGCGAGTTGAGCCGGAACGTGTGCCTCGGCTGCGTACAGGCGAGTATCAGCTGTTGCCGGATATGAGCGGACTGGAAATGATGGCGCTGCTAGGTAGCAATCAAGTGGTTACCTACTCGCTGACCATTCCTGAGGGTTGGTCTTTTCGGCAGATGCGCGAGTTGCTCAATGCCGCGCCGAAACTCGAACATCGTACCGCTGACTTGAGTGATGCAGAGGTGATGACGCTTCTCGACCGAGAGGGCACCTTTCCCGAGGGTTGGTTCTTTCCTGATACCTACCGCTATCATCTGGGGATGAGCGATGTGGATATTCTGCGCCAATCATTGGAGCGGATGGAGCGCATTCTGGAAGAAGTATGGGAAGAGCGCGCGGACGACCTTACCATTGACTCCCCCTACGAAGCGCTGATTATGGCCTCCTTGATCGAACGGGAAACCGGCGCGCCCGAGGAACGGCGCGAGATTGCCGGGGTGTTCAAACGCCGGATGGAGCAGGGCATGCGCCTACAAACCGACCCGACGATTATTTACGGTATGGGTGAGCGTTATGAAGGGCGAATTACCCGTGCCGATATCCGCGAGGCTACGGCCTATAACACCTACGTGATTGACGGGATGCCGCCTACGCCGATCGCCATGCCAGGTCGCGAATCGCTAGAGGCGGCGGTAAATCCATTGCCTGGTGAAACACTCTATTTCGTGTCCCGCGGCGATGGTACGCACCACTTCTCGCGCACGCTGCGGGAGCACAACAACGCTGTTAACCGCTATATTCGTAACCGTTAATCGCCGTGAACCATCAGCCAATATTGATCGAGAATACCACAGTAAGGGAGCATGATGAGTAAGCGTGGACGCTTCATTACGCTGGAAGGCGGCGAAGGGGTGGGCAAGTCCACCAACGTGGGCTTTGTCGCTGAGTGCCTGGAAGCTGAGGGCCTGGAAGTGGTGCGTACCCGAGAGCCGGGCGGCACCGCTCGTGGCGAAGCTATTCGCGCCTTACTGCTGGATCCTGCTCCTCAAGAGCCGCTGCACGTGGATGCTGAACTATTGCTAATGTTCGCAGCGCGGGCCCAACATTTGGCGGAGAAAATTTTGCCCGCCCTGGCCAGAGGGGCGTGGGTGGTGTGTGATCGTTTTACCGATGCCACTTTTGCCTATCAGGGCGGCGGAAGGGGCATCGCCAAGGAGCGAATTGCCGTGCTGGAGAATTTTGTTCAGCAGGGGGTCTCACCGGATTTGACGCTGCTGCTGGATATGCCTAAAGAGGCTGCCACACAGCGCTTAGAGTCGCGTTTGACTGACCGGCAAGAGCAACGGGATCGCTTTGAACAGGAGCCGGGGGACTTCTTCCAGGCGGTGCGCGATGCTTACTTGGCGCGTGCGGCAGAAGCGCCCGAGCGCTTTGCCGTGATTGACGCCCAGCACTCGCTCGAAGAGGTGCAAATGCAAATACGTCAAAGCCTGCTCAATCGGATCGCAGCATGGCGTTAACCAGCGTAATGCCGTGGCATCAAGCCACTTGGCAGCATTTAACCCGTCTGGCTGATAGTGGCAGAATGCCCCACGCGCTGCTTATTCACGGTGCCCACGGCGTGGGTAAGCAGCAGTTGGCGGAAGCGTTAATTGCCCGAACGCTATGCGCTTCACCCGCGGATCAAGCCTGTGGCCACTGCCATAGCTGCGCGATGCTGGCATCGGGGTATCACCCGGATCTCCTGCGGGTCTCGCCTGAAGAGGGGAAGCGCCAAATCCGTATTGACCCCATTCGCGAGGTTAACCGTTTTGTTTCGCAAACTGCCCAGCAGGGTGGCTACCGGGTGATTGTGGTCTCTCCCGCCGAGGCCATGAACGTTGCTGCCGCCAATGCGCTACTCAAAAGCCTTGAAGAGCCCGGTGATAAAACGCTGTTTATTCTGCTCTCCGATGTCCCTTCGCGGATGCTAGCGACGATCCGCTCTCGGTGCCAGCAGTGGTCACTGCCCAGCGTCGACTTTGAGGCGTGTCGTGGCTGGTTGATTGAGCAATTGGGTAGCGCCGATGAAGCCTACTTCTGGTGGCAGGTGGCGGGAGGACTGCCGCTGCTGGCCGTGGAGCTGGCCGCACCAGAAGAACGCGCCCTGCGCCATCAGATTCATGACAGTTTTGAGCAATTGGTGCGGGGTGCAGAGCCCGTTTCAGAGGCGGCCCGCCTGGATCGCCAGGCGATAGATGCCATCTTATGGTACGGTATTGCCTGGCTGGAAGACCTGATTCGTCTCGGTTTATCCGGTAACGGAGAGGTATTGCATAATCCCGATTTAGAGCCGCTTTATCGCCAAGCGGTCAAAAATGGTCGTGTTCAAGATTGGTTTCGTCTGCTTGATTATGCCCGTGAACAGCGGCGCTTATTGGCAGTGGGGGCAAACCCAAATCCTCAGCTAGTACTCGAGGCGTGGTTGGTGCGTTGGGCAGCGCTATTGCGTTCATAGCGGTATTTAACCCTGTTCCCACGGCTGTTCAAAACAGTTCAGCGAGGTCGTCATGGCAACTCAGAAAGCGCTCTCTCTTACCATTCCTGATGTGCCGACACTGCTTTCTGCCTATATGCCTTTTTTGGAGCGTGGGGGGATGTTTGTTCCTACTCAGACTCCCTATGCGCTTGGCCAGCAAGTCTTTTTACTGCTCACACTGCCAGGGGAAAGCGAACGCCTTTCGATCAGCGGCCAGGTGGTGTGGGTGTCGCCGGAGGGAGTGAGTGGCCGCCGAATGCCAGGCATTGGTCTCCACTTCAGCCAGCAGAACTATTCTGTGCGTGACCGCATTGAGGCGCTGCTTGCCGGTCAATTGGATAAAGCGGCCCCGTCCTTCACGCTCTGAACTGCCTGGTTATGATCTAGTCGTTATGGCCTATCTGTTTTGACCCCCTTGTTTTTAACAGTCTGCTAGAACCCATTTATTGTCGAGAGCCGTATGTTTGTCGATTCACACTGTCACTTAGATCGTTTATCCGACCAGACCCATGGGGGCGACATTGCGGCCATCTTGGCCGCCGCTCGTGCTGCCCACGTCAATCAGTTTCTTGCTGTGGCGGTTACGTTAGACGATATGCCCCAACTGGCGGCCATTGCCCGGGAGCATAACGATGTAGCGATTTCGGCTGGCTTGCATCCCTTACACCAAAGTGACAATGAGCCCAGCGTCGCGGATATAAAAGAGGCCGCTGAGCGCTATGGCGCGGTGGCGATTGGTGAGACTGGCCTGGATTACCACTACCGCGACAGTGTGCCTGTCGAGATACAGCATGAGCGTTTCAAGCGTCACTTAATCGCCGCACGGGAGCTGGAGCTGCCGGTGATTATTCATACCCGCGAAGCCAAACAGGAAACTTTGGCCTTGCTACGTGAATACAGCGACTCACGGGTGGGCGGTGTATTACACTGTTTTACTGAAGACTTGGTGATGGCTCGTGAGGCGGTGCGGCTGGGTTTTTATATCTCACTGTCGGGCATTATTACCTTTCGCAATGCTGCATCGCTGCGTGAACTTGCCCGTCAACTGCCGCTTGATCGTCTGTTGATTGAGACCGACAGCCCTTACCTGGCGCCTGTTCCCTATCGCGGCAAGCCCAATGAGCCCGCCTGGGTGGTACAAGTGGCGGAGTGCATTGCCCAGGAACGGGGCATCACTGTCGATGAAGTCGCCATGCAGACGACTGCCAACTTTTATCAGCTCTTCCGTGCCGCGGCGCCCGATGCTCCGGAACACGTTAGAGAGGCGCTGGCAAACGCTGGGCTTTTATCGCCCAATGCGCTTTGAATACGCTCAAGCGAGGTGGGCGAGATGAATATTGATCGATTGCTCCAGCAAGGTGGCGGAGAGGAAGAGTTCGCTGGGGCTATTCCTCCCCTCGATGAGTGGCGGCCTGCGCTCTCTGGCGATATGAGTATCGTCATTCACGCCGATGGTAGCTGGTGGCACGAAGGGCAGCCGTTTGCCAGACCCAAGGTGGCGCGTCTCCTAGCCACGCTGCTGCGCCTGGATGACGAGGGGTATTGCCTGGTCACGCCGGTGGAGCGCTGGCGGATAGAGGTCGAAGACCTGCCGCTGGTGGCGGTAGAAGCTGACTTTCGTGACGGTGCCTGGTGGTTTACCACCCAGTTTGACGACATTGTGCGCTTAGATGCTGAGCACCCGCTTTCTCTCAGTTTAACCCCAAAAGGCGAGACTGTGCCGCAACTGCCGGTGAGGTTTGGGCTCGCTGCGCGCTTGCACCGTAATGTCTTTTACCAACTGGTTGAGACGGCTAAAGCCCGTGATATAGGCAATGGCCAGAGTGAACTTGGCGTAACGAGTGCCGGGCAGTGGTTTGTGCTGGGGCAGATTGATGATGAGTTGCTTGGCGAGGCGCCGTGAAGTTAACCGCTGAACAGCAAGCTGTGGTCAGCCATCAGATTGGACATGCGCGGGTGGCGGCAGTGGCTGGTGCAGGCAAAACCACCACCATGGCCGCGCGGGTGCTGCATCTATTGGCTAACGGGGTTCCGCCAAAGCGTATTCTGGTGCTGATGTTTAACCGCTCAGCAAAGGATGATTTTCAGCGCCGGTTAGCCTCCATGGCACCTGCCGGGCAGGCACTGCCGGATGTGCGCACTTTTCACTCCCTGGGCCACCGCTTGACCCAAAGCCTGTGCCGCTGGGGCGCCCTTCCGCCCCGGCAGTTGTTATCCGCCGATTGGCAGTTGGAAAGGCTGCTTCGTCAAGCGAGCCTGAACGTATTGCGGGACGCTGTCGAACGCCGCGATGCTGCCCTGGAGGGGGATCGGCTGGAAACCTTGGCCCATTTCTGTGGCTTGGTGAAAGCAGAAATGATCACCCCCGAAGCACTCTATGAGCGGCTAAATTTCGACCCGGATACCGACTACTTTCCAGCGGCGTTTGCCGAGGCGGAGCGGCTATTAGCAGCGGAAGGCGTTATGACCTATGCCGATCTGCTCTATCGTCCACTGCTGGTGTTAGAGGGAGATAGTGCCCTGCGAAGCCGTGTGGAAGGGTTTCTCGATCATGTGATTATTGATGAGTATCAGGATATCAACGCTGCTCAGCAGCGCCTGCTATCTGTGTTGGTAGGCAGTCGTGCCGAGGTGATGGCAGTGGGTGATGCCAACCAGTGTATTTATGAGTGGCGTGGTGCCAAACCCGACAACATGCTGGAAAATTTCACTGCTACCTTTGGCGAAGCCACTGACTACCCGCTGTCGACGACGTTTCGGCATGGCCATGCCCTGGCGCTGGCGGCTAATCATGCTATTGCGGCGAATCAGCGCCGTCCCAACCAGCTGTGCCTTGCCGCCGTCAATAACCCGGAGACGCGTGTCTCGGTGGGGCAGGGGAGTCGTTTGCTGCTTGATGCGTTAGTGGATTGGCAGGCCCAGGGGCGAGCGTTTAACGAGGCCAGTTTGCTGGTGCGCAGTTGGGCGCTATCAGTGCCGTTTCAACTGGCGCTGTTACAAGCTGGGATTCCTTTTCGGCTTCAGCGTGAGGATCGTTTTGTTTTTCGTCTACCGCTGGTGCAGGCCCTGGCGGGGTATTTAAAGCTGTCGCGTCGTCCTGATCTGCTGCGCGACCCGCAGCAGCTGTTACTGCTGCTTGCACAACCCACCCCCTTCGTTGCCCGTGAGCATCTGCAGCGACTTGCCTATCAGTTGGCTGCTACCCAGCAGTGGCCCGAACGCCATGACCCCCTGTTAACGGCGTTAAAGCCCATACAGCGGCGTACGCTAAAAAAACGCTGGCTGCTGCTTTGTGAGCTGCCCCAGCTAAGTGCTTGGCCGCCCGCCAAGCTTTTACGCCACGTAGTTGAAAGTATTGATGCTGAAAAAACGCTTAAAAGAGCCGCTGCACGGCGGGATAAAGGCGAAGAAGACGTACGCTTGCTCGATGTGTTGATCGAGCAGGCGCAAAGCGTGCAGGATCCGGATGCTTTTATCGAACTGCTTGAGCGACCGGTAGAGAACCAGGCAGGCGGTGTCCTGATCAGTACCGTTCACGGCGCCAAAGGCCTTGAGTGGCCAATGGTGGCGGTGGCTGGGGTTAACGAAGAGGACTTTCCCCACTATAGCCGCGACAATCCACTCAGTGATGACCGTCTGGAGGAGGAGCGTAGGCTCTTCTACGTCGCCATTACCCGTGCCCAGGAGCAGCTTTTAGTGCTCCATGATGGCGGCGTGCATCGGCCTAGTCGCTTTATTGCCGAAAGCGCCTGGCAGGACAGTATGCGGGTAGCCTCCTGCCTAGCCAGTGCCAGCCCTCCAGCGGCTTCGCTGCAAGTCACATCGGTGGCGTTGGTAAAGCGCTATCTAACCCGGCTGGGGCGCGACGATATTGCGCTAGCACCGGCGCAGGTTGAAGAGGCCAAAGTAGGCTATTCGGGAGATGCCCATTTTTACCCCGGTCAGCGCCTTCTTCATGCGGTATTTGGCGAGGGTGAAGTGGCCGCCGTAGAAGGCAGTATCAGTGATCCAGTGATTGATGTGCGCTTTGACCAGGCCGGGCGAAGGCGGCTTATTGCCCGCCGGGCACCCATTGAGTTGCTGGAAAATGGCTCAACGCTTGCGGGATAAGTCGTTGATTCAACGCTAAGACACACTCTTTCACATTTGCCGTCGAATTAAGCTTTAGGGTTGTTTGACTTAGCATGGCCCTGCCGATTTAATACCCTCACTCCTACCGAGCGAATACTCCACAGCTCATAGCATATAACTAATCAAATAGGGAACGGGCATGGTAAGGCAAGCCACCTGGCTCTGCGCCATTTTGATCGTCACCCAAAGCGGCGCCTTGCTTGCCGACAGCGGTCTGCCTAATCTGGAATTTAATGGTTTCGGCACGCTGGGCGTTGTTCATTCTGATGAGCGAAACGCTGACTTCGTTGCTGACCCCTTTGCTTCAGAAGGTGCAGGGTATAGTGATGACTGGAGCGCTGAAGTTGATAGCCGCCTAGGGCTCCAAGCTACGCTGCGTGTGACGCCACAACTTTCCTCGGTTGTTCAGGTGGTCAGCGAGAAGCGATACGATGGTTCATTCGCACCTGAGATTGAGTGGGCGAATGTTCAATATGACCTTACCCCTGATCTTAGCTTGCGCGTAGGGCGAATGGTGCAAAGCTCTTTTATGGCCTCTGAGCACCGTAAAGTTAATTACGCCACCCCATGGATTAGGCCCCCACAAGAAGTTTACCGTTTAATGCCCGTGGCCAATTTCGATGGTGTTGATATGCGCTATCGATACCCATTAGGGGAGACTACCAATGAATTGCAGATGAATTTTGGTGGGGGCAGCGTTGATTACTCAACGGGCAGTATCGACGCCAGCGATTCATGGGGCGTTTCTCACCGTACTCATTGGGGGGATGTCACCCTGTTTGCCAGCTATGGCGAACTTAAAGTAAGCGCAGATGAACTCTCACAATTCTTCGACGTTTATCGCCTCTTTGGTCTACCCGGTGAAGAGCTTGCTAGCCGCTATGAAGTGGATGGTAAGCGTACGAGCCTACTGAGCTTAGGGTTGGGTTATGACCCCGGCTCATGGTTTGTGATGGGCGAATGGGCACGCTCTTCGTCGCCATCTCTGTTAGGGGAGAGTGAAGGCGCTTACATAACGCTCGGTTATCGGATCGCCGAGTGGACACCGTATGTGGGGGTTGCGCGAGCAAAAGTCACCAGTAATACCTCAGAGCCGGGATTGAATGCTGCCCTTTATCCAGCGCCCTTTGCAGAAGGCGCGCAATTACTTAATGGTATGTTGAATGAGCTAATATCCAGCGGAATGCAGCAGGAGAGCATAACGGTGGGAACTCGCTGGGATTTCAGGCCGGGTATGGCCCTAACGGCCCAGTATGATCACATCGATATGCGTTCAGGGTCATCCGGGGGGCTGATTAATCAACAGCCCGAGTTTACCCCAGGTGAACGTATTAACTTGTTTAGCCTTGCGCTCGACTTTGTGTTTTAAGGAGAGTGGCAATGTTTAAACGCCTCATTTCGTCTGCGATCAGCTTGTTATTGGCATCCGGACTGAGCCTGTTTTACCACCCAGCTTCAGCTGAGGTATTGGTGGTTGTATCAGTTGAAGCACCTGTTACTCGTCTTACCTTTAGCGATTTAAGAGATGTTTACTTAGGGCGCCGCACGCTAATAGTCAATGGAGTTGAAGTCGTGCCCTTGGATCTTACTGAAGGTACGGCAGCGAGAAGTGAGTTTTACACTCTCTACACAGGGCAAACCCCCGCGCAGATCAAGGCGCACTGGGCCAGGCAGATATTCACCGGACGAGGGCAGCCGCCCCAAGCGCTTACGAACAGTCGTGCAGTGGTAGAGCGGCTAGTCAGCGATGCAAAATCCCTAGGCTATATAGACTCTTCTTTTCTTGATGAGCGTTTGCGAGTGGTGACAATTGAGTAGCCTCAATGATCAAACAGACCCAGAGCAGGGCAGTCCATCCCGAATCTTGATTAATCGATGGTCACATCATCTTGTCGAGCCATTTGTACTATTCGGTATAGTGGCCTTTATGATGCTGCTGGTTATATGGGGCAGTACTTATTTTTTAGTCAATAAAGAGAGTATGGTCATTGAGCGCCAGGCTGAGCTGTCTGTGAGTGAAATAACCGACACTTATGAAGCGCGTGTTGTCAGAGCCTTGCGGGAAATCGATACGGCACTGAAATTAGTTCGTTTTACCGCCAATAGTAGTGATTACGCTAACGTGCTTGGTGTTTTGAATGAGCAGCGGTTACTGCCGCCTGCTCTGCTATTCACCATCAGTATTGTTGATGCACAGGGCAGGATTGTTGAAACGACTGATTCAGGACGGCTTGGGCAGCGCCTAACGCCTCCTTCGCAAGCAGTGCTGGGCGATGACTACTTGGCCGTTTGGGAGACGGATGCTTATCAAGCAAAACAGCTGACTTTTGCTCGGCCGTTAATGTCCCAGACAACATCTGAGGAAGAGGCAGGCACGGGGTGGGTGGTTATCGCTATTGATGCGAATTACTTTGTGAGCAGTTATGAAGTGGGTTCGTTGGGCCAGCAGGGGATGCTGGCACTTGTTGGTACGGGTGGCGAGGTACTTGTCAGGCGCAGTGGAGAGGCTACCTACTCCGGTGAGCTGATGGATATAGCGGCTTGGAAAAGTAGCACGCTGGATGCTGTAAGTGCCCCCTTTCTGACCCATTGGCAAGGTGTCGAGCGCTACACGCTGGTTCGCCAGCTGTATGATTTCCCATTATCTATCGTCGTCGGGTTGTCTGCGCAGGAGCAGTTGGCCGCGGCTCAACAGCTGGCGCGAAAATACTGGCAGCGGGCTGCTTGGACAAGCGGCTTGCTGCTGATCATTCTGGCTATGCTCGCCCGTCTAAGCTGGCAGCTTCAGCGGGCGCAGCAGCGGGTAATGGAAGAGCGTGTATTGCACGCCCAGCAGGTTGAGCACTTGGCTTTCCATGACACGCTAACCGATTTGCCTAATCGAGCTTTTTTGAGCCACTGGCTTACCCAGTCTGTGAAGCTTGGCACCCGCCATGATGAATCCTTTGCGCTCCTTTTCCTGGATCTTGACCGCTTTAAGTTAATTAATGACACCTTAGGGCATGATGCCGGAGACCACCTGCTGCAAGAGGCGGCAAGACGGCTGACCGCCTCGGTGCGAGAAAGCGATTTTGTCGCTCGGTTAGGGGGGGACGAATTTGTCATTATTTTGAGCAGGGCCAGCCGCCGAGATCAGATTGAGCCAATAGCCCAAAAAATTCTATCCGCTGTTAGAGACCCTTTTATGCTCGCGGGCCAGGAGTGTCATGTCTCGGTCAGTATTGGTGTTTCGCTGTATCCGTTTGACGGGCTTGATGAGCAAACATTAATGAAAAGTGCTGATATGGCCATGTATCAGGCGAAGCAACTGGGCAAAAACAATGTTCAGTACTATACCGACGAATTAAGTGCGGAGATGGATGTGCGCTTAACGCTGGAGTCTGGCTTGCACCGGGCGCTTGAAGGTCAGGAGTTCAGGCTGCTCTTTCGGTCAAAGTATGACATCGAAGGTGGCAATACGCTTGGTATGGAGGCGCTGCTGCGTTGGCAGCATCCAACACTGGGCCTGCTTGAGCCCGCGCAATTTATGCCCCTCGCTGAAGAGAGTGGTTTGGTTATGCCTATCGGTCAATGGGTGCTCGAAAATGCCTGTAGACAAAACATGCTTTGGCAGCATGAAGGTTTTCCTGCTTTAACCATGGCCGTCAATATCTCCGCACGCCAATTTTATGACAATGGCTTTGTTGAGAGTGTCAGCGACGCGCTAGCGACAACCGGTATGAACCCGAGGCTGCTTGAGTTGGAGATTACCGAGAGCATGCTGCTGCAGGATGTTAACCGTACGGCGAGTATTTTTGCAGAGATCAAAAAACTGGGTGTCAGGATTGTGGTTGACGATTTTGGCACCGGGTATTCATCTTTATCCGATTTAAACGTGTTACCAGTAGACGCTTTAAAAGTCAGCTCTTGCCTAGTTAAGCGTTTATCAGGGACACGTCATGACCAGCAGTTATCTTCATCAGTCATTGAGCTGGGTCAGCATCTCAGTCTCCAGGTGTTTGCGAAGGGGGTCGCCTCCCATGAGCAGGAACGCTTCATTCTCAGCCCCTACAGCCACCATTTCCACGGTTTTTATAGCTACAGACCGTTATCAGCAGAGGAAAGCTGTCTGGAAAAGAAGTAAGGGATAATGAAGCACTGCTTACCCTTTTGCAGCCAATACAGGGCAAGCAGTGAGCCAGCTACTTACATATTCGGGTAGTTTGGGCCACCACCGCCCTCTGGGGCCACCCAGGTAATGTTTTGCGCTGGGTCTTTGATATCACAAGTTTTGCAGTGCACGCAGTTTTGGAAGTTGATCTGAAAGCGTGGCTGACCTGCGCTATCTTCCACCACTTCATAAACCCCAGCCGGGCAGTAGCGCTGCGCCGGCTCTGCGTATTTGGGCAGGTTTTCGCGGATCGGCAACTCAGGATCGTCCAGGCGCAAATGACACGGCTGATCCTCTTCATGGTTGGTATTCGACAGAAACACCGAGGTTGGCTTGTCGAAAGAGAGTTTGCCGTCCGGTTTGGGGTAGTTAATCTTTTCAAACTCGGCTGCAGGCTTGAGAGCTCCATGGTCGGTGGCCGTGTCATGGACATTTGGCAACTTGTTGCCCAGCAACTGATGAGCAAAGTTATACGCTCCGCCGCCGACGGTGCCATATTTATGGATCGCAGGCCCGAAACTGGCGCTCTCTTTAAGTTCTTGATAGGCCCAGCTGGCTTCCCATTTCTGGGTGAAGCTCGTTAGCTCCTGTGCGCCCTCATCGCCCCCTTTGATTGCCTCAAATACGCTCTCCGCGGCAACCAAGCCAGACTTCATGGCAGTATGCAGCCCTTTGATCTTGGAGAAATTGAGGGTGCCTGCATCACAACCAATCAATAGTCCACCTGGGAAGGTCATTTTAGGTAGGCTGTTAAAGCCACCTTTGGTAATTGCCCGTGCGCCGTAAGCTACACGCTTACCATCTTCGAGGTACTGGCTAATGACCGGGTGATGCTTCATGCGCTGAAACTCGTCGAAGGGCGAAAGCCATGGATTCTGGTAGCCAAGATCCATAATCAACCCCACAACGACCTGCTGGTTTTCCGCATGGTAGAGGAACCAGCCGCCGTGGGCGTTTTTATCTAATGGCCAGCCAGAGCCATGCAACACGAGCCCAGGTTCATGTTTGTCGGCAGGCACATCCCACAGCTCTTTAAGGCCGATACCGTAGTGTTGCGGGTCGCGACCTGCATCCAATGAGAAGTCTTTGATCAACCGCTTGCCCAAATGCCCCCGCGCGCCTTCGGCAAACAGCGTGTACTTGGCGCGCAGCTCCATGCCCGGCATATGGCTATCCTTGGGGGTGCCATCGGCGGCGACGCCCATATCGCCAATCAGAATGCCGCGCACGGCACCATCTTCAATAATGACCTCTTGGGCAGCAAAACCCGGGAAGATTTCTACCCCGAGGCTCTCTGCCTGTTCGGCCAGCCAGCGGCACAGGTTGCCAGCACTGATCACATAGCGGGTAAGGTCGCCCCCGGTGTTGTGCATGCTTTTAGGTACCAAGGCGTTAGGCACTTTCTGCGCTTTTTCGGCATCTTTGAGCAAGAAGACGTCGTCGCGAATCGCCGGCGTATTGAGCGGTGCGCCGCGCTCCTTCCAGTCAGGAAATAGCTCCGCCAGTGCACGGGGTTCAAACACCGCGCCGGATAAAATGTGCGCGCCAACCTCTGAACCTTTCTCAACGACACACACCGTGAGTTCTTGCTCACCCTCATTGGCTTGCTGCATCAGTCGGCATGCTGCGGAAAGCCCGGATGGGCCCGCACCGACAATGACGACATCAAAGTCCATTACATCGCGTTCAACAGTTTCCACCCGGTTTCTCCTTACTCTTTTTAAGTGTCAACTTTTACAAAGCTAACTCAAAGCTAACCCAAAGTTCGGGCTAGGAAACTAGCTTATAAAAAGTGATCTTAATTTAAAACGGTCGTTTGCTTCTGGTTATGCCCCATGATAGGCATAATACCTGTGTCAGGTCACGCCTACGATGGTGAAAGGGGTATTTATTGGCTGTATGCTTTGCTTACCAGCGTTCAGTGCTACGACTAAGGCCGTAGTGGACGATTAAGCATTAGCTATTGTCGCTTTATGGCAGGCTATGGCAAATTGATAAGGTTTTTCAATTGCGCACCTATCAAACGCTCGATTGAATTTGTATATTGAATTTAAAAGCGCCGCCGTTATCGTTGGCAGCGCCTGTATTGGGGCAGGCGATCGCTTTTGAGCGATTGCCGGTAAGTTTTCAATGCATCACACGTCTTAAAAAGGGGTATCCGCTGGGCGGGTGCCGTCTCAGGGTAACGGCTTTACACAAGCCAAGCGAGGAACCTATGAAAGTACTCGTCGCGGTGAAACGCGTCATCGACTACAACGTCAAAATCCGCGTTAAGGCGGATCATTCGGACGTCGATCTCACCAACGTCAAAATGGCCATGAACCCCTTCTGCGAAATTGCCGTGGAAGAGGCGGTGCGCCTGAAAGAGAAGGGCGTGGCGACGGAAGTGGTCGCCGTCACGGTAGGCCCCAAGGCCGCCCAAGAGCAGCTGCGTACCGCGCTGGCCCTGGGGGCAGACCGCGCCATCCATATCGAAACCGACGAGCGCGCCGAATCCCTGGCGGTGGCCAAGCTGTTGGCCAAAGTGGTCGAAGAGGAGCAGCCGGGATTAGTGGTGCTGGGCAAGCAGGCCATTGACACCGACAACAACCAGACCGGCCAAATGCTCGCCGCACTGACGGGGCTTCCGCAAGGTACCTTCGCCTCGGAAGTGGCGGTCGACGGCGACAAGGTTCATGTCACCCGTGAAATCGACGGCGGCCTGCAAACCATTGCCCTCACGCTGCCGGCGATTGTCACCACCGACCTGCGTTTGAATGAGCCGCGCTACGCCAAGCTCCCCGACATCATGAAGGCCAAGAAAAAGCCGCTGGATGTCAAAACCCCCGCCGACTACGGCGTCGAGGTTGCCTCCAAGGTCAGTCTGCTCAAAGTAGAGTCGCCCGCCGAGCGCAAGGGGGGCGTTAAAGTCGCCTCGGTAGACGAGCTGATCGACAAACTCAAAAACGAAGCCAAAGTTCTTTAAGGTCGGTTAATTACCCCCCGTACTTTACGCATGCGCTTTGAAAGGAGCTGATTTTATGAGCATTTTGGTACTTGCCGACCTACACGAAGGCCAACTGGCCGGCGCCACCGCCCACGTGGTGGCGGCCGCCCAAGCCATCGGTGGCGATATCGATATCCTGGTGGCCGGGGAAGGCGTTCAAGCCGCTGCCGAGGCCGCCGCCAAACTCGACGGCGTGAGCAAAGTCCGCGTCGCCGATAACGCCGTTTACGCCCACCAGCTGGCCGAGCCCATGGGCGCGCTGCTGGTCGAACTGGCGGGTGATTACACCCACGTGCTGGCCAGCGCCTCCACCACCGGCAAAAACGTACTGCCGCGTTTAGCGGCGCTAAAAGACGTCAGCCAGCTGTCGGACGTTATCGCCGTGGACAGCGCCGATACCTTTAAGCGCCCGATCTACGCCGGTAATGCCATTGCCACCGTTAAAAGCGACGACGCGCTGAAAGTGATCACCGTGCGCTCCACCGGCTTTGATGCGGTCGGCACCAGCGGCAGCGCGACGATTGAAACCGTCGATGTGGTGGTGGACAACAGTCAGTCCAGCTTTGTCAAAGAAGAGCTGGCGCAGTCGGATCGTCCTGAACTGGGCGGCGCCAAGGTGGTGATCTCCGGCGGCCGCGGCATGGGCAACGGCGAAAACTTCAAGCTGCTCGACGGCATTGCCGACAAGCTCGGTGCCGCCATCGGTGCTTCCCGTGCCGCGGTTGACGCAGGCTTTGTACCTAACGATATGCAGGTCGGTCAGACTGGCAAGATCGTCGCCCCGGATCTGTATATCGCCGTGGGCATTTCCGGTGCCATCCAGCACCTGGCGGGCATGAAGGACTCCAAGGTGATCGTCGCGATCAATAAAGACGACGAAGCACCGATTTTCCAGGTGGCAGATTACGGCCTGGTGGGGGATCTGTTCGAGATCCTGCCGGAGCTTGAGAGCAAGCTGTAAGCAATACGTGAGTAAATAGCGGTGGGCCGACTTCGCCAGAAGTCGGCTTTTTTTTTGGCCGGTGTATTAGGTAAACTGGCAATAGTTGACTAAAGTACTGGGGCAAAAGGTAAGAAATACCACCCCGGTGGTTGAAAAAGCTGCGGGCTGACCGCACATAGGTAATTGAAAGCAACGAAAGCCACTCAAGGAGATGATGATATGGCACATACACTACCCGAATTGCCGTACGCATATGACGCTCTCGAACCAAACATTGATGCGATGACGATGGAAATTCACCACTCTCGTCACCATCAGACCTACATCAACAACCTGAACGCCGCGCTGGAAGGCACAGGTCTTGAAGATGTACCTGTCGAAGAGCTGGTCGCTAATCTGGATCGCGTTCCGGAAGCCAAGCGTCAAGCCGTTATCAACAACGGTGGCGGTCATGCCAATCACTCCATGTTTTGGCAGATGATGTCGCCTAACGGCGGTGGCAACCCCCAGGGCGATGTTGCCAAAGCGATTGATGCTGAGCTGGGCGGTCAGGAAGCCTTTAAAGAAGAGTTCAAAAAAGCGGCCGTTGGTCGTTTCGGTAGTGGTTGGGCCTGGCTCTCCATTACCCCTGAAAAGAAACTAGTGGTAGAGAATACCCTGAACCAAGACAGCCCGTTGATGCACGGCAACACGCCGCTGTTAGGTCTGGATGTTTGGGAACATGCCTACTACCTGAAGTATCAAAATAAGCGTCCGGACTACATTGCTGCGTTCTTTAACGTGGTGAACTGGGAAGACGTTGAACGTCGTTACCAAGCTGCGATTAGCTAATATTGCTATGATCCGCTAGCCGCGCCGCTTTGCGGCGCTGTGAAAAAACCGCCCACTTTTTAGTGGGCGGTTTTTTTTGTCTGGGACAGTATTGGGCATTAGCTGTCAATATCCTGTGGATGAAAAATACCACATATGCTTGAATTGATTTTCCATTGGTCTATATATAGTATGCGTTGTATCTTCTAGAGGGGGCGGGCACTAGATGTGCTCTACCCGAAAAATGCCGCTATGAAAAGGGGATCATCCATGGAAATTCAAATTTATAGCAAGCCGGCTTGTGTTCAGTGCACCGCAACTTACCGCGCGCTCGACAAGCAGGGGCTTGATTACACCGTTATCGATATTACTGCCGAATCCGGTGCCCAAGAAGAAGTCGAAGCTCTCGGCTATCGCCAGCTTCCTGTCGTCGTCGTCGGTGAGGATCACTGGTCGGGTTTCCGTCCGGATCGCATTCAAGCGCTGGCTTAAGTTACCTGACATGCTGGCAAGTTGTTCATCCTCACCTATCGCCGGCAGTTTGGTGTACTTCTCTACAAAATCAGGCAATACCCATCGATTTGTAGAAAAACTTGGTTTTGCCGCAAAGCGACTGCCGTTGAATCGAGATGAGCCTGTTCCACGCGTTACCCAGCCGTATATTTTAATTACCCCCACTTATGGTGGGGGAAGTGAGCAGGGGGCGGTGCCCAAGCAGGTGATCCATTTTCTTAACGACACACATAATCGAAGCCTCCTGCGGGGGGTGATTGCAGCGGGAAATACAAATTTTGGCGAAGCGTATGGCCTTGCTGGCCGTATTATTGCGAAAAAATGCCATGTGCCGCTGCTGTATCGATTCGAATTATTTGGCACCGACGATGACGTGGCCAATGTCCGTCAAGGAGTAGAAGAGTTTTGGAAACGACAAACCTAGCCCTGAAAGACTCAGCGCCGAAAGACTCAGTCTCGAACGACGTGTCCACTAGCAGCGGTGAGGCCAAGCGGCCAGCAGCTAAGACCGAAGCGCGCACGCTGGACTATCACGCTCTTAACGCCATGCTCAACCTGTACGGTGCCAATGGCGAGCTACAGTTGGATAAGGATCGCGAAGCGGCACGCCAGTACTTCTTGCAGCACGTTAACCAGAACACTGTGTTCTTCCACTCGTTGGAAGAAAAGCTCGATTACCTGGTCGAAGAGCAGTACTACGAAGCCGAGATGCTGGCCCAGTACAGCTTCGCCTTTATCAAGGCGCTGTTCGAGCAGGCTTACGCCTATAAGTTTCGCTTCCCAAGCTTTTTGGGCGCCTTTAAGTACTACACCAGCTACACGCTAAAAACGTTTGATGGCAAGCGCTATCTAGAGCGTTACGAAGACCGTGTCTGCATGGTCGCGCTGACCCTGGCGCGGGGCGACGAAACGCTGGCGAAGTCGCTGGTGGATGAAATCATTAGCGGCCGCTTTCAGCCCGCGACGCCCACCTTTTTGAACTGCGGCAAGCAGCAGCGCGGTGAGCTGGTGTCGTGCTTTTTGCTGCGTATCGAAGACAATATGGAGTCGATTGGCCGCTCCATTAACTCGGCCCTGCAGCTCTCCAAACGAGGCGGCGGCGTGGCGTTTCTGCTCAGCAATATTCGTGAGTCCGGCGCGCCCATTAAGCGTATCGAAAATCAGTCGTCGGGCATTATCCCGATTATGAAACTGCTGGAAGATGCCTTCTCCTATGCTAACCAGCTGGGGGCCCGCCAGGGTGCAGGGGCGGTGTATCTCAACGCTCACCACCCGGATATCCTGCGCTTTTTGGATACCAAGCGGGAAAATGCCGACGAGAAAATTCGTATCAAAACGCTCTCGTTGGGTGTGACGATTCCGGATATTACCTTTGAGCTTGCCAAGCGCAACGACGACATGTACCTGTTCTCGCCCTACGATGTAGAGCGTGTTTACGGCGTGCCCTTTGGCGACATCAGCGTTACCGAGAAGTACCAGGAGATGGTTGCGGATGCGCGCATTCGCAAGCATAAGATCAATGCACGGGCCTTCTTCCAAACCCTCGCCGAGCTGCAGTTTGAGTCAGGCTACCCATACATCATGTTCGAAGACACGGTTAATCGCGCCAACCCGATTGCTGGCCGCATTAACATGAGTAACCTTTGCTCTGAAATTCTTCAGGTCAATACGCCGACGGAGTATGACGATGACCTGGGTTATCGCCAAATCGGCCAGGATATCTCCTGTAACCTGGGCTCCATGAATATTGCCAAGGTGATGGATTCAGGCGATATCGGCACCAGCGTGGAAATCGCTATTCGCGGCCTTACCGCCGTTTCGGAAATGAGCAACCTGCGCAGCGTCCCCTCTATTGCTGAAGGCAATGCGAAGTCGCGGGCGATTGGTTTGGGGCAGATGAACCTGCACGGCTACCTGGCCCGGGAGCATATCTACTACGGTTCTGACGAGGGCTTGGATTTTACCAATCTCTACTTTTACTGCGTGGCCTTTCATGCGATCCGTGCGTCGAACCGTTTGGCGATTGAGCATAAAGAGTCGTTTGCCGGTTTTGAGGATTCCACCTACGCATCGGGTAGCTTCTTTGATAAGTACACCGATCAGGCATGGTTGCCGCGTACCGACAAAGTGCGTGAGCTGTTCGAGCGCAGCGGTATTGCGCTGCCGACTCAAGACGATTGGCAGGAGCTCAAAGCCTCGGTCATGGCCCACGGTTTGTATAACCGTAACCTGCAGGCGGTACCGCCGACGGGGTCGATCTCCTACATCAATAACTCCACCTCCAGTATTCACCCGGTGGCGGCGAGAATAGAGATTCGTAAAGAGGGCAAGTTGGGGCGTGTTTATTACCCGGCGCCTTTCCTGGATGAAGCGAATTTTGACTACTTCCAGGACGCCTATGAAATCGGCCCGGAAAAGATCATCGACACCTATGCGGAAGCCTCGCAGCACGTCGACCAGGGCCTGTCGCTAACGCTGTTTTTCCCGGACACCGCAAGCACGCGCGATATCAATAAAGCGCAGATTTACGCCTGGCGCAAAGGCATCAAAACGCTCTACTACATTCGCCTGCGCCAGAGTGCGTTAGAAGGTACTGAGGTAGAAGGCTGCGTTTCCTGCACGCTGTAATGGCACTGATGTCTGTTGATACGCCTTGTGTGTGTTGAGCGTTCGTTTTTAAAACCAGCTTTTTATAGCCAGTTTTTATAAATAAGTTTCGCTAGCCCGGCTCTCATAGCCGGGCTTTGAGAGAGTGATATGAATACCATGCAACGTTTATCGCGGGTTGACGCAATTAACTGGAACCGCCTTCAGGATGATAAAGACCTGGAAGTATGGAACCGCTTGACCAGTAATTTCTGGCTGCCGGAGAAAGTCCCGCTGTCGAACGATATTCAGTCCTGGAATACCCTGACTGATAAAGAAAAACAGCTGACGATCCGCGTGTTTACCGGCCTTACGCTGCTGGATACCATTCAGAGCAGTGTCGGTGCGCCAGTATTAATGGAAGATGCCCGCACGCCCCATGAAGAGGCGGTTTATACCAACATCGCCTTTATGGAATCAGTGCATGCGCGCTCCTACAGCTCGATTTTTTCGACGCTCTGCACCACTCGCGATGTGGATGACGCCTTCCGCTGGAGCGAAGAGAATCCCACGCTACAGGCAAAATCCCAGCTCATTTTAGAGCGCTACCGCTCGGATGATCCGCTAATGCGCAAAGTCGCCAGCGTGTTCCTTGAGTCGTTTCTGTTCTATTCTGGCTTCTACCTGCCAATGTACTGGTCAAGCCATGCCAAGTTGACCAACACCGCTGACTTGATTCGTCTGATCATTCGCGATGAAGCGGTACACGGCTACTACATTGGCTACAAATTCCAGCAGGCAATGGCGGAAGCGACACCCGCGCGTCAGCAGGAAGTCAAAGATTACGCCTACGAACTGCTGTTGGAGCTCTACGACAACGAAGTGCGCTACACCGAGTCGCTGTATGACGAGGTCGGCCTCAGTGAAGACGTGAAAAAATTCCTTCACTACAACGCCAATAAAGCGCTGATGAACCTTGGCTTTGAGCCGCTGTTCCCCAGTAGTGTTACCGATGTGGATCCGACCATCATGGCTGCACTTTCACCCAACGCCGACGAGAACCACGATTTCTTCTCCGGCTCTGGCTCCTCTTACGTGATCGGCAAAGCCGTCGCTACAGAAGACGACGACTGGGCGTTTTAATCTCACACCGGAAGTTATGAGCATAGAGGAGGGTGTATGTCAGCCAGCGAAGCTAACGTATTAGAGATCGCCGCTGCCGTCGTAAGCGACCCTGATGGGCGCCTGCTATTGGTGCGTAAGCACAATACATCTTTCTTTATGCAGCCCGGTGGCAAGATCGATACAGGGGAAACTGCCCTAAGGGCGCTGTGCCGTGAGCTGAAGGAGGAGTTGGGCTTGCAGGTTAATGAAGATCAACTGATTCCGCTAGGCGTATACAGCGCTCCCGCCGCCAATGAGCCGGACATGGTGCTCAAAGCGCATCTATTTAGCCTTGTTATCGATGAGCCTGTCGAGGCGGCGGCTGAAATTGCCGAAGCAAGATGGGTAACCCGTGAAGAGGCTTGGCTGCTTCCGCTGGCACCGCTGACGAAAGAGTACGTAGTGGTTAACTATTAAGCTTGAATATTGTAATAACGGGCGCCGAAGGGCGCTTTTTTTATGCGCGCTAGGTAAGCAAAAATCGATTGATTGCTAATGATAAATATTGTCATTTATTCTATTAGTGGTAGGCTAGTCAGCGTGAAAGATAAACGCAAATCGTTCTGATACCCAATTAGTTTCTAGTGGGGCGGCGTCCGCCGCCCGCTACTCAGTGACGGAGAGTCGACGTGCTGAACAGGCCTTTCTTTGCCTTGCGTGGATGGTGGCTAGCGGGAGTGCTGGTCAGTGGCACGCTGCTAGCAAGTGAACAAGCAGTGGCTCAAGCGGCCGAGAGTGTAGAAGCCCAGCAGGCTCAGGCAGCGCTCCAGGAGCAGATTGATGCTGCTGATGAGCAAACCCGCGAGCAGTTGGAAGAGCTGCGCCGTTTGGAGCGCGAAACCCGCCAGTTGGAGGCTGAGAATGCCTCACTGAGTGGACGCTTGGCGGAAGAGGCTGCGCGCCAGCAGCGGTTGGCGACGGCGCTGGATACGCTGGAAGAGACCCGTGCAGCGCTGCCCGTGATTGAGCAAAACATGTCAGCGCAGTTGAGCCAATGGATTGAGCGTGACTTGCCGTTCTTGCGTGATGAACGGTTGGCACGGGTTGAGCGACAGCCCGATGAGCAGGGGCAAAACACCATTGAACGTATTAATGGGCTGCTCGAAGCGTGGCGCGTTGAACTCGATTATGGTCAGGAGATGGACAGCTGGCGGGGTCGTTTAAGCCAGGATGGCCGCGAACGTGAAGTGGACTTCTTGCGCATCGGACGTATCGGCTTTTACTACCTAACCCCCGATGGCCGCGAGGGTGGCGTGTGGAGCGCCCAAAGTGGCGAATGGCAGTCGCTGGATGACGAGTACCTGCGCGAAGTGCGCAGTGGTCTGCGCATGGCGGAAGATCAGCGCGCTCCTGATCTATTAACCTTGCCGCTCTCGATTACTGTCAATGATCAGCAGGGAGAGCAGCCATGAGTCGTTTTAGCCTAACGTTTAATCGCCAGCATGCTGGTCGTTTGTCCATAGGGCAGTTTGGCGCTATCTGCACACTAATAGTGCTGGCGGCATTCAGTGGTGCAGCCACAGCACAAACCGAAAACGCTACTTCGTTGCGTGAAGCCCGTGAGGCGGCGCAAGCGCGTGACCAACAGCGGTTAATGGACTTTCTGGATGATCAGCAGGCGCTAGAGGCCGCACTGGAGCAGGCGCGCGCCGAGAACGAAGAGGCCCAGCAGCAGCATGAAACGTTAGAGGCCCAGCAGGCAGAGCAAACAGAGCAAGCCAGTGAACTGAGCGAACGTCAGGCAGAGCAGGGCGAAGCGCTTTCTGGATTGTTGGACAATCTGGCCCGGCATAGCTCCGAGATTCGCAATGCGCTGGGGGAGGAGAGCTTGCTCACCCTCGAAGAGGGATCGTTGCCGCCGCGTTTGGATGAAGTCGAAGTACTTGAGCGCCATCAGTTGGAAAGCTTGGTAGATGGCTTGGCGACGCTAACAGCGCGCACCGGTCGTGCCGAGCGGCTTTCAATGCCGGTCGCCGATGCTAATGGCGAGGTGGTCACCCGCGAGCTGGTACGATTGGGCGATTTTGCAGCCTTTACCGAGAGCGAGCTTGTAGAGCGTGGTCAAAATGACGGCAACCTGGTGGTTTTGCCGCGTACCCCCAGTGCCATTGGCGGGCTGCTGGCCGATTACTACCAGGGCGAAAGTAATGTGTTTGCGGTGGATCCTACTCAGGGCAGTGTGCTGGAAGCCCTGGCCCAGCAGCCCAGTCTATGGGAGCGTTTCCAGCAGGGTGGCTATGTAGGCTACGTGGTTGTAGCGCTGGGGGTTCTGGGCATGATTGTCGGCCTTGGACAGTACCTCTATCTAGTGTTGGTCAGTCTGCGTGTTAAACGCCAGCGCCAATCCCTTGATCAACTGCGGGCCAATAACCCGCTAGGGCGTGTGCTGTTACGCTTCGAGGGTATGGATAAGCATCAAACCCCTGAAGCACTGGAAGCGCGGCTGGATGAGGCTGTGCTGGCCGAACTGCCTCGGCTGGAGCGCAGCCAACCGATGGTCAAACTACTGGCTGCCATTGCGCCATTGCTCGGCCTGCTGGGCACGGTAACCGGCATGATCGTGACTTTCCAAGCGATTACCGTATTCGGTACCGGTGATCCGCAGCTAATGGCGGGTGGTATTAGCCAGGCGCTGGTGACTACTGTGCTGGGCCTGATTACCGCCGTGCCGCTGCTGTTTGTGCAAACAGCGTTGGCAGGTCGCAGTCGCTATCTGACCCATGTGATTGAAGGGCAGGCGAGTGCGACATTGGCAGATCATCTGGAATCTCAAACGCCCGTGGTGAATTAACATGTCCACTCTTCCTCTCTGGCTCGAACCCGTTGAGCGCTTAGTGGAGGCGGGTGGTGCGGTGCTGGTCGTTCTGGCAGTGGTGGCCGTGTTGGTGTTCGCCATGGCCATGGAGCGCTGGTGGTACTACCGAATCACCTGGCGTATAGCAAGGCGTCAACTGCTGCGCCGCTGGGCGGCGCGCAATGACCACACCAGCTGGAGTGCACGCACGCTGCGCCATGTGTGGGCAGAGGCGCTCGTCGCCAGGCTGCGCAAGCCCTTGCCATGGTTAAAGCTGTTGGTCGCGCTGTGCCCGTTACTGGGATTGTTAGGCACGGTAACGGGGATGATCAGTGTATTCGACAGTCTTTCGCTGAGTGAGACTCATCAGGCGCGTGCCATGGCCGACGGTGTTGCCCGTGCAACGCTGCCTACCTTGACCGGTATGGCCGTCGCTGTGGTAGGGCTGTTATTTATTAGTCGTTTAGAGCACGTCATTCGTCGTGAAGACCAGCGGCTGCATGACCGCTTGGCTCGGGCACTGGAGGAGAGTGATGCGTAGACGTCGTTCCATAGATGCAACTGCTGAAAGCAATGAGGTGAACCTTACCCCCATGCTCGACGTGGTCTTTATCATGCTGATTTTCTTTATCGTCACCACCAGCTTTGTCAAAGAGAGTGGTGTCGAGATTGAGCGCCCGGAATCCAGTGCCGCCACGCCGCGTCCAGATGCCCAGGTGCTTGTGGCGATTTCTCCAGAGGGCGCAGTGTGGGTAGATGGTAGTCCTGTGGATGCCCACCGGGTTGGGCAGCAGGTGGCCGATATGCTGAGCGACGATGGCTCGGTGGTTATCCAGGCGGATCGCGAATCCACGACTGGGTTGCTGATCGAGGTGATGGATCGCCTGCGCGAAGCGGGGGTTGACCAAGTGGCGGTGGCAGCGAGTCGGAGTGGGTCATGATGCGCCACATGCTGTCGTTAATGGGAGGCGTCGTGCTGGCAGTGGGCTTGTTCTGGCTGCTTGCCCAGCTTGTCGCTCCCCCCGAGCGGGAGCCCGAAAAGCTGACCATGAGTATGGCGATGACGATGGTTGAGGCACCGGAAGTGGCCCCCGAACAAGAGGCACCCGCACCGCAGCCCGTTGAAGCGGTGCCGCAACAAACGCCGCCGCCCATGCCAGCTCCCGAGCCACCGCCCGTAGCTGAGAGCACTATCAGCATGCCGGAAGTAGAACTGCCGGATGAACCCGTTGAGCCGGTAGAAATGGACAGCGAACTCCCGGAGCTAACGGAAGTTGAACCAGAGCCCCGGCCTGAGCCCACGCCAGAACCTGCACCTGAGCCGCCGCCACAGGAAGCGCCCGCTGAGCCAGCGCCTGCTGCTGAGACGAGTGAGCCCGCTGAGCGCGAGGCTGCTCCAGCGGCTGAGCCAGCGCCTTCGAATGAGCCAGTTAATGTTGGACGGGCCACTCCAACTAGCCAGACTGAGCCCATTTATCCGCCTCGTGCTCAGCGGCGTGGCATGGAAGGTTTTGTGGAAGTGACGTTTACAATTCGCCGCGATGGAAGCGTCGACAGCTCTTCTATACGTATTACCAATGCGCAGCCGCGCCGCGTATTTGACGATGCCGCGCGAGACGCGATTGCTAAGTGGCAATTTGAACCCGATGATCGATTACGCAATGCCACCCAGCGGGTCGAGTTTCAGTTGAGGTAGCTATGAAGCGCCCTTTATCGATTTTATCGCTCAGCGTTTGTTTAATGCTTAGCGCATGGTCATTCTCAGCACTGGCGAGTCCAGCGTTGCAGGGTGATGTGATTGCTGACCTCAATGCGCTACAGGCTCAATTACAAGATAGTCAGCTGCAAGAAGGCGCGTTAGCTCAGATTGTTGAGCGTGCGACTGCTCAGGCCGAGCGCCTGGCGCCAGGCAATCAATCGGATCAGTGGGCCAGCGCCCTCTACCAGCAATTGGCGGCAGGCGCCTTGGCGCGCCAGGATCAACACGCTGAGGCAGCGGATCGGCTGGCGATAGCACGTGGCTTAAATGGGGTTGATAACGCCCAGGCGGCTCGCTGGCTACGTGAGGAAGCCTCACTGCGTCGTGCTGCCGGTCAGCGTGATCAGGCCATTGAGCTGCTCAGTGAGTGGTTAGCCAGTCAGCAGGATATTGATACTACATGGCAGTTAGTCAGCTTGCTGGCGCAACAGGAGCGGTGGGAAGAAGCTGCCGACTGGCTAGAGCAGGCGGTTAATGAGACGCCAGAATTAAACGAAGTTCAGCAGACGCTAGCGCTTGCTGTGTATCGCAATGCAGGGCAAGGCGATCAGGCCTTGGGCTGGCTGCTGGATGGCTTGAATGCGCAAAGCGACGCTGCTGACTGGCGCCAAGCCGCCGGCCTTGCTCAGCAGGCTGGCCAGTCAGGGGTTGCCGCTGGCCTGTGGGAGACGGCGTGGCAATTAGGCAAATTAACAGAGCAGGAAGATTTCTGGCTGTTGGTTCAACTCCATCTCGCCGGCGGCACCCCCGCAAGGGCGGCAGAACACCTAGAGCGGGCGATGAGTGAGGGCGATATTGTCCGCGACGAGTCGAATCTGCGTCTACTGGCCAGCGCCTGGCGGCAGGCTAAAGACGTTGAGAAGGCCTTGAGTGCTTGGCATGCGTTAGCACTGCATACTCAAGCAGTCGACGACTGGCGAACCTATGGTCAGCTCGCCTACGCCTGGGGTGAGGATGGGCAAGCGAAACAAGCCTTTGCCCGCGCCTCGTCATTAGGTGACGATGAAGCGGAGCAGTGGCTGGCCAGTTTCAACTAGTTAATCTCACGCAGAAAAGATGTTTGTCCAGTTCAGTAGGTCGGCGATAGGGTAAAGCGAGGGTCTTTTCCAGGGATGGAAAAAGTAGCGACCATGGATGGGTTCACAGCGCCCTCGCGGCGCCCTAGCGCCGTATGCAGAGAGGTCTAGATTTTAAGCGCAATATCAAAGTCGCTCCAGGTAGGCGCGTGATCTGAAGGTCGCTCCATGGCGCGCAGGTCGTAGTCGATACCCGCACCGGTAACCTTTTCTGCAAGCGCCTGGGTGACGAGAATATAGTCGATACGCAGGCCGCGCTTGGGCTCCTGATTAAACCCTTTTGAGCGGTAGTCGAACCAGCTAAAGCGGTCATCGCTGTTTGGGTAGCAGAGTCGATAGCTATCGCTAAGCCCCCAGGCTTTAATGCCTTCGAGCCACTCGCGCTCAATGGGCTGAAAGCTGGCTTTGCCTTCACGCAGCCAGCGCTTACGGTTAGCTTCACCAATGCCGATGTCCTGATCTTCCGGCGAGATATTAAAGTCGCCCATGATCGCCAGCCGCTCGTCGGGGCGGTGCTGCTCGTTGAGCAGTCGCGCTAACTGGCCATAAAAGCGCTCTTTATGGGGAAATTTGGTCGGGTGAGTAACGTTTTCGCCCTGAGGGAAGTAGCCGTTCCATACCGTCACGGTGTCTCCATCCTCTGCGATTAGACGAACGCCGATCATGCGGCGCTGAGCGTCTTCCCCGTCATCGGGGAAACCGTAAAAAATCTCTTCGGGTGCTTGGCGGCACAGTAAGGCAACGCCGTAATGGCCTTTTTGGCCATGATAAAAAACGTGGTAGCCCATGGCCTCTACGTCGGCAAGCGGGAACTCGCTGTCCTGCACCTTGGTTTCCTGCAGTCCAATCACGTCCGGCTGCTGAGTGTCGATCAACGCCTGTAGCTGGTGAAGCCGTGCGCGGATGCCATTAATGTTGAACGAAACCAAGCGCATTATGAGTCGTCCCCGTGCGGTTTGTTGACGCCGCTGCCAGTTTTGTCAGGGTGAATGGCAATATCCTGCCCACTCTGTTGGCGGGCCAGTTTTCTCACCGCCTGAAGTTTGCGCTGCTGCTGTTTTTTCGCTACAAAACGGCGCGAAGGGGCGACTTGATCAGGATTGTCGTGGCGCCATTTTTTATAATCCTTACGCCGACCGGTACGAATGGTCACCTTGTCGGCCAGTGAACGAGTTTTTTTCTTACGCGTCATGTCGCGCTCCTTACGTCGATTTAACGGCTATTCTAACAGGCCTTGGGACTCCTTCGACAGCAGGACGCGCTCTTATCGCCAAGCCCTGGTACAATGCGCGCTTCATGATGCCAACTTCCACAGCAATGGACAGATAGACAGCCTATGAGCGAGTCGGAACAGACCACAGCACCGGCCCAGAACCGCAAGCCAAAACGTCGCCGTCGTAAACCGCGTCGTCGCCAGTCGAGCTGGGATCTTCGTCAGTTTCAGGTGCCCGCCGTGGCAGGCAAGTGGCGCTTTCATGACTTTGATTTGCCGCTGCCCTTAATGCGCGCTATTCATGCCCAGGGGTTTGAGTACTGCACGCCTATTCAAGCCGAAGCCCTGCGCCAAACGCTATTAGGTGGCGACATTGTCGGCAAAGCGCAAACGGGAACCGGTAAAACCGCCGCCTTTTTGATCTCGGTGATGGCCTACTTTCTGGAAGAGCCAACACCCAATGGACAAAAGCCTGGCGCGCCGCGTGCCTTGATTATTGCTCCTACCCGCGAGCTTGCGCTGCAGATCGAAAAAGATGCCAAAGCGTTAGCGCGCTTCACGCAGCTCAATGTGGCGAGCGTGGTCGGCGGTATGGACTACCAGAAGCAGCGTGAAAGCCTGGGCAGCAAGATCGATATTCTGGTGGCAACGCCAGGGCGGCTGTTGGATTTCCACCAGAAGCGCGATATCGACCTCAATGAAGTCGAAGTATTGGTGCTGGATGAAGCCGACCGTATGTTGTCGATGGGCTTTATTCCCGATGTTAAGCGGATTATTCGCTACACGCCGAAAAAAGAGGAGCGTCAGACCTTCCTCTTCTCGGCCACCTTTACCGACGACATCCTGAACCTTGCCAGCCAGTGGACATTAAATCCTGCCCACGTTGAGATCGAAGTGACCGTTGAGAATCAGGCGGATATCGATCAGCGTGTGTACCTGGTGTCCGATGACGACAAGCAGCGCTTGTTGGTTAACCTGCTCCAACAGGAGAGCTTCGAACGCGTGATGGTGTTCGGTAACCGTCGTGACTTGGTACGCAAACTTGACGACCTGTTGAAAAAGGCCGGTGTCAGTGCGGCGATGCTGTCGGGGGATGTGCCACAGAATCAGCGTATCAAAACCCTGGAAAGCTTCCGCGAAGGTGAGATTCAGGTATTGGTCGCCACTGACGTTGCTGGCCGTGGGATCCACATTGAAGACGTCAGCCACGTCATCAATTACACCCTGCCCGAAGACCCGGAAGATTATGTACACCGTATTGGTCGTACCGGACGCGCCGGTGCTAAGGGCGTGTCGATTAGCTTCGTTGGCGAAGAGGATGCTTTCTCATTGCCGGAAATCGAACGCTACATCAATGACAAACTGCCCTGCGTACATCCGCCGGAAGGTATGCTCTAAACCGCATGCTGGATAATGCCCTTAAAAGCGAGATTCAGGACGCTTATCGTCGCGTGGTGGAGAATCTTGAGCTAACGCCACGCTATGGTCAGCGCATGATGATCGCCGAAATCGCCCGCACGCTGGGAAATATTGAGAGCGACGGCGAGGGCAAGCGAACCAGCGATACCCATGTCTGTGTGCTCGAAGCAGGCACCGGCACGGGTAAAACCCTGGCCTATCTGATTGCTGCCTTGCCGATCGCTAAAGCGCGGGGCAAGCGGCTAATCATCTCAACGGCCACGGTCGCTCTCCAGGAGCAGGTGCTCAACCAGGATTTACCCTCGCTCGCTAGCCACAGCGGTATCGCTTTTCGCTACGCATTAGCCAAAGGGCGTGGCCGCTATGTCTGCGTGGCGCGCTTGGATCAGGCGCTCGAAGGTACCGAGCCCAACCCAACGCTGTCGCTGTTTGAACAGTCACTGCAAACCCAAAGTAGTGACTTCGCGGTCATTGCCAGCGATATGGCTCAAGCCTATGGCCAGGGTGAGTGGGAGGGGGATCGCGACAACTGGCCCGAGGCGATTGAGGATGCCCACTGGCGCCGTCTTACGGTGGACCATCGCCAGTGCACCGGAAGGCGCTGCGGTCACTTTGGTGCCTGCGCGTTCTTTCGCTCCCGTCGGGAGCTTGAAAATGCGGATGTCATTGTCGCCAATCACGATCTTGTGCTGGCTGATTTGGCCTTGGGTGGCGGCGCGATTCTGCCTGACCCTGCGGACTGCATCTTTGTCTTCGACGAAGGCCACCACCTGCCCGAAAAGGCGCTTTCCCACTTTGCCCACCGTTTTGCGGTGCACGGCTGTCTGCGCTGGTTAAAAACGCTGAGAAGCAGCCTGACCGACCTTCACCAGGCGTTAGCCATTCAGCCCACGGTGTCTCGCTTATTGGTGAGCTTGCCAGAACTGATTCATAACCTGGAGCCTGCGCTAGGTGACGTATTTAGCATGGGGCATCAGTTGGCGGAGCGGCCTAATGGTCTCGCTGATGAAGAGGCCACCCATCAATCGCGTTTTGAAAAGGGCCAAGTTCCCGATGCGCTGCGGGAGCAGGCGCAGCAGCTATTGGTGATGTTTGCGTCACTGTCGCGTTGTCTCGAGAGTATCAGCGATATACTGCGCGAAAGCCTTGACCCCGATAAGCAGACCGGCCTTGATCGTGAGCAGGCAGAAACCTGGCTGCCCTTGGTGGCGCTGCTGCATGGGCGAGCCTTAGAAGCCCATGCACTTTGGCAGGCGTTTAGCGAGCAGGATGTGGCCAATGAGGCGCCCAGCGCCCGCTGGATCACCCTTAGCCGTGTTGCAGGCGAACCGGAAGTGGAGTTCTCAGCTAGCCCCGTGTCAGCGGCGCATACCCTGGCCAAGCATTTATGGGGACGCTGCCACGGTGCGGTGGTCACCTCAGCGACCTTGACCGCTTTGGGGCGCTTTGAGCGCCTGCAGGAGCGGGCTGGATTGGCCAATCGCTATCGCTATCAGGCACTGCCAAGCCCCTTTGATTACGCCAATGCGGTGTTGAGAGTCCCCCAAGAGGCCACCGACCCTGGCGACAGGGAGGCCCATGAGCGGGCGATTGTCACGTTTGTGTCGCAGTTGGCCGAAAAAGAAGCGGCGCTGGTGCTGTTCTCTTCCCGTGCTCAGCTGCGGGCGGTGGATAAAGCCCTGCCTGCGATGGTAAAAGAGCGCGTGCTTGCTCAGGATGCGCTACCCAAGCGTGAGCTTATTGAACGCCATCGAGCGGCCGTTGATAAAGGTAAGGGGAGTATCATCTTTGGCTTGGCGAGCTTTGCGGAAGGGATTGATCTCCCCGGCGACTATTTGACGCACGTGGTGATTACTCGGCTGCCCTTTGCGGTGCCCGACGATCCGGTAGGTGCAACATTGGCGGAGTGGATTGAGAGTCAGGGCGGCAATGCGTTTATGCGCATTAGCGTGCCTGATGCGTCTATTAAACTGGTTCAGGCGTGCGGGCGTTTGATTCGCAAAGAGAGCGACCGAGGCACAATCACCTTGCTGGATAAACGGGTGATTACCCGCCGCTATGGGCAGGCCCTGTTAGATGCGCTACCGCCATTTCGGCGTGAAATCAGTCGCTAACCGGGCGTAAAAAACCCCGCCGAAGCGGGGTTTTGCCGTCGCTGTTATCGCGGTGATACCGTTATTTGGCGATGCGCTTGGCCAGGGTGGTGGCTAGCTTATCGTTCATGCGGTTGAAGGTTTCTACCGTCGTGTCCCAGTCGATGCAGGCATCGGTAATGGAGACACCATACTGTAGCTGGCTGAGGTCTGCGGTTAGTTTCTGGTTGCCCCAACCAATGTTGGACTCAACCATTAGGCCGATAATGGAGGTATTGCCTTCCAGGATCTGGTTGGTAACGTTCTCCAGTACCAGCGGCTGTAACGCAGCGTCTTTGTTGGAGTTGGCGTGGGAGCAGTCGATCATGATGTTGGGTGAGAGCTTGGCTTTCTCAAGCTCTTTCTCCGCCAGGGCGACGCTCACGCTGTCGTAGTTAGGCTTGCCGTTGCCGCCACGAAGAACGACGTGGCCGTAAGCATTGCCGCGGGTGCGAATAATGGCTACCTGACCGGCTTGGTTAATGCCCAGGAAATTGTGCGGGCTGGCCACGGACTGAAGCGCGTTTATCGCCACGTCCAGACTGCCGTCGGTGCCGTTTTTGAAGCCGACCGGGCAGGAGAGGCCAGACGCCATTTCCCGGTGGGTCTGTGACTCGGTGGTGCGGGCGCCAATCGCAGACCAGCTAATGCAGTCCTGCAGGTACTGAGGTGAGATGGGGTCGAGTGCTTCGGTCGCCAGTGGTAAGCCCATTTCTGCCAGATCGACCAGCAGCTTGCGGGCGATATGCAGGCCTTCATCAATCTCAAAGGAGTCATTAAGGTGCGGGTCGTTAATCAGACCTTTCCAGCCAACCGTTGTGCGTGGTTTTTCAAAATAGACGCGCATCACAATATACAGGCTGTCGCTGACCTGGTCGGCCAGTGTGCGAAGACGGCGGGCGTAGTCGAGTGCGGCTTCCACATCGTGAATTGAACACGGCCCCACGACGACTAGCAGCCGCGGGTCGTTGCCATCCAGGATATTTTGAATGGTTTTACGGCCTTCAATTACGGTACGCTCTGCCGCCTCGGTTAACGGTACGGCATTCTTGAGCGCTTCTGGCGTGGTGAGAACGTCTTGAGCGAGGACGTTAAGGTTATTAACCTGCTGTTCTGACATCTTGCTACCTGTGATTACGTAATGACTGAAAAAGTGAGGCGCCGGTAAAAGTGGTATCTACTATCGCTCGCCGGGCAGGTAAAAATCAATTGCTGTGGAACTATAGCGGCATTAAAAGTGTCAGCCGCAGGGTTTTGCGAAAGGGGGTAAGCGCTTGATGCGCTGCACGGAACGCGTAACACTGGGCGCTCTTTTGTTAAAATTTAGGTCGTTAAAATTTAGTACCGTTATAAAATGCAGCAACATACTCGGGCGACGTACTCGCCCTGTTATTCACTCTATTATTAATCAATGCCCAAGGGACGCTATGCTGCTTGCTGTGAACGCCCACGTGTTAGGGCTAATAGGAATGGGGCTCGGCGCAAGTCGTACGAGCTGGAGGAGCGTGTGAATGGGCACTCGGGAAACAGACCAACAGCTTGTTGAACGTGCCCAGAAAGGTGATACGCGCGCTTTCGATCTGCTGGTAAAAAAGTACCAGCACAAAATTATCGGCCTGATTGGTCGTTACGTTCATGATCACTCTGAAGTTCAGGATGTGGCCCAGGAGGCATTTATTAAGGCGTACCGCGCCTTGGGTAAGTTTCGCTCAGAAAGTGCGTTCTATACCTGGATGTACCGCATCGCGATTAATACAGCGAAAAACTATCTAGTCTCGCGGGGAAGGCGTCCGCCGGGCAGTGATTTGGATATTGTCGATGCTGAAATTATCGACCAGAGCGGACGGTTGGCAGATTCAGAGTCGCCTGAAGCGGCAATCGCCAGAGACCAGCTTGAGGCCGCGGTTTATCAGGCGATCGAAAATCTTCCTGATGATCTGCGCACGGCGATTACCCTGCGCGAGCTGGATGGTCTTGCCTACGAAGATATTGCCCAGGTCATGCAGTGCCCCGTGGGTACCGTGCGTTCGCGAATTTTCCGTGCTCGCGAGGCGGTTGATGAACATATTCGCCCATTAGTATCGACGGCGCGGAACAGTCGCGACGAGGAGTGGTCGTAGGAAGGCGGCAATATGATCGCTGTAACAATGTCGGTATAAAAAATAAAGGTTTTATTTTTTGTGAACTGTCTGGCATGTAAGGCGTCATAAAGCCTGACTATCTTGATGAGCACGCTTGATGTGTCAATCGTTGATATATCGGTGTGCAAAGCGTCATGAGCTTAGCGTCGCAGGTTAGTAAATTTTGATAATTTCCTTAGCCTGTAACGGAGTCTTGGCCTTGGAAGTCGTCGGAGTGGTGGTGTAGGTAACGAAGGCCATCACCCCAGTACTTCTTTTAAACAGTGTGAGGGTGTGAAGTATGAGTCAAAACACACGGGAATCACTTTCGGTGTTAATGGATGGCGAAAGTGATGAGCTTGAGCTTCGCCGAGTGTTGAAGGCACTGCCGAATGATGACGATGCCGCAGAAACATGGCGCCGCTATCACCTTGCCCGCAGCATGATGCAGCGCGAGCAGGGCGTTGATGTAAGCGTTGATCTTTCTGCGGGCATTATGGCCCGTTTGCGCGAAGAGCCTGCTCCAATGATGCAAGACTCTGAGCCTGCGGCTCACCGTACGGGCGGCATCTCGTTTGCTCGCGGCGCCGGCGTTGCCGCTGCTGTGTCACTGATGGTGATTACTGGCGTTCAGTTCTTTGGCAATGACTCATCCGTTCGCCAGGGCAGCAGTGACGTAGCCACGACGACACCTGGGGCTAATGGATCCACCCAAGTGCAGCCCGTTAGCCTGGCTTCTCAGTCGGCAGTGGCTACGCGCGCTGATATGCCCATGTTTGAGCCTACTCCGTTTCGGCTCAGCGGCCAGTCGGGGCAAGGTGGTTTAATGAACATTAGCGAAGCTGGCTACTCGGTTCAGACACCCCAGGGAGTCTCCGCGTCCCAGGGGACTAACATTGATGTTGATCAGATTGGCTTATTGCAGTCTTATTTAGAGCAGCATACCCAGAGTGCCGCTTACGGTAGTGGCGACAGTTGGATGCCATTAATGCGTTCATCGGCAGTCACTGAACCATTGGGTCAGCGCTAAGCCGAATGCATGCTTTTTGATTATTGATGCACAATGGGTAAGTAAGGAGTGCGCGGGATGGGGGTGCGCAACATAAGAGTGCCCAGGCGCTTAAAAGGTACTTGGGCGCTGGCGTTTTTGGTGGGCACGCTCTCGCTTCAGGCGCATGCAGAAAATGCCGACAGCCCTACGGAAACCAGTGCTTCGGAAGCCAGTGCTCGCTCTAGCGATAGTGATGGCTATGAGTGTGCGATGGAGGAGGTTGAGGCGCAACCCCGCAACGCAACCGAGTGGCTTGAGCGCGGCCTGTGGGCCAGCCACTGTTATGCTTTTCAAGCGAGAGCAGTGGCTATCGACTCTGTCGATGTTCGCACGCTAGCACTGTCGCACCGCATTAAAGACGGCATTCGTCAGCAGGTGGTGCAGTACCTTGACGGCCCTTCCGTAAGCATTGAGCGTCGCTCGCCGGTGGGTAGATTGGCCTGGACTGAAGGGCATGGCAACGGTGAGCTACCTTCTCCAGCAAGATGGGCAGCTCATCTTGAGAAATATTATGCTATCGAGCTTGAGGACAACACCCGGGTAGCAGATCGTGATGCTATCAAGCTGGTTTTTGAACCCCGCGACCAGTGGCGCTTTTCACATGAGTGGTGGCTGGATGGGGATACCGGATTGCTGCTTAAACATGTGCTCAGTGATCATCAAGGCAGGATTATTGAAACCTTTCAAATTACCCAGCTTCAGTCTCCTGAAAAATATACTGGCAGCGTCAGGGCGGCTACCCCTATCGTTATCGGCAGTACACCTTGGCGCGCCACTTGGTTGCCCGATGGCTTCGTTGCACAACCCGTCACTTTCGCCGGCGATGATATTCACCAGCGCGTCTACAGCGATGGTTTGGCTACCGTAAGTATCTTTGTCGAGCCTCTTGCACAGGATGCAACCACTACCTTGCAAGAAGGCGTGCAACAGCTAGGGGTTTCGGCCGTGGCCATTGAGCATGCCATCACTGCTGAGGGGCGCTGGCAGTTGGTGGTGATTGGTGAGCTGCCGGTAGCAACGCTGCAGCGCATAGTTCGCTCAATCACTTTCGATCTCCTGGAAGACCCATCTCCGCAAAGCAACGATCAGGCTGGGGAGATTGAATGATGACCTCGTCTTGCTGTGACGCTTTGTCTGATACTTCTCTACACCGTGCTGGCACGGTCGTCGATCATGTTGCGCAAAGTGTCATCGTAGAAATTTCCGCCCAACAGAACTGCGAGCAGTGCGCTCAGGGGAGAGGTTGTGGCGGACGTTTGTTGGCGCGCCAGCGCAGTCAGCGCATTGCTGTTGCACTCCCCACGAGAACCAGTAACGCTGAGCGAAACTATCCGTTAGGCCGTCAAGTCACTATTAGCTTACCGCGCACCTCTGTCACACTGCTGGCTTTTTGTGTTTATGGATTGCCACTTATGTTGGCGCTGTTGCTATCCGGCACGGTGTCGTTTGTAAGTGACATGGTTTGGCTGGCACCGCTGAGTTTTTTTATTGCCTTGGTCGGCGGTGCGCTAGGTATTAAGTACCTAATGCGTGGGCGTGGGGAACGCTTTCGCCCACGCTTGGTCAATTAGTTCGTCAATTTGGTTCTCCGGCATCTCGCTTTGAGTTGTTGATCTGTCATTGATTGCTATTACATAAAGTAGGAGCTCTTGCATGAAGCGCTTGATTCTCCCTTCCACGCTTTGGGTCTGTGTGGTGGCACTGCTAACGTTTGGCCAAGTCGCCAACGCTCAGAATTTGCCTGATTTCACTGCCTTAGTTGAAGACGCTGCGCCAGGGGTAGTGAATATCTCGACCAGTCGAACGGTACAGCGCAGTAGCGCGCCGGGTTTGGGTGGGTTCGGTGGTCAGGAGATCCCGGAAATTTTCCGTCACTTTTTTGGAGAGGAGTTCGGTGATCGCTTTCCAGCACCGCCTGGTGGCGGGCAGGGGCGTACAGAAGAGCGGCAGTCTTTAGGCTCAGGGTTCGTTATCAGTGAAGATGGTTATGTAATGACCAATGCACACGTTGTGCAGGATGCTGATGAGATCCTGGTGCGGCTCAATGACCGGCGTGAATTGAGTGCGGAAGTGATAGGTAGCGATCCACAGACTGATGTGGCGCTACTTAAAATTGATGCCAGTGACTTGCCTACACTTACGCTAGGGGATTCTGATGAGCTCAAAGTAGGTGAGTGGGTGGCTGCTATTGGCTCGCCTTTTGGTTTTGATCATTCGGTCACTGCGGGTATTGTCAGTGCCATTAACCGTACCTTGCCGCGAGATGCGTATGTGCCGTTTATTCAAACCGATGTAGCGATCAACCCCGGTAACTCCGGTGGCCCGCTGTTCAATCTAGATGGCGAAGTGGTGGGTATTAACTCACAAATCTTTACCCGCAGCGGTGGCTTTATGGGCGTCTCGTTTGCCATTCCCATTAACGTTGCCATGGATGTGGCCGACCAGCTGCGTGAAGGTGGTCGCGTGAACCGTGGTTGGTTAGGTGTGATGATCCAGCCCGTGTCTGACGACCTGGCCGAATCGTTCGGCATGGAGAGTGCGATTGGCGCGCTGATTGCTGACCTTGATCCCGAAGGCCCCGCGGCACAGGGTGGGCTTCAGGCTGGCGATGTCATCCTGGAGGTCAATGGTGAAGAGGTCGAACGCTCGAGTTCACTGCCACGGCTGATTGGTAAAGGTGCGCCCGGCACCGAGGTGGAGCTCACCTTGATGCGTGACGGTGAAGAGCTGACCGAGTCAGTCGAATTAGGTAGCTGGCCAGATGCCGAGCAGCAGACGGCGCAGGGCAGCAGCAATAATCAAGCGCGTCTTGGTGTCATGGTCGCAGAAATTGATGACACCATGCGTGAGCAGTTGAATATTCCCGGTGGTGTGATCGTGCGCCAGGTTGAGTCTGGCAGCGTGGCTGCTGAGGCCGGCATTCGCCCAGGTGATGTATTAGTGAGCATTGATCACCGCAGCGTTTCCTCTTCCAATGAGCTGGTAGAGATTGTCGAGGCGTTGCCCACTGACCGTGCTATTCCAGTACGTCTGTTCCGCGATGGGCGCTCACTCTTTGTAGCGCTTCGTCTGGAATAGCCCGCCTATTTTCACTCCTGGTCCGGCGGTTCTCGCCGGACCGCTGTTCCTAGCCTGCGCATATCGCTACAATAGCGAATATCTTTTTGTCGGAAATGGCCCTTATTTTCAAACGGCAGCTGTTTTCGAGCTTTGAACTCTCGAAGCGGCCTGCTAGTGGGGCCGCTTGCGTACCACTAAGGCAGAACAGACTCGATGTCCCAAGACGTTCCCAACGGAAAGCTTAAGCACATACGCAATTTCTCTATTATCGCTCACATCGACCATGGCAAATCGACGCTCTCTGATCGCCTGATCCAGACCTGCGAGGGGCTGACCGAGCGTGAGCTTAAAGAGCAAGTGCTCGATTCAATGGACATTGAACGTGAGCGTGGTATTACCATCAAAGCGCAGTCGGTCACGCTGGATTACACCGCCGCCGATGGTCAGGTTTACCAACTGAATTTTATCGATACCCCTGGGCACGTCGACTTCTCTTATGAAGTGTCGCGTTCGCTCTACGCCTGTGAAGGGGCGTTGCTGGTGGTCGATGCTGCACAAGGGGTGGAGGCTCAGTCGGTCGCTAACTGCTATACCGCTATCGAACAAGGTCTGGAAGTACTGCCGGTACTTAACAAAATCGATTTGCCTCAAGCCGATTGCGATAAGGTGGCCCAGGAAATCGAAGAGATTATTGGCCTCGATGCCACTGATGCCTGCCAGGTTTCGGCTAAAAGCGGCATTGGCATTGATGCACTGCTTGAGCGTTTGGTACGTGATATACCGCCGCCCAAAGGTGACCCGGAGGCGCCGCTGCAAGCGCTGATTATCGACTCCTGGTTTGATAACTACCTGGGTGTTGTTTCGTTAGTGCGCCTTTTCGATGGCACGCTGCGTAAGGGCGACAAGATACGCATTAAATCAACGGGCCGCGATTGGGGCGCCACGGAAGTGGGTATTTTTACCCCCCAGCGCAAACAGACCGATATTCTGCGCGCAGGTGAAGTCGGCTTTATTGTTGCTGGCATCAAAGAGATTCACGGGGCACCAGTAGGCGATACGATTACCCACACCAAAACGCCTGATGTAGCGCGTCTGCCTGGTTTCCAAAAGGTAAAGCCGCAGGTGTATGCCGGTATGTTCCCGGTTAGTGCGGATGATTACGAAGATTTCCGCGATGCGCTTGAAAAACTGGCGCTTAACGATGCCTCGCTCGAGTATGTGCCAGAGAACTCCGACGCACTTGGTTTTGGTTTCCGGGTAGGCTTTCTTGGTACCCTGCACATGGAGATCATTCAAGAGCGCCTGGAGCGAGAGTATGACATCGACCTGCTCACTACCGCGCCCACGGTTGTCTACGAATTGGCGATGAAGAATGGTGATGTTAACTACGTCTCCAACCCTTCCAAGCTGCCCGATATGGCCGACGTAGATGAAATGCGTGAACCGATCGTACGCGCCAGCATATTGGTTCCCCAGGAATACGTGGGTAACGTCATTGCCGAATGTGAGCAGCGTCGCGGTACCCAGCGAGACATGCAGTTCTTGGGTAATCAGATTCAGTTGGCCTACGAGCTGCCCATGTCAGAAGTGGTCATGGACTTCTTTGATCGCCTGAAATCGATCTCCAAGGGATACGCTTCGCTTGAGTACAACTTCGAGCGTTTTGAGATGGCCAAGCTGGTGCGTCTTGATGTACTGATCAATGGCGACAAAGTTGACGCGCTAGCGGTGATTATCCACCGTGATCATGCGCATGGTCGTGGTCGTCTATTGGTCGAGAAAATGAAAGAGCTGATCCCACGGCAGATGTTTGATGTGGCGATTCAGGCGGCGATTGGGGGCCAAGTGGTAGCTCGCTCCACCGTGAAGGCGCTGCGCAAGAATGTGACGGCTAAGTGCTACGGCGGCGATGTCAGCCGTAAGAAAAAACTGCTCGAGAAACAGAAAGCAGGTAAGAAACGCATGAAACAAGTGGGGCGCGTGGAAATCCCCCAGGATGCCTTCCTTGCTGTGCTCAAGGTTAACGACTAGGAAAGAACGCCACTCATGGATTTTTCATTACTGCTGGTACTTGCCGTTGCGCTTTCGGGCGTTATTTACCTGTTGGATGTCTGGCTATTAAAGCCCAAACGCCGCCAACGCTTCGCCGCAGCGGAGGCCAATGCCCAGGAGGGGCTGGATCCAGCTACCAGCGAGAAACTGCTTAAAGAGCCTTGGCCGGTTGACTATGCGCGTTCTTTTTTTCCAGTGCTGCTGGTAGTGCTGGTGGTGCGTAGTTTTATCATTGAACCCTTTCAGATCCCATCTGGTTCAATGCGTCCTACGCTGGAAGTCGGCGACTTTATTCTGGTCAACAAATTCGCCTACGGCCTACGTTTGCCGGTGGTGAACACCCGCTTTATCGAAGTCGGCGATCCTGAGCGTGGCGATGTCATGGTGTTTCGTTTCCCCGACGAACCTTCGGTGAACTTCATCAAGCGTGTCGTCGGCATGCCAGGGGATCGCATCCGTTATGAAGGTAAGCAGCTCTACGTTAACGGTGATCCGGTGGCGAAAGAGCTGATCGAAGAGGGGCCCGAAGGTTCGCCTCAACAGCTATTATTAGAAGAGCGCCTTGGCGATGCCGAGCACTTTATTTATAACAATCCACGCGACCCTGGCCCGCAAATGCGTGAAGTGGAAGTCCCTGAAGGGCATTACTTTATGATGGGGGATAATCGCGACCACTCCAACGACAGCCGTTACTGGGGGTTCGTACCGGAAGAGAATATTGTCGGGCGTGCGTTTGCGGTATGGATGCACTGGGACGGTGGGTTGCCAAGCTTTACCAGCGTACGGCGCATAGAATGAACCTGCTGCTTATGCTGAATTTAGTCAGTCATGTCACTTTAGTTAACGTCAATGACGTAGGAGAGCTGTGAGTAATTCCTTGAACGCTTTTTGCCGACGAATCGGTCATACCTTTGGCGACGATACGCTATTGGAATTGGCCTTGACCCACCGTAGCTTCGGTGGTCGTAACAATGAGCGCCTGGAGTTTCTGGGTGACTCCATCGTCAATTTTGTTATCGCCGAGGCGCTGTTTCAGCGCTTTCCCCAGGCCCGGGAAGGGCAGCTTTCACGCCTGCGTGCACGCCTGGTAAAGGGACAAACCCTGGCGGAACTGGCCCGTGAAATGGAGTTTGGCGAGTGTTTGCGACTGGGGTCTGGCGAGATGAAAAGCGGTGGTCACCGTCGCGAATCTATTCTGGCGGATGCGGTAGAAGCCATTATTGGCGCTATTTATCTCGACGCCGGCATGGATGTGGTGCGTGACCGTGTGTTGAATTGGTACGCCAATAGGCTGGAAAATATTTCGTTACAAGACACCCAGAAAGATCCTAAAACGCGATTGCAGGAGTTTCTGCAATCGCGTCAAGCCGCGCTACCGCGGTATGAAGTTGTCTGCGTAAAGGGCGAGGCGCATGCCCAGACCTTTACCGTGGAGTGCTACATTGACCTGCTGGCTGAGCATACCACTGGTAAAGGCCCTAGCCGCCGTCATGCTGAACAGCAGGCGGCAGAAGAAGCGCTGTCGTACCTCGAAAAAAGCCCTGGAGATAAATCATGAGCCAAACCTGCGGATTCGTTGCCATTGTTGGCCGACCCAACGTGGGCAAATCAACCCTCATGAACCGTATTCTGGGGCAGAAAATATCGATCACCTCGCGGCGTCCGCAAACCACGCGCCATCAGGTGATGGGTATTAAAACGGTCGATGAGACGCAGTTTATCTACGTGGATACACCGGGCATGCACATCATGTCCAAGGATCGTAATAAAGCCATTAACCGCTTTATGAACCAGGCCGCCACCCAGGCGCTGCGCGATGTGGACTGTGTGGTGTTCATTATCGACCGTACCCGCTGGACGGAAGAGGATCAGGCGGTGTTGAAGCGGCTCGAGCATGTAAAAGCACCAGTGATTCTGGCGGTGAATAAGGTTGATCGCCTGGGCGAAAAGGGTGACCTACTGCCGTGGCTGGCAGAGGTGGGCGCCCGCCGCGAATTTGCGGCCATCGTGCCGATTTCAGCCAAGCACGGCACTCAGGTAGACACTCTGGAAGAGGAGGTCGCCAAACACCTGCCGGAGAGCGTGCACTTCTTCCCTGAAGACCAGATTACCGACAAAAGCCTTCGCTTCATGGCCGCCGAGCTGGTGCGTGAAAAAGTCATGCGCCAATTGGGCGACGAGCTGCCCTACCAGATGACCGTTGAAATTGAAGAGTTCCGTGAAACCGAGCGGGTGACGCATATCAGCGCACTGATTCTGGTCGAACGTCAGGGGCAAAAAGTCATCCTAATTGGTGAAAACGGCGATCGCCTGAAGAGTATTGGCCGAGAGGCGCGCCTGGATATGGAGCGTGCCCTGGGCACCAAAGTGATGCTCAATTTATGGGTGAAAGTAAAGCGCGGCTGGTCGGATGACGAGCGCGCCCTGAAAAGCTTGGGTTACGACCTCGATTGAAAGTAGCGATGTCGCCAGAGCCGGCTTTTCTGCTCCACCGACGGCCTTATCGTGAAACCAGTGCACTGGTGGATCTATTAACGCTTGATTACGGCAGAGTGCGTGCTGTCGCCCATGGAGGACAAAGACCCGGCTCAAAATCCCGCCAGCGGCTGCAGCCGTTTACACCGCTGTTTGTGACCTGGCAGGGCAGCCGTGAGCTAAAGCGGCTTACCCTGATGGAGTCCCGCGGCCAGACGGCGCTGCTGGCCGGTGAAGGACTGCTATGCGGTCTTTACGCCAATGAGATTGCCACCCGGCTGTTGCCGCTGGAACTGCCAGCACCTGAGGTTTTTGCGTTTTACACCGCGCTGCTTGAAGCACTACCGGCGCCAGCGGAACGAGCGCTGGCGTTACGCCGCTACGAGTGGGCGTTGTTAGAGGCGCTGGAGGCCACACCGCAGTTTACGACACCAGAAGGCGGCGTCTTGGATCCCCAGCTCCGCTACCGCTTTGACACCGCCAGCCGGGCATTTATGCCTGCAGAGCGTGGGCTCGATGGCAGAACGCTGCGCTATATTGAGCAGGGGGATTGGCAGCATGAAGGCCTTGCCAATGCATTGAAGGCGGTGATGCGAGCGGCCCTGGCACCCCATCTGGGCACCACCGTGTTACGTTCACGGGAGCTGATGCTCGATTTAGCGCGGCGCCGTCAGCGCCCCTAATTCTATTCTCAAACTCTTATCTTATCGTTGCGCTGGAGGCTCTATGCACCCCCCTCGGATACTGTTAGGCGTCAATATCGATCACATTGCGACACTTCGCCAGGCCCGTGGTACTCGTTACCCGGATCCCGTGCAGGCGGCATTGGTCGTTGAAGAGGCGGGCGCCGATGGCATTACGGTGCATTTGCGTGAAGACAAGCGGCATATTCAGCCCCGGGATGTGCGTATTCTGGCCGAAGTGCTTAATACGCGCATGAACCTGGAAATGGCCGTAACTGAAGAGATGCTTGCTCTGGCCGAAGAAATTCGTCCCGCCCATGTCTGTTTAGTGCCGGAAAAACGCGAAGAGCTGACCACCGAAGGCGGCCTGGATGTGGTCGGTGGTTTTGACGCCATTGCCAGTGCTTGCCAACGGCTTAGTGCAGCGGGGTGCGACGTGTCCCTGTTTATCGATCCTGACGTAGAGCAGATTGATGCAGCCCTACGCGCCGGAGCGCCGACGATTGAGCTGCACACGGGGGCTTATGCAGAAGCGCGTCCTGGCAGTGAGGTCGCCAATGCCGAGTATCAGCGCTTAACGACCGCCGCAACTCACGCGGTCTCATCAGGCTTGGTGGTGAATGCTGGCCATGGCTTGCACTACCACAACGTTGAGGCAATTGCGGCACTGCCGGGCGTTAACGAGCTAAATATTGGCCATGCCATTATTGCCCGTGCGCTGTTTGTGGGTCTTAAAGAGGCCGTGCAGGAGATGAAGCGCTTAATCATTGCTGGCCAGGAAGCAGGTTTGATGGCAGCCCTCGATGCTCATGAGCACGACCATGATCATGAAGGCGTTTCAGGGCACGTGCACAACGGTTGCTGCGGGCATTAAACGGCGATTTCTATTGAGAGGTTTCTTTAGGCGATGATTGTGGGAATTGGTTCGGACATTGCCCGCGTTGAGCGTTTTACGCGGGCTATGCAGCGTCACGGCCCGCGCTTTGCTCAGCGCATTTTAGGCCCCGAAGAGCATGCGCTTTGGCAGCAGAAATCTGAGCCCGCCGCATTCCTGGCCAAACGCTTCGCCGCCAAAGAGGCCTTTGTTAAAGCATTGGGGTTAGGCCTACGCCAGGGTTTGCAGTGGTGTGATATTCAGGTGCTGAACGATGCCTTGGGTAAGCCCTATTTCCTGCTCAACGGCGAAGCCGGAAGACTTTTACAAGCGGCAGGTGTCACCACCAGCCACGTAACGTTGAGTGATGAAGCCGAGTACGCGGTGGCGTTTGTTGTACTAGAGCGTGAAACCCCAGGCTAACGTTGAGTTTTGCTTAATGCCTAAGCAGCAGTGGGCGCTGTGCACGTAGCCTTGCCATTGCCCGGTAGAGCTCTTCCAATAGCCCTTCAACATGGTCTAAGCCGCTGGTGCGCAGTCGGGTTTCCAGGGTCTCCACCAGTAAGGCCAACTCTGGTGCGCCGCAGTAGCGGCTGGCGCCATTAAGTCCATGTACCCAGTCGAGTAGGGTGGGAAGATTTTGCTGGATAAACGCAGCGCGCATATGCTGTTCACTCTCATCCAGACTGTCGATTAGACGTTTTAGCTGCTCCCGTGCTAAATACTCTTTACCCCCCGCCAAGCGTGCACCAATCTCAAGATCAATAACGGGTAGGGTGGCGGGGGGAGTGTGGCTAAAGCGCTGCGTATTGGCGGCGTTGCTGTCCCGCTGTGAAGAGGACACCGTTGCGCTACTGGACGTCAGCCGGTGGGTAACCCCTAAAAAGCGATTGAGTAACTGATCCAACTGCGTCTCATCAATCGGTTTTATCAGTACGTCATCAAGGCCTTCCGCTAGCCAATGCTGGCGTTCACTACTGAGTACGTGGGCCGTAACGGCAATAATGGGGCAGCGGGCCCAGGTGCTACTAAGCCTACGCAGCGCCTGGGTAGTCTGCACGCCATCCATCCCCGGCATACGAATATCCATTAACACCATGTCAACGTTACTGGTGTGTGCGAACTCTAGCGCCTGGTGACCGCTTTCTACCGTAATGACCTGCAGTGTTGGATCTTCAAGCATGCTTTTGAGCAACTCTCGGTTCGGCGCATTATCATCGACAATCAGTAATTTAAGTGGCTGGGGGGCTGCTGGTAGTGCTAGTAGCTCCTGGCCATCTTTATGCGCCATCAGTGGGGGGAGTAACAATTGCTTTAGCGTCGCCACCAACTGAGCGCGGGAAAAGGGTTTGTAAAGGATCTCTCCACCATGGGTTAAGTGCAGTGGTGGTAGGTCAAAGCTGTTGCCATTGGCTAAAATCAGAGTGGGGTAGGGCGTTTGGTCGATCACTGTTTGCCAGTGGGAGTGCCATTCAGGGCTAAAGTCGCTGTGTTCCAACCCTAAGATCATCAATTTCGCTGGTTCAGCGGCATCAAAGGCGACGGGGTGTGCCTCCCAGCGCTGCAGTAGGTGTTCGAGTACATGGCGGGTGGGCGCATGCGTTTCATATAAGCGAATGGTCGGGTTGTCCAAGTGAACTTCGGGTGGCCGCTCGATAGCCTGGTGCGCAAGCATGGGGAGGGTAAAAGAGAAGGTCGTGCCTTTACCCAGCTCGCTTTCCACCTCAATCTCGCCGCCCATGCGCTCGATTAGTTGTCGGCAGATAGTAAGGCCCAGGCCACTGCCGCCAAATTGCCGTGAATGGCTGGGTTCGGCTTGGGAAAAAGCGCTAAACAGCGCTTCCTTGTGGGCCTCGCTTAGGCCAATGCCTGTGTCACTGACGCTGAGATTGAGTACCACATGCTGGCCTTCAAGGTTATCCAGCATGACGCGCACGATCACTTCGCCTTCATGGGTGAATTTGAGTGCATTGCCAATTAAGTTATTCAATACCTGATGTATACGTAGCGGGTCACCGGTAAGCGGTGTCGGTACGTCGTCGTATACCATGGCCACCAGGTGTAGCTGCTTGCGTTGGGCTTCGGGAGCATGCAGCCCCACCACTTCGTCAACCAGTGCAACAATATCGATATCCGTCTCTTCCAGAGTGAGGCGGTTCGCTTCAAGCTTGGAAAAGTCGAGTACGTCGTTAACCAGCATCAGCAGGTTGTCACAAGCGCGGTGTACGTGCTGCAGCCACTCCTGCTGACGTGTATCCAGTGATGAGCGCCCCAGTAACCGACAGAAGCCGATAATACCGTTCAGCGGTGTACGGATCTCATGGCTCATATTGGCTAAAAATTCAGACTTCACGGCGTTAGCTCGTAGCGCGCTGCGGTGAGCCAAATCGAGCTTGATATTCTGCTCCTCAATGGTTTCCATTGACTCTTGCAGCTCGCTGGTGGCCTGCTCAATTTGCGTTTGCATATTTCGCTGGGCCTGCTGAAAGTGCTCTGCCAGGGCGTTAATATGACCACTCAGGTGGTGAAGCTCTGTCGCATTAGAGGGTGCCAAACCCAATCGATAGTCACCGCGGGATAGTCGATAAAGCGCTTGGTTGGCTTCTTCGATAGGGCGGGTGGCGTAGCGGCTGATGGCAAAAGCGACTAAAAACAGCAGCAGGCCCAGCAACATGCCGCCGAGGCTGAGGCTGGCGATCAACTTATAGCGCACTAGGGTGAGCGCTCGCGTGTCCATTTCGATATCTAGCCAGCCAACGCTACTGTTGCTTGCTGGGCTGGCTTGTCTTGTGCTGGTCTGGCTGGTACTGAGCTGAGGAGCCTCTAGCGGCAAACGCAGCCGCCAAACGTCCTCTTCCATGATCAATTGGTGATCAGCGGGGGCGTTGAGTAACGAAGAGGGGGCTTGACCCAACTGTAAGATAAGGCTGCCTTGTTGATTAAATAACGCAACCCCGCGAAGTCCCTGCATATTGCGGAGCTGACGCGCAAGGATTTCCTGGTGCTGGGTATCACCCTTGACGATCGCATCAGCAAGGCTTGGTGCCAACAGCTCGGCGGCACTTTCCAAGTGCGCTTGCTGTGCCGTACGCGCTTGCGTGTCACTCTGTATGACCAGTAGTACGGCCATCATGGCGTATACCAGTAGCGGAAAACCGAGTAAGGCGAATAGAAGACGGGTGTTCAAAGACATGAAAAGAACTCGTTGATTCAATGAGGTTGCCTGTCCAGCCCAAGGCAGCACCGATATAATGCAGCATAACGGTGACGATAAGGAATATTCATGAACGATCTCAAGGGCTATCCCACGCTAGAAGATGTAGTTGGCAACACGCCCCTTGTACGCCTGAAGCGCATTAACGCTGGGCGTAACAATACCTTGTTGGCTAAGCTTGAAGGCAATAATCCTGCCGGCTCGGTCAAAGACCGCCCTGCGCTCTCCATGATCCATGAAGCAGAAGCGCGGGGTGATATTACCCCCGGCGATACGCTGATTGAGGCAACCTCCGGCAATACCGGTATCGCGCTCGCCATGGCGGCGGCGATCAAGGGGTATCAGATGGTGTTGGTAATGCCGGAAAACGCCTCGGAAGAGCGTAAGCAGGCGATGGCTGCTTTTGGGGCTAAATTAATCTCTGCCAGCAAAGCCGGGGGCATGGAAGAGGCGCGGGACATTGCCGATGGCATGATTGCTAGAGGCGAAGGCAAACCGCTTAACCAGTTCGCCAACCCGGATAATCCGTTAGCGCACTATCGCACCACCGGCCCAGAGGTGTGGCAGCAAACCGGGGGCGAGGTGACTCACTTCGTCAGTTCCATGGGCACCACGGGCACCATTATGGGGGTGTCGCGCTATTTGAAAGAGCAAAATCCGGCTATTCAAATTGTCGGCTTACAGCCTGCCGATGGCGCCAGTATTCCCGGTATTCGCCGCTGGCCAGAAGCGTACCTGCCCGCTATTTTTGAGGCGCCGCGGGTGGATGTCACCCTCGATATTGGTCAGCAAGAGGCCGAGGAGCATATGCGCCGTCTGGCCCGTGAAGAGGGCATTCTGGCTGGGGTCTCATCGGGGGGCAGCTTGGCCGGTGCGCTACGTATCGCGGAGCAAACCGAAAATGCGGTGATTGTGTTTATCGTCTGTGACCGTGGTGATCGTTATCTCTCCACTGGCCTATTTGCCCCAGGAGTATAATGATGGCCATGTTGGGAAAACGGCGGCCAGCCAGGCCCGCATCAGGGCATTCTGGGCTGGCGCGCACACCGGGTGGTAAGGCTCCGCATACTGCTATAGAGGATGCGTCGCCGCTGATCATTGAACGTTTGGCTCATGATGGGCGTGGGGTTGCCCACGCAGCCAACGGGAAAACCGTATTTGTCGATCAGGCGCTGCCCGGTGAACAGGTCGAAGTGGCGATTCATCTGACCCGCAAACGCTTCGACGAAGCGCATATCAAATCGTTGCTAACCACTTCCGAGCTGCGTGTCACACCGCCTTGCCCACATTTTGGCCACTGCGGCGGCTGCGATTTACAGCACCTCAGTGTCGACGCCCAGCGCGCCCATAAACGTGAAGTAGTGCGTGATCTATTTGCTCGCCAGGGTATAACGCTAGACGAAATCGGCTCGATTCAAGGCGGCGATCAGGGCTATCGGCGCCGGGCACGGCTAGGGGTCAAAGTCGACAGCCAGGGCACTACGCGCCTGGGGTTTCGTGCCGCTCATAGCCACCGCCTGGTGGATATTGAGCGCTGCCCGGTATTGGTCGATGCCTTACAGCGCCTGTTATCCCCTCTGCGTGAGCTGCTGAGTACGTTAGAGGCGCCGCGCCAGGTAGGGCACATCGAATTATTGGCAACGGCAACCGCGCAGGTTGTGTTGGTTCGTCAGTTAAAAGAGCACGCCGGGGACGCTGAACGCTGGCAAGCCTTTGCGCAGCAGCAAAAAGTGGCGCTAGGCACCTGGTTGGGGCGTGAAACACCCACACTGCACTGGCATGGCGCAGCGCCGGCGCTTGAAGAGTCGCTAGCGGTGGATGGTCAGCCACCGCTTAGCTTAAGTTTTGCACCGGGGGATTTTTTACAGGTCAACGCCCAGGTTAATCAGCAAATGATCGCCCAGGTCATCCAGTGGCTTGCGCCCAGGTCAGGGCAAAAACTACTCGACTTTTTTGCCGGTATCGGAAATTTTAGCTTGCCCATAGCGGCAGCGGGCGCGGAGGTGCATGCGGTGGAAGGTAACCCTGCCATGGTGGCGCGCATAGCCATTAATGCCAAGCGTAACCAACTGATGGTTAGCGGCCAACAGGCTGATTTGAACAGCGCTGCCAGCGTAAATGCGCTATTAACTGAGTATGGCGGTAGCGATGCGCTGGTACTCGACCCGCCGCGTAGTGGTGCTGAAGTCATTTGTCAGGCGCTGGCGCGCCACCCGGTACCCAGGGTGGTCTATATTTCCTGTGATCCGGCGACGCTTGCCCGGGATGCGGCACATCTTGTGCATGCGGGTTACCGAGTCAAGCAAGTAGCAGTGGCGGATATGTTCCTTCACACTGCGCATATGGAAACGCTGATGCTGTTCGAGTACGGGGACTAGACGTTTCCCCATCGCATCAAGCCACGGTGGCGGTCATGTAGAGACCGTCTCCCTGAAAGGATGAGTGATTGTCATGGTGAAAGTGCGTGAAGACCAGCCGCTAACCGCAAGCGGAAAGGTGGACATACAACAATGGTTAACGCGCCTTCAGGAGGATGTGCGTGTACGTGAACCTGAGCGTTTAGTCGAGGCCTGTGAGCTCGCTGAGCAGTTAGAGCTTGAGGCACCGCGTACCCATCGTGTATGGCTGTCGCCAGGCTCTAGCTTTCGCATGGGTCTGGAAATGGCCGATATTCTTGGTGAATTAAAACTAGATCAGGCGACACTTGAGGCCGCCGTTCTCTACCGCGCGGTGCGGGAAGGATTGCTGAGCCTCGAGTCGGTAGCAAAGCGTTTTGGCGAAGAAGTAGCCAGCCTGATTGATGGCGTGCTGCAAATGGCCGCGATCAGCTACCCATTGGCGCCTGACCATGGGATGGGCCAGCACAATCAGCAGGAGAACCTGCGCAAGATGCTGGTTAACATGGTGGGCGATGTACGCGTGGCGTTGATCAAAATTGCTGAACGTACCTGTGCCCTACGTCAGGTAAAGGATGCTCCCCGGGAAAAGTGTTTACAGGTTGCCAGAGAAGTTGCCGATATCTATGCGCCGTTAGCGCACCGCTTAGGCATTGGGCAACTGAAGTGGGAGCTGGAAGACCTATCGTTTCGTTACCTGCATGAAGATGAGTACAAAGCGATCGCCAAGCTTTTGGCGGAAAAGCGCCTCGACCGCGACCGCTATATTCACGATGTGGTCGAAACCATCAAGAGCTTGATGGAAGCGCAGCACATCCACCGCTACGATGTGGATGGTCGGGCCAAACATATCTACTCGATCTGGCGCAAAATGAAGCGTAAGCGGATCGACTTCTCGCAGGTGCACGATGTACGTGCGGTGCGCATACTGGTGCCGGAAGTGGCGGACTGCTACACCGTGCTGGGGATTATTCACTCGCGCTGGCACCATGTGCCCAACGAGTTTGACGACTACATCGCCAACCCCAAAAAGAACGGCTACCAGTCGCTGCACACCGCTGTTATGGGGCCGGAAAATAAAGTACTTGAAATCCAGATCCGCACCTTCGCCATGCACGACGAGGCGGAACTGGGCGTGTGTGCCCACTGGCGCTACAAAGGGCACGATACCAACGCCAAAAGCCGTAGCTACGAAGAGAAAATTGCCTGGCTGCGTCAGGTACTGGAGTGGCAGGACGAAGTGGGCGGCTTTGGCGATCTCCGCGAAGGGCTCTCGAGCGATGTGGCGCCTGACCGCATTTACGTTTTCACTCCCGACGGTCACGTGATTGATCTGCCGCGGATTGCCACACCGATCGATTTCGCCTATCGGGTGCATACCGAAATTGGCCACCGCTGTCGGGGCGCCAAGATTAACGGGCGCATTGTGCCGCTCACCTACAAGTTAAAAACTGGCCAGCAGATTGAAATTCTTACCGCCACCAAGGGGGGGCCAAGCCGCGACTGGTTAAACCCCAGCCTGGGCTATGTACGTACTTCCCGGGCACGGGCCAAAATCCAGGCGTGGTTTAAACATCAGGCGCGGGATCAAAACCTGGATGAGGGGCGCGTGCTGTTTGACCGAGAAATGCGCCGCCTGGATGTCGAGGGCCTCGATCTGCCCAAACTGGCCAAGGCCGTCAACTACCAAAACGCCGAGGACATGTACGCGGCCATCGGCGCCGGTGACCTGCGTATCGGTCAGGTGCTGCACCAGGCCCAGCAGCTATTTGGTGAAACCGATGACCAGGAGCAGCTCGACCGCCTGCTGGCCAAGCCAAAGCGTCAATCCAGCAAAGCCACCAAAAGCGATATCACGGTGCTCGGTGTTGGCAACCTTAAAACCAGTATGGCCAACTGCTGCCGCCCAGTGCCCGGCGAACCGATTATCGGCTTTATTACCCAGGGGCGTGGTGTCACCGTGCACCGCCAGGACTGCAGCAATATTCTGCAATTGCGCCTGGACGAACCCCAGCGCATTATCGAAGTGGAGTGGGGCGAGCGCGCCCAAACTCGTTATCCGGTGACCATCGAGATTCAGGCCTGGGATCGTTCCGGGCTGCTGCGCGATGTCACGGGCCTGCTGGGTAATGAAAAGGTCAACGTACTCGCCGTGAACACGCTCACCGATACCGATGAAGGCATTGCCCGGCTGCGCATTACTCTGGAAGTCGATGGCCTTGAATCCCTGGGGCGGTTGTTCTCGCGTATCCAGCAGTTGCCCAACGTTACCGAAGTACGTCGTTTGCGCAACGCCGACCTGGATCAACAAGTTCGCAAGGGAGGAGCATAATGCGTCACGGTATCGATGACCTGCTGACCTTGATGCAGGTGCTGCGCGACCGGGAGCAGGGCTGCCCCTGGGATCTCCAGCAGGATTGGGACACTATTGTGCCTCACACCCTGGAAGAAGCCTACGAGGTCGCTGATGCCATCGAACGGCGCGCTTTTGACGAGCTACCCGGCGAGCTGGGCGATCTGCTCTTTCAAGTGGTCTACTACGCCCAATTCGGCGCGGAAGAGCAGCGCTTCGACTTTGCCGATATCGTCGATACGCTGACCGCCAAAATGCTGCGCCGCCATCCTCACGTATTCCCGGAAGGCACCCTGGCTTCCCGCCGCCCGCCGGGTGTGAATGCCGAGGAAGTACAAACCCAGCAGGTCAACAGCCGCTGGGAGGCGCTTAAAGCCGATGAGCGTGCTGAAAGGGCCGTTGAGCAGCCCTCTGTGCTCGACGATGTACCGCGCACGCTGCCCGCGCTTAGCCGTGCTGCCAAGCTGTCTAAACGCGCGGCTCGGGTAGGCTTTGACTGGCCCGATGCGCGCGGCGTGGTGGCTAAAATTCGTGAAGAACTGGCCGAAGTGGAAGAGGCGCTCGCCGCCGGTGATCAACAGCACGCCCAGGAAGAAGTCGGCGACTTGCTGTTTGCAGTGACCAATCTTGCCCGCACGCTGAAGGCTGACCCGGAGCAGTGCCTGCGCGCGACCAATGCCAAGTTTGAGCGCCGTTTCCGTTTTGTCGAGCGCGAGCTTAGCGCTGCCCAGCGGCCATTAACGGAGGCTTCCCTAGACGAGATGGAAGCCCACTGGCAGGCGGCGAAAGCAGAAGAAAAACAATCTACACATTCCTGATTTAATAATGATGCGACCCCTGCAAGGAGGCCATGCCAATGAGTCACGACCTACACGAATCCCTGCGTGATAACGTGCGTATTCTGGGCGATAGCCTGGGGCGCACCATTGCCGATGATTTGGGCCAGGCATTTGTCGATAAAATTGAAACCATTCGCGCCCACGCCAAGCGCGGGCGCCAGGGCGACTCGCTGCAGCAGCGCGAATTGATCGAGTACCTGCGCGAGCTGCCCGAGCGGGATCTGCTGCCGGTCACCCGGGCGTTCAACCAGTTTTTAAACCTAGCCAATATTGCCGAGCAGCACTACCGGGCGCGCTTTCGTCGGGTTGAGGACTACAAGCCTGGCTCCCAGCCGGTGTTGGGTGAACTGCTTGAGCGTGCTCAGCAGGCGGGCAACTCACCGCGTAAACTGGTCGAGGCCCTCGCCAATATGCGCGTAGAGTTGGTGCTCACCGCTCACCCCACGGAAGTTATCCGGCGTACCTTGATCCAAAAATATGACGCCATTGATGAGTGCCTCACCGCTATTGAGAGCTCAGATGACTACCCTGAGCGGGGTGCCCGCGCCCAGGGCCGCCTGGAAGAACTGATTAGCCAGGCGTGGCATACCGATGAGATTCGCCACGAGCGGCCCACCCCGGTGGACGAGGCCAAGTGGGGCTTTGCGGTGATTGAGAACTCGCTGTGGCAGGCGGTGCCAGATTTCCATAGAGATTTGGATAACCTGCTGCTGGATACCGCCGGTGAACGCCTGCCACTGGATGCCGCCCCCATTCGCTACGCCTCCTGGATGGGCGGCGACCGCGATGGCAACCCCAACGTCACAGCTAAAGTGACCCGCGAGGTGCTGCTGTTAGGTCGCTGGATGGCCGCCGATCTTTATCTACGCGATCTCGAACAGCTTAAAACCGAGCTCTCCATGTGGAAGGCGAATAGTGCGCTCAAAGCCGAGGCGGGGGATGTGGCCGAGCCCTACCGCGAAGTGCTTAAACGTCTGCTCGCACGCATGGAGTCCACCCGGGATTGGGCCAAAGCAGAGTTGGAAGGGCACAACTATAACGGCGGGCCGATTATCGAAACCCGCGACCAGCTCTATTCACCGCTGCTCGCCTGCTACCGTTCGCTATGCGATGTGGGGCTGGACACTATCGCTAACGGCGCGCTGCTGGATACTCTGCGCCGGGTAGCCGTTTTTGGCGTCACCCTAACCAAGCTCGATCTGCGCCAAGAGGCCAGCCGCCATGCCCAGGTGATTGAAGAGCTGACTAGCGCCCTGGGTCTGGGCCATTACCAGGAGTGGGACGAAGCCAAACGTCAGGCTTTTCTGCTTGAGGAACTAACTTCACGTCGCCCGCTGATTCCGCGCCGCTGGGAATGCTCCGCCGAGTCCCGCGAAGTGCTGGATACCTTCAAAGTCATAGCACAGGAACATTCCGAAGCGCTGGGAACTTACATCATTTCCATGGCCGCTGAGCCCTCGGACGTGCTCACCGTGGCGCTGCTGATGAAAGAGGTGGGAGGGCAGGTAACGCTACCTATTGCACCGCTGTTTGAAACCCTTAACGACCTGGATCACGCAGGCGATGTGGTGGATCAACTGCTGGCGATACCGGGCTACCGTTCTCTGATCGATGACCGTCAGGAGGTCATGATTGGCTACTCGGACTCAGCAAAAGATGCCGGTCAGTTAGCCGCTGCCTGGGCGCAGTATCGCGCTCAGGAGTCGTTGGTGAATGTGTGTCACCGACACGGCGTTGATTTGACCCTGTTCCACGGTCGTGGCGGCACCGTGGGCCGTGGCGGCGGCCCAGCGCATGCGGCGATTCTCTCCCAGCCCCCCGGTTCGGTAAACGGCAGTTTGAGGGTGACCGAGCAGGGCGAGATGATTCGCTTCAAGTTTGGTCAGCCCGATATCGCCCTTCGCTCCATGGAGATCTACGCCTGCGCGGTGCTGGAAGCCACGCTACTGCCACCGCGTGCTCCGGAACCCCACTGGCGCGAGGAGATGGATCAGCTCGCCAAAGTAGCGCATACCGCCTATGTAGGCGTGGTGCGCGAAGACCCCGATTTTGTCCCCTATTTCCGGGCGGTCACACCAGAAGGTGCCTTGGGCAGGCTGCCGTTGGGCTCACGCCCCACCAAGCGGCGCCAGGATGGCGGGGTGGAAACCCTGCGCGCCATCCCATGGATTTTCGCCTGGACGCAGATTCGCTTAATGTTACCGGCGTGGCTGGGCAGCGGCGAAGCCTTCTCGCGACGCTTGGAGCAGCCCGGCGGGCGTGATGTGCTGCAAGAGATGCGCAATGAGTGGCCCTTCTTTGGCACCTACCTGGACATGCTGGAGATGCTGCTGGCCAAAGCCGATGTGGCGATTGCCGCTTACTACGAGCACCGCTTGGTCGATGAACCCTCGTTGAAGGCATTGGGTAAACAGCTGCGTGAACGCTTTGGGCGCTTGGAAGAGGCCGTGCTGGATATCTTGCAGCAGGAGAAACTGCTGGAGAATACGCCGCTGATTCGCCAGGCGATTGATGTGCGTAATCCCTACATCGATCCGCTCCACGGCCTGCAGGCGGAGCTGCTGCAGCGGAACCGCGACGCCGATGGGGCCATTAGCGCCGATCTTTCCCGTGCACTGATGGTCACCATGGCGGGGATAGCGGCGGGTCTACGTAACACGGGCTAAGCAATACCGATTAGGCAACATCGGCATTTTTAAACTTCATTAAGCAGGAGGCGTCAATGTCCTTAGAGGCTCAAGCGGTACTCGATTTCTGGTTTGAGGCGTTGACGCCTGCTCAATGGTTTAAAAAAGACCCTGAGATGGATCGGATGATCTTGCAGCGATTTGGCGCACTGCATACGCAGGCTTCACAGTGCGAGTGTTACCCATGGCGGAAAACGGCCGAAGGGCGACTGGCAGAGATCATTGTGCTGGATCAGTTCTCGCGCAATATTTACCGTGATGATGCTCGCGCCTTTGCCACGGATGCTTTAGCGCTGGCGCTAGCGCAAGAGGCCGTCGCCGCTGGGGCAGACGCAGAACTAACCAGCGAGCAGCGTGCGTTTTTGTATATGCCCTATATGCATAGCGAATCCGTGGCCATTCATAAGCTGGCGATGCAGTTGTTTGACCAGCCGGGGTTAGAGAATAACTACGACTTTGAAGTGCGCCACAAGGCGATTATCGATCGCTTTGGGCGTTACCCGCACCGTAACGCCTTGTTGGGGCGGGCCTCTACCGACGAGGAGTTGGCCTTCTTAAAGGAGCCCGGCTCCTCTTTTTAACTGTTTGCTTATTACCCATTAGCCACGTGGCGGTTTATGTCGTTTCGAAAATCTACCCGGATCAATAAGTACATTAGCGAGAGCGGTATGTGCTCCCGCCGTGAAGCCGACCGCTTTGTGGAGCAGGGCAACGTGTGGATTAACGGTCGCCGTGCCACCACTGGCGATCAGGTGGTGGCGGGAGACTTGGTGAAGGTCAATGGTCAGGAGATCGAGCCTCAGGAGGAGGAGGATCTGGTGCTGATCGCGCTGAACAAGCCGGTGGGCATTGTCAGTACCACCGAGTCCAGCGAAAAGGACAATATCGTTGAGTTTGTGAAGCATGGCACACGTATTTTCCCCATTGGGCGGCTCGACAAAGACTCCCAAGGGTTGATTTTTTTGACCAATAATGGTGACTTGGTTAATAAGATTCTGCGCGCCAATAACAACCACGAAAAAGAGTACCAGGTGACGGTGAACAAGCCGATTACCGACGAGTTTATCGAGGGTATGCAGCGCGGCGTGCCGATTCTGGGCAAGGTGACCAAGCGCTGCAAGTTACAAAAAGAGTCCACCTTTGTATTCACGATTACATTGGTACAGGGGCTCAATCGGCAAATTCGCCGTATGTGCGAATACTTCGGCTATGAGGTTACCCAACTGATCCGCACGCGGATTATGAATGTGTCGCTTAAAGGCTTAGCCCTGGGTGACTGGCGCGATCTCACGCCTAAAGAGATTGATACCATTATCGCCTTGACCGAACGCTCAGAGGCGGCACCCGAGAAGAAGAGTAAAGCGAAGCCAGAAAGACCCAACTACAGCTCAGGCGCAGGAAAGGCAAAACCGCCTGCTGCGAAAAGGCGGCCGGCCAAAGCAGGTGCGAAGGCAACTGGTGCCAAAGCCACCGGGGTTAAACCGCTTCCCAAAGGTAAAAAAGCCGCCAGCGGAAAAGTCAGTGGAAAAACAGGTACCGGCCCGAAAGGCGGTGTGGCAGGCAAGCCGCACCCCAAGGGCGGTAAAGCCCCCGGCAAGCCCGGTGCTAAAGGTAAGCCCGTGGGTAACGGCCGCGGTAAGCCAGCGGCGGGCGGTAAACCTTCTCAGCGACGCAAATAGCGCCTAACCCTTCAAGAGTCTCCACTGTGATTCCAATCGTCGCTTTTTACGCTTTGATTAGCGTTATCGCTTATATCACTTACGCTATCGACAAAAAGGCGGCTATTAACAACCGCCGTCGGGTGAGTGAAAAGTCGCTACATCTGCTTGGGATAGTGGGGGGCTGGCCGGGTGCGTTACTGGCCCAACAGCGGCTGCGGCATAAAACTCAAAAAACCGCCTTTCAAGTGACGTTCTGGCTAACGGTTGTCGTAAATCTGGTCTGTGTAGGGTGGCTAACGGTTTCATTGAACCTCATTTAGCCACCCGTTTAGCCACCCTATGCTGGGTGCCTACGCTCTGGTGTGATTGCCGGGCGCGAAAAGAAAATTAGCGATCAGCTCTTTGCCGCCTTCAGTGGCAAACGATTCCGGGTGAAACTGGATGCCATGAATCGGGTACTCCCGGTGTTTAACGCCCATCAGCTCAAACTCACCCAGTGCCTGCCAGCCGCTGCGCTGCTCGAAATTGTCAGCTTCCAGGGTTCCCACGGTGGCGGTTACTTCCAGGCACTCGGGCAGGGTGGTCGCATCGGCAATTAGCGAGTGGTAGCGCATTACCTCAAGCTGGTCGGGCACGCCGTTAAACACCGAGGCGTTATTGTGGTTGATCGGGCTGATCTTGCCATGCATCGGCAGCGGTGCCTTCACTACCTTGCCGCCAAACACGTGCACAATACCCTGCATGCCCAGGCAAACGCCCAGCAGCGGGGTGGTCTTACCCAGTTTTCCGATCACCTCAGCGCACACGCCAAAGTAGCGCGGGTCATCCGGGGAGCCGGGGCCGGGGGAGATAATAATACGATCCGGCGCCATGGCTTCGATCGTCTGGAAATCGATCTGATTATTACGCTTAACGAGTATTTCAAAGCTGGCCAGCCCGCCGCGATTCTTCTCCGTGGTTAGAATCTCACCGATGAACTGGTAGAGGTTATAGGTGAAGGAGTCGTAGTTATCGATGATCAGCACCTTCATGCGGGGCTCTCCGTTTCCGTGCTCATAAAGGGGGTCAAGGCCTTGCGGGTGCCGGCAAATTTGCGGCGAATCTCTTCGTACTCATCTTCGGCGTTGCTGTCATACACGTTGCCGCCGCAGGTTTGCACGTAAGCGCGCTCGCCGTTGACGAATACCGTACGAATGGGAATGGCAAAGGTACAGTCGCCGTTAAACGAGAACTGACCCACCGCGCCACCGTAGGGGCCGCGGCCATCGGTTTCCAGGTCGTCGATAATCTTCATCGCTTCTATCTTGGGCGCGCCGGTGAGTGTCCCCGCCGGAAAGTTGCTGGCCAGGGCGGTAAACATATCTTCGCCTTCGGCAATGATGCCGACGATCTCGCTGGAGATATGCTGCACGTGGCTAAAGCGCTTGATATCCATCAGGCTACGTACTTTCACCGTGCCAAACTGTGCCACCCGGCCAATATCGTTGCGATGCAGGTCGACGATCATGTTGTGTTCGGCGATCTCTTTCGGATCGTTGAGCAGCGCACGGGCCAACTGGGTATCCTCTTGGGGCGTTTTGCCGCGCAGGGTGGTACCTGCCAGCGGAAACGTCTCCATCTCGCCTTGGCGCAGTCGGAATAGCAGTTCAGGGCTGGCGCCAATGAGTTTCTGCTCGCCGAATTTAACGTAGTACATCTGCGGTGAGGGGTTAATGGTGCGCAGCTGGTCGTACAGCGCCAGGGTATCGCCTTTAATACTAAAACGCTTTTTAAAGCCGACTTCACACTGGAACACCTTACCGTCAATAATATCCTGCTTCACCTTGGCCACCGCCTCGGCGTGCTCTGCCTGGCTCATGGTGTCGCCCAGCGCGGTAATCTGCAGCGGGCCTGCTGGCTCATCGTCTGCATTGATCAGCGTCTGCAAAAATTCGTAGCGGCTGTTGTCGTAGTAGAAGTAGGTGACTTCCCCGGTCATCTTGTCGAGGATCAGGCCATCTTTGTAGAGCCCAAAGCGGAAGGTGTCGAAATCATCGCTGGCTTTTAACGCAAGCGATGGCTCGAAGTACTGCATGGCGTCATAGCCAAGATAGCCGCTTAGCCCGCCAGCGTACTTGCGGGAAATAATATTCTGCGGAATCAGGCTGCGCAGCAGCTCGTAGGGGTTGTCGCTTGGGTAGTGGTTGGCGTTGCCATCACGCTCTTGGATGGTCAGCGTGTTGCCGTTGGCGTAGAGGGTGTACTCAGGGTCGAAGCCAATAATCGAGTGACGTGCCATGTGGCTATCTTCACCCAGCGACTCCAGCATGTAGCAGGTATCAAAGCGGCGTTCGATTTTTTGAAACAGGGCAAAGAAGTCGCAGTCCGCCGCCAAGGTCACATAGTGAGGTTTGCGTGGCAGCGTAAAAGGCTGCGGGCCTGATGAGGCGTGCGTGTCAGCAGTGGTCATGATCAATCAGTCCGTGAAGAAGGGCTTGAAGAGGGTAGCGTGGTAAGCGCGCGGGAACCCCGCGAAACCGTAGCGATACCCACGCCCAGGGTTTCGGCAATTTTGCGGTGGGGCACCCCTTCGCGCAGCAGCTTAAAAATTTGTAGGCGTTTACTGATTTCTTGATACTCTGCAGGCGTTAGCAGGCTCGCCAGCGCTGCGTCCATTGCTTTAGGTGAGTCAATAGCGAGCAAATGGCGAATGAGCTCAGCCTGGTAGTGTTCGTCTGTTGTCATGTCTGCCACCAGGTAACCTGTAATGTACTAGCGTACTAGTACGCTACCTGATTGCTCAGGGAAGTCAAGCAGAGCGTTCAATTTTGAGGAGTCACGATGACCGGCTATTTTATTCAAGCCTTTATTTACCTTGTCGCCGCGGTGATCGCGGTACCACTAGCCAAGCGTTTTGGTCTGGGGTCTGTGCTGGGATATCTGGTTGCTGGGGTCGTGATTGGCCCGATTCTGGGGCTGGTGGGGCAGGAGACCACCACCATTCAGCACTTTGCCGAGTTCGGCGTGGTGATGATGCTATTTTTGGTGGGCATGGAGCTTGATCCCAAGGGGCTGTGGGCCATGCGGGTTCGGCTGATTGGCCTGGGCGGGCTTCAGGTCGTGCTAACCGCAGCGGCAGGTAGCGCTATCGGCTGGTGGCTGGGGCTCGTTTGGCAGACGGCACTAGCAGTGGGGCTGATTTTCGCGCTCTCCTCTACGGCGATTGTGCTGCAAACACTCAATGAGAAGGGGCTGGCCAAAACCGAAGGTGGGCGCAGCGCTTTTTCGGTGCTGCTGTTCCAGGATATTGCGGTGATCCCAATGCTGGCGTTGATTCCGCTGCTGGCGCTGCCGGAATTAATGGGCGCGGGCGGCGATGACGGCCATGCCAGCTTAAGCCTGGTAGCCCACTTGCCCGGCTGGGCGCACGCTTTAGTGGTCGTGGGGGCCATCGTTAGTGTCATCGCCGGCGGCTACTATTTGATGCCGCTGTTGTTTCGCTATGTGATTGGCTCTGGCCTGCGCGAGGTGTTTACCGCTATGGCGCTGATGCTGGTGATTGGCATCGCCGCTTTGATGAGTGTGGTCAATTTATCTCCTGCCCTAGGTGCTTTCCTGGCCGGGGTGGTGCTCGCCAACAGTGAATTTAAGCACGAGCTGGAAGCCAATATTGAGCCCTTCAAAGGACTACTACTGGGGTTGTTCTTTATTACCGTAGGGGCGGGCATCAACTTCTCGGTGTTAGCAGCGGAGTGGGGCACGGTGTTATCGCTAGGCGTGGCGGTTATCGTTGTTAAAGGTGTGATTCTGCTGGGCTTGGCGCTGCTATTTCGAGTGCATGGTAGCAACGGATGGCTATTCACTTTAAGCCTTGCTCAAGCCGGTGAATTCGGCTTTGTGCTGCTGACCTACAGCGTTCAAAACAACGTGATTCCTACCGATATCTCCCAGATTCTCTCACTGGTGGTGGCGCTATCAATGTTCTTAACGCCGTTGCTATTTATTGCCTATGACCGGCTGGTGCTACCGCGCTACCTTATCGCTAAAAACGATGATCGCGAAGCCGATGCTATTGAGGAGCAGGCACCGGTTATCGTTGCGGGGGTAGGGCGGTTTGGACAAATTATCTGTCGCTTGCTGCGCGCCAATAATATCCCCATCGTGGCGCTGGATCTCGAGATCGAGCAGATCGAGAACCTGCGCAAAATTAACATCAAGAGCTACTTTGGCGATGCCAGCCGCTCCGACTTGCTAGAGACTGCAGGGATTGAGCACGCTAGATTACTGGTTATCGCGTTAGACGATCGTGAGCGTGCTGTTCAGATGGTTAAGCATGTGAAGCATGCCTACCCCCAAGTGTGGGTGCTGGCCCGCGCCTTCGACCGTGGTCACGGCTATCAGTTGCGTGATGCGGGCGCAGATGACGTGATCAGTGAAACCTACCACTCAGCGCTGGAGCTGGGTGGTCACGCGCTGACGGCCATGGGCGTGCACCCCATGCGAGCGAAGCAGATGACCTGGGCCTTTGTACAAAACGAAGATGCCCACGAGGATGAATTGTTTGAAGCCTGGAAAGAGATCGAAGAGGGCATCAGCTTCAGCCCCCGCTACGGTGAGCTATTTATGAAACTGGAGGAGTCATTGAATAGCGCCATGCAGCAGGATTGGCCCGAGCCGCAACGGGAAGATGTGCCGATCTGGACACCGCCAAACCATAACCGCGAGTGAGCTTAAAACGGCAGATGTAAGGAGGCGCTTAGCATATTGAGGTGGTTGAGGGTGGGAGCGTCGATGCGTTCGTACTCTAGCCGGCTGACGAGTCGGTTAATCGTCATGGTGGCGCCGAAGCCCTGCAGCAATGCTGTACCGCTTTCATCGGCGCCTTCCAGATCACTTTCACCACGCCATTCTGTGATACCGGACTTCGCATAGATGCTGAAAGCACCCATGCGAACTCCGGCAACAATGGCGCCTCCCAAACTGAGTGTATCCATGATGAGGGGGTTAACACCGGAGGAAGTGGAGATCTCTTCGCTTTCCCGGTAGGCAATTTCAGCGCCAATATCGAGTTGCGGGAGCCGCCAGGGGCTGTAGCCTGCGGTGACTCGAAAACCGCTGGTATAATTATCAAGGCTTTGAAGGTCGCTACCTTCTAAGATAACGCCGTTATCCAGCTGCATAAGTTCGCTATTGGGAGCGGTATACGCCATGACCGGCGGGGCGTCGTCGGCGTAGCTGCTAAACCAGGGAACTGAGCAGCAGAGCAGGGTGCTTGCCAAGCGTTTGATTGGCATTTCTCATATACCTATCGTTTCATACCCAACTATTGCCGCATACCCATGGGTAGGGAGGAAAAAGCTATTGCTCTTCAGATTAGCAACTGGCTTTGATTTCCACCACTTTAATTGCGCCTTGAGCCAGATTATCGACTAAATTTTTACCCATTGTCAGAAAGCGGTCGCCAAATACCCACTGGGGTGACAGCACGGCTTGTCGTGGCGTCTGCTCTTTTTGCCGTTGGTGCTGGCGCCACGCCAAGGCCATTTCACTCCAGTCGTCCACGTGTTCAAGTTGAAAGCCGCCGGTTTCAAGCAGCCGAGTCAGCTCAGACAGGTTAAGTAAATGGGAGTGCTCGGAATTAGCTGCCCACGGAACCGGGTAGCGAAGCTGCGCCACGTTGGGGCCGCTGACCACTTCATGCATAGCTAACTGCCCACCAGGGCGCAGAACGCGACGACTCTCTGCGATGACCCTGGTAGCGTCGGGCATGTTTAACAGACTATGTTGAAACAGTACGGCGTCAAAGCTGTTATCAGCAAACGGCAGGGCGCTGGCACTACCCGTTACCCAGGTGAGTGGTGGTGTGGAAAGCTGTTTTACCCTTGAGCTCAACGCTCTGTTCAGTGCACTGAAGCCATGGGTGATATCCAGCCCGGTCAGCTGAAAGCCCAGTGACGCTCCCTGCCGCATCAAACCGCCCAGCCCCGCGCCAATATCCAGCACCTGCCGATGAGTGGTCGGATTGAGTAAGTTTAGCAAGCGAGTGGAGGCCGCCACGCCGCCAATATGCAGCTGGTCCAAGGGGGCCAGTTGATGCAGCGTGGGGCCAGCGGGGTAGTGAGCATCTATTTGCGCCAGCACCTCATCAGCGTGCAGGCCACGCTGATAGTGATCCGCTAACGGATTGGAAGCCGTCATCGCTTATAACTCTTGATCCAAACCCAGCTCTTGGATGGAAATTTCGCGCATCTTGAATTTCTGGATTTTGCCGGTGACGGTCATCGGGAATTCGTCCACGAACTTGAAGTAGCGCGGGATCTTGAAGTGGGTGATCTTGCCCTTGCAGTACTCGCGCAGCTCTTCGCCGGTTACTTCGCCCGCGGTGCTGTTGAGTTTCACCCAGGCAATCAGCTCTTCACCATACTTCTTATCCGGCACACCGGTGACCTGCACCTCAGAAATCGCCGGGTGAGCGTAAAGAAACTCTTCGATTTCCTTGGGATAGACGTTTTCACCGCCGCGAATCACCATATCTTTAATACGGCCCACGATCTGGATGTAGCCCTCCTCATCCATGGTGGCCAGGTCGCCGGTGTGCATCCAGCCCGCTTCATCGATAGCTTCAGCGGTGGCCTTATCGTTGTTCCAGTACTTCAGCATCACGCTGTAGCCGCGGGTACACAGCTCGCCGATTTCTCCCCGGGGCAGAATGCCGCCGTTGCCAGGGTCAACAATTTTGTTCTCTAAGTGAGGCTGGGTGCGGCCCACGGTGGATACGCGTTTTTCAATGCTGTCGTTGGCGCCGGTTTGAGTGGATACCGGGCTGGTTTCGGTCATGCCGTAGGCGATCTGCACGCCCTTCATATTCATCTTGTTGATGACCTGCTTCATGATCTCCGCGGGGCAGATCGAGCCTGCCATAATGCCTGTGCGCAGTGAAGAGAGGTCGGTGCTGGGAAAGTCAGGGTGATCCAGTTCGGCAATGAACATGGTCGGCACGCCATATAGCGCGGTGGCTTTCTGTTCATGTACCGCCTTGAGCACTTTGCCTGGGTCGAAGCCCTCGTCCGGGTAGATCATGGTGGCGCCGTGGGTCATACAGCCCAGGTTGCCCATCACCATGCCAAAGCAGTGGTAGAGCGGCACCGGAATCACCAGGCGGTCTTCGCTGGTAAACCCCATGCTTTCCGCCACAAAAAAGCCGTTGTTGAGAATATTGTGGTGGGAGAGTGTGGCTCCTTTGGGAAAGCCGGTGGTGCCGGAGGTGTACTGGATATTGATGGCGTCGTCGAACTGCAGCGTGGCCTGTAGGTCGTCAACGTCGGTTTGGCTAACCTTGCTGGCTTCTTGCATTAGGTCAGACCAGCGCCACATGCCGCTGAGTTTCTCGCTACTTAAATTAATTATGCACTCAAGATCAGGCAGCTTTTGCGACTTAAGCTCCCCTACAGCGCAGCTGTTGAGTTCCGGGGCCAGCTCAAACAGCATGGCGCTGTAGTCGGAGCTTTTGAAGCTGTTGGCGGTGACCAGAAAACGGGCTCCGGATTGATTCAGCGCGTACTCCAACTCATGAGTGCGGTAGGAGGGGTTAATGTTGACCAGAATGGCGCCAATTTTGGCGGTGGCGAATTGAGTTAACGTCCATTCGCTGCAGTTGGGCGCCCAGATGGCCACACGGTCGCCCTTGTTAACCCCAATGGAGAGCAGGGCGCGGGCACAGCGGTTAACCTCTTCCTGAAGCTGGCGATAGCTCCAGTGGATATTCTGATGCAGCACAATGAGCGCATCGTTATCGGCATATTGGGTGGCGATTTGGTCGAATTTGTCGCCAATGGTCATGCCCAGCAGGGGCTTGTCTGCCATGCTGCTGGAGTAGCTGGGTAGGGTAAGAGCAGGTGATGCCATGGGTAATTCTCCGATGTCTTTTTCTTATCTAAACGGGAAGTCAGGCGGCGTTTAATTATTATTGGTTGAGAGCGCCTTTCGCCAGAGCGACTTTGGAGCTGGGCCTGCGGCCTAGTTCTTGGGTGATCCAGTAGCCGGTATCGATCACTGCCTGCAGGTCGATACCCGTTTCAATGCCTAGCCCTTCAAGCAGGTAGAGCACGTCTTCAGTGGCTACGTTGCCGGAGGCGCCCTTGGCATAGGGGCAGCCGCCGAGACCTGCTGTTGCCGCATCAATCACGCTGACGCCTTCCTCCATCACCGCATACAGGTTGGCCAGCGCCATGCCGTAGGTGTCATGGAAATGGGCGGCCAGGAACTCTATCGGCACCTGCCGCTGAACGGCTTCAATCATGCGCTTGGCGGCCAGCGGTGTGCCGACGCCGATGGTGTCGCCGAGTGACACCTCGTAGCAGCCCATCTCATAAAGCGCCTTGGCCACCTCGGCTACTTTGCTGGGGTCAATCTCGCCTTCGTAGGGGCAGCCCAATACGCAGGAGACGTAGCCGCGCACACGTACGCCCGCATCCCGAGCATGATCGAGCACTGGTTCAAAACGGGTCAGTGACTCGGCAATAGAGCAGTTGATATTTTTCTGCGAGAAGGCTTCTGAAGCAGCACCAAAGACCGCCACCTCTTCAACGCCAACCGTTAGGGCGTTTTCCAGTCCTTTCAGGTTGGGGGTTAGTGCGGAGTAGACCACGCCAGGCTTGTGCTTGATACCCGCCATCACCTCAAGCGCATCACCCATTTGCGGCACCCACTTGGGCGACACAAAACTGGCCGCTTCAATGTGCGCGATACCCGCGTTGGCAAGCCGCTCGACTAGGGCAATTTTAGTCGCGGTAGGCACGATGGCCCCCGGCTCATTCTGCAGGCCGTCCCGGGGAGCCATCTCAAACAGCTTTACAGAGGTAGGCAGTGGCATAAGCGTGAACTCCTATTCGTTGGCCGCAAAGTCGAGTAAAACGGCGCCCTGGCTGACCGTGTCACCTGCCTGGAAGTGGAAGGTTTCCACGCTGCCATCGGCGGGGGCGGTCATGGTGTGCTCCATCTTCATGGCTTCCATGACCATCAGTGGCATGCCTTTTTCGACAACAGCGCCAGGTTCTACCAGAAGCGCAACCACCGTGCCATTCATGGGCGCCGTTAGCGTAGACTCCGCTTCATGATGGCCATGATCTATGGCATCAATGCGCCGCCAGAACAGGCGGGTTTCACCGCTTGGGTCGGCCATCACCACTACATGGCCGTCGCGCCTCGCCTGCAGGCGGCGGCGGTGGCCATTCAAGGTAACCGCTACCGCATCGCCGGTGAGCGACTGCAAACTCGCGGTAAGGGTTTCATCACCAATAGTGAGATTCCACAGTGATTCGCCAGGGCTGCGTTTACCTTCGACGATCACTACCGCTTCATCGCTATCCGGCGCTTGCGCACTTGCCGGGTCACACAGCGCAATGCGAATAGTGTGGGGGGCATTCAGGCGGAAGCCGTCGTGGCGATCCCAGGGGGAGTCGCTTTCGCACTCCTGGGCGAGTTGATTCAGGCCAATCAGCGCGGCGCTGGCGTAGGCCTCCATGCCATAGGTGCGCGGTGCGAACAGGGTGGCTTCGTTACGCTCAATAAAGCGCGTATCCAGCTCGACATTTTTAAAGCCAGGGTGAGTCGCCAGGCGCATTAAGAAGGCGCGGTTAGTGACGACCCCCTGTACGTCCAGCGCCGCCAGAGCACGGTTAAGGGTGGCCAGCGCCGCATCCCGGTCAGCGCCGTGCACAATCAGTTTGGCGAGCATGGGGTCGTAGTGCATCGACACCGCATCGCCGCTCTCCACACCGCTGTCCAGGCGTACCTGGTCAGCGCTCAAGCCAGCGCCTGCTAGATCCAGCGCAAAGCGTGTGAGCAGGCCGGTGGCGGGTAGGAAATCCTGATCTGGGTCTTCGGCGTAGATGCGCGCTTCAAAGCTATGGCCGGTAATGGTTAGCTCGTCTTGGCTGCAAGGCAGCGGTTCGCCCATGGCCACGCGCAACTGCCACTCCACCAAGTCCTGACCGGTGATCATTTCGGTAACCGGGTGCTCAACCTGAAGACGGGTGTTCATTTCCATAAAGTAGAACGAACCGTCAATGTCTAAAAGGAACTCGACGGTGCCTGCGCCCACGTAGCCGATCTCCTGGGCAGCGCGCACCGCGGCATCGCCCATGGCGCTGCGCAGCTCCGCCGTCATGCCGGGGGCGGGGGCTTCTTCGATCACTTTTTGATGGCGGCGCTGAACGCTACAGTCCCGCTCGAACAGGTAAACGCCGTTGCCGTGACGGTCGCAGAACACTTGCACTTCCACATGGCGTGGCTGCACCAGGTACTTCTCGATCAGCATCCGGTCATCGCCAAAAGCGGCTTTGGATTCACGGCGGCAGCCATCTAACGCCGCCTGAAAACCATCGCCGCTTTCCACTACGCGCATGCCTTTACCCCCGCCACCCGCGCTGGCTTTGAGCATTACTGGGTAGCCGATCTTGTCAGCCTCGGCGCGCAGCAGCGCGTCGTTTTGGTCATCACCGTGGTAGCCAGGCACCAGCGGTACGCCAGCATTGGCCATACGTGCTTTAGCAGCAGATTTATCACCCATGGCGGCAATCGCCGAGGCGGGCGGGCCAACAAAGGTAATACCGGCTTCTTCAAGGGCCTTAACGAAGCTGCCGTTCTCAGAGAGAAAACCGTAGCCCGGGTGAATAGCGCCGGTGCCGGTACGCTTGGCGGCGTCGATGACGGCATCAATATTCAGATAGCTTTCGCGCGCGGCGGCAGGGCCTAAGCGCACGGCCTCGTCGGCTTCACGTACATGGCGGGCGCTGGCATCGGCGTCGGAGTAGACTGCGATGGTTTTGAGCCCCATGCGGCGTGCAGTGCGCATGACTCGGCAGGCGATTTCACCGCGGTTGGCGACCAGCAAGGTGTCAAAAGGGGTCGTGCGAGCGGCGTTTTCAGTTACTGATGTGTAGCTCATGAGCGACGCTCCGAAGCGTGGGGTGTGTTATTAGAATCAGCCCAGACGGGGCGGCGCTTTTCAAAAAAGCTGGATAAACCCTCTTGCCCTTCCTGGCTTACCCGCAGCTTGGCGATCACCTGGCAGGTATGCTCTCGGGTGGCGTCACTGTCAGGTGCTTGAGCCACCGTGGCCATTAAGGCTTTGGTGGCGCGCTGGGCCTGGGGTGAACCTGCCTGCAGGGTGGTAAGCATGTCGTCGACCGCGCTATCCAGCGCATCGTGTTCCACCACTTGGTGGACTAATCCGAAGGCTAGCGCCATTTCCGCGTCTATTACCTCGGCGGTTAGCGCATAGCGGCGCATTTGCCGCTCGCCAAGGGCACGCTGAACGTAAGGGCTGATGACGGCGGGTGAAAGACCAATCTTGACTTCCGACAAGCAGAATTTGGCTTTCCCTGAGGCGATCACCACATCGCAGCAGGCCGCCAAGCCGACCGCGCCGCCAAAGGCGGCGCCTTGCACACGGCAGACGGTAGGGCAGGGCAGCGTATCCAGGCCGTGCATGAGCGCGGCGAGCTTGCGGGAATCGGCGAGGTTATCCTCCAGATCGTAATCGACCATGCGCTTCATCCAGTTCAGATCGGCACCCGCAGAGAAGCTTTTACCTTCAGACCCCAGCACTACTACGCGCACCTCACCCGCTTCAGCAAGGGTGTGCAACTGGTCGAGGTGTTCATTCAGTTCGGCGATCAAACTGTCGTCAAAAGCGTTATGCACCTCGGGGCGGTTTAAGGTCAGGCGCGCTACACCCTCTTCAATAATCAGTGTTGAGTAAGCCATGGTGATTGCCCCTTACATCCGGAACACGCCGAAGCGTGTCTCTTCGACTTCTGCGTTCATCGCGGCAGCCAGAGAGAGCCCCAGCACATCGCGGGTTTGCAGCGGATCAATGACGCCGTCATCCCACAAGCGGGCGCTGGCGTAGTAGGGGTGGCCCTGATGCTCATACTGTTCCCGTGTGGGCTGCTTGAAGGCTTCTTCTTCCTCTTTACTCCACTCGCGGCCTTCGCGCTCGTGCTGCTCGCGCTTCACCTGGGCCAGTACGCCCGCTGCCTGTTCGCCGCCCATCACTGAAATGCGCGCGTTGGGCCACATAAACAGCAGGTGGGGGTCATAGGCGCGGCCACACATACCGTAGTTGCCGGCGCCGAAGCTACCGCCAATCAGGACGGTGTATTTGGGCACCTTGGCGCAGGCCACGGCGGTGACCAGCTTGGCGCCATGCTTGGCAATACCTTCGTGTTCGTACTTGGAACCGACCATAAAGCCGGTAATGTTCTGTAGGAAGATCAGCGGAATCTTGCGCTGGGCGCAGAGCTCGATAAAGTGCGCACCTTTTACGGCGCTCTCAGAAAAGAGCACGCCGTTGTTGGCCACAATGCCGACTGGATAGCCGTGAATATGCGCAAAGCCGGTCACCAGGGTATCACCGTAGTAGCGTTTGAATTCGTCAAAATCGGAGTCGTCGACAATGCGGCCAATCACTTCACGGACGTCGTAGGGCTTTTTCAGGTCGGTGCCGACAATACCGTAGAGCTCAGCAGGGTCGAGCTTGGGCGGCTTGGGCGCCTGCATGGCGAGCTTGCCGCGCTTTTGCCAGTTCAGGCGCGACACGCAGTCGCGGGCCAGCTGTAGTGCGTGGGCATCGTTTTCCGCATAGTGGTCGGCGACACCGCTCACTTTGGCGTGCACATCAGCGCCGCCCAGGTCTTCGGCGCTAATGCTTTCACCGGTGGCGGCTTTCACCAAGGGCGGGCCACCCAGGAAAATCGTGCCCTGCTCTTTAACGATAATCGACTCATCCGCCATGGCGGGTACGTAAGCGCCGCCCGCGGTGCAGGAGCCCATGACCACGGCAATTTGCGGAATACCTTCGGCGGACATGGTTGCCTGGTTATAGAAGATGCGCCCAAAGTGGTCGCGGTCGGGGAAGACTTCATCCTGGCGGGGCAGGAAGGCGCCGCCGGAGTCAACTAAATAGATACACGGCAGGCGATGCTTGCGGGCGATCTCCTGGGCGCGTATGTGCTTTTTCACCGTCAGCGGAAAGTAGGTGCCGCCTTTTACCGTGGCGTCGTTAGCGACAATCACACACTCCACGCCGGACACCCGACCAATGCCGGTTACTACGCCCGCGGCGGGAATCTCGCTGTCGTAAATTTTATGGGCTGCCAGGGCAGAAAACTCTAAAAACGGCGAGCCTTCATCTATCAAGTGATCAATGCGGTCACGCACAAACAGTTTGCCGCGGCTTTCATGGCGCTCGCGGGCTTTGGAGCCGCCACCTTGAGCGACGGCGGCGGTCAACTCACGCAGTTTGTTCACTTCACCCAGCATGGAGGCTTCGTTGGCTTGAAACACATCGCTGCGCGGATTGATCTGGCTATTCACAGTGCTCATGGCGCGGCCTTTTATTTGGTTTCAGTAAACAGTTCACGGCCAATCAACATCCGGCGAATTTCGCTGGTACCTGCGCCGATTTCATACAGCTTGGCGTCACGCAGCAAGCGCCCGGTGGGGTATTCGTTGATATAGCCGTTGCCGCCAAGCAACTGAATGGAGTCCAGCGCGACTTGCGTCGCTTTTTCCGCGCAGTAAAGGATCACCCCAGCGGCATCTTTGCGCGAGGTCTGGCCGCGGTCGCAGGCACCGGCAACGGCATATAAATAGGCGCGGCAGGCGTTCAGGGTGGTGTACATATCCGCCACTTTGCCCTGCACCAGCTGGAACTCACCAATCGACTGGTTGAACTGTTTACGCTCATGGATGTAGGGCATCACCACATCCATGGCGGCCTGCATAATGCCAATGGGGCCTGCTGCCAGCACGGTGCGCTCGTAATCCAGGCCGCTCATGAGTACGCGAACGCCTTTACCTTCTGCGCCGAGAATATTTTCAGCGGGAACGGCGCAATCCTGGAACACCAGCTCGCAGGTGTTGGAGCCGCGCATGCCCAACTTGTCGAGTTTCTGGGCGGTGGAGAAGCCGGGCATGCCTTTTTCGATAATAAAGGCAGTGATGCCTTTGGAGCCGGCGTCTGGATCCGTTTTCGCATAGACCACCAGCACATCCGCATCCGGGCCGTTGGTGATCCACATTTTATTGCCGTTAAGGATGTAGTGATCGCCACTCTGCTTGGCCCGCAGCTGCATCGAGACCACATCGGAACCCGCGCCGGGTTCGGACATGGCAAGCGCCCCCACGTGGTCGCCACTGATCAGCTTGGGCAGGTACTTGGCTTTTTGTTCAGCAGTGGCGTTAATCTTGATCTGGTTGACGCACAGGTTGGAGTGGGCGCCGTAAGAGAGCGCTACCGACGCGCTGGCCCGAGAGATCTCCTCCATGGCGATACAGTGGGCAAGATAACCCATGCCGCTGCCGCCATCCTCTTCAGGCACGGTAATCCCTAACAGCCCCATATCGCCAAACTTCTTCCACAAATCGTTGGGGAACTCGTTGTTGCGATCGATCTCGGCAGCGCGGGGGGCAATCTCGCTGGCCGCAAAGGCGTTGACCTGCTCACGCAGCATGTTCAGCTCATCGTCGAGGCCAAAATTAAGTTCTGAGTAGTGTGAAAACATGGTCAATCACCTGTTGCTAATTTATTGGTGTTTGCAAACTATGCTGGCTAGCTGTATCGGCGAGTCGAATGGCGTATTAGATGACCGGGCGCCGAGTCAGTGCATAGTGGCGGAAGAGGAGGAGGCGGTTTTCTCGGAAGTACTCGTTCGCTCATCTTCGGTTTGTGTTTCGTGTGGCCCTTTTTCATTTAGCTCTTCTAACGCCTGGCGGCAGCGAATTTCGGCACTTTCAAGTTCTAACTGAACCATGGTGATGTCTTTCATCTGCTGGTCGAGAGCCGCCTTGCGCTCGGCTATTTTGCTGAGCATTAAATGCAGCTGCTTTTTACTGCCGCTGCGAGTTTCATCCCATAACTCGAATAGCTCGCGAATTTCGGCCAATGAAAATCCCAGCCGCTTGCCACGAATGGTGAGCTTGAGCCGAACCCGATCTTTACTGCTGTAAACCCGGGTCTGCCCGCGGCGTGTGGGATGAAGCAGTTCTTGATCTTCATAGAAGCGAATGCTTCGGGTAGTTAAATCAAATTCGCTGGCCAGTTCACTAATCGAGTAAGTTTTGCTCATGGTGACGTTCTCTCAAAAAGGCATGTTGTTAACAATAATTCTTAAAGCTTGTTCCTACGATATGCCTTCTATGGAACACTGCCACTGAGGCTAAAACAAGTTTACGTTAACGTAAAGCAATAACTGCTAGCAGTTGAAAAGCGTTGAAATAATATAAGCTATTGATATTTATAGTTTGAAGTTGGTTGTTGATACAACAAAATATCGCCGATAGACCAAAGTTGTAATTGTATTGCCATAGCGAGAGTTGCTAGTTTGCACATACACCTTACGTTCAGGTAAGGCAGTGGCGGCCGTCACTGCCTTACCTGAAAAGATTCAGCAAAACGATTCAGCACAAAAACAATAAGAGGCTTATCACTCTATGGGTGCAAACGATGTCCTTCAGGGACCTGTCCTCGAAACCCGAGGGCTGACCAAAGAGTTTCGCGGCTTTACTGCCGTGGACGACGTCAATCTTCAGGTGCAGGAAGGGCACATACACGCGCTGATAGGGCCTAATGGCGCTGGTAAAACCACAGTATTTAATCTGCTGACCAAATTTTTACCGCCTACCCGCGGCGACATTTTGTATCGTGGCAAGTCGATCACCAGTAAAAAATCCAACGAAATTGCTCAGTTAGGCTTGGTGCGCTCATTTCAGATCTCTGCGGTGTTTGCTCACATGACGGCACTTGAGAATGTGCGGGTTGCCCTACAGCGAAAACTGGGTACCTCGTTTCATTTCTGGAAATCTGAGAAATCCCTGGATCACCTTAATGAGCGCGCCCTTGAGCTACTGGAAGAAGTGGGGCTACGGGAGTACGCCGATACCTTAACGGTAGAGATGCCCTATGGGCGCAAGCGAGCGCTTGAGCTAGCCACCACCTTGGCGCTCGATCCCACCATGATGCTGCTCGATGAACCTACTCAGGGCATGGGGGCGGAAGACGTTGACCGTATCGTGGCGTTGATTAAGCGCGTCTCCCAGGGGCGCACTGTATTAATGGTGGAGCATAACTTAAGCGTCGTTAGCCGCCTGTGTGATCGCATCACCGTGTTGGCGCGAGGCGCTGTTCTGGCCGAGGGCGATTACGATGCTGTTTCCCGGAACCCTCTGGTGCGTGAGGCCTATATGGGCAGCGACGCCGCGGAAGAGGATGGTTCTGAAAAAGAGGGTGCTGCTGTATGAACATCGCTGAGGCCGAAGCGCCTGTTGAGAACACGCAAAGCTTGGAAATGTTGCGTGTGCAGGATCTACACGCCTTTTATGGCGAGTCGCATATCCTGCACGGCGTCAATTTTGATGTGAAGCGTGGCGAGCTGGTGACGCTGCTGGGGCGCAACGGCGCCGGGCGTAGCACCACGCTCAAGTCGATCATGAACATGGTGGGGCGCCGCACCGGCTCTATCGTGATCAACGGTAATGAAACGCTGCATATGAAGCCGCACCATATTCCACGGTTAGGCATCGGTTACTGCCCTGAGGAGCGCGGCATTTTTGCCAGCTTAGACGTGCATGAGAACCTGCTGCTCCCGCCTACCGTACGTTCCGGCGGTATGAGCCTGGACGAAATCTACGCCATGTTTCCGAACCTCTATGAGCGGCGTCGAAGCCAGGGCACGCGACTTTCCGGTGGCGAGCAGCAGATGCTGGCTATGGCGCGCATTCTGCGTACAGGTGCTCGCATGCTGCTACTCGATGAAATTACCGAAGGGCTTGCCCCAGTCATTGTACAGAAACTTGCCGAGGTGCTGGTTCAGCTAAAAGAGCGCGGGATGACCATTGTGCTCGTAGAGCAAAACTTTCGCTTCGCGGCGCCGCTGGCGGATCGCCACTTCGTGATGGATCACGGGCAGATTGTCGAAGAAATTAGCGCCGCGCAGCTGCCATCGCGGCGGGAACATCTCAACTCAATGCTAGGGGTATAGCGCACCATTAGACGTACCTGACGACACACTCGCTGTCCATAAGAACAATAATTGCATCATTTACTTGGTAGATCGTTACACAACCGCTCAAGCACACCATAACCGCTATATCACAACAACAAGGCCCCAGGGCCAGGAGACGAACATGACCTTTATGAAAAAAACGCTGGCTGCCAGCATCGCCGTGGCGGCAGCTTCAAGCCTCGCTGTGTCCACTGCTCAGGCAGATATGAGTGATGGTGAAGTCCGTATTGGTTACCTCGCCGATATGTCTGGCACTTATCGCGACCTCGCAGGCCCAGGCGGTTTGACCGCCATGGAGATGGCGGTGGCCGATTTTGGTGGCAGCGTCAATGGCGCCCCCATCGTTATTTCCAGTGCTGACGATCGCAACAGCGCAGACGTAGGGGCTAATACCGTGCGTGGTTGGATCGATCAGGATAACGTCGATATGGTGGGCGGCTTGGTAGCGTCTTCTGTGTCTATTGCGGTAACCAAAGTGCTTGAAGAGAACAACGGCCTGGGCATCGTTTCCGGCTCGGCGGCGTCTAGCATTACCAACGAGCACTGCACCCCTAACCATATTCACTGGGTGTACGACACCTATCCGCTTGCTAATGGTACTGCCAAGGCCGTTGTAGAGCAGGGCGGCGATACGTGGTTTATGCTGACCGCTGACTACGCCTTTGGTCATGCCCTGGAAGCCGATGTAACTAAAGTAGTGGAAGAGAGCGGCGGTGAAATTGTCGGCGGCGTTCGTCATCCATTCCCCACAAGCGACTTCTCTTCGTACATCCTTCAAGCGCAGGGCTCCGGTGCGAAAATTATTGGCTTGGCCAACGCCGGTGCTGATACCGTTAACGCGATCACTACGGCCAGTCAGTTTGGACTGACGCAATCCGGGCAACAGCTTGCCGGTCTATTGATTTTCTTGAATGACGTGCACGCCCTTGGCCTGGAAGCCACCCAGAACCTGTTACTAACCACCGGTTGGTACTGGGACATGGATGAGCAGTCCCGCGAATGGGCACAGCGCTACTTTGATGAAGTGGGCCGCATGCCGACCATGGTTCAGGCGGGCATCTACTCCAGTACCATGCACTACCTGAAAGCCGTTGAAGCCGCGGGCACCGACGACCCAGAAACCGTGCGCGCGCAAATGGCCGAAATGCCCATTGAGGACTTCTTTGCCCGTAATGGTACCATTCGTGAAGATGGCCGCATGATCCACGATATGTACCTGGCCCAGGTAAAAACCCCCGAAGAGTCTACCGGTGAGTGGGATCTTTACGAAATCCTCAGCACCATTCCCGCCGAAGAAGCCTACCGCCCGCTGTCTGAAAGCCAGTGCAAATTGGTGCAGAACTGATTTCCAGGCAGCGCCTGGATCAGATAGCAATCGCAAGTGACGTGTAGAGCCAGTTGGCGGCAAGTGGCCGCCAACTGCTCTACGGCGAGGAGAGTCGCGTTATGACGATGATATTCGGCGTGCCAATGGCCGTCTTTATGGGGCAGCTAACGCTGGGCCTTGTGAATGGCGCCTTCTACGCACTGCTCAGCCTGGGCCTGGCGGTCATCTTCGGCCTGTTGAAGATCGTCAACTTTGCCCACGGGGCGCAATACATGCTGGGGGCCTTCGCCGCGCTGTTAGGCTTTCGTTATTTGGGTATTAATTACTGGCTGGCGCTGCTATTAGTGCCGCTGGTGGTGGGTGCCTTTGGTGTGCTGCTTGAGCGTTTTTTGCTGCGCAGAATCGCTCACTTGGATCACCTTTATGGGCTGCTGCTAACCTTTGGTTTAGCACTGATTTTTGAGGGTACGCTGGTCAACTTCTTCGGTGTTTCCGGGGCACGCTACGCAACACCAGAAATTCTGCAGGGTGGTTTGAACCTTGGCTTTATGTTCCTACCTACCTATCGCGCCTGGGTGCTGGTAGCAGCGCTGACGATGTGCCTGTTTACCTGGTTCATGATCGAGCGTACGCGGTTGGGTGCTTACCTTCGCGCGGGGACTGAAAACTCGCAGTTGATGCAGGCGTTTGGCGTTAATGTGCCGCTGTTGATCACGCTTACCTATGGCTTTGGCGTTGGCTTGGCCGCGTTTGCCGGTGTGTTGGCTGCGCCGCTCTATCCGGTTTCGCCGACCATGGGGTCGAGCCTGTTGATCGTAGTTTTTGCCGTGGTGGTGATCGGCGGTATGGGCTCGATTTTAGGCGCTATTATTACCGGTCTCTCCATGGGGGTTATCGAAGGGCTGACCAAAGTCTATTACCCCGAGGCGTCCAATACGGTGATCTTTCTCGTCATGATCCTCGTGCTCATGTTGCGCCCTGCAGGGCTGTTCGGTAAGGAGGCATAAGCATGGTGGAATCTCAAACAATAGCGGCACCATCCGCCGTACTGGAGCGTCAGAAGCGGGCTAAGTTTCGCCGCAATATGTTCTATGTGGCGCTAATTGTCGTTGGGTTGCTGGCACCATTCTTAGCCTACCCCGTATTCTTAATGAAAGTGCTCTGTTTTGCGCTGTTTGCCTGCGCCTTTAATCTGCTGCTTGGCTATGCGGGGCTACTCTCTTTTGGTCATGCGGCATTTCTGGCCACCGGTGCTACGTAACCGGCTACCTGTTGGCAAGCTACCCTGGGTTAACCCCAGAGCTGGGCATTATTGCAGGCACTTTGCTGGCAACCGTGTTGGGTGCGCTATTTGGGCTGCTCTCCATTCGTCGCCAGGGTATCTATTTCGCCATGGTAACGCTGGCGCTGGCGCAGTTGATGTTCTTTGTTTACATCCAGGCGCCCTTTACCGGCGGAGAAGATGGGCTGCATGGCGTGCCCCGTGGCGAGCTGTTTGGGGTGATCAGTCTGCGCAGCAATCTGGCGATGTACTACTTCGTCTTCGTGATCTTCCTGTTTGGCTACGCTCTGATTCAGCGCACGGTGCACTCGCCGTTTGGTCAAGTGCTAAAAGCCATTCGTGAAAATGAGCCCCGGGCAATATCGCTGGGTTACAACACTGACGCCTATAAGCTTGTGGCGTTTGTAATCTCCGCGGGTTTGGCGGGCCTGGCGGGCTCGACCAAAACCGTGGTGTTCCAGCTGGCTTCGCTGACCGATGCGCACTGGCATATGTCCGGCGAGGTGATCTTGATGACCCTGCTAGGCGGTGTGGGAACTCTGCTTGGGCCCTTGATGGGGGCAGGCATAGTAGTCAGCCTGCAGCACATCTTAGCGCAGTCGCCGCTGGGCAATTGGGTTAGCGTGATTCTCGGGATTATCTTTGTGGTCTGTGTACTTAGCTTCCGCAGCGGAATCATCGGTGAGCTGGATAAAATGTACCGCAAAAACTTTAAGTAGCCGTTTGTAATAGCGGTTTTAAAGAGTTGGTTTTAAGAGCGACTGCTCTGTGCCGTACTCACTGATTCTTCCCGTTGGGTGCCGTTTGGCACCCTTTTTTTATCCAAGCCATTTAGGTTCTAGCCTTTTGGGTCTAAGCCTAAGGTCGCAAGCGCTGGTATGTTGCTTGTGGTCTGGTAAATAGATAAGTTAACGTAAACGTCAATTATAACGACAACACCCTGTGTGCTCGCACATTAGCGGAGATACGCCATGAATTTTGAGCTCAATGAAGACCAGGTCGCCTTTGCCGATATGGCGCGGGCCTTTGCCCAAAACGAGCTGGAGCCCCACGCCGCCGAGTGGGATCAGACCTCGTTTTTCCCTGTCGATGTGATTCGCAAAGCGGGCGAGTTGGGCTTCTGCTCCCTTTATGCCCCCGAGAGCGTGGGCGGGTTAGGCCTTTCACGTCTGGATGCCAGCATCATTTTCGAACAGCTCTCCATGGGTTGCACCTCTACCACCGCTTATCTAACCATTCACAATATGGTGACCTGGATGCTGGCGGATTTCGGTAAGCCGGAAGCGGTCGAGCAGTGGGGCGCAAGGCTGGCCACGGGGGAATTGCTGGGTTCTTACTGTTTAACCGAGCCTAACTCAGGCTCCGACGCCGCCTCGCTGAAAACCACCGCCAAGCGCGATGGCGATCACTACGTGCTGACTGGCAGTAAGATGTTTATTTCCGGCGCCGGTAGCACCGACTTTCTGGTGGTCATGGCGCGCACTGGCGGTGAGGGCGCCAGCGGCGTTTCGGCGTTTGCGGTCGATGCCAAGAGTGACGGCATTAGCTATGGGCGCAAGGAAGAGAAAATGGGCTGGAACAGCCAGCCAACCCGCATGATCACTTTTGAGGACGTTCGGGTGCCCGCCAATCATCTGCTCGGCAATGAAGGCGACGGTTTTAAAATCGCCATGAAGGGCCTCGACGGCGGGCGTATCAATATTGCTACCTGCTCTATCGGCACCGCCCAGCAGGCGATCAACAAAGCGCGGGAGTATATGCTGGAGCGCAAACAGTTCGGTAAGCGCTTAGCCGAGTTCCAGGCGCTGCAGTTCCGCTTGGCCGATATGGTCACCGAGCTGGTGGCCGCCCGGCAGCTGGTGCGCATGGCTGCTACCAAGCTGGACGCTGGCCACGCCGATGCGCCGACCTACTGCGCCATGGCCAAACGCTTCGCTACCGATGTGGGTTTCAAGGTATGCGACGAAGCGCTTCAGCTTTACGGCGGCAACGGCTATATCAAGGAGTACCCCATGGAGCGCTACGTGCGCGATACCCGGGTACACCGGATTCTTGAAGGCACCAACGAAATCATGCGGCTGATCATCTCCCGTCGGGTGCTGGCAGATGGCGCCACCGAGCTGTAAATGACGATGAATAAGATAACGGTGGAAACGATAGCGACGGATAAGGAATGCCAATGAGCAGCGTACTGTTTACTGAACACGCCACCCAAGACGGTCACGTGATTGCTGAGGTTAAGCTCAACGCCGAGCGCTCGCTGAACGCGTTAACGCTTGAGATGTGTGAAGAGATGTTGCCGCGCCTTCGCAACTGGGCCACTGACGAGCGGGTAGTGGCGGTGCTGCTGGACAGCGCTGGCGAAAAAGCGTTTTGTGCCGGTGGCGACGTGGTGAATCTATATAAAACGATTACCGGCGAGGGCGACCCCAGCTTCCCCGAGCGCTTTTTCGAGACCGAGTATCGGCTCGATTTTCTACTCCATACCTACCCCAAACCGGTGATCTGCTGGGGCAATGGTATTGTGATGGGCGGCGGCATGGGGCTGTTAAGCGCCAGTAGCCACCGTGTCGTGACCGAGACCTCGCGTTTGGCCATGCCGGAAGTCACCATTGGGCTTTACCCTGATGTTGGCGCCAGCTGGTTTTTAAACCGGCTTCCCAACGGCGCAGGGCGCTTTCTAGCCATGACCGGCTGCCAGATCAATGCGCCAGATGCTGTACATCTAGGCTTGGCTGACCGCTGTATCGCCAGCCACCACCGTGATGCCATGCTGCAGCAACTGACCGACGCACATTGGGGAGCCGGTGAGAATACCGATGCCAACGGGGTGGTTAACCGCATCATGCGTGAGCTTGAGCAAACATCCCAGCCTGTATTTGCTGAGATGGAAGCGCCCGTATACCAGCACTCACCGCTGATTCGCGAGTTGATGGATCACGACAGCGTGGAGCAAATTGTCGCCGCCATTACGGCAGTAAAAAGCGACAATAAATGGTTTGTCAAAGCCCAGCAAACGCTGGCCCACGGTAGCCCTGTCTCTGTTAAATTGATTGATGAGCAGCTAAAGCGCGCCAAGCATATGTCGCTGTCAGAGGTGTTCCAATCCGAAATGTCGCTCTCGGTGCAGTGCTGCCGCCACCGTGAGTTCCCCGAGGGTGTGCGCGCGCTGCTTGTCGATAAAGACGGGCAACCGAACTGGACGTATCCAGATGTGGCCTCGGTAGAGGAGAGCTTTATCAACGAGCTACTATCTTCCGCATGGTCGCAAAATCCGCTGGCGGATCTACGCTAATATAATCTTCCCATTACCGGCTAATAAGGATAATAAAATGAACACCATCGCATTTATCGGCCTGGGCAATATGGGTGGCCCCATGGCTGCCAACCTAGTAAAAGCAGGCTTTGACGTGCGCGCCTTTGATCTTTCTCAAGAGGCGCAAGAGACCGCCAAAGCGAATGGCTGTGAAGTGGCTTTCTCGGCCCAGGAAGCTGCCACCGATGCCGACTTTATCATTTCAATGCTGCCCGCCGGAAAGCATGTACGCGGGCTATATATTGAAGACGATGCGCCGCTGTTTGAAGTGATCAAACGTGGAGCGCTGGTCATCGACTGCTCTACCATTGATGGTGCCACTGCCCGAGGTGTTGCTGAAGAGGGCGAGAAGCTGGGTATCGGCTTTGTGGATGCGCCGGTTTCCGGTGGCGTGGGCGGTGCGCAAGCGGGTACCTTGACCTTTATTGTGGGCGGCAGCGAGGTCGAGTTCAGGCTGGCCAAGCCGGTACTGGAAGCCATGGGAAAAAACATCTTCCACGCCGGAGATCACGGCGCAGGGCAGGTGGCCAAAGCCTGCAACAACATGCTGCTCTCTATCCTGATGGCGGGCACCTGCGAAGCGCTCAATATGGGCGTCAAGAACGGCCTGGATCCCGCGGTGCTTTCAGAAATCATGAAGCAGAGCTCCGGTGGTAACTGGGCGCTCAATGTTTACAACCCCTACCCAGGCGTCATGGAAAACGCACCGGCCTCCAATAACTACCAGGGCGGTTTTCAGGTCGACCTGATGATCAAAGACTTAGGCCTCGCCATGGATGTCAGTCAGCAAAGCGCCTCCGCAGTCCCCATGGGCTCCGCCGCCCGCTCACTGTTCACCCTGCATAAAGCCAAAGGCAACGGTAAACTCGACTTCTCAAGCCTGATGCAGTTCTATCAGGATAAAGAGTGAGGGTAAGGCGTGAGGTGTGAGGTGTGAGGTGTGAATCGTAAGTGGTGAGGAGCGGGGTTTTGTAGCGCGTGGTAACGAGTTTTGCGAGGAACGAGCAACACGAGGCACCCGTATGGACGGCCCCGCGCGAAAGGGCGGCGAAGCCGCCCCTGAGTCGCCACCAAGCCCGCCCCAACTTGCCACCCCAACCCAAGCGAGGCAAACTCAACTTCTTCTCTTTGCTCATATACAAGGACTACCATGATCACGCTTTGGGGCCGCAACAACTCCACCAACGTCAAGAAAGTGCTCTGGGTGCTAGAAGAGCTGGAATTGCCGTTCGAGCAGATCCAGGCCGGGCTTGAGCACGGGGTAAACAACACTCCGGAATACCTGGCCATGAACCCCACCGGGCTAGTGCCGCTACTCAAAGACGACGCCACCAACAGCGTGCTGTGGGAATCCAATACGATTATTCGCTACCTTGCCGCGCAGTACGGGCAAAGCAAGCTATGGATCGAAGCCCCCGCCGAACGGGCGCAGGCAGAAAAGTGGATGGATTGGTCGAACAGCACCCTGTCACCCAGGCACCGCACGATCCTGATGGGCTATGTCAGAACCCCACCTGAAAAACGCGATAATGTTGCCCTTGAAGCGGGTATGCAGGCGTGTGAAGAGCTGTTTGAGTTGATGGATAAGGTGCTGGCCAAGCAAGCGTTCTTCTCGGGCAATGAATTTGGCCTGGGTGATATTGCCGTTGCACCCTTTATCTACAACTTATGGCATATCGGCTTAACCTGGCAGCCGCGCCCCCATCTAGAGCGCTGGTACCAACAAATCGCTGAACGCCCCGCCTACCAAAAAGTGGTGGTGATTCCTGTAACGTGATGCTTGAATCTAAATGAGGTAAGCGCACTTGTAGCGTGTGGTAACGAGTAGCGAGCGCAGCGAGAAACGAGGCACCCGCGGGAGGGCAGCGAAGCTGCCCCAGGTAATGCCTAAAAGCTCGCCTCAACCTCCGCCAACTTATCATCCAGCGCCTGCAATACCTCGCACGCCAACCCATGGCGCTGGGCACTCTCAATCAACGGCCCCAAGATCGCCCCGCGCTCGGTGGGGCGTTTAGCCTCCACATCCTGCAACATCGAAGCCTTATTGTTCGCGGTGTTCTCCACCACCTGCCACACCAGCGCCAACCACGCATCTTCACCATTGCCATCATTGGGCGGCGCAATGCCCTCGGCTAACATAATCGCCGCGACTTCCTTTACCACTGCCACCACACGGCCCGCATAAGCTTCACCGCGCAATTCACCGTTACGCACACCATTCAACGCCACCAGTGGATTAATCGCCGCGTTCACCGCCAGCTTCTGCCACAAGCGTTGGCGAATATCATCCACCTTTGTGGCGGCAAGCCCTGCCTGGGTTAATGTTTGCGCCAGTTCCTCCGCCAGCGCACCGTGCTGGTTATGCAAATCACCCACAAAGGTATGCCCACGCCCCGCATGCACCACGCCATCATCACCGGTTAGATAAGCACCTTCAGTTGTTGTCGCGCACAACACCGGCCCCGGCCACGCCTGAGTAATACGCGGCTGCGCTAAAAAACCGTTCTGCCACAGCACTAGCGGGGTAGAAGGGGAAATACAGTCAATAATGCCAGCAAGCGCCGACTCAGCCACCATGGCTTTGGTAGTGATATGTACAAAGGCGGGCGGTTCAGGCGTGTTTGATGCCAGTTGAGCCACAGTCAAGGAGTTTAACGGTAGTACGCGCTGTTTGCCCTCTGGCGTTGTCAGTATCTGCCGAGCAGGCAGCGCACGGCGACCGAGTAGCGTAGTGGCCGCTATGGGTGAAAGCGAATGAGCCAGCAGGCGGCCAATGGCACCTGGGCCGAGTATCCAGTGGGTAGACATTATCAAGCATGTACTCAACAGCGGCGTTGCCGCCAAGCTTACCGCATTTGGTTTAGGGTGGCGAAGGTGACAAAAGCCGAGCAAAGGGGACTAATGGCTAGTGACGGTGGTAAACAATGTCTGATAAGTTTGATGCTAAGTGAATTTGGTGGGTGAAGTGTCGATGCGTGACGGCATGTGATGTCCAATGTTGTCATGAGGCATTATTAGATGGCTGCTTTCGACCCTGAGCGGACATGCCAGGAAATGCAGTAGGCGCGCGAATTTTGGATATATAGCCTAATTAAAATAAATGTATTTAAAAATCATAAGCTTAGAAGAACCTAGCAGGCTGCATTTACCGGGGAAAAGTGCAAGCACGTTCATTCAATCATAGAGCGCGCCGTCTAATACACTGTTATGACTAAAGGAGGACATGTTGAGCGAGTACTTCGAAATCGCATATGCAGCAGCAACAAATAGATTGTGCCTGTTTACTGGTACTGGATTTTCTAAAGCTGTTTCTGATAATGAAGCTCCAAGTTGGCAGGGGCTACTGGAAGAGCTATGTGACCTATTGCCGAATCCAGAAGAAATCAAGGAATCCCTATTTCCTGAAGACAAACCAGCGCAACTTAGTTTAGAAGAGGCTGCTCAGGTCATCTCAATCAAGCTTTCTGCTATTGGTAGAAATATCCATGAAGAGATAGCCGAATTAATAGGGGAAGTAGACCTTGATGATGAAATTGAAGAAATCGTAGAGTTCTTCTCAAATAGGTCCTTTAGGGTCATCACTACTAATTATGACAAGCTGGCTGAAAAGCTGACAGGTGCGAATAGCTGTCAATCAATTACACCTGGAAGGCCTATACCTAGGTCCTCTGCTAATGTAAAGGTTTACCATGTGCATGGTTCAGTCGACTCCCCTGAAAACATGGTGGTTACATCTGAAGACTATTTCAGGTTTATAAACAGCGATTCTTATTTTTCAAGAAAGTTGAGTACGGTACTACATGAAAATACGGTAGTAATTTTGGGCTACTCACTTGGTGATACTAACTTGAAGGCAATAATTAGTGATTACAAAGGTTTCTCTAAGAGCCATGTAATCGGGTCAAATATTTTTTTGGTTTCTAGGTCTTCTGTAGATCAACACGTCAAGGATTATTATTCACACTGCTACGGTATTCGGGTTATTGATGAAATTAATGCAGAGAGGTTTTTTCGAAAGTTAAATAATAAGATACCGAAGGTGGCAGGAATCGCAGAGCGCTCACTGAGGAGCATAAGGAAAGTTGTACATGACGGCTTTCACTTTAAAGAAGCCTTTTTAAAGCTAGATGACTCATTCTATAGAATCATTTCTTCGCTATCAGCTGAAGGATTGAGCCTCAATGATGCAAGAGTTGTCGAAATGCTGGGTGAAGTTATTGAATCAAAGAGAGAGCTAACCTTAGAGCATAACGCTTGGGAGCAATACGAGCACCTTGCAGGTTGGTTGGTGTACCTTGCATCAATAATGGAGATTAAGGGCACTTCAATTGAAGACCAGTTTTTGGAGGCAACTCTTCGGTCAATGACTACGATGCGAAAAGAATATTACATTGGATATTCTTGGCATGCTTACAAGGCTTGGAAAAGGCGTTGGCCAACAGTTGTTGCATCCAATCGCGCATTGATAAGAAGGCACATAGAAGACAATACCAGCTGGCCGGATGCTCTAGCTCTTGTAAACAGCATTGAGTCATAACAAGCCGCGGCAGGCGGATCAAATTTCCGCTCCTCCGTCGCTACAATTTGCCCGCTGCGCGGGGCGTTAGCATTCAAGGAGAGCACGTGGTTACGGCAAGTAAAATCAAGCAACTATGTAATCAGTGGTGCGAAGCCGCTCAGAATGATGGCGGCGGTTTTGCTATAGGCCATAATACAGAGCAATACCGTCTGTTGAGAAATGGCGTTCAATTTCATGAGTTATGTTATTTTCAACTTATAACCTCGGTTGAGGGGCTAACTAAAGTACTCCTCCTCCCTGGGCTTAATACCGTAGTCGACCAAGATCATTATGGTCTCTGGTCGTGGTCGGCAGAGGTCGTCCTTTCAAGAGAAATTGGATATTTCGAAAATGAAGAGAGAGATCTGCGAAAGCTCTTCGAAACTGTCATACGGTCTGCATTAACGCACTGTAGAAAGCCTACCGCTACAGAAGAAGAATGGCGTCAGCAAGTCGAAATTGAGAATCAAATATCTCATAACGCTAGGTACTTTATACAAGAATCATCTACCGCGATGGCTTATTTATGCTTTCCCTTGCTCGAAGGTATAGCGAAAAAAACATGTTCAAATTATTTAGATCTCGATGGTCAGGTTATATCCGCTTTCTCAGTTCCTTCCAGGAATGGTGGCACGAGAACATATGATCCAAATAGTAGTCGCTGGAGCGACAAAAAATGTTCTAGTCTAAGAGATCTTCTTTGGCTGGTTTTCAATACAGTGGCAGATCAGCAGTTAAAAAACTCTATATCAGAATTTAGAGAACACATATCAAATTTAGATTCGTCGGAAGATCCATTTGATGTTATCTACCGTTGGAGAAACGAATCTTTGCATGGAACGACCAGTTTTCAGACAATAGGCGGCACTCTACTAAATTTGGTGTTATTGATAATTTTGCATCAACTTAGCGCTGAGTATAGCGGCAAGAGAGAAGTTATAATCGAGCATTGCCGATGGAACACACAAGCAGGGGTGAGATTTCCATGGTCTTTCTATCCGCCCTACTAAATGCTAACAAAGCAATGTTGCGGATTCGCTACGCTCACCGCAAATTGCGGCGTTAACCCGTTTAAGGGGTCCAGTTTGAATATTGAAGTAAGTAATGAAAAAACCGGTGATGATGCGAGAATACATCAGGTTACAGAGCAGGCGTTTTTAAGCGCGCCTCATACTGATCATACCGAGCATTTCATTGTAGATGCCCTTCGCCGTGCGGGAGCGCAGGCGATTTCTCAGGTGGCTAAAGCTGATGGAGAAATTATTGGCCATGTTGCGATTTCTCCGGTCACTCTTTCAGATGGTGCGACCGGCTGGTTTGGGCTCGGGCCAATATCTGTTCTTCCTGAATATCAAGGGCTCGGTATTGGATCTAAGCTAGTGCAGAGTTCTCTTGCCGCACTTGAAGCAATGGGTGCGTCTGGCTGTGTAGTGCTCGGTGACCCTGGTTATTATGGACGTTTCGGATTCAAGGTTGTAGATGGGTTGGTCTTTCCCGGTGTGCCTGCAGAGTATTTTCAGGCGCTATCGTTTTCCGACCAGTTCCCAAAGGGGGATGTTTCGTACCATGAGGCATTCTCAGCCCAGGGTTAACAAGGTCAAGCACAGCGACAGCTTTTTCGCTGCGGCTTCGCCTCCACTACAAAGCTGCGCGTGTTGGCGGCGTTATTTTTTTTGGAGAATTCTGAGTCATGTCCAAAAATTTCAAGTTGAGAGCTGATGAAATCAGGGATGTTGCCAAAGGGTACGGAGGATGTATAGCAACGGATATGATTACCGTCCATGGAAAAAAAGTGGGCTACATGTATCGTGATGAGCCGCGAAACGATATGGATAGTGGCTGGTGTTTTATGTGGGGTCAGGAGTCGCAGAAGTACATGGATGATACAAGCAATCACGAAATATATGATGTAAACACAATTGCTAATTACAGTCCTGACATAGTCGAATTTCTTAATGCTCCATATGGTTCTGCATTCGAGAGAAATGCTGAGGGTAAGCTTGTTGAAATCGATGATTAAACATAACAAGCCGCTCAAATTCGTTACGGCCACAAAAAGCGTGGCACCGGACTCGTTAACGCTCGCCGTTTAGCGGGGCGTTATATCAGCACTACCTCAAAGACCGCTCTTGGCCGATAACGGCAATCCAGCTAGGGCCAACAGTGTCAGCCCCAGCGATCAATGAGCATCAGGATCGTTCACAAGTTCTCCAGGTCATGGCAACCCCGGGCATTGGACGCCAAATCACGACGAGGCTCAGCTCGACAGCCCTTCGTGACCAGGCACGAAACCGCCCAGCAAGCGGTCGATTTCCTTGGCAGGCATCGGACGGTAGAAGAAGAACCCCTGGATGAGGTCGCAATGCATTTCGCGAAGCAATGACAACTGTTCGGCGTTCTCGACGCCCTCGGCCACCACCTCCAATCCCAACCGATGACCGATGAAGATGGCACCCTCCATGATGGCCCGATCCTTCGGCTGTGTGGGAGCGTCGTGGATGAAGGAGCGATCTATCTTCAGGGCGGTGACTGGAAAGTGCTTGAGATAGCTCAGGGAGGAATAACCGGTTCCGAAATCGTCGATAGCAATGTGAATACCGCGATGATAGAGGCGCCGCAGATCCTCGAGGACGGTCTCGTCGGCTTCAATCAGGACATTCTCGGTCAATTCGATGCCGATATCCCGCGGGCCTAAGCCGTGACGCTGCAGCGAGTCCTCGAAGCTCTTGAGGGCATCGGGACGCACCAGTTGACGACCCGAGACATTGATGTCGATGCGGTGCTCATGAAATCCCTTGGCACGCCATTCCACCTGCTGGCGGCAAGCCTCTTCGATGACCCAGTCGCCCAGACGATGGATCAAACCGGAACGCTCGGCCAGCGGGATAAACTCGGCAGGCCAGATTGGCGGGCCCTCGGTAGGCTCCCAGCGTATCAAGGCCTCGAGATTCTCTATTCGCCCACTGGCCGCCGAGACCTGGGGCTGGTAGTGGAGGGAGAATTCACCGTTATCCAGGGCTTCCTCGAGTCGCGCCGAGAGATAGTGTTGGCGAACCAGCTCGTCATGGAGCTTCTGTTGGAAGAAACGTACAGCACCCCGGCCCTCCAGCTTTGCACGATTCTTGGCAACATCGGCATTACGGATCAATTCGCGTGACGATTCACCATTCTCGGGAAAGAGTGCCACACCCAGGCAGGCCGTGACCTGACGCTCCCGACCATCCAGGACGAAAGGTTCCCGAAAGGCATTCTGGATATGACGAACGACCCGTCTGACATCAGAGGACAAGTGGACGCCGGGAAAGGCCAGCACGAATTCATCGCTAGAGACACGGGACACCAGGTCAGTGACCCGCTGGCACTCTCTCAGTCGCCGCGTCAGCTCAATAAGCAGGCGATCGCCCTGATCATAGCCAAGGGCATCATTGATCTCGACGAAGTGATCGATGTCCAGGTAGATGGTTGCCAGGCCATTGCCCTGGCGTCGACAGGAATCCAACAGACTGTCCAGATCGACTTCGAAGGTCTGGCGGTTAGGGAGATGGGTGAGCCTGTCGAAATGGGTGGCGAATTCCAGGTCACGGTGGGCGCGCTTTTGGTCGGAAAGGTCGACATCCACGCAGAACATCAGGGGTGAGTCGGTATGCTCATTGAGCATCAGATGCTGCGAAAAGACCGATACCAGTTCACCGCTTTTGTGCTTGAGCTGGAGTTCATCGGCGGGTATATCGACCCCTTCTTTGATCCAGGCATCATGCGCCTGGATCACCCCGTCACGCATGAAGGCAGGAATGATCAGATCTTCCAGTAACTGTCCCAGGGCTTCCTCAGCGGTATAGCCATAGAGACGAGTGCTGCCCTCATTCCAGTAAATCACCCGCCGATCGCGATCATAACCCTGAACCGCCACTTTCGGCAGGCTCTCCAGCAGGGCGCGGAATTGCTGCTCACTCTCCAGATACTGGCGGCGTACTAACTCGACTTCTTCCCTACCGGCATCATGCGAATCGATGCCATCAGTTGAAGATGTCTTTGACATCTTCAACACGAGTGCACCGGAAAAATTCCTGCGGTTCTCCTTCAGGCGTTCCGGATCTCTGTGAAGGCGGGGATCGCTGGCAGTCATGGGATCCACTTAAAGAAAAAACACTGTCAAGAGCCATCATAATGGCAACGAGAGGGGCACTTTGTTGTGATTATCCTACACCTATTTGTAGGAGATAACCTACAAATACGTCATCAACGGTCTGATCCTGTTTTCAAAAAAATCACTCTTCTTAGTACATTTCTTTGACATATCGTTGCAAATCTTTTCATTTTCTACCTGTTGACCTCAGTGTTTACACCGGCAACACCGGGCAATTCAGCCCAGTTAACAGGAGAATACCAACATGAAACTCGATACTCTCAAGCACGGTTTCGACCTCACCTCCATGCCTGTCGATTCACTCGCCGATTATTGGAATCCGGGAGTGATAGAGGCGCTGAGGCATCAGGATTGGGCGAAAACCAATATTCGGGAGCGAATCGATCTGACCGCCTGGCAGGGGTTTACCGCTGACCTGCCGCGCGATCCCTACGTTAACCAGCGATGGAAGCGGATGTCATGGCTCGCCCTGAATGATCAGGGTGATGTCGAGGATATAGGCCAGTGCCCCATGGCCCAGGGGGGTGCCTTCAACGACGCGGAAAGCATGGCGGATCGCCTGCGGTACTATGATCCGCTGACTCGGGAATTCATGGCACGCCCCGATGTGAAAGCCTTCGTTCGCGCCTGGGCAAGGCTGTGGAGTATCGGTGCGCACGAACCCATCCTGATGCAGATCACCGGGGTTCGCGGGGAAGGCTGCATCGACCCCCTTCAGGGACAGGGAATTCATGCCGATGGCTGCAAGGCCCTAAGCATTCTGGTCATCAATCGGGAAAACGTGGCGGGTGCCGAAAACCACCTCTACGCAGACAAAGCTGGCACGAACTCATTGGTCGATATCACCCTGAATCCGGGTGATATCCTTCATCTGAGCGATGACCGGCTATTCCACAGTGTCGACGGGATCGAACAGCTCGACAGCGAGGCACCCTTCGAGCGGTTCATCATCATCATCAATAGTCGCTTCGTGGACGACTTCCAGAACCGGATGTTGCGTCGCTACTTCCCGGAAGCGATCCTCAATGAGAGCTACTGACACTCTCGGTAAATTGAGAACCTAGCAACACCAACGCCCCCGGAACTCCGGGGGCGTTTTGGTTGTGCGCCCGGCAAGGGGGAGTGCTGGCCAACGCTGTGTGAGCGGCTGCTGGCAACGGCTGAGTAAACTTGTCCCTTTTAAGTCGGCTTTGTCTGGGCAAGGCCCCGAAGGTTAACGAGCGATGCGGTTACTGGCGTCAGTAAAGCCGAGCAGCGAAATGTCTATGTCCATGCGTTCACCGCGTGGGCTAATCATGCTGAGGGTTGCTGTATTGCCACTGCGGAGTTGCTGCAACATTGACGACTCAATGGGCACATCAGCACGGCACCCTTGCTCTTGGCAGACCTGATAGGGGAAGGGGATTGGTTCGCTGTTATCCACGCTCAATTGCAAGCCCGGGGCCAGGCGTACTCCCAGGGGCACGAAGAAGCTCATCACTGGGTCATCGATCTGGGGCGGGTAGTCGAGAATTACCTGCATTAAGGGCTGGTCGCTGTCGGGTTGAGTGATCAGTTGCGACATCGCACAAGGGCTCGGGCCCTCGGCACTACGCTGGCAACGCACTTCCCAATCCTGGAACGACTCGGTAGTAACATCATTACCGGAGGCTGCCCCTGGTTGTTGTTGGCTAAAGGCATTGGGGGACAACGCCAAGAGCGATAGTAGACCCATTCTGAAAAGGTTTTGAGTAAGAGAGTTTGGCATTGGCGTTACCTCCTGTTGGTTCGCTGATGGTGGATAATAGTGCTCACCATGCCTGCTTGTACGCTTGAGGTCGAGCCCTTGATGTACGAGAGCGTGGTTGGGCGATTTATCTTCCTCGTCAGATCTCGTGGGATTGAAGTAAAAGAGACTTTGGAAATGGCAGAAGACGAATATGGACATGCAGATAGCTAGGGCGATTTGATCGCTCTAACGGCTGGTGTTTATCCTGCCCGAGCTGCTCTCTTCCGGTTCAATCTGCCCACGCCGCTGCAGCCATTGCATCACGATCCAGCACAGCGCTGCCCAGCTCGCTCCGGCCGTCCAGCCGGCAAGTACATCGGTCGGCCAATGGACGCCGAGATAGACGCGGCTTATGCCCACCAGCAGGGTCAACAATATCGCCAGAATCAGCAGGTAAGCCTTCAGCCTCAGCGCGGGCTGTACGCGGATGAGCAGCGCGGCCAGGGTGAGGTAGGTCACGGCAGACATCATTGAGTGGCCGCTGGGAAAGCTCGCGGTGTAGACCATGGCTTCATGAGGCACCAGATCCGGGCGAGGGCGATCAAAGCCCAGCTTCATCACTGTGCTGAGTAGTATACCGCCGGGCACCGCGATTGAGGCAAAAAGAGCCGCGCGATAGTGTCTGGCAAGTAACAGGTAGCCCAGGGCGCCCAGTGTGATGAGTACCAGCACGCCGACACCGCCCAGTGCGGTGAAGTCCCGGCCCATTTCCTCAACCCAGCCCGGCCCGATAGGGTCGCTAAGGTCTGCGGGGTTGCGAAGGGCGAGCAGCAGGCTCTCATCGATGCTATGGGTGTCTCCCTCGATAACTTCTTCGGCCAGCGCGACGAACCCCCAAATCCCACCGGAAAGTACCGCGACGCATAACAGCATCGCCAGTTCGTAGCGGCCGAGCCGAGCCAGTAGGGAAAAGCTTTGGCGCCCAATTTGGCCAAGTTTTTCATGGTGCTTCATTGGCAACTCCTTTGCTTTGAGAAGGGGTACGCAGCGTCAATTCTGACGTTTTGACACGAGAAGTTTGGCAGGATAGTCAGACATTGCCGCTGAAGGTCTTGCGCCAGTCGCGGGGGCTGACCTGATGGCGTCGTTTGATCTGTTGCCGAAACGAGGTTGCTGTGGGACATTCTGGAGTCTAATCATCCCGGTGGGAATCACGCAACCAATTGATAATAAGCATAATTCATAACCTACGTTAGGTTAGTAAAGTAGGCAAATGTTTTAGAATAAGGTTAATAAATCATTTGCTGAGGGTAACAGAGTGTCTCTCATCGATTCAGTAGTGATGCGGGGCCTTAGTACTCAAGGCGTTTTGTCTACAGAAGATAAAGCGTTATTGCTGGGTCTTGAGCTCAGCCCTAGATACATGTCAGCTAGCGAGGTGCTCTGGCAGGAGAGCGAGGATGCTGATCTGTTCTGCGTGGTCAAGGAGGGCTGGGCATACTCTTATCGTAACTTGAAAAATGGTTCAAAGCAGATTCTCAAGTTTTACCTTCCGGGCGATATCATCGGCATGCGCGATTTTGGCTTCACCCGTCGCTTGGCGAGCGCGGCAATGATTAATAAAGGTGTGATCTGCTCATTCTCCTATCAGCAGCTTTTTAAACTCTTTGGACGTTCGAGCTTAGCTGTCGGCATCGTGGCCACCGCCACCCGTCAGCAGGCGCAACTCTCCGAGCGACTGATCTACCTCGGCAAGTATTCAGCCCACGAGCAGTTGGCGCACTTTCTTTACGAGATCTATCTGCGCCTCAAGCGGATCGATGCCGTTGAGGACAATAGCTTCTTCATGCCGCTCACGCAGGAACTGATTAGTGATGCGTTGGGGATGAGTCCGGTACACGTAAGCCGGACTTTCTCGATGCTGCGTGATGAGGGGTTGGTGATCCGAAACCGCCAGCACGTGAAGCTGCCCGACCCCGAAGCGTTGGCGCGGTTAGTCGAATTCAATGATAACTATATTGATGAGTTCCTACCTCCCTCGTTTTCTGAGCTTTTGAAAGCTAGCCCGTAAAGTGCTGGTAGCCTCTGTTGGCTGATAACAGTTGCCACGAAAGCCCCAGCTTCAACAAGAGGCTGGTTTCACCAATAGCTAATCTTCCTCCATCACTTCCTCGACCCATTCCACCCACGTTTCGGTAAGACGTTGGCCAAGCCGCAATGTATGCCAGGGTGCCCGTTGGGCGGGCGTCAACGCCTGTGGGTCGCTAAACCACTCTCGTTCTATTGCGGCGTAGGTCGTCAAGCGCTCCTTAAGCTGCTCACGAAAGGCGGTGAGCTCTTCGCGGCGGGCCTGCTCGGGCCAGCGTTCCCAGGCGAAAAACTTGGCAAACAATGGCTGGCGAACAAGGGTTCGGCGAGCCAGATGTCCAGCGCCTGACGCCCCGCTTCGGTCAGTTGGTAAACCTTGCGGTCGGGGCGCTCGGTTTGCGGCAGCGTCTCGCACGTCAGTAAGCCATCGCCGCGCATTCGGTCAAGTTCGCGGTAGAGCTGCCGCTGATAGGTCACTTTGGGCCGATTCATCTGCTTTCGTTGTGGGTGCTAGTAGCTCTTGCCGTTGCAGTGGTGGCTATCCTCAAGGGGAGGGTGGAGCAGCATCGCAGTTGGATGACTGGCGCCTACCTGGGACTGGTTGGTGCTTTTATCGGTACCTTGGCTCCGGGGCGATGGCTAGCCGTTCAGCTAAGTATGTGGTGATGATTAAAAGCAAGCGTGATAGATAGCTTCACTTAGCTTCTAGCAGAGCACTCCAATCATTATTGAGCTTATGCTAACTTAGCATTAACAACCTGTGAGGTAGCTTTCCATGTCTATTGAAATCTGGTTCGCCTTTGCCCTGGCGTCGGTGGCGTTGCTCGCTATTCCTGGGCCAACGATTTTGACTGTGGTTAGCTACTCCATTGCACAAGGCAGGCGCGCCAATATTCCGCTTGTCGCTGCGGTGGCATTGGGTGACTCAACGGCGCTGCTCTTTTCGCTACTTGGTTTGGGGGCTGTTTTAACTGCCTCGGCTTTTTGGTTCACGGTTATTAAATGGATCGGCGGTTTATACCTGCTGTATATGGGCATCAAGCTGTTACGCGCCGGTATATCGTCGGTGCAGCCAGTAACACCGGCGGTATCAGGTTCTCGCTGGAAGCTCTTCACCAATACCTATCTCGTTACTGCGCTGAACCCAAAGGGCATTATCTTTTTCGTTGCCTTCTTACCGCAATTCGTCAGCCCGAACGCCGATGCTGGGCAACAACTATGGATACTTGCAGTCACGTTCGTGGCGTTGGCAACGCTCAATGCCACTCTCTATGCCGTATTCGCAACGTCGGTGCGCAAGATGCTGGCATCGCGTCGTGCCCAGCGTCGCTTCAACTTGGTTGGCGGAACGTTACTCTCTTCAGCGGGTGTCTGGGCGCTGCTTGCCAAGCGGCCTGCGTAAGCAAAGGCCGCTAAATTTGATGATGGAAATGCTGTTCGTATCGGGAGACAACTGTGAGTGAAACCCTTCAAGAACTGCTAATGGAACTTGAGCAATTTGGCCAACAAAACGATGCTGCCATTTCTGAACGCCCAAGACGAATGCTCAATATTACTCGTGATACGGGTGAGTTTTTATCGGTGCTTGTTCAAGCAACCAATGCCCAGCGAGTGCTGGAAATTGGCACCTCGAATGGGTACTCCACCTTGTGGCTGGCCCAGGCAGTTCAGAGGGTTGGTGGGCAAGTTACCACCGTTGAGCTTTCCGAATTCAAGCTTGAGATGGCCGCGAGAAATTTTGCGCGCTCAGGCCTCTCAAAGGTCATCACTCAGCATCGAGGGGAGGCGGGCAGCATGCTTGAAAGCCTGGAAGATGCCTGTTTCGATCTGCTCTTTTTAGACTCAAAGCGCTCTGATTATGTGCATTGGTGGCCGACTATCCAGCGAGTTTTACGCCAGGGCGGGCTGCTTGTGGTTGATAACTCCACTTCCCATGCAGATGAAATGGCTGATTTTATGGCGCTGGTATCGGCAGATCCCGATTTCACCACGTGCACTGTACCTGTCGGCAATGGCGAGTTTCTGGCAACGCGGTGCGGTGGTTAGAGGGCGGCTCTTATCGTGGCTTGGCATAACCAGGATGAGCGGGAGAGAACACTATGTTTCCTGTATCAATAAAAGGTGTTTTGGTCTTGCCATCTGATGAGGTGGTGCTGGCGCTCAATGACCGCGATGAGTGGGAGCTGCCCGGTGGACGCATTGAGATTGGAGAGAGCTCTACCGAGTGCCTGATCAGAGAGTTTAAAGAAGAGCTTGCTATAGATGTTGAGGCAAACGGTCTTATCGATACCTACCTATTTGAGGTGATTCCGAACAAACATGTGTTTATCGTCACTTATAGTTGCTGCTTAATAGGGAGGTTTAACCCTGTAGTGAGTCACGAGCACAGCAAGATTGAAACGTTTCCAGTCAATGAATTGCCAGATAATTTGCCCATAGGCTATGCGAAAGCTATTCAAAATCGTTTTCGATGAACGTAAACCGTCAGAATATAAATGGAATAAACCATGATCAGAGATGCCGTAAAGGGTGATTCGGAAGCCATCGCGCACATTTATAACCACTACATCGAAAATACCGCTATTTCATTTGAAGAAAAGCCAGTCAGGGGCGCAGACATTCAAGGCCGGATTGAAGCCGTTCAGGGGGCAGGTTTGCCTTGGTTGGTGGCAGTGGAAGATGGTGCCGTGGTCGGCTACGCCTACGCGACAAAATGGAAGGAGAGAAGCGCCTATCGATTTTCAGTCGAAGCCAGCGTCTATCTTTCCAATCAGGTGCTAGGCAGGGGCTTGGGGGCAAAACTGTACAAAACACTCTTTACCAAGCTCAAAGAGGTCGGCATTCATGCGGTGATAGGCGGCATCACGCTTCCCAATCCTGCCAGCGTTGCACTGCATGAGAAAATGGGCATGAAAAAAGTGGCCCATTTTGAAAAGGTGGGGTTTAAGTTCGATCAGTGGCACGACGTTGGTTATTGGCAGCTAAATTTGAATGTTAGCTTTTGATTCCCACTCCTTACCATGGCAGCGGTTGCTTGAGGCAAAGGCCCAAACCTCCCCAAACCTCTCCACACCTCAGCTCTCATGTGCAATACAGGCGGCGGTGCGGGGTAGCCTTAACCTCGACTCATAGCTCAATCAGCAACTTTCCTCCATATTAGTAATGGGCCTGATATCAACGCGCTGATGTATATACGTTAGCTACTATATTAGCGATAGCCATAAAGCGAGAGGATTGCATCAATGACAGGGACTAATAAACCATCGATGGCAGCATTATTGAGTGATAACCGGGTAAGGATGCTCTTGGTCATCGCAATGATTGCGGTGGTCTGGGCCGTTCTGGCGCACAACATTGCAGGGTCGCGGGAAGACAGTATGGAAGCACTCGAAGCACGATTGGCCGAAACTGAGCGAGAGCATCAGCAGATTCAGGCGCAGATGACCGAGGTGGAAGCCGCAGAGCTAGACTTAGCGACATTGCAGCAGCGGATGAGCAACCTGGAAGTGGAACAAGCCGAAGCGGAAGCCGTGCTTGCATCGACAAGAGCCGACATTGCCAATGCTCAAGAAGATTTGACCGCTTTAAGAGGCGAGCGTGAAACCCATGAAGAAGAAGTGGGCACCCTCAACGAACAAATAGACGAAAAAGAGAGCACCCTTGAGGAGTTGAATGAGGCCTACGCGGAGGTAGAAAAAGAGAAACAAGAGGCCGAAGCTGCCCGCGCTGCTGCTCAACAGTCTCGTCAAGACGCCGAAGACGCCCGCAGCGAGGCTGAAGCAGACCTTGAAGCGCTCAACGCCGAGATTGAAGAGGCCAATACTCAACTTGCCGCAGCGAGAGAACAGATAAGTGATTTAGAAGAGACCCGTGAAGCGCTCACCGTTGAAATCACCTCGCTCGAAGTGATGCGCGACGAAGCGCAAACGCCTGAGTGATTTACAGCCTTAACGAATAGTACTTTGCAGCGAAGAAATCTGGACGTGTCTCCCCGCTACTTTAACGAGGAGGTTCTCGACGATATCTACCGCTCCGCCAAGGAGGGGTAGATTCGCTAGAGCTTCATGCCGAGCTGGATTATGTCCGCCTGTTTGTGAACTACGATAACGACCGGCTCCTTGGAATGGGTAGCGTTGATAAACGCGACGAGCGGCACGCCTGCGAAGCACCTTACACTCTCCTCATGCACGTTTCTTAATCTAGGCGACACCATCCGATGCATCGGCGATTTCTATTACCTGTTTTTCTCTTGGGGCTGATGGCCTCTTTGGCTGGCTGCGGGGAAACGCCCACTGGGCGCTCCCAATTGGCGTTAGTACCGAACGCGTTAATGGCTGACATGGGGGAAGACGCTTTTAATCAGCTACGCAATAGCCAGCCGATCAATCGCGATACGCAGGCTAATCAATTGGTGCAGTGCGTGGCAGAAAAAGTGGTGGCTGGCGCTGAGGCGAGCTACCCAGGTCTCGCTTTCCCTGAACGCTGGGAAGTGGTGGTATTTGAGGATGCTTCCCCCAATGCGTTTGCTCTGCCGGGTGGACGCATCGGGGTGCACAGCGGGCTACTGCGAGTGGCTGAGACGCCAGCCCAGCTAGCGGCGGTGATTGGCCATGAGGTTGGTCATGTGTTGGCGGATCATGGCAATGAGCGGCTTACCCAACAGCTTGGCATTAGAGCCGTGCTCTTGGTGGTGGGTTTATTAGGGGAGGAGGAATTTGGCAACCAGCAGTTAATGCAGGCCTTGGGGATCGGCGCCCAGTTGGGTATTAGCCTGCCTTTCAGCCGCACCCATGAAGAGGAAGCGGATTTGATGGGCCTAGAGATTATGGCGCGTGCGGGGTTTGACCCGCAGCAGAGTGTGGCTCTGTGGCGAAATATGGCTGCAGCCGGTGGCGCTCAGCCCCCTGAATTCCTCTCTACGCACCCCGCCCATGAATCCCGCATTCGGGCACTACAGCAAGGGCTGGAAAAGGCCACGGCCAGTTATCGTACGGTTACGCCTGCTAAATGTTGAGTTTCCTGAACACGCCACCAACGCTTGCTGTCGAAGCATAACCAAGCCTCGCTAGGTACGCTCTGCTATGCCTTCCACGTTATTTCTCCTCATCGCCGACATCATTCTCATTCTACACGTGCTGTTTGTGGCCTTCGTGGTGTTAGGCCTGGTCACAATTTACGCAGGCTATTTCTTCAACTGGCGGTGGGTTCGCAATAAAACCTTCCGCATCGTACATCTTTGCGCCATTGGCTATGTGGTGGTTCAGGCTTGGCTCGGGGTGGTTTGCCCGTTAACCACCTGGGAAATGGCGCTGAGGGCAGAGGCAGGCGCCGTCACCTATTCGGGCTCATTTATTCAGTACTGGCTGCATAGCCTGCTCTATTTCACTTTGCCGGAGTGGGTGTTTGTGGTGGTGTACACGCTATTCGGTAGCCTGGTGTTGGCCAGTTGGTTTGTGGTGAAGCCTCGTCAGCACTCTTCCTAGAAGATGGGCGTGTACTAAACTTTGCGTATCATACTGTGCTTGGGAGCGAACCCATGCGGCACCTATACCTAATGCGGCACGCCAAAGCTAAACAGCCCAGTGGCGACATGACCGACCACCAACGGCCGTTGCGAAAGCGTGGCAAACGTCAGGCAGCGGCGATGGCGCATGTGCTTCAGCACTGGCAAGCGTTAGAAGGGGGGATTTACGTCAGTACAGCGGCTCGCACGCGGGAAACCTTCGATGAGATCGCAGGCCAACTGCCTGATCATACCCTGGTCAACCAGGTTCACTTCGATGAAGACCTTTATACGTTCGATGGTGCCGGGCTGCAGGCCTGGCTCGACTCGTTGCCAAACGAAGCCGAAAGGGTGCTGGTGATTGGGCATAACCCTGCGCTGCATGATCTGGCTCGTTGGCTCGACAAGGCTGCGCCGCATTCACTGCCCACCGGGAGCGTGCTGTATTTCACGCTGTCCGGCTCTTCTTGGAAAAGCGCGGGGCATAACGGAGCCAAACTGGCAGGGTTCCTGACCCCGGAAACGGCCAGCTATCCTCTTTTTCAGCGCCTTGCCCCCCAACCACCCAAACGCAATAACGACACCGCCAGCCGTATTCGTGACATGCTGGAGCACCAGTATCAGATGATCCGTGCCTTGGAAGCCGGTGTCATCGCAGGCATTGATCCTGAGTTCCTGCACCAGTACCGGGTTAATCTGCGTCGTAGCCGGGCAGTGGGTGAATCCGTGCGCGCCATTACCCGAGTGCCTGGCCTGAAAAAGATGCTTAAGCGGCTCAAGCAACGTGCCCAGGCTACCAGTGACCTGCGTGATATTGATGTGTTTCTGGAGGATATAGCCAAGACGCCCCCGCCGCTCACTCCTGGTAGTCGCCAGGGATTGATGCAGTGGCTCCAGGCTTGCCAGCGGGAGCGCCACCAGGCGCTATGTCAGCAGTTAAATGCACCGGCGTATGCTGAGGAGATGCAGGCATGGCAGCACTTTATCGCTTCCGATGACGTTGGGAAGGCGCTTTCGAAACTCACGCCAAAGCGTATCCGTACGGTACTGAATGAGCGTATCGCACGCCACGATGAAGACCTGGCGGCACTCTCGCTGGATACCCATGACACCGAGTTCCATGAACTGCGGAAGGGCGTGAAGCGGATTCGTTACCTGGCTGATCTGAATCCAGAGACCCCTGAGCCGTTTCTATCTCAATTGAAGCACCGCCAGCGCCTGCTCGGCGAGTATCAAGACCTGTGTTCCCGTCAGGCCTGGCTGGATGCCTTTGGCGCAAGCCCCGATAACGACCCGCAGCAACAGCAGGAGTGTGTTCAGTGGCGTGATTCGTTAGAGAAGCCGAAGCTTGTGCTGCGCAAAGAAGTATTGGCGTTGGAACCTATGGCCAACGTGTCCCCGTAACAACGTAATCAGGTAGCCTTGTCGCCAATCGTTACGCGATATATGATTCGTATATGCTTCATATTCGTTTCATATATTAGGTGGTGTGATGGGTATCGTTAAGATCAATGACCAGTTGCATGAGGATATTCGCAAGGCAAGCACTGTCATGGTGCGCTCAATCAATGCCCAGGCAGAGTACTGGATAAAGGTGGGCATGCTGGCTGAGGCCAATCCGGGAATGACCTTCTCTGACATCATGCGTGAGCAAATGAAGCAAGCCGACGTTGAAGTAAGGAAGGTGGTCGGTGAGTGAGCTGACGCTAAAAAGCGAGGAGGAGTTGCGTTTGATGCGGGAAGCCGGACGGCTACTCGGATTGGCGTTCAGTCATCTCGACCAACGGATAGCGCCCGGCGTATCCACCATGGCTATTAACGATTGGGCCGAGCGTTATATCGTCGATCAATTGCAGGCTCGCCCGGCCAGTAAGGGGCAATACGATTACCAGTACGTATTGAATGCCTCAGTCAACCACGTGGTGTGCCATGGCATTCCATCCGACAAGCAAATACTCAAACCAGGCGATATCGTCAATGTCGACATTACCCTGGAGAAAAACGGCTTTATTGCTGACTCCAGCAAGATGTATCTGATTGGCGATGTGACTCCCTATGCCAAGCGCCTGGTCGATAAAACCTACGAGGCCATGTGGCTAGGAATACAAGCGGTTAAGCCCGGTGCCACGTTGGGTGATGTAGGCTACGCAATTCAGCAATATGCCGAAAAGTACGGCTACTCTGTTGTACGTGAGTATTGCGGCCATGGAATTGGTCGGGAAATGCATGAAGAGCCTCAGGTGCTGCATTACGGGAAGAGAGGCAGAGGCTTAGTGTTAAAAGAAGGGATGGTATTTACCATTGAGCCGATGATTAATCAGGGCAAGGCGAAAATAAAAACCAAGCGGGATGGCTGGACGGTGGTGACCAGTGACAAGAAATTGTCTGCCCAGTGGGAGCATACAGTGGCAGTCACATCCTCTGGTGTCGAAGTGCTAACCCTCCGCGATGACGAGTGCCTCCCTATTGAGATTAACCAATAACGACCATGTCCCCTCCTCCTTCATTTAAGCGCCCTGTATGTTTAAGGATCGTAGCCTGAAATCGATCTGGCGAAGCACATCAGGTGCGTTAAGCTGAAATGGTGGGTGCTACATAGATAGGCATGCTTTCCCTTGCATGGTGTCTATGATTCACCTATTCCATATCGCTTAACAGCTAAATGAAAAGGATGTCTACGATGGCGAAAAAACCGACAGGTAAAGGCAATACGCCAGCGGGTGAGTCACTCGCCACTGTTTCATGCGGCACCGAAAAACTGTTATTGGCAGCCCTCGAGCGGGGCGGTAGCTGTCTTGAAACCGGGCGCTTTTTGATCAGTTACCGTGAGGGGCGGGTAGAAGAAGGCATTAAGTCGCTGAAAGCCCAGAAATTTCGGGTCGCTGATGCACGAGATTTTAGCGATCAAGCCGTTAGTCTGGAAGATGCCGGAGATGCCGAGGCAATGGTATTTCCGGAGCTTGGAGTGGCACTGGTAGGCGGCGATGCTCTTCAGCAGCATGGCATGAGTGCGCTGGGTAAGGTCGCCGCGGATAGCCCCATCGAAATTATTGAGCCAGAGTATTTCGCCTTTTCTGAAAATTCTGAATATCTACGGGGTTTTTGCGGGCAGCCAGCACCATCGCTCGTGATCTTGGCGTTGAGCTGGATTTGGAAGAAGGCGAAGAGAACCTTGAAGAGGACGCCTTTCGGCCAACTTGGGGGCTAAAACGCTGTAAGGTGCCGCAAAGTAGCTGGAGTGGCGCGGGTATAAAAGTCGCCGTTCTGGATACCGGGATGGATCTTGGCCACCCGGATTTCGAGGGCAGGGAGTTCGTTACCCGCTCATTTGTAGGGGAGCCGGTTCAGGATATTAACGGGCACGGTACTCACTGTATCGGCACGGCCTGTGGCCCCCAGGCGCCCGGTGAAAACACGCAGCGTTACGGGATCGCGTATGAGGCGCAGGTCTTCGTCGGCAAGGTGCTGACCAACTCGGGCAGCAGTACCGGGGCGGGCGTGCTCGCTGGCCTGAACTGGGCCATCGCCAACCGGTGTGAAGTGATCTCTATGTCGCTTGGCAGCCAGAGCCCGGTGCAGGCCGCCTACACCCATGCTGGTGAAGCGGCGCTGCGTAATGGGTGCCTCGTTATCGCTGCAGCGGGCAATTCTGCAACCAATACAGGGGCGCCTGCCAACTCACCTACCGTGATGTCGGTGGCCTCCCTGGATCCGAACCTGAAACCCTCTAGCTTCTCCAATCATGGCAAGATTGAGATTGCCGCGCCTGGGCGCGATATTCTCTCCTCATGGCCCCGGCCCACCCGCCATAAAACGATCAGTGGCACCAGCATGGCGACGCCACATGTGGCAGGCTGCGCCGCACTCTGGGCAGAGTCCGACTCCTCGCTTCGGGGAAGGAAGCTCTGGGAGCAACTGGTGGCTTCAGCGCGGCGCCTGCAGTTTGCCGATTCCCGCGTGGGAGCAGGGTTGGTGCAAGCGCCCTAATGTTAGACGACGCGCTGGGCCGGTGCTCCTTTCTGGCCGCCCAGCGCTCTTACTATGGAGATATGTCAGATGCCAACGGTAGCGCTATGGTTGATCACTATTTCCAGCGATCAACCGATAAATGAAATGGCCACGCGCCTCAGCGCTGAAGGGTTAACCATCCAGGAGGTGCTGGAGGAGATCGGCTGTATTACCGGCTCGGCTGACGATGCCACGGCGGAACGGCTGAAAAAGATCAAAGGCGTAGTGGATATAGCACCTGATATGCAGCTCGATATAGGGCCGCCAGGCTCTGAGGAGACTTGGTAAGTTCAGTCAATATTTCACTGGGCTTGATGAGCAGTATGGTTTTAGTGGAGACGTAACATGACTACCCCCGCAAAGAACACTGTTTGCCTTTGGTACGATGGTGGTGCAGAAGAGGCAGCGCGCTTTTACGCTGGCACCTTTCCTGATTCGTTTGTCAGGGCGGTTCATCAAGCACCGGGGGACTTTCCTTCGGGTAAGCAAGGTGATGTATTGACCGTCGAGTTTACCGTGATGGGCATTCCGTGCCTTGGCCTCAACGGCGGGCCTGGGGTTACGCACAATGAGTCATTCTCTTTTCAGGTCTCAACGAATGACCAAGGCGAAACGGATCGCTATTGGAATGCCATTGTTAGCAATGGTGGCGAGGAAAGCGCCTGTGGCTGGTGCAAGGATAAATGGGGAATATCGTGGCAGATAACGCCTGCTGTGCTGATTAAAGCCGTTACCAATCCTAATCCTGCCGTCGCTAAGCGCGCATTCGACGCGATGATGCAGATGAAAAAAATCAACATTGCTGAGATCGAAGCAGCCATTCACGGTTAAGATATTGAGTAAGCTAGACGATCATCATCCGCTTGGTGCTGGCCATGGGGGTCTTTACCACAGCTAATTACCTCTTCAAGTTTTATAACGCATCTAACACATCAAAGTGATCGCAGTTAGCTATATCCACGAGCTCGACTTGGATATGGCTAGTCTTTAACGCTGCAACAAAATCGTGCGCTTGTTGCCGAAAAGTAGGTGGATCGTTTTTGGCGATGACCACTTGGCATGAGGGTAGTTTGCTCAAATCGGCAAATATAGGACTTAACGCAAGTGCTTGGGTTGAAGTGAGCTCCAGCGCTTCGTTAACGTAGGTATCCACCAATGGCGTTAGGTCATAAACGCCGCTAACCAGTATCAATTTATCAATGGGTATGTCACCCCTGGCGGCGACCCAGTAAGCCAACTGGGCACCGGCGCTATGGCCCCCTAATACAATAGACCACACGCCACCGTTATCCGCGAGAGCGTTACATGCCGCCGCAATCCCCTCAAGGCATTGGCTCACCATAGTGTTAATGGACGTTTCCGGTGCTAAGCCGTAACCCAGGGAGGCGAAAGCCATACCACTGGCCAAGTAGCGTTCAGCCAGAAAGTCCGTCGCGGTGTTATCCAGCGCCTGCCAGTAGCCGCCGTGAATAAATAGCATCAATGACCAAGGGCCCATGGTGTTTTCAGGGATAAACAGGTTGAGACGGGCCGCCGGATCTTCATCGTAGCGCAGGGTAATCGGCTGGTGGCGTGCCACCAGGTCACTACCTAAAGCGGCCTGGTGCGTTAAAGTGGCTTCATAATCCCGAGCGAAATAGCTCGGCGAGTAGGCGAGGTTCAGGGGTGTTTCAGTCATCACGTACCTCTATTAGGTAACGGCTCCACGCACATGAAACTGCGGATCCTGGTACTCACCGCTTTCCATTACCTCGCGGAAGTGCTGGGCGGCCTGCCAAACATCTTCAAAACTGAGGTATAGCGGGGTAAAACCAAAACGCATTAAGCCGGGCTCCCGGTAGTCGCCGATTACACCGCGGGCAATCAAGGCTTGAACGATAGCGTAGCCGTTTTGACTATCCACCAGTGATACCTGGCTGCCGCGCTCACTGGCTGATGGGGTTATATCGTCAATATGATGAGTGGTAAAAATATCGCTTAAACACTCTCGAAACAGGTCGCTCATGGCCAGACTTTTTGCTCTCAGCGCCTGCATGTCCACCTCGCTCCATAGGTCGAGCGAGGCTTCCAGAGCGGCGTAGGCAAGTGCCGAATGGGTGCCAGTGCGAAAGCGGGAAATATCCCCCGCTGGGGTGTAGTCCGCTTCAAAAGCGAAGGGCGATGCATGGCCGTGCCAGCCGGAAAGCGGCTGCCAACCTTTGTCTTGGTGATCGCTATGCACGTATAAAAAAGCTGGCGCGCCAGGGCCGCCGTTAAGGTACTTGTACGTACAGCCTACGGCGTAGCGAGCGCCGCAACCGTTTAGATCAATGGGCAGTGCGCCTGCGGAATGGGCCAAATCCCAGATGACTTCCGCGCCGTGGTCGTGCACCAGTTTCGTGGTGGTGGCCATATCGCGTAATTTGCCAGTACGGTAGTTAACCTGGCTCAGTACCACCACGGCTACACCGTCGAGGTGTTCGGCCAAGTTGCCTCCTTCAGGCAGGAAGCGGTGCTCGGCGCCGCTCACCCGGCAATAGCCTTGGGCGATGTAACCATCGGTCGGGAAGTTGCCGCCTTCGCTAAGAACCGCCTGGCAACCACTCTTGCCTTGGCCGAGAATGTACCCCAGCAGCTTGAAGATATTTAGCGTGATATTATCGGTAACACTCACCTCACCGCGTTGCGCACCTATCACTGGGGCTAGTAGATTGCCCAGGCGCTCTGGAGCATCGAACCAACCCTGGTTCCAGCCTTTGATCAGTTGGTCGCGCCATTGATCCAGGGTCTCATCGACCGCCTGTTTGGCTGCCTTCGGTTGAGCGCCTAGTGAGTTCCCATCAAGATAAAGCACGCCTTCGGGCAGGGCGAAATGGCTTTTAAAGTCTGCCAATGGGTCTTGGCGGTCACGCTCACGAACACTATCCAGGCTTACAGGCATATGGCTGCTCCGAAAAATTGTATGTCGCTGTTTTGAATATCAAGGCGGTAGTTAAACTGGTTGCGCAGCAGTGCGCCAAGTGTTTATATCGTCGTCCGAACACTCCACAGTTCCGGGAAGAACTGAAGATCCAGCGCTTTGACCAGATAATTCACCCCAGCCGTTCCGCCTGTGCCGCGTCTATAACCAATGATACGTTCGACTGTTTTCATGTGGCTGAATCGCCAGCGCTGAAAGTTGAATTCGACATCCACCAGTTTTTCAGCAAGCTCGTATAGATCCCAATGTTGTTCGCTGTTGCGGTAGATTTCCGTCCAGACCGCTTCCACCTCGCTACAGGCGGTGTAGGGAATACTCCAATCGCGTTGGGTTTTGCTTTCCGGGATGCTGAAGCCGCGATTGGCAAGCAACTGCAGCACGATATCGTAAAGACTGGGGGAATGGAGGGCTTCCTGAAGTTTTTGGTAGTGTTTGGGCTTTGATCGGTGAGCTTCGATTAGCTTGGCGTTCTTGTTACCCAACAGGAATTCCATTTCCCGATATTGATAGGACTGAAACCCAGAGCTTTGGCCAAGGCTGTCTCGGAAGCTGGCATAGTCGGCGGGGGTCATGGTGACCAACACTTCCCAGGCCTTGATAAGCTGTTCCTGAATTCTGGAAACCCGCGATAGCATCTTGAAAGCAGGGCGCAGGTTATCTTCTTGAATATGCGCTGCGGCACCATGAGCTTCGTGAAGGCAAAGTTTGATCCATAGCTCCGATACTTGATGGATAACGATAAAGAGTAATTCATCGTGTTCATCAGAAGCCGGATTTTGGCAAGCAAGCAAGGGTTCCAGATCCAGGTACTGGCCGTAGCTAATATCCTGATCCCAATGAATGGCTTCATTATCGACGCTGTTTTCTTCAGGAGTCGTCATTTTATTCTGCCTTCGTGGCTGTGCGATGGGTGGTTGTTGTCGTTGGTTTGAAAGCCTGTTCTTTAGGCTCACTTAAGTTCCAGAGCATACCGGCAGCGAGCTTCAGGCCCTGTTCGATAATCGTTTCGAGCAGGTACTCGTCGGGGGCGTGCTGATTGCAAGAGGGAGAGGCGAGCCACAGCGTGGGAACATATTGATTGGGGGCATTTTTATCGATACAACGGTAAGTTAGGTTGCTATCTAATTTGATATGAAAAGCTGTCGACCTGAAGCCTGTTAAGTTAAAGACTAACTGGTTAAAGCTGTTATCTAACTCAGATATAGTTTTATCAGAAGAACAAAGCTTCCCGCACAGCGCATTAATTAAGCTTGTCAATGGGTTCACCCTATCTTCGCTCTACCATGATTAGTTCATTTTTTGCTATGTATACACCGTATAGAGCGATTCCATACTCGATAATTATTCCTAATTGACGCATAAGCTGGTTTTTTTTAAGCTTTACCTAATAGACTGTTTCGCCTGTAAAAACTGTTCTGGTTCCAGTTTGCTACGTCAATCCCAGTATGTCCAAGGAGTGGAAGTGAAAACACTTTTCTTTGTAAAGCTAACGTCGTTAGTGGTTGGTATTGCCTTGCTCGTCGTTTCTGTATTTCTATTGCTGAATACAAAAGATTTTCTCTCAGAGGCAGTGGTCACTCAAGGTACGGTACTTGAGCTGGTTGAATCTCGGTCAAGCGACTCGATTACTTATCGCCCTGTGGTTCAATTCACAAATGAAAGCGGTCAGCTAGTGAATTTTACATCATCGACAAGCAGCAATCCGCCAAGCTACTCCCCAGGTCAGCAGGTGGAGGTTTTATACCAGCCCGGCGAGCGAAATAGTCCACGAATCAATAGTTTTTTTCACTATGGGGAGCAGAGGCGATTCTTGCCGGTATAGGCATTGTGTTCTTGCTGGCAGGCGTCATTCTTATGTTCGTGCCTGAGTTCAGGCGTCGCAAAGGCGAATCTTTAAAGCAAAATGGTGTGCCTATCGATACCCACTATCAGGGGGTAGAGTTAAATACACGCTTCTCAGTGAACGGCAGGCACCCATTCCAGGTGATCACCCAATGGCAGAACCCTGCCACCTCGGAAGTGCATGTGTTTAAAAGCCATAATATCTGGTTTGATCCATCGAATTACATTCATACTGATACGATCACCGTGTTTTATGAGAAAGGGGATCTTCAACAATACTATGTCGACATTTCCTTTCTCCCTAAGCTTGCAACGTGATGTATGAACGTACGATATTGAGTTTGTTGGCTACTTTTTTCACGGGCTAGGCGCTCATTGTCTAGCTTTTCATAGACCGGCTTTTTACTGACAAATAGCTACTAAAAGGAAGCACCATGCTGCTTACGCTTATCATCATCGTGGCGATCATCGCCGTTATTGCCTTTTATGTAATCGGTGTCTACAACCGACTTGTGTCGTTGAAAAATCGCTTTGAGAACGCCTTTGCCCAAATCGAAGTGCAACTTAAACGGCGGCATGACCTGATTCCTAATCTCGTTGAAACTGCCAAGGGGTATCTGAGCCATGAGCGGGAGACCCTGCAGTCGGTCATCGAGGCGCGTAATACCGCGGCCGCTGGGCTAAAAGCGGCCGCGGCAAACCCGGGCAGTGCCAAAGCGATGGCAGACCTGGGTGGCGCTGAGGGCGCGCTGACCCAGGCGATGGGGCGGCTTAACGTGGTGATGGAAGCCTACCCGGATTTAAAAGCCTCAGAAAATATGCAGCAGTTGTCAGAAGAGCTAACCAGTACTGAAAATAAGGTGGCCTTTGCGCGGCAGTCATTTAATGATGCGGTGATGCACTACAACACTTATCGGCAGAGCTTCCCGCCAGTCGCAGTGGCTGGCATGTTCGGCCATGGGCAAGATGCCTCGTTGTTAGAGTTTGAAGACAGCGCCCAGATTCAAGAGGCGCCTAAGGTGTCGTTCTAAGCTCAGGGAAAACGCGACATGGATTTTTTTACCGCGCAGGATAATGCTCGTCGTAAAACAGGGCGTCTGGTTATTTTGATGGTACTGGCAGTACTCGCCCTGATTACAGTTACCACGCTGGCAATTGCCATCGCCCTTCATCTGATGGGGAGCCAATCCGCGACCCAAACCAACCTTTCTACTCAGGGGATGTGGTCGGCTCTCTCGATTGAACTTGTCATTGGCGTTGCTATTGCCGTGCTGGCCGTCGTGGTGCTGGGTGGGTTATTCAAGCGCAGTCAGCTAAAGCGTGGTGGCCGGGTAGTGGCCGAAGCCCTGGGTGGACGCGAGATCAATCTTAATACCCGCGATGCTGACGAGCGGCGCATTCTCAATGTGGTTGAAGAGATGGCGATAGCCTCTGGAACGCCAGTGCCCTCCGTTTATGTGCTGGAGGAGGAGAGCATCAATGCCTTCGCCGCCGGTTATCAAACTAATGATGCCGTGATCGGGATTACTCGCGGCACGATCCGTAACCTGACGCGGGATGAGCTGCAGGGCGTTGTAGCTCATGAGTTTAGCCATATTCTGCATGGTGACATGCGGTTGAATATGCGCCTGATCAGCATCCTCCATGGCATTCTCATCATTGGCTTATTGGGCGGGACAGTGCTGCGCAGTATGCGCTTTCGGCGGGTGGGTGGTGGAAAGCGCGACAACTCAGGCGCTGTCGTTTTGGCGCTGGGGGCGGTGTTAATGCTGATCGGCTACGCGGGTACCTTTTTTGGCAATTTGATCAAATCAGCGGTCAGTCGGCAGCGTGAATACCTGGCGGATGCCTCTGCGGTGCAATTTACCCGCAACCCTCAGGGGATTGGTAACGCGCTGGTTAAAATCGGCTCGCATACCCAGGGCTCTTACCTGCAAGCGACACAGGCCGCGGAATTCAGTCATCTTTTCTTCGGTCAAGGCGTGCGGCAGGGGTTTAGCCAAATGATGGCCACCCACCCGCCACTTAAAGATCGCATCAAGCGCGTCATGCCGGACTGGAATGGCCGCTTCGAAGCCACTTTGCCCACCCCGCAAGCCGAGAGTGACGCACCAGAACCAGAATACAACGATGAGCGGTCTGGTGCGGATCCGACGCTTGGGCGAGGAGCCGGATTGGGAGCAACAGCGGCTGTGTTAACCGGAGCCTCTGCACAAGCGGCCATTAACACCATGGGTCAGCCTGGTCAGCGCCACCTTGCCCAAGCTAGAGCAACGCTAGAGGCGCTGCCTGAGCGGATTAAAACCGCCGCCCATGAGCCTTATGCCGCTCGTGCTTTGGTCTATTCGCTGCTGCTCAGCCAGGATAAGACAATGCGTCATCATCAGCTCAAGGCATTGCATCAAGTTGCACTGCCAGATGTTTACCGAGCGCTGATGGAGTATGGCCCGGAAATGTTGAGGCTGGATGTACAGTTACGCTTGCCACTGATTGAACTGGCGCTGCCAGCGTTACGTTCGCTTTCAATGGAGCAGGCCCAACACTTTCGCCTCTGTATGGAGCGGCTAATCGAGGCGGATGGCCAGGTGACTCTGTTTGAGTGGACGCTATATCAGCTGTTGTTGAGTAACTTAGGTCAGCAAGGCAGTGGGCCCGCGAACCTCAAGTTAAACGATCTGCAGCGGGAGTGTCAGTTGCTACTGACGGTGCTGGCCACCGCAGGTCAAGACGACCCGGTTGAGATAAGCGCCGCGCTTAACGCCGCCGAAAGGGAACTGCCGTTCTCATTAACGGCCACTGACGATATAAGTGATATGCGTGCGCTAAGCCTGGCAGTGGAGCGTTTGCGGCGCTTAAAGCCATTGCACAAGCCTGCCCTGTTGCAAGCGATGGCGCGCTGTATTGAGCACAGCGGACGCATTCTGCCTGCCGAAGCCGAGCTGTTCCGTGCTATGGCCGATATTCTCGATTGCCCCATGCCGCCACTGTTATCAGATGATGCATAGCCAACAATTCGCGCTACTGGGGAACCTCAACCATGGATGAAACGGAATCTTTAAATCGAGCCATCCATGAGGAGGTCGCACTATTTCCCTATGATCCGACTTGGCCAACGCTCTTTGAGAAGGAGCGAGCCAGGCTGCTGGACTTATTTCCAGATGAATTTCTAGCCATTGAGCACATCGGAAGTACCGCTGTTCCTGATCTATCGGCCAAGCCAATCATCGATATTCTGGCTGGCGTAGACTCAATATCCCGGGCCGATGAGTTATTGGAGCCGTTGTGCCGTGCCAAATATGCTACATCAAAGGAGTACAACGCTTCTTTGGTCGGGCGGCGTTGGTTAATGCGCTGGGCTGAGGGGCGTAGGACGCATCATCTGCATCTTATGGTGTATGGCAGCGAGGAGTGGCATCGTCGGCTGGCGTTTCGCAATAAGCTGCGTGCTGATACTAAACTGGCGCAACAGTATGAGAAGCAGAAGCACCTATGGGCAACAGAGTTCCCTTCAGACCGAGAAGCTTACACGGCTGCCAAGGGGGATTTTATTAACGAGGCGTTGAAAGATAGCCTTTAGTCAGTGCCGTTACGGGACAAATAGGATGCTAGCTAAGAGCCTTGTAAGGCCTAAAGATGAAGGCACAGCCGCGTTCTGGCTGGATCACAGTCATTAAAACCTGGCGTTTTTGACAGCTAAATAATTAAGGAAAATAACGTTGTTTGATTACTCGCTGCTTCACTGGATGTCGTTTTTCACCGCAGCTGTGCTTTTGAACCTATCACCGGGGCCAGATATCGCCTACATACTGGGGCAAACGTTACGCAGTGGACGGCGACATGGTGTCGCCGCGATGTTAGGGGTTTGGACAGGGGCGGCGCTGCATGTCGTGATGGCTGCCGTTGGTCTTTCAGCCGTTCTGGCGACATCCGCACTGGCGTTTTCGATTGTTAAATGGGTCGGGGCCGCCTACCTGATATGGCTCGGTATTAATATGTTGCTCTCCAGAGGGGGTCAATTTGTCTCTGCAGACAAGCCTGGCCATAAAAAACGCTCCGCTGTTTATTGGCAGGGCGTTTTGGTATCAGCGCTAAACCCCAAGGTGGCTATCTTTTTTCTGGCTTTCCTGCCGCAATTTATCGTGGAAGGCGCTGGCCCAGCCGAGGCTCAGCTGTTATTGCATGGCAGCCTGATTATTGCGGTCGCCGCTGTCATAGAGCCCCCTCTGGTAATCGTGGGGGCGAAACTGGGGGCTTTTCTAAAGAGAAAACCGCGCGTTGGTGTATGGATGGATAGAGGCCTAGGGGCACTGTTTGTGGCTTTAGGCGCACGGCTGGCGGCTAGTGCTAGGTAGATACGCAAGGTACGGATTTCCTGAGTCAGCGATTTCCGTACCTTAAATGCGGATTGTTCACCTAGCGTCTAGGCTGGTTCGGGGGTGGGGGCGTCCCTGAACGCCACCTGCAATTCATCCACCAGCGCTTCTACTTTACCGACTGCCTCGGCAACGGACGCGGCCAGCAGTTCTCCGCCCACTTCCTGGCCTTCGATCGCAATGTAATGAAGGCGGGTAATACCAATAAATCCTAGTGCTGTGGCCAGGTGCGGTTCCAGATGGTTCATATGAGCCATTTCTTCACCAGGCGACATATTTACGCCGCCTCTGGCAGTGAGAATAACGGCATGCCTTGGCCGATCATTCAGTTTTGGAATGTAAGGGTCGGTCGGGTTGCTCTCATCGATCTCCACCGTTCGGCCCGCTCGCACCACTTGATCGACCCATGCCTTTAGGGCAGCTGGCATGCCGAAATTGTAGAGCGGCGTGCCGATCACCAGAATGTCCGCTGCCATCAGCTCATCGACCAGTTGGTCGCTTTCTGCCAGAGCTTCCCTCATCCAGGGTTCAAGCCGCTCTTCGGGGGTGAAGGCAGACGCAATCCAGTCGTGATTAATAATCGATGGCGGGTTTTGACCTATGTCGCGATAGGTGACCGTATCTTGTGGGCGGCTCGATTGCCACTGACTGATAAACCGATAGGACAGATGGCGACTGTGTGAGCCGTGATTATCTGTTCCCGCAATACCGGGCCGGGCACTAGCGTCTATGTGCAGAATGTGTGTCATGGTAGCCTCCTAATCTGAGTTGAACTCATCTATGATTAACAACAGGCTTAGCTTAGGCCGAGCCTTTCAGCCTAAACAAACGATCTTTTCTTATAGATACAGATGAGCAGAACTCATTCATGATCCATCGCCGATTACCCTCTCTTTCCTCGCTTCGCGCTTTTGAAGCGGCTGCCCGGCATGAGAGCGCCAAGCAGGCCGCAAAGGAACTGTCGGTGACTGCCACGGCCATTAGCCACCAAGTACGCGGACTCGAAGAGGCGCTGGGCGTTTCGCTGTTTTTGCGTAAGCCGCGTCAACTGGAGCTAACACCTCAAGGTCGTGAGCTGCAGCAGGTGTTGGAAACTGCCTTTGATAGCATCAGCAGTGTCGTCGAGGGGCTGAGCGCAGTGCCTGTTCGCCAAACCGTCACGCTCTCTACCACGCCAGCTGTGGCGGTGCGCTGGTTGCTGCCCTGGGTGTGTATGCTGCGCGATTCCCATCCTGATATTGATCTGCGTATTCATGCCTCACATGAGCCGGTTCCGCTGGATGGGGTAACGGCAGACATCGCCATTCGTTATGGCGATGGCCGTTGGCCTGGGTTGGTCGCGGATAAACTCTTTGATAACACCTTTATCCCGACCTGTAGCCCGCGCCTTGGTTTGCGTGAGGTAGCCCAGCTACCTTTGCACCCATTGATTCACTTCCGCCCTCAGGGAGAAGTGTCAGCGCCACTGAATTGGGGCTTCTGGCAGAAACACGCAAAGGTGCCTGGGCTGGACGTTAGCGCCGGGCTGGTGTTTTCCGACGAGACCCACGCGATCTCTGCCGCTGTGGGTGAGCAGGGCGTAGCGCTGATGAGCCGCCAGTTGATTAAAGAGGAGCTGGAGGAGGGGCGCTTGGTGCAACCTTTCGGCCCGGAATTTGAAGGTAAGCCGTTCTTCCTGGTCTACCCCGAAAGCCGACGGCATGACCCGACGATACAGGCTATTCGTGATTGGGTGTTGGCGGTACCGGGAGGGCTGTGTACGTTGATGAATTGACAGTTGTAGATTTTTATACCGTTATCTTGTGGGGTTTGATAACAATCTACTCTCCTGCTGAGTTGGTTAACAGGGTGCCCTGTTGGTTACCCTTCGAAGCTTCGCGGTTGTTCACTATTTAAGCACCGTTACTCTGGCAGTCAAGGAACGAAACGATGGAAGTAGTTATTAATACTGTAATATCCGAGTTTTCGGACTTTAATGATCTGAGTGAATTCGTCATTGTGGTGATTCGCTTGCTGTTGGCAGCTGTGCTGGGCGGTCTATTGGGGCTTGAGCGAGAGCAGAGGGGCAAGGCCGCTGGAATACGCACCCATATGCTGGTCTGCATGGGATCTGCTGTCTTTATATTTATCCCTCAGCAAACGGGTATCTCTGACGCGGAAATGAGCCGGGTCATCCAGGGCGTGATTGCAGGCATCGGTTTTCTGTGTGCCGGCACCATTATCACCCGTAAAGATGAAAAAGGTACGTCCGGGCTTACCACGGCGGCAGGGGTTTGGTTGACGGCGGCAATTGGCATAGCCGTCGGCCTGGGACGCGAGCAGACGGCGGTTCTGTGTACGCTGCTGGCCTGGGTAGTCCTCTACGTAGTGCCTTTCTTTTCTGATTCAATCAGCAAGAAAAAAGCTTCCCACTCAGGGCATGATGAAGATAGTGCCGATGTTTGATGGCGCTATAGGAGTGTTGTTGTTTATTGATGGCGACTCACTCGGATTAAAAATCACTCTTTGCGATATAGCACCATACCGGCGTGATACAGCACGCCGTCTATAAACTCGCCATCTGCAGTAAATCCGGTGTCGTCCCAGTATTCGATATAGTTACCCGTCACCTGGTAGCGCCCTTGGTAAGCGCTTTCACGCTCACCGCGGGCCTCGTCGTACCGATTGTTGGCTAAAAGTTGATGACGAATGCGGCCATCTTTCGTGACCCACATTCCAACATACGGGTGGTCTGTCATAGGGGCATTTCCTTCGTTCGGTGTGGTTTCAGCAGAGCTGGCCGCTGGAAAAATAGTGATAATGCCCGCGACCACCAGTGCTCTTGTCCAATAAATGGGAGATTTGGTTTCTTGCATTTGAAAGCTCCTGTGCTCAAGTGCACACCCGAATAGTTCGGGCGTGACGGATGAGGTGTTATTGGCTGGCGGTAGGTCGCACCACGATATCGCTGGTATCGACGTCATCAGGCTGGTTGATGGCATGGGCTATGGCGGAAGCGATCGCCTCGGGCTTGAGGGCAATCTGACGGAAAAGATCGATCGCTTTTGCAGTTTCAGCGTCGGTGATGGTGTGGGCCAGTTCCGATTCCACCACGCCTGGGTAGACACAGGTCACGCGGATATTGTCGGTTTCCTGACGTAGCCCATCGGAAATAGCGCGTACCGCATATTTGGTGGCGCAGTAAACGGCGGCAGTGGGCATAACCGTGAGGCCGCCGATGGAAGAGATATTGATCACCTGACCGCTCTTCTGGGCTTGCATCGTCGGCAGAACGGCAGCAATACCATTGAGTACGCCGCGAATATTGACGTCGATCATGCGGTTCCACTCATCCACCTTGAGCGCCGCTAAAGGCGAGAGCGGCATTACGCCTGCGTTGTTGATGATCACATCAATGCGACCATGGGTATGGATCGCAAAATCCGCAAACGCTTGCATGTCTTCAAGATCGGTGACATCCAATGCCTGAAAATCCACTGTGCCGCCTGCTGCACGCAGAGAGTGGGTTAATGCCTCCAGTCGGTCGGTGCGGCGTGCACCAATGATCAAGCGGTGCCCTTGGCCTGCCAGCCAACGGGCAGTGGCTTCACCGATACCGCTGCTGGCACCGGTTAATAAAACGACTTTAGAAGATGGGGTTGATAACGTAGTCATTGAGTCATCCTCTCAGTAATTGACCTTGAGAAGACTAAGCTACCGCGGCGGGCATCTGTATAGGTGATCCTATTGCATCATTGCCTAATCCTATTTGATTGTTAATGGCGTGCGGCGCGTTAAGCCACCCAGCATGTATATTACTCTTAAGACGTGACCGAATCGGCGAGTTCATCCAGGTGCGGCACGCATGACAGAGGCGGTTAAATATAATATTGAATCGTGATGGGGTAACGGCAGCCGCCGCTAGCCGAGTCGGCTATGAGAGCCCCTTCCAGTTTAGTCGCGAATTTAAGCGGTTCTTTGGCCGACCACCAGCCGAAGAGGTGCGTACCATGAAAGCAAGCCTTGATTTATTGCCGCCGACTCAGCTGGTCGATATCGCTGTGCCTCACTGACTTTAAGTCTAAAAATAGCCCTCAATTATTACTCGAATACCCTTTGCCACGCTTGCCTTTCGTATCCGTGCGGGTTCCCGTACTTTTCCTTCTCGCATAGCTCTTTCTCGGCTTACCCGAGCGCATCAAAGGGCCTCCAGCCTCTCCCTGGGCGCTTTGCAGGCTCTGCCTGAGCTTTCCTGCATCGCTGTGGGTGAGCAAACCGCGTAGATCCTCCAGCAGCGCCTGCTGAAAGGCGTCGGGGTCGTCCTGCTGTTCGGCAATGGCGCGTAGGCGCTGCTCCCATAAGGCGGTGCGCTCCGGGGTGCTTACCGCGCTGGGCAGGGCGGCGATCAGGGCGCTGCCCAGCTTGGTGGCGCGCAGAGCCTTTTGCTGGCGCACTAAATAGCCGCGCTGCACCAGGGTTTCGATAATGCCTGCGCGGGTGGCTTCGGTGCCCAGGCCATCGGTGTCGCGTAGGGTGCGGCGTACTTCCGGATCGTCCACGTAGCGGCCAATGTTCATCATCGCCTTGATTAGGCTGGCATCGGTGAAGGGCTCCGGCGGACGGGTCTCTTTCTCTTCAACGCCTGCGCCGAGTGCTTGGCATGCTTCACCTTGGGTCAGCGGCGGCAGCGGTGGGGTTTCATCGCGGGTAGTAAACAGCGGTTTCCAGCCTGGGTCGAGAATACTTTGCCCGCGGGCGCGGAAAGCTTCATTAAGCAGCGTAAACTCGGCTTTGACTTCGAAGGTGCGCAGCGGGCGGTAAAACTGCGCCATCACGTTGCGCACGATCAACCGGAATACGTGGCCTTCGGTAGCGGAGAGCTGCCTGAAATCAGCGGGCTTGCCGGTCGGTGCAATGGCGTGGTGGGCGCCAACCTGCTTATCGTTCCACGCCTTGGAGCGCAGGGTGAAGTCCGCTCCCTTTAGCCACTGCTGAAGCCCGTCATCGTTCTGGCACGCACTGCTTAGACTTCGCTGGGCAAGTTGAAGGTGCTCTTCGGGTAGATAGCGGCAATCGGAGCGCGGGTAGGTGATCAGTTTGTGGCGTTCATAAAGCCGCTGGCAGATATCCAGCACCATCTGCGCTGAAAGCCCATGACGTCGGGCGGCGTCTACCTGAAGGGCAGAGAGCGAGTAGGGCAGCGGTGGTGCCTGGCGTTTTTCCTGCTGGTCGAGCTTGGTGAGTTGCCCTGATGCACCGGGTAACTGAGCCGCCAAGGCATCGGCGGGCCTGCGGTCAATCAAACGGCCTTGATCGTCAAGGGGTTGATGCTCTTTGGGCGCCCACCAGGCGCGCAATTGGCCTTGGGTAACCTTGAGATCGACCCATAGCGGATAGAACGGATGGGGCACAAAATCACGGATGGCGTTATCGCGGCGCACGATTAATCCCAGTACCGGAGTTTGCACGCGTCCCACAGACAGCACTCCGTCGTGGCCTGCCTGGCGGCCGGTGAGCGTCCAGGCGCGAGTAAGGTTAATGCCATACAGCCAGTCGGCACGGGAGCGGGCCTGGGCCGCCTGAAACAGCGGCTGGTAGTCGGCGTTGGAGCGTAGCTTGGCAAGCGCCCGGCTGACGGCAGGCTTGTTCAAATCACTGATTAGCAGCCGTTGTACCGGGCCGCGATACTTCATGTACTCGATGACTTCCTGCACCAGTAACTGGCCTTCACGATCAGGGTCGCCGGCGTGCACCACATCCGTTGCTTGTTTGATCAGCTTGCGAATCACTGCCAGTTGGCCCCGCGCCTTAGATCGCGGCATCAGTTTCCACTGCTGCGGCACAATGGGTAGCCGATCCAGCCGCCACTGTTTGTCGGCGGGGTCGTAGGCTTCCGGCGGCGCTTGTTCTAACAGGTGCCCCAGGCACCAGGTGACCGTGGTGTCGCCACATACCACCGCGCCCTCCTGGCGTTTGCTAGTGCCCGGTAATGCCTCGGCAATGGCTTGGGCGAGGCTGGGTTTTTCGGCAATTATCAGGCGCATAGCAGCGAAGCCTTCATCGTATCCTTGAATGGCGCCTATGGTAGCAGACACATTGATCTATATAGAGCAAGGTATCGTAGGGGGATGTATAGTGATGCTAGATATTTTCAAAATATTTTTATTGTATCAGTTGTGTATAAATAATTCGGCTTAGTTAAGTGGTGAGTTGAGTAACCAGGAGAGGCAGCAAATGCGTGATCACGGCAGAACGCGTCGTTTAATGGGATTGGGGGCACGTACCGGCGGGGCGTTGCTTAAAACCCGTTTAGGTGGCCAAGCGGACTGGCGCGCCCTGGGTGAAGCGCTGTTGAGGGGCTTTCAGAGCTGAAAGGCCCGGCCATGAAGCTGGCCCAAATTATGTCCCAGTGGGATGATCTGCTGCCGCCCGATCTCGCCGAGGAGCTTGCCCGCTTGCAGCGGCAGGCCGAGCCGATGCCTTGGCCGCGTATTCATGAAGCGCTGATTCAGCAGTATGGCGATATTGACCACTACTTCAGCGAAGTCGAGGAGCGGCCCTTTGCCAGCGCCTCCATGGGGCAGGTTCACCGCGCCACTACCCATGAGGGCGAAATTGTCGTGCTCAAGGTGCAGTACCCTGGCCTTGCCGAGGTGCTGGAGAGCGATTTGATCCAGGTGCGGCGCATTGTGCGTTTAGGCCGCTGGTTTAAAGTGCCCCAGGCGCGCTTGGACGCTCTGTTTGAAGAGCTTGCCGAAAGCCTGCGTGGCGAGCTGGATTATCACGCAGAAGCCGCTGCGCTGGCCCGTTACCGTGAGCGCTATAAGGATGACCCACGGCTGGTGATTCCCGAGCCGCTGACTGAGCTTTCCGGCCCCCATGTCTTGGCGATGCGCTACGTGGAGGGCACTCCTCTGCGCGAGTTAACCGATGCAGATGACACGACGCGCCAAGGTATCGCCCAAACGCTGGCAGACTGGATAACCCAAGAGCTATTTACCTACGGCGAGTTCCACGCCGACCCTCACGCTGGCAATTTTGCCGCCGATGCCCAGGGGCGACTGGTGATTTACGATTTAGGCGCGGTGATTGCCGTACCTGATGCGCGCTTGAAAGCAATGATGCAACTGCTTGATGCCACGCTAAAACATGATCCAATGGGGATGGATGAAGCCTTGATGCAAATGGGCGGCCGCCAAGGGCAGGGAGCGCCGCTGGCGCTCTATCGTGAATCTGCCGAATGTATCGCGCCGCTGTTTGAACCGGGGGAGCAGGATTTTAGCGATGTACGGGTACACCGCCGTCTGCGCGAGCTGACCCCGAAAGTATGGGCGGCGATGGATCGTCTGCAGCCCCCCGCCGATACGCTGCTGCTCTCTCGGGCGCTGAACGGCCACTACTGGAATCTGGTACGTTTGGGAGCGCGGTTGGATATGCATGAGCGAACCCGACCGCTGCTTGAGTGGGCGTAAACCATCCAGGCGAGTGACTCCCTAGCCAAGGGGTTTCAGCCAAAACACCATGGGCTTATGGCTTTCCGCCTGCTCGCCAATATCTCGCCAAGCGAAGGTGGTGGCAAGCTCTCCATGGCGCTGGTAGCCATGGGCGTTCCAAAAACCTTGAAGCGAGCGGTAGTCGGCAGGTTCAGCGGGGTGATCTGCGGGTCGTTCTACCGCGCAAAAAGCGGCTATATCAAATCTCTGTCGTTTGGCGTGGGCTTCTCGTTCGGCCAAAAAGCGTTTACCCGTTCCACTGCCACGATAGGTGGGAAGCAGCACGGATTCACCATAGTAGAAAACGCGCTCGGGATCGATGCCGTTGGTTATAAACGGTTGGCGGAATTCGTCGACCTCATTCTCAAGAGGTTGTCCGGTTGCTGCCCCCACCAGTTCTTCTCTGTCGAAGGCCAGTACGAATAAACTATTCGGGTTCTCAGCATAGCGACCTAAATAATCCGATTCGTAGCTGAGTTCGCCATCGTAAAGGTAGGGAAAGTCACGAAATACTCGAATGCGAAGGCGGGCAAGCGCTGGCAAATGGGGGGCTATCGCCGAACCTTGGCAGAGGCTAACGGTTAGTTCGCTCATTGCATCGCTCCAGTTGACTCGAACGCTGTGTGGTTTGCTCAAATCGCTGCACTCTAGCAGCCCTTAACATCGTCGCCAATCCTCTCTGCGTGAACCTTAAGGGACATGCTAAACTATGCCGCTTTTAACACAGTGGAGACGGCAATGCTGGCGGTATGGGTCGATCAGCTGCTGGGATTCGCCTCCGGGGCACTCTCGGCAATCAGGCAACAAGAACACTATCCGGATTTTATGACCTGGGTGCGCGCCCAAGGCGCGGACGCCTTTGAAGGCGATGTGGCCATGGCCCAGGCGTTGGCACCGGTGCTATGGTCGCAAACCCCGCTGGAGCGGCTCGATTTCGCCTGCGAGCCCCTCGCCACGCCGGGGCGTAATGAACCCTGCTGGTGTGACTCTGGGCGCAAATTCAAGCAGTGCTGCTACCAGGTTGAGTTTCCCACCGAAATACCCGACCAGATGATGTGGATGCTCTCGCTGCGCGAATGGAAGGGTGCGACCCTGAAAGCCGCATTGGATAGCCAGCGGGCACCGGCTCAAGCACTGCTGGAAGCCGGGTTGATCGCCGCTGAAAGCGGCCAGACGGGGCGCGCAATGCAAATCCTTGAATCGCTGTTCGATGGTAGCGACTGGTCACGCCTGCCTGACCAGGCCGAGCCGGCCTTTGAGATTTTGCTGGATATCTATCAAGAGCGCGGCTTTAGCCGGAAACGCGCCGACCTGCTGGACGATGTGATGGAGCGCGGGCCGCTGTTCTTACGCGGTGTGGCGCTTGAGCGACTGTGTTTAATGCATCTGGACAACGATGATCTGGACAGTGCCCGGGGCGCCTTTGTTAAGGCTCAGCAGGCGCTGCCTGATTCGCCCACATTGGCCTACATTGAAGCCATGCTATTGCTGCATGAAGGTCACGAGCAGGAGGCTAAAGAGCGTGCCAACTTCTGGTACCGCCGCCTGGTGCGCCAGGGCGAGCTGGATGAAGATCAGTTGGATTTTCTCGCTGCGTTGGCGGATAACCCCGGCGCGACGCTTGCCGATCAGTTGCTCAGTGCGGAAGAGGATCTGGCCACCCCATTGGTGGCGCTTCAGGCATTGTTGGCTGCGCTGCCGACGGCCCCCAAAATCGATGTCAGCGCCGACCCTGAAAGTGGGCGTTTGTTTTACAACTCCAGTGCCCGGGAGGCAACGCTATTTGCCGCTTGGCATGAGCACTTTCAAGTGCTGGTGGATGAAGACGTAGCGCTGGGCTTTCGTGATGACCCTTGGGGCAACGCCATTGAGTGGATGTCGGCACTCTGCGCGCATCCCGAGTGGCTGGACGCGCCCCAGGTAGTGCAAGACGTAACTTTGGCGCTCACCAGCCGTTTTGGCAGCCTGCCCTGGATGGCCCCCAGCCTGCTGGAACCGCTGGCGCTGCGCCTTTCGCGCTGGCTGGAACAAGCCCGCGCCGAAGGCGGCGGTAACCTGTGCTGGGACGATGCCGACAACGCCATGCTGCTGCGCACGGGGTTAGCCTTGGTTGTGGGTATGGAGCGGGGTGCCCGCCAGCACTCACGGGAACTCGCCGAGGAGCTACTGCTGATCGACCAGGAGGATAGCTTGGGCCTGCGTGAACTGGTGCTCGACCAGCTACTGCGCGATGATCGCAATGAAGAGGCGTTAGCGCTGGCTGAAGAGAGTGACGACGATGGCTCGCTAGTGCTCGGACTGCTAATGGGCAAAACCCTGGCGCTCTATCGTTTAGAGCAGCATGAGGCAGCCGAAGCCGCGCTTGTTGATGTGCTTGGCCATAACCGCTACGCGCTAGAGCTGATTTGTGCCGAAAGCCCCCGGCCCTCTATGCCCCACCCGGATGGCCAGGTTGACCCCGGCTCCCGGGCGGAAGCATGGCAGTACCGTACCTTGATGCGCGATCAGTGGCGCACAACGCCTGGGGCGTTGGAGTGGTTAGAAGCTCACCGCTAGTCTAAACCTTCACTCGGCTAATCCTTCAAGCCTGTTCAAGCAGGCTTGGGGGTGGGCACTAATTGTTTGTCTCGGCTGATCCAGATCGCCAATACAATCGCCGGTATGCCTAGCAGTGTGGCGATGACAAAAAAGCTCGGGTAGCCCTGAGCGGTGACGACCAGCCCCCCAAAACCGCTTAGAAATTTTCCCGGTAGTGTCATTAATGACGAGAACAGCGCGTATTGCGTGGCGGTGTAGGCGCGTGAAGTGAGGCTGGAGAGAAAGGCGATAAACACCGCGCTGGCTAAGCCGTTGGCGAGGTTATCGCCAATAATCGTGATTACCAGCATGGGTAATTGACTGCCTACCAGGGCAAGGAGGGCAAACAGCAGGTTCGTTATCATCACCAGTCCCGCGCCGAAGATCAGCAGCGGGCCGATGCCGTAGCGGGCGACAAGAAGCCCGCCTAAAATCCCGCCGGTAATACTCATCGCAATGCCAAATATATTGGTTACATTGGCAATCTCGGCCAGCGAAAAGCCCAGGTCGATATACAGCGGGTTGGCCATGGAGGCCATGGCCAAATCGCTAATCCTGAATACCGCAATAAACACTAAAATCCACAGCGCTTTCACTCCATAGCGGCTAAAAAAGTCGGTAAACGGACAGACCAGCGCACCAATACTCCAGGCACCCAGGCGGCGCAGTATTTTAGGCTTGCCCCGGCTGGCGCGAATAAACGCCCGTACCTTAGGCTCGTGGATAAGTTGAACGGAGAGGGAGGCGCGTTTTGGCTCCGGACGCAGCAGTACGGTAATCACGCCAATGCTCATTAACGCCGCCATAGTCAGATACGCCACATCCCAAGAGGTCGACGCCGCGATATACAGCGCACCGGCACCTGCGGCCAACAAACCGCCTCGATAGCCAATAATATAGGTCGAGGCCATAGCGGCCTGGACATCGTCATCGGCGGACTCAATACGGTAGGCGTCGATTGCAATATCTTGCGTCGCTGAGCCAAACGCTACTAGCAGTGCAAACAGAGCCACCCAGCCGAGATTACCCACCGGGCTCAAACCGGCGAGGCCGATCAGCCCAGCCGCAATCAGGCTTTGTGCTAACAGCATCCAGCCGCGTCGTTGACCAAAGGCGCGGGTTAGTAGCGGTAGTGCCAGCCGATCCACCACTGGGGCCCAGAAAAATTTGATTGAGTAGAGCATGCCGATCCAGGCAAAAAAACCAATCGCCGCGACCTCAACGCCATCGCTGCGCAACCAGGCGGAGAGCGTTGAAAACACCAGCAGAAAAGGCAGGCCTGCGGAAAACCCCAAAAACAGCATGGTAATAACGGGTGCACGACAATAAATCGCCAGCGCAGCAAGCCAACTGCGCTGGGGGGTGGGGCTCAACATTAAACGCTACTCCTGGTGGAAAGACGCTGGCAATGGCCAGGTGGTAAACTGAGACATTGTTCTATTACAACGTTCTAACACAAAACCGACAGCTTACCGGAGAGGAGTTTTCCATGTCGATTACCGCGCATCAGGTAGTTACCTTGCACTATGTTCTTAGCGACGTGCTCAACGATGGCAGCAAGCAGGTATTGGATGACTCCCTGGCGCGCAATAAGCCGCTAGAGTACCTGCATGGCCACGACAATATCGTGCCAGGGTTGGAGAAGGCGCTAGCAGGGCAAACTGTTGGCGCCGAGCTTAGCGTTCAACTAATGCCTGCGGATGCCTATGGTGTGCGTAACGAAGGTCTGGTGCAAGAAGTCAGCCGCGGCTCATTTGGTAACGCTGAGTTGGAACCGGGCAGCCGTTTTCAAACGGAGGGCGAAGCCGGGCCGCAAATTGTCACGGTGCTGGAAGTCGATGGCGATCGCGTCACCGTCGATACCAACCACCCCCTGGCCGGACGTACGCTGAACTATAAAGTGACTATTTTAGACGTGCGCGACGCTACCCGTGCAGAGTTAGCCAAAGGCCATCCATTACCACCGGGTACCGAGCACAGCAAAGTCGAAGACCGCAAGGTGCTGTAGTGCTGGCCAAAAATTGACGAGTATCAATTTCCTGTTTAACCACTTCTCCCTGCCTTGCTTAACTTGACCCAGGTCAGCATTCTTCCGCCCGTTAGTGACTAGTATGAACGCATACATCACGGCGGGAGGATTCACCATGTATTGGGATGACACAATTATCTTCGGCTTAGCCACCGTCGCGTTAGTAATCGCATTTATGGTGGGCTGGGTGGGCTTCGTGATTCGCGATCATCTACGCAAAGGTGGGCGTAAGAAGTAGCTTTCCCGGTTCATGTAAACCTTGTCAGGGGAGGGGGTTTGCTAGCTTAGTTTTACCAGCCTAGTAAGCCTCCTGTTGCCAGCCCACCTTGGGCTGGCTTTTTTTTGCCTGAAATGTACTGGTAAGTTGTATCCACTAGCGTGCATTGAGGAGTAATACAAGGCGTGCTCTGGTAAAGTTCTTTTATAAGAGTGAATTTACCAGGAAGCCATGCCATGAACGCAGTTGCTTTACACCGCGGCCCATGGGGTCGTGCACGTGATCTGTTAGCGTGTGCATTAATCGTCGTGGGTATTGCCCTTCCCGCGGCTGCCTTCGCCCAGGCATTAAGCATAATCAATGGCGATGTCACTCAAAAGGTCGCGCTAAGTGATTTGCGTGCCATGTCTGACGATACGTTTACGCTCTACGATCCCTATCAAGGGCGCGATGTGGAGATGCAGGGCCTAGAGTTTCGCACCTTTCTGATTGAACAGTTTGGCGAAGTGCCCCCGGCGCTTCACTTTACTGCCTGGGATGACTATGAAGTGACGCTTGAGGGGTGGGATGACCCCCGCTGGTACTTAATTACGAAGGAGGATGGTGACCCGCTTACCATCCGCACACGCGGCCCAGCTCGGCTCGTCGAGCGAGACTATACTAACGATAATCGTGATGTTGAGAACCTGCGTGATTTTGACGATTGGATCTGGATGATCCGCAGTATAGAGGCGAAGTGGTAACACCTAAACCTAAGTCGAGAGATTAGCCATCACTTCAGCTCCGCGTTTTTTCCTGCGCTTACGCGACTGCTGACAACGCGCTCTACCGGGTCAAAACGGTGGGTCATGACGGCTGGCAGGTTACTGAAAACGCATAATGTCTGTGTACATCGGGGCGAGCCTGCCCAGCAGCTCATTCCGTGCGCCCAGGGGAATATCTTCTGCCTGCATTGCGGCATCAAGATATTCAACGACACGATTAAAATGCACATCTGTCAGCCCCATATGTTGATGCGCTCGATCCATCGGCGGGCCTTCGTAGTGGCAGGGTCCATCGCTGATGTCACACAGTTGGGTGGCCAGGGATGCGGCAAATAGATCGATATTCGTGTTAGCAAAAAACACCACCACCTCGGGGTCATCCGCAATTCGGTATAAAAGATTCTCGACCACCGTATCGATAGTATCCTGCCCGCCAAGGCGCTCGTAAAGCGTTGCCGATTGAGTGGCTGTCTGATGAGTGCAGCCTGCGAGCGTAAGTGCGATTGCTGCAAAAATAACCGCTATTAAATCACGGCGCGTACGATTGTATTTGCGTGGAAATCTCATAGCGCCCCGCTTAGAAAGCTGCTTGAAGTGAAAGATAGCCGCCGCGTTGGGAAGGTAGGCCGGCAATGTCCCCTAAGTCCAACCACGCGCCCGTGAGCGATAAATGCTTATTGAAGAAGTAAGCGCTGTAGAGACTTTGCCAATCATCTTCTTCAGCCACACTTAGGTTATCGGGTTTCTGGCGATACTCGGCGCCAACAATCCATTGCGGGGTAATAAAGACGCCCACGCTCCCCTCGGCCATCCACGAACGCCCTTCCTGGTCACCGCCAAAACCAAGTAAACCGCCCTGGTTGGCATCGGTATTACGCAGGGTCGCGTTGAGCAGCACATTGCGCCCAGCAATCGCACTAAATAGCAGCTTGCTGCCGCTAAGATACACGTCGGTGCCGCTTGTTTCATCAGCGCCCAGGGCGGTGGGAATAGTGCCATCAACCAGTCGCTTATGTTGCACCCCAAGGCTCCAAATGCCCCAAGGGTGATAGAGCACATCGCCGAGTAAGCGTACTTTCGCGCCATAAATATCCTGGCCTAGTTCGCCTCCCAGGGTTTCTAAATCAAGGGTTTGACGGGCCACGGAGACTTCAACACGATCATAAACATTCAGGCTGGCGCCGGTCACCGTCAATCTATAGTCGTCTACCCAAGCACGAGTAGCGGCGGCAGTGGCGCCTATTTCCTGATCGCTTGCGGTGCTGGAAAGCACGGCCCAAGGTGATAAACCACCGCCAGCAGCCCCTTCAATAGCACTTACCCCACCCGTACCTACAATACGGCTACCGGCAAAAGAGGGTGTGGCGGCAAGCGCTAAACAGACCGCTAAGCAAGGCGAAAGACAACCAGAGAAGGAGTGCCGAAAGGTTGAATGGGGCAGTGAAAACATAGATTGAAATACCCTCATGGCTTTCTCTGGAGCGTCTTGAGTATGGATGACATCGGGTGGGGAAGTGACAGTGGGGTAAAGTTATCCAACCATGCGGGGAGTTCATCCGCTGGCATGGGTTTAGCAACCCAATACCCTTGTAAATAGTCACAGCCCAGCTTGCTTAACAGCTCGGCGCTGGCGCGATTCTCAACACCCTCGGCCACTAAACGCAGTCCTAAACTGTGGCCCATTTCGATGGTCGAACTGACGATGGTTAAGTCATCTTTCTGGGAGTCGATCGCCAGCACGAAAGACTTATCGATCTTGAGTTCATCTACGGGCAGGCGTTTGATTTGCGCGAGGGAAGAGTAGCCAGTGCCGTAATCGTCAATCGCGATACGCAGCCCGAGTTGGTTGAGCTCCATTAACGTGGACATGGCTGCATCAACGTCCTGCATAACGGCACTTTCAGTGACTTCGATACTCAGGCGGGCAGGGGAAAGGCGATAGCGTTCAAGTAAACTGGCCAAATAAGCCGCCAATTGGCGATCCACCACATCACTGGCGGATAGATTAACCGCTACCGATAAGTGATAGCCACGCTGCTGCCAGGCATGCAATTGAGCGCAGACATTGGCTAACATCCAGTGGCTAAGCATGCCGATGCTTCCCGAGCGCTCGGCCAAGCTAATGAACTCATCGGGGGGCACAAATCCTAACGACGGGTGACGCCAGCGCATCAACGCTTCGCACTGATCGACACGGCCGTTACGGGTGTCTACTTTGGGCTGGTAGGCCATCCACAGTTCACCGTTGCCCACTGCATACTGTAGATCGCGAATCAGGGTGAGCTGGCGCAAATGGTGCTCATCCTGCCCCTCCAGATAGCGTTGATGAGGGTGCCGGTGACGTCGCGCCATATCCAGTGCTATATCGGATCGCCGCAGCAATAGTTGTGGGCTGTCGCCATGGTCGGGGTAGTTGGTTTCGCCTGCAGAAAGGGAGGGTGTAATGGGGGATTTATCAAGATCGATAGGATGGTGCAGCGACGTGAAAAGTCGGGTACGCCAGGCAAAGTCGCTTCTTGACTGCTTGACGACCAGTAGCAGCTCGTCACCGTCAAGCCGGTAGGCTGTGCTCTCCGAGCCATCAAAGTGCTGCAAGCGCTTGGCCAGGGTGACCAGCACGTGATCCCCCAGTGCATAGCCGAAGGTGTCGTTAATGTCGCGAAAGTTGTTAATTGCCAGGCGCAGAAGGGTAAACGGCTCACCGCGTTTGATCAAAAGGCTGATATCTTCCTGGGCGCTGATGCGATTAGGCAGGTCGGTGAGTAAATCGTGACGGGACTGATGATGAAGAGTGAACTCACGCTGAGCGATGCCCTCCTGCATAGCCATTAGCGTCGATGCCAGAAGCCCGGTTTCGCTCCGCTCAGTACCGACCGGTAACTCAGTGAAACGCTCACCGCGCCCAATGCGCTGAGCCGCTTTCGCCAGTTCCATTAGTGGTTTGCTCATGCTGCGCGCGCTCCACATGGCAATGAGCACGGTAAACAGCAGAATCAGGGCGATGATGCCAAGCAGTTGCCATTGCAATGAGCGGTATGCGCCAAGCAGCTCGTTGCGTGAGAGTTGTAACAGCGCATAGGTATGGTTGGCGTCGTCTGAATAGAGCTGGCTCGCGTAGGTTAGATATTCTGCATCCGGCGTCATCTGGCTGTGTAGGGCATACTCGCCTTCGATTAACTCGTCACCACGTTCGCTCATTAACTCCAGAGCCAATTGCCCAGGGTGAGAGCTGGCTAGGTAGCTGATTTCGCCGTTGTCGCGATAGTTAACTACGCTAATGTCCAACCCGGTTAGCGCATTAATCTCTTCTGTTACCGCTTCATTAATTAAAAAGCCCATACCCACCCAGCCAATCAGGTTGGGAGCGCGCACCGGGAGCAAGGCGAATTCATAAGGCTGACCCTCGGTGATGACGACGCTAACAGCTTGGCCCTCTTGGCGAGCCCGGTCAAAGAGCTGCGGGAAAGGCATCGGGCTATTTTGTGGATGATGGCTGCTCGCCAGGATGTGCCCATCCAGACCGCTGAGTAACACGATATCTGCCTTGGCTCGATCACCATGGTTGGCCAGCACGGAGTAAAGCGTCTCGGTATCCTGGGTGGAAACGGCGCTTTTAAAACCAAAGTCATCGGCGAGAATAGCAACGTTATTGGTTAACTGTTCACCGCGCACGTCCAGCAGCTGTGCTAATACATTGGCACCCACTTCTAAATGTTGGGATCCTTTGGCAATAACATCGTTTTGAGTCGCGCGAAGGAATGCCACTCCGGTGGCGAGTTGCGAGACAATCACCACGGTCAGCAGTACGAGCATCAAGCGCGTTCTAAAGCGCATAGCAACCTCACTAAGTGGCTGATCGCCATCTCTTGAACACGGGTAAGGGCTTAAGTGGCATCTCTAAAGCGCTGTTGAAGGGGCGAGAGCGTTGGCGCTGGAGGTGGTAGTGCGTTGAGTTCTAAACTGACTTCCAACTGGTCGTTATCGGTAATGATGCCTTCCCACCAAACTTGCTGGCTGTCATCAAGTCGTGGGTGCCACACGCGCACACGATGCTCTCCAACTGGCAGCGTGGGCAGGATAAGTACGCCTTCAGCGCCCGTTGTCGCCGTGTAAGGGGCGTCGCTAACAACAATAAAAGCCTGCATATGGTCGTGAATATTGCATCCCAAAACGACTATACCGGGTTGGTCGAAGTGAACCGCTGGCGGCGTTTCTTTCAGGTAGAGATTTAAATCGAAGGTTTTGGCCGGTGAAAAAGAGTAGACGTGATGACGGGTGGTGTCTTGGTTGGGAAATGCCACATGGCTGCCGGTAGGAACGGTTAATACCTTAGGGTGAAAGGCAGCATCGCGCTGATAAATGTTCTCCTCTTGGGGAGAGTTGCCTGCTGCCGAATCGTAGTAAACCTCAACGACTGCGTGCTCAAGCGGTTGGCCATCAGCACTGCTTATGGCTATTTGCGCAGCGTTAGCGTTAGGGACAAGCAGGGTGATTACCAGCAGTGCCAATAGCGGGGCTGCGTATGCGGTGATAAACCCGCTAAAAGGGCGATGTTGTAGTGTTGGCTGTGGCATTGAGGTCGACATCCCGCATTAAGATAGCAAAGCGTTAAGCCTAATAGTGGATGGATTGTGCAGGAAAGTCATGCGTTTGGCTTAACGGTAAGCCAACACTTGCCAAAAAGAGTAAACAATAGGGAAAGCACACCTGCGGAGTGGCGCTATTGAGATGTCGTGGTTAAAGTGAATATTAAGAAACGGTGTTCGTTAACTGCGGAGAAGAGAGATGAACAACGATGCAAAGCCAACCCTATTAAAGCAGCGCCGCTCTCGTCGGCAGGTGTTAACCAGTTTAGGCTTGGGCGCGGCGGCACTCTATGTGGCTCCTACATTGCTGTCGATGAATCAAGCGCAGGCTCATGATCATCGCTCTAGGCATAGTGGCCAACATAGAGGTCATTCCAGGCCTGGCTATTCAAGACCCAGCTATTCAAGACCCAGCTATTCAAAACCCCGCTACTCAAGACCCAGCTATTCTAGGCCTGATTATTCACGCCCCTACGGACGTCGTGAACGTCGACGCTGGGAGCGCGATGGGGTGATTGAATTGCGCATTAGCCGGCTACTTCCGCATCGCTGGTGATAATGGCCATGAGCTCAGTGACTGACTATTCGCTTCCCGGTATAGGCCCCTGTATCCGACTGGTAGGAGCGCAGCCATTGTTGCCCGTTCTTCAAGCGGCGATGCCCGGCTGGGCATTAACGGAGTGCCCACGCCAAGCTGTTGAGCCTGATATCTGCGTTTGGCAGCAAGAAGGGGGCTACTGGCAACAGGCGAGTGCACTGCCCAGCGGCATGTGGCTTGAAACGGCAGTAGGGGCAGCCTGTAGTGTTATTGCAGATGTAGCGGGTGCTTTTTTGCGTCAACACCCTCACTATATTGGGTTGCACTGTGGCTCTGCTGAGATCAATGGTCAGCTAGTGATTTTCCCTGAATCGCACCGTGCCGGTAAAAGTACGCTGACGTCTGCGTTTGCGGCCACAGGGTATCGAGTATTCGGTGACGACGTGGTGGCATTAACGCCTGAAGGAGAAGGTGTGTCGCTTGGCATTGCGCCAAGGCTTCGTTTGCCACTCCCCGATGCTATTAATGCCGGATTTCAGGATTTTGTCAGCGCACATCAAGGCCCAAGCGATCACCGCTACGGTTATTTAGCGCTGGATGAAAGGCTACTGGCGAACCATGGTGTGAAGCGGCCCATAGGCGCAATTATATTAATTGACCGTGACAATAGTGTCACTACTCCCAAATTATCATCGCTTCAGCACGGGGAGGGGTTATGGCAACTGCTAAAGCAGAACTTTGCTGATACGCTTTCCGAACAGGTACTGATCACCAAGTTTTTGCCCTTGGTTCAGCGTATTCCCTGTTTTTTACTGCGCTACTCAGATGCTTACCAAGCAGCAGAGTTCGTAGGTCGCGAGCTTAAGCGGGCGCTACAAGACCAACCATCAACTTACATATCACCTTCACAGGCAGCGCCAATTCCTGAAGCAGCTGCACTGGAGAGGAGTGATCAGCGTTGTTGGCGGGCATGTAAAGCGGCCTATGAATACCCCTTGGGAGATGAACTATTTGTGATTGTCGAAGATGGTGGTGCGATTCACCGCCTGAATGTCACTAGCCGCGCCGTGTGGCTGCTACTGCAAAATGAAGCACTGGATATAGACGAACTAAGTAAAACATTGGCCGAGTTTTTTATGCCGGTTTCCCTTGAGCAGGTTTTCAAAGATATGTCTTTATTACTTGGCCAGTTTTGGGCGGTCGGTTTAATTGAGCCGGTTATTTGTCCACGCTAAGTGTCCCTGTTAACGGCTTGTTTGCCGCCAAGTATCCCGCCAGGCGTGCATGATCCGCTCCGGGTACCAGGTTTCGCCCAAGCTGCCGTTGTAGCGGGCTAGCGCGCGGGTAAAGTCGCCGTTCTCGATAGCGAGGTAGTGCGCCAAAATTGTACAGCCATAGCGCAGATTGCGCGGCGGGTAGGTTAAGTCGTCAATCGGCAGGCCAAGTTCGCTGACCCAGAACGGCATGATTTGCATCAAGCCAACTGCGCCTGCCGAGGAGATAGCATCCGCTTTGAATGCGCTCTCTACCTGGATTAGCGCTAATACCAACTCCGGCGGTAAGCCTGCCAGCCTGGCTTCCTGGTAGATGCGTGTGAGCAGTGTCTGGCGCTGTGCGGCATCATCCATAAAACGAGCCAGCGGCGTGTCCATACGTTCACGCCACTGGCGCGCTGCCCACTGCTGTTGAGGCGTCTGATGCTGCTGATTGGCAGACTCAAGCGTGGGACGCAGGGTTTGGGGTAACGGCTGAGCAGCTACTAGGTTTGTGGCTACAAGCCCAGCACTGCTCAGCAATACCCCGCTAAGCGTTACTGCCTTAGCTAGCTTTCTCACGCAAAAAGTCGATGATTTGATCCGCAGGCACCATGGTCGCTTCGCTATCACGGCGACCTTTATACTCCAGCTCACCGTTGTCCAGGCCGCGGTCACCGATCACCAGGCGGTGCGGAACACCCATCAGTTCCAAATCGGCAAATTTAACGCCGGGTCGGGTGTCGCGGTCATCCAGCAAGACGTCTATGCCAGCGGCGGTGAGCGCTTGGTAAAGGCGTTCGGACTCTTCGCGAACACGCTGGGATTTGTGTGCATTCATCGGCACCAGTGCCACCTGGAAGGGCGCAATAGCGTTAGGCCAGATAATGCCCGATTCGTCGTGGTTCTGCTCGATGGCGGCGGCGACCACGCGGGTCACGCCGATACCGTAGCAACCCATCCAAGGATGGCTGGTTTTACCGCTGTCGCCCAGCACGTTGGCGTTCATGGCCTGGGAGTACTTTTGGCCAAGCTGGAAGACGTGGCCAACCTCGATGCCGCGCTTGATAGAGAGCGTGCCTTGGCCGTCGGGGGAGGGGTCGCCTTCCACCACATTGCGCAGGTCGGCTACCTCGGGCAGGGCCACATCACGCTCCCAGTTAATGCCGAAATAGTGTTTGCCTTCAATATTGGCACCCGCGCCAAAGTCGCTCATCAGGGCAACGCTGCGGTCGGCAATAATGGGCATATCAAGGTTCACCGGGCCAAGTGAGCCAAAGCCTGCGCCAACTGCTGCGCGAATTTCCTCTTCGCTGCCCATGGTCAGCGGGGCCGCCACTTGGGGAAGGTTCTCGGCTTTTACCTCGTTCAGCTCATGATCGCCGCGCACCAATAGGGCAATCAGGCCGCCCTCGGCGGCACGTACGATTAGAGTCTTGACCGTTTTCTCGATCGGCAGATCAAACTGCTCAACCAGGGCGGCAATGGTCTTGGCGTTAGGCGTATCTACCAGGTGCATCTCTTGGGTAGGTGCTTCGCGCTGTATGTTGCTGCCCAGGGGAGCAGGCAAGGCTTCGGCCTTTTCCATGTTCGCGGCGTAGTCGGAAGAGTTGGAGAACACGATATCGTCTTCGCCAGACTCGGCCAGCACGTGGAATTCGTGAGAGCCGGTTCCGCCGATGGAGCCGTTGTCGGCGATGACCGGGCGGAAGTCGAGGCCTAGGCGCGTGAAGATGCGCGTATAGGCATCGTACATATCCTGGTAGGTCTGCTTCAGCGAGTCTTCATCCAGGTGGAAGGAGTATGCGTCCTTCATGATGAACTCACGGGAGCGCATTACCCCAAAACGTGGGCGGATCTCATCCCGGAACTTGGTCTGAATCTGGTAGAAATTGACCGGCAGCTGTTTATAGCTGGCGATCTCTTTACGCACCAGATCGGTAATCACTTCTTCGTGGGTTGGGCCGACGCAGTAGTCGCGGTCGTGGCGATCTTTTAGGCGTAATAGCTCAGGGCCGTATTGTTCCCAGCGGCCAGACTCCTGCCAAAGCTCAGCGGGCTGCACTGCGGGCATCAGTAGCTCTTGAGCACCGGCACGGTTCATCTCTTCGCGCACTATGGCTTCCACTTTGCGCAGGGTGCGCAGGCCAAGGGGCAGCCAGGTGTAAAGCCCTGAGGTTAAGCGGCGAATCATCCCGGCGCGGAGCATTAGCTGGTGGCTAATGACTTCGGCGTCAGCCGGGGTTTCTTTGAGAGTGGCAATCAGTAATTGGCTGGCGCGCATGGGCGTGAGCATTCCTTGGTTTTTTAAACAGGGTTTTTGAAAACTGGATTCTTGCAAAAAGTGCTTGGAAGCGTTGAATGGGAACATTGTACGGTCTAGCGGTTAAAGCGGCAAAATAGTGCTTATGTTCAAATGATCTATGCTTTTGGATGGTTGTGCTAAACTGGTCGCGTTTTATGGCGCGATAGTCGGCAAAAAATGAAAGCGCAATACGCTATATCGACTATCGTTACTTTTTTGTTTGAGGGAACCTTCATGCACCAAGCAGTTCGTCGCTGGTTGACTGGCGCCGTGGTTGGCGTTTCCATCGTGTCATTGAGTGGTTGTGGTACGCTTTTTCACCCTGAGCGTAAGGGGCAATTGAGCGGTGATATTGATCCGGTTATTGCTGTCGCCAATGGGGTCGGTTTGCTGTTTTTTATCGTGCCCGGAGTGATTGCCTACGCCGTGGATTTCTCTAATGGCACCATCTATCTGCCGGGCCGTAACAGCGCCTCAGTAGATGTTCACCACTTAGACGACGCTATGGATGTGGCTTCCCTGGAAAAATTGCTGTCTGAAACAGCCGGTCAGCCGGTGAGTTTAGAGAGCGAGTTGGTGATGATCGAAGAGATGAACAGCTTGGATGAAGCATTGGCTATGGTGCGTATGTCTGGCGTGTTAGACCAAGAGAAACTCTCTGCAATGTAACTTTCCTATTGATCGCTAAAGCCCAGCCAAGCGTTATGCTTGGTTGGGCTTTTTTATGCTGCTCAGCTGTTAGGCATACTGGGCAGGGTTGGGTACGCTGGGAAAGCGCGGCGGATGTGCTTCCATATAGGCATGACAGGCGCGCAGAACGCGAGCATCATCGTATTTGCCACCCGCTAGCTGAAAGCCCACCGGTAGACCGTTATCAGTAAAACCGCAGGGCACCGACGCGGCGGGTTGCTGGCTCAGGTTAAAAGGGTAGCTAAAGGGCGCCCACTCTTCCCAGTCCCGCATATCGCTGCCGGGGGGAACTTCCTGGTTTAGTTCGAACGGCGGGATCGCCACCGAGGGCGTCATCAGTAGGTGGTACTCTTGGTTGAAGTGCTCCAGGCGTTGGGTCAATTCCGCACGATCGGCCAACGCTCGAAACAGCTCGACGGCTTTCCAGGGTTCGGCCTCACGGGCATTGGCTACCATGCCGGGATCCAGCAGCGTGCGCTGGTGGTCATTCATCTGTGACCACTGCTCTAAAGAGGCGGTAAACCACAGCTTGCGGAAGGTATCCAGCGGTGACGAAAAGCCGGGATGCACTTCGACGATTTCAGCGCCCAACGCCTCCAGTTTGCTGGCGGCTTCTCGCACGCGTTCGGCAACCTGGGGATCTACCTTGGCGTAGCCAAGATCAGGCGAGTAGCCGATCCTCAGTCCGGTTAAGCCTTTATCCAAATCCATCCCCCAGCAATCGGGCTGCCCGCGGGTGGCGTACGGGTCACGGTAGTCGTAGCGGCCTATCACATTGAGCATGCTGACAGCATCCCGCACGGTGCGCGTTAACGGCCCCAGGTGCGATAGGCTGGGCTCTTTAGCCGGCGGCCATTGGGGTGTCCAGCCAAATGTGGGTTTGAAGCCGAATACTCCGGTAAAAGAAGCGGGAATACGTATAGAGCCACCGGAGTCGCCGCCCTGGTGCAGTACCCCCATATTGAGTGCCGCAGCGGCGGCGGCCCCGCCGGAAGAGCCACCGGGGGTTAACCGCGTATCCCAGGGATTCGCCGTGGCGCCAAAGACACGGTTATCGGTCACTGCTTTCCAGCCAAATTCGGGGGTGTTGGTTTTGCCCAGCAGGACGGCGCCTGCTTCACGCAGCATGCGCGCGGGTGGCGCATCGGTGTCGCATAGCGCTTCAGAAGAGGTTAGTGAGCCTTCCCGGCAGGGCATGCCCGCCACTTGGGTCAGGTCTTTAAGCGATACTGGCATCCCATCGATAGGGCTTAGTGGCTTGCCTTGCCCCCAGCGCCGCGCCGCGGCTTTGGCCGCCGATTCCGCGCCTTCAGCATCCACATACACATAGGCGTTAACCTCTGGGTTGAAGCGCTCTATTCGTTCAAGGGCGGCACGAGTCGCTTCAAGCGGCGAGGCTTCTCGACTTTCAAACAACTGAGCCAGGGTCTGGGCATCTAAACTGCCGAGATCGGTATCGCTCATTGCACACTCCTTACGTGGGCTGGGGCTTGAGTAAAGGAGGTTAAGCGTAGGCAAGCATTACCGGGCGTGCAAAAACCGCTGCATCGTAGGCCGACTCTTTGTATCCATCGTTCAAGAGGCTTGAGCGCGTAGCCAAGCTATTTCATCGGCCCATATCTCGGGTTCGATGGTCTCCAGTATCATCGGAATGGCGTTAATCCGTGGTTCCTGCATGATAGCGGTAAATGCAGGCAGGCCAATATTGCCTTTGCCAAGGCTGTGGTGGCGATCCACGCGGCTGGCAAGGTCGCTTTTGGCATCGTTTAAATGCATGCCGCGAAGATATTCAAAGCCGACAACGCTGCCTAGTTCATCGAGCGTTGCTTGGGTAGCCTCTGCCGTGCGCAAATCATAGCCCGCCGCAAAGGCGTGGCAGGTGTCAATACACACCCCCACGCGGGTTTTGTCGTCCACATGGGCAATGATTTCGGCCAAATGCTCGAAGCGCCAGCCCAGGTTAGTGCCTTGCCCGGCGGTATTTTCAATCACTGCCGTGACGCCCTGGGTATGCGTTAGCGCTTCATTGACGGATTCAGCGATACGCTTTAAACAGTCGCCTTCGCTAATTTTATTCAAGTGGCTGCCGGGATGAAAATTAAGCAGTGTCAGCCCCAACTGCTCGCAGCGCTGCATCTCATCCAGAAAGGCATCCCGGGATTTGCGTAGGCCTTCCTGCTCGGGGTGACCCAGATTAATCAGATAGCTGTCGTGAGGCAAAATCTGTTCAGGGGCAAAATTATGCTCGGCGCATGCGTCGCGAAAGGCTTGAATGGCCTCATCGGTGAGCGGTTTACCTTTCCATTGACGCTGATTTTTGGTGAATAGCGCAAAGGCATCCGCGCCGATTTCTACAGCCCGGTGCACGGCTTGGTCTGCACCGCCAGCGGCGCTCACATGGGCTCCTAGATACTTCATGGCGGACTCCTTGTCTGTGTGTGAACTTATCCAGCGTTTGTACTGATCAATGGCTATCTAAAAAGCGCTTGAACGCGGCGGGTTCATCGGTGATGACACTGCCGATACCCCACGCCCAACGGCTATGAAAAGCGCTAGGATCATTGGCGGTATAGCACAATATTTGATAGCCATCGCGCTGCATAGCGTCAGCTTGAGCGCGCTTCAAACGTGGCCAGTGGGGGTGCACGCTAAACGCCTCTATGGCCTCGCACTGCTCACGCCAGCTTTTGGGTACGCTGCCGAACAGCACACCCAGAGCCAGCCGCTCTTTGCTGGCAAATTGACGGCAGTGGCCAAGAGCAGCGGCATTGAAGGAGGAGATAATCAAGCGCTCGGGGGGGAGGGTGTCGAGCATCTCCGGCAGTGCACGTTCCACCAGCGCGATAGGGTCGCGGCCTTTATTGACCTTGATTTCCATATTGACGCCCATTTCCAGCTTGTTAAGCAGTGCCAACATCTCGCTGAGGCTAGGCATCTTCTCACCCGCAAAACGGTCGTCAAACCATCCTCCAGCGTCAAGGGTTTGCGCCTTGGCCCAATCCATGGAGACGAGCCCTCCACGCCCGTTTGAGCAGCGCGCGACATCGCCATCGTGCCAAATTACCGGCGTGCCATCACCCAGTAGCTGCACATCCAGCTCTACCCATGTGGCTCCCGCTTCATGAGCGGCGCGCACCGCAGCCAGGGTGTTTTCAGGGGCAGCGGCGGAGTAACCTCGGTGAGCAATCAGCGCGGGGAGTTGAATAGCGGGATGCGTCATGACAAATCTCTAAGCCTTAGACGATAAAAGAGAGCTAATTCTAGCATGGGTGCATGACAGCGGGATTTCATTCGATTCGTGCCTTTCATTCCTTAACGAATAGGGGAGTAAAAAAACGCTAGCGTGCTAGCTTGATTTAAACGCCGCGACGCGCTTGTATAGCAGCACCCGTTGTTATACTTGCTATTGACAACCCCAATAATTAATAAGGAAACCTCTATGTCTCAGCGTATTCAATTTGCCCGTACCGGTGGTTCTGAGGTACTTGAACTGGTCGACGTTACCCCTGCTGAACCTGGTCAGGGTGAAGTGCGTGTTGCCAATAAGGCTGTCGGCCTCAATTTTATCGATATCTATTTCCGTACCGGGCTCTACCCAGCCCCTTCCTTGCCTTCTGGGCTAGGCACCGAAGGGGCGGGTGTGGTCGATGCGGTGGGTGAAGGTGTTACGCATTTAAGCGTGGGCGATCGCGTAGCTTATGCCCAGGGCCCGTTGGGCGCCTATGCAGAGCTGCATGTGCTGCCTGCGGCTAAAGTGGTCAAACTCCCCGACTTCGTTGATTTCGAAACCGCAGCGGCGAGTATGCTAAAGGGCCTTACCGTGCAGTATCTGCTGCGCCAAACCTATGAACTAAAAGGTGGCGAGACCATTCTGTTTCACGCCGCAGCGGGCGGGGTGGGTTCGATTGCCTGCCAGTGGGCGAAGTCGTTAGGCGTTAAGCTGATCGGCACCGTCAGTTCACAGGAAAAAGCAGATCTAGCCATGGCCAACGGCGCCTGGGCGACAATTAATTACAGCGAAGAGAACGTGGTGGAGCGCGTACGCGAGCTTACCAACGGCGATATGTGCGATGTGGTGTACGACTCGGTGGGTAAAGACACCTGGGAAATGTCACTGGATTGCCTAAAACCCCGTGGGCTGATGGTCAGCTTTGGCAACGCTTCCGGCCCGGTGGATGGCGTTAATATTGGTATTCTTAACCAGAAGGGGGCGCTCTATGTGACTCGTCCCAGCCTTAACGGCTACGCCGATACCCGCGAGCGATTAGAGATGATGTGTGCAGAGTTCTTTACCATGCTGAAAAGCGGAAAGGTCAAAATAGATATCGCCAATCGCTACCCCTTGGCAGAAGCCGGCAACGCCCAAGACGCCCTACAAAGCCGTAAAACCACCGGCTCTACTGTTCTGTTGCCGTAGAGAGTTCGTTTTATCTGATGATAGAGCTTTGGGCGAAAATGCGTACCCAGTTTGCAAGGAGTGTTTCGAATCGGTGAAGCCCTCCAAGGCGCGAGTTACTTCAACGTATGTTTTCTCCCCATAAGCTCCCTTAAACAGCTCGGCACTGCCGGGCTGTTTTATTTTTAGAGGTTAAGCGTTTACACAGCTGACCATTTGCAGGGACTATACGTATGTATAGCAAGCGTCTAATGTGCAAGGGGAATGGCCATAGCGTGACCGTGGCCTGCATCAATCGTAGGCTGCCCCTATGAATGGCGGCAAGGGAGTAAGAAAAGGATGTCGGCTGAGGACATAAGTGTTGAGGGCTCAAGCGCTGAGGGCTCCGGTATTGAGAATGTAAGTATTGAAGCATTGGATCTTGGCGGGTTAACGCTTACCCCTAGCACACTGGTGTTTATCGTGTTGGGGCTTACGCTTGCCGCGTTTATATGGGGTCGCTTTCGTTATGACCTAGTGGCGCTGGCAGCGTTGCTGGGTTCAGTCATGCTAGGGCTTGTGCCAGCCGAAAGCGCGTTTACAGGCTTTGGTCATCCGGCGGTGATTACCGTGGCCGCTGTGCTGGTACTTAGCCGGGGGTTCGAGCGCTCGGGCGTGGTGGATATTATTGCCAACCAAGTGCTTAAGGTGGGGGAGAATCTGCTACTCCAGCTCCTGGTGCTGGTGGGTACCATTGTGCTGCTATCGGGTATTATGAATAACGTGGGGGCCCTGGCACTGCTGCTACCGGTGGCTATGCGGCTTGCCCGGGAGCACAACACGTCACCCTCGCTACTGCTGATGCCGCTGGCGTTTGGCTCTTTGCTCGGCGGTTTGACCACCTTGATCGGCACTCCCCCTAATATCATTATTTCCAGCTACCGCCGTGAGGTAACGGATGAGGCGTTTAGCATGTTCAGCTTTGCGCCTGTGGGCATCGCGGTAGCGCTGGCAGGGTTGGCATTTATTGTCTTGGTGGGCTGGCGCTTGACCCCCAAGCGTAGCGGTCAAGCCTCGACGGATGAAATGTTCGATACCGCTAACTATTTGGTTGAGTTGAAGGTGGGTGAGGAGTCGAAGGCTAAGGGTTTAACGCTGCAACAGATGCGCGATGAGTTGGACGAAACTATACCCATACTGGCGGTGGTGCGCGATGACAATCGCCGTGCGGGGTATAACTTCCACGGCGCCCTGGAAGAGGGCGATATTCTGCTATTGGAAGCAGGGCCTGATGAGCTTCAAATGCTGGAAGATAAAGTAGGGCTTAGCGCGATTGCTGAGCTGGAGGAAGAGCCTGAGGACGATCCAGAAGGCGATCTAGAAGTACAAGACGCGGAGCATCCAGTCAGTGACAAAGATGCAAATAAGGCTAAAAAGAAAGACGCTGCGCAGGATCAACAGCGCGTGGATACCGAGGGGCTGCAACTGATTGAGGCCGTGGTGCGCAATGACTCTATGATGATTAACCGCAGCGTTCGCCAGTTGCGCTTGAACCATCAGTTTGGGCTGCACCTGGTAGCGGTTGCCCGGGATGGGGGACGCTTGAAACAGCGGCTGCGGGATATTCGCTTTAAGAACGGCGACGTTTTACTGCTCCAGGGCAGCGAGAACGAAATATCGGACAGCCTGGCATCACTGGGGTGTCTGCCTCTGGCGAGCCGAGAACTGCATCTGGGGCAACCGCGCAAGCTCGTCATGTCGATTGCCATTTTTGCCTTGGCGATCGTCGCCATGCTGTTTGATCTGCTCCCCGCGGCGGTGGCCATGAGTAGTGCGGCACTGATTTCGCTACTGATTGGCGTGTTACCACTCCGGGAAGGGTATCAAGCCATTGATGGCCCGGTAATCGTGCTGCTAGCGGCGATGATACCCGTGGGTGAAGCATTAGAAACCAGCGGTGGTGCGGATTTGATTGCTAACGCGCTGCTCAGCTTTGGCAGCGACTGGCCGGTGGTCGTCACTATGGTGGGTCTGTTTTTACTCTCTATGCTGCTCTCGAATGTGGTCAACAATGCGGCGGCGGCGCTGCTGATGGCGCCTATTGCGGTGAGCTTAGCCAATGGCTTCGATGTCTCACTCGACCCGTTCTTGATGGTGGTGGCCGTCAGCGCTTCCTGTGCGTTTTTAACCCCTATCGGGCACCAATCCAATACGCTGGTGCTTGGGCCTGGCGGCTATCGCTTTGGCGATTATTGGAAATTGGGCCTGCCGTTGTCGCTGGTGGTACTGGTGGTCGCTATTCCAATGATCCTATTGGTGTGGCCGCTTTAATAGCAAAAATAGCCAGGGCTGGCGCAGGGACTGTGGGGGGCAGCTGTCGTCGTGTTCGAAAAGCACTATTAGATTTCGAAAATTTTGCTAAATTATGTTCATATACCAACAAAAATCGAACAGGCCGGGCTTATGAATCAACAATTTCGTCAGGATGCCATTGTCGAGCTGGTTCGTCAGCACGGCTATATGAGTATCGAGCAGCTCACCGACCATTTTGCCGTGACCCCGCAAACCATTCGTCGCGATTTAAACACCCTGGCCGACGAGGGGCGGGTGAGGCGGGTGCATGGTGGCGTGGGAATTGAGTCGAGTACGGTGAATACTGCCTACAGCACGCGCAAAACGCTGCACCTTGAAGAGAAGGAGCGCATTGCGCGCTGTTTAGCCCAGCACATTCCTAACCACTCCTCACTGTTTATTAATATCGGCACCAGCAACGAAGTGATTGCTCAAGCGCTGTTAGAGCACCAGGGCCTTGAGATCATCACCAATAATCTTAACGTTGCCGCCATACTGCAGCATAAAGAGGATTTCACCGTCATTATCGCCGGTGGTCAGGTGCGCTCTAGGGACGGCGGCATCATTGGTGAAGCCACTATCGACTTTATCAATCAATTCAAAGTGGACTACGGCATTATTGGCATCAGCGGTATCGATGAGGATGGTTCGCTGCTGGAGTTCGACTACCAGGAAGTGCGCGTTGCCCAGGCGATTATTGCCAATTCCCGGCGCATCTATTTGGCGGCGGACTACTCGAAATTTCATCGCAACCCGGTCGTTCGACAGGGGAACCTGGAACAGCTGGATGCGCTATTTACTGACCGCAACCCCCCGGAATCGATTCAGCGTTTGCTGACTCAGCACGATGTGGCGCTCTACATTGCTTAATGAGACAGTTTCAGCCTTGAGCATTTTGGGCGGCTGGAGTAGCCTTAGATGATAATAAAGCGAAAGCGTGGAAACCTCTGATTAACCATTGCGCTTGGCCATACTGCGTTAAAAATCGCCTCAAAATGCTCATTTACACCTCGTAAACTCCGCTTTTTCGTTGATTTTTGCCTTGTCTGGCCTGCGCTCATCACGTTAATCAGAGGTTTCCAATTATACAAAATCGAAAGACAATACAACAAAGCGAACTCGATATGTCCTCTTTTATACTCGCCATTGATCAAGGTACCACCAGCTCTCGCGCGATTCTGTTTGACCGCCAAGGCCAGGTGGCCGCTGTCGCCCAACAGGAATTCACTCAGCATTTTCCTCACGATGGCTGGATTGAACACAACCCTGAAGACATCTGGGAAACGGTGGTGGCGACCTGTCGGGAGGTCATGCACAACGCTAAGGTTTCCGCTGACCAAATAGCTGGCATCGGCATTACCAACCAGCGGGAAACCACTATTCTGTGGGATCGTAAAACGGGTAAACCACTCTATAACGCCATCGTTTGGCAGGATCGCCGCACTTCGGATTTGTGTCAGTCGCTGCGCGATAAAGGTCACACTGAAGTTGTCCAAGCTAAAACAGGCCTGTTGATTGACCCCTACTTTTCAGCCACCAAGCTTGGTTGGGTACTGGATAACGTTGAGGGCGCTCGGGAGCGCGCCGAGCAGGGCGAGCTGGCGTTTGGAACGGTAGATAGCTTCTTAATCTGGCGACTGACCGGCGGTCAGCAGCACGTGACCGATGCCACCAATGCTTCGCGTACGGCGCTGTTTAATATCCATACCCAGGAGTGGGATGAAGAGCTGCTGACGCTGTTTAATATTCCCGCCAATTTATTGCCCGAAGTGAAAGACTCCAGCGATGATTTTGGCACCACCGACGCGCACTGGCTGGGCGCCGCGCTGCCCATTGCTGGGGTAGCGGGGGATCAGCAGGCGGCGCTGGTGGGGCAGGCGTGCTTTCAACCGGGAATGGGCAAAAGCACCTACGGCACCGGCTGTTTTATGATTGTGAATACCGGTGAAACACCCTCGCTGTCCCGTAATCGTCTGCTCACCACCATTGGCTACCGGCTTAACGGCAAACCGACCTACGCCATGGAGGGCAGCATTTTCGTGGCAGGAGCCACGGTGCAGTGGTTGCGTGACGGTTTGAACCTGTTTGCTGACGCCTCCGAAACCGAAGCCCTGGCCCAGAAGACCCGCAGCGGCCACAGCGTTTATCTGGTGCCCGCCTTTACCGGTTTGGGCGCTCCCCACTGGGATCCGAAAGCGCGTGGCGCTATTTTTGGGTTAACCCGTGATACGGGCATCGCCGAAATAGTCGCCGCTGGCCTGCAAGCGGTGTGCTACCAAACCCGCGATTTGCAGCACTGTATGAACGACGACATGGAAACCCCACCGGGCACTCTACGCGTCGACGGCGGCATGGTGAAAAACAGCTGGGTGATGCAGTTCCTGGCCGATATGCTGGGTGTCCAGGTAGATCGTCCCACGATTCTGGAAACGACCGCCCTGGGAGCCGCTTACCTGGCCGGGTTGCGTCTAGGCTGGTATCAAACGCTGGAAGAGATCGAGCAGCTATGGCGCTGCGAGAAAAGCTTTATGCCCGCGATGGAGGAGACCACCCGCGAGGAGCTCTATCAGGGCTGGTTGGACGCCGTTTCACGGGTGCGTTCTAGCTAGATAACGATTAGTAGCCGACGTTTAATGACTATTTTGTTTTAACCATGCTAAAGCCCCCTCATTTAGATGAGGGGGCTTTTTTATGTTTAATCTCTGAATATGTTAAACCACAGATGAAGAAGTAGGCGGCAGCGCAGTATCGCGGTTCTGCTGAAAATATTGATTAAAGCGCTCTTCAGCCTCTTCGCCAAATAGCACCCGGCACGCCTCCTTTAAACCGCTGGATTGGCGTAACTGTTCATGGGGCACCACCAGTGAGACTTTGGCGCGGCGGCGTAGGAAATCCTCAAGCTGGGTGATCATCTCGTGATCCCGGGCATGCTCGATCTCACAGCGGATGTACTCTGTGCCTTCAATCAGGATTTCGCCCTGGGCGGGATCCTGTCGAATTTTTCAAGCATCGGTATAGCCTGATCGGCGTAGCGTCGCCACAGCCGAGTGGAGAGTAGCTCGGATGAGGTAGAGGCCGTCATGGCATCCAGGTTCATACGCTTGGCTTGATCCATAAACTGCTGTTTTACGGGCTTTGGGGGTTCCCCATACCACTGAAAATTGGGGTCTGACAGGACAACGCCCAAATGGCTAACCGCTTCGGCAATCTCATCGCCCACGTTCAAACAGTCGGTAAGCTTACCGCCAAAAATACTGATGTGAGCGCTTTCGGCATTGGTATCGATCACGTGCTTTCGCGAGAGTTGTAGGAAATCGCGGTCACTGCCCTGGTTGTCCTTAATAGCGAGCGGTCTTACGCCGCAGCGCGTTGAGATAATGTCAGCCTGGGTGAGCGGTTTATCCAAGGTGAGGCGTTTATTGATATTTTCCAGCACAAAAGCGATATCTTCGGCGGTAACGTCCACCTCTGGGTGCTCCATGTGGGTATCGGTGGTGCCGATACAGGTGCGATTGCCCATGGGAATGACGAAGAACAGCCTTCCATCGTCGGCGAAAAATGCCAACACCCGCTGAGAGTCGGTTAGCTGCGGAACGATGAGGTGAATGCCTTTGGAGTAGAGGTGATGATGGGTGGTTTTTTGGCCGGTCAGCTCGTTGTGCTGATCCACCCAGGGGCCGGCGGCATTGATCAGCACCTTGGCACGGATATCGAAGGTGGTGCCATCCATCACGTTGCGCGCTTTGGTCACCCACAGGTCGCCTTCGCGCTCGGCGCCGAGTGACTCCACGTAGTTGGCGGCAATTGCCCCATAGTTAAGCGCGTGGCGTACAAAGTTAAATACAAAGCGTGCGTCGTTATCGTGGAGATAGGCGTCGGAGTATTCGAATCCGCCAACGGCGCCCTCAATGTCGATAATCGGCTCCTGCTGCTTAATCTTGTTCGGCGAGAGCAGGCGCGGCAGTTTGGTAAAGCCGTTGCCCATCAGCCAGTAAAGCCAGGTGCCCGCCCACAGGTAGCGTGGTGAGTGGCGGAAACCTTTCGAAATAGTGGTCAGGAAACGAATCTCCTGAACCGTGGAGGGGTAGCTCTTGATTAAGTGATTGCGGCTTTTGCACAATTTGCGAACCAGTGCAAAATCCTTGCTTTCCATATACTTAATGCCTCCCCATACTAAGTTGGAGGAGTGCATGCTGGTGCTGCCAGCGAAGTCGCCGCGATCAATCAACGCGACTTTGGCACCTTTACCTGCCAGCGCCGCCGCAGTGGCCGCGCCATTAATACCGCCCCCGATAATCAGGGCATCAAAGGTCTCGGTAGGTAATTTTTCAATGTTTCGATTTCGCAGTTTCATAGCGGATCCAATTAACCAATAAATAGCCCTGTTGCCGTGGGTGTTTTCTCTTGTGCTATGGCCTGCCGCCAATGAAACCCTTGGCAGGGCGGGCGGTTGCCCGCCCTGCAAGCGTTACGCGTGGTGATTATTGGCGCGTACCGGCTTCCATCCAGGCTTCCATCATTTCGTCATAAGGAACGGTGGTGCCCTGGGGCATTTCATTCTCTAGCTTGGGCTTGGGTGAGCCTTCCTGATCCAGCCAGTATTGCGGATCCTGCTCTTCGTTGAGCACGGGCGCATAGCTGTCGAACACGTTGGCACGGGCCAGGCGGCTCATCGTGTTGTCCATATCCGCCGCCAGTTTGTCGAGACCTTCCTGAGGCGTCACTTCACCACTCATGACGGGTGCCAGGTTTTGCCACCACAGCGGGGCCATGCGTGGGTAGTCAGGCACATTGGTGCCGGTAGGCGTCCAGTTCGACTCGTTGGGGCTGCGGTAGAACTCCACCAGACCACCCAGTTTGGGCGCCATCTCGGTCATCTGCTCAGAGAAGATGTCAGATTCACGAATCGGCGTTAAACCGTGCATGAGTTTTTCCAGCGACACCGTTTTTGACACGGTGAACTGGCCGAACAGCCATGCCGCGGTGCGCCGGTCTTCTGGCGTTGAGTCGAAGAACGTCCACGCGCCCACATCCTGATAGCCCACCTTCATGCCCTCTTCCCAGTACGGGCCGGTAGGTGAAGGCGCCATGCGCCATAGCGGATTGCCTTCATCATCGGTCACCGCAACCGCAGGGTCGGTCATGTCGGCGGTAAAGGCGGTATACCAGAAGATCTGTTGAGCGATGTGTCCCTGCGCGGGTACTGGGCCCGCTTCACCAAAGGTCATGCCCTGGGCTTCTTCGGGGGCATAGTCACGTAGCCAATCGACGGCTTTTTGCATCGCAAATACCGAAGCTGGTGAGTTGGTAGCACCGCCGCGGCTAACGCTTGCGCCTACCGGCTGGCTCTCTTCATTGACGCGAATACCCCAGTCATCTACGGGATTGCCTGAAGGGACACCAGGGCTGCCCATGCCCGCCATGGAGAGCCAGGAGTCGTGGAAACGCCAGCCCAGGGACGGATCACGGCGACCGTAATCCATATGGCCATACACCTTGGTGCCGTCTATTTCACCCACGTGCTCGGTGAAGAACTCGGCAATGTCTTGATAAGCGGTCCAGTTGGTGGGTACGCCTAAGTCGTAGCCGTAAATTTCCCGGAACTGTTCCTGAAGGTCTTCACGCTGGAACCAGTCATAGCGAAACCAGTAAAGGTTCGCGAATTGCTGGGTAGGCAGTTGATAGAGGCTGCCATCTGGCCCGGTGCCGTACTGCAAGCCAATGAAATCATCCAGGTCAAGAGTGGGTAGGGTGTAGTCCGCCCACTCGTTCTCCATTGCCTCAGTCAGGTTGATGGTGGTGCCGTAGCGGATATGTGTGCCGATGGAGTCGGTGTCGTTGACGAAGCCGTCGTAGATACTGTTACCCGACTGCATCTGGTTCTGCATGGTGTCTACCACATCACCTTCACCAATGATGTTGTGGGTTATATTGATGCCGGTGAGTTCGCTAAAGGCCTCTGCAAGTACCTCGCTCTCATAAACGTGAGTGGTGAGACCTTCGGCCACGGTTTGAATATCCATGCCACGAAAAGGCTCAGCGGCTTTGGCAAACCACATTAGCTCTTCGATCTGCTCTTCACGGCTAAGCGTCGAGTTTTGGAAGTGCTCATCGACCAGCCGTTCAGCAATGGCGCGGGTATCCTCTTCCTGCGCTGACAGCGTACCCGAAGCCAGCAGCAAGCTGGCGGCGAGGGTGGTCAGTTTGAACTTAGTCAGTTTGGATTTATTGTCGTGCTTTTGCATGTTGACCTCGTTTTGTTGTGTTCTTACTTGATGGCTTGGCCGTCCTTGATACCGATTAAACGCTGACGTGCTTTTTCCTAAACTCGCTTAAAAGCTATCCCCAGCGCATTAAAACCAGCAGCCATAGGGCTGATACCGCTAGTGCTATCCAAATGGAGAGTGACGTGAACCCGATCACCCCCAAATGGATAAAGGCTGCAGAGAGCAGGCCGATAAACAGCCGATCCCCGCGAGTGGTGGCAATGGGTAAAAACCCTTTGCGCTCAATAGTGGGCGACAATATCTCCCATATCGTCATGCCTGCCAGCATGGCGGCAATCGATGAAAAGAATATGGCGGTGGGCACTGTCCATACCATCCAAGACATAGCAAGATCTCCTCAGGTACGGCCCAGGGCAAAGCCCTTGGCGATATGATTACGAACGAAGTAAACCACCAGAATGCCGGGGATAATGGTGAGTACACCGGCGGCGGCCAGGGTGCCCCAGTCAATCCCCGAAGCAGTTGATGTGCGCGTCATGATCATGCCGATTGGCTGGGCGCTGGTCGCGGTCAAAGTTCGTGCTAGCAGTAGTTCTACCCAGGAGAACATAAACAGGAAGAACAGCGTGACGCCGATACCTGAGCGGATCATGGGGATAAAAATCTTGACGAAAAAGCGCGGAAAACTATAGCCGTCGATATAGGCGGTTTCGTCGATCTCCTTGGGCACGCTGCTCATAAAGCCTTCCAGAATCCAGATGGCCAGCGGTATGTTGAACAGACAGTGAGCAAGTGCGACGGCGATGTGAGTATCGAACAGGCCTACCGAGTAGTAGAGCTGGAAGTAGGGCAGCAGGAATACCGCAGGCGGCGCCATCAGGTTGGTCAGCAGCCAGAAGAACAGATGCTTGTCGCCAATAAAGGTGTAACGGCTAAAGGCGTAGGCGGCCGGTAGTGCCACGCAGATGGTGATTAGCATATTCATTGCTACATAGAGCATTGAATTGACGTAGCCCATATACCAGCTTGAGTTGGTAAAAATGCCGAGGTAATTATCAAACGTTACGTTTTGTGGCCACAACGTCATGGAGCCCAGTATTTCGCTGTTGGTTTGTAGTGACATATTGAGTAGCCAGTAAATAGGCAAAATCATCAATACCAGATACAGGCCAAGCAAGATGCGCGAGCGCCAGCGAGAGCGGGCGGAGCGATTACGCCGCTGGGCGGGTGAAACCTTGCTAAAAATGGTGTTGTACTTTTCACCGCGCTGGGTGTTTTCGAGTTGATAGCTCATATTAAGCACCTCCATGCGGCGGTTTATCTTTCTGCATATTCATGATGGTGGTGTAGAACACCCAACTCACCAGCAGAATGACCAGGAAGTAGATAAGCGAGAAGGCAGCAGAAGGGCCCAGATCCTGTTGGCCAATGGCCATGGTGGCCAGCGACTGGCTTAGGAAGGTGGTGGCGCTGCCCGGCCCGCCGCCGGTGAGCACAAAGGGCTCGGCGTAGATCATGAAGGAGTGCATAAAGCGCAGTAGTACCGCGATGACGAGCACGTTGGTGAGCTTGGGCAGCTGGATATAGCGGAACACCGCCCATTTCGATGCCCGGTCGATGCGCGCTGCCTGATAATACGCTTCCGGAATCGAGCGTAGGCCACTGTAACACAGCATGGCCACCAGCGGTGTCCAGTGCCATACGTCCATTAAGATGATCGTTACCCAGGCATCACCGGCATTACGGGTAATGTTGTAGTTAATACCTAGTTCGCGCAGCCCCCAACCCATTAAACCGATATCGCCACGGGTAAAGATTTGCCAGATACTGCCCACCACGTTCCATGGGATCAGCAGGGGCAGGGTAATCAGGATCAGCACCGCCGAGGCCTGCCAGCCCCGCTTGGGCATAATCAGCGCAATGCCAATCCCCAGTGGTATTTGAATGGCGAGAATAATCAGCGAAAACGAAATTTGGCGCAGAAACGCTGCCTGCAGCGCTTCGTCGTTGAGCATGCTTTGAAACCACTCGGTGCCGGTAAAAAAGCGTGCGTTGGGGCCGAGCACGTCCTGCACCGAGTAGTTGACCACGGTCATCAGCGGAATGATGGCGGAGAACGCCACCAATACCAGCATGGGTAGCACCAGTAGCCAGGCTCTGTTATTGGGTACTTTGTTATTCATGGCCAGCCTCCGCCAGGTATTCATCGATATAGAGCGCCACGTGGGCAGCATCGAAGTGCGCGAACGCCGCCTCACTCACCGGCAGGTGTCCCTCTGGCAGGCGGGCTTTAAAGGTTTGTTCGTTGAGCTTGAATGTGAGCAGGGAGTAGGTGCCCAGATCTTGCACGCTGGTCACCTGAATCGGCACGCTATTGGCCACTTCGCTTGAGGAAATGGCGATGAACTCGGGGCGAATGCCCAGCTTAACGTTGTTAGAACGGGCGTTGGCAACCGCGTGCTTCATCTGCTCGCTAACCGGCAGTGACTGTGTGCCGAACATTACTTGATCGTCGCGATATTCCACGGCCATAAAATTCATGCCCGGGCTGCCAATAAAGTAACCCACAAAGGTATGCGCAGGACGCTCGAACAGCTCTCGCGGCGTGCCGAACTGTACCACCTGGCCTTCATACATCACGGCAATTTTATCCGCGAAGGTCGAGGCCTCGAGCTGATCGTGGGTCACGTAGATCATGGTGATGTTAAAGCGTTCGTGAATCTCCTTGAGTTTGCGGCGTAGTTTCCACTTGAGCTGGGGGTCGATCACGGTGAGCGGTTCATCAAACAGAATCGCCGTGACGTCATCGCGCACCAAGCCGCGGCCCATGGAGACTTTCTGCTTCTCATCTGCGGTCAGGTTTTTGGCTTTGCGATTCAGCAGCGGGGTTAGCTCAAGAATATCGGCGACTTCGAGCACCTTGGGTTTCACCCGGTACTCTGGGGTATTCATATTGCGCAGGGGGAAGGCGAGATTGTCGAACACCGTCATGGTGTCGTAGATCACCGGAAACTGGAAAACCTGGGCAATATTGCGCTCTTCAGGGGGCAGCTCGTTGACTCGATGCCCGTCGAAAAGTACGTCACCTTCTGAGGGTTCAAGCAGGCCAGAGATAATGTTTAGGAGTGTCGACTTGCCGCATCCTGATGGGCCTAAAAGCGCATAGGCGCCGCCCTGATGCCATACGTGATCCATCTGTCGGATGGCGTAATCCGCCGCGCCCGTGGGTGTTTTCTCGTAGGAGTGCGCAAGGCCTTTTAAGGTAATCTCAGCCATGGGCGGCTCCTCCCTGACGTGCAGGAATATGTACCGTGTGGCCCTGCTTGTCGAAGGCGTAAAGTTGGTGGGTAGGGAAGTACACTGTCAGGGGCTGATTAACACTAAACTGGTGTATGCCCGCTAAGTGCAGAACGAGAGGAAAGCGTTCGTGATGAACATGCAGGAAGGTTTCAGAACCGCTAATTTCCGCTACATCCACATGCACATCCAGCGCTAAGTCATCGGCTCGTTGCGGCTGTAGGGTGAGGTGCGAAGCTCTGACACCGAAATCATAATCCCCTGGTTCGAGGCGCCTTAGCTTGTCATCGCAGGGAAAGTGTAATGATTGGTCGAAGGTGATTTCGCTGTCGGTAAGCCGACCGGGAACAATGTTAATTGGCGGCTCTGAGAACATTTCTGCGCTAAAGCGGCCATTGGGCTCGCGATAAACCTGCTCGGTAGGGCCGTATTGAAGCAGTTTTCCTTCATGTAGTACCGCCGTATTGCCACCTAGTGCCAGTGCTTCATTGGGTTCGGTAGTGGCGTATACCGCAATGCAGTTCCGCGCTTTGAACAGTTCGCGAAGCTCATCGCGCAGCTCTTCACGGAGTTTGTAGTCCAGGTTGACCAGCGGCTCATCAAACAGGATTAGGTCGGCGTCTTTGACCAGTGCCCGCCCCATGGCGGTACGCTGCTGCTGGCCTCCTGAAAGCTCTTGGGGATAGCGTTTCAGCAGATGTTCGATATGCAGCATTTCAGCAATTTCGCCAACCCGCTTATCAATTTCGCTTTTAGGCTGCTTGGCTAATTTCAGTGGCGAGGCAATGTTGTCGTAAACGGTGAGGCTTGGGTAGTTGATAAACTGCTGGTACACCATGGAGACGTTGCGTTTGCGCACCGAAACATTCGTTACGTCTTTGCCATCCATGATGATCTTGCCTTTGGTAGGCGGTTCTAGCCCTGCCATCAGGCGCATCAGGGTGGTTTTGCCGGCCAGCGTTCGCCCTAGCAGCACGTTGAAGGAGCCTGGCTCAAGGGCTAGGTCAATCCCACTGATATGCGGCACACCGTTAACGATGTGATCGATATTTTGTAAATGTAAGGACATGCCGATCTCGCTAGCGTCATTGTTATTGGGAATGTTGTTGGAAATGTTGCTGGTAAGTAGTGTCGTTTGTTTTCGTTTACGAAAGGCTAGTTGATCGTTTGCGAACTTGCAACGCGTTTTTGGCGCATTGATCTACGCATTTAGGTGTAGAAAGTGAACACAAAAAAGCCGCCCCCTGGTGCGCAGGGAGCGGCCGCTTTACTGGTAACGCTTTGAAAAAGGGTGATTATTTAACGTTTTCCTCCTCCGGCTCCGGCTGTTTGGACGCTGACGCAGATTTTTCATTGTGATTGATCAGTGTGGACTTGTTCTTGGCAAAGGCATCGTAGGCGAAATCGTCCACGGTGAGCATTTCCAGCACTTCAGCCTCGAAGGTGCGCATAAATTCGGCATCCTCGGCACTGATCAAGCCTTTTTCCAAGCCAGCTTCAACGCGGGCTTCAGGGTGCAGCGCCGTCTGCGGCAGCTCGCCTTTGGCGTACGCCTTGTTCACCGTGCGATAGATTGCTTCAGCGCGATCATAATCCACCAGCAGGGCGTTGTAGCGGGCCAGCGGGTTGCGCTGTTCGCCGTCATCTGCGTCCCAGGTGTTTTCCAGCAGCTTGGTACGCAGTGCGCTGTGCGTAGAAACGCGCTGGGCAATATCGCGGGCCAGGTCATCGTGGGGCTTGTTCCAGCGGCGGCCGGTGGGCATTACCACAGCGTTAAGCGTTTTGCCCAGGGCGCGGTTGGGAAGATTATCGAAAATCTCCACGAACGCTTGTTCGGCACGCTGGAGCAGGAAGCGGCAGCTGTAGTGCAGCAGCGCTTCTTCGCCTTCTACTTTACTACCGGCCTGCCACTGCTTGAGCACCATGGAGGCTAGGTAAAGGTTAGACAGCACATCCCCCAGCCGCGCAGAGATCATTTCGCGCTTCTTCAGCGCTGAACCCAGGCTCGCCATGGCGGCGTCGGCACATAGGCCAAAGCCAGCGGAGAGGCGGGCAATATCCTGGGCATAAGCCGCAGCGGGGCCATCAAAGGGCACGCTGGTTTTACCGATGCCAAAGCCCAGGGTAAAGGCGCGCGCGGCGTTACCAAAGATCAAGCCTGCGTGGCCGAAGAAGGCTTTATCGAACGCCTTCATATCGTTGTTGTCTTTGGCGGCCAGTTCTTCAAGTACGTAGGGGTGGCAGCGGATAGCACCCTGACCAAAGATCATCAGGTTGCGGGTCATGATGTTGGCGCCTTCCACGGTGATTGCCACCGGATTGGCGCTGTAGCCGATACCCAGGTAGTTGCGTGGGCCGAGGGTAACCGCCTTGCCGCCGTGAACATCCATGGCGTCACTAAGCAGCACGCGCTGGAACTCGGTCAGTTGGCTTTTCAGAATGGCCGAGGGCACGGCGGGTTTTTCGCCGTGGTCGATCATATTGGCGGTTTGATACACGGTGGCCTGGGAGATATAGGCCAGCGCCGCCATGCGGGCGAGGGGCTCCTGCACGCCTTCCATCTCGGCAACCGGCACGTTGAACTGGCGACGAACGCGGGTGAAACCGCCGCTCCAGCCCAGGGCGTAGCGGGCTGTACCGGTGGCGCCTGACGGCAGCGTGATGCAGCGGCCGATAGACAGGCACTCCACCAGCATCCGCCAGCCCTGGCCGATCATGTCCGGGCCGCCAATGATGGTGTCCAGCGGTACGAAGACATCTTTACCGATAATCGGGCCGTTCATAAACGGGCTGCCGATGGGGTGGTGACGGCGGCCGATTTCCATGCCGTCGGTATCCCGGGGAATCAACGCCAGGGTAATACCGCGATCTTCTTCGTCACCGAGCAGTTTTTCCGGGTCGAACAGGCGGAAGGCCAAGCCCACCACAGTGGCGATGGGTGCCAGCGTGATCCAGCGCTTCTCAAAGTTAAGGCGCAGGCCAAGCACTTCTTTGCCATTAATGGTTTGCTTACACACTACGCCCGTGTCTGGCAAAGAGGTAGCGTCAGAACCCGCACGGGGGCCGGTGAGGCCAAAGCAGGGAATTTCACGGCCATCGGAGAGGCGCGGCAGGTAGTGATCTTTCTGCTCTTGGGTGCCGTACTTCAGCAGCAGTTCACCAGGGCCGAGAGAGTTGGGTACGCCCACGGTCACCATCAGGGTTTCATTGACGGAGAGCTTCTGCAGCACCATGGACTGCGCTTTGGCTGAGAAGCCCAGGCCGCCGTACTCCTTTGGAATGATCATGCCGAAGAAGCCCTCTTTCTTCAGAAAGTCCCACAGTTGCTGAGGGAGGTCGGCGCGCTCTTGGGCAATATCCCAGGCGTTGCACATGCCAGCAGCTTTGGCGCACTGATTGGCCAGAAAAGCTTTTTCATCGTCGCGTAGGCCGTCGTCTTTAAAGGCGAGCAGCTTTTCCCACTGTGGCTTGCCTGAAAATAGCTCACCATCCCAGGAGACGCTGCCTGCTTCCAGGGCCGTGCGCTCTGTAGCAGACACTTTAGGGGCGACTTTTTTAAAGGTGGCAAATAGGCGCGGTGTGAGCCACTTGCGACGCAGTGCGGGCAGGCCAGCCACTGCGACGGCGGCTGCGCCAATCAACAGCAGCACGCCAATCACTTCGGCGTCAAACAGCAGGCCAACAAGGCCCAGTACGCCAAGCACCGCTATTGTCGCGGGGGCGCCCGCCTCGCGACGCATCACGACGAGCAGGCCAGCAATGGCGAGCACGATAAGAAGTAGGGTGAGCATAGTGTCTCTCTCAGTTGGTGGCCTTGATTGCTGGCCAGCTGTTGTTAGTAAAGTGTTGGTTAAAATGATTAGTCGAACACTTGTTTGAATATTGGCAGATGGTGCCTGCCTCGTGCAAGTATTTAGGCATGTTTAGCGCTGTAAATGCGATCTCCTCACCAAAAAAACGCCATGGTGAGAGGCCATGGCGTTTGGAGTAGAAAACCGACTAAATGTTCAGGGGCGTTTGGCCGGCGCGCCGTTAGCGACGTAGTAGTCAACGCTGGCGCGGGGGAGCGGCTCAAGGCCTTTAATGCGGTCGGCGATTTTCTCCGCCAGCATGATGGTGGGGGCGTTCAGGTTCCCGGTGGGAATCACCGGGAACAGTGAAGCATCTACGACGCGAAGGCCTTCAATCCCATGGACGCGACCCTGGCCGTCAGTGACGGCCATTTCATCCTCGCCCATGCGGCAGCTACCGCAGGGGTGGTAGGCGGTTTCGGCGTGCTGTTTGACAAAGGCGTCGAGCTCGGCATCCGACTGCACGTCGGGGCCGGGGGCTATTTCACGGCCACGATACTTATCAAAGGCTGGCTGGGCGATGATGTCGCGAGTCAGGCGGATCGCATCGCGGAACTCTTGCCAATCTTTCTCTTTGGCCATGTAGTTGAAAAGGATGCTGGGCGCCGCGTGTGGATCCTTTGACGTCAGACGGATACGTCCGCGGCTCTCTGAGCGCATTGAGCCAACGTGGGCTTGGAAGCCGTGAGCCTGTACCGCGCTTTTGCCGTTGTAGCTAATGGCAATGGGCAGGAAGTGGTACTGCAGGTTGGGCCACTCCTCTTCATCGCGGCTGCGGATAAAGCCACAGGATTCAAACTGGTTGCTGGCGCCCACGCCAGTCCCTTTAAACAGCCACTCGGCGCCAATTTTTGGCTGGTTGTACCACTTCAGCGCTGGGTAGAGGGAAATCGGCTCTTTGCACTGGTACTGAATGTACATTTCCAGGTGATCCTGGAGGTTTTCACCTACGCCGGGCAGGGCATGAACCGTCTCGATGTCGAGCTCATTGAGCAGTTCCGGGTTGCCGATGCCGGAGCGCTGAAGAATCTGCGGCGAGGCGATGGCACCACCGCAGAGCAGCACTTCGCGGCGCGCGTAGGCCTGCTGTTTTTCGCCTTTCTGCTCATAACGAACGCCCACCGCCCGCTTACCTTCGAACTCAATGATGTCGGTAACGGCATGGGTTTCGATGGTTAGATTGTGGCGCTGTTTAGCGATATCCAGGTAACCCCGGGCCGTTGAGGCGCGGCGACCGTTGGGTGTAACGAAGCGATCCATGGGGCCGAAGCCCTCTTGCTGGTAGCCGTTAACGTCGTCGGTTTCCGGGTAGCCTGCCTGCTTTCCGGCTTCGATAAAGGTGCGGTAGAGCGGGTTGTTATCCGCTTTTGGCGTGGTCACGCTGACCGGGCCGTCGCCGCCGTGGTAGCTGTTGGGCCCAATGTCGCGGGCTTCGCACTTTTTGAAGTAGGGTAGGCAGCTTAGGTAGTCCCACTCTTCGAGGCCGGGCTGTTTGGCCCAGTTGTCATAATCGAGTGCATTACCGCGGATATAGCACATTCCGTTAATCAGTGAGGAGCCGCCAAGGCCTTTGCCTCGGCCACACTCCATACGGCGACCGTCCATATGTGGCTCGGGGTCGGTTTCAAATGCCCAGTTGTAGCGCTTGCCCTGTAGTGGGTAGGCAAGGGCAGCGGGCATTTGGGTACGAAAATCAAAGCGATAGTCGGGCCCGCCCGCTTCTAACAGCAAGACGCTGACGCTGCTGTCTTCGGTGAGGCGAGTGGCGAGCACATTGCCCGCCGAGCCTGCGCCGATAATGATGTAATCAAATTCGCGAGGTTGAGACATAGAGTCTCCTTAAGAAATCTTGCTGAGTCGAGGAAGTGAGCCGGTAGGCATAAAAGCGAAGCGTCTTTTTCAGGGCCGGAAAGTGCTCCATGCGATTCCAGCATTCCCGCCATCCTTGGCGGTCAGATGAAAAAGCCGAGCGCCCAGGGATGGGTTCACAGCGTCTTCGTGTTATGCCTACCGGCGGCGCTCAGTGCTTAGAGTTAAAACACTGACTCAAATGGCCCCATCTCGATTTGAACCGACTTGGTTTGGGTATAGTGGTTGAGCGTCTCGATGCCGTTCTCGCGACCGATCCCCGACTCTTTATAGCCGCCTACCGGCATCTCAGAGGGTGACTCGCCCCAGGTGTTAATCCAGCAGATACCTGCTTCCAACTGATGGATCACGCGGTGGGCGCGATTGAGGCTTTCGCTGAAGACACCGGCAGCCAGGCCATAGGTGGTGTCATTGGCGCGGCGAATGACTTCCGCTTCGTCATCAAAGGCGAGTACCGACATCACCGGGCCGAAGATCTCTTCGCGCACGATACGCATTTCATCAGTGCAGTCGGTAAACACGGTGGGGGCAGCCCAGGCGCCATTGGCAAAGCTGCCAGTGTTCCATTCGTCGCCGCCCACTAGCAGGCGAGCGCCTTGCTCTTTGCCCAGGGCAATATAGGAGAGCACTTTCTCCTGGTGTTCAAAGCTCACCAGTGGGCCAAAGTTGACGCTGGGATCCATGGGGTCGCCTGCTTTGATGCGCTTAACACGCTCTACCAGCTTGGCTTCAAAGGCCTCTTTAACGCTGCGTTCGACAAATACCCGCGTACCGTTGGTGCAGATTTGGCCGCTGGAGTAAAAGTTGGCCATCATGGCGGCATCAGCAGCGCGATCAAGGTCGGCATCTGCAAAGACCAGCAGCGGCGATTTGCCGCCCAGTTCCATGGTGACGTCTTTCAGCGTTGAGCTAGCGGCGGCGGCCATGACTTTTTTGCCGGTGCCCGCTTCACCGGTGAACGAGACCTTGGCGATGCCGGGGTGCCCGGTGAGCATGGCGCCCACGCGGCCGTCGCCCTGAACCACGTTAAAGACGCCGTTGGGCAGACCTGCCTCGGTGAAGATCTCCGCCAGTTTCATCACGGTGAGCGGGGTGACTTCGCTGGGCTTAAACACCACCGCGTTGCCTGCCGCCAGCGCCGGGGCGGCTTTCCAGCAGGCAATTTGAATCGGGTAGTTCCAGGCGCCGATCGCGCCGATCACGCCCAATGGCTCACGGCGGGTGTACACAAATGAGCTATCGCGCAGGGGAATCTGGCTACCTTCGATAGCGGGTGCCAAGCCTGCGTAATACTCTAGTGCGTCTGCTCCGGTCACAATATCAACACTGGCAGTTTCGCTGATGGGTTTGCCGGTATTGCGGGTTTCCAGCTCGGCCAGTTCGTCATTGCGCTCCCTTAATAGCGCGACAGCGCGAAGCATGATGCGCGAACGCTCCATACCGGTCATCGCAGCCCACACGCGCTGGCCGCGTTGGGCGGCGGCGACGGCTGAATCGACATCGGCTTGGCTGGCTTGGCCGATAGTGGCCAGCAGGCTGCCATCATAAGGGTTGGTAACGGTAAACGTATTACTTGAAGTGGCGTCTACCTGGCGACCATCAATATAGAGTGGCTGTGCGTCTTGAGTGGCCATGTAGGACTCCTTAAATAAGATAAAGATTAGCTATAAGTCTTGGATGCGGGTTGTTGGCATCCATAGTGAGTAAAAAGCTGATCGAGATAGGCGTGGGCAAGAAAGCGTGCTTCTTCAGCATCAAGACCTTCAGGCGTTAGCGCGCCGCGGAGCCACAACCCATCAATCATGGCGGCTAAGCCGCGTGCTGCGTTGCGGGCCTCTGCGCGGGGCATCACGCGCCGAAACTGGTGACATAAATTGCTGTAAAGGCGGCGGTCGTTGACGTTTTGCAGCCGCTGCAGCATAGGTTTATGCATGCTGCTGGCCCAGAACGCTAACCAGGTCTTGGCGGCGGGGCCGGTGACCTGAGTGCGGTCAAAGTTGCCTTCAATAATGGCGCCGATATGGGCGCGGGGAGAGTCGTCTTCCAGCGCATGGCGGCGAACTGCAACGGCATCCGTCAGGTCGGTCAATATCTGCCGCATAGTCGCTTCGAGCAGGCCATCCTTGCCGCCAAAGTAGTGGCTGATAATGCCTGCGGAAACGCCTGCATGACGCGCAATACGCATCACGGTGGTTTCGGCCAGGCCGACTTCATCAATGGCTGCCATGGTCGCGGTAATTAACTGCTGGCGGCGTATCGGTTCCATTCCCACCTTTGGCACGACGTTCTCCTAGAGAAGTTCTCCTAATTCGTTGAATGTCTAACAGGGGCGTTGCTTGAAACCCGGGCGTAGACATGATTACCTAACCATGATGGCATTTTTTATTGAACGTTCAATCAATAAAAAGGCGTCGACAATATTTATCAATTTCAGGGGACAACGATGATGAACAGAACTCCTTCACGCTATGCAGGGGCTTTATTACTGGCTGCGGGCTTGCCAATGGCGGCCTATGCAGATGAGTGCAGCAGCGTGCGCTTTGCCGAAGTGGGTTGGACGGACATCACCGCCACCACTGCGCTCGCCAGTGAAGTGCTCGAGGGGCTTGGCTACGAGCCCCGCGTTGATACGGTTTCCGTGCCGATTGCCTACGCCGGTATGCGCAACAACGATTTCGATGTCTTCCTAGGCAATTGGATGCCTTCCATGGCCTCTATCAGCGACCCCTATATCGAGCGTGGTGAAGTGGAGCGTTTGGTAGCCAATCTGGAAGGGGCGAAGTATACCCTGGCAGTTCCCCAATACGTTTACGATGCGGGCGTAACGTCGGTTAACGATTTAGCCGAGCACGCAGATCAGTTTGATAGCAGCGTGCACGGCATCGAAGCAGGTAACGACGGCAACGAGCTCATTGAGCAGATGATCGATGACGATGCATACGGGTTAGGCGATTGGCAGGTGATCGATTCCAGCGAAGCTGGCATGCTGGCAGAACTGCGTGCACGGGTGCCCAATGAAGAGTGGATGGTGTTTTTGGGCTGGGAGCCGCACCCCATGAACTCTAACTTTGATATGGCCTACCTTTCTGATGCCGATGACTATTTTGGCCCAGACTTAGGTGGCGCGACAGTACACACCAATACCCGTGCGGGGTTTGTGGATGAGTGTCCGAACGTGGGAACCTTACTGCGCAATATGACCTTTACGCTGGAGATGGAGAATCAACTGATGAGCGCGATCATGGATGATGGCGAAAATCCCCGTGATGCGGCCCGTGAATACCTAAAAGCCAATGAAGGTATTCTGGATGAGTGGTTAGAGGGTGTCACCACTCGCGACGGCGAGCCTGGCGCTCCTGCTGTGCGTGCAGCCATTCAATAAGGCAGCTTTGCCACGCCTTTCTATAGTAGCGGCAAGCCGGAATCCGGCTTGCCTTTCGTCATTAAGGTAGGCATAATCTGCACCCGTTGATGAGGGAAAGGCTACGTAGCTCAGCTGGTTAGAGCACATCACTCATAATGATGGGGTCCCCTGTTCAAATCAGGGCGTAGCCACCACATCAGCATTAGCACACTCGCGGCTGTTTTTAATAGAAACAGTTTTTAAACAATAGAGTGTGCCGTTATGGTGGCCCCTTAGGTCCTCCCGCAACGCTAAACTGCGAACCCCGCCAGGCCCGGAAGGGAGCAACGGTAGTGGTGGCTGCGTGTGCCGGGATGTGGCTTTTGGGGCCGCCTCCATTTCTGATTAGCAGTTGGAAGATATTGAACAACTGCCCCTCCGTCAATTTGTAATAGCAAAGCTTGCGGATTCCAGTGAGCCTCCCTCCTGACCGACTTGTGGCCGCGCCCAATAGAGTGTCGCTTGTAGTATCAGTTATTGGTTTGATTGGTTATAAGGACTATCTCCTGCTCTTGGATTGACTGTTCAGTGTCGATTTGGCTCTCGGTGTCATTATCTCTTTCAATCGTTGGCTGTTTAAGCTGGCTCAGTTGGCGCTTTAAGTAGTTAGTATAAAGGTGTTTATTATAAACTGCCCAACAGTGGAATGTCAGAAAGGTAACAAGGAAGCCCACTAACACTATCTTGATCATGATTGAAGCGTAGAGTTGTTCTAGGATCGCTTCCTCCACGATGAAAAACATGTACAGTCTGGCCATCACCAAAACCCACAGTGCTAGTGTGGCCAGTGTGATCAAGGTATCGCGCGATCGATAGCCCCAGCTTTTCTGGCAGGGGTTGTCGATGATCACGGGCATCAGTTTATTGTTCATTGAATTGCTCCCCTCTGTCAGGACTAGTCCAGGTGGCAAGCCTCCCTTTTTGGCGCAGCATAGCTTTTGGGAAGGCGATGATGACGGTGGCCATATTGATAATCCAATAGGCGAATGGATACCAGATACTCCAGTAGACGCAGCGGAATATCTCTTTGTCATAGCGGCTGTCGATATAGAAACTAACGCTGAACTGGATGAAGCTGATGGCGATCAGGATGCTGCCGAAATAGGAGAGCAGCTTGGCGGTGATAGGCCATGCCATGGGCATTAACAGTTGAGATATTAGCCATGCCACAATCAACGTGATAACGGAATAGCACCACACCACGCTGACGATGTACTCCAGCATTAGTAGCCAGAAGCGGCGGTTCTTCCAACGAATGGTTTGTGAGAAATAGCGCAGGAAAACTTCACCGCCACCCTGCGCCCAGCGCAAACGCTGCTTGAAGAGTCCGCGTAGCGTTTCCGGCATCAGCACCCAGCACATGGCTCTGGGTTCATAGCGTACCTGGCCGCCATTTAGCTGTAAGCGCCAACTGACATCAATGTCCTCGGTGATCATGTCGGTATTCCAGCCACCGATCTCTTCCAGTGCTTTGCGCCGGAAAGCGCAGATAACCCCCGAAATGGTAAATACCATCCCATAGATACGCTGGGCGCGTTTGATCAAGCCGATGATGGCGGAAAATTCGCCGGTCTGAATCTTGCCAATGGCGGTCGAACGGGTTCTTACCCGTGGATTGCCGGTGACTCCACTGACGTTTGGACTGCTGATAAAGTGGCTGACCATGTAGCCGATGGCGTCGTAGTCAAGTATCGCATCGCCATCAATGCCCACGATGATATCGCCTGTGGCATGGCTCAATCCATTGTTCAGGGCACTGGCCTTGCCTTGGTTGGTCTGGTGCAATACCTGTAATGCAGGATACTCGAGTGCTAGGGCGTCCAGCCGACTAGCGGTGTCGTCCTTGCTGCCGTCATTGACGGCGATCACATCCATATGCGGGTAGTTCTGCTTGAAAAGATGGTGGATGGTCTCTTCAACATTTGCCTCTTCGTTATAGCAGGGCAGTAGAACCGTTACTTTAGGGGCGGTCTCGTCCCATGTGAAAGTGGCAGGCCAAGGCTGTTTCCGCTCCCAGTGGACGTAGAAGTAGATGCCCCCACATATCCAGATGGTTGCCATCAGGCTTGGGTAGCCGAGTGTGAAGACGGCGAGTTGGTCAAGTAGGTTCATGGGGTGGCCCTAAAACGACGTCCGATGGAAAAAACCGGTCGCATCACATTGATATCTGGATGATTTTGGTGAAAGTCATCTGGGTAGTAACCAATGTTCTTGATACCCTCTTCACGCAGAATGCGAACCCACTGAGCGATCTCAGCGCTGGGAATGGGGGTTTGGGTATGCCAGTTTTGTGCTTGTAATTCGAATACCAATTGGTCGGCGCTTACCTGAGCTAGCGAACGCTGGGCAAGGCTTCTCAGCCACTCATCGGGATTCTCGGCTTCTTCCATGTAGGGCATAGCCATCACGGCGACGAAGTCATAACCACTGGCAAAGTTTTGCATATCCTGGGCAAACCAACGCTGGCTACGCGGCTCCATTACCGTGACGGCGTAAAGGTTGCGTGAGGTGGTGAATACCTTATTGTCCGCTTGGCGATAGTAGTTCGCGGCCTGCTCCAGTTCGAGAGTGAAGTCGGTTAGGTATTCGGTCTTGAAACGCACCCAGGTAGTCATCAAGGCTTCGTCACTGCGGATCGCGTCGATGTCTCTTGGCAATGACGCGCTCTGATAAGCGCTCAGGGCATTAGGAGAGGCATCCTCAAAGTCTGTAAAGAAGGCATCGTCGTGAAACAGCAAACCATCGAACTTGGTCAGTCGACCAAGATCTTGGTAAATCTCACGAATGGTACGACGGTTCGCTTCCACGTAAGGGGAGAGACGACGGTAGTGATCGGGTGACTCGTTGCCCGTTCTTACATCGGTGACATACTGATAACCAGGCCCCAGGTCAAACGAGAGTACTGGCATCCATGCATATACCTTTACGTTCGCGCGTTTCTTTAATTGCCAGGCGACTCGGTTGAAAAGGTCAGCCCTAACGGGCAAATGGCGGTTGGGGAAGTAGAGTGCATCGGCGACTCCGTTACCATCCGGATCAGCGTAAGCTTGCAGGTAGACAGTGCTGACGCCGTAACGGGAAATACGCTCAATTAAGCGGTCGAGGTTCTGCTCCTGCTGAATGGGATCCGGGTCATACACATAATCCAGATCAACATGCACAATGCGTAACTCTTCCATCTCCCATACGCGATTGGAGAGTATCTCCTCTATCGTTTCCAGTGTGGTCTCCTGGTCAATGAGGTAGCGGTTCATGCTGCGCATTGAGTCATTGAGTTGGTTGGGAGCACTGAGCAAGCTGAACGTGTACTCCATGCCATATTGGGCGGCGATATCGAGAGTCGCCTCGCTGTAGGCACCGTAGGGCCACACCATGATACGAGGGCTCTGGCCTACCTCTTCTTGGAATCGTTGTTGAGTACGAGCCATATCGTTACGAATTCGCTCAAGGTAAGCAGCTTCGCTTTCATAACCGCTGCGCGCGTTCCATATGCTGGTGACCGCGGCTGCTTGTTCGTTACCCATGGGATTACCGACTACCCCATAATGAAGGTCGTAGGAGTGGGAGGCGATTTCCACCAGCGGTGATTCGCTCAGCGTTCTAACCTGCTCCCAACTGAGAAAGCGTTCGCGGGGCAGGGTGATGTTGCCATAGGGCACACGTCCGCCAGCGGGTACATCCAGCCAACTGCCTACAACAGCCTGTACGGCGGGGAAGTTGTAGAGTTTGAGTAGCGGGAACACAATGTCATAAAAGCTGCGATAGCCATCATCGAAAGTCAGCAGTACGGCTTTGTCTGGCAGAGGTTGGCCCTCCGCTTTGGCATCCAGAATCTGTTGTAAACTCACTGGCTGATATCCACCAACCGCGATGAGGTTGAAGTGTTCAATTAGCCGGCTGCGAGTAATAGTCTGCGAATAGATATCCAGCTCGGGGGTGACGCTGGAGTCGACAATATCGTGATAGCTGATCACTACATAATCTCCCGGCAAGCGATCGGCCTGGGCCTGCTGAATGTTGACCACTACCAGCAGAACCGCGCTCATTAAAATAACGCGCCAGAGTGTCATAGGAATCTCCATACAAAGCCGGCTGAAATAACATTGTCATATTCAGGAACGCCGTCGTAGACGGCTCGCTCGCGGGTAATGCCATATTCAAAATTTACGGTGGGGGTCAGCTCCCAGCGGTGCTGGTATCCAATTGACCAAGTGTTCTCGCTGTCGAAATCTTCTTGCCAGTAGCGTCCTGAACCGAGGGAAATGGACTGTATAAAGGACTGCCGGTAGTCAATCGGGGTTTCGTAGTTGACGGTTAATACACCGGCCAGGCTTGCATCACGCCGAGGATTGAAATAGCTGGCATCCACCTCATCATTACGTGATGCGGATGCCTGCACCTCGCCGTTGACCTGCCAGCGATCCAGATGATATAGCGTTTGATTCCAGTAGCCGTAGATGGATTGACGCAGATTGCTATCGTCAAAATCGGTGGCCATCACGCCAATGGCGCCAGCTCCGCGCTCGTCGTGCCGATAAGCCAGTTCAGCACGGTAACGGTCTGCGTTGATACCATCTTTTAGTGCTCTTAGCGGTGTGTCGGTAGTGTTTAGCTCGACGCCAAGCCTCGTGGTAATGTGATCCGTTGGGGCATACTGCAGCTCGGCGAGGGCCAGGAAATCATCGTTGAGCTGTGAGCCGTGGCCCGCAGCCAGAGTGACTGTAGCGGGATGAAGGTTCCATTCGTAGCCTGCTATGTTGTAGGAGGCGTAGAGATCCTCATCGTCAAACTCTCCAAATTGGCCAATACGTTGTGCGAAAGGGCGGGAGCCGTTGCTATTTCGCGGCCCTTCAAGAAGTACTTCATAGCGCCACTCGCGAGATGCTTGAGTACCGCTACCTTGCCCCTTGCTGCGCTCGAACGTACTGCTGAGTTGGGGGGCACGTTGTTCGCGCCACTCGCGCGCGAGGTCGTCCCTTGAGGCGCTAGGCCTTGCTTCAGTCGTCGTTCTCGCAATTTCATCAGTGGTGCCTTGCCACTGGCCCCGCTGCAATCGGGCTAGCAGCACACCGTGCTGAGCGACCGTTTGTTGGTCAGGTGGAAGTAGTTGCTCAGCTTGTTGGTAAGCGGCTTCTGACTTTCTTGGCCAACCTCTCTCACGTTCAATATCCCCTTTCATAAGCCAAAGGTAGGGATCCGCGGGTGCTTGATTCTGATATTCAGCAAGACGCTCGCTGGCCTCGTCGGTGCGGCCACGCCAAGCATCAAGTAGCACTTCCAGCAACAAAACTTTTTGGTAGTTGGGGTTCTCGATGCGAACGGTGCGCGTGAAATCCAGGCGTTGTTCAGGTTCGCTGGCGCGCCACTCTGCCAATAATCTATCCGCATCGCGGAATCGCTGGGCATCGGTGTAACTGTAAAACAGTCCTTCGTTGAGCGGGTCGTCAGGATTTGTTGCCTGAGCAGGGGATTGTCGAATAAGGTTTTCGTAGAGTTCGATGGCTTCATCTGGACGCCCCAAGCCATTTAGTGCATAGGCTCTGGCACGCGCTACGTAGCTTGGTAGCTGGCCGTGCTGGTTTTCAAGCCGCATGGCTAGTGCTTCCGCTTCAGAGAAACGTCTCAGCTCTGCGAGCGCCACCACCTTGTCGTATTCAGCAATGGTGATAAGTTCTTGAGGGGCGTTAGGTGTGTTCAAAACGCTGTCCAATTGCGCCAATCCCCCCGCTGTTCTTGTCGGCTGGTCGGTATGTATACCTAGCCGTATATCCGTTACCCCTTCATAGTAAGTAAGCCACAGTCGGTCACTATCGCTGAAGACATCGGGATTAGACTGCATGATACGGCGTGCCGCCGAGCTGGCGCCAAGCCCGACGGCAAGACGATAAAGGGCTTGTAATTCGCCCGTATTACTTGGATCTTGAGCTACCAGGGCTTGGCGGGCGTCCAGCTCTTGCATGGCGTTAGTTGTCTGTGCTGCCAGGTAGCCCTTTGCCTCTAGCCCTGCCGTTGTTGTGCCGGCGACTTGGTTGTACTGCTGCAACGATATATCCGCCAGTGTGTAACTGCCCATGTCGGTATGAACCAACGCTTGGCCAAGCCACCCCTGCGCATTTGATGGGTTTCGATAGGTGAGTGTTTGAAACATATCCAGCGCCTTGTCGTATTCGCCTGCACTGCGCGCGGCCCCAGCAAGGTTGGCAAGTTCCGAATCACTGTAATTTTCTGTTTGGCACCAGGGACACACGTCCAATGCTTCCTGATGGCGAGCGGCACGTACCAGCAGTGCTACCAGATCAGCCCGAACACGCACATCGCGTGTTTGGTGGTAAAGTGACTGTAAACCGTCAATGGATGTTTCCAATGCCCCCTGGCGTGCCTGGATAACCAGTGCTTCGCGTTGCGCATCAGTCGTTGTTTGCGCTTGCGCCGCACTGGTGGTTAGGCAGGCGAGCAGGCAAATCGGCAGTAGAGAGCTAGGACGATTCTGCATGGTGATATTCCCACCCTGGAGCTTATGACAGTGTGTTTGTAATAAAATGTATCTTTCAGTGTATAGGAGTTACTTTAAGTAAATATTGAACTAAAACGTTAACTTGAACAGGAATCTCATCAGTCTCACGCCTTAGATAGCTCATCCTGACACCATGATGAATGGCCTTATCAACATGACTATTTGAATAAATGGCCTGTAGCTGCCGTGGGATAAGTAATGAGCTGGCGCAAGGCCGAAGAGTGTGTTGGGGGGCGATTGGCTCGTTGAGCTAGGCATTGCTTCAACTAAGTTCATCATTTCCAGGTTTCGCAGAGCGATAGCGGTACTAACCCGATAACCATTCAGTGAGGGATAATGCAATGAGAATGCTACTGCGATGGATACTTAGCCTTGCGGCGCTATTAGCGCTGCTGTTGGCGGGCCCTGTTTGGATATTGGCGAGTAATCAGGTGGTGACTGATGCTCATTGGTCATCATTAGATCGGTCATCTGCTGGTATAGCACCTGATCCAGCGGAGAATTCAGAAGCCGTGGTTCAGGTCTATTCCGCACGTGCTTATAACTGGCGTGGGGCGTTTGGCGAACATATCTGGATTGCGACCAAGGCGGAAAATGCCGATAGCTACCGACTTCATCAAGTGTTGAGCTGGCGGCGCCCAACGGTGGTCTCTTCCATTGATACGCCCGATCGAGCTTGGTTTGGCAACCCCCCCACGCTGTTGGCTGATTATCGCGGCGATGCGGCAGCCCAGCTCATACCTCAGATAGAGATCGCCGCCGTTAACTATCCCCAGGCTGAGCTTTATCGAGTGTGGCCTGGGCCGAACAGCAATAGCTTTATTGCCTGGGTAATACGCGAAGTACCCGGTTTTGAGGTGTCGCTCCCGGTAACGGCAATCGGTAAAGACTACCTTTTCAATGGTGTTTTTGCGGCGGTGCCTAGCGGTACCGGTTATCAGCTCTCCTTTGGCGGGGTAGCAGGCATTATGTTGGCACTGGAGGAGGGGCTCGAACTTAATCTCCTCGGTTTGAGCTTTGGTATCGACGTTATGCGGCCCGCTCTGAAACTGCCAGGTGTAGGACGGTTAGGGATGCCCGCAAAAGTGTTGGGAGGTTAATCGCGTTTGTATTACTGAGTAACTCTATTTGCAGATACTTTTTTATTGATTTAGTATTTGGAGAGAGTGGTTGGAAGTCATGGCTATTGGCTTAAGGAGCCGCAATGCAAACGGCACACGACATTTCCCAAAATAGGGCTGCGGCAGCGGCGGGCTTGAAAGCGGCGGTGCGCATTCTGGACAAATGGCGAGCGTCCGGTGAGCAGGGTGAAGCGATTTTACGTGTGTCGCATAGTACTTACGCGCGTGCCCGGCGTGGGAACCTTGACGAGATCAAATTGGATAGCGATCAGCTAACTCGGATCAGCTACTTACTCAACATCCATGCCGCATTGCGGATGATTTTTGATAATCCGGAAAATCTTTATGGGTTCGTTAACCTGGTGAACCACAATCCCTTTTTCAATGGTCGCACGCCGCTTGAAGTGATGGGTTGCGGTGATTTTGCGGCGCTCTATGAAACCTTTAAGCGTATCGATAGCCTGCGGGGAAGCCAGTGGTAACGCCCACTGACTTGCCGACCTTACCCAGTGGAAGCGTTACTGGTTATCGCTTGGTCAATAGTAAGTTTCCGCCGATTGACCTGTTCGATGATGTGGCGAGCGCGGAAGAGTTCGCTGCACTCCATGCACTGCAGGCGTTAACCAATCCGCGGCTACAAAATGAGGTGGGTAATTTAGCGTTGCTACCTCACGACCAAATTCCGTTCGGAATTCGTGGCTGCTCTTATGCGGTGGCGCCGTTTACCCATGTGAATCCGCAGGGGTCGCGCTTTAGCGATGGTAGTTTTGGGGTGCTCTATATTGCCGATACCCTTGAAACGGCGATTGCCGAAGTAAAGCATCACCAGCAGGTGTATTGGCAAAACGTGCCGGGATTACACTATGAAAGGTTTGTCTTTCGCGGATTAAAGGCCACTTTTGATCAGGGTAGTTGCTGCGATGCACTCACTTTACCCCTTGAACATGCCATTTACGCAGCCGATGATTATTCAGCCTCGCAACCCTTTGGTGCCGACATACGCCGATGCAGTGTTGGGCTCCGCTACTACTCAGTTCGCCGGTTGAATGCGAACTGCTGGGCGCTGATGACACCACGCTGTGTGAGCGACATTATCCAGACCACTCATTTGGAGATGATTTGGAACGGTGCCATTACTCAGGTGAATTATCTGCGTTTTTCCCACTGATAACGCGCAGCAGGTTAGCGCTTTTGCTGCTGCTCAGTGAAGCGCTGCATGATGGCGAGGGTTTCGTCGCTAACGTGGTGCTCCATGCCTTCAGCGTCAATACGCGCAGTCGCATCTCTCACTCCAAGAGCACGTAAGAAGTGCAGCACGATATCGTGACGGGCGCGTGACGTCTCTGCCATTTTCTGTCCCGCTTCAGTTAGGAACAGCGAGCGATATGGCTTGCTGGTGACCAACTCCAGCTCATTTAAACGCCGAATCATTTTTGAAACCGTCGCCTGGCTTACCGCCATACGATTGGCAATGTCTGCCGCGCGGGCTTCGCCGCGGTGCGCCAGAAGGTCGCCAATCAGCTCAACATAGTCTTCAATCAGCTCGGTTTCATGGGCATTTCGCACCGTTGCATACTGCTGGGCATGCTGCTCCACAGGGGGCAGTGCATCTCCAGGAATGCTTGGGGCGGGCAATGAGGCGTTCGGATTAGAATCAGTCATTGGTAAATTATATCGGAAGCAGTGGGAACAATCATTGGATAGTCGGGGGATGGTAACGTATTTTTTTGTAGTATTGTTAGCCAAGGCTAAACTATTTGCACAATGCTTTCTTGTTGAGCTACAGTCTACTTATCGGTCATGAACAAAAAGGGAGAGACAATGATAAAGCGCAATCTGGGTATGGCCTTGAGCCTACCGCTATGGCTGAGTACTGGACTAGCCAGTGCCGAAGCGCAAGAGAGTGCAGTGTCTCCCCTGAATGTGGCCGTCACTTTTTCTGTGCTTGGCGATATTGTGGCCAGCGTGGCAGGGGAGGACGCCAATGTGTCGGTATTAACGCCGATTGGCGCTGAGGTGCACGAATGGGAATTAACTCCTAGTAATTTCGCCGCCTTGGAAACCGCTGACGTGGTGTTTTACAACGGCTACCAGTTAGAGCAGTGGATGCCCCAGGTTGAAGCAACGGTCATTGAAGGAACGCCGCTGGTGGCAGTTGCCGAAGCCTCTGAATACCCCACTCAAACGATTATTACCGGCGATATGGAAGGCGATGTCGATCCTCATCTCTGGATGGATCCGCGTGCGGTGTCAGCCTATGTCCAGGTCGTCGCTAACGAGCTAGAGCATTTGCTTCCCCAGCGAGCTGAAGAGTTCCAGCAGCGTGCTGAAGCGCTAAAAGAGGAGCTGCATGCCCTGCATGTTGAACTCCAGGAGCGCTTAGAAGCGATACCGGAAGAGCGCCGCGTGCTACTCAGTAGCGAAGCCGCCTTCCTATATTTCTCAGACGCTTATCACTTTGAGCACGACGGCATCTGGGGAACCAACGCTGAAACCGAGGGTTCACCCCGTCAGCTTATGCGCGTGGTGGATATGATTAACGAACGGCAGCCGGCGGCGCTGTTCTGGGAGAGCACTATTTCCGACCGCCACGTCACCAGTCTGGCAAGGGATACCGGCGTTAAAATCGCAGGGCCGCTATATGTGGACTCGCTTAGCGAGCCAGAGGGTGAAGCGGGTGACTATTTCACCATGATGCGCCACAACGTTGAGCTGTTGCGCGAAACATTGGCAACTGAGTAAACGATCATGGCAACGACTTTTGGCGGCACCCCGGTGGCGATTAATATCAAAGGACTCTACGCAGCCTATCAGCGCCAGCCCGTCTTGGAAGACATTAATTTGCAGTTCCCAGCGGGTAAATGGACGGCCATTGTGGGGCCGAATGGTGCGGGTAAATCGACGCTTTTTCATGTCCTTACCGGTAGCATGAAAGCGCTGCGGGGGAGTGTGCAGGCGTTTAATGAGCCGATTGCGACTCACCGGAAAGCGGGTCACATTGCCTACATGGCTCAGCGGGAAGCGATTGAGTGGGATTTTCCTGTCTCCGTATGGGAGACCGTTATGGGCGGCCGCTACGGGCATATGCGCAGTGATCCGCTGTGGCGGCGCTTGTTGCCTTCGCGCTGGTACCATTCCCGTCATGTTGAGGCTGTGCGTGAGGCGTTGCTGGCAGTCGATATGCTGGCACTGGCGGAGCGTCCCATTGGTGCGCTCTCAGGCGGGCAGAAAAAGCGCGTATTACTGGCCCGTACGCTCGCCCAGCAGGCCAACATTTTACTCCTCGATGAGCCTCTGGCGGGCGTAGACCCGCCCAGTGAGCGTTTGATTTTAGGCGTACTCGCCCGAGAGCGGGAGGCAGGGCGTACGGTTATAATGGTGACTCACGATATGCCCGGTGCCCGTCGGCATGTTGACCATGTGGTGCTGATAAACCGCTTTATCCGTGGGGTAGGGTCGCCTGATGAAATGCTCAGTGATGCCAAATTGGCTGAACTGGCGGTGAGCTCTATCGAACAGTCGGCTAACGATGTGCGCGTCGCTGAATCAACTTCCTTTATGGCAGCCCAGGGGTAAGTAAAGTGGCAGAACTAATGACGGCATTGAGTCTGTTTGGCGATACCCTGGTGAGTGGGCTTATCGCTGCGCTGATGCTCATTGTCAATCTATTACCCGATGGCATCTCAGACGCCTTTCAATACGCCTTTATGCAGCGTGCCTTATTAACCTCGGTGTTGGTGGGCGCTATTTGTGGCATTTTATCCTGCTATGTGGTGCTGAAACGCTGGTCGTTGTTGGGGGATGCGATCTCCCACGCAGTGCTGCCAGGGGTGGCGATTGCCTACCTGTTAGGCTGGCCCTTTTTTGTAGGCGCGTTTATAACCGGCGCCTTAACCTCGGTGGGCATTGGTGCTATTGAGCGCCACACGCGGATTAAGTCCGACGCGGCCATGGGATTGATGTTCACGAGCGCCTTCGCGCTGGGCATAGTGATTATTAGCAAAATTGCCTCTAGTACTCACCTGATGCATATTCTGTTTGGCAACGTACTGGGCGTTAAGCAGTCGGCGCTGTTGCTGACATTGGTCGCCAGTGTGATTGCCCTGTTAGTCGTGTGGCTCGCCTATCGGCCGCTGCTTCTTTATGCCTTTGACCCCCTGCAGGCCCAAGCGCTGGGCTTTAATACCAGCGTCATTCACTACGGCTTGATCCTGCTACTCACCCTTACTATCGTGGCGAGTTTGGAAACAGTGGGGATTATTCTGGTGGTGGCGATGCTGATCACTCCCGGTGCGACAGCACACCTGCTGACCGACCGTTTTAAAACCATGATGCTGATTTCCGTGGGGGTTGGGGTTAGCTCGGCGGTCATTGGGCTGTGGCTTTCGGTAGCGCTGGACGTCGCCTCGGGCGGCACCATTGTGTTGGTCGCTACCAGTTGGTTCTTTGTTGCCTTACTGTTCTCACCCAAACACGGTTTGATACTTCGCCAGTGGCGCCGCTGGCGGATGGGGTAGTGACTAGCAGAGCCGGCTACCCAATAGCAGTAGCGACGGGTCTAAACTGTGCCAACCCCACCAAGCTAATGCCAAACTGGCAAGCAGGGCGACCAGCAAGAGCATACAAGAAAGCGTTTTAGCTATGTTCATGGCATTACCTTGGTGAGTGTTTTGCGCTCAAGCGGCTTTTCACTAATAAACCAATGTAACGCTGCAGCAACGATCGAGAGCACAATAGCAATTTGCCAGACCGTATTGTAGTTGCCAGTCAGGTCATAAAAGTAGCCACCCAGCCAGACGCCCATAAAAGAGCCTAGCTGGTGAAACAGAAACACGATGCCGCCCAGCATCGATAGGTGGCGTACACCAAAGACCGAAGCCACGATACCGTTGGTTAACGGTACGGTTGAGAGCCATAGTAGCCCGATGACAATACCAAAAAGATAAGCGCTAATCGGACTTAACGGCAAATAAACAAAGGCGGTAATCACTACGCCGCGAATCAAGTAGAGCCAAGTGAGCAATTTGGGTTTCGACCAGATGCCGCCCATCCAACCCGCCGTGTAAGTGCCGACAATATTAAACAGCCCCACTAGCGCCAGTACCGTTGTCCCCACTTGCACCGCTAGGCCTTTATCGAATAAATAGCCGGGAAGGTGCACGGCAATGAACACTACCTGAAAGCCGCAGACAAAAAAGCCTAAACAGAGTAGCCAGAAGCCCTTTTGGCCTGCTGCTTCATTGAGTGCATCTTTTAGGCTCAAATCGGACGCTGTTTTGGCCGACGGCTTATCACGCAGCATGGCTCCCAACGGGATCATAATAGTGGCAATGGCGGCCATGGCCATTAGCGCCGCCGCCCAGCCTAGCCACTCTAGCAAACCCAGTGTGCCGGGCAGCATCGCGAACTGCCCAAACGAGCCTGCCGCGCTAACAATGCCCATGGCCATACTGCGTTTTTCAGGTGCCACTGCACGGCCAACAGCGCCAAGGATCACCGAGAAGGTTGTCCCGGAGAGGCCAAGGCCAATCAACAACCCAGCGCTGACCGTCATGCCCAGCACCGAGGTAGAGAGGCTCATAAACAGTAGCCCCAAGCCATACAACAAACCGCCAACCACAATAATCCTGGCCGCACCGAAACGATCCGCCAGTGCCCCGGTAAAGGGTTGCGATAAGCCCCAAACCAGGTTTTGCAAAGCGAGTGCAAAAGCAAAGACCCCACGCCCCCAGCCAAGCTCGCTGCTGAGGGGCTCCATAAAGAGCCCGAAGCCATGACGCAACCCCATGGCGGTGGATATAACCAGACTTCCCAATATGATCAGCAGCAGTGAGTGGCGAACAACGAAGGCCATGATGTTCTCTTTAATTGGCAGGCTAACAGTTAGTTCACTATCGCATGCGTTGTGCGCTTTTAGAAGCTGCCAAATAGTGTTCCTAAGGTAATCACACTGATTAACGCAATGACCGGCAATGCAATGGTGACCATGGCAACATTGCCGTAGGAGTGGCGATGGGGCAGGCCGCAGATAGCCAGTAGGGTGATAACGGCGCCTGAGTGAGGGAGCGTGTCCATGCCGCCAGCTGCCAGCGTTGCCACACGGTGCATTAGCTCAGGGTTAATGCCGATGACAGCAGTGAAATGACAATCGCAAGTATGCTCATGCGAGCTCCTAAGCAAGCAGTAAAGTAGCGGACGCTGAAATTAAGCGAAAGAGTGATGGTAGGTAGTATGGTGCGATGCAGCAATGATGTCGCGACTAAAGTAGCAAAACGTTAAGCATGCAGCGCGGTCTTAGGTTTACCTATTTAATCTGCTAAAATCCGCCCCCTTTGCTGTCAATGACCTCTCAATAGCTCTAGGAATTTTCATGAATGCAGTAATTCTTGCGGTGCTCGTAATGGTGGCGCTATCGCTGGCGCGTGTCTCAGTGGTATTTGCGTTAGTCGTCGGCGCTTTAGTGGGCGGTTTAGTGGGTGGGTTGTCGCTAGAGCAAACACTGGACGCCTTTAATCAAGGCGTTGGCGGCGGAGCCCAGGTAGCCCTGGCCTACGCCACCTTGGGGGCCTTTGCGGTGGCGATCTCCCGCTCTGGATTACCGGATATGCTGGCTAACCGTTTAATTACACTGCTCGGCAAAGAGACCAATGCCGTGCATCAGGCGCGGGTCAAAATGCTGTTACTAACGGCTGTGTTGTTGGTGGCGATCTCTTCTCAGAACGCTATCCCCGTTCACATCGCCTTTATACCGGTGCTGATTCCGCCGCTGTTGACCGTGATGAACCGTTTAAAGCTGGATCGTCGTGCGGTGGCCTGTGCGCTTACCTTTGGTTTAACGGCACCCTACATGCTGCTACCGGTTGGGTTCGGGGCGATCTTCCTCAATGACATTCTTCTGGCCAACTTAAATAGCGCCGGGGAGCCGTTAGGGTTGGAAATTACTCGCGGCATGGTGCCGATGGCCATGGCGGTTCCGGTGGCTGGCATGGCGTTGGGGTTAATCGTTGCGCTGTTTTGGAGCTATCGCCGCCCGCGAGAGTACCAGGCTCAAGATATGGCTAACGCCAATATTACTGAAGGCCACACCCCTCCCAAGCCGCATAGCCTGGGGCTTGTGATGTCGGGGGTTGCTATTGTCGCCGCCCTCGGTCTGCAGCTTTACAGCGGCTCAATGATACTGGGCGGTTTGGTAGGGATTGGCCTGCTTTCAATGGGCGGCATCTTTAAGTGGCGCGAAGCGGACGACCTGTTTACCAGCGGTATGCGCATGATGGCGCTGATCGGTTTTATCATGATCTCCGCGGCGGGTTTTGCCGAAGTCATGAAAACCACGGGAGAGATTGATGCGTTGGTATCGGGGGCCTTTGCACTCTTTGGCGATAACCGCGGCTTAGCGGCGCTGGTGATGTTACTTGTAGGGCTGTTTATTACCCTGGGTATCGGCTCGTCGTTCTCAACCATTCCGATTATTGCCGCCATTTTTGTGCCTTTGGCGGTACAGTTTGGCTTCTCTCCCATGGCCACAGTCGTGCTGGTGGGAACCGCCGCGGCGCTAGGCGACGCTGGCTCGCCGGCATCGGATTCAACCTTGGGGCCAACCTCTGGGCTTAACGTCGATCGACAGCACGATCATATGTGGGACAGCGTGGTGCCGACGTTTCTGCACTACAATATCCCGTTAGTGGGCTTTGGCTGGCTAGCGGCGATGATGCTCTGAAGATCCTATCTTTAAACTAAAAAGGGACAACTTGGTTGTCCCTTTTTAGTTGCTTTAACGCTATCACTATTTAGGTAGATGGTTTTCAAACGCGCTTAATAGCCCTCTTAACAACGAAAGCTCTTTCCGGCTGGGCTGAGCACGGGCGAAGAGAGCTTGAAGCTGCTCTTCAGTGCGGGCGTGGGGCTGGGTTAAAAAGCCACTTGCCTGCATTAAGCGGCTCAGGTGCGCTTGAAAGTGTAAGAACTGCTCCCGGCTGGGCGGCGTTGCCTCCAGCGGGCGCTGATAAGTAAAGCCGCTCTCATCACCTTTACGCCAGGCGCGATGTACTTCATAAGCCAGTATCTGTACCGCCTGGGATAAATTGAGAATACCGTAATCAGGATTGGAGGGAATACTGACCTGATGCGTGCAGCAGCGAATCTCATCGTTAGTCAGCCCCGAACGTTCACGCCCAAACACTAGCGCCACCGGCGCCGTTTGCGCATTCTGGATGACGTCTGCCGCCATCTCATCGGGTTCGTCAAAGTGGGGCAGGGGCAGGCTGCGCAAGCGTGCACTGGCACCAACGACCTGGACGCAATCGTTAACGGCTTCCTCCAGCGAGCTAACCACACGGCCACTCTCCAGTACATCAGTGGCGCCTGCCGCAAGGCGGGTCGCTTCTTCATCAGGAAACAGGCGTGGATTAACCAGCACCAGCTCGGTCAGGCCCATGGTTTTCATGGCTCGCGCGGCAGCGCCGATATTGCCGGGGTGAAAGGTCTGAACGAGTACGATACGGATATTCTGCAACATGCGCTGGTGCCCGGTAGTGGAAATATAGCTTAAAAAAATCGCCCAGATAGTAGCACGTTCAGCCCTGGAAATGGCTGACAAAACGCTATCGACAACCCCGCGCCTGTGCACGCCTCAAAACGCAAGAACCCCACACAAGGCGGGGTTCTTGGTGACAGCTAAACGCTAGCCGTCGATAGAGCGAAGGGCTCAGGGGTGCATTACATCATGCCGTTTAATCACACCCTAACTTACTGAAACCATTGACGTTCAATGGGTTGCGGCTACAATGCTTCCTACATTCCTTCCTACATTTTGTGCCGCCTATAGACATGAACGACCGGAAGCATCTCAAGCTACGCCACAACACCTGGTACTTTCAGAAGCGCGTCCCGAAGGCGCTGAAGCCCCTCTACCCCGACCGAGACATCATTGAGCAGTCCCTGGAGACGGGGGACATCAGGGAGGCGCGAGAGAAGCGAGACATCCTTCTCGGACAGTTGCGCCAGAGAGAGCGGCTGTTGAAAGTTCAGGAGCAACCTCGCCAGCGATTCCTGCAGTATGTCGACCAGCTGAGCCAAGTGGCCGGGGATCGGTTCGTTGGCCCAGGCGTGACTTGGGATGAGGTCTTGGACCCCGAGTCAGTTGGCCGTGCGACCGACCCTGAGTATGTGGAAGCCTTCAAGGCCGTTTCGCAAGGCAAGTCCGAGAGTGAGAAATATGGCGTGACCTTGAAGGAGGTGCTCGACTACTTCATCAGGAACAGTGAGCGTGAGCAGCTCCATACCGAAGGCACCAGAAGCCGCTTCAAAAAGACCGTTACCGCTTTCCTACGCTACCTCAACAATAGCGATATCCAGATGAGCAGGATCGAACGATCCAGAGTATTTGATTTCATCGAGCACTGCAGGGAGAAGCTGTCAGGGTCAACCGTACAGGGCCACTTATCTCGCCTGAAGACGCTATGGGACTACGCTTATGCCCGTGCCTGGGTATCGGCTGACAACCCCTTCGAGAAGCACAAGATCAACACCACCAAGGGACGTCAAAAGAAACAGCCGTTCACAGAGACCGAGTTAAGGCAACTCATGGCAGCCATGGAGCGCCAGCCTTTCTCGATGCAGCTTCTAACCCGGATGGGGCTGTACACTGGGGCTAGGATCAGCGAGTTGGTCAGCCTGAGGCTCCATGACTTCAAGGAAGAAGATGGCATCCTTCTCATGGGCATCGCCTCGCACGAGGACGGCAAGACAGAGGCAGCAACCCGGTGGATTCCAGTGCCGAAGCCGTGCCTCCTCCAAGTGGAGAAACTCAGAACGGGAGCAGCCGATGCGGACTCGGAATATCTTTTCTATGATCTTGTGAGCATTCGACCGGATGGACGGCTTGCTTATCTGGCTACCAAGCGCTTCGGCGAGATTAAGCGAAAGCACGCAACCGAGCGCCAGGACAAAGGCTTCCATTCATTCCGGGTAATGATGGCTACAGCATTGCAACAGGGCGATGTCTCGGAGCTGGTAGCTGCCTACCTCCTCGGCCACAGTCGTAAGGGGCTCACCATGAGCTACGGGTATTACAGCAAAGGCTACGATGCCAAAAAGCTTCAGGAAGCGCAGGATCGTGCAATCGCAGTAATTGACGAGATGCTCACCGAGAAATCCGATCAGGCGGTCACTCAGCTGGAACAAGTGGAAGCCATGTAAGCCCCTAGCCTCGGTGAGACGTTGCGTCGGATCGGGGATAGCCTCGGGTAAGAGCCAGCAGCACAGCTACGTTCAATTAGGGGACAGTTATGGAGAACAACACAGAGAGGCGATGACTGGTAATTAAGTGACAGTCTTAGAGAAGAGGAACGCATGTTCCCGGCTCTGTGTTTCTTGAAGACCTCGCTGAGGGGCGCACATGCAGCGTCCCTAGAGGCCTACTTCCTTTGAGCTTTCGGCATGAGCTGTATGAACGCACCAGATGGCACAACCAGACTGGTGGCAGTTGGGGCAGACGTGAACCGGACAAGACCGGCGCAGATGATTTGAGGGGGCACTGCGTTGAAGTCGGCTACATCTGACATGGTTCAGGTGGTGGTAGTAGAGGGGGCGAAGCCCCACTTTCAGTGGGTCTTATAGTTCTTCTATCAGATAACCATTACTTCATAATCATCATAGTTATTCACCTATACAGGTCTCTATCTATAAGCCCTACATCAAGTCTCTCTTGTGGTCTCTCTGTTGGCTAACCCTGTGAGTGACATCCACAAGATCACTTGATGAAACCATCCTCAACGGTTCTGACATGGATTGTGATGATGACTGAAGATCAGTTGTCTGAAGCATTCTGTCAGCTCCCATCAGTACTGTCGGCCACTCCCTGAGCCGACTACAAGTCAATCTCTAAGTTAACCCAGTGACATCCTCGAAGGCGATTGGTCAGGTAGGCGGTTTGTATCCGCTCACTGGTCTGTCTGCCTGAAGGGAGCCAGTCGCTTTCGACGATGAAGGATACAACCATGAAACCAGACATCATCATCTACACCGATGGCTCTTGCCTAAACAATGGGTCGGAGTTCGCCCCAGGCGGGTGGGCAGCGGTGTTAGAGAATGACCGCAAGCAACTGCGGATCAGTGGGCGAGAATGCCCGACGACCAACCAGCGGATGGAGCTGAGGGCTATTATCGAAGGCCTAAAGGCGATCCAAGGCAGTGGCAAGGTCATCAACATCTACACAGACAGCGCTTATGCCCGGAACGGCTGCATCACTTGGCGACACAATTGGAAGAAGAACGGCTGGAAGAAAAAGTCCGACAAGAAACCTGTTGAGAACCTTGATCTCTGGAAGCAGTTGGATGAACTGCTGGATCAACATGAGGTAACGCTGCTCAAGGTGAAAGGCCACAGTGGCCACCCGCAGAATGAACTAGCCGATAGCATGGCTGTAGCTGCTGCTCGCGGACAGGTCTTCAAGGGTTACCGGCAGGTCGGTGACTACCAGTTCGACTGGAGGGAAGTCGCATGATGAGAAAGGCTGCTGAATACTCTTTCAGGGCGACGGAAAAGCGGAGCAAACCGATTCTGCCTGAAGTCAGGCCAAACAAGCGATACCGGCGGAAGAGAACACAGGTTAGCTGACCCGGAATTTTGCGGCAAAATCTGAGGCGGTATTATACGCGCTGCGAGACGAGACTTCCCCCCTGGTCCCGGGCATGGGCCTGTGAAAATGACACCGGCTGGGGGAGGGGAGTCCAAAAGAATCTGCTGGCGCGGGTGCATAATGGTAACTTGTGCGCCAGCATCCAAAGGTAAGTCAATCGCGGATGATGGACAGACATTTCATGTAGCCGCACCCATTTTGATGGCTCGTTGAACTGTACTTGGAGCACACCCAGCCAGTTCCGCCGTCTTGCGAATACTGAAGCCTGTGGCTCGCAGCTCCCTGATCTTTTCATGAAGCGCCTCATCAGTGGGACGCCCCTTGTAGATGCCCTTAGCTTTGGCTTGCTCGATCCCCTGGGTCTGACGCCTTCTACGATCCTCGTAGTCTTTCCTAGCGATAGCAGCCAGCATGTCCAGCAACATGGCATTCACGGCATCCAGCATCCTGGCAGTGAAATCGTCTCCGCTGGTCACCCGCATGGCGGCATGGCTCGTTGGCAGATCCAGGGACACCACTCTTACACCAGCCTTCTGAATGGCGCTCTTCAGCGTTTCCCAATCATCACGGGTCAAGCGGGTGAGTCGGTCCACCTGTTCGATCAGAAGGACATCTCCAGGCCCCGAGTCGGACAACAGCCGCATCAGCTCGGAACGCTCTGCCTTGGTGCCACTGACGTTCTCGGTGTACCACGCCGCCACGCGAGCGCCATGCTCCTGTGCAAACCTGCTGAGGGTCTCACGGGCTCGCTCGGCGTTCTGATCCTCGGTGGAGGCCCTCAAGTACCCACGGATAAAGATGTATGGTGACATCGTTCGCTACCTCTCTCACAACCCCTGTACTCGTTTGGGTGTGATGATTTTTAGCGTATCCGTTTGGGTTGTCAAGAGTGCCATATCGGTACGCCTAGACCCGGCCTATGACCGTGCTCGTTGAGGTATACCCAAAAGAATGCGCTGTGAAAAATCAACAGATATACGCATTGGCTCTCCTGCTTGGTCTATGCTTTAAGATGCCCTACCACAAGGAGAAGCTCATATGAGTTCGATGAAAGATGGCATCCACCACATTGCCCAGACTTCCGTTAAGGCTACAGCCATTATCACCGAAGGGATGATTTCCGCTGGTGTAGATCCTCGTGAAGCCCACAAATATGCAGCCCCAGTTGCAGCGCAGGTCATGGCTGGCCAGGTGGAGGATATTTTTGGTGACGCAAACGCTGCTCAGTTCACTGAACGTCTACGGGAGCTTGGCAGTGAGCACGCCAGTTGGAATCAAGCGCAACCAGCAAGGCAATTCGTGTGCTACGAAGACAAGGAAGAGTGAGTGATTGAGCTACCGCCTCGGCATCCGCCAGATGTCGAGGTGACCTTTTGCTTGTTAGTTCTTTCTTTGTCTATGTGATTGATTTAATTATTTTTATTGCCTGGAAGGATTCGAGTAAACACTCTGCCCACCACCGTAGTAACTGGTCATCAGATGGTGGAAAGCCGCATCACATTTCTCGTTGTAGATGTCTTCCTCGAAGCTATCCGGCAGTCCCCGGTCGAAGACGATTTCCAGGGTACGGCGGACATCGCCCTTGGCCTGGGCCTTCTTCCGCCAGTCCAGCACCAGCTTCTCCTCCTTGAGTGTCTCCAGCAGTTCCCGACACATGGCCTTCACCTGGGCCACCTCCTTGTCGGTCATTTCCGGTGCTGGCTTGGTGATGATGTCGAACAGTGCCAGCTCCTCTTCAGTCAGCCCCTCACGGATTGCCCGCTGGTCTTCTTCCTGCAGCTCCTCTGTGAACTTCATCAGCTGCTGGAAGAACGCCTCGATGTTCAGGCTGCCCGAGTTGTACTTCTCGATCAGCTTCTGGAGCTTCTCCATGAAGTCGGTGCGGCTGGGGTTCTTGGCCACCATGCTCTCCAACTTCTGGTTCAGCAGTGCCCGCAACTTCTCAGCCTCGGTGCGCTTCTTGCCCTTGCTGAACCTCTCCTTGAGCTTCTCGAAGTCGATCTGGCTGAGATCGAAGAGCTTCTCCTCATCAGTATCCTCGATAACGTAGGGCACCGGAGCGACCGACTGATCCAGCAGGTCGTCCACGTCCCTCATCACCTGTGAGATGTCCACTTCGGGCTCCAGCGCCTTGATCTTCTGGGCCAGCACCGAAAGCAGTACCGCATCGGGGGCCAGATCATTGGCTGAAGGATCAGGGAGGATGGCTCGGTAGACTCGGGAGGTGGCCCTGGCGAGGTTCAGGAAAGCCTTTTTGGTCTCTTCGCTATCCAGTAGCTTCTCGCGGGCATCGTCCAGCAAGGCAACTTTATCGAAGCCTCCAGCAGTTTTGATCGCCTCGGGGTCAATCTGCTTTTCGGTCAGGAAGGTAATTCCCTTGGCCAGCAGGTGCTTGAGGTACTCAACCAGCTCGGCCTTCTGGTGGATCGGTGTATCACCATCTTGAGGCGGCTCATCTCCGTATCCTGGCCTCGGCTCAGCTACCTTTGATGAAGCCCCGCCATAGATGGCCAACGCCTCCTGCAGCTTCCTGAAGACACCCGCGTAGTCCACGATCAGACCCGCTTCCTTGCCGGGGTACTTCCGGTTGGCCCTGGCAATGGTCTGCATCAAGGTGTGATTCTTCATCGGCTTGTCGAGGTAGATGGTCGAGCAGGAAGGCACATCGAAGCCGGTGATCCACATGGCACAGACGAACACCAACCGCAGCGGTCCATCAGGATCCTTGAACTGCTCGTCGAGGTCTTCCTCCACCATGCGCTTGCGGTGAGGCAGAATGTCGAGCCCCTTGTCCGCCAGCTCTTTCACCTCGTTCTGACCCTGGGAGACCACCACTGCCATATCGGTCGTCTCCAGCACCTCGATCTTGTGCTTTAGCGCCTCCTGCTGCTCCTTTGGGGCCGATTCCAGATCAGCCCGAAGGCGGGCCAGGTAGTCTTTCCAGTGGGCCTGAACCTTGTTGTACATCTTCACGGCGGTGGCCTTGTCGATGCAGACCATCATCGCCTTGCCTTGGTGGCCCCTGCCGACGAAGTGCTGCACCAGATCTTCGGCAATGGCCTCCAGGCGGTCATCGCGGGTAATCAGGTGGTACTCTCGGGCGAACACACGCTCGACCTTCTTCTCCTGATCCTCGTCCAGTTCTGCATCTTCCAGCAGCCGGGTCAGATCGTCGTTGAGGTTATCGTTGATCAGTTGCAGCTCGGGGATACGGTTCTCGTAGTAGAGCGGTACCGTGGCCCCATCGGCGATGGACTGTCCGAAGTCGTAGACCGAGATGTAGTCACCGAACACTTCCTTGGTCTTCTCTTCACCGGCCATCAGAGGCGTCCCGGTGAAGCCCAGGAAGGCGGCATGGGGAAGCGCCGTCCGCATGTTCATCGCTAGGGTGTCGTACTGGGAACGATGGGCCTCGTCGGTGATAACGATGACGTCCTGACGGTCAGAGAGCTTTGGATACGTCTCACCTTGCTTGGTGCCGAACTTCTGGATCAGCGTGAAGACGTAACGGTGATCCTCGCTGAGCAGCTGCTTGAGGTGGGCACCACTCTCGGCATGGGCCTCCACCTCGTTGACTGCACCGGTGGCAGCGAAGGTCTTATATATCTGCTCGTCCAACTCGTTGCGGTCGGTGACAATCACGAACGTCCAGTTGCCGGTGATCGTGCGATGGATCTTCTGGGTGAAGAACACCATAGAGAGCGACTTGCCCGACCCCTGGGTGTGCCAGAATACCCCTAGTCGACCCGCCTCACCGGCAGGGCGATCTTTGATGCGCTGCAGTTCGGCGATAGCCTTGTTCACTCCGAGGTACTGGTGGTTCTTGGCGATCTTCTTGATAGTGCCACCTTGGGCCTCCTCGAACACCGTAAAGTTCTCCACGATGTCCAGTAGCCTTGTTCGCTCGGCAATGCCTCGGATGGCAGTCTCCAGGGACACCACGCCTTTCTCACCCTCGTCGTTGATCCGCTTCCACTCGAAGAGATGCTCCCAGGGGGAGAAGGTGCTGCCCACCAGAGTCTCGGAGCCGTTGGAGAGCATCACCACGGCGTTGTAGGTGAACAACTGGGGAATCACCGAGCGGTAGTCGCTCAGGTTGCCATCATAGGCCGACTTGAGGGTCTTGTGGCTGGTCTTCAGCTCCACGAACAGCAGCGGCAGCCCGTTCACGAAGCCGACCAGATCGGTGCGCCGAGTATGCAACTCACCCCGCACCCAGAACTGCGAGGTCAGCAGGAAGTCGTTCTCCTCGGGCTTGCTCCAGTCGACCACCCGCACGGTCTCGATAGTGGTGCCGCCGTCCTCCTCGGATACCTCGACCTTCACGCCATCCTTGAGCAGCCGGTAGACCTCCAGATTGGCGTTCACCGCCAGCAACTTGGAGCGGTCTCGGGTCAGCTCCACGATGGCCTTCTCCAGGGCATCGGCGGGCAGCTCGGGGTTGAGCTTCTCCAAGGCCACGCGCAGCCTGGGCACCAGCACCACATCCTGCTGTGTCTGCCGTCCCTCGCTCGATACCGTACCCAACCACTCTCCGTAGAGATTGGCAGTGTCCCAGCCCAGATCAGCGAACAGCTCGATAGCGGGCTGCTCGACCAGGGCATCTTCGGAGTAGGCATAGGTGGGGGATGGCGGGGGCGTCATGCGGCTTCGACCTCCTTGTCGTCGGGCATGGGGATATCGGATACGTCGATCTCACCGGAAACCAGCTTGGGCAGGAGCAGGTCGCGTTGGGCGCGTAGGTTGGAGTTCTTGCGCTGGAGCCGGTTTACCAAGATGTATAGAGGATCAACCAATAGCGAAAACTGATCCACAACTTTAGGATCAGGCGTCATTACTCTTACTCCAGATAATCCATCCAACGTAAGCTGAGGCTGCGCAGCTCCCCCGACAACAGACATCACAGGGGCGTTGAGCATAACTTGCTCAATATATCCGAAATGGGTGTTCAGTTCTGAATCTTTAGGCATCACAGTGAAAGCGTTGTTCGTCACCAATCCTGCTTCTGGTGCTCTCCAAACGGTACCGCTTCCGTTGCCTCGGGAAGTAATGAGCGTTGTTGGCCCGTCGATATTGAACTGGTCGCAGCGACCGATCACGCCGCCACCTCCAAAAACTGGGTATTGTCCGTTTGGATCTAGGTTTTTCTTTGGGAACGTTTTCCCGTATTTTATCTTAAATGCATCTGTGGCCGCCTCTGTCCACCACCCCTCAGGAATCTCCCCAAGCTCACTCTCCTTGAAGTTCACCTCCTCATGCCCTGGGAAACGGAAGTGGACGAACCACTCCTCGTACAACCGCCGGGCCATCTCCTCAAGGATCTCGATGCGGCGCGTATTGTTCTCGATGAGGTCGTCGTAGGCGGAGAGGATGGAAACGACTCTTTCCTGCACTGGCTCAGGAGGGAGTTTGAACCTGAATGCCTTTATATCGCGACCGCTGATGTGTGGAACGTTTACGCCAGTTGTGATTGAAAGCACGTGGTTCGTGAAGTCATGGCTTCCGATGACATATCGCAAATAGTCAGTGAGCAAACCGTCAGTGCCACGCAGTCTCGCAACTCGTTGAACCAATAAACATGGCAAGTCGCCTTCTTTTATCCATGCATACTTTAGTCCCGCTGAAATCCAGGGGCGATCCATGGCCAGTATTACATCGCCTTTCTGAAGGTGACAGCTTGAGTAGGCCTCATATTCTTCACGCGGCCATCGCTTTGCATCATTCCAGCGCAAGAAACCCTGAGCCACATTGTCCCCTCGCAGCAAGCGAATATCGTTGTCATCCTGGGTGAACTGCTTACTCTTAAACGGATACCCAGTTAGCAGATCGACGTGGTTTCCTAGCTGCACCTCTTTCCAGGTATTGTTGTGCTGTGTCATGACGCTTCTTCCAGAACCCGGGCGGTGTTAGCGGATATCGTTTCTTCTAACTCTCTGGCCTCGGAGTTCAGTACTTCCAGCTCCTCTGCCAGCTCTTCCAGCCGCTCAGCAAAGTCCACATCCTCAGCTTCTCTCGCTGCCGCCCCGACATAGCGCCCAGGGTTCAGCGACCAGCCCTGCGCCTCGATCTCTTCCCGAGTCGCCACCTTGCAGAGTCCAGGCACATCAGTGTACCCCTCGCTCAGCCCCTTCTCGGCCAGCAGCGGCTCACTGCCCTGATCGAGTTCTACAGCTTCACCACGATAAAGGCGCACGATGTTGGCCAGGAACTCGACCTGCTCCGGCAGCCAGTCTCGGTGCGCCCGGTCAATCTGGCGGTAGATATGGCGAGCGTCGATGAACAGCACCTTGTCACCGCGTTCAGTCCCGCTCTTGGCTCGGTCAAAGAACCACAGGGTGCAGGGCAGCGTGACGGTATAGAAGAAGTTCGGCCCAACCGAGACGATCACATCGACGGCACCTGACTCGATCAACTTCTGGCGGATCACCTGCTCGCTACCTCGGGCATCTCCCGCCGAGTTGGCCATGACGAAACCAGCCCGCCCGGTCGGCTTGAGCGAGGCGAAGAAGAGCTGGATCCAGAGGTAGTTGGCGTTGTCGGTCTTGGGCACACCGAAGGGGAAACGTGGGTCGCCCTCTAGGCGCTCCTTGTCCACTCCCGAGACATTGAACGGGGGATTGGCCATCACGAAGTCGAAGAAGCCGTCACCGTTCTTGTAGACCGCACCGTGAGGATCCTCGTAGTAGGTGTTGGACACCCGCACATCGCCGGAGAGGCCATGCACCGCGAGGTTCATCTTGTTGAGGTTGACAGTGGTCTGATCCTTCTCGGTGCCAAAGATCGAGATTTCGTCCATGGCCGTCTTATGGTGGCGCTCCACGAAGTCTGCCGAGTGGACGAACATACCGCCTGAGCCACAAGCCGGGTCGAAGATGCGCCCGTGGTAGGGCTCGATGATCTCGACGATCAGCTTGACGATGGACTCAGGGGTGTAAAAGACACCGCCTTTCTGGCCTTCCTTCAGTGCAAAGTTGCCGAGGAAGTACTCGTAGACCTTGCCGAAGGCGTCCCCAGAAAGGTCAACCGGAGCGAGCTGCTTGAGCAGTTCCTGCAGCACCCAGTTGTCCAGGCGGGTGTAGGTTCGCGGCAGGGCACCCTTGAGGTCTGGGTTCTCGTCCTCAATGGCCTTCATAGCATCGTTGATGGCCTTGCCGATGTTGTCGCCCTCGGTGAGCGACAGCAGGTGCGAGAAGCGGGCGGTCTCAGGGAGGAAGATCACTCCCTCGGCCAGATAGTCGTCCTTGCTCACCTTGCGTCGGCCACCGGAACCCACCGGCCCGAGCTTCTCCTCGGCGGCTGAGTACTTCTTGTCGGCGTACTTCAGAAAGATGAGCCCCAGCACGGGGGTCGAGAACTCGGCGGGCTTGAGGCCAGTGTTGGCCCATAACTGGTCAGCTGCTGCCCATAGGCGCTTCCCCACGTCTCCATTAACCAAGGCGTACTGCTCCTAATGCTTATTGATCATGCTTTGTCTGATATTAGCTATGCATCTTACTACAGCAACCCCTTCCCCTGGCAGGTGAGCAAGACAACCCATCGCGCCCGCAACTGATGCGCAGCGTCATTACATGCAATATTTGATTATATGTTATTGATTTTAAAGCTTTTATTGTTGATCACGATGATGCTATACCAATAAGGTCTCTCGCATATAGCATCGGAGGGTTCGGTATGAAGCTGGAGATTGGGCGTTGGGGTCTCGGTGTGGCAATCAGATATTTCGAGCTACGCCTGTTCCTGGGGGACTTCTACCTGAAGATCCCCGGAAGGCTGGAGGTGGCCTGGAACTCCACAGGTCGCTATGTCGACCGCATTGAGCGCAAAAGGGGGGAGAGCTGATGGACGGCCTCGGTGCCCCTTGCCAAATCCCTGACATCGACGGGGAAGCAGTAGAGCGAGTATCAGCCAGAATCGGCATCACACGCCTGATCGGCGCAGTCGCTGTCATCCGTGAGGTTGCGCCTGAGATTGGCATCCAGGCCGTCCATCTGCTGCTGGAGGTTGCCAGAAAGCCCGGCATCACCGTCAGTGAGCTGATGCGGAAGACGGGGCTGTCGCAGTCATCCTGCTCGCGCAACTTGGCGCTGCTGTCGGCACAACACCGACTCGGAAAGCCGGGGCTGGATCTGGTGTACACACAGGAAGACCCCTCGGAGCGACGCCGGAAGCTGGCTCGCTTGACCCCCAAGGGAGAAGAGCTGGTTTCATTGGTTGTCGACTCGGTGCGCTAGGGGTGCGGCTTGGAGGAGTGCATCCAGACGCTGGGATAGTCGCCTTCCCTCGGCGTGTTTCAAGCGAACTAGTCTTCCGACTCGTCCCTTGGCGCTGTCCCAGGCCTTACGGTTCTCGGGCGTCATACCCTCTTCGTTGACTGCCTTTTCCAGGTGGCGGACTGCAGAGCGGATCCGGTTTCGCTCGTCCTTGCTGATTGCTGGGGAGCGCCCGGCAGTGATCAGCCCTGTGACCTCCAGCTTTCGCCCCTTACGGCTGACTTGGCTCTTGGAGCGTTTAGGCCGACACCCCTTTGAGGTCAGCATCCGGTATACCTTGGCCCTGGCCTCGCCAACGGCGCTGTCTGGAATCCGGCAGCGGGATGAATAGGTCACATCATCGACGAATCGAGAGTATGTCAGGCCCATCGCCTTCAGATCTTCTACCAGTTGCGCCTCTCGGTCCCAGAAAGCGAGATTTGCTAGGTAGCTGCTCGTCTTGGCTCCCTGTGGTATGGATCCCTTGCGCGTAGTCAGTTTGGTCAGCAGTGCTGCAACTTCAGGTGAAAACCTGAAGAAGCGTAGCCAGACCGAGAACACCAGTTTGCGATCCAGCGATGGGTAGAAGTCCGCAATGTCATCCAGTATAAGAATTGCTGCCCCCGTATGCAGGGCCGCATTCGATACGTGATCCCTCGGGAACTCGGTATCCTTTATCCCGCCATGCAGGTAACGGGGAAAGCGCACTTTGTGAAGGGTCTTCTGGACGATCTGATGCTGTACTCGCTTCAGTGCAGGGTACGCGTCGTAGGTCATTCGAGGGCTGCCGTCCTTCTTCTTCTGAGGAACAGGTCGGTAAGAAGAAGACGCACTCTCGGCGATAGCTTCCAGTTTGGGGAGCGGTGTGTTCAATAATCTCGCGAGGTGCTCAGGATCCACAATCGGGTTGTGGGGGTAAAACGGCGTCAGCTCAGACGAGACGAACATCAAGCCGACTCTCTCATCAGGTTCAGCGCAACGGCTGAGAGCTTTTCCTTCAGCTCTGGAGTAAAGCCTTTCAGATCGTCTTCCTCAGCAGCAAGAAAGAGCAGCAGGGTCATCGGAACTTCCAACCCCCTCGCAATACTCTCCAGCGAAGACAGGCCTGGATCTGACCTTTCACCCCGCTCAAGGAGCGATAGATAGGAGACTGACACGCCAGCACGTTTGGCCAACTCACCTTGAGTCAGCTTACGCTGCTGGCGGCACAGTTTGATTGCGTATCCAATATTCATATTTCGCAACCAATTGAAAATCTTAAAGTAGTGGTTTGCTGTGTCACAGGAAGTCCTCAAAAAGCGCCTTGATCACGGGAAGGTACTTCAATGCCTCACCGAGCTTGGCCAGAGCGGCAGCCGCCGTTGCTGGCTTTGGGTCGGCAGTCAGTGCCTCCTCCAGAATCGTAATCGCCTCATCCAGTCCATCTGTAACGCGAGCATCTACGTCGTCATGCATCTCCGACCGCACCTGCTTGAGCAGGTCGACAGTCTTGGTTAAACGTGCAGTATTCATCGGAAATACCTCTTCTCTCATCGGGCGGAATTGCCCCGCCGTCAAGCAATTGAGCCGATAAGGAACGCGTAGATGCTCCAGCAAACCACCGTTCAGCTCCTTGTTAAAGGAGCCTCCCGCCGTACAAGACTCCTGACCACCGAGTATCTGAGACACCAAGCAGCCGGGTCGCTGTGCGGCAAGTGAACCCTGGGTGAACAACTCCCTGGGTGACCAACAAGGTTGGCCCGCTTGCAAGCTCAATCGAGGTAAATCAACACGTTTAAAGAGCACCTGGGTGGTACACCCAGCCTAGAACCAATAGTAGCTGTAATTTTACTGCCAGTCAAATTTTGTGCATTGCGGGGTTAGCTGGACAAGTACCCACCAAAAGAAAACCCCCGGTGTCTGGGAGTAGGCTTCCTACATTCCCATGACCGGGGGTTTCGTTTAGCAGGGCAGGAAGCTCGTCAGGAGAAGGTCTGGTAGCTTCGCAGCTGTCGCCAGACCTTCCTACAATCTTCCTACATCTACGCCTACATTGTTATGTAAGACATTGATTTCAAAAGAATGCTAGGGGTGGTCGGCAGTTTACATCATGCCGCCCATACCACCCATTCCGCCCATGCCGCCCATATCAGGTGCAGCGTCTTTCTCTTCAGGGTCTTCTGCGATCATGCACTCGGTGGTGATCATCAGGCCAGCAACAGAACCAGCGGACTGCAGTGCGGTACGGGTTACTTTCGCTGGATCCAGAACGCCCATCTCGAACAGGTCGCCGTACTCACCGGTTTGTGCGTTGTAGCCGAAGTTACCTTCGCCATCTTTCACGCGGTTGATGACCACAGCGGGCTCTTCACCGGCGTTCGAAACGATTTGACGCAGCGGAGACTGCATAGCGCGTAGCGCCATGTTGATACCGTGGTTCTGGTCTTCGTTATCGCCAGTCAGGCCTTGTACTTTGGCCATGACGCGAACCAGTGCAGTACCGCCACCAGGCACCACGCCTTCTTCAACGGCTGCACGGGTAGAGTGCAGGGCGTCTTCAACGCGGGCTTTCTTCTCTTTCATTTCCACTTCGGTGGCAGCACCGACGCGGATAACGGCAACGCCGCCTGCCAGTTTGGCAACGCGCTCTTGCAGCTTCTCTTTGTCGTAGTCAGAAGAGGTGTCTTCGATTTGCGCGCGGATCTGGCTAACGCGTGCTTCGATATCCCCTTCTGCACCAGCGCCATCAATGATGGTGGTGTTCTCTTTCGACATGGTCATGCGCTTAGCGGTACCCAGGTGATCCAGGTTCGCCTGCTCAAGCGTCAGGCCGACTTCTTCAGAGATAACCGTGCCGTTAGTCAGGATGGCGATATCCTGCAGCATGGACTTACGACGGTCACCGAAGCCAGGCGCTTTGGCAGCAGCTACTTTAACGATACCGCGCATGTTGTTAACAACCAGCGTTGCCAGGGCTTCGCCTTCGATATCTTCAGCGATGATGGCCAGCGGCTTGCCTTGCTTGGCAACGGCTTCGAGAACCGGCAGCAGCTCACGGATGTTGGAGATCTTTTTATCCACTAACAGGATGTAAGGATCTTCCAGTTCAACCGTCATGGTGTCCTGGTTGGTAACGAAGTAGGGCGAGAGGTAGCCGCGATCGAACTGCATACCTTCAACGACTTCCAGCTCGTCTTCAAAGCCACGGCCTTCATCGACAGTGATGACGCCTTCTTTGCCGACTTTTTCCATCGCTTCGGCAATGATTTCGCCGATGCGCTTGTCGCCGTTAGCAGAGATGGTGCCTACCTGAGCAATCGACTTGGTGTCGGTGCAAGGTACAGACATTGCTTTGATCTCTTTAACCGCAGCGTTGACCGCTTGGTCGATGCCGCGCTTGAGATCCATCGGGTTCATGCCCGCTGTTACGCCTTTCAGGCCTTCAGCGATAATGGCCTGGGCCAGAACGGTAGCAGTAGTGGTACCGTCACCCGCGGCGTCAGAAGTCTGTGAAGCAACTTCTTTCACCATCTGGGCGCCCATGTTTTCGAACTTGTCTTTCAGTTCGATCTCCTTGGCGACAGAAACACCGTCTTTAGTCACGGTGGGAGAACCGAAAGATTTTTCCAGTACCACGTTACGGCCTTTCGGGCCGAGGGTAACTTTTACAGCGTTGGCCAGAACGTCAACACCGCGAGCCATACGTTTACGGGCGTCATCTGAAAATTTAACTTGTTTAGCTGACATATCTGCTACTTCCTAAATTGAATGCAAAAACGTGAAAGTAATGGATTCGGTGCGCTCACAAAAGGTGAGCAGCAACGATTGTTAGCCTTCAACAACGGCAAGAATATCGGCTTCGCTCATGATCAAGACTTCTTCGCCGTCGATTTTTTGCTTCTCAACGCCGTAGCCATCTTTAAAGATCACGTTATCGCCAACTTTGACGTCTAGCGGACGGACATCGCCATTTTCCAGAATGCGACCATTACCGACAGCGAGAATTTCACCGCGTGTCGGTTTTTCTGCTGCATTGCCCGGAAGCACGATGCCGCCTGCAGTTTTCTGCTCTTCTTCAACGCGACGGACGATGACACGATCGTGCAAAGGACGGATATTCATTCACGTTCTCCTGAGTATGGTTGAAGCCCTGGTAGGGCGGTTAGCTTAAAAGTGTTCTCGAGGGAGTAACCCGCGAGAAGTGAAGACTTTACAGTCTTCATTGTTAATGGCAGCTCCCGTAAAGATCGCTGCCGAATTTGTGTGCTGAATGAAAAATGGGGGCTGCGGATGACCTTTCAAGGGGGGAGGTAATAAAAAATTGCTTTTCCGCTGATTTTCTTTTGAAGTGAACCTCAACGACGGCGAGGGGGCTCATCTCTGCTGATAAAATCCCCTTCAATCGGGCCATCCTGTTGTGACGATTGACTGTTTGGATAGTCATCAGGTCGAGCTGAGGAAGCGCTTGAGCCTTGCTGCTGCCCGGCAACTTTTTTAAGCCCCAGCCAGGTAAGTGCCTTGAACATCAGCTGGCGTGCGCTGGGAATCAAGCACGCCAGGCCTAGCGCATCAGACAAAAAGCCTGGGGCCATTAATAAGGCACCGCCGAAGATAAGTGCAGCGCCCGTTAGTAGCTCGCTGGAGGGGAGTTCGCCGGCCTGCATCCGCTGGCGAGCCCGGGCAAAGGTGGTTACACCCTCTTTACGTATTAGATGTAGCCCGACAAAACCGGTTCCGAGCACTAGGAGTAGCGTCATGAATAGGCCGATCTGGCTGCCAATCGAAAACAGAACCACAAAATCAAGTAGCGTAAAGAGTGATATAAAAATAAGAATAGGCATGGCTAACTCCAGAAAAAGCGACTCGATAACCGTCGTAATTGCGTAATATGGTGACATAAATATAAATAGCAAGCAGCTAGCATGGCGTATTTCAGCGGCGATGTAGCTCGATTTATGCCCATAATTCTTCTATGCTGCAATGCACAATGAAGCTGGATTAATCTGTTGTGAGGAGTCACGAATGGTACTGACCGATAAAGTAATTGCCGTCACGGGTGGGGCGCGAGGGTTGGGTTATGCCATGGCGCTGCGTTTAGGCAAGCAGGGCGCGCGCATGGCGCTATTGGATATGAGCGCTGAAGCGCTTGACCAAGCGGTATCGCAACTTTCCGCTGAAGGTATCGATGCCCAGGCGTTTGTGGTCAATGTTGCTGAAGAAGCCTCCGTGACTCAGGCGTTTGCTGATATTGCCCAGCGCATGGCGCCGATTAGCGGTTGTATCAATAACGCGGGTATTACCCAGGATGCGCTGTTGGTAAAGGCCAAAGAAGGGAAAGTGGAAAAACGCATGTCCTTTGAGGCTTGGCAAAACGTTATTAATGTCAATTTAACCGGCGTTTTCCTATGTGGTCGCGAGGCCGCCACTCAGATGATTGAAGCCGGACATGAAGGTGTGATCGTCAATATCTCGAGTATTTCCCGGGCAGGCAATATGGGACAAAGTAACTACGCTGCTGCAAAAGCGGCTGTGCATGCATTGACCGTCACGTGGAGCCAGGAGTTGGCGCGCTATGGTATTCGTACCGGCACCGTAGCGCCGGGTTTCGTGGCTACCGAAATGACCGCTGCGATGCGCCCTGATATGTTGGAGCGTATCTCGTCGAGCGTACCGTTAAAGCGTTTGGGTGAGCCCGATAATATTGCCCAAAGTGTTGCCTTTATTATGGAGAACGACTACTTCACTGGGCGCATCATTGAGTGTGACGGCGGTTTGCGGCTGTAGTTAGCTGCGGTTATTTGCCGTGGTAAGACGACGATTGATGGGCGGCTCAAAAAGGCCGCCCCCAGTGCGTGTCTAGTTTGGCTCGTGTATTAAAGCTTAAAAGTAGTCGCGGTTAATTTTGCGCTGAAAATACATCTCTAGGCGCAGTGTCATCGCCCAGCGTGGGTCGTAACTGACATCGCGCTGGAAATGTAATTCCGGGATTACATCGGCAAATAAAATGCCTTTATGAAGATCGCGGCGGTAGCGTGTCTGCAGGTAGTAATTGGTCATGCGCGGGTTGGAGGCACTTTCACCAATGGCTATCGCCGAGTAGCGCAGTGCACTACGTCGGTTAATGCGGTGATTGATTTCGGCAACTTCACTGTACTCGAGTTTATCCTCCTCCTCGCGCCATTGGACGGTAGTGATAAAGCGTAAGTGGCGGCGTGCGCTCAACGGCCGACCGACATCCCAGCGTGTGCGCGCTGAGTAGCCTTCATTGTTGAACCAGGAAACGCGGTTATTCGACTCAAGCTGCCATGGCCCTTCACCCAGTTGCCAGAGACGCTCGCTGGTGAAACGCACGTAAGGGTCAAGAGGGAGGCGCAGGCGAACGCCGGCACCTACTCGATTGCTCCAGTTTTCGCGTTTATCGCGGCTTTCCAGCCAATCCAAACCAAGCGTAGAGCTACGGCGGTCACGCTGGTCATTGGCGAGCCGTCCAGAGCCTTGCTCTTCCAGGGTGCCCTGTGACTCTTCGGGGTCGCTCTCGATGACCAGTCGCAGACGATCCTCTGAGGTCGGGAGATCAATACGGTAACGAAGGGTCGTATCGCCGCTAGTGCCGTCGCCCTCCATCCAATCAATCTCTTGACCGAAACGCAGGTAGGACTCGTTGTTGACCTGCATATGCTCGTCAGTGCCAAAGAAACCATCGATGCGGCGCGACGTGTTATCTACCCAGTTGCCGACACTTTCACGAAAGGGCTCAATACGCTCTTCCGCCCACTCGGGTAAATCACTATCTTCCTCCTCTGCGTGCAGATTCGTCGACACCGTAGTGAGTATGCCAAGCCAGCAGAGGGTTACAAATTTATGCATCGTCAGTCGTCTCGGTAATGGGGCGCGTCGCCGCTTAGCAATAGCGTTGATTCAGCGTGCTTTGTGGGTTTCGATCTCTTTTGCCCACTCCAGCACTCGCTTACGTTGGCCACGGCTATTGAGTCGATCCGTATCGACACTCGCCGGGATAAGCTGATGATTGGGAGACGCATTCAAGTCGAGATTAAAGGTTCGCGATGCGCCGGTCGGCATGTCTTCGGACCCATAAATAGCGATAACGCGAATTTCAAGCTGGATATTCTGCTCTTGCAGCTGATTGTCATCGATTTCCCAATAATCTTTAACCTGATTGACGATATCGCCAAACGATTGAATGTTCAGGTAATCCCCAGAAGCTAGCGGGCCTTGATGGGTGCGGTAGCGGGTTTCCTGTGACTGCTGCTCATCTTTTTGTTCCTCACCCCCGCGCTGCTGGTACTCCACCACATCCAGGGAGTAACTGCTTTTGTGCGTATGCAATACCGCGACAAGGTGCTGAATATAGATGGCTTCACTGCTCATATTGCTGATTAAGCAGATAGCGTCCACGCCGATTCCTCTGCCGCGATTAATAATCACACGAGGGCGACGCTGCCGCACATAGCCGTTATAGAGAAGCTGGGCATAAAATACCCACACGAAAAGCGTGCATATGCTCGCTACCGCCGAGATTGCTTGAGCATTATCGTTGAGCCATTCCATAGTGTGAGATCCTTCTCATCTTTATTAGCGATCATCCCTCAATATAGCGTTGAGTGATAGCCATTGAGGGAACTTTTGTAAGTTATTGAGTGTATAGGCTAGCGGAAAAGCAGGGGCAAGTCAGCCAAACCGGCTGCTGCTAAAATTTGATACAGTAAATGCCAGGCATGCAAAAAAATGGCGTTGAGCCATTGCTGTTTTCAACAGATAAGAATAGGCGTTTTTGAGGGCTACATTGACATAGTGCTTATAAGAAAGCCGCTTATAAAGCGCCAGAACCAAGCAATATGAAGACTTTCAAAAGTAAGAAGGGAAATGCTAACTGCTTGAATACTAAAAAGTAATTGGTGCGGATGGGGAGACTCGAACTCCCACACCTTACGGCACTAGAACCTAAATCTAGCGTGTCTACCAATTCCACCACATCCGCTAAGACGAGGCGTATATTATCAGCTTTGTGGCGTAAGTCAATCAATGATTTGATGTTTATGTACAAAGTGTAAGGAGCGGACATGGCATTACAGCAGTGGCTACAGCGGGGAGGGGAGTGGATCAAGCAAGTCATGCCTGGCTACTGCGCCTTTTGCTTGGCACCTGCATTGGCGGGGCGAGGGTGGTGCGCAACCTGTTTGTGCGAGCTGCCGTGGAACCTGTATGCCTGCCGTCAATGCGCTGACCCTGTCGCCCATGGTACGAGCTTGTGTGGGCACTGCCTAATTGAGCCACCGGCATTTTCTACCACTCAGGCGTGTCTGTTGTATCAAGAGCCGATTAAGCAGCTGGTGCATGATTTTAAATTCCATGCTTCTCCGCGGGCGGGCACGCTACTCGCTGAATTAATGCTGCTAACTCCACCGGCTACTCTCGGCGATGCTTTTTTACCGGTGCCCATGACGCCTCTGCATGCTCGTACCCGGGGATTTAATCAATCGCGCTGGTTGACCGAACAGCTCAGCCGCCCACTGGGCGTTCCAGTGGTGACTGCTAAACGAATAAAGGATTCCCCATTCCAGCGCACCTTGAATCGCCGCCAACGGATTGCCAATCTGGTGGGCGCCTTTGTCTTTGAATCACCGCCCCCGGCGCATTTGCTAATAATTGATGATGTGGTCACCACCGGCTCCACTGGCCAGGCATTGGCGCGGGCCGCGCTGAATGCTGGCGCAAAGCGCGTTGATATTTGGGCGGCAGCGCGGACACCGCTAGGCAAGGATTGATAGAATAGCCTTTTCGCATACTCATTAGCGCTTTCGCCAACCCAGGAGTGGCCTATGTCACACCCGTTTAGCTCTCTTTCGCCTGACTTGGTGATGTCTGCAGTGGAGTCGCTGGATATTTGGCCTGCAGGCGAGCCTTTTGCGCTGAACAGTTATGAAAACCGTGTGCTGTTGTTTCGCGATGATGATGGCAAAAACTGGATCGTGAAGTTTTACCGACCTGACCGCTGGTCTGATGAGGCGATCCAGGAAGAGCACGACTTTCTACAGGAACTGGCTGAGCAGCAGGTGCCGGTCGTTGCCCCTTGGCGTGATAAGGCGGGGGCGTCGTTGCACTATTTCAAGGCGTTTCGTTTTACGCTGTTTCCCCACTGTCCCGGCCAGGCGCCGGAGCTGGATAACCCCGCTCACCTATTTGCCATGGGGGAACTGCTGGGTCGGTTGCATCAAGTGTCGGCCAAAAAAGCCTTTCAGCACCGCCCACGTTTAGAGATGGCGAGCGGTATTGTTGATGCTCAGCAGCGCGTGCTGGCCAGCCAATGGATGAATAGTCATCAGCGCCGTGCCTACGACCGTGTAATCGAAAAGGTGCTTCAGCAGCTTATAAAACATAACGTACCTGCCAGTAGCATGATTCGCTGCCACGGGGACTGCCATTTGGGTAATGTGCTTGGGCGTGATGAGCAGTTTACCCTGGTCGATTTTGACGACTGCACCATGGCGCCCGCTGTTCAGGATATCTGGATGCTACTGCCAACCGATGATCCTCAAGGGTGGCGATCCCACTTAAGTGAAATAGCCGAAGGGTATGAAGAGGCGCGCCCATTTCCCACTGAACAGATGGCGCTTATTGAGTCGCTAAGAAGTTATCGGCTGATAAGGCATTCGGCTTGGCTGGTGTCACGTTGGGAAGACCCCGCTTTTCCTCGGGCGTTTCCTTGGCTGGCGGATAGTGGCTATTGGGATCAGCATATCCGCCAATTAGGGCAGCAGTGCCTTCAGTTAGAGAACCCTCGCTGGCTGGCGTAAGAGAGCGTTAACGCTCGTGTTGCAACGATAGTAGATTAAGCTCAATCAGGCACAGCTTCTTCGCGCGGCACAGGGTTGGCGATACCTTCTCCGTCCGCTTGACGACGCTGCTGATTAAGCTCCTCTGAAGGGTTATCTAGCTCCTCAATCTCAACGGCTTGGTCAAGTGTTAGGAGGAACGTCTGGCCAGGGGAGAGCGTGCAAGGGGTGCTCTCGCAGGCGATGGCGTATTGGCCATCTTGGTCATAAGCGCTGGCGCTAAATTCGCCAGTAAAAATATTGCTGTCGGCGTCGTGGGTTTCAATACAGGTCGCCTCTTGGGTGGTAACGCGAATGCGCTCATCAACCAATTGCGCACTGCCCACAATCACGCAGTATTCAGGTAAAGAGTGCGAGGCGTTGGCGGCTTGGGTTGGGTGTAGCAAAATATCATTAAGGCGCGTTTGGTTTGATTCAAACGTAAGCTCTTCCACCACCTCAACGCCGACGGTTGCTTCATTGGGCAGTGAAAGCGTGGCTTCCGCAGCAGTAGCCAATAGCGGCATAGCAAAAACCGGGGCCGCGAGGGCGGTTAACCAAAAAGGCGTTGGTTTAAATGACATAGCGAGCTCTCTATGTTGGCGCCTGCGATCAAGGCAAAAAAATTGAACCCATGAATCATATCACAGGCCCCTAGGTGACAAAGTGAACGACGCGGCGCTCTGTCGCAGGTAAACAAGTCACAGACAACCTAGATGCGGTAAAATGCTCTACTTGCTCAATACTTGTTGTGCGGGATCTTCTGAAAGTATACCTTCTGTACAATATATGTAGAGGAGGGGCGGAGATTATTGCCGCTCTGGTAATGGGGTTACTTCTCGTGCAAAAAAGGATTTTCTCTTGCGAACCGCCTGGACGCGATTGCGCATGGCTTTTTGAGCCAGTTTTGAAGTGGTTTTTGAAATAGTTATTGATGAGGCTAAATATGTCCGATGATATCGCTGAGCACTACCGCCAGATAATCTCAGCACTTGGCGAAGACCCCAATCGAGAAGGGTTACGCGATACGCCTAAGCGTGCAGCCAAGGCCATGCAATTTCTCAATGCGGGCTACACTCAGTCATTGGACGACATTATTAATGGCGCGGTGTTTGAGTCGCAAACGGATGAAATGGTGCTGGTAAAAGACATTGAGCTCTACTCCATGTGTGAGCATCACCTGCTGCCATTTATCGGCAAATGTCATATTGCTTATTTGCCTGATGGAAAGGTGTTAGGGCTCTCTAAGTTTGCCCGTATCGTCGACATGTTTGCCCGTCGTATGCAGATTCAGGAGAACCTAACCCGCGAGATCGCCGAGGCCGTGCAGGAGGTTACCCAGGCAAAGGGCGTTGCCGTGGTCATTGAAGCGCGGCATCTCTGCATGATGATGCGTGGCGTGGAGAAACAAAACTCCAGCATGACTTCGTCAGTAATGCTGGGTGGCTTCCGCAAGAACCAAGCGACTCGGCACGAGTTTTTAATGCTCATTAGCTGAATTTACCGGTGGCCAGTGGCTGGTGAATCATGCCGTAAATTTGGTTTGAAGGGGTGTTTCGTCTTAGCATGAAGACGTTAATGAGCCTACGAGGCCAACATTTTTGGTCAGGAGCCTGTCATGGAAGCGCTTAAAGAAACACAGCTGTATTGCCCCTTTGCTTATATCGACGGCAGTTGGGTCGCGGCAGATAGCGGCGAGCAGATTACCGTATTAAACCCGGCGACCGGCGAAGCGATTGGCGATATTCCCCGCCTGGGTAAAGCCGAGACCGAGCGAGCCATTGATGCTGCAGATGCTGCGCTACCGGCCTGGCGGGCGCTGACTGCCCAGGAGCGCGCTGACTTACTGTTGAAGTGGCACGATCTGATGCTTGAGCATCAACAGGATCTGGCCATGCTGATGACCTACGAGCAGGGCAAGCCGCTAAAAGAAGCCGCGGGTGAAATCGCTTATGCAGCCAGCTTTTTACGCTGGTTTGCCGAAGAGGCGCGGCGCGTTTACGGCGAAACCATTCCCGCGGCAAACGCCAATCAGCGTATCGTTGTCACCAAACAACCTGTTGGCGTAGTGGGGGCGATTACGCCCTGGAATTTCCCGGCGGCGATGATTACCCGTAAAGCCGGGGCTGCATTGGCCGCTGGTTGCACGATAGTGGTTAAGCCTGCTAGCCAGACTCCTTTCTCTGCAACGGCCTTGGCGCTGCTGGCTGAACGGGCAGGTATCCCACGCGGTGTCTTTAACGTCGTACCCGGAAGCGCTAGCGATATTGCCCAGGCGATGACTGAGTCGCCTAAAGTGCGCAAGATCACCTTTACTGGTTCGACCGAGGTTGGGCGCAAGCTGATGGCCCAAGCGGCGGAGCATATCCAGAAGATATCGCTAGAGCTTGGTGGTAATGCGCCCTTTATCGTGTTTGAGGATGCCGATTTAGATGCGGCCGTAGAAGGTGCTATGGCCGCCAAGTTCCGTAACGCTGGCCAAACCTGCATCTGCACTAACCGCTTTCTGGTTCAGTCCAGTGTGATCAACGCTTTTTGTGAAAAGCTAGCAGTGGCCATGAACAGCGAGCTGTATGTGGGGGATGGCACCAAACCCAACATTAATATCGGCCCGTTAATCGATGATAATGCGGTTAAAAAAGTTAGCGAGCATGTTCAGGATGCCATTGATAATGGCGCTGAACTCTTGTTGGGTGGGCATCCGCATCCGCTGGGCGGCAATTTCTTTACGCCAACGTTGATCAGTTTTGCCACTGACAAGATGAAAGTGGCTCACGAAGAGACCTTTGGGCCATTAGCTGCTGTCTTCCCGTTTGATGATGAGGAGACGGCTATTGAGATGGCCAATGATACCCAATATGGTTTGGCGTCCTATTTCTACTCCCGTGATCTTGCCCGCGTATGGCGTGTTTCCGAAGCGCTTGAGTACGGTATGGTGGGTATTAACACTGGCGCTATTTCCAACGCTGCCGCGCCTTTTGGGGGTGTAAAAGCCTCGGGTCTAGGCCGCGAAGGGGGTCACCAGGGCCTGGAAGAGTATTTGGAAACCAAGTATCTATGTATTGATCTTGGCTAAAAGCTCGATGGGCGTTAATGGTCAGTGAGCCATTGGCATCTGTTGATGATAGTAAAGGTGATCGTAAGAAAGCCCCTTAGGCATGCTCTATCAAAAGAGCGCCTAAGGGGCTTTTTGCTGTTAATGCAGGTGAGTTAAAGGCTTAGTGGCGGAAGTGGCGCATGCCGGTAAATACCATGGCAATGCCTGCTTCATTGGCGGCATCGATCACTTCCTGATCACGCATGGAGCCCCCTGGCTGAATAACGGCGGTAATGCCTGCTGCTGCGGCCGCATCGATGCCGTCACGGAAGGGGAAGAAGGCATCAGACGCCATCACTGAGCCGGGCACCGAAAGGCCTTCATCTGCGGCCTTGATCCCAGCGATTTTAGCCGAATAAACGCGACTCATTTGGCCGGCGCCGACACCCACGGTTTGGCCATTTTTGGCGTAAACAATCGCATTGGATTTGACAAATTTGGCCACTCGCCAGGCAAAGGCAAGGTCACGTAGCTCTTGCTCGCTGGGCGCACGCTGGCTGACCACGGTCAATTCGTCGCGGGTGACCATGCCGTCGTCGCGCTCCTGAACCAACAAGCCACCATTGACGCGTTTAAAGTCTAATGCAGGCTGCTGTTCGGCCGGCCAGTGGGCACTGACGTCCAATAAGCGCACATTCTGCTTATTGGCCACGATGGCGGCGGCTTCATCGCTGACGCCCGGGGCAATAATCACCTCGACGAACTGGCGGTCAATAATCGCCTGGGCGGTTTCCGCATCCAGCGGCGTATTGAAGGCGATAATGCCGCCAAACGCGCTGGTGGGGTCGGTAGCAAAGGCTTTGTCGTAAGCTGCCAAAGCGGTGGCGCCAATGGCAACGCCACAGGGGTTGGCGTGCTTAACGATAACGCAGGCGGTATCGGTGAAGGCCTTTACGCACTCAAAGGCGGCGTCGGTATCGGCAACGTTGTTATACGAAAGCGGCTTGCCCTGGAGCATTTTTGCTGTGGCAACGCTGGGTTCGCTTGCCTGGGGGTCAACGTAAAAGGCTGCCTGCTGGTGCGGGTTTTCGCCATAACGCATATCCTGCTTTTTATCGAGCTGCAGGTTGAAGGTGCGTGGGAAGGTTTCATCAGTGGCATTGACCTTACGGCCTAGGTAGTCAGCAATCGCACCATCGTAGCCGGCGGTATGCTCAAAAGCTTTCACTGCTAAATCGAAGCGCGTGGCGCGGCTGACCTGGCCATCTTGGGCGGCCAGCTCGCCCAGTACTCGAGCGTAATCACTGCTATTGACCACTATGGTGGTGTAAGCATGGTTTTTGGCGCAAGCACGAACCATGGTGGGGCCGCCAATATCGATATTCTCGATGGCATCTTCCAGCGTGCAGTCAGGCTTGGCGACGGTGGCGGCGAAGGGGTAGAGATTGACCACTACCATATCGATAGGGGTGATATCGTTCTCCGCCATCACCGCATCATCCTGGCCACGGCGGGCCAGAATGCCGCCGTGAATTTTCGGGTGCAGCGTTTTAACCCGGCCATCCATAATTTCGGGGAAGCCGGTGTGCTCAGACACCTCTTTCACGGCTATCGCATTTTCTTGTAGCAGGCGGAAAGTGCCGCCCGTGGAGAGCAGTTCAACGCCATGCTCAGTGAGTCCGCGGGCGAATTCCACAATGCCGGTTTTATCAGAAACGCTCAGCAGGGCGCGGCGGACGGGGGTCGCGTTGCTTTCAGTCAAGGAGGGGGTATCAGCCATGAGAGGTGTATCAGCCATTAGAGTGCTCGTGTGCAGAGTCGAGAATTAAAAACAACAACGCCCCAGGGTTATGGGGCGTCACCTTCGATGAGTCCGTATAGCTTGAGTTTTTTGCGCAGCGTGCCGCGGTTTAGTCCGAGCACATCAGCGGCCCGTGTCTGGTTGCCGTCGGTGTGCTCTAGAACGCAGGCCAGCAGTGGCGCTTCTACTTCGGCCATCACCATGGCGTAAAGATCGGTAGTCTGGCTGCCGTCCAAATGTTCAAAGTAGCGGCGCATAGCCGTTTCCACTGCTTCCCGGAGCGGCTGAGGCGGTGAGTTAGCCGCTGGATCCGCTAGCGTGCCCGCTAAAGGGGAGTTGCTCTCATAAAATGCGTCGCTGGCAAGAGCGTCGCTTGAGTAATTGTCGCTAGATAGAAGATCGCGTTCGGTCATGCAGCATAGCTTCCTTTGGCTAGCAAACGCGTGGCGGCGCCGGGGGCCATCGCGTCATTGATCCAATCAAATTGCGTTTCAGGTGACGCTAACGCATTGAACTGCTGCTTAAGCGCGCGCTGTTGTGGCGGCGTAAAGCGTTGGTCATCGCTAAGGTACCAGCCGACATGTTTGCGCGCGATACGCACACCCATAGTGTTGCCATAAAACGCGTGCAACGCTTCTAAGTGTCCGTGAAGCACTTGGTGGCGCTCCGAAAGGCTTGGCTGCGCCATCCGCTCTCCATGTTGGAGATAGTGGTTGATCTGTTGAAAGATCCACGGGTTACCCTGAGCACCACGGCCGACCATCACTGCATCAGCGCCGGTATAAGCGAGTACCTCGGCGGCTTTTTCCGGACTTGTTATGTCGCCGTTGGCAATTACCGGGATCGATAGGTGAGATTTGATCTCGGCAATCGTGTCGTACTCTGCCTGTCCAGTATAGCGCTGTTGGCGATGACGGCCATGCACAGCGAGCGATTGAATACCGGCTGACTCGGCAAGCCGGGCAATGCGCAGGGCATTATTTGATTCGGCGCACCAGCCTGTGCGGATTTTGAGTGTAACGGGTATATCAACCGCTGCCACCACCGCATCGAGTATCTCAGCCACCAAGGCTTCATCGCGAAGTAACGCTGACCCTGCCGCTTTGTTACACACTTTTTTGGCAGGGCAACCCATATTAATATCAATAATCTGCGCACCCAGCTCGGCATTCAAGCGCGCCGCCTGGGCAAGCATGTCTGCATCGCCCCCGGCGATTTGCACCACGCGTGGTCGGGCTCGCCCCGATGATCCATGCGCAGCTTTGATTTGCGAGTATGCCATAGGCTGGGGTCTGCCGTGACCATTTCCCCCACGACCCATCCAGCGCCAAGCCGCCGGCATAGCTGGCGAAAAGGGCGGTCGGTGACGCCAGCCATTGGTGCAAGCATAACCCGGTTGGGTAATGTAAACGAACCAATGGCGACTGATCCAATATTGGCAGGTGATGGGTTTAACGTCATGGCATCAGACTTTATGGGTTTTGAGCAGTGAGCGCTGGGGTGGCGACGAGTAGGCGTTTCAAGGGGGCGTATGATACGCCTACTCGCTGATGGGGTGAAGGCCCATTGCCGCTTTAACGCGAACGTAGGCCACTAAGCCGTACCCATCCTTCGCGGATGACAGGCTCATCCATGATAAGGCCCTGCGCTGCATAGGCTTCGTAAACGTCATCGGCCTGATTGGCCAAAATCCCCGATAGCGCAACCCGGCCACCCGGCGCTACATGCCCGGCAATCATCGGCGCTAGTTCAACCAACGGGCCGGCTAAAATATTGGCGGTCACGATAGGGTAGTGGCCGCCATCGCTTAACTGCTCAGGGTAGTAGAGGTTTAACGCCGACTCGGCAATAGCGTTGCGTTCGGCATTGTCGCGACTGGCCTGCAACGCCTGGGGGTCAATGTCGGTGGCATCTGCATGGCTGGCACCCAGCTTGAGCGCGGCGATAGCCAGAATGCCGGAGCCACAGCCTACATCCAACACCTTTTGCTCGGCTAAGTGGCCGGCTACGGCGAGTTCATCCAGCCACTCCAGGCACAGGGCTGTGGTGGGGTGCGTACCGGTGCCAAAGGCGAGGCCTGGGTCGAGAATCAGGTTAACGGCATCTGCCTCGGGTGGTTCGTGCCAACTGGGCACGATCCATAGCCGCTGGCCCATGCGCAAAGGGGTGAAGTCATCCATCCACTCCCGCTCCCAGTCCCGGTCGGCGAGCAGCTCATACTCAATGGTCGGGCAGGGCTCACCGGGCATCTGCTCCGACCAGGCAGCCTCAATGCGCTCGAGCATGCTCTCGACGCCCTCCAGGTCATCGTAGAGACCGGTGAGGATGGTATCTTCCCACAGCGGGGTGGTGCCCCGCTCGGGCTCAAACACCGGATCATCGTGGGCATCCTGAAGGCCAATGGCGGTCGCACCTTCCTCAAGCAGCAGCTCTTCGAGGAGCTCGGCCTGTTCGGGAGCGACGTGGGCTTTGAGTTGCAGCCAGGGCATGGAAGTTCTCCGCAAGGCAATTTAAAGACGCATTCAATAAAGACAAAGACGGGGTGGACATGGCCACCCCGCTGGGGATTACACAGTGCGCTGGAAAGCGCTTAGCGGCTAGCTGCCGAGTTTCTTTTCCAGGTAATGAATGTTGACACCGCCTTGACGGAAATAGCTGTCGCGAACCAAATCCTTTTGCAGATCGATATTGGTTTTAATACCTTCCACCAGCAGCTCGTCGAGGGCGTTGCGCATGCGTGTCAGGGCTATTTCACGATCTACGCCCCAGGTGATCAGCTTGCCGATCAGCGAATCATAGTGCGGGGGGACGGTGTAGCCGGTATAGAGATGAGAGTCCATACGGACGCCTAAACCACCGGGAGCGTGAAACAGCGTGACCTTGCCGGGAGAGGGCATAAACGTGCGCGAGTCTTCGGCGTTAATCCGGCACTCGAAGGCATGGCCGTTGAGCTGAACATCTTCCTGACGAATGGACAGTGGCAGGCCGGAAGCGATACGCAGCTGCTCTTTGACGATATCTACGCCGGTGACCATTTCGGTGACCGGGTGCTCGACCTGAACGCGAGTATTCATCTCGATAAAGAAGTACTCGCCGTCTTCATACAAGAACTCAAAGGTACCGGCGCCACGGTAGTTGATCTTGATACACGCCTGGCGACATGCTTCAAGCACTTGAGCGCGGGCTTCAGGATCCAGGCCTGGCGCTGGGGCTTCTTCGAGTACTTTCTGATGACGACGTTGAAGCGAACAGTCGCGGTCATAAAGGTGGATGGCGTTACCCTGGCCGTCGGCGAGCACCTGTACTTCGACGTGGCGCGGCTTCTCAAGGTATTTTTCCATGTAGACCGTGCCATCACCAAAGGCAGCGTGGGCTTCAGTGCGGGTAACGGTAATCGCCGACAGCAGATGGCCTTCAGTGTGTACCACGCGCATACCGCGGCCACCGCCGCCAGAAGCCGCCTTAATGATGACCGGGTAACCGATGCGCTGTGCAGTGGCTAAGTTGGTGGAGTCGTCCTCACCCAGTGGGCCGTCGGAGCCTGGCACAGTGGGAACGCCCGCTTCCTTCATTGACTGGATGGCACTGACTTTATCGCCCATCAGGCGAATGGTCTCAGCGCGGGGGCCAATAAAGGTAAAGCCTGAACGCTCAACCTGTTCGGCAAAGTTGGCGTTTTCAGACAAAAAGCCATAGCCCGGGTGTATGGCAGAGGAGTCAGTGACTTCGGCCGCACTGATCAGGGCCGGAATATTTAAGTAAGACTGCGCTGACGAAGCCGGGCCAATACACACGGCTTCATCCGCCAAGCGAACGTGCATGAGTTCACGATCAGCTTTGGAGTGCACCGCTACGGTTTTAATGCCCAGTTCTTTACAGGCCCGCAGGATACGGAGGGCAATCTCGCCGCGGTTGGCGATAAGTACCTTGTCCAGCATGGGAGAGTCCACCCGTGTTGAAAATGAAAGATTAAGCGATAACGATCATGGCTTGATCGAATTCTACCGGCTCGCCATCTTCCACCAGGATGGCTTCCACGATACCGTCACGGTCAGCTTCAATCTGGTTCATCATTTTCATGGCTTCAATGATGCATATGGTGTCGCCCTGCTTAACGCTATCGCCGACTTCAACAAAGGATTTGGCGCCCGGCGCTGGGCTGCGGTAGAAGGTGCCTACCATGGGTGAGTTAACGGCTTCGCCCTGGTAGCTTGCGCCCTGAGGCTCTGCTTCAGAAGCAGGCGCTGATGCGGGAGCGCCTGCAGCGGGGGCGGCGGGAGCATAGCCAGGATGCTGCGCATATTGCGGCATCGGCTGTGGCTGCCACGAAGCACCGTTAGGATGGCGGCTGATGCGTACTGACTCTTCGCCTTCCTGAATTTCAATCTCGCTAATATTGGACTCTTCGAGCAGCTCAATCAGTTTCTTAACTTTGCGGATATCCATGGCATAGCCCCATCAATGTCTTAAAAGGTAGTTACAAAGCGCTCACACATAGGTGCAGGGAGCTCTTTATGGCGCGTACGTAGCGCAGTAAACCAAATTTAAAAATGAGGAGAACGCAGCATGTTAGCGAACGTTACCCCGTTCTCAGCGTTAAAAAAGCAAGTTTTTAGCTAATATGGGAGCGGAGTTTGCCGAAAAAGTGCCAGGATGTCCAGCAACAGCCTAAGCCAATGGCAAAACCAGCCTCTAGAGCAGAATTAAACAACTGTTTGACGATGTTCGCAGCAAAAAGCCGTTTTAGTGTCTTGAAGTGTGTGTAGACAGATATAGCAATCAGCCGTTCACTACCCAGCGATTGACGGACTCAAGATGTTCGTAGAGCTGGTCGGCTGTCACTTCGCCTTGGATACGCGCAGCACGAATCTCCTCACCCTGGCTGAAAAAGAGCAGGCTTGGGGGGCCGAAAAGATCGAATTGATTCAGCAATTCACGGCTTTGGGGATCTGTATGAGTGACATCGGCAGCGATCAGGGTGTAGCCGTTGAGCGCCTCAGAAACTCGTGGGTCGGGATAAACATCCCGTTCCAATAACTTGCATGAAATGCACCAGTCGGCGGTAAAGTGGACAAAGGCAGGCTGGTTAGCCTCTTCCGCTTGGCTGATGGCCGCTTCAAGCTCGGTTAGGCTGCTTACCTGAGTGAATTCGAGTGTTGCTACCTTATTTCCGCTAGTGCTGGAGGCTGCCGCAAGGGGGCGTAAGGGGTTGCTGCCGCCTTGAGCGGCGCCAATCACCAGCACGATCCCCCACGCTAGCAGCATAAGCCCCAGGGTTTGGCGTGCCCGCGGCCACCCCTGGGGCTGGTTGAAACTCAGCGCCTCAAGCGCCAGCGCCGTGCCGATAGCCAGGGCTGCCCAAAGCAGCAGCGCAATAGGTGCGGCTACTAAACGCTCAATCATCCAGATGGCGACGCCTAGTAGCAGCAGCCCAAAAGCGATTTTGACGCCATTCATCCAAGCACCGGAGCGGGGCAGCAGGGTGGCGCCAAAGGTGCCTACCAAAAGAAGCGGTACGCCCATGCCCATGCCCAGCGCAAACAGCACCGCGCCGCCCATCGCAGCATCCCCTGTTGAGGAGATAAACACCAGCGCTCCGGCCAAAGGCGCCGTTACACAGGGCGATACCACCAGCACCGAGAGGGCGCCTGCCAGGGCTAAACCCGCCGGGCCACTGCGCTGTGCCCGGGCCTGCCAAGCGTCGATACGGTTGGCTAAGCGGGGCGACAGGTTAAGGTTAAAGGCACCGAACATGGCCAGGGCAAAGAGCGTAAAGAGCACGGCAAAGGTGATTAATACCGGGGCTGACTGCAGGTGCGCCTGAAGATTAAGCCCGGCGCCAAACAGCCCCATTAATACCCCAACCAGGGCGTAGGTCAGCGCCATACCGAGTACATAGCTTAACGATAGGGCAAAGGCGCGGGGGCGTGTGGGGTTCTGGCCGACGACGATCGATGACAAAATCGGAATCATCGGCAGCACGCAGGGGGTAAAGGTGAGGCCCAGGCCAGCAATAAAAAACAGCCCTAGCGCTAGCGGAAGACTGGCGTCGCTGATCGCAGCGCTAAAGCGGCTGTCCTCGCTTTGAGGCCCCGAGAAGTCACGCTGTGGGGTGGCCGTTTCACTTGCGGTGTTATCACCTGCTTGCCAGTTTGCAAATTGATTGGGCGGCTCCGTTTCGCTTGCCTGAAGCTGCGTGCGCTCCGGTGGGTAGCATAAACCCGCGTCTGCGCAGCCTTGGAAGGTTAACTCAATATTTAAAGGGCCTGAGTAGGGAGCTTCCAGCGGTACTTCAAACACTACCTGATCGCGGAACACATACACATCGCCCATAAACTCATCGTTGGTAAAGATGCCTTTGGGGATAATGGGGTCGCCGAGACTGACAACCTCCGTTTGGCTGACTACTGCGAACTGGTGGCGATATAGGTAGTACTTATCTGCGATATCCATGCCGATATAGAGCGTATCGCCATCGTGCCAAGTAGTCGGCTGAAAGGCTTCCATAACCGGTAAAAAGTCGTCTTGGTTGCTAGACGATGGAAACCATTGGGCGTTTGCACTTAGCGGTAGCAAGCCAAGAAAGAAAATCAATAATGTAAACAGGCTCAGGCGTTTAAGAGATAACACGGTGCGTCCTTAATCAATGGCATCGCAATGAGAGGCTAATAGCATACCGCAACCTTAAGCCGCTGGCGTATACGCTGCGGTGACGTGACGCGGCCGTTAATAATGCGTTAATCCGGCCAACAAAAAACCGCTCGATAGGCTTATACCAGACAGTTAAGTCTGACTGGCTTTTTTTAACCGTATATTTTTGTGGTTGTGCCCAGATAGCAAGCGGGTACGACCTTTCTCATCTATAAGGTAATAAGAAAGAAGGAGTCATCTGAAAGCGTATCAATTTAGTCGTCAACGCCACCTCGACGGTCGAGATGCTGTCAAACGCGGCTCCCGTGATCAGGTGGCTCGTCAACTCCATTTGACATACCCTCCGCACTTGAGGATAGCCCGCCTCTCGGTAGGCATTACGTGTCCGTGTAAGAGCCGCTTGGTTGCAGCCATACCACACCGTCTATGCCTAAAAGCCTTGGACTACACCAATGAGGGTGAGGGGGTTGTTCGAAAACACGTTTGCCGACCTCCACCCCGAGGCGTTTGCCAGCCTCCGCATATGGATCAAGGTTGATCCGTGGGCCTGACGACGATCTCGTTGATCGCCACTCGCCGGGGGTTGGTCACGATGAAGGCAGCGGCCTCGGCGATATCTTCCGCATGCAGGCGCTCCACCTCGCCGAACATGCTGGTGAAACCTTCCCACTGTCCATCTTTCTGCTCGAAGAGCTCGGTTGCGGTCGCACCGGGTTCGATCACCGAAAAGCGTAGCGATTGCTTGGTGAACTCCTGACGCCAGGCTTCAGTGGCGGCCGTGACGGCAAACTTGGTGGCGTTGTAGATGGCCACTTGGGGAGCGGCGATGCGCCCGGCAACCGAGGAGATATTGACGACATCTGCCACAGCGCGTGGACTGGATGTCACAGCCTGCAGAAGATGCGGCAGGGCCTGTTTGGTGAGGTACATCAACCCCCGCAGGTTGACGTCCACCATGCGATCCCACTCTTCAAGCGGCGATTCCACGGAGGGGCCATTGAGCATCAGCCCCGCCGCGTTGACCAAGGTATCCAGACGACCGAAGTGTTCGATTACCTGATCAACCACACGCTCTGCTTCGTGGTTGTCTGTGATGTCTGCAGCAATCACCAACGCGGTGCCGCCAGTGGCGGTGATCCTGTCGGCAAGCGACTCGAGCCTATCCTGGCGTCTGGCCACCAGCGCAACGCTGGCTCCCAGGTCGGCCAGTCGAATGGCCGTCGCCTGCCCGATACCGCTGGAAGCACCGGTGATGAGGGCTACGGTTCCGTTGAGCTTCTCGGCGTTTTTCATGGAGTTCCTCCGTTTGAGTCTACATGGATCCCGGACACTCAATACCGCTGTACGTGTCCGCGTATTTAATTCAAGGGACGATCCAGAGGGTAGGGGTATAGAGGGGGAACTCGTGACGCTGATTCTTCCCATTCGTTGCCTATTTCTCTTGATCCTGGGGAAAAGCGAAAATCTGGCCGTTCATCGAACTAGAATGGAATATGCTCAATAAGGCAGGAGAGAACAGTGATCATCGAACTCGGGATAGACGACCAGGCACGGCGAGAGGAAACGGCAGCCATCCGTGATGAGATGGCGGGGCAGATTTCAAGCTTTGTCGGCAATCAGATGGAGCGTGAAACCCGTTTGCCGGGCCTGAGTTTTTGCAAGGTGACGACGCCACAGCCCCCAACGCCCTATTTGTATGAGCCAAGCCTCGCCATCATCATTCGCGGAAAGAAGCGCGTCGTACTGGGAAACACGACGTATATCTACGATGCGTCACGGTTTCTGCTGACGGCAGTGAATCTACCTACGATTACCGAAGTCACAGATGCATCGCCCGAGCGGCCCTATCTCTCTTTACTGATGAAGATTGATTTACAGATGGCTCGCCAGTTGATTGCGGATGTCGAGACGCTTGGCCCGAAAGCAGAGACACAGCACAAAGCCATGGCGACCGGCCCCGCGACCGTCGACTTGATGGACGCGACGAGCCGGATGGTCCGGCTACTCGACCAGCCACACGACATGCTCCACTTGGGTAGTCTTGTTCAGCGAGAGATTCTTTATCGGGTACTGACCAGTTCTGCCGGCGGGCGTTTTCGCGACACCGTCATGGTGGGAACACAAAGCCAGCGTGTCGCCAAGGCCGTTGCCTGGTTGCGTGAACACTATACGCAGCCGCTGAAAATCGAAGCCCTGGCGGAATTGGCCAACATGGGAGTGTCTACGCTTCACCATCATTTCCGTAAATTGACCTCAATGAGCCCACTTCAGTACCAGAAACACCTACGTCTTTATGAGGCGAGAAGGCTGCTGATCGCGGAAAATATCGATGCCGCAACGGCGGGTATACGGGTTGGCTACGAGAGCATTAGCCAATTCAACCGGGAATACCGAAGGATGTTCGGTGCCCCACCTATTCGCGACGTCGCGCCATTGCGGTCAATCTGACTACTGACTTTAGTAGGGCCAGGACGAGAAACTGAGCTTTTCGTCACCTTGGTGGAGGAGGGCGAGCAGCTTTGCTAGTGGGCGCACATAGCCTCCCACTGATGGCTGGTGTCGATAGCTAGGCTCGCCCATCATAGCGCAGCAGGTCGATCACGGCGCGCATGGCCGGACGCATCTGGCGACGTCCCGGGTAGTACAGAAAACTGCCGGTATGGCGCACCGACCATCGCGGCAGGAGTTCTACCAGCTTTTCGCTGGCGAGGTGCGCTGCAACCTGCTCACGCAGCAAATAGCCCACGCCAATTCCTTGCAGCGTTGCCTCTATCAGAAGATCCATGTCGTTGGTGATGAAGGCAGGTTTTATCGCGACGTCGAACATGCGCGATCCGCGCTGGAACTGCCATCGTAACAAGGTACCGGACGTGCTCATTCGATAGGCGATACAGGCGTGTTGCACCAGATCCTGGGGACGTGCGATGGCGGGTGCTGTCTTCAGGTACTCGGGCGTGGCGACGACGACTGTTCTGTAGTCGGGGCCGATACGCACAGCCACCATGTCCTGGGCTAATTGCTCTCCATTGCGGATGCCTGCATCGTAGCCAGCCGAAACGATATCGACCAGCCCCTCGTTGGTCGTGATATCCAGGGTGATACCGGGGTAGGTCTGACGCAGCGCTTGCAGCTTTGGAACAACATAGAGCGCTGCCGCGCTGTGGTGGGTGTTGATGCGCACGATCCCACTGGGACCGGCGTGTTCGTCTGCAAGTTCTTCGAGTCCATTCCCGATGTCTTTGAGAGCGGGTCGCAGGCGTGCGAGGAGGCGTTCACCGGCAGCCGTGGGAGCAACGCTTCGCGTGGTTCTGTTCAGCAACTTGACATCAAGGCGCTCCTCCAGCAGGCGAATGGCATGACTGAGCGCGGAGCTTGAAATGCCCAGCCTATTTCCCGCCCGAGTGAAGCTCCGTTCCTCGGCGATCACAGCAAATGCCATCAGATCCGCAAAATCTGCTCGTTTCATTGCTGAGTCTCACTCATAAGCTCGTCAATTAAACAGCATCTTATCAATTAATTGAGGTGCTCATATAGTTATTTGAGCAGCGTATCCGAGGTAGCAGCCCGAGCCACATCTCGAATGATCTGATCAGGAGCGAAAGCCATGAAACGTTGGGTTCTGAAGAGCGGAGCGACCACCCTGGAGGGTCTGATCCTTGAAGATGCCGTGAAGCCGGAACCGGGCCCGGTGAAGTCCGTGTGCGTATTCGGGCTGTGTCGTTGAACTACCGTGAACAACTGATCCTGGGCAATGCCGGTGGCAACTGGCGCATGGATCGCGACTTGATTCCGGTCGCCGATGGCGCCGGCGATATCGATGCGATTGGAGAAGGCGTGGAGCAGTGGACTCCGGGCGACAAGGTCGTCACGGTCTACCTGCGCGACTTCATCCATTGGCCGCCCCATGCGGGTATCGGTCTGGGCTTGGGGTCGTTGGATGAGAATGGCGTGCTGGCCGAGTACGTCGTGTTGCCGGCGGATCGCCTGAGCCCCGCGCCGAGCACGCTCAACGATGTGGAAGCGTCGACCTTGCCATGCGCTGCGCTAACGGCATGGACGGCATTGCAGAACGCCTACCCAGTGAGACCGGGTCAGACGGTGCTGTCGTTGGGCACCGGTAGCGTATCGCTGTTCGCGATGGCGTTCGCGAAAGCACTGGGGGCGAAGACCTATCTCACGACTAGCCAGGACGACAAGCGTTCGCGATTGCTAGAGCTCGGTGCCGAGGATGTCTTCAACTATCGCACCGACGAGAACTGGGGCCAGTCCGTCTACGCGGCTACCGGCGGCGTGGATAAGGTGGTGAATACCGCCGGCTTCGGCTCGATGAACCAGTCCGTCCAGGCTCTGGCCTTTGGCGGCGACATTGGCTTGGTTGGCCTGTTCAACTTCGGTGACGTGATCGAGCCCGGTTTGTTTCTCGCCAAGGGCGTAAGTGTTCGAGGCATCCCGGTCGGCTCGCGCGACGGCCTGGAGGATATGGTCGGCTTTATAGACAAGCATCAGATCAAGCCGGTGATCGACCGGGTCGTCCCGTTCGTCGACGTGAAGCAGGCCTACCAGGCCCAGAGTGCCCCGAATCTTTTTGGCAAGATCGTCATCGAGATCGCCTAAATCAGCGGCGGGAGCTATCGCTGGCACGACTATTCTTGGCTTTGTCTTCCCAAAAGTTCAGCAGTTTTAGTGGGGAGCCAAGAGAATTGAGCAATGATCGGGAAGGATCGGAGTGCCACGTATAGTAAAGACTTCTTTAGATTTGATTAGAGGAGCGCTGCCTCCCGCTCGGTGCTCCGTTTTCACATACACACAAAAGCGAATCGGGTCTCCCCTTGCTTCGAAGGGGGTCGCCTATATGCGAGCAAACAATCTCGACGCTTGCCCTCAACAACGGAGGAAGTCGTTATGAATATTGAATCCGAAATTGACCGTGTTTTCACATTACAGCAAGCCCATCAATGGCATCTAAGGACGTCGACGGCAGAGCAACGAAAGGATCGTCTCCGACGCTTCAGGGAAGTATTGGTCAAATACGAGACTGAAATCCGTGATGCACTTACATCTGATTTGGGACGCCCCGCCGAAGAGCCGGTGACGTTCGAGCTGGCCGTCACCCTGGCGGATATCGATGAAGCCATCGAGAATATTGACGAGTGGATGAAGCCCGTACCTGTCCAGACCTCTGCGCCCGGAGGTCAAGCGTATATGGTCTATGAACCGCGAGGCGTCGTTCTCGTCTTCGGCCCATGGAATTTTCCGATTAGCCTGCTCTTTACCCCAATGGTGCCGATGATAGCCGCAGGCAACTGCATCATCGCCAAACCAAATGAACTCACCCCCGCATCGAGCGCCGTGGCCGCAAAGATCATTCGTGAAACCTTCGACGAGCACGAGGTCGCGGTGTTTGAAGGCGGCGTCGATGTTGCCAACATCCTGCTGAACCGACCTTTCGATCACATTTTCCTTACGGGCAGCCCAGCGGTCGGTAAGATTGTCATGACGGCGGCAGCTAAGCATTTGGCCTCGGTGACATTAGAGCTCGGTGGCAAATGTCCTGCTATTTTGGATGACAGTGTCAATCTCGACACTGCCGTTTTTGAAATCGGCATGGGGCGTATGACGAATAATGGACAGACCTGTCTATGCGTCGACTATGTAGCATTACCCGAAGCGCTACGCGATCAGTTCGTTAGAGCGCTTGAAAACCAATGGCGAGACAATTTTTATGATGGCGAAACGTTCATGGCGAACCGCAATTCCCGCATGGTCAATTCGCGCAATTTCTTGCGCGTCAAGGGGTATATTGATGACGCCGTTGCACGTGGTGCGCGGGTGGCTTTTGGCGGAAACTGCGATGCAGAAAACCTGACGATCGAGCCGACCATACTGCTTGATACGCCGCTTGATGCATTGGTCATGCAGGAGGAGATATTCGGACCTGTTCTTCCAATTGTCACTTATCGCGATGTCTCAGAGGTTTACTCATTCATTCGTAAAAGCGGCAAACCACTGGGTATGAACATTTTTTCAGAGCGGCACGAGTTTGTTGAAGACGTACTCCGCAATACCTCATCCGGGGGCGTATCAGTTAACGGATGGGCGAGAAACTGGCCAGAGAGCCATCTACCGTTTGGTGGGGTCAACACTAGTGGTATAGGTCGTTATCATAGCGTCCATGGATTCCGCGAGCTTTCTCACGAACGTGCAGTGTTTGAAGTAATCTGATCATACGGGCTTGCCTTAGGCCGGGCCTCAACCGAGCCAAATTGGTGTTTGCCCTTGAGTACTCTGAGAGGGCAAGCACTGTTTTAGGCCTATAGATAATCTGCCAGGTGAGGCCGCAACTGATCCCGAGAGTGAACTGCACCCAATCTGACATTAATCCAACGATTGGGGTGTTTTTATGGCGAAATACAATGAAGAGTTCAAGCTGTCAGTAGTAAATTGCTACGCAGAAGGACAAGTCTTGGGTCAGTTCACGGAGACGGCTTTATCACATGACGGTGAAGAACATTGCCGAAACGCTACTATTACGCTTTCTGGTAAGCAATTACGGATTTTTCAATTGCTTTGCGCGCAGCGTCAGCACCTTCCCAGGACTCGACTTTTACCCATTTGCCTTTCTCTAGATCTTTGTAGTTCTCGAAGAAGTGCGCAATTTGCTGGCGCAGTAGCTCAGGCAGGTCGGTCACTTCGTGGACATCGTCATAGAGCGAGCTTAGCTTGGCATGGGGTACGCAGATCAACTTGGCATCTTCACCGGCTTCGTCGGTCATGTTCAGAATGCCTACCGGACGGGCGCGAATAATGCTGCCAGGTTGAACCGGGTGCGGAGTTACCACCAAGGCGTCCAGGGCATCGCCATCGTCGGCCAGGGTGTGGGGGATAAAGCCGTAATTGGCGGGGTAGAACATGGGCGTGGCCATAAAGCGATCCACGAGTAGCGCGCCCATATCCTTATCAATTTCATATTTGATCGGGTCGTGGTTGGCAGGAATTTCGATCACCACGTAAACGTCGTTAGGGAGATCCTTTCCAGCAGGGATATTATCGAAGTTCATCATTGATTCCTTGATAGTGCTGTGGCTAGAGTCGTGCCGTGGTTAGGCAATCGTTTCAGAGTCGTTTTATGGCGAAGAATTATACGAACATGGCTGCCCAATTACCAATGCGACATAGGTTGCTCGTGGGTGATCATTCATATGCCCTTCAATTTGGACGAATACGATAGAGACGTTTGGTGGGCATCGTTTCTGCTCCGCTGCGTGTATCATAGGCGGCGTTTATTGACAGTGATGTCCATCGAACGAGTAGGCAGCCTAGGAGGATGACTTGTCGCACGCCCAGTTGCTCATCAGTTATGGTCAAGCGTTTGTCGCGCCCGATCGGCGCCTACACCGCAGCTCAATGTCGGTTCGCTTTCCTGAAGCGCCGCTGCTTCGCGCCAAAGGCGGCTGCGCGGTGATTAGCGACTCCATTTCACGCAATACCATGGCCAAGCAGGCGGGAGATATAAGTGTGCGCGGCTTTCTGGCCGACTACTTTTCTACCCCTGACCACTGGGATGTTAAAACCTCGGCCACCCGCGTACTGCGTGCGCTTAACAGCTGGTGTTACAGCCAAAGCCAGCATGTTAAAGAGGGGAGTTTTGTATCCTCCATGTCGGCCATGGTATTTCGTGGTCGTGAAGCCCACCTTTTCCACATGGGCGATACGCTGGTGTTTCGGTTGCGGGGTGCGGAGTTTGAACAGCTCAGTCGTGACCATGTGACCGATCTCGGCGGTTATCGCTACCCTTCGCGGGCGTTGGGTATGGATGGCAGTGTCGATATTGATTACACCCATATTGCGCTTAAACAGGGCGATCTGTTCCTGTTTACCACCCAGGGGGTGCGCGGCACGCTGCTGCCTTCCGACTATGTGCGCCTGATTCGCCAGGATGCCAGCGACCTGGATGCCGCCTGCGAGCGGCTAGCCAATGAGGCCAAGCAGCGCGCTCAGGAGCGCGGCTACGGCGGCGACCAGTTCTGTTTTCAACTGGTACGCATCGACGAACTACCCGAAGAGGTTACCGAACACCCGGGGCAGCTATACGGCGATCTGCCCATCCCTCCAGAGCTGGCGCCGGGGGAGCGTTTAGACGGCCTGGAGATTCTCGCCGTGCTATCACGCACGGCACAGTCGCGGGTTTATCGCGTCCGCGATGTGCATAGCGAGCGGGAAATGGTCATGAAAGCACCCAGTCCTGAGCTTTCGTTACGTAATGCCTACCTAGAGCACTTTCTACTCCAGCAGTGGGTAGTGGAGCGGGTGAACTCGCCTTTTGTGGTGAAAGTGATGGAGCCTTCCCGGCCGCGACGCTATCTCTACTACTTAATGCAGCACATCGAAGGCGAAACGCTGCGGCAATGGGCGGAGCGCCATCCTCAAGCCAGCTTGACCCAGCGTCTGGATATTGCCAATCAGTTGGGTAAGGCGGTGCAGGCGTTGCATCATCGGGAAATCATTCATCAGCAGATCAATCCCGATAATATTTTGATCGACCCCCACGGCAAGCTAGTGCTCACCGATTTTAGTGCTTGCCATATGCGCGATGGGGAAGGGCACCGCCACTCAGGTGAGTTGCTCAGGCAGATTGGCTTTAACGAACACACCGCACCTGAGTACGCCTTGGGTGATAGCATCGGTCGACGCAGCGATCAGTACTCGCTGGCTTCGACGACTTACTGGCTGTTAACCGGCGCTTTACCCTATACGTTGACGCCCAACCGACTGCGCAGCCATACCGACCTGGAAGAGTTGACCTACCGCAGCGCGCGTACCACCAATCCAGAGATATCACCCGAACTGGACGATGCGTTACGCCGCGCCTTGGATCCCCAACGGGCATTGCGGTTTAGGCGTATGTCCGAGTTTTTGCATGCGCTTAGGGTGCCGCTGGGGCGGCTGCCCAACCGGGAAGAGAGCCGCCAGGAGCCGCGGCGGTTTTGGCAGGGGGTGGCAGGTATATTGCTGTTGCTGCTCGTGCTTTCCTGGCTATTAAGGTAGCAAAGCGCCTAAAAAAGCGGGGCGATGAATCACTTCATCGCCCCGCTTTTTTATTGCTGCTCTTTTTAACTTAACCTTGCTGTATTACAGCGTAAAAGCAGGCAACTTGCGTTCTGCTTTGGCCAGTTTCAGTTTGGCGACTTTGGGTAGGCCGTTCTCAAACGGAGGGAAATCCTCGCCCTGAATCAGCGGTGAGAGATAGTCCCGGCAGGCCTGGGTAATGGCAAAGCCGTTTTCACTGATAAAGTCACGGGGCATAAACTTCTCTTGGTTGGCTACCTGAGAGAGTGGGGCAGAGATCACGTCCCACTGGTAGGGCGCCTGAGAGATACGGCGAATGGCGGGCATCATGGCGTTTTTACCCGCCAGCGCCAAGGTAACTGCTTCGCGACCCACCGCATAGGCTTGTTCAACATCGGTCTTAGACGCCAGGTGACGCGCCGCACGTTGGAGGTAATCAGCTACGGCCCAGTGGTACTTGTAGCCCAAATCCTGTTTGATCATGCCGGCGAGCGTCGGGGCGACGCCGCCAAGCTGGCGGTGGCCAAACGCATCGGTATTACCTGCATCGGCCAGGAAGGTGCCATCTTCGTAGCGAGCGCCCTCAGAGACCACGATGACGCAGTAGCCATACTGTTTAACACTCTCCTCAACCCGTGCCATCGCCGCTTTACGGTTGAAGGGGATCTCCGGGAAGATAATCATATGTGGCGGCTCGCCTTCGGCTTCGCCAGCTAACCCACCGGCGGCGGCGATCCAGCCAGCGTGGCGGCCCATGACTTCGAGCACAAATACCTTGGTAGAGGTGGCGCACATGGAGGCGATATCCAGCGATGCTTCCAGGGTCGAAGTGGCGATATACTTAGCCACACTGCCAAAGCCCGGGCTGTTATCGGTAATCGGCAGGTCGTTATCGACGGTTTTAGGTACGTGGATAGCGGTCAGCGGATAGCCTAGTTTCTCGGAAAGCTGCGAGACCTTTAAGCAGGTGTCGGCGCTGTCACCGCCACCGTTGTAGAAAAAATAGCGAATATCGTGGGCTTTAAAGACTTCGATCAAGCGCTCGTACTGGGCGCGGTGGGTATCGATGTCTTTTAACTTATAGCGGCAGGAGCCGAAAGCGCCGCCGGGCGTATGGCGCAAGGCGGCAATGGCTTCATCGCTCTCCTGGGTAACGTCGATAAGGTCTTCCGTTAAGGCACCGATAATGCCGTTGTGACCGGCGTAAACCTTGCCAATTTGATCGGGGGCTTGGCGGCAGGCTTCGATAACGCCGCAGGCGCTGGCGTTGATCACGGCGGTGACGCCACCTGATTGGGCGTAAAAGGCATTATGCTGGGCCATGGAAACGTCTCATCTCCTAAAAACGGATAGTTTGAATCGATATGTTTATCACCGCCAAATACGCGCTACCCGGCATTGTCGGCGCTAAACCAGATTGCTGTAATGGGGCGAAGTTTAGCGTAAAGCCTGGTTCTCTGCATCAATGGCGCGCTGCGTTAACGGCTCTGTGCATCATCGGCTACGCTGTTGACGACGAGATGTTAATCCGCACCGTCCATTTCTTGCTCGCGCTGGGCAAGCTGCCAGCCGCCCAGGTCTTTATAGCGATTGACCATGGCGCAAAACAGCTCGGCAGTGCGCTCAGTGTCATAGCGAGCGGAGTGGGCGGCCTTGTTATCAAACTCAATGCCCGCAGCACGGCACGCCCTGGCAAGTACTGTTTGCCCATAGACCAGGCCGGCCAGGGTGGCGGTATCAAAGCTTGAAAATGGGTGGAATGGGTTGCGCTTAATCCCGCAGCGATTGACCGCTGCGTTCAGGAAACCCTGATCGAACGCCGCATTATGGCCGACTAAAATGGCGCGGGTGCAGTCGTGGGCCTTGATCGATTTACGAATTGGGCGGAAAATTTCTCCCAGTGCTTCCGACTCGCTCAGCGCTACCTGGCGACGCAGAGGGTCGTCCAGGTTGATGCCGGTAAAATCGAGCGCGGACTGCTCTACATTCGCGCCCTCGAAGGGCTGAATGTGGTAGGCATAGGTGGCATCAGGAAGCAGGTTGCCCTCCGGATCCATGGTCAGCGTGACGGCGGCTATCTCAAGCACAGCGTCGCCTTGGGCATTAAATCCCCCGGTTTCTAAATCAACGACCACGGGCAGGTAACTGCGAAAACGTTGGGCCATTAATTCGCGGGCAATTGCCTCGCTCATGCAGCTCTCCTTATCTTCAAGCGAGTAAATAGTAAAGCGAGATCAGTCAACCTCAGCGGCAAGCCACCGCTTTGAATGGTGTGATTCTAGCAGCTTTAGCCCACAGGCGTCGTTGACGGTATTCGCTGAGCATTGAGAGCGCTATACTCAAGGTCTGTCTCAAGGGCTATGCCGACGAGCTATGCCCAAAGAGCTATCACATTCGCCGAGCGATAGTGGCCAGTGTGGTGTTTACTAATCAATATTTTATGGTCAACGAGGAGCAAAGAATGTCCGATGTCAAAAAGGTTGTGCTGGCGTATTCAGGCGGCCTGGACACATCCGTTATCGTTAAGTGGTTGCAAGAAACCTACAACTGCGAGGTAGTGACCTTTACTGCCGACATCGGTCAGGGCGAAGAAGTCGAACCGGCGCGAACCAAAGCGCAAGCGCTTGGCGTAAAAGAGATTTACATTGAAGACCTGCGCGAAGAGTTCGTGCGTGATTATGTTTTCCCGATGTTCCGCGCCAACACTATTTATGAGGGCGAGTACCTGCTGGGTACCTCTATCGCTCGCCCGCTGATTGCCAAGCGGTTGATCGAAATTGCCAATGAAACCGGTGCCGACGCTATTTCCCATGGCGCCACGGGTAAAGGCAACGACCAGGTGCGCTTTGAACTTGGTGGCTATGCTCTGAAGCCTGGTGTAAAAGTCATCGCCCCTTGGCGCGAGTGGGACTTGACCTCTCGCGAGAAGCTAATGGCGTATTGCGAAGAGCATAAAATTCCGGTTGATTTCTCTAATAAAAAGAAAAAATCGCCGTACTCAATGGATGCCAACCTGCTGCACATCTCCTACGAAGGCGGCATTCTGGAAGATCCTTGGGCCGAAGCCGAAGACGATATGTGGCGCTGGAGTGTCTCTCCGGAAGCCGCGCCCGATACCCCCACTTACGTTGAGCTAACATATGAAAAGGGCGATATCGTGGCTATCGACGGCGAGCCGCTGAAAGCCCATGAAGTGCTCGAAAAACTCAATAAATTGGGTGGCGACAACGGTATCGGCCGTTTGGATATTGTTGAAAACCGCTATGTGGGCATGAAGTCCCGTGGCTGTTATGAAACGCCAGGGGGCACGATCATGTTACGCGCCCACCGCGCCATTGAGTCACTGACTCTGGATCGCGAAGAAGCCCACCTGAAAGACCAACTGATGCCGAAATACGCTGAAGTGATCTATAACGGTTACTGGTGGAGCCCCGAGCGTCGTATGTTGCAGGCAGCCATTGACGAGACCCAAAAGAATGTATCGGGCGTCGTACGCATGAAGCTCTACAAAGGCAACGCTATCGTGGTGGGGCGTAAGTCTGATGAGTCGCTGTTTGATGAATCAATCGCTACCTTCGAAGATGATGCGGGTGCTTACGACCAGAAAGATGCCGAAGGATTTATTAAGCTAAACGCGCTGCGGTTGCGCATTGCCGCCGGTAAAGGGCGTAAACAGAGCTAATTAAGCGCTGATAAAAGCAGCCTATACCTTGTAGGGCGGCTATCGCATTGCCGCCCTACAAGCAAAGGAGCCATGGTTTTTAAACATGGTTTTTAAAAAAGGAGCCAGCATGCTAAAAAAATACTTTCCGGTCTCTTTGGCAGTGATCGTCGAGCTGATTCAGGCGTTACCACTAACGCTGCTGAGCCTGTGGAGTACAAAGGATACGAGATTATTTCTCAGCCAGATAACCAGAGCGGTCAGTACCGTGTTAGCGGTTGGATTCGTAAGCCCGACGCCAGTGGCGAGACCCTTGAACATCGCTTTGAGCGTTCCGATATGCTCCCAGGGCGAGAAGCCTGTGATGCCATGATGGTCACTAAAGCGCAGCGCTATATTGATGAAGTGGGTGAGGCGATGTTTGCGCCAGACCCGCGTAGGGCAGGCGAGAGCGAGTAGCAACAACGCCGTCATTATAGTGAAGGAGAGGCATATGCGCTTATTACACCAAGCCTCACCTTGGCGCTCTCTATTCCATGAGGATGGAACACTCAATACCTCGGCGGTTAATGCGCCGTTAGAGCAGCTCTTCTCGAAACTCTTCTCGACATTCCTCTCGCCGCAAACCTCGTTAGCTGATGCCTATGCGTGGCAACTGCCGCTGGTGGAGACGTTGGGGCATTACGATCTCCCTGCCTGGCGTATTAGTCAGATCATCAGTGACCACAATGCATTACTCTACCGTCAGGCAATAGCACAGTCCCTGGACGAGATGCAGGCCCAAGGCTGGGGAGCTCCGCCAGTCGACTACTGCGTGCTACTACTAGGTTCTGCCGCGCGCTTCGAGAGCCTGCTAGGCCCCGACCAGGATAACGCGCTGATTATTGACGATTACCCTGACCACCGCCACGTGGAGATCGACGGCTATTTCCAAGCCTTGGGTGAGCGGTTTACCCAGCGCCTGGATGAGGCGGGTATACCGCTCTGCAAGGGGCATGTCATGGCTCGTTGGCCGATGTGGCGAAAACGGCTTGGCGAATGGCAAGCACAGCTTGAGATATGGAGCGCTGACCGCCAGGTTAAACGCGTTCAGCAGACCAATATTCTGCTTGATTTTGCCCCGGTAGCCGGTAATCCCGCGCTTGCTGGGCAGTTGGGTAAGCGTATCGCTTCGATACTTCCCAAAGCGTCACTGTTTATGGATGAAATGATGGCGCTACTGGATGAGCTGCCGGTGGCTCTGGATCGTTTCGGGCGGCTCGCTTCAAGCCCCAGCCTGAACGCCCCCCACGAGCAAGCCATTAATCTTAAGCAGCAAGCTTTGTTGCCCTTGATTAGCGCTGCACGCTTGCTCTGCCTGCGGCACGGGCGGGAGGAAATAGCCACTCGTGATCGCTTGATCGCGCTCAGTCACTCAACGAATGCGCTAACGTCGGCTGAATCGGAGCTGCTTGTTGCCGCTTTTGAGCGCCTGCAACAGCGCCTATTGGATCAGCAGCGGTATAACAAAGCCCGTGGTCAAGCCGCAGATGGCTGGGTTGACCTGCGGCGGCTGCGCGAAGATGAGCGACTGTTATTGAAGTTTGACCTGCAGCAGATCAAGCGTTTGAGTTCTGCTGCTCAAAGCGGGGTGTGAATAGCTCAGCTTGCATCGGTATACACCAGTGAGCGAGCTTTAGAGGCTGCTTGAAGCATGATGTCGGGCGGAAAATCAACGGCAGAAAACTGCCTCTCCGCTGCCTCCACATCATCGAGTAACTTACCTAATGAACCTGTGCGTTGATTGATGGCATCTTCTATAAGCCTACCAAGCCTGATTTCACTATTCATGAGCTCTGAACTAATACCGAGAATAGTGGGCATGAGCGAGAATAAACCGGCAATAAAGCTTTCCTGCTCATCAAGTCGACGTTGGTCAGCCATCATTTCACATGCAAATGCACGAGTTAATCCCTTGATAAGGTTGAGTTTGCTAACAGGGCTGTTGTTGGCGAGCATTACTATGGTGACCAGGGTACGTAGCTCCCTCAGTCCTATAATATGTAAACAATCGATCAGCTTAGTCGTAGGGCGGCGTGAACCCTTCTCTGCAGAATTAGCGCGCTTGAATATTGCGCTCAGTAAGTATGGATCCCTAGCCACTAACGTACTGATTTCAGAGAGACGTACGTTGTCACTATACAGTGCGGAGAGTAACTGCATTTGGTTGGCGCGTGACGTTGAGAGACGAGCCGTTTGCGTAGGTTGGGTTTTGGGGCGTTCATAAAAATAGCCCTGGAAAAGAGTAAAACCAAGCGCTTTACACTGGTTAAACTCCTCCTGCGTTTCAACACGTTCCGCCAAAAGCGTAACCCCTTCTTTATGCAGCTTTTTTATAAGTTTTTTGGGTATGCTATCGGAGATATCAAACTTGACGATGTCACAGAAGGGTAGAAAAGCGTGGTTATGTTCATCTAAAACAAAATCATCTAGTGCTAATTTATAGCCTTGGTTTTTAATGTAGTGCAAGGCATCAATAACTTCTTTAGTAGGAGGGGTATCTTCGAGAACCTCAATAACTATTTGCTGACTAGGCAGTCCAGTCAGATCTGGGTTGGTGAGCCACTCCGCGGAAGCGTTAATAAACAACTGGCGTGAGCCGCAAAGTTTATCAAGACCAATTTCATAGACAGCAATAGCACACGCTCTGGCAGTGGCTTGAACATTATCAAAAACATTGGCGGTCTGATTTGTTTCATTAGCACGGTAAAGAAGTTCATCGGCGACATGTCGTAGCTGAGCATCAACTATTGGCTGAATCGCAATAGTGTACTCATTGGTGTTCGCTTCTGGAGAAAGGTGACACTCATTGTTCATCGGCTCATCCACGACATACTGCTTTAGGCTAAAGTAAGATTCTAGGGTAAAGAATAACTTAGTTTTAGTGAGCAAAGCTAGCTGTTGTAACCAATATGTGATGAACGTTTTACGTTACTGGTGCGGCGGGGAGTTCCAGCGTTAAACAGGCGCCGCCTAAGGTTTTGGCATCTTCAACCCAGAGCCGCCCACCCAGGTGGGCGATAATGCCGCGACTAATCGGTAAACCTAAGCCGCTGCCTCTTGGCCGACCTCGTGGAATATTATCGTCCTGTTGTATTTGATGGAATTTTTCAAACACCCGCTCACGCTCGTCTTCGCTAATACCCGCACCGTTATCCTCCACACTTAGCCGGAAATGGCGGCGGTGGCGATAGAGTGTGAGGCGCACTCTGGGCTGCTCGCGGTCAGCAAATTTACCTGCGTTATCAAGCAGGTTAATAATCACCTGCTCCAAGCGATCATGGTCGCCCACCACCATGGCGGGATCCGCTTCCAGGCTAACGTCTAACGCAATGCCGCGCTCCTCATGCAGATGCGCAATGGCGTCAATGCTATGCCGTGCCAGATCGGCAAGGTCGAGGGGCACGGGGTTAAGCGTTAAGCGACCACTCTCCAGACGGGCGAGATCCAGAATCTCTTCGATTAAACGTGACAGCCGCTGGCTTTCGTGGACGATAACGCCCAGAAAGTGCTGGCGCTTTTCGTCGGGTAGTTGTCCGCTATCGCGCAGAATTTCCGCAAAGGCGCGAATGGAGGTGAGCGGCGTGCGTAGTTCGTGGCTGACCATGGCCACAAACTCATCTTTCAGGCGATCCAGCTCACGCAGCCGCTCATTGGCGCTACGCAACTCTTCGCCGATGTGTACCAGCTCCTGGGACTTCTGCTCTAAGCGGCGGTTGTACTCCAGGGTTTGTGAGGTCGTATCCAGTATGCTCAGAATCGACTCAATATCCAGCGCTTCGCCGCGTACCACCGAATTGATCAGAACGCGTGCTGATGAGCTGCCCAGCGCGCCCGCCAGTGCCTGTTCGGCGCGGGTAATCAGCTCGGCGGTGGCGGGCTCATCCGCTGCATAGGTACTTTTGCTACCGCTATGGCTAAACACGCGGCGGGTGGTCTGGGCACCCAAATAGCGAACAAGCAGCTCTTTGAGTGCCCCCTGGGTGGTTTGCCCGCGCCATAGTGAGGTAGATAGCGAGGTGGTTTGCAGGTTGGGGTGCATCGCCTCCGTGAACAGCGCCGCCTGGGTCTGCTCAAGGGGTGTAGGTCGGGTAAACAGCGAGACACCCACCAATAGCCCCACGTTGGCCAGCATGCTCCAGAGCAGCGAATGGGTATAAACATCCCAGTTCTCCAGGCCGAATAAGCCATAGGGCATCAACCAGGCAATTCCCCAGAGGCCTTCAGTTAGCAGCGATGCGTCTAACCAGCCGGACTGGGCAAACCCGGGTAGCAGCAGCGTATAACACCAGATCAAAAAACCGGCGATTAAACCAACGGTGGCGCCTTGTCGCGTTGCGCCGCGCCAATAGAGGCCAATCAACAGCGATGGGGCGAACTGGGCCGCCCCGGCAAAGGAGACCAGCCCAATCGTCACTAAACTATAGGAGTCACCAATCAGCGCATGGTAGAGATAGCCGAGCAGCAGGATCAGCACGATAGCGATGCGGCGAATACCCAGTAGCCAACCGGCAAGCTCCCCTTTGGTGCTTAGGTGTAGACGACGAGAACGCAGCAGCAGGGGCATCACCAGTTGATTGCTCACCATGGTGGAGAGCGCGATGGTCTCGACAATCACCATACCTGTCGCCGCCGAGAGGCCACCAATAAAGACCAGTAGCGGCAGGCCTTCCAAACCGGCGGAGAGTGGCAGTGTTAGCACGAAGCTGTCCGGGTCGCCCGCGCTTACGCCTAGCAGCAGGCCTGCCAGTGCAATGGGAATAACGAACAGATTAATCAGCAGCATGTAGAGGGGGAAAAGCCAGCTTGCTCGTGTTAAATGTTGCTCGTCGACATTCTCTACCACCAATACCTGGAACTGCCGGGGTAGGGTTAAAAAGGCCAGAAAGGCTAGAACTAGCATGCCCACCCAACCGGTGACACCACCAGGCACGCGATCCAATCGCATGCTATCGACAAGGGCAGGCGTGGCCGCTACCTGTTCAAACAGTGCGGCGGGGCCTTCAAACATCACAAATACGACAAAGACCCCAACGGCCATAAAGGCTACCAGTTTGACTATCGATTCCACCGCAATCGCCGCCACCATCCCTTCATGGCGTTCGCTGGCATCCAGATGGCGGGTGCCGAACAGAATAATAAACACTGCCAATACCAGCGCGACCCAGAGGGATTTATCCATCCAGAAGTGTTCGTCCACCAAGGTTGTGTCGGCTGCGTGTGGGTAATTGATCAGTACCGCATGGCTAACGGTAATGGCTTTTAACTGCAGAGCAATGTAGGGGGTGATGCTAATCAGCGCCATAAGCGCCACCAGGGCGCCTAAACTAGTGCTCTTGCCGTAGCGGGCGCTGATAAAGTCGGCAATGGAGGTGATCCGCTGCCGTGCGGCGATGCGCACCATCTTGCGGATAACAAAAGGGGCCAGCAGCATCGCCAGCGTCGGCCCCAGGTAGATAAGTAAAAAGCTGGGGCCGTATTCGGCGGCGCGCCCTACGCTGCCGTAGAAGGTCCAGGCCGTGCAGTAAACCGCAATAGAGAGGGCATAGACCGTCGGCGAGCCAATGATGGAACGACCCTGCTCCGCTCGTCGGTCACCCCAGGCGGCGACCACAAACAGCAGCGCCAAGTAACCAAAGGCGGCCCCGAGGATGATCGCCTCACTACGCATGGTTAGCGGCCCGCACGCTGTTCCATCAGCCAAGCGGTTAAGCCGATCACCACTGCCCAGGCGACAAATAGATAGAGAGGCAGCCAGCCCACACTAACGGTGGGGAGGCGATCGACCACGATAATCAACGGCGGGCAGAACAGTAGCAGGGCAATCGCCACCAGGGCGACTAGGCGCTCAGTGTGGCGGGATTTCATTGCGAAGGTTTTCATTAGGCACTGGCATCCTGTCGGTCGAAGGCGTTGGCTTGCAGCGCCAGCAGTTGCTCAAGTGTATCGACCCCACGGGCTTCCAGGCGTGGCAGCAGGGCTAGCCATAGCTCGGCAGTGACGCGGGCATCGCCTAATGCAGTGTGGCGGGTGCCCGGCGGAAAAGCCAGATCGTAGCGCTGAGCAAGGCTATCCAGGTCATGCCCATCGAGTGCTTCGTCCAGTGCTCGTGAAATCAGCAGGGTGTCGATGATGGGGATATCGAAGGCGACCCCTTTGTGGCTGATGGCGAGCAGATCAAAGGCAGCGTTATGGGCAAGCAGCACCGCTTCACCGACATAATCACGAAAGCGGGTAAGCACAATGTCCAGCGGCGGCGCACCGACCACATCGGCATCGGTAATGCCATGAATCGCAGTGCTTGCAGGCGGGATCGGACGCTTGGGATCCACTTTTTGATCGAAAACCTCGCTGGCCAATAAGCGGGCGTTGACCACGCGGCAGGCGCCAAGGCTAATCACGGTATCGCCCCGGCGCAGTTCAAGCCCGGTGGTTTCGGTATCAAAGGCGACGATTTCCAGGCTGCGCAGCGTTCGGCTGGCCAGCGCTTCATCCGGCGGGGGTAGGTCGGCAATGCCAAAGTCATGGAATTCAGGGCGCGGCGGCGCGGTCTCCCGTGGGGCGCCGACTCGCTCCATCGCGGGCAGGGGAAGTCGTAGGCGTGAATGAACGCCATCCTCGTCGGCAAGGCTCCAGATATCGCTGGCATGTTGGCGCATTACATCAGCGACACTGGGCGTCAACGGCAGCGAGGTGAGCGGCTGCTGGCGCCACTCAGCCAGCTCATACTCGGGGATCGCTTTGCCGCGCCAAATAAGGTCTAGATAGACACGCTTGTTGCCCAGGCATATCTCACCCTCAAAGCCGCTGTCAGGAAGGTGGGCATTGAGGTGCTTGACCAAAGAGTCAAACAGCGCTATCAACGCCGGTGCGTCGCCTTTAAACCAGGCGGGCATACCCACCGGGGTGATCAAGCGGTGCTCTGGATCGAGGCGCTCATCCAACGCCTGCCAGAAGTCGTTTGACCACATGGGGGTTAAGCGCTCGCCCTGGTGCTGCATATCGTCGAGTAGTTGGCCGATTTTGGCCACATTGTCGCCGAGGGTGATGCCCTCTTCGTGGATAACCCGCTCAAAACGTTGGCGCAAAGCAGACGTGCTGGCATCGTTTTGATCGCGCAGTTGAATCAGCGCATCGGCGGCGCTGGTCAGGCTGGCGGTATGCTGACGCAGGGGTGTCAGCATGGCCGCCAGTTCTGCTCTAACGCCCATTTCACTCGACCAGGAAGCGGTGGCGTCGCTAAAGGTCAGCAGTGTTTCGCCATCGCTACCCGGTACGCGGCGTAAGATTACCTTGAGCCAGCGGTCATCGCAGGGCGCCAACAACTCCCTCGGGGAGCCGTCGTGGGGCAGTTGGCTGAGTACCTGCTGTAAGCTCGCCACCGGTAGCAGCGCCTCCAGGCGCTTGCCCAGCCCTAGGCCGGTATTACCTGCAAAAAAATCCTCTGCCGCCTGGTTAAACAGCATAAGACGGCGGTGGTGGTCACACAGTAGCAGTGGCGTTTCGAGTACTTGCAGCAGCGTTTCCAGCTCCTGACGAATACGCGCCGCGCTGCGCGCACCGTCAGCGTGGGCGGTGGCGAGACGGCTGCGATCCTCGCGCCAGCTTTCGCGTACCCGGCGCAGGTCGGGCCCCAATCCTTTTAGCCATCCCTCGGGCGGGTGTTCGTCCCGGGCATCGGGGGTGGCGACTAAGCGCGCCAGTTGCACCTGTAAATGGCGCAGCGGGGTAAACAGCATGCGCTCAAGCACCAAACCGACTAAAAAAATTGTTGCGCCACCGGAGAAGCTGCCTAGCCAGAGGGCCAGACGCGTTATACCAGTGGGGGCGAGCTGGGCGTCCAACCAGGCGGCAAAAATGGCCCCGCCCAGCAAACTGATGCCGCTGAGCAGCAGCCAGAGGCCAATCAGGCGCTGACGTTTGGGCAACCCGCCTCGCGTCATGGCTGCTCCTCACTGAGTAGTGCTTTGACTTTTTCCACCAGTGACTGGGTAGAGAAGGGCTTGGTGATGTAATCATCGGCGCCCAGTGCCATGCCTTTTTCCCGCTCTACATCACGCCCGTGAGCAGTCAGCATGATAATTGGCAGTTGGGCGGTGGCCGCTTCGCTACGCAGCCGCTCCAACACGTCAAAACCGCTCATCCCCGGCAAGCTAATATCAAGCAGCAGTAGATCTGGCTGGCTCTCATTCACACTTGCCAGGGCCTGTTCTCCATCTTCGGCGGTGACGACCTCAAACCCCGCTTGTTCCATTAGGAATTCCAGCGATAAAACAATGTTGGGTTCGTCATCGACAACGAGCACTTTAGCCATGGAGCTCTCCAGCTTGTATTTGTTTTAACATTGCCTGGAGTCTAGATAGATCTAGCAGCTCAGCCAAGACGACCTTGGCCGAATGCAGGTAAGAGAATGGAGCAATTACAAAAGAGCTCTCCTACGCGTTTTGCTACACTGCTCGCCTCTTTGCCATGGTTTGATGGCCTCCCACTGATCTGCTTGCTAAGGCTGTCAATGCGCGTACTCCTGTTATCCGCCTACGAAGCGGTGAGCCATCGCTATTGGGCACACAGTTTGATGGCTCAGCTCGATGAGTTTTCGTGGACGCTGTTGAGCCTGCCGCCACGCCATTTTGCTTGGCGTATTCGCGGTAACCCACTGAGCTGGATGTTAAAAGAGCATGACACTCTCAGCCAGTCATTTGATGTGGTGTTAGCGACCTCGATGGTGGATCTGGCAACCCTGGTAGGGCTGTTTCCGCATCTTGGCCGGGCAAAAAAGGTCGTCTACTTTCACGAAAACCAGTTTGCCTATCCGGAATCGAGCGATCAGGTGTCCCAGGTAGAGGCCAAGATGGTCAATCTCTATACGGCGCTGGCGGCGGATACAGTGGTGTTTAACAGTGCCTATAACCGTGACTCTTTTATTGATGGTGCGCGGGCCTTTCTGAAAAAAATGCCGGAAAATCTCCCGGTAGCTAAGCCGCTGGAGGCGCTGCGTGGGCGGGCGCTGGTTTTACCCGTGCCCATTGCTGATAGCGCTGAACGTCGCCCGCAAGCGGCTGTTCACAAAACAGTGCCACATAGAATTGTCTGGAACCATCGCTGGGAGTATGACAAGAATCCCGACGACTTCTTTGCCGTGCTGTTTGCGTTAAGCGATGCCGGGGTGGACTTTGAGCTGGCAGTACTGGGCCAGCGTTTCCGTCTAACACCCGCTATTTTTACCGAAGCCGAGCAGCGCTTAGCTCCTCATATTGTGGCGTGGGGCCCGCAGCCGGAGGAGGCGTATCGGGCGTTGCTGGATAGTGCGGGCATTGTGGTCTCGACCACCTGGCATGAATTTCAGGGGTTGGCGATCATGGAAGCGGCTCAGCGCGGGGCGCTGCCTCTGGTGCCTGATCGGCTCTGCTTCCCCGCTCTTTACCCGCCCGCCTATTGCTACGACGGCACGCGGGAAGGGCTTTACGACCGGCTTACTGCCTGGCTTATCGATCCTGTTAGTCGTCCAGAAAATCTTGATACCTCCGCTTGGGAGTGGCCCGCCTGGCGTAGGGTTTATCGGCAATTGCTGATGGATTCAGCTTGATGGGCTGGGCTTTTGTTAGCCTTAAGCAATCTCAGTTTTGTCTTTAAACTCGCACAGATCCTCAATAATACAGCTACCGCAGCGAGGTTTGCGCGCGATGCAGGTGTAGCGGCCGTGAAGAATCAACCAATGGTGAGCATCGTGAAGAAATCCTTTTGGCACATGGCGCAGTAGTTTTTGCTCCACCTCAACGACATTTTTGCCTTTAGCAATGCCGGTGCGGTTGGAGACCCGGAAAATATGGGTATCCACCGCCATGGTGGGTTGGCCAAAGGCGGTGTTGAGTATCACATTGGCGGTTTTACGGCCGACGCCAGGCAGGGCCTCCAAGGCTTCGCGAGTATTGGGCACTTCGCCGCCGTGCTGGTTGACCAGGATGTGGCAGGTTTTCATCAGGTTTTCGGCTTTGGTGTTATACAAACCGATGGTTTTGATGTGCGCTTTTAGTTCATCGATACCTAACTCAATGATCTCTTGGGGGGTGTTGGCGACTGGATAAAGTCGCGCCGTGGCTTTATTGACCCCCACATCGGTGGCTTGTGCAGAAAGCAGCACGGCGGCAAGCAGCTCAAACGGCGTGCTCCAATTAAGCTCAGTAGTGGGGTGTGGATTCTCCGCCTGCAGGCGAGTGAAAATCTCATGACGCTTTTGGGCATTCATGGCGGATCTCTTAATCAATACGGGTTATTGATACAGGGTATAAATTCGAGCCATTGTTTATACGCATAATGTCTGATTAAGCCTATAGCCTCGTTATATTGCAGCTACTTTATTGTGCCGGTCACCCTTACGCGGCGTTCCGTGCGTGGGGCGGCTGCGACGGGTTGAGCACGTGCAGCGCTACGTTGGTCGATGACATTTTTCAGGGCGATTAACATACCCGCCACAAAGAACGCCCCCGGCGGCAGCACAAAAAACAGAAACTGGTAGTCGTCGGCAAGGGTCAACTGCCAATTGGCCGCGCTAGGCCCAAACAGTAGCGCCATACCACTGAATAGCGTGCCTTGGCCGAGCAGCTCGCGTAGCGCGCCCAGTAGTACCAACACCGCCCCAAAACCGAGGCCCATCATAAAGCCGTCTATGGCCGCTGGAAGTACCGGCTGGCGGGAGGCAAAGGCATCGGCGCGACCAAGAATGGCGCAGTTGGTGACGATCAGTGGAATAAAAATCCCCAATACCTGATAGAGCGGGTAGGCATAGGCCGCCATCAGCAGCTCAGCGCAAGTGACAAAAGCGGCAATCACCATCACAAAAGCGGGCAGGCGTACCGCGCTGGGCACCTGGTGGCGAATTAGCGAAATCGCCGTGCTGGCGCCCACCATGACCAGTAGCGTGGCCAAAGCCAGCCCCAGCGCATTAACGACGCTGCCGCTGACAGCCAGCAGGGGGCAGAGTCCCAGCAATTGAACCAGTGCGGGGTTATTCGACCAAAGGCCGCTGCGGGCCAGTTCGCGCCAGTGGCTCATCGCTGAGGCTCCTCAAAAGTGATAGGTAGCGGTGTGTCGGCGGCGTACTGGAGCGTTTTATGAACGGCATTCACGACGGCGCGTGGGGTAATCGTCGCGCCGGTGAAGGCGTCAAAATGACCGCCATCCTTACTCACCGCCCAACCATTCGGCGGTAAACTCTCAAGTCCCAAACCGTTAAACCGGGTGATCCAGTCGCTGCGACTGCGCTCAATGTCATCGCCTAGCCCAGGGGTTTCCTGGTGCTGGGTAACCCGCACACCGCTAATACGCTGCTGCTGGTCAATGCCAATCAATAGGTGGATTTCACCGTTATACCCCTGCCGGGTGACCACCGGTAAAATTACCGCACTGCTCTCGCCCCTGTTCTCGTGACTGTTTTGATCGCTTACCCACCAGCCTTGGCTATCGCTCTGAAGTCCTAGTGCTTCGGGATTGGGAATCGTAAAGGTGCTTTCCAGCACTTGGGTAACGGGCGTATTCGCCAGTGTCTGGGGAAGCACTTCTTGAAGCTGGCGGTGCTGGTAAGCCAACTTATGCGCTTCTATTCGTTCGGCGGTTAGCGCCCGGGTAAGCGCGACACTGCCGGCGGTGACCAGGGCAAAGGTGCCCAGCGCAAAGGCACCACGCTGCATAGCCTGGAAGAGGGTCATGGCCGCTCTCCTGGCTTCCCTGATGCGGCTTTTGGCTGTCCCGTGGGGCGCGGCACGCTATATATATCTAACAATGGCACGCAGAGGTTCATTAACAGTACCGCAAACGCCACTGCGTCGGGGTAACCGCCAAAGGTGCGGATAATGATCACCAGAGCGCCAATGCCCGCGCCATAGATGAGTTTGCCACGCCGACTGGTAGCGGCGGAAACCGGGTCGGTGGCGATAAAGAAGGCACCAAATAGCGTTGCTCCGGTGAGTAGGTGAAACAGCGGCGAGGCAAAGTGGCTGGGGTCGCTGAGGTAAAACAGCGTGGCCAGGAGGAGTGCGCTGCCCAGCATCGCCACCGGGATGTGCCAGCTAATAATTCTCTTCGCCAGCAGTAATACACCCCCCGCTAACCAAGCGAGAGCCACCCATCGCCAGGCACTTAGGGTTCCATCCGGTAGTGGATTGGTCGCCCAGAACTCGCTGGCAAGTAGTGTGTCGCCTTTGTGTTTGAACGCATCAAGGGGAGTGGCGCCGCTCCAACTATCCAATTGGGCGGTGGGCAGCGTTCCAGCAATTTGCGCCCATAAGCCATTGTGTAGCAGCTCCTGAGGAGGTGCCCACAGCGTCATATAGGCAGGAAACGACACCAACAGCAGTGCATAGCCCACCATGGCGGGGTTAAAGGGGTTATGCCCCAAGCCGCCGTATAGCTGCTTGGCGACCACAATCGCGGCGAACATACCCACACCGATCAGCCACCAGGGGCTAGCGGGTGGCAGTGATGCACCCAGAAGAACGCCGGTAAGCAGGGCGCTTGAGTCATTCAGCGCGACACCAATGGGGCGCATGCGTAGTCGCAGTACGGCGGATTCCAGCGCAACGCCGAAAGCGGCGGCGAGCAGTACATTGCTGATAACGCCAAGCCCAAAGAAGTAGCTCATGGTGGCGATGCCTGGCAGTGTTGCCACTATTACCCAGCGCATTAAGCTCGCCGTTGGCGGTACAGCTGTCGTCGCAGTATCGTTAACGTCTGAGGCGTGCATCATGCTCATGGTGACTTCTCGCTGGAGTGCTGTTCGCGCGCCTGGGCAAGCTGCAATTCAGCCGCCTTTAAGTTCTCTTGTGCCGTGGCAAGCTGCATTTCCAAATCATCCAGCGGCTGCTTGGGGTCTTCCTGGGCGATGCGCGCCAGGGTCTTCTCAGCCTTTTTGACCGATGCTTTAGCCGCAGCATGGGCAATCCGTAGGCCACGCAGGTCGACTTGCTCGCTGCTGGGGGAGGCCGTGTTGGAAGGGCGGCGTTGTTGCGCCTGACGGGCTTGCCTGCGTGCCTGTTTCTCGGCTTCTTCACGGGCGAGCCGCGCTTGGCGATGTTCGAAGCGGTGTTTGGCGTGTTCGGCTTTTGTGGCTTCAATTCGCTGCAGGCGTATCCGACTTTTAGCTTCGCGGTAATCCACTACCAGCGGAATATGGCTGGGACACACATAGCTGCAGGCGCCGCACTCAATACAGTCAAACAGGTGATAGCGCTCTATTTTGGCGTCGTCTTCGGCACGGGCGTACCAGTGCAGCTGTTGGGGCAGCAGCGCCACCGGGCAAACGCTTTCGCACTCACCGCAGCGGATGCAGGGCGATTCCGCTGGAGCAGGCGGAAATTCTTCGCGCGTTGCCGCGATTAAGCAGTTAGTCAGCTTGGTAACCGGCGTATCCAGCGTGGGTAGCGGGGTGCCCATCATGGGGCCACCCTGAATCACTTGATGTAACTCGGCGATATTCAGGCCTACCTGCTCCAGCAGCTCTCTAATAGAGGTGCCCAGGCGTACCCAGCGATTGCCGGGCTGGTTGATTGACTCTCCTGTCAGAGTGACAATTCGGGAAACTAGCGGCTGACCATCGCGCACTGCTTGTAGTATCGCCAGTAGCGTGCCTGGGTTATGGCATAACACGCCCACATCCGCGGGCAGCCCGCCACTGGGTACGTTAAGGTCTAATAGTTTTTTAATTAGCTGACGCTCGCCGCCGCTAGGGTAGCGGGTAGAAATGACGGATAGCTCAACCGGCACGGGTTGGCTATCAGGCAGGGCATGCTGCAGTGCTGTAATGGCATCGGGTTTGTTATCCTCGATGCCAATAACGATCTGCTGTGCGCCACACAGTTTGGCGATGATCTGCGCGCCTTGAAGCACCTCGTTAGCGTAGAGGCGTAGAGTGAGATCGTCGGCGGTAATATAGGGCTCACACTCGGCGGCGTTAATCACCAAGGTGTGAATCGCATGCTGCTCGACCACCCGCGCTTTAATATGGGTAGGAAACCCAGCTCCGCCCAAGCCGACAATCCCGCTCTCATTCAAACGCTCCACCAGTACTGCGGTATCCGCAACGCGCCAGTCGAGGCTGGGCAGCCGCTGCCACGTATCCTGGCCATCGCCCTCAATGGTGATTTGGGTAGCGCTAACCTCGCTTACCGTGCCGCTAATGCTGGCGTGCAGATGACTGGAAATCATTCCTTCCCGCTTGGCAATCAGGCTGCCTACTTTTACGGCCTCGCCCGCTGACACACAGGGGGCGGCGGCCTGACCGCTATGTTGCTGCAGGGGGAGAGTGACCCGCGGAGGCAGTGGCGCTTCACTCAGGGGAGATCGGTTGGAGCGCTGTTTACGCTCCGGTGGGTGAATGCCACCAGGGAAGTCATAGCTGCGCGGCATCAAGCCACCCCCGACGCGGGTTGGTGGTCGCTAGCAATCACGCTTGCGCTTGATGAGAGTGTCACTACCGGCTGCCACTGGTTGAGCGGGGCTGAGCGGGGCAGCATATCAATGCAGTCCACTGGGCAGGGATCCAGGCAGAGATCACAGCCGGTGCACTCGTCTTCAATGACGGTGTGCATCAGTTTAGCGGCACCGATAATCGCGTCGACCGGGCAGGCCTGAATACATTTCGTGCAGCCAATGCACTCTTCTTCGCGAATAAAGGCCACTTTGGCCTCGCTCTGAGCCTCACCGTCGAGGGGTTCGGCTTCACGGCCTAAGAGATCCGCCAGGGCATGAATGGTCGCTTCGCCACCCGGGGGACATTTGTTCAATGCATCGCCCTGGTTAATCGCTTCGGCGTAAGGACGACAGCCCGGGTAGCCGCACTGGCCGCACTGCGTTTGCGGCAGTAGCGCATCAATTTGCTCAACCAGCGGGTTATCTTCGCGCTTAAAGCGCTCGCTCACCACGCCTAGTAGGGCACCAAAACCGATACCCAAGCCGGTTAATACCGCGACGGCGCTGAGGATGCCAATAAGATCAATGCTGCTATTCATCGCGCGTTGCCTTCATCCCTGCACCAACCCTGAAAAACCTAAAAATGCTAATGACATAAGGCTGGCGGTGACCATCGCTATCGCCGCGCCCTGGAAGGGTTTGGGAATATCCGCCCCCGCTAAACGTTCGCGCATGGCGGCAAACAGCACCAAAATAAGCGAGAAGCCCAGTGCTGCGCCCAAACCATACAGGGTGGTGTGAAAAAAGCTTAATTCCCGGTTTAGCGACAAAAGCGCAACCCCCAATACCGCACAGTTAGTCGTGATTAGCGGAAGGAAAATGCCCAGCACCTGGTGTAGCAGCGGACTCAGCTGGCGCACCATGATTTCAGTAAACTGCACTACGGCGGCGATCACCACGATAAAGCTGATGGTGCGCAGATAAGTGACATCCAGCGGTACAAGCAAACCGTGATAAACCACAAAACTAGCGGCTGACGCTAGGGTCAGCACAAAGGTGGTAGCCAGGGACATGCCCATGGCCGACTCCAGTTTATTGGAGACGCCCATAAACGGACATAGGCCCAGGAACTGAACCAGTACGAAGTTGTTGACCAGGGCAGTGCTGATCAAAATGATAAATAACTCACTCATGGCAATGTATTGTGCGAAGAAAAGGTGGAGTTGGCTAGCGAGGGCGTATACACCTTGGCACTGTGCCTCCCGGCTGCTTTTGCTGCGTAGAGCGCTTGGTCGGCGGTCGTCATTAATCCACTGGGCGTCATGGCGCCTTCTATATCTAACTGGCTAATGCCAATGCTAACGGTGACATATGAAGCCACAGGCGACACCTGATGGGGATGCTTTAATTGGTCTACGGCATGACTAAGCGCTTGGCTTTTCTCCAGCGCCTGAGTGGCAGAAGTGGCGGGCAGCATGGCGCTGAACTCTTCGCCGCCGGTGCGCGCTATAAAAAAGCCATGGGCGGTGGCGACCTCATGCATCGTTTGCGCGACCCGTCGCAAACAAATATCCCCTTCAGGGTGCCCATAATGATCGTTAAACAGCTTGAAATGGTCAATATCAATCATCATGACCGAGAGGGGCTGCCCAGTGGTCAGGGCATTATTGACCACCTCTTGTAGGCGCTGATCGAATAGACGGCGATTGGGCAAGCCAGTCAAGGGGTCATGGGTAGAAAGCTGGATTAGTTCGGAATTGAGTTGTTGCTGGCGCTTTAATTGCTTTTGAAAAGCGCGGGCAAGTATTCCTATTTCATCACCACGTTTCAATAAACTGCTCGACTCATAAATATCGCCGCTGATTTGCTGGGTGAAACTGGTTAAGATTTTGAGCGGCTTAAGAATAATGCGCTCTAACAAAAGCAGTACAAGGCTGATGACCAACAGCATTAAGCATGCGGTCCACAGCAGCACGTAGCGAAACGTTTCTAAGCTTGCAAGATAGCTGGTGCGTTTAAGCTGAGTACCTAGTGCTATTTGTTGATTGGATGGGTAGGTAGTTAAAAAGCGCTGCGCGAAAATCGTATTGCCCATAATGTTAATGGCAATATCGTTATCCTCTTTGCCATTAACCACGGAAAGCATCGTTGGAAGCCCCGTATAGCGCTCTATTGTGCTAAGCCAGTCAGCGTCCATAGGGCGTACTTTAAACAGCCAGCCTTGAGGCGGTCCACTTTCGTCAGTGCGGAAAATGGGATTGGATGCCACGATTAATGGCGGGGTGCCTGCATACAGGGCACTTTTTCTTTGCAGAGAGTCTTCTTTAATTGAGGCTTGCATAGTATGCACCAAGCCAGCCATCCATCGGCATTCTCTCTCTACGCTACGGCAGGTGTGGTACTGGCCATTAGCCGGATTGATGCCAGCTAAAAAGTGTACCTCGCCCTCCGCGTTGAAAAAGGCCATGAGTTGGTAATGCATCTCTTCAAACATCTGTTGGCTAAAGTTGGTATCGGGGTAACCCGGGTAGTTACCCTGAACAAACTCGTAGGTGTCGTCCCAAATTGCCCAGTCTCGCGCTTGGGCCAGTAAAGTTTCGTGGCTAACATTTAGTCCAGCCTCTATTTTCTCTAACTCTTTTGTCACTACCGCACGTTCTTCCTTGTGTAGGGCCGGAAATATTATCCATTTACTCAATATTACCAAGGAGATAAGCGCGAGGAGTAAAACCCCACTGAGAGCTGCAAGGAAGCGAAAGCGCAAAGATCGAGAGAAGCGTTGAACCATAGAGCGAACCTGAACAAAGCGATAATGGTATGTGATAACTGCAAAAATAAGGGGGCAAAGACGGTTAGCCTCTGCCCCCTTAATCACATAATTGGAGTATTACGTTACTCGCTGTCCCGGTTCGGCGCCCGCATCGGGAGAGAGCAGGTAGATGCCATCTTCATTGGCAGAGGCTAACACCATGCCTTCCGATACGCCAAAGCGCATTTTGCGCGGTGCCAAATTAGCGACCATCACCGTCAAGCGGCCTTCCAGGGCTTCCGGTGCGTAGGCGGAGCGAATGCCGGAGAAGACGTTGCGGGTTTCGCCACCGAGGTCGAGGGTCAATTGCAGCAATTTGTCGGCGCCTTCGACATATTCTGCTTTGGCGATTCGCGCAATGCGCAGGTCGACTTTGGCAAAGGCGGCAAAGTCGATCTCTTCAGCAATGGGGTCTTCCGCCAGTGGGCCTTTGGGGACTTCCTTCAATTTTTGCTCTTCCACGAGATCTTCCTTCGACGCTTCAATCATGGCATCGATTTTGTCGCGTTCAACGCGGGTCATCAGCGGTTTGAATTTGTTGATCGAATGATCGGTGAGCACGCTTTGACGCGTGTGCCAATCGAGCGACTCAACGTTAAGAAACTCACGCGCTTGCTCTGCCATGGCGGGTACCACGGGCGCCAGATAGACCATCAGCTGGCGGAACAGATTAATGCCTACGGAGCATATTTCAAGCACCTCTGTGTCGCGGCCATCCTGCTTCGCCAGTGCCCAGGGCTCTTTGTCAGCAATATAAGTATTGGCTTCGTCCGCCAGCTCCATAATTTTGCGCATGGCCCGGCTAAATTCGCGGGCTTCGAAGTCTTCGGCGATATCGTCACCGGCGGCAATAAAGCGGGCGACCATCTGTGGCTCAGCGCAGTGGCTTGAGAGGCGCCCACCGCCGAGTTTTTTAACAAAGCCGGCGCAGCGGCTGGCAATGTTGACCACTTTGCCGACCAGGTCTGAGTTTACCCGTGCAGCAAAATCTTCCAGGTTCAGATCCAAGTCATCGACTTTGGAAGTAAGCTTAGCCGCAAAGTAGTAGCGCAAGTATTCTGGATTCAGGTAATCGGCGTAGGTGGCGGCTTTAATAAAGGTGCCGCGGGATTTCGACATCTTGGCGCCGTCTACCGTCAGGAAACCGTGGCAGTTGACCGCGGTGGGGGTGCGCAGGTCAGCGCCATGCAGCATGGCGGGCCAGAACAGCGCATGGAAATAGACGATATCCTTGCCGATAAAGTGATACACCTCGGCATCGGAGCCTTTGTTCCAGAAGCTATCGAAGTCGATGCCTTCGCGGTCACACAGGTTCTTAAAGCTGGCCAGGTAGCCGATAGGTGCGTCCAGCCAGACATAGAAGTATTTGCCTGGGGCGTCGGGGATTTCGAAGCCAAAGTAGGGGGCGTCGCGGGAGATATCCCACTCGTTAAAGCCGGACTCAAACCACTCCATTAGCTTATTGCGAATTTGCGGCTGCACATGACCGTCGTCAATCCAGCCCTGCAGGAAGTCGGCAAAGTCGGGCAGCTTAAAGAAGTAGTGGGTCGAGGTGCGTACCTCGGGCGTGGCGCCTGAAATGGCCGAAACAGGGTTAATCAAGTCGGCGGGGGTGTAGGTAGCGCCGCACTTTTCACAGTTGTCGCCATACTGGTCTTCAGCGCCACATTTAGGGCAGGTGCCTTTGATAAAACGGTCAGCCAGAAATAGGCCTTTCTGGGGGTCAAACATCTGCTCGATATCACGGGTGGCAATATGGCCTTTATCCCGCAACCGCTTGTAAATCATCTCGCTGAAGTGGCGGTTTTCAATCGAGTGAGTGGAGTGGTAGTTGTCGAACCCGACCCCAAAGCGGGCGAAGTCTGTCTGGTGGTCGTTGGAGACCCGCTCAATCAGCGCTTCAGAGGTAATCCCTTCCTGCTCGGCCCGCAGCATAATGGCGGTGCCATGGGCGTCATCGGCACACACGTAGTAGCACTGTTGGCCACGGCTTTTCTGGAAACGCACCCAGATATCAGTCTGGATATACTCAAGTAAGTGACCGAGGTGAATGGCTCCGTTGGCGTAGGGGAGCGCGCTAGTCACCAAAATGTTGCGCGTGGCGGTAGTAGACATGGTGAAGGTTAATTCCGAGTGAATAGGGGTGCCGGTCAGGCGGTAACTAAAAAACACGGCGAAGTCACTTAAGGCTTCGCCGCTGGCTTTTCCTTAGCAACGGTTAATACAAGGCCTGCTCTTCCTGAACCACTTCACGCAGCAGTTCTAAAAAGAGTTTATCAGCCTCGGAGTGCTCGGCCGGATCTTCCGGTATATGGACGCTGGTAGTGTCGGAAATTTCGTTGGCAATCCGCGCCATTGCCGCTGGGCTATTGCCTTCGGCCAACTGCTCTCTGGCAATCACAAGAGACTGCTCAAGAATCTTTGGGTCTTGCAGTAGTTTGCGAATAAAACCGCGTAGCTCATTGATGACACGTGTTTTCTGGATTTCTGAACCGGACATGGAAGTCTCCTTAGGATCGCGAACGACGACAGCGCCAAGCGAAACCAATCAATGCGTTGACCATAGCATTTTTTCCGCCGACGGGCATGAGTTGCCTGATATTAAAATGACCGCTTAAATGGGGTCAGCTTAAAGCGCTGACTTAGAGCGTCAGTCGACCGGCCTTGTGTTTAACAGGGTTCGCGTACTGGGCAAGCCAATAGGGGCGCAGAGGTTCGGGTACGTCGGCAAGCCGAGCCTTAAAGCGTTCACGGTCTTGTCGAGTGATCGCTTTACGAGCCACCAGTTCGGGTGCTTCACCCAATGCCTCCAGGGCTAAATAGTGGCTGGGGAAGAGGCGATAGCCGCCGATCACCTGGCGATCAATCTCAGCCGCCACTTCGTCGGGCGTGGCCATATCAGAACCTACCGGCGTGCCAAAATGCAGCCGCACGCGCCCTTTGGAACCGGTAATGCCGGCTACAATGGAGCGAATATCCTCAAACTCACTTTTGGCGTAGCTGCCCTGGGTATCGATGTCGTGTAGCTCCTGGGCTTTTTGTACATCGCAGGGGTCATATTCATAGCTAATCGATACCGGTACCAATTTCAGTTCCGCGATAGCTTCGCCAAAGACCATGTCCCGCTCTGCGGCTCGTCTGGCCATGATCAACATTTTGATGATGGCGGGTTCAGTGTGGTCAATGCCGTTCTTGGCGCGGCCTTCGCGCTGGGCCATCCAAATAGAGTGTTGGTCTTCGGTAATGGTATGGCGAATATAGGCAGATAGCTGTTGATACGCCGCCAGCATCGCGCGTTTGCCCCGGGCGCTGCGTGGCACAATAAAGCTTTTATTAAGTCGCATCAGGTCGGTGACATAGGGCTTTTTAAGCAGATTGTCACCGATAGCGATACGCACGGTGTCACGGTTTGCCTGATACAGCGCATAGTTAACGAACGCGGGATCTAAGGAGATATCGCGGTGATTGCCAATAAAGAGATAAGCGCCATTGGCGTCGAGTTTGTCGAGGCCGGTGACCTCAAACGCATCCGTGGTGGTGCGAATCATGCGCTCCATGTAGTGGGCAATGCGCATTTGGAATTCGTAAACCGTTGAAACATCCTTAACTTCACGCCGCACGGCACGGCTAGCAAACAGACGCGCTAGTGACGGCGCCCAACGTGCCATGCGCGGCAGCCGAAAGCGGGTTAGCGCATCAAGCAGTTCGTTGTCCCGTGAGAGCCTGGCAAGCACGTCGGCCACTTCATGATCCATAAAGGGCCGAATATCGGCCCACGGGTCTGTCTCGGTAGAGACGTTGGTAGCGTTATTGTGTTGAGTCATGCGAACCGTTGGATGGTAAATAATAAATATCGATTAATAATATCGAGGCGAAGGTCTATAGAACCACTTATTGAGCCGCGGGTTCCCGCTGCGTCTCGCCGCCGAGCCACTCTATCAAGCGGGGAATATCGGTGGATAGCGCCTGCGCCATTAAAATAAAGTCTGTTTCCAGGCGGGCAAGGGCATCGTCACCGTCGTCAGAGTGATCGGCTTCCTCAATCAAGGTATCGCCAAAGCGTAACGATTTCAGTGCCAAATCATCGTGTAACACAAAGCTTAACCGGCCTTCCAGGCTAATGGCGAGTTTACTGGCTTGGCGGCCGCTCTCCAGCAGTTGCTGAATTTCATCGCTGTCTAGATCGACCTGGCGAGCACGCAGCACGCCGTCATCACCTTTGGCTTTGAGCTCCACCTGATCACCCAGCTGAAGATCGGCTGGTCGACTGGCTGCGTCGCCCAGCCAGGTCGTCATGGCGCGAATAGGCAGCGTCTGTGAACTCAGTGGGGTGACTTTTAAGCTACCCAGGGTTTCACGCAGTAGATCCAGAATGTCTTCGGCACGGGTGCGCGAGCTGGCATTGATGCCGATCATCTGGCCGCGGGTGTCCCACCACAGATCAATCTTCTGACTACGCACAAAGGCGCGGGGCAGTAAATTCTCGGTAACCTGCTCCTTGAGTGCGGTCTTCTCTTTGCGGGTCACTTTGCGGCCTTCGCTGGCCTCAATATCCGCCACCTGTTCGTCAACTTCTTCCTTTACAACCGACGCGGGCAGTAGGCGCTCTTGGCGCAGGGCGGAAAGCAGCCGGTGTCCTTGGATTTCGTGCACAAGCTGGCCTGCGCCCAAGCGTCCGGCTGGTGCTGTCCAGCCAAGGCGACGCGCATCGGCGTTGCCGAGTGGTTTAGCGGAGTGCTCGTCTAAGGCGCTAGCCAGCGCATCACTGGATAATTCCGGCGCGTCGTGCAGGCGGTATAAATGCAAGTGCTTAAACCACATGGAGCCAATCCTGTTTAAAAGGTGGCACATTATGGCGAAAGCGGGGCATTCCTACCAGCGGCTACCGCCAATCGTCTCTGTTGCACGTGTTTCAAACTTATGTTTGATTGAGCCAGTGCCAATCATTATAGAGGAATCGATATGAGTACATCGCTTTCACGGGTTCATCTGCGCGTTCGAGGCTATCACCTGGATGGCTATGGGCATGTGAATAACGCCCGCTATCTTGAGTTTATGGAGGAGGGGCGCTGGGATTTCTTTGACCAGCATCCAGAGATGATCAAAGAACTCCATCAGGCCGGACGGGCATTCGTCGTCGTCAATTTGAATATCGATTATTTGGCGGCAGCAGTGCACGGCGACGACCTGGAAATTATGACCGGGATTGTTGAGATAGGTGAACGCAGTGGCGTTTGTCACCACCGTATTGTGCGTAAAGATGGCACCGTTATTGCCCGTGCAGACTTAACCTTCGTGCTGCTTGATATGCGCGCCAACAAGGCCGCTGCCATCGAAGCAGAAGTGCGTGAGGCGTTAGTCGCGTTAACCTTGCCAAAAGAGGCATTTAGCGACTAAACGGCTTTGGTGAGCTCCCTGGCTGCCCTTGCTGCTTTTGCGGTGGTATGATGGCGAAGTATTTGCGCGCCGCTCTATGCTAATTTCAGGGCGGTGTTTTTAAGCGCTTTCAACTCTCGCAGTGCCAATGCAGTGCAAAGGATCTGACTTTCATGGGTGACATCGCCAGAGAAATCTTGCCCGTCAATATTGAAGACGAGCTTAAACAGTCGTATCTCGACTATGCGATGAGCGTCATTATTGGCCGCGCACTTCCCGATGTGCGGGATGGCCTTAAACCGGTTCACCGGCGTGTGCTTTTTGCCATGCACGAACTGGGTAATGATTGGAATAAACCGTACAAGAAGTCGGCGCGTGTCGTCGGCGATGTCATCGGTAAATACCATCCGCATGGCGATAGCGCCGTGTATGACACCATCGTACGTATGGCGCAGCACTTTTCGATGCGCCATGTGCTGGTCGACGGCCAGGGTAACTTCGGTTCGATTGATGGGGACAACGCGGCTGCCATGCGTTATACCGAGGTACGCATGTCGCGCCTCGCCCACGAGCTGCTCGCCGACCTTGAAAAAGATACCGTCGATTGGGTGGACAACTACGACGGCACCGAGCGTATCCCCGCCGTCCTGCCTACCAAAGTACCCAACCTGCTGATCAACGGCTCGTCGGGTATCGCAGTGGGCATGGCCACCAATATTCCACCGCACAATATGCGTGAAGTGATTGACGGCTGCTTGGCGTTAATCGATGACTACACGCTGTCGGTGGATGACTTGATGGAGTACATCCCCGGCCCCGACTTCCCCACCGGCGCTATCATTAATGGCCGCGCGGGCATTTTGTCAGCGTATCGCACAGGCCGGGGGCGTATTTATGTGCGCGCCTGCCACACTATTGAGCACCACGACAAAACCGGTCGTGACCACATCATCATCACCGAGCTGCCTTATCAGGTGAACAAGGCGCGGTTGATCGAAAAGATCGCTGAGCTGGTGAAAGAGAAGAAGATTGAAGGCATCGCCGAACTTCGCGATGAGTCGGATAAAGATGGCCTGCGCGTGGTGATTGAAATCAAGCGCGGTGAGTCCGGCGACGTCGTGGTCAACAACCTGTTTGCTCAAACGCAGCTGCAAAACGTGTTTGGGATTAACATGGTGGCGCTGGAAAATGGCCAACCACGTACGCTGAACCTTAAAGAGATGCTGGAAGCCTTTATTCGCCACCGCCGCGAAGTGGTTACCCGGCGCACGCTGTATGAGCTGAAAAAAGCCCGAGAGCGTGGGCATCTGTTGGAAGGCTTGGCCGTCGCTATCTCGAATATCGACGAAGTGATCGAGCTGATCAAAGCCTCGCCCAACGCGGCAGAGGCGCGTGAAAAGCTGCTCGCCAAGACTTGGCAGCCCGGCCAGGTAACCGCCATGCTGGAACGGGCCGGCGCCACATCGTGTAAACCAGAAGAGCTGGAAGAGGGTTTCGGTTTAAATACTGCGGCCACTTCTTATCGGCTTTCGCCTGCCCAGGCGCAGGCAATTCTTGAGCTACGCCTGCATCGCTTGACGGGCCTTGAGACCGAGAAGCTGCTTGATGAGTACCTGAGCATTCTTGAGAAAATTGCCGAGCTAACCGAGATTCTGGCCTCTGCTGATCGCTTGATGGAAGTGATCCGCGAAGAGCTGCGGGCGGTGCGTGATCAGTTTGGCGATGACCGTCGCACTGAAATTCAGGCGAGTCACCTCGATTTGTCGATGGAAGACTTGATCGCCGAAGAGGACATGGTGGTAACCGTGTCTCGTTCAGGCTATGCCAAGACGCAGCCGTTATCAGACTATCAGGCTCAGCGCCGTGGTGGCCGCGGTAAGTCCGCTACCGCTATGAAAGACGAAGATGTGATTGAGCACCTGCTGGTGGCCTCTACTCATGACACCGTGCTGCTGTTCTCTAACCGCGGCAAAGTGTACTGGCTGAAGGTGTACGAAATGCCCAACGCGAGCCGTGGCTCGCGGGGTAAACCTCTGGTGAACATGCTGCCGCTGGAAGAGGGTGAAGCGGTTAACGCCATCTTGCCGGTGCGCGACTACAACCCCGAGCACTATATTTTCTTCGCCACCGCTAAAGGTACCGTCAAGCGGACGAGTCTTGAGCAGTTCTCTCGCCCACGTAACAGCGGCCTGATTGCGATTGACCTGGAAGAGGGTGACCGCTTAGTGGGCGCGGCAATCACCACCGGTAACGATCACGCTATGCTGCTCTCCTCTAACGGCAAGGCGATTCGCTTTGAAGAGAGTAATGCACGCGCCATGGGGCGTACTGCCCGCGGTGTGCGCGGTATGCGTCTGGCAGGCGACGCGGAAGTCATTAGTCTGATCATTCCTAAGAGCCAGCAGATCGACGCCGAAGCGGATGCCGAAGAGGAAATACAGGATGGCGCCCAAGAGGGCGTTGTGGCCGAAACCACCGATGGTCAGATCTACATTATGACCGCCAGTGAAAATGGTTACGGCAAGCGTACGCGCTTAGAAGAGTTCCCGCTGCGTGGTCGTGGTGGACAGGGCGTTATCGCCATGCAGACCAGCGAGCGCAATGGTTCGCTAGTGGCGGGGATGCAGGTCTACGACAGTGATGAAATGATGCTGATCACTGACCGCGGAACGCTAGTGCGTACTCGTGTGGAGGAGGTCTCTACCACGTCGCGTAATACCCAGGGCGTGATGCTGATTCGTTTGGGCAAAGAGGAGAAGCTGGTCAAGACAGTACGCGTTGATGAGCCGGAAGAGAGCGAAGAACTAAACGGTCTCGAAGCAGTTGGCGCTGAAGAAACCAGTCTTGACGATGCGCCGGCGAGTAACCATTCAGATGACGGACAGGAAGCAGGGACTGATGACACGTCACTATAATTTCTGTGCAGGGCCTGCGGCCCTGCCAGTCGCTGTGTTAGAGCGCGCCCGGGAAGAGCTTTTGGACTATCAAGGGCGCGGCCTTTCTGTAATGGAAATGAGTCACCGCAGCGATGAGTTTATCGCTATTGCCGAGCGCGCCGAAGCGGATTTCCGTCAACTGTTGGGCGTGCCGGGTAACTATAAGGTTCTGTTTTTACAGGGCGGCGCCAGCATGCAGTTTGCCATGCTGCCGATGAACCTGTTGGGGCAAGGCGGTAGTGGCAATTTTATTCAGACCGGTATCTGGGGCAAGAAGGCGCTCAATGAGGCCAAGCACCTGGGTTTTGATTGCCATGTGGTTGCCAGTAGTGAGTCCAACGGCCATACGGCGGTGCCTGCACAAGACGAGTTACGGGTGAGCGCAGATGCTGCCTATTTGCACTACACCTCTAACGAGACAATTGGTGGCTTGGAATTTGATTATACGCCGCATATTCAGCGGGCCGATGGCGCTCACGTGCCACTGGTCTGCGATATGTCGTCGAATATCCTGTCTGGGCCCATCGACGTTAGCGAATTTGGCGTGATCTACGCAGGGGCTCAGAAAAATATTGGCCCCGCCGGTTTAACGCTGGTGGTGGTGCGTGACGACCTGCTAGGTAAAGCTCAGGCCAATATACCTTCGCTATTTGATTATCAAATGCTGGCGGACGCTGGTTCGATGGTCAATACGCCCCCCACGTATGCCTGGTATTTAGCCGGGCTGGTATTCCAGTGGCTGAAAGACGATATCGGCGGATTGGCGGCGATGGATGCTATCAATCAGCGCAAGGCCGATAAACTTTACGCAGCGATTGATGCCAGCGAGTTTTATAGCAATCCAATTGCTAACGCCAACCGTTCGCGCATGAACGTGCCCTTTGTGCTGGCCGATTCGGCGCTGGATAAAGCGTTTTTACAGCAGGCCGATGCAGCGGGGCTGCTTAATCTAAAAGGCCACCGTAGCGTGGGTGGTATGCGTGCCAGCCTTTACAACGCGGTGCCTGAGTCTGCGGTAGATGCTTTAATTGCATTTATGGCCGATTTTGAAAAAACAAGGGGCTAACCACCATGTCCGACACGTCGATCAACCTGGATGAGCTGCGCCAGCGTATCGATCAGCTCGATAGCGATATTCTCAATCTGATCAGCGAGCGCGCCAGTTGCGCCCAGCAGGTGGCCCACGTCAAGTTGGCCGAAGATAAAGATGCGGTGTTTTATCGCCCTGAGCGAGAAGCCCAGGTGCTGCGGCGCATAATGGCGTTGAATAAGGGGCCGCTCGATTCTGAAGAGATGGCGCGCTTGTTCCGTGAAATCATGTCGGCGTGTTTGGCGCTTGAACAGCCGGTTAAAGTTGCCTATTTAGGCCCTGAAGGCACCTTTACGCAGCAGGCGGCGCTCAAACACTTCGGTGAAAGTGCGGTCAGTTTGCCCATGGCAGCCATTGATGAGGTATTTCGTGAAGTAGAGGCGGGCGCTGTGCATTACGGCGTCGTGCCGGTGGAAAACTCCACCGAAGGGGTGGTCAATCACACCCTGGATACCTTTATGGACTCCTCGATTAAAATTTGTGGAGAGGTAGTGCTGCGTATTCATCACCATTTATTGGTCAGTGAAACGACGCGTCGCGATAAAGTCTCGCGTATCTATTCGCACCCGCAGTCGTTTGCCCAGTGCCGCAAATGGTTAGATGCGCATTTTCCGCATGCAGAGCGCGTGCCGGTCTCCTCTAATGCGGAAGCGGCCAAGTTAGTCAAAACCGAGTGGCACAGCGCGGCGATTGCCGGCGATATGGCGGCCAAACTTTATGGCCTTGACTATATCGCCGAAAAAATTGAAGACAGCCCGGATAACTCCACGCGGTTTTTGATTATTGGTAACCAGGATGTGCCCATGGCGGGAGAGGATAAAACCTCTATTGTGGTTGCCATGCGCAACCAGCCGGGGACGCTGCATGCGTTGCTGGAGCCGTTTCATCGCCACCAAATTGATTTAACGCGCCTTGAAACGCGTCCTTCGCGTACCGGTGTGTGGAACTACGTCTTTTTTATCGACTTTAAAGGCCATCGTGATGAGCCCAAGGTCGCGGCAGTGCTTGAAGAGGTGCAACTGCGGGCGGCGGAACTACGCGTGCTGGGTTCCTACCCCATAGGCGTGCTGTGACGTTAATGGTCGAAGACAGTGTTAAAACATCAGGCTGTCATGAATCGCGTCTATTGATTGTTGGCTTGGGGCTAATTGGTGGTTCGCTAGCGGCAGCACTTCGCGTTTCAGGTTTCCAGGGGCAGATTGTTGCCTGTGACCCTGATGACAGTGAGATTGCTCGCGGTATTGGGATGGGGCTGATCGACTCAGGCGGTGCCCAGCTAGCTGAGCAAGTCAATGGCGCCACCATGGTAATACTGGCGGTGCCGGTGCTCGCCATGGAGAGCGTGATGGCAAGCTTGGCCGAAGCGCTACCTAACGCGTCGGCTGACGTTGTGATTACCGATGTCGGTAGTACCAAGGCGACTATCCGCGCCTGCGCTCAGCGTGTATTTGGTCAGGTGCCCACTAATATGGTGTTGGGTCACCCCATTGCCGGTTCAGAGAAAAGTGGTGTAGCGGCAGCAAATCCGCGTCTCTATGTGGATCACAAGGTGATTCTGACACCTGAGCCGAACGTAGATCGTGACGCTTTGCAGCGCGTGCGCTGCTTATGGGAAGCCTGTGGCGCCGATGTGCTGGAAATGGACGTAGAACGACATGACCAGGTGTTGGCGCGTACCAGCCATTTGCCCCACCTGCTGGCTTTTTCACTGGTGGATACGCTGGCCCGTCAGGATGAGCGGTTAGATATTTTCCGTTACGCAGCGGGTGGCTTTCGCGATTTTACCCGTATTGCGGGAAGCGACCCGGTGATGTGGCGAGATATTTTTATTGCCAACAAAGAGGCGGTACTGGCATCGCTGGATGAATTTGAAGCGGGGCTCTCTCGGTTGCGTCATGCGGTAGAGGCCGGAGACAGCGATGCGCTGATTGCCACCTTTGATCGGGCGAGCCACGCCCGGCACTATTTCGACTCTTTATTGAACAAAACCAGTTATCAGGCGGAATATCATATGCAACCACAAGGTAAGGTCAGCTACCGTGTGCAGCCGGGCGGTCAAGCCCAGGGGCGTTTACGCGTACCGGGCGACAAATCCATGTCGCACCGCTCTATTATGTTGGGTGCGTTGGCGGAAGGCGTCACTGAAGTCAAAGGCTTTCTGGAAGGTGAAGATAGCTTGGCGACTCTGCAGGCGTTTCGTGAAATGGGCGTGGCGATTGAGGGGCCGCACCAGGGCAAAGTCACCATTCATGGTGTCGGTATGCACGGCTTAAAAGCCCCCGCCGGCCCGCTTTATGTGGGTAACTCGGGTACTGCCATGCGGCTTTTCTCGGGACTGCTTGCCGGTCAGGCGTTTGACAGCGAGCTAACCGGCGACGAGTCACTGACCAAACGCCCCATGGGGCGTGTGGCTGACCCGCTGCGCCTGATGGGCGCCACCATTGATACCGCTGAGGGCGGTCGTCCGCCGCTGAAAATTCGTGGGGGCGCCAAGCTAAAAGGGATTGATTACGATATGCCGATGGCCAGCGCTCAGGTCAAATCCTGCCTGCTGTTGGCCGGGCTGTACGCCGAAGGCGAAACGCGCGTGCGCGAGCCTGCGCCGACCCGTGATCATACCGAGCGTATGCTCAACGGCTTTGGTTATACGGTTTCCCGTGAGGGCGATACCTGCTGGCTTCAGGGGGGCGGTAAGCTAACGGCGGGGCCGATTGATGTGCCTTCGGATATCTCATCCGCCACCTTCTTTTTAGTGGCCGCTGCTATTACCCCGGGCTCAGATATCACCCTTGAGCACGTGGGTATTAACCCCACCCGGATTGGCGTTATTAATATTCTTACCCTGATGGGGGCGGATTTAGCGCTAGAGAACCAGCGTGAAGTGGGTGGTGAGCCGGTGGCCGATATTCGTATTCGTTACGTACCCCTCAAAGGGATTGATATTCCTGTCGATCAAGTGCCGCTCGCCATCGATGAATTTCCTGCCCTGTTTATCGCTGCCGCTAATGCCGAAGGCGTAACGCGGCTGCGAGGTGCTGAAGAGCTGCGCGTTAAAGAGTCGGATCGCCTTCAAGCCATGGCCGATGGTTTGGCTGTTTTAGGTGTGCAGCACACCACAGTAGAAGATGGTATCGATATTGTTGGCAATGGCGATGCACAAAAAGCCAGTTACGGCGGTGGGCGTGTCGATAGCCTGGGGGATCACCGCATTGCCATGGCGTTTGCCATTGCCTCGCTGCGCGCCAGTGACGACATCATTATTGAAGATTGCGCCAATGTGGCCACCTCGTTCCCTGACTTCGTCGAGTTAGCGACACGCATTGGTATGGGCGTTAGCGTGGAGGGTGCCTATGAGTGATCGCGTTGCCGCTGTTCCCGTGCTCACCATCGATGGCCCTGGCGGGGCGGGTAAAGGCACTATCAGTAGCTTGGTGGCCGAGCGCTTGGGCTGGCACCTGCTGGATAGCGGCGCGCTTTATCGGCTGACGGCACAAGCGGCGTTGAAGCATAGCGTGGCGGTCGACGATGAGGCTGGGCTTGCACGCCTGGCGGAGCGGTTGGATGTGGCCTTCCCGGTGGAGGAGGGCCAGCCGCGTACCTTTCTTGAAGGTGAAGATGTTGGTCAGCAAATCCGTACGGAGCAGGCCGGTGAGCGCGCTTCCCAGGTGGCAGCGCTGCCTGCGGTTCGTCAGGCGCTCTTACAACGCCAGCGCGATTTTTGCCAAGCTCCAGGGTTGGTAGCTGACGGTCGGGATATGGGCACCGTAGTGTTTCCCGACGCCCCGCTGAAGATTTTTTTAACCGCCAGTGCCGATGAACGGGCACGTCGGCGCTATCTGCAGTTGCAGGAAGCCGGGGTGGATGCTAGTCTTTCGAGTCTTTTAAAGGAGATTCAGGCACGCGATGCACGCGATACGCAGCGCAGTGTGGCTCCTCTCAAGCCGGCAGATGATGCCATTACGCTTGATACCACGCGCCTGAGCATACCGGAAGTGGTTGATCGACTGACCGAACTGCTCGCCCAAAGAGGGCTGGTAAGCGGCGTGTGATTCTCCCTTGCGGCGTTTTTGGATAGGTGTCACGACGTGGCAGGGCACTAAACTCACATCGGTGAGCCCGGTCAGGTCTAACCAGCGTTAACACCTCCAAAGGCTGAGTGACATTAGGCCCGCACTTGCTGGTGGTGCGGAGAAGGCATTTATGCCTCAACAACGTAATTACGTAGGAACACCATGAGCGAAAGCTTTGCTGAGCTGTTTGAACAGTCTCTTAACGACATCAACATGGAGCCAGGCGCAATTGTCGCGGCTCAGGTTGTCGACATTGACGGTGACTGGGTTACTGTCAACGCTGGTCTGAAATCTGAAGGTCAGATCCCTGCGTCACAATTCCGCGATGAGCACGGTAATCTGAACATCGCTATCGGTGACGACGTGCACGTTGCACTTGAAGCCGTAGAAGATGGTTTCGGTGAAACGCGTCTGTCTCGTGAAAAAGCCAAGCGTGCAGAAGCTTGGAAGATTCTTGAAGCAGCCTTCGAGAAAGACGAAATCATTAAGGGCGTTATTAACGGTAAGGTTAAAGGCGGCTTCACTGTCGAAGTTGACTCTATCCGCGCCTTCTTGCCTGGCTCGTTGGTTGACGTTCGTCCTGTTCGCGACACTGCGCACCTGGAAAACAAAGAGCTGGACTTTAAAGTCATCAAGCTCGATCCGAAGCGCAACAACGTTGTAGTATCACGTCGTGCGGTTCTGGAAGCAGAGAACAGTGCCGAGCGCGAAGCGCTGCTGGCGACTCTGCAAGAAGGCCAGCAGATCAAGGGTATCGTTAAGAACCTGACAGACTACGGTGCTTTCGTAGACCTGGGCGGTGTTGACGGCTTGCTGCACATTACAGACATGGCGTGGAAGCGTATCAAGCATCCGTCCGAAATCGTTGCCGTTGGCGACGAGATCAACGTCAAGGTTCTGAAGTTTGACCGTGAGCGTAACCGCGTATCACTGGGTCTCAAGCAGTTGGGCGAAGATCCGTGGGTCAACATTAAAGAGCGTTATCCGGAAGGCATGAAAGTGCACGCGGTCGTCACTAACCTGACTGACTACGGCTGCTTTGCCGAACTGGAAGAGGGTGTTGAAGGTCTGGTTCACGTCTCTGAAATGGACTGGACTAACAAAAACATCCATCCGTCTAAAGTCGTTCAAGTGGGCGATGATGTTGACGTCATGGTGTTGGATATCGACGAAGAGCGTCGTCGTATTTCCCTGGGTATCAAGCAGTGTACTGCTAACCCGTGGGAAACCTTCAACACTGACTACAACAAGGGCGACCGCGTTTCAGGTACCATCAAGTCAATTACTGATTTCGGTATCTTTATCGGCCTTGAAGGCGGTATTGACGGTCTTGTTCACTTGTCTGATATTTCTTGGACCGATACTGGTGAAGAAGCCGTACGCAACTTCAAGAAAGGCGACGAAGCTGAAGCCGTTATCCTGTCTATTGATCCTGAGCGTGAGCGCATCTCGCTGGGTATCAAGCAGATGGATTCTGACCCCGTTGCTGAGTACCTGTCAGTCAACGATAAGGGCAGCATCGTAACCGGTCGCGTCATTGAAGTTGATGCTAAAGAAGCTCAAGTTGAATTGGCGACTGACGTTATTGCGGTGCTGAAAGCCTCTGAAATCAGTGCTGACCGCGTAGAAGATGCGCGCAATGTGCTGAACGAAGGCGATAGCGTAGAAGCTCGTATTGTGAGCGTTGATCGTAAGAGCCGTCAGATTAATCTGTCGGTCAAAGCGAAAGACCAGGACGATACGCGTCAGAACCTGAAGAAGATGCGTGAGCAAGAGCCGGAAACAGCAGGTGGCCCGACCACCATCGGTGACTTGATCAAGCAGCAGATGGGCCAAGACTAACGATCAGTTAGTGATTGGTTAGTGAAAGCGCCGCCCTTAGGGGCGGCGCTTTTGTTTGTAGTGGTAGGGCGCTAATAGTTGTTCAGCAAGCTGGTTCGCATAGTCGTCAGGGACTATTAGATTTAAACTCTTTAGCCGCAATTGAGTTTTAAAAAACGATTAGTAATTGGGTGAAAATCAACTAGACTGTTGTCAGTTACTCTTTTTACAGGAATAATGTCCCTGCATTCTGAACTAGCGGGTGTCAAGGTTGTCAATTTGCACCTAAGTTAGATCCCATTCAGTTGAACCCCGTTCAGTTGGATACGCTATTAAAGGAACTCCTATGTCTTTACTTAACGAATATATCCAGAAAGAACAGCAGCTAAAGCAGCTTCAAGAAGATCTTCAGCGCTTAGAAGGCGATCAGCGTCTGAAAGGCGAGTTGGAATTTAAGGCTAAACTTGAAGCGCTAATGAATGAGTTCGGCAAGCGTCCGGGTGATGTTATTGCCTTATTAGATCCGACTGCTGACCAGCGGAGCGCTAAAACCACAGCGAGTGGCAATGCCCGTCGTAAGCGCCGCCTTAAAATTTACAAAAACCCTAAAACAGGGGAAGTAATCGAAACTCGCGGCGGCAACCATAAAGGACTGCGTAGCTGGAAAGACCAGTACGGCGATGAAACCGTTGAGTCCTGGTTGGAGCGCATGGAAGACTAAGCTATCTCATCACCGGCATTTCTGTACAGGAATGCCGGTTTTCTATTGCCATACGCTTTTGGCTATACTCCAGTGCCGTTACCCCCATTACTAACCTATTAATGGGATGCGAAGTTCTAAATGGTTTGCTTTCCATAATACCTGCGGAGGGTGGCCGCTAACGTGCCAAACATCCTGCCTGTTGAGCAGATACATGATGGTATGCGTTAAGGCTCCATAAAGGCCAGCTAAATTGTCAAAACAGGTGCTCGCGTAGTAATGAGTAGGAATGTCGACCCGTCGATAAAGAACAGGCAGTGCAATGTCTTGTGCATTGTCCGTATCCGATAGGTATAGACCAATGTCGGTACGGTAAGAGTGGAAAGATTCATTATTAAGTGCATTGATTCTGTCGGCGAGTATGTCAGGCAGTGCGATGATGGTCGTAGATCGCCGCAGCCGCGTCTGTAAGCACGCTAGCTGCATAGCGTGATAGCTTTCATCTCCTAGCCCCTTAATATGCTCGGGAGCCTTGTAGAGGCGCATTAGGATCATTTGGCGCCCCGTGGTTTTTTCGATACGCGTGTTAAAACCATGAGGTGGCACATGGCGATGGAAAGTGGTTTTCAGCTTTAGGCGGAAATTGCGCGGGCTGAACTGATAACGACGTTGGAATGCCCGTGAGAAAGACGAGTGGTTTTGGTACCCGCAACGTATTGCAATTTGCGCTATATTGAGAGGAGTAAGCGCAAGCAGCACTGCCGCGCGTTCCAGTCGCCTTATTTCACGATAAGCGCTAGGTGAAATGTGAAAGCTTTGCCGAAATTGGCGCCGGACTTGAGAAGACGAATACCCTATGTGATTAGCAAGGTCTTCGATACCGAGTGACTTATCGAGTGTATCCTGCAGCCAGATCTCAGCTCGTGTCATCGCGTTGAACATTATCTGGCCTCTCATGCGTGAATCGTACAGGTCGTGCTTATCTCGCCTGTAGTGCACTCTCCCAGTGCGTTAGTGTTGGTAACCTAGCTGAAGGAAAAATTCAGCCTACAGATAAGAGTCGTGTCTCTATTCAGGCTACTTGTAGGTAATGTTGATGCGAAGCATCGATTTAATGAGTTGTCGCTGACTGTGCCATGTTTGATAAATGTGCTGGTTACCCTCATATACGTAATGATGATGCCTTTATGCTGGCAACTGGGTGGCAAAGGCAAGTTTGCTCGTTACCTTTACGCGTTTGTGCACAGTTTTTGCCAAAAAATGCGACATTGGCAGTCATATCGACCATTTCAAGCAAGGTGTAAATGAAACATCGATGAAATATCAAAAGGTTCAAAAGCCGATAGATGAGCGTGAGAAGCTGCGTAAGTTTCGTGAATTAGACGATGCTTTTGCCCAGGCCTTACGCCAATTAGATGATCCAGAAAGCGATTTTGATATACCGACAGGCCCGCCGGTACGCTCGCTTGCGGCACTGGAACAAGAAGATGAAGAAGCCCAGCAGAAAGAACAGCAACATGAGCGGGAGCGTATTTTTAAACAGCGCTTTGAAGCTCTGTTGAGCGAGTATGGCATGGATCATAATGACCTGGCCGAGCTGATCGAAGTACTGCTTGGCTATGGCGTATGGCAGCAGGATATGGTGCCTGGCAGCTAGCACCTGCAAAACATCGCAGCAGGCTTGGCAGGTGTCCTTATGCTAGCGGTAGCGATAAATCCGCAAACTCGGCAGAAAGACATCCTGCTCTAGTTTCTCATCGCGTCGCCTGGCCCGTGTGCGTGTGGTGGGGGGCTGTGGTGCAGGTAGGTTAATGTGGGGCAGTCGTTGATTATGGTCAGGAACAAAAATTGGCATGGCGGCATTCAGTGCTCGTCGTGTATGCCCATCATCGAGTGGTTCGGTAAAGAACAGGTTTGCCCGCATCAGTGGGGCTTGCGTTTGCACCTGAGCAAGCATTTCCCCGCTGGGGATGCCCGCTAGCTTGCGTAGCTGAATACGAATATGCGGCGCATCGGTATCAAGCTGTAAAAGCTTATGTTCAGCTTCTTGCACCGACAGGCGTTTAATAGAGCGACCACTGCTGTACCAAGCAAAGCGAACGCGTGAGACAGGCGCTTGTGCGATAGGTAACTGCCGCCAGCTCTGTTTAAGATGTAAGCGAGCAAGCCCATTGCGGCGTAACGCTTCATCAACGTGAGGGTGGCGTTGCGGTAAGCGGCTTTTTGCATCGCTCAGTGCCTGTGGAAATGCCTGTTTAATATGTTGCAGTAGGTTGCTGAAATGGGCTTTGGCTTGATTAACAGCATCAATCGCCCTTATCAGTTCATCATTAGCGGCAACGACGGCAATATAGTTGCGCGTCTCACGGCCATCTTGATGCTGCTCATGCCACATATCGAATAGGGCTTTACGCAGCCAGTCACGAGGCGGTGTCGCTTGATTAAAGACCCATGTAGCCGGTAGCTGCTGCTCGTATAGCGAGACGGCTGCTTCAGTGGTTTCCAGTAGATGATCAAACTGCTGCTCCAATTGGAGCAGCACATGATAAGCCGAAGGCGATGAGGGGGGAGCGTTTGTTTCGGCCATGGCTAGGGTAAGGGCTCGCTAAGTCAGTTATAGGGTGCTTCAGGTGAGTGGCGCATCCTTGTCGGCTTGCGCAAGGAGCGTTTCTATATCGGCCTCATCCATGGCGGACTCCCCCGATATGCGGTGCGACTCATCGGCCCAGGCGCCCAAATCCAGTAGTTGGCAGCGTTTGCTGCAGAAGGGGCGATAAGTGCTCTCTGGCAGCCAGGGCACGCGCTTAGCGCATTGCGGGCAATTAACTTCTAGCGGGGAATCGTTTGCAGGGCGAGCCATAAAAAACTCCAATTGCGATAACAGGCGCGATATCTCAGTAGTTAAGCTGCCGACGGTAGCGTTCGTCAAGCCGTGCCACTTGCTCCATCATGCTGGCGTGGTCACCGCTGTTATCTATCACGTCGTCTGCTTTTGCTAACCGTTGTTCGCGGGAAAGTTGGGCGGCGAGAATAGCACGCACCTGGCTTTCACTCACCCCATCACGCTGCTGGGTTCTCGATAATTGTAGTGCTTGTGGCACATCGACAACCACCGTGCGGTGAACGAGTGCATGCTGACCTGCTTCAAACAGCAACGGTGACACAAGCAGCACATAAGGCGCCCCCTGTGCTTTGAGTCGCGCTAAGTGCTGCAGTAGTCGCTCCCTTATGCGGGGATGTGTCACCGATTCTAGCCACTGCCGTTGTTCTGGATCTTTAAAAATGATGTCGCGCAGAGCGGCCCGGTTAAGTGTGCCATCCTGATGCATAATCTGATCACCGAAGCGGTGTTGAATAGCTAACAGGGCCGGCTCATCAGGCAAGACGATTTCTCTGGCGACATCATCGGCATCGACCCAGGCGGCGCCGAGTGTTTCAAAGGCGCGAGCGACGGTCGATTTACCCGACCCAATACCACCCGTTAATCCGATAATCATGTGCTGCCTCAATAGCTAAATTGTATATAACCAGATTTCACATGACCCATTTTTACATGGTTTAGTTTTATATGGTTCAGTTTTACATGAGCAGGTTGAGATACATTGCCATTATTTCATCACCGACTAACAGGGCCACCCAGCCCGCGAGGGCGAGAAACGGGCCAAAGGGAAGCGGTGCGCCGCGTAGGCGAGGTGAGCAGGCCTGGGCAGCTAGCCCAACAATGGCGCCAATCCCTGCGGAAAGGATCAACATCAGCGGTAAAAAACTCCATCCCAACCAGGCGCCCAGCGCCGCGAGCAGCTTAAAGTCGCCATAGCCCATTCCCTCTTTGCCAGTGACCAGTTTGAATAGCCAATAAAAACTCCACAGGGAAAGATAGCCTGCCATGGCGCCGATAACGGCACTCGGCAGCATCGGTGGCTGGAAAAGAAGCTGAAACAGTAACCCTGCCCAAAGTAAGGGTAGGGTAATCACGTCGGGCAGTAGCTGGGTGCGAAAGTCGATGACGGCGAGCACTAACAGTACTAAGCAGGCGCCGTAAACGAAGATCGACTCTGCAGTAAGCCCGTGGAGCGCTAGCACTGCTATGGCCAACAAGCCCCCTGCTATTTCCACCAGTGGGTACTGAATGCTGATAGGCGTTTGGCACTCGGCACAGCGCCCACGGCGTTTTATCCACCCAATTAACGGTAGGTTGTCGTGCCACGCAATAGGGGCTTCACAGCGTGGGCACATGGAAGCGGGTGTGGCCAGGTTAAAGCGCGGCGAGTGCTCGGTGCCAAGCTCAAGTGCTTCCCGGGCTTCATTGCGCCAGCCCCGCATCAGCATCACCGGAAGGCGAGTAATCACCACATTTAGAAAACTGCCCAGGCATAGTCCCATCAATAAAACGATTAACCACAGCGTAAACGGAAGGTGATGCATGGAGCTCCTTAGTCTTCTTGAAATTAGCGTTGTTTAAGCATGTGACGCTTAGAGGGCAGAGCCCAAGTCGAAGATGGGCAAGTACATAGAGACCACCACGCCGCCGACCAGCACGCCCAGTACCACGATAATAATCGGTTCCATCAGCGAAGTGAGGGCATCGACCTTATTATCGACTTCCTCTTCATAGTAATCAGCCACGCGATTGAGCATGGCATCAAGCGACCCTGCCTCTTCACCAATGCTGACCATTTGAATCGCTAAAGGGGGGAAACGGTTGGTCATACGCATGGCGAAGTGTAGCTGTTGCCCGGTGGCGACGTCCTTGCGCGTTTGTACCACTGCGCGTTCGTACACTTTATTGCCTGTGGCACCGGCTGCGGTGTCTAAGCCTTCAACAAGTGGTACACCCGAGGAAAAGGTGGTCGCTAATGTACGCGACAAACGAGCCATTGCAGATTTATGCATAATATCGCCAAGAACCGGCAAGCGAAGCAGCAGTGCGTGCATACGGTAAGCAACGCTTGGCGAGCGTTGAATGCTTATTTTAAGCAAAAGCACGGCAGCTATCACTGCGCCGAGCGCGGCTAGCCAATAACGCTGGGCAAGCTCGGATAAGTTCACGGTCAGTTGGGTTAATGCAGGGAGTTCAGCGCCAAAGCTTTGGAACATGCTTTCAAATTCAGGCACCACTTTAATTAACAGCAACATGGTTACTGCAATGCCAATCGTCATAACGGCGGTGGGGTACCAAAGAGCTTTCTTAACCCGCGCTTTCAGCGACTCAACCTTCTCTTTGTAGGTCGCAATACGATCGAGCATTTGATCCAACGCACCGGACTGCTCACCAGCACTGACGAGGTTAACAAACAGTCGATCAAAGTGTTTGGGGTGACGGTTCAATGCATCTGAGAAGCTGGCACCTGACGATACATCGCTCATCATATGCTGAACAAGGGCAACCATAGCCGGTTTCTTGAGGCTCTCTGCCACTACTTGAAGCGCTTGCAGCAACGGGATGCCAGCACGAATCATGGTGGCCATTTGACGTGCAAAGACCATGACATCGTTGGGATTAATGCGGCCGCTGCCGCCGAGGTTGCCTTTTTTACTAATCCGGCCGATAACGATATGCTGCTTGGTGAGTTCAGCGGCTACTTCGGCTTTACTGCGGCCAATCATCTCACCGCTTAGCGCTCTATCCTGTGGGCCTTTACCACTCCATTTCCAGCGCGCTAGCTTGGTGGCGGGCGTTTGGCGTCGACGTGCCGTTTTAGCCATGCCTTACTCCTTGCTCACTCGGTTAACCTCTTCCAGGCTGGTAATACCCTGCATGACTTTCAGTAGCCCACTGCGGTGCAGGCTTGGGTAGCCCTCCTCGCGCCTCTGCTGATCGATATCTAATGCGTTAGCATCGCGCATAATCAACTGACGCATCGCTTCGGTAATCGGCACTACCTCATAAATGCCAATTCGCCCTTTATAGCCGTGGGTACACTGCTTGCAACCTACCGACCTGTAGATAGTCGCCTGATGGATTTCTTCGCTGCTAAAGCCCTCTTTGCGCAGTGCCTCATGGGGAATGTCAATGGGCTCTTTGCAGTGTTGACACAGTTTGCGGGCCAGCCGCTGGGCAATAATCAAACTAACGGCGCTGGCGATGTTAAACGAAGAGACGCCCATATTCGCCAGTCGAGTTAGCGTTTCGGCTGCCGAGTTGGTATGCACCGTAGAGAGCACCAGGTGGCCTGTCTGGGCTGCTTTAACGGCAATTTCGGCGGTTTCAAGATCACGAATTTCGCCTACCATGACCACATCCGGGTCTTGGCGTAAAAACGCCCTTAGTGCACTGGCAAAATCGAGGCCGATCTTAGGTAATACGTTCACTTGATTGATACCGGCGACTTTGATCTCAACCGGATCTTCAGCGGTACAAATATTACGTTCCACTTTATTAAGGATATTAATGCCGGTATATAACGAAACAGTTTTACCACTGCCGGTAGGACCGGTGACCAAAATCATGCCCTGGGGTTGTTTTAACGCATGTTCATAATGGCCCCGTTGTTCGTCGGTAAAACCCAGTTGCTCAATACCCAGTTGCGCTGCGGCCGGATCTAATATTCGCAGCACTAACTTTTCGCCATAGACTGTTGGCAGTGAGTTAACCCGGAAATCGAGAGAGCGGGTGCGTGAAAGCTTTAACTTTATCGAGCCATCCTGGGGTAAGCGACGTTCCGATATATCCAGTCGGGCCATAATTTTTAGGCGGGCTGCGATGCGATTGCGCATGGCAAAGGGTGGTCGCGCGACTTCTATGAGAATTCCATCAATACGAAAGCGTACCCGGTAGAGGGTTTCGTAAGGCTCAAAATGGATATCAGAGGCGCCCCGGCGAATCGCGTCTAAGAGTATTTTGTTGACGAACTTAACAATAGGCGCGTCTTCACTATTTTGAGAGGACTCTTCCAGAGGAACTTCGTCACCATCGTTGTTCTGCACAACGCTCAGTGAATTCACCGCATCATCTAACTCATCCAGCTGATCAAGCATGCTACGCCCGTTTTGAGCAAGGTAGCTATTGAGTGCGACTGTGATTTGATCAACGGGAGCGAGGATACCTTCCACACTCAGGCCGGTCGCAAATTGCAACTCATCCAGTTGCGTCAAAGTGGCGGGGTAGGGAACCGCAACCGTTAGGCGATGGCCATGACGGGCTAATGGCAGAACGTTAAGGCTTTGCAGCACTTTGATAGGGTAGTCAGAAGCGGGAGGCAGCGCGGACAGACGAACTGCTTCTAGATCTATGACCGGCAGCCCATACTCCCAGCCAGCCGCCAGTGTCGCTTTGTTAGGGTCGACCAGGCCACTTTCGATCACATGCTGAAGTAACGATATTCCCAGGTTCGACGCGGTGGTTTCCGCCGTGGCGGCTTGGGCATCGGTCAACAAGCCGTGCTTAACCAAGCGCTGGGCGATGCCGCGCAGGCCACCACGCGCGGCGGCGTGGCTTAACGTCGACTCAAAAGGGGGCTGGCTCATTCAAAAACCTGTTTTACATCGTTTTAGGCGTATTACTTGTACCATAAACTAGCGTTTACAGGCATTAAATGGCTGGTGATCCCAATCCGCTAAAGTGGTAGCCGCCTGGGCCGATAACGTTAATAGAGCGTGTTGTAAAAACAGATCGCGTAAGCTAGTGTAATTTTAATATTTGCTAATTCTTTTTAAGGAATTACTGTCCTTACAAAGGCTTGCCCTTCCCCCCGCAGGAGATGCCTTTATGCAGAGTGCTGCACAACCTAATACACAGAACACCAAGCAAGGCGGTTTTACGCTGATTGAGCTGCTAATTGTTATCGCTATTATTGGCGTTCTGTCGGCTGTAGCGGTGCCGCAGTACCAGTCCTATATTCAGCGAGCTGAAGCAACCTCTGCCTACACCACTTTAAAATCACTGCAAACCGGTTTTGATGCAGCAATAGCGTCAGGAATTGACCCTTCTGAGGAATTCACTGGTGCTGATGCCTTTGAGAAATACGTAGGTTTTGATCAAGATTCTGTATCTGGTGGGAATGAAGTCTCTTACGCAAATATCGGTGGCAACACCCCTAGCATTATTTATACGTTTGGCAGTTTTGGAGGAAATGATTCTAATACAATGCGAGTAGTTCGTGACAATGATGGAAATTGGGATTGTTTCGCCACTATTAAAACTAATATCCGTCCGCGTGGCTGCCAAGACGCTCCCCCCAGTGAATAAACTTGAATGATTTAATGCTATTTTCAGCCGCTCATCGAAGCGGCTTTTTTATTTCCTCATTCCCTACGCATTTGTTCTTTACACTGTAAGCTCTGACCTTAAGCGAGGAGCTTACAGTGAACCCCATCAAACTGATTGCTATAAGCGCGCTTGGCGCATTGCTGCTTAATAATGCAGCCTTTGCCCAACCTGCCCATGCTCCGGCCCACGGTGCCCGTGATAAGGGCCAGCCCCAGCAACATGAATCTAATCGACATGGTCACTCCCAGGATGAGCGGGTTGATTTACCGCGCATCAACGAACGCGAACTACGCCAGTTACTGCGCCGACATGATGCACCGCGAGCCGAAGCGTTACCGCCAGGTATTCAACGCAATCTTGAGCGTGGCAAACCCTTGCCTCCAGGTATCGCCAAGCGTTTTGATGGCCAGCTAGCGTCTCAGTTGCCCAACTACCCAGGCTATGAGTGGGAGCGTGTTGGCGCTGATGTGGTGTTAATCGAAGCAGCCACGCGCATCGTTGTGGATGTTTTGGTAGACGCATTGCGCTAACCACTACCGCTGGAAGTCGGTTTGACTCGAAAATTACATCTCGGCGGCTTATGGTAGAGACTCATAGCATCATCGCGTTCTAAAGGGAGATTCAATGAGCGACCATACACTAGCCGCGCGTCTTGAAATTACTATCGCTATTGCTGAAGAAGCGGGGCAGATGATAATCAAGGCGCGGGAGCAGCAGGATTTTGCCCAGCGCTTAAAAAAGGATAACGAACTGGTCACCGATGTGGATGTGGCTGTGGACAAGTTGATTAGTCAGCGCCTGGAGGAGCACTTCCCTGGAGAAGCGCGGCTGAGTGAAGAGCTCGCCCCCGAGAGCACTTTGCATGAAACGGCGCCAAAACTGTGGGTGGTGGATCCCATCGATGGCACGGTTAATTTCGCTCAAGGGCTTCGCCATGTAGCGGTCTCCATTGGCTGGATGGAAGCGGGCGTCGCCAAGGTGGGCGTTGTGCATGCGCCGTTTTTGGGTGAGACCTTTAGTGCTGCTGAGGGCACCGGAGCTTATTGTAATGGTAAATCCATACAGCCCAGCAGTGCAGATTCACTGGCGCACACCTTGGTCGGCACAGGGTTCCCATATCGTAAAGAGGAGCGTAAGCAGCTTTTGAAGCGGTTGGAAGCCGTGTTATTTGAGTGCCAGGACGTTCGTCGCAATGGCGCAGCAGCGCTCGATTTGTGCGATGTCGCCTGCGGCCGCCTGGATGCTTATTACGAAAGTGTCTCGCCCTGGGATTTTGTTGCAGGCTGGGTTATTGCTCGGGAAGCCGGCGCACGAGTAGGGCACCTATATCCAGTGCCTTCAGCGGTGCCAGAGGATATTTACCCTGATCATTTAATCGTAACTGCCCCCGGTGTATATGATGCCATGGCCTATTTATTGCTTGAGGCAGACCAACGCAAGCCATAAAGGGCGATGAGCGTTATGGCAGTGTGTGACAAATACTTGAAAAGAAAGCGCTATAAGGGCTTTTCATTTATGCAAGAAACCGCTAGTATACGCACCGTCTTGAGGAAAAGATGTAGCGGCCAATAAAGACAGCGGAGCGTGGCGCAGCTTGGTAGCGCGTTGCAATGGGGTTGCAAAGGTCGCAGGTTCGAATCCTGTCGCTCCGACCAAAAATTATTAAAAACCGCCGATTTGGGGAAAACCAATCGGCGGTTTTTTGTTGGTTGGTAAAATATTGGGAATATTTTGGGAAAACAGTTGCACCTGTAGAAGCTACCTAGCGCTTTATAACTCAAGCATTTCAAAATGAGTTCTTGCTCCCCTCTATTCAGCAGATGTGCTCAGTTTCGGTAGTTAGTGAGGGTAAGTTGTAACATACGAGCTTATCTACTCTACTGGCTATTAAGTCTCCATAAGTGTTCAGCGCTAATCTGACAAGATAATTGCCTTCGTTCCCGGAGGGCATATCTGCCCCCAAGGAGAAAGTTTTACTGTGCAACGTCCGACCAGCGGCTCACTCGGGAAGACTGGTGCTATCTGTGTTGGAAGCAGCTTTTTTCCAACACAGGGGTACTTAGTAAAAAGCGTTGATAGCCATGAAGATGCCAAACAGCATGAGTACTCCTCCAGCAGCGCGCTTACCCCAAACAGCGGCACCTGGTTTCGCCAGTTTCGTGATCACTGTTTGGGCGGCTAATGCGTAAGCGCTTGAAACGATCAGTTTAATAAACACAAATAATAGGATGAGTGGAAGTAGTGTCGCGATGTGCGAATCCTGTTGGGAGCTGATAAATTGCGGCAACAGCGAGGAGAAAAAGAGAATCGCCTTGGGGTTGCTGAGCCCAACCATAAACGATTGTCGCCAAAGGACGGATACGCTTTGCAATGTTGTAGGCTGGCCGCTAGGTGTAGGAACCGCTTGTGCCATACGAAATTGCTGCATACCTAGCCATAAAAGATAAACAGCACCGACAACTTTGACGACCATAAACACCGTTGGATTTGCCTCCAGTAACGCCCCGACTCCCAGGAGTGAGCAAGCCGCAAGCCCGGCAATAGCCACTAAATCGCCGGTCAGTATTAAGATGGCGCGGCTTGGGCCGTGTACCAGCGCATTGTTAACCAAAAGAATTGTTGAGGGCCCAGGCGAGCCAACTTGCATCGCAGCAATCATTGCGAATAATAGATAGTCAGTGAGCACCATAGTTAACACTCCTTTTCAATGAAACGTGAATATGTTGCTATGCAAGAAATAAGCTACTTTGTCGTGAGTTGTGCAAGTTGGCCCACGGCATGGCAGTGGGCCAATGGATAGCGATCAGGGTGAAAGGCAATTAGCGTTGAAGAAAATTGAGCAGATCCTGGTTGAGCCGATCTTTGTGCGTATCGGTTAAACCGTGAGGTGCACCCTCGTACACGATCAATTCCGCGCCTTCTACCAATGCCGCAGACGCTTGCCCCGAGATATCTATAGGTACGATTTGGTCGTCGTCACCATGGATAACCAGGGTGGGAATATCGAATGCCGCCAAGTCTTCACGGAAATCAGTGGCCGAGAAGGCAGCGATGGAGTCATAGGTATTCTTATGACCGCTTTGCATTCCTTGCGCCCAGAATGACTGGATCAGCCCTTGGTTGGGTTCCGCACCTGGGCGGTTAAAGCCAAAGAAGGGCCCTGAGGCAATATCCAGGTATAGCTGGGAGCGATTGTTTAGAGACGCTTCCCGGATGCCATCGAACACGTCGATAGGCAACCCATTAGGGTTGTCAGGCGTTTGCAGCATCAGAGGAGGCACCGCGGAGACCAAAACGGCTTTAGCAACGCGATCTGTTCCGTGACGACCAATGTAGCGAGCCACTTCTCCTCCGCCAGTCGAGAAACCGACGAGGGTGACATTGTTCAGGTCAAGGGTGTTGATGACCGTGGCCAAGTCATCGGCATAATGATCCATATCATTGCCTTCCCAAGGTTGACTGGAACGTCCGTGGCCGCGGCGGTCATGGGCGATCACGCGATAGCCTTGGGAGGCTAGAAAAATCATTTGTGACTCCCAGCTGTCAGAATTCAGCGGCCAGCCATGACTGAAGGTGGCCACTGGGCCATCTTTAGGCCCCCAGTCTTTGTAATACAGTTCCACACCATCAGTGGTCATGATGGTACTGGCAGTTTGTTCGGTGCTGAAGGCTTCTGTGGCATCTGTAGCGTACGCGTTTGAGCCAACTTGAAGACCCAGTGCCAGCAGGGTAGCGGTCAATGTGCGATTAAGTTTTTTCATGACATCGTTTCCTGTTCTCGCGGTTGAGTCGTGGTGGTGTTTATTGACTGATGGTCAGCGTGACGTCGATGTTATTGCGCGTGGCATTGGAATATGGGCAGACGATGTGGGCCTGATCGACTAACGTTTGTAAAACGTCGGCGGGCACGCCTGGCGCCGCAATCGTTAACTCAGCTTGAATGCCAAAGCCGGTAGGTATCTGGCCAATACCGACATTACCGGTGACGGACGTGCTTTCAGGAAGCGTGATTTTTTGCTTGCCCGCCACGAATTTCAGAGCGCCGAGAAAGCAGGCTGAATAGCCAGCGGCGAAAAGCTGCTCAGGGTTAGTGCCGTCGCCACCCGCACCGCCAAGTTCGCGGGGCGTGGAAAGCTTTACGTTCAAAGCGTTATCGGAAGAGGTGGCTTGGCCTTCGCGTCCACCCGTGGCAGAAGCAGTAGCCGTATAAAGAATCTTTTCGATAGTCATATCCTGGTTTCTCCAAAGTAGTGGTTGATCCGAAAACAAGTGTTGTCCGGTGATAGGTATTTTGCCTGCTATAATTGGACGATTGGTGATCTATAGTCTCGATAATTTGATAAGGAGTATCATGTGGCCGATGGGTTAGCGACACTGATGGAGCACTTCTCGGTAACGGCCGAGGTATTTCAAGCAGGGGCTCTATGCGGTACCAATACCTTGGAAACTGATAGAGTGTCGGGGCAGATGCATTTGGTGCGGCGGGGAACGGCTAAGGTGATACACCACGATGTGGCACTGAGCATTACGCAGCCCAGTTTGTTGCTCTATGCCCGGCCAATGATGCACCGTTTTATAACCGACCCCGAGCGCGGGGCCGATATGGCCTGTGCAAGCTTACGGTTTGAGGGAGGCGAGCAAAATCCGAATGTGGCGAGTTTTCCAAACGTTGTGTGACTGCCATTGGATGCCATTGCACCGCAGGTTCTCAACCTACTCAGTTTGTGGCCAGTTGTTTCTTATCCACGGGGTGAAGCTCTTCAACGCGGGCAGCATGCTGGCTCCCTTGATGCATGCGTTTCAAATGCTAGTCATTGCGTTAACGGCTTCCGGTATCGGCACATTTCCTTCAGTTAGTTCAAGAATCTTTCTACTCACTGCGGGAGTGTGGAGCAGCGTTGCGAGAGTTACCGCCACATCATCACGGCTGACTTCGGTGTGGATCTGGGCAACTCCAAGATTGATCGTCCCGGCGCCGCGTTATCCTTTAATGCGGATGGACGCAGGATGATCCAGTCCAGACCACTCTGAGAGAGCTCTATGTCTGCACGCTTCTTCACCATGATGTAGTGCTCAAAGCCTTCGTCCATGTGCCGTTCACGCCATGCCTCGGGGAATACCGAGACCAGAAGAAAGCGCTTAATACCAGCCAACTTGGCAGCGGCAATTGATTTGGTGACCCCATTACCGTCGATGGCTTCGGTCATCTCGCTACCAGCGCCCCCAGCCCCAGCAGTGAAGACAATGGCGTCACTTCCGCGCATGGCTTCCGCCAGTCGCTGCGGATCAATGTTCACTAGGTCTCCGACGGTGCCGGTTACACCAATACTAGCGAGCATCCCAGCCTGGTCTGGCTGTCGATAGAGGCCATCGACCTCGTCGCCGCGTTCCTTTAGGGTGCGTGCTAAACGAAACCCTACGTTACCAGTGATTCCCACAATAAAAATCTTCACTTTGACGACTCCTGCAAGAAAATAGTTAACAGTTCAATAGCGCTGGTGGCGCTCAAAGTCCGCCAAGACTGATGTACTTGAGAATGAGATACTCCGTAATGCCATGTGGGGAGCTCTCGCATGCGGTGACATAGGCCGGGAAATGAGTGAAGCCTGAGTGTCAGGTTTTTAAGAATTGAGGCTGTCAGTAGCAAGCACTGTCAGCCTCAAATGCTCATGATGCTGAGTTTTCGACAAGCTTATCTAGCAGAACGGTTGCGGCTGGGGCCGAGGACGCCGGGTTTTGACCGGTGATCAGCAGGCCATCAGAGATGACGTAGGATCCCCAGTCGTCGCCTTTCGAAAAGATACCACCCTTGGCTTTGAGTTCGTCTTCGACCAGAAACGGCACGATATCGGTAAGGCCGACAGCGGCTTCTTCGCTGTTGGCGAATCCAGTGACTTTTTTGCCTTCTACCAGCGGACGGCCACTTGGTGCTTTTACATGACGAAGCAAGCCAGGCGCATGGCAAACGAGTGCAACGGGCTTTTCGGCAGCGAGGAACGACTCAATCAGAGAGATTGAGTTTTTATCTTCGGCGAGATCCCAAAGGGGACCGTGGCCGCCAGGGTAAAACACGGTGTCGAAATCAGCTTGAGAAACGCTATCCAGACGCACGGTGTTGGCAAGTTGGGCCTGGGCCTCTGCATCTGCCTCAAAGCGCCGAGTCAGATCAGTTTGGAAAGCTGGCTCGTTGCTTTTCGGATCGAGTGGCGGTTGACCGCCCTTAGGCGATGCCAGCACGATCTCTGCGCCAGCTTCTTTAAACGTGTAATAAGGTGCGGCCAGCTCTTCGAGCCAAAAACCGGTTTTGCGGCCAGTGTTGCCCAACTGGTCGTGCGATGTCAGAACCATCAGAATTTTCATGTCTTTCTCCAATTGGTAGGTGGTTTTTATTAGACCGGTCGTCTCGAAATGAGGCGTAAAAAAAGTACTCCTGAGAGAACGCTCTCGAGTAGTACTTTCACATCTCTCCCCGGTCAGGCGGAAAGATGAAGAATCTGGCGAGTCGTTTTCATGGCTGTTTCAAAAGGATGCGTGGTACGCACAATTTTTACCATCACGCTGGCACCCAGCCAAAGCTGATAAAGGCTTTCTGCATTGTCGTGAGCAGATCCCTTAATCGACAGCGAACCATCTGCCATACCAGCCTCTATAGCTTGCGCAAGACGATCAATGATGCCCCTCGTACCGCGCTTAAGTGCTAAACGCATTGTTTCCGACAAGTCGGCTACTTCTGCTCCTAGCTTGACCGCAAGGCATTTGCCCTGGCAATCGAAAAAGGATTGATTCTCTTCCCAGTTCTGCCAATACGACATCAAGCGTTCGGCCATCGTCTTATTAGGCTGACGAAGCGTCTCGTCGAGCTCAGCGAGATAATGCTCGAAATAGTGCTCAAGCAGCGCCTCTCCGAACGCATCCTTCGAACCAAAATAATGGTAGAAGGAACCCTTAGGTACGCCGGCTGTCGCTAAAATTTCGTTTAAACCAACAGCCGAGAAGCCCTTGCCCGCCATAATTCGCTGGCCTGTAGCAAGAATATTCTCACGAATATCGGTTGTTTTAAGTGTAGTTTTAGTCTTCATAAATGAAATATAGTACTAAATAGACCGGTCGTCTAGTCTGTGTTTTAAAAAAATCACATTTTGTATCACCTCTGGAGTACTACCCGTTTCTTCTGCAACTATAGTTATGGACAAGCAGAATGGGCCGCATCAGCTAACGCTTTAAGCGGGTGGGTTGGAGAAAGGGCGTCACCAACAGCATAGTTCCACCTACCGCCACCAACAACCACAATGGGGACTGAAAATCACCATTACTGCCCCGCAAATACCCCATTGCCAGGGGCCTGCCGCCGCCACTAAATAACTCTGCAGCATATTGCGTACCGGCATGCGGGGAGCCCTTAGAGGGGCGAATGCTGCTTACGTCCGTTTTGCCAAGTTTCTCCAAAGTAGTGGTTAGTCCGAAAACAAGTGTTGTCCGGTGATAGGCATCTTACCTGCTATAATTGGACGTTTGGTGATCTGCAGTCTCTATAAATTGATCTGGAGTATCATATGGCCGATAGGTTAGCGACACTGATGGAGCACTTCTCGGTAACGGCTGAGGTATTTCACGCAGGGGCTCTATGCGGTACCAATACCTTGGAAACTGATGGAGTATCGGGGCAGATGCATTTGGTGCGGCGGGGAACGGTTAAGGTGATACACCACGATGGGTCTCTGAACATTACGCAGCCCAGTTTGTTGCTCTATGCACGCCCAATGACGCACCGTTTCATAACCGATCTCGAGCAGGGTGCCGACATGGCCTGTGCCAGCTTACGTTTTGAGGGCGGCGCGCAGAATCCAATTGCAGCGAGTTTGCCGAATGTTGTGTGTCTGCCGCTGGACGCCATTGCCGGTGCATCGCAGGTTCTGGATCTGCTATTTGAAGAGGCATTTACTCAGCACTGCGGTCGGGTTGCAGTGGTTAACCGCCTATTTGAGGTGGTGATGATTCAAATACTGCGACAGCTAATGGAAAACAACGATGTGAAGGGGGGAATGCTGGCGGGCCTCTCACATCCACGCTTGCGCAACGCCCTTGTTGCCATACATGAAGAGCCGACAAAAGCGTGGACGCTGGATACGCTGGCAGAAAGGGCAGGTATGTCGCGCAGCGTGTTTGCGTCTAGCTTTAACGAGGTTGTGGGTACTACCCCTGGTAAATACTTGCAAGGGTGGCGTATTAGGATGGCGCAGCAGGCATTAAAGCGCGGTCGGCCGATCAAGATTATTGCCGGAGAAGTGGGCTATGGAAGCGAAGTGGCCTTGTCGCGAGCCTTTAAAGCCTACACGGGAATGTCACCAAGACAGTGGCGAGAAGCGCAAGCGGCCACTCTGTGAGCTTAATTGCACATACTCTGACAGTTACGCTGCCAGGCAGATTTTCTCTGCGCATCAAACGCTGGCAATAAGGTTGATGCGTCTGGTGACGGCCGCTGTTTGCGAGCAAGGTAGCCGTCACCGTCCTCATCAGCTGAGGTTGCGCTGCCGTTCGCCTGTTTGCGCCGCACGTTCGACCGCTGCCACCAGTTGGCTATTGTGAACTGCATGCCCAAAGCCCGGTGTATTGAAGGTACCTTCAGCCATATCGCGGGCCAAGCTGTCGTATACTTCCCCCACATTGATAGCGGCACAGGCCCACACACTGGGGGCAGACGCATTGATGGCACCCAGTGCAATCGGTGTTTCGGGTGGTGCGAACGCCACACTTGCCGACAGCGTCAGGTCACCGACCTGTACACCCGCCAAGTGGTTGCCTGTCAGCGTCAGAGAGCCTTCTGAACCCCGAATATCAAAGACAAAGTGTGCATCGTTTTCAGAAACGCCAGCCAGCACCTGCACGGAAACGGGAGCTCCAATCGCTGTTTTAGCGATAATATCAACGTGATCGGGAATCTCTCGAACCGATGTCTCGCCAGTATCGGTCAGCTTAACTTCCGGCCAGAGGAGCTCCGTTCTAGCATCGACTTCCGAGACGTTGCCCAGTACTGCTTCGATGACATCAAGCACATGAGCAGTGGTTATCGTCAGAAAACTTGCACCAGAAGCGGCCTTGTTGAAGTAGTCATAAACGCTAGGCGACTCGGGGCCATACCCGAACGTGGTGGCGCGAACATTCGCCGACATGATGGTGCCAAGCTTACCGAGAGCAATAAGTTCAGCGGCGCGACGGACGGCAGGGTTCTGACGCCCCTGCAAGCCGATAGCGGTATGCAGCGTTCCTGCTTCCGCGGCCATTTGCTCCGTTTCGGCTAACGTTGAGCCAAGTGGCGACTCGCAGTATATGGCCTTCTTGGCCTTTGAGGCGGCAAGCACTAACGCTTTATGAGCCGGTACGTTGACAGCGATAGTAACGATATCGATAGTGTCATCATGAATGAGTTCATAGGGATCGGCGTACCAGCGTTCAGCACCAAATGCTTCTGCTGCAGCCCTGGCGCTCGCTTCCCTCCGCGTGGCCACTGCCGCTAGGATCAGTGAAGGGTGTTTCTGAATAGCGGGGACGTGGGAACCTCCCGCCCAGCTCGCTTTGGTGTCTGCGCCGATGATTCCCACGCGAAATTGTTTAGTCGTCATTTTTAAACTCCTGGCTGATTTTGAGTCAATTAATGTGAAAACACTTAATTACTAAGGGCTGTTATTGAAAAGATATGTCTAGGAGTGTCGGTCACCCAACTGATTCAAAAGCCATCCAGGATACTCATTAGGCAACTTGCTAACTGTATCGAGTTGGTCTAGATCGGCTGGATCCAGCTGGATAGAGGTGGCTTTGATATTCTCTTCCAGTTGATCGACACGCTTTGCGCCGAGAATGACGCTGGTCACTACTGGCTGGTGAAGGAGCCATGCTATTGCGATCTGACCTGGCGTTGCATCATGTTTAGCGGCGATAGCCGTTAGCGTTTCGATCAGTGGTTCGCCGCGCTGGCGGTCAATCGGTGGGAAATCCAGCTCCTTCAGTCGGCCGCCGTTGCTGCTCTTCCCTGAGTACTTCCCTGTCAAGTAGCCGCCAGCCAAGGGGCTCCATACCATCATCCCGACCTGCTCGGACGTCAGCATGGGGGTGATCTCGCGCTCCACGTCTCGGCCTACCAGCGTGTAGTAAGCCTGCAGAGAGACGATAGGGGAGAGGCCTCTGGCCCTGCTGATACCAAGCGCTTTCATGATCTGCCATGCAGCCCAATTCGAAAGTCCGATGTAGCGGACATCGCCAGCGCGAACAAGCGAATCAAGTGCATCTAGAGTTTCTTCTATCGGCGTGGCGGGATCGAATGCATGGATTTGGTAAAGATCGATATAGTCCAGCCCTAGCCGCTGTATACTTGCTTGGCACTCGCTTAAAATATGACGGCGAGAAGTGCCGCGCTGGTTCGGCCCCTCTCCCATGGCGGAGGCCACTTTTGTTGCGATGACGAGCTCATCTCTGGGCAGGCCAAGGTTGCGAAGCGACTGACCAAGCATCGTCTCACTGCGCCCATTGGCGTAGACGTTCGCAGTGTCAAAGAAATTGATGCCTGCCTCGAAAGCCGATTTTACAAGCGCATCAGCATCATCCTGGCCAAGCTTGCCGACTTGCCCCCATATGCCGGTGGTGCCTCCAAACGTCATCGCGCCGAAGCACAATTCAGATACGAACAAACCGCTATTGCCTAACGTGGACATACGCATTGTGTGTCTCCACAAAAGTAGTGGTTGGTGTTTACTAAGTGGTTCGGATTAGTACTGAAGTGCCGAGTGATCCGCTTAGCTCTCTAGTTGGCTGCTAACTAACAGAGGCAATATTACGCTGTATATTGTTTATGATTAATGCTGTAATAAATACATTAGTGGTAAGTAGAGGTTTACAATTGGCTTATGAATCCATCACTGCTTCCATCACTTGCTTGGTTTGCTCTTATTGCTCGGCACCGCAGTTTTACGCGTGCCGCGGATGAAATGGGTGTATCACGCGCCGCTCTGTCGCAGAATCTCAAAGCGTTGGAGAAGCAGTTGGGCGTGCGGCTGCTATACCGTACGACTCGCGATATGTCGTTGACGGAGGCGGGTCAGCAGTTATTCGATACTTTGACGCCGACACTGAATAAGATTGAAAAGACGGTTTCAACTCTGGGAGATTCCAGCGGCACGCCTGCTGGCTTGATCCGAATCAATGTCTCACGCCTGGCGGCGAGGGTGCTGCTGGAGCCGCATCTGGCTGATTTCTACATGCGCTATCCGAAGATAAAGCTCGAAATGATCATGGACGATTCACTGTCGAACATCATCGCCGATGGCTGCGACGTGGGTATTCGACTGGGGCGCAGTCTTGCAGAGCACGTCGTTGCCGTCCCCATTAGCCCTACGCTGTCGATGGCCGTGGTTGCCTCACCTGCCTACTTCGAGCAGTACGGCGTACCGAAGACACCAGCGGATTTGGTGCAGCACAATTGCATTAACTACCGCTACGCGGGCAGTGGAGCTGTTCGTGACTGGGATTTCGAGGAGCTGGGAAACAATGGCCACCATTTTACCCAATCAGTGACCGGGAACCTCACCACCAATGATGATGAGGGCATGGCGCGGGCAGCAATTCAGGGCGTAGGACTGAGCCAACATCTTGATATTGCGATTCAAGATTATTTGGCTGATGGTCGCCTTGTCAGGGTTCTTGTTGATTGGACACACAGGCACCCAGGCTTTTACTTGTATTCGCCCTCGCGTGAGCAGATGCCTTCCAAGGTGCGTGCATTGATTGATTTCTTAAAAGAGAAGCGAGGCTTCATAACGCTTCAATAGTGTGCACTTTTATTAAAGAGAAGTGCTTTAAGAGGATCGTGCAAAGATGCCGCAGTATTTACCTATTACATATTAAACCGGCGCTATAAGTTGTTATTACGCTTTCGGTTCAAACCTTCGTCAGACTCCACTTTTCAAATTGTCGCTCATTGTTGAGCCACGATGTCTGTGTGTCTGTTCGTCCTATACCGCGCGTGATTGACTTGGGTGCGCAGCCGGCGTCGCCCTAGGACTTTACCTACAGGAGGCGAGATGTCCGAGGATAATGGCATAACCCAGTTACCGATAACGCGGCGGCGTTTTAATCAGGTGAGCCTTGCCATCGCCGCAAGCACTCAGGCGAGCTGGATGGCCTTTGCCGCGAAACCTGCTTGGGCGCAGACAGCGCCAGCCCTACCGATGTCGATTTTGCTCACCGTGAACAGCAAAGCTCATGATTTAACACTCGACCCACGCACGACACTGCTGGATGCACTGCGAGAGCATATTGGTCTGACAGGTACCAAGAAAGGCTGTGACCATGGCCAGTGCGGTGCCTGCACCGCCATTGTCGATGGGCGAAGGATGTACACTTGCCTGAGTCTTGCGGTTATGCACGAAGAGAGCGAGATCACAACAGTTGAAGGGATCGGATCCGCCAACGATCTGCACCCGATGCAGAAAGCCTTCGTCGAGCGGGACGGTTATCAGTGTGGCTACTGCACACCAGGCCAGATCATGGCAGCCATCGCAACGCTTGACGAGCTGTCGGCTGGTATCCCTAGTGCGGTGACAGTCGATGTCACATCGTCATCGACTGCGACACCCGAAGAGTTACGTGAGCGAATGAGCGGCAATCTTTGCCGCTGTGCCGCATATCCCAACATTATTGCTGCCATCTCTGATGTCGAGGAGAGCCAAGGATGAGACCTTTCTCCTACGAACGAGCTAACTCTGTAGAAGATGCCGTCGTACGGCTTGCAGCCCAACCCAGTGCACGGATCATCGCAGGCGGCACAAACCTGCTGGATCTGATGAAACTGCAGATCGAGACGCCGGAGCATCTGATTGATGTTAATGGTGTTGGGCTGGACCAGATTGAGCCGTCAGGTGCTGGTAGCCTGCGTATCGGCGCACTGGTGCGCAACACCGATCTTGCTGCAAATCCGACAGTGCGACGTGACTATAGTGTACTGACACGCGCTTTGGTATCCGGGGCATCCGGTCAATTGCGCAACCGGGCAACCACCGCTGGAAACCTCATGCAGCGGACACGCTGCCCCTATTTCTACGGAACTGCCATGCGTTGCAACAAACGATCGCCCGGATCCGCTGCGATGCCCTGGAAGGTTTGTCAGCCAATCTCGCAATTCTTGGCTCTAGCGATGCCTGTATCGCTACTCACCCCTCAGATATGGCGGTAGCGATGCGGGCGCTTGATGCCGTGGTGCGGGTTATGGGGCCTGGAGGAGTGCGCCGAATTTCGATCGCTGATTTTCACCGACTACCAGGTGACACTCCAGAGATAGAAACAGAACTGCAGCCTGGCGAGATGATTACCGCTGTTGAGTTGCCCGCCCCTTTGGGAGGCACTCACGTTTACCGCAAGGTGCGTGAACGGGCGAGCTACGCCTTCGCCACCGTCTCTGTTGCGCTGGTTGCCCGCGTCGATGGGGAAAGCGTTGGGATTGAAAGGCTGGCTTTCGGCGGCTTAGCCGCCAAGCCTTGGCGAGTGGAGGCGGCAGAGCGACGTGGCACGGGCACACCCAAAGAGGTTGCGCGGGACGCAGCTAACATTGCCCTTGAGGGTGCAACGCCTACCCATGAAAACGCCTATAAGATCAAGCTCGCGGAGCGGTCACTGCACGCGGCACTAATCGATGCAATGGAGCAGACAGCATGAGCCGTCTCGACACACTCAATACCGACACGAGGATTGTCGGTCAGCCCATGCGCCGGATTGATGGGCCACTTAAGGTTAGTGGCACTGCCACCTACGCCTATGAGAACGCACGACTCGGAGAAGCGCTTGTCGGTGTTTTCGCGATATCTACGATCGGAAAGGGGAAGATAACCTCGCTGGATACCGGCGCGGCCGAGGCGATGCCGGGCGTTCGACGCGTCATCACCCATGAAAATGTGATCGAACAGGCGCCTCTGGATCGTGAAAGCCCCGTAACGGTTCGGGGGCGGCCGATCTTTTACGACAACAATATTCTCCATTTCGGCCAGCCGGTGGCACTGGTGGTCGCCGAGACCTTTGAACAGGCGCGTGATGCCGCGCTAGCAGTTCGGGCCGAATACCAGCTAGAACGCGGCGCCTTCGTTTACAGCGAAGGAAGCCCAGTGAATGAGCCCGAGTTTGCCAACGCGGGCTTTCCCGCTGCAACGGATCGCGGCGATTTCAATGCCGGCCTTGCCGGGGCACATGCAACGGTCGATCTCACCTACGAGACGCCTATGCTCTACGCCCAGCCGATCGAGCCACACTCCACCCTGGCCCACTGGGAAGGGGAGCGTCTGCACTTGATTACCAGTTGCCAGACATTGAACTATATTACGATCTCGCTTGGCACATCGCTGGGGTTGACGCCCGAAAATCTGATGATTTCGGCACCTTATGTTGGCGGTGGGTTCGGTTCAAAGCTGGGAGTTCACGCCGATCTTATGGGGGCCGCAATCGCATCGAGGATGCTCGGCGAACCCGTGAAGGTCTGTTTCACACGCCAGCAAATGTTCACGCTTTGTGGGGCGCGCCCTGGCATCATCAACGAGTACGGTTTGGTGCCGATGCGGAGGGTCGGCTCACCGCCATCGGCCATGAGGCGCTGATCTACTCCAACGACAACGATCCTTTTGTGGAGCAGACGGGCACCGCTACCCGGTCGCTTTATACCAGTGCGAACCGGATGACCCGGCATTACACGACTCATCTGGATCGCCCCGGTGGTGATACGGTACGTGCACCTGGTGAACTGCCTGGGCTGTTGGCCGTCGAAGCAGCCATGGACGAGCTTGCTGAGGCGCTGCAGATGGATCCCATCAAACTACGCGTACTCAACGATACTGATACCGACCCGGAGTCCGGTTCGCCGCTGACTGGCCGGAAGCTTTCAGAATGCCTGCAAGTCGGTGCAGAACAGTTCGGCTGGGTAGACCGTCTGCCACGACCCCGAGAACGAAAGGAGGGCCAATGGCTGATCGGCATGGGCGTAGCTGCAGCGATCCGACCCCATTTTCAGGGTGCAACCGAAGTAGAGATCGCAGTGACGCCGCAAGGCCGGGTCGAGGTTCGTTCGGATCTGACCGATATCGGAACCGGTAGCTATACGATTCTGGCCCAGGTTGCGGCCGAGGTTCTGGGGGTCGAACCGGACACTGTAGATGTACTGTTGGCTGACTCTCGCCTACCGACGGGCGGTGGCTCGGGCGGTTCCTGGGGGGCGTCAAATACCTCGACCGCGCTGCATCAGGCCTGCCACGCACTGATCGACAGCACTGGAGTTGCTGTAGGGCCCGATTTCGCTCGCCAGGTGCTTGCGCGTCACCCGGAAGGTGCGACTGCTATAGGCAGCCTTGCAGGGCAGGGCTCTCTCGCCGATTGGCACGAGAAGTCGCGCCATACCTACGGCGCGCATTTCGTCGAAGTAGCCGTGCATCAATTGACCGGTGAGGTTAGGGTGCGCCGCATGCTTGGCGTATTTGCCGCAGGCAGAATACTGAATCCTATGACGGCTCGCTCCCAGTTGCTTGGTGGGATGACGTGGGGATTGTCAGCAGTCCTACACGAGGGAGCGGAGTTCGATGCCCGCTATGGCAACGTACTGAACGGTGATCTGGCGGAATATCTCGTACCCGTGCATGCCGACATACCAGACATCAATATTGTCATGCTTGATGAACCTGACCTAGAGGCGAACCCAATTGGTGTCAAGGGGGTTGCCGAGCTTGGCTCCTGCGGATCTTCTGCAGCGGTAGTGAATGCCATCTACAACGCCTGCGGCGTGCGGATACGTAAGTTCCCGGTACGGCTCGCCACGCTGGTAGCCAATATGAGTGACACTTAACAAGACGAGATTTTTCACCAACCTCAATGGAGCCAGGCTGTTTGAAGCCATTGTCGTCAGAACAGGATTATCGACCTGGGAAGAGTAAGGTTTTGGTCTATGGCACTATCGCGCGAATCGGTGCGCGCGCTAACCTAAACTACCCTACGTAATCTCCCGGCATCCTTGGCTGGAGGGTTGCCGAACATGCGGGCATAGTCGCGGCTGAACTGAGAGGGGCTCTCGTAGCCGACGCTATAGCCTGCGCTGGATGCATCCATTCCCTCCGCCACCATCAGCCTGCGTGCTTCCTGCAGGCGTAACTGGCCACGGAATTCAAGTGGGGTCATGGACGTAATCGCCTTGAAGTGAGCATGAAAAGAGGAACTGCTCATGCCTAGCGTATCAGCGATGTCATTAATCCGGCAGGCTTCAGTGTAGTGCTCCCTTAGCCAGACAATAGCCTTGGCAATTTGATTCAAGCGGCTATCCGCTGTAGCCATCTGGCGTAGGGTGCTATTGCCAGGATCCTTCAGAAGACGGTAGAGAATCTCCCGAATAACCAGTGGTGCTAATGCCTCAATATCGTCCGGTTTGTCGAGCAAGTCGGTAAGCCGAACAGCGGCATCCAGCAACTCGGGCGTCGTATCATTAAGCGAAATCCCGTTTGCAGAGGTATTGTGCTGTGTGGATGCAGGGATTTTTAATGCAAGATCGCTTAGTGTTGCCATGTCCAAATTGAGAACCAGGCATAGATAAGGTGCGGATTCGCTGGCCTCAATCACCGTCCCGATCACGGGCATGTCGACCGAGGCGATCAGGTATCTCGCTGAGTCGTACACATACATGGTAGTGCCTAGCATCACCTGCTTACGGCCTTGAGCGATTAAACATAGTGTCGGTTCGTATACTACTGGCATGGGAAGGGTGGGAGTGCCAGAGCGAATAAGGTTAACGCCTGGAATTGATGTTTGGTAGGTTCCGTCATCTTGAATATGACGAGCAATATTATCGACAAGCTTTGTAAGCGAATCCATGTCTCCCTCCGTCATAAAATTGGACTTTACTTCTTTGCAATTACTGACTCGGATAAACATGCAAAGGCTAAGTAGACTGCTCCTCACCAAAGGCGCTTTTAACTTTGGCATCCCAACCCATCATGGTGACCTGAGCCACTGATTCCAGCTCGGCTTGGGTTGCCCCGTCACGGGCTAAAATCGACATTCCGCTCTGAATCGTCTGTACGAAGCGGGCGAGTGAATGAATGTTGGTTCCAGTGGGAAGCTCCCCCTCATCAACGGCCAGCTCAAAGCGCTCTATAAGGCGCTCAAGCCCAATGGCTCGCGTCGAGCGCAGCAGTTCGCCCAGTTCTGGATGCCCTTCGCTGCCAACGGATGAGAGCGCCATCATGCAGCCTCGGGGAGTATCGTTTAAACAACCCGTCAGGGCTGTCGCGGATTCAGTTAATAACGACTCGACCGCTTCCCGGGCCGTTGCTGCAGAATAAAATTTGTTCCAAAAGTGCCCTTCATACGTCTCGCCGTAGTAGCGGACTGCTTCGGCGTAAAGGGATTCTTTTGAACCAAATGCCGCATACAGGCTGGGTGAGCCAATCCCCATGGCCTTCGTAAGATCTGCCATGGAGGTGGCTTCAAAGCCCTTTAACCAAAACAGGCGAGTCGCTTGATCCAGCGCGGCCATTCGGTCGAATGCACGAGGCCTCCCGCGGCTGCGAGTGGGGGGTGTTGCATTGTTTTGCGGCGTCGATTCGGAGTTTTGCATGACTAAAAATATAAACCTCTTGAAATGACTCGGCAACGTAATGGCTGTATTTTTGTGCAGATCAGTATTTAATGTTTCTCAATGAGATCATCTCTGTCATGCAAAGCAACAAAAGGATTTAAGTGCTATGTCATTTACATCGCAACCCCCAGGAAGTGCGATTTCACCAGAAGTAATTCCTCATCCAGGTTGGCGGGAGGTAGCACTCGGCCTCGCTGTTCTGGCCGTTCTCGGCTATGGAGGCGGCATACTCATTTCTCGGCTTGCCATCGACCCTGTGGCTATTGGCTTGATGTTTACCGCTCTTTCCGGCGTAGCGAGTCTGGCTGGTTTTTTTGCAGCCTTCTGGCGTATTCGTTGGTGGGCAGCGTTTGGAATTCGGCGCACTACCTATCGCTGGCTGTTTATCGGGGTGGCGGCTGGGGTGATTGCCTTTGTGATCAAAAGCATTGCGATCCTCGTCTACATCTCGCTGACAGGGGAGAGTACCAGTCCCCAGGAGATCTATGCGACAGGAGCGAGCGGTGGGATAATGACTGTTGTGCTGGCTACGTTTTTCCTGGCCGTTATAACGCCGATCGGCGAAGAGTTCCTGTTCCGAGGTGTGGTCACCACGGCCTTGCTACGTTATGGCCCTGTTGTTGGGGTAGTGGGTGGAGCATCTATCTTCGCTGTGTTTCATGGCATCAATATGGTGTTCCCCGCAGCGTTGGTAGTTGGTCTCATTGCCGGTGAAATCTTTCGGCGCAGCGGATCCATCTGGCCTGCCGTGGTTGTCCATGCGGTTGTCAACTTGCCCACTATACCTGTCATGGTGCTCGCTAATGTCGCTCAGTAAATTGAGAAAACCTTATCGTCTGATACCAGGCTAAATGCTTTTCTCTGCCCGGTTGATACATACTAAAGCATCAAAGAAAAACTTCGGCCGCGTGCATCAAGTCGGTGTACTCCTTTACCTGAATAATTTTTCCATCTTGAATCGTAAAGAGCATGTGATAATCATTTTCGTAGACTTTACCGGTTTTGGTGAAAGCAAAGGAGCGAATCTCAGCGGCCACGCGATCGCCTTCCGCAACCATATCGAGAACCTCCATCTTCAAGCCGCCTTGTAGGGATGCATATAGGTCATGCCAGATCTGTTCCATTTCGGGTTTGGTTTTTTTCCCGCTCCAGAAAATAGGTGCGGTTTTCCCTTGATCCACCAAATGGCATTTTCGCTCATCATGCTCAGTATCTCGTCAATAGCAGAACGCTCAAAATGGCTGCTGAAGCGTTCGACAATACGTTTGTTGTCCTGAATGCTCACTAGATGACCTTATTCAATTTTGGATGCTGCATGAAGGGAGAAACTTAAGAGGTTGGTCGCTAGGCCGATTTAAACAGCCAGCCCACTGTTGACCCATAAGAGAGGGCTGTTGAAGTTGCCTCCCAGCCCTCTCTGTTCAAACAGAGTTATCTATGAGTTCAATCGGTTCTGACAATCAGCTTTTTGCCGCTATGCTGGCCACCGAACAGCGATAGGAACGTCTCTGGTAGCTGGTTAAACCCGTCGATAAACTCCTCGCCGTACTTGATTTTGCCGCCTTCGATCAAAGGCGCCATCTCGGATAAAAACTCTGGAAAGGTGTCCAACACATTAGGAACAGCAAACGCCTTAATATCGATAAATCGGTAGTGAATCAGGGTGATCAGCCTTGGCAGATAGTTCACCCCCTTTGGAAGTTCGGTATTGCTGTAGTCTGCAATTGTGCCGCAGATGACCATTTTAGCGTGCGGATTAAAGTACTCCATTAGCACCGGGAAAATAGCACCACCCACATTCTCGAAGAAGGCGTCGATACCGTTGGGTAGAGCCCGCTCGAGCTGCTCTTCGAAGTCGTCGGCTTTGTAATCAATAGCGTCGTCAAGACCAAGCTCATCTTTTAGGTAAGCGACCTTAGCAGCTCCGCCGGCAATACCCACGACGCGATGACCGCGCAACTTGGCTAGCTGAGCGGCCGTAGAACCTACCGCCCCAGCGGCGCCAGTGACGACGAACGTGCCGCCGGGTTTGAACTCATGGAGTTTCGTTGTGCCGTACCAAGCAGTAAATCCGGTTAGACCAAGTGGCCCCAACGCTGTCGACAGAGGAGCTAAATCCGGATCAAGCTTACGGATGTCTGTTCCGTCTGAAACTGCGTAGTCCTGCCAGCCCGTCCACGTCTGTACATGATCTCCGGCGGCGAAATCTCGATGTTTACTCTCTTCTACCACCGCGACGGTAGGCCCCTGCATAGGGTCGCCAACGTTAATCGGTGGCAGCTCCGACGAGCCGTTGCCCATCAGGTTGCGTTGGTAAGGGTCGACTGAGAACAAGGTATTGCGAAATAGAACCTCGCCGTTCTGAGTCGATGGAATATCTTCTTGTACTAACTTGAAGTCATTTAGCGTAGCCATGCCATTAGGTCGCGCCGCAAGAAGAAACTTGCGATTCACTGCGTTTGCCATTTGTTTGCCTCAATCAATTAAAAGTATTGGCGGTCAGATAAGCAGTTCCCGAGTGCAAGCAGATCGACCTATCCCGCTAGCATTCTATTTATGTGTTAATCGATACATAAATTGGATGCTAGCACGGAATTTAGCTGAGTCAACAATTTTGTGTTGATTGGCATATAAATATTGACAGGCGATATCAGGCTCTTCTATTGTTTGTGTGCCAATCAATACACAATTTACCAGGAGAAAAGTGAGCGAAGGGATAAGTGTGGTGTAGTGCTAAGAGCTTCACGTAGGAAAGCATTAACAGTTTGGCAATAGCGGTGTGTTCATAGAGAGCTGTTTGACAATACTCTCACTTTATTAGCCGTTAATGCCCCTTCCTTCTGATTAATTTAAATACTGACTAGAGAATTGAATTGTCTATGAATTTTTACAGTCCTCATTCATTTGATAGATATTGCCAACGTCTTATATACGGCTTACTGGTGATAACCTTATGGCTTGTTCCTTCTCAGGTATTTGCCGAAACTTCAGTGAGCCAGGGTCATTACCTGCTACCAGCATCAGGCAATACCGTGGGCGAGAACTATACCGTTAGGGTAGAGAACGAAGAGGATACGCTGCTGGATATTGCGCATGCGCACGGTATTGGCTACGAAGAAATTCGTCGGGCCAATCCTGATGTAAGCTTTTGGGTGCCTGGCAAAGGAACACAAGTGCACATCCCGGCGCAGTTCATACTTCCCAATGTTGAGCGTAAAGGCATCGTCATCAATATTGCTGAATTGCGGCTTTACTACTACCCCGAAGCTCGAGACGGTGAAACGTCAAGTGTTCAGACTTATCCTATTGGTATAGGGCGCGATGGATTTAATACCCCTTTTGGTATTACCAAAACCACGATGCGACTGGAAGATCCAGCCTGGTACCCACCCGCATCGGTTCGACGGGAAGCAGCGGAGCGCGGCGATCCACCGCCCAGCGTTGTGCCGCCAGGGCCTGATAACCCGCTCGGTAAATACGCCATCCTGTTGGATATTCCTGGTTACTTAATTCACGGCACTAACCGACCGGACGGTATTGGTATGCGTGCTAGCCGAGGATGCATTCGCCTGCACGCTGACGATATCAAAGCGCTCTTCGATCAGGTGCGCGTCGGTACCCAGGTTAATATCATCAATGAGCCGGTGCGGGAGATGTCATCAATATAATGTTAGCGTTAGTTAGACGACTGCATAGGTTACGTCATGAGAGTTGCTGCGAAGTGCCTGGGCGTCCTGTTTAGGTGAGTAACCAAAGAGGCGAGAGTATTCGCGACTGAACTGCGATGTACTCTCATAACCCACCGCGGATGCGGCATGGGTTACATTGTTATTTTTGGCCAAGAGTTGCCGAGCCGCCCTAAGGCGAAGTGTTTTTTGATACTGAAGAGGGCTTGCTGCAGTGGCGGCTCTGAAGTGTCGATTGAGAGAGGGGACGCTCATTTCAGACATCTCAGCAAGCGCATTAATCGATAGTGGCTCATCGAAATGACCGCGTATCCAGTCAATGGCTCGCTTAACCTGCACAAGCTTACCTTCGTCTTGCGCGAGTTGCTTAAGGAGAGCGCCATGTGGGCTCTGCAATAAGCGATATAACAGTTCCCGTTCTCTTGGCGCCGCTAAGGCCGGAATGTCAGCAGGGGTGTCAAGTAGCGCTAAATAACGATCCCAAGCTTCCAGTAATTCACGGTCAGCCAGCGCTTCACTAAAGCAGGGAGTAGGTTCACTGGCTTGAGGAGAAGGTGGAATGTCTGCCATTAGTCTGACAAGAGCGTTATGGTCAATATTCAGGCCGGTGGCAACGTAGGGTTGTTCGTTTTCCACCTCAAATACGCATCGAGTCGAGGGTAGCTCGACAAGCGAAGCGAAAGAGTGGCCTGCTGGGTGGCGTAGCATCTTTTCGCCAATAAAGAGTTGTTTGGTTCCTTGAAGAACCAAACAGATACCCGCGCCGCACATAATGGATTGGGGACACTATTGCGTCGAACGACGGCTAGCACTGCCTGAGGCAAGACCGTATTCGCATGCACGCCACTTTCATGGCGCAGCACTCGATCACGTATTTGTTCTAGAAGATCCTTCATTGCTTGCTCTCAATAATCAGAGATTCCCTAACATAACTTTATGGATCGTATTAGGCAAGAAGTGACGATACTTAGCCTAATGTTGTTATTATCTTGAACGCATCAAGCATGTTTAAAAAGAGCTGACCGCATCTCCTAGCGCCTTTCGGCACGTTAGAGCCACTTATTTTTATCGCTTTCAATGAGCCGTTTGGAAGTGAGTGATATAACGTGGAGAAGGGGCTGCTGACGATTTTAGCTGAGCTTGAAGCGGTTCAGCATTAGACGCTAGACAGTTCCAGCTTTCGCCAGCCCTGCGGTAAAAGTAAGGCATGCAAATGCGATCACGGCGTGGTCAGCGGTTAATTGCTCCATTAACAGCCCAAAGAGTGGGGCGCCAGCCGTCTGGCCTATCGCGATAGTCAAAAAACCGATCATAAGGCCCGTTGCAGGCCGGTCGGGTAGCGCCGTAACGCCCCATACCAAATAGACACCCGTGAGCATGATGTAAGCCGCGCCAAACAACATGCCCCCGACGATTGCCAGTAGCGGAGTGGTGGCACTGGTGCCAACCAACAGAATACCTGCCGCTAATGCCCCCAGGAAAAGCCAGTGAATGTGATCGATTCCGAAACGTGCGACTAACGTTCCCGCGCTTGCTCCCACGATACCTGCCGCGCCGATAGCAATCCAAAGCAGCCCTGCGCCAGTGCTGCTCCAACCAAGCTGAAGCGTAACGAGCTGACCGCCGAATGACCAGAGCGCGGTGCTGGACGCACCCATCAGAAAAGATGCAGTAATCAAGTGGACAATGGCACGGGTAAGCGGAGGAAAACCGGCTGCGGTTTTCGAGGCTGTGTTGCTTCTACTTGGTACGCTGTACGCGGCAGCAATTGCCATTATAAAGGCGGCTACCGCAAAACCTGCGAAGGCTAAACGCCATTGTCCCCCCATCATTAATGCTACCGGCCCTGAGAGCACCACCCCTGCACTGGTACCGGCATTAATTATCGTATTAGTGGCACTTTGCCGATCAGCTCGAACGGCGGTGGCCACTGCCGCCGCCATGGGTGGAGAGGCGAGCCCCGTACTTGATCCTGCTAACATCACCGCACTAGCGAGCAGCAGGGGAGAAGGGGCTGTTGCGATACCCATCATGCCTATCGCTGCGACCAGGGCCGCGCCCACGGCAACGGCGCGAGCGCCAATTCGTTCGGTAAGAAACGCCGATAGAACGATGGCTATGCAGTAGCCTAGGAAAGACCCGCCGGATATTAAACCGCTCAAAGTGGGAGATAGGGAAAGGTCAGCGTCAATTTGCGGCAGAAACAGCCCAAAGGCGAAACGAGCAAAGCCGTAGCAAACGGCGATGAGACCAAAACCCGTTGCACCCAGATATAAGCTGGGACTCATGATCTTGCCTGCTGGATAAGTACCGAAGCAGCGTTACGCGCTGATGTTATCGATTCAGCACCGCGATAGACGGCAGCCGCCGTCGCGCCTTCGAACAGAATAAGAATTTGTTCGGCCAGTTCAGGATTATGTTTGCCGCCGGCCTCTATGAATATGATTTCCTGTATCTTTTCATAAAGCCATGATTTGTGTGCCATGACGGCTTCTGTGACTTCGGGTGTATCACCGCCGGTTTCTCCGTAAGCGCGCAGGAAAAGGCAACCTCTGCAGCTTTCCGTCTGCACCCACTTCTCTAAAGCGCCAAAGAGAGCATCGACGCTATTTACTTCGATGCTTTGCTGAAAACGTAGATGCCTTGCTCCCAGGACTTCAGTAATCAGCGCTGTTTTGCTCCCAGCGTGTTTATAGAGTGTGCGACTCGACATACTGGCGGCCTGGGTTAGCCGGTCCATACCTGTGGCGGTAAAGCCGTGGCGGTCGAAAAGATGTTCTGCAGCAGAGATTAGCTTCGTTTTAGTATCCATTCGTAAAGTGTAAAACGATCATTTTACATCGTCAAGTAGGATGCATATCACCTAGACGATAAGCTATACCTCCAAAAAGAGCTGAGGTTACTTTCACTCGTGCGGCTATCATTCAACCTCCAAAGCTGATACATGCCACCACTGTCTCACCCCACTACAGGCAATCTTTATTATACGAAAAGGCGTTTCGATCGGATTAGGCAAGGATTGGAGAGGATTTTGCCTATTGCTCTCATTACATTGCATCTATCATATGTTCATAAGGTGGCAAGCTGAGTAGCAAATCTCATTATTATTTTTTGCCAAACTAGGCATAAGATGAAAACCATTCAGACGTTAAACGCGGTTTTATTCTTGGCAGTAATGCTTGATTCTAGCGTATCGCTTGTCGAGTGAGTCTTTAAGTAAGAAAAAACTACTCCTCTCCCAACAGAAAAATTAAATCAGACCAGTATAAAACAAGTAGTGCCCGGCATTCTCCCTCCCCTCAAGATATTTCTATTTGATCAATGATGCTAATTATTTGTAGTTATTTTTCTGTGCGGTGATAAGGCCGCCCTCAATACTGGTTCCCATCACTGCATCGTGACAGCGGAAATTCTCACAAATAGAGCGCTTGATCGGATTAGGCAATAAATTGGCAGTATTATGCATTTTGATTCTGGGTTTTTGATCCTATCATGTATGTGTATGTTGTTTGTCACTCCCGGCTTGTTGCTATATAGCCGCTGAAGTTAAACAACCACTTTTAAGCACAAGGAGTTAATTATGAAAATGTTAAACGCAGCTTTAATTATTGCATTAACGCTTACTTCTGGCGCTGCACTGGCAGAACGAGGCTCAGGTGAAGATAACCGGATTATTTCACCTGAATCGACTTCTACCCAGCATGACGGTGATATTCGGAATATTCCACCGTCTGAAGTACTTGCGAGCAATTCCTAAACGACGTTGGGTACATGGTTCTAATGCCGGGCGGGTCTTGGTTTAGAGATGTCCAGCTTAAAGGAGCCAATTCAGCGACCATTTAATACTCTTGATCATTTTATCGAGACTATTGATCACCAATCGTACGGTGATGGCAGGCAAAATGCCTATCACCGAACAACATAAATTGTCGGATTAACCACTGCTAATCAAAAGGAATTTCAATCATGAAAATGTTAAATGCAGCTTTAATCATTGCATTAACCCTTACTTCTGGCGTTGCACTTGCAGAACGAGGATCAGGCGAAGATAACCGGATTCTTTCCCCTGAATCGACTGCTACGCAGCATGACAGTGATATTCGAAACGTATCACCTTCGGAAGTACTTGCTAGCAATTCCTAAACGACGCTGAGTCCATGGAAGACGCTTAGTAATATCGGGTGGGTCTATGCTTTAGTCCCGCCCAACAATATTACCAACGAAATTTATTCAAACGCCTTGTTTATTAGTTGTAAATAAGCGGTAGCTATGAAAGGAGCCAATCATGAAAATTTTAAACGCAGCATTCATTATCGCATTAACCCTTACTTCAGGTGTAGCTCTCGCAGAGCGAGGTTCGGCGGAAGGTAATAGCGTTATTTCGCCTGAGTCAGCGGCTGCACAGTACGCCAGTGAAACACGGCACTTTTCTCCCTCTGATTTGACAGAGCGAAATCCTTAATGTTGTTGGATATGTGGAGACAGTGACGAAAGTTGGCCAGGTTTTAGTTACTTGAATCTGGTCAACATCGTGCATATTTAAGGCATATCAAAATTACTTGCACTGCCGAGGACTAGATAACTGCTTTTCAATAAATAAGATCGTCTTAAATTTTCAAGTTTATTTATAATATCGCTGTTCATAATTCTGAATGCTCAAATGCGTGCAGGGATATGGAACGTGACCTCTAACCGCTACCGAAATATGACAATTTATTGGGGAGTCCACTTGTCGGGGGGGCTATTGTCCGCTAAATGTGAGGATGATGGCGTTCTTAGCTGGTTCTCGGCACAAATGCTAAGTGATAGGAATGCACCTGTCCTTGATAGGAATTGCATAGCCTGACGTGCAGGAAATCAACAGTATCAATAGGGAAGTATATGTCAATTTAAGCGTTTTCTTCGAAGAGTTAGGCTGCCGTTGAGCATTCAGTTGGCTGCGGTGCCTAGCTTGAGTCGTGATGTGTAGATATCTATAAGGATAGGGGGCTTCCAATGGATGACGACCGCATTAAGAACAAGCCCGTGTCAGAAGGGCGCCGCCGCTTCCTTATAGGGTCTGCTCATACGGGTGCCGCAGCACTTCTTTTAGGTGGTGGCGGAGGAGTGGCAACGGCGAAGGCGGGCACTGCATCAACATCTGAGCAAGTTCAGCCGGATATACGTGCAACGATACCTACAGAATTAAACGTCAACGGTATGAGTCACCGAGCTGATCTCGATAGCCGTATGACACTGCTTGATGCTCTTCGCGAAAAATTTGGCCTTACAGGGGCCAAAAAAGGGTGTGACCATGGGCAGTGCGGTGCCTGCACGGTGCTGATAGACGGTCGGCGCGAGCTCTCATGCCTAACGCTATCGGTTGCTGCCCAAGGGCGTGAGGTCGTTACGATTGAGGGGCTTGCCGAAAATGATGGACGGCTTCATCCCATGCAGCAGGCATTTATCGACCATGATGCTTTGCAGTGTGGGTATTGCACCCCTGGTCAGATACTTTCAGCCGTGAGCTGTGTTCGAGAAGGGCACGCTGGGAGCTCTGAGGAAATCCGGGAGTATATGAGCGGCAATATCTGCCGGTGTGCGGCCTACACTAATATCGTGGCTGCTGTGGCTCAGGTCAGCCAGCAGATGGGAGAATAATTGTGCAACCTTTTCATTACTCCCGCCCTTCATCGTTAGGCGATGCGCTAATGCAATGGCAAGGCAGTGTCGCGAACTCATCGGATACGACGTCAGCCGCATTTTTAGCAGGCGGCACAACGCTTGTCGATTTAATGAAACTTGAGGTTATTCAGCCCCAACGTATCATCGACTTGAGGGCGCTGTCTGCAACATATGAAGCTATTCGTGTGGACGACTCAAGTCTGCGCTTAGGTGCATTTGCCAAGATGGCCGATGTGGCAGGGCATCGCGATGTTTTGAACAACTTTCCAGTGATTGCCCAGAGCTTGTCCCTGGCTGCCAGCGCCCAATTACGCAACATGGCGACACTTGGTGGCAACGTGCTTCAAAAAACGCGCTGTGCTTATTATCGCGATCCTAGCTGGGAGGCTTGCAACAAACGAGCCCCAGGGAGCGGCTGCGCAGCACTAGAGGGGGCCAATCGACAGCATGCCATCCTAGGCACAAGTGAACACTGTATTGCGACCTACCATGGCGATTTTGGACAAGCGTTAATAGCACTGGATGCATCCGTCGTGCTGTCTGGTCCAAACGGTGTACGTGCTATCCCATTTGCTTCCTTGCACCGCCAGCCAGCCAATACCCCTCATACAGAGACGAATCTTCAGCTTGGTGAAATCATCACTGAATTTATCGTGCCGATATTGCCTTGGGCGCGTCGCTCGCTGTACTTGAAAATACGTGATCGTCAATCCTATGAATTCGCTGTTGCTTCTGCTGCTGTGGCCATGGAATTGGAGGGCGGCATCGTCCGCGATGTGCGAATAGCCTTAGGCGGTGTGGCCACGGCGCCGTGGCGAGCACGGGAAGCCGAAGATAGGTTGCGAGGCCATACAATAGATGAGGCAAGGGCAGCGGAAGCCGCACACATTGCTTTTGTTAATGCTGTTCCTCAATCACATAACGCCTTCAAAGTACCCCTTGGTCAGTCGACCCTGGTGCGTGCGCTGCTGGATGTCGCTTCAATGGAGGTGAGCAATGGCTAATGCAACGGGTCAATACTCGCAAGAGATTCTTGCTCAGTCAGCCACTCGCTATGAGGCGCGCGAAAAGGTAACCGGCGTCGCGAAATATGCCAGTGACGTCAATCTGGCTAATACTGCACACGCCTACTTACTAACCAGCAAAGTAGGGCGGGGAACGATTCAGTCGTTTGACCTTAACGTGGCTCGGTCAATCCCAGGGGTCATTGATATATTGACCTATGAAACGCTGGGTGATGCAGTGCGGCAAACGCTGGCGATTCTGGAAGGTGGCTATATGGCAGACTCCTTCCGGCCGCTGGGCTCCGCTCAGGTCGCCTATTGGGGACAGCCAATCGCCCTGGTGGTCGCTGAAACCTATGAGACTGCTCGCGAGGCAGCTCACCAAATCGCTGTTTCCTACAGTGAAACTCAGTTACCAGCGTCTACTTTTGAAGCCAAAGAGGCAGAGAGCGTAGCGTTGGAGCCCATGACGGTTAGCGTTGGCGATTTTGCCACAGCGTATGCAAAGGCTCCTATCAAAATTGGTGCGCGCTACTCAACACCTACGCAGCATCACAATGCGATGGAGCTTTTTGCAACCCAATGTGTATGGGAAGGTGAATACTTAACGGTGTATGAGCCAAGCCAGTATGTTAACAATCTCAAATTTGGTTTGGCGGAGCAGCTTGGAATACCGGCTAGATTTATTCGAGTCATCAATCCTTATGTAGGGGGCGCGTTTGGCGCGAAAGGATTTCTGACCCATCGCACGGCATTAGTGGCGATTGCCGCCCGTCGAACAGGGCGTCCTGTTAAGCTCGTTGCGACCCGAGAACACGGTTTTTCTGTCTCGGCTTATCGGGCAGAAACGCGCCATCAAGTGCAGCTTGCAGCTAATCGAGATGGCCGATTGGTTGCCCACCGGCATGAAGGCTGGGAAGTGACCTCGCGGTCAGATATGTTCGCTCTCGGTGCCAATGGTATGACGACGAGGCTCTACGCTTGTCCTAATATCGAGGGGCGTGTCAATGCTGTTCGAGTCGATCGTTCCACACCAGGCTTTATGCGGGCACCTGGTGAGGTTCCTTATGGGTTTGCTCTAGAGTGTGCGTTAGATGAGCTGGCCTACTCTTTGGACATGGATCCCATAGAGCTCCGACGCGTTAATGATACGGATATTGAGCCTATTGGTGGGCGGCCTTATACCAGCCGGTCACTAATGCGCTGTTTTGATGAAGCGAGCACCCGCTTTGGGTGGGAGCAGCGTACCCCCGCACCAAGGTCAATGCGTGAGGGGGATTGGCTAATTGGCTGGGGGTGTGCTGCTGCTTTCTACCCTGTTCAAGTGGGGAACACAGCCGCACGTGTTCGATTGTCCGCTGATGGTCGTGTCCATGTAGCAAGCGCTAGCCATGAGTTGGGTCAAGGTGCTTATACAATGATGGCGCAGGTCGCAGCTGACCAATTGGGTGTGCCCTTGGAGCAAGTCACCGTCGTTTTGGGAGATACTGAATTACCCCCTGCGGTGGTGGCAGGCGGGTCGGCATCGGCGGGTAGTCTCGCGCCTGCGATCATGGCGGCCTGTGATGCAATTCGTAAGCGCCTGGGTATCAATGATGCGCCTGGCGAGGATGTGATAGCTGCACTAGAAGCGTCAGGGTTAGGGATGGTGGAAGAGTTCGCTGAGACACGCGCGCCAGGTGCGTCACCAGAGAGTATTAAAGGGCTTTATCGTGGAATGGCCTTCCCTATGGGCGGCGTAAACCTTCCTGATCGGGTGCAGTTTGCCTTTGGGGCTCAGTTTGTTGAAGTAAGAGTCCATGCTCGCACCCATGAAATTCGAGTTGCCCGCGCTGTGGGTGCGTTTGCTGCCGGGAGGATCATCAGCCCGCGCATGGCCCACGGGCAACTGATCGGCGGCATGATATGGGGAATCAGTTCTGCGCTGCACGAGCAGACCGAGCTTGATGAGCGCAATGGCAGCTATATTAATGCCAACCTGGCGGAATATTTGTTGCCCGTCAACGCCGATATCATCGATGTACAAGCCATTATGGTTCCTGAAGAGGACCATTTGGTGAACGCCGCTGGGGTGAAAGGCGTGGGTGAGGTAAGTGTGGTGGGCATGGCGGCGGCAGTGGCTAATGCTGTCTACCACGCAACAGGAAGGCGTTTGCGAGACCTTCCGCTGCGGATTGACAACCTTGTATAAGGACATTGGATAATATAATGACGTCGACATTCCCAGACCTCGTAAAGGCCATCGAGCGGCATGCACGTTATGATTTTGAGACCCAGATCGACGGTTTCCTTGTTGTACGTGTGGACAGTCCTTCGGAGGTCATGAGGTTTGTTTACCGCCCCTCATTTGGGTTGGTTGTTAGCGGTACAAAAGAGTTGATGGTTGGCGAGCATCAGTTTCATTATCAACCAGGGGAGTCTCTACTGGTTGCTGTCGATGTCCCCGTCACCTCCCAGGTGACGCAAGCGAGCCAATCCGAGCCCTATTTGGCTATTCATCTGGAAATAAATCCTGAGGTCGTCGCTGACTTACTGCGTGAGCACACACACTTTCTGCCTAGTGTCACCACGGCAAATACAGTTGGAAAATGCCAGTTAGATCCTGAACTGATCGATCCTCTTGTGAGGCTGCTATCCCTGCTTAATCGGCCCAGGGATATCGCTGTTGTCGCGCCTCTGATCCGGCGGGAAATTGTTTGGCGACTGCTTCATGGCGAACATGGCATGCTGCTTGGGCAACTGGCTTTTGCCAATGGCCATACTGCGCGGATAGGGCAGGCGACCTCCTGGATCAGAGATAACTTTAATGAGCCTTTACGGATTGCAGAACTGGCGGCGCGAGTGAACATGAGCGTGCCGAGTTTTCATCGTCACTTTAAACAAGTGACTTCCATGGCCCCGGTTCAGTTCCAGAAGCGCGTGCGGCTTCAAGAGGCGCGCCGCCGCTTGCCTTATACCGATAGCATTTCATCACTCGCGTTTAGTATAGGGTATGAGAGCATCTCGCAGTTTAATCGTGATTACCGTCGCCTATTCAATCAAACGCCCAGCGACGATGCTGCCGCGTTACGCTCTGTCATACAGGCTGCCTCAGACCGTTAGTTTTGGCTAGCAACTTACCTTTAGCGCGTTAAAGAGAGCAGCTATTGCTCTGGCAGTATTTAATCCGGGGAAAGAGGAAAATGGCAACTGAACTCAAGCTTAAGTTTGTGTGGATAGCTTCAGTGTCAATCCAGGCTGGGCATTGTGAGCCGATAACGTCCAGCCGTGCGCCATGGCAATCTCCTGGCAGATGGCCAACCCTAAGCCGGCACCATGGTCGCGCCGATGCGCGCCACGCCAGAATCGCGCGAATAATAGCGGGAGTTGTGCCGCCTCGACACCAGGCCCGCGGTCACGCACGGTTATGGTATTACCTTGGATCTCCATGCTGACGGAGGTATGCGCGGGAGCATGCTGAATCGCGTTTTCCAGCAGGTTCTTGAGCAGGGTGAAGCATGCCCCACGATCGGCCTTCCATGTCACCTTATCGTCAACGGCGAGCACTGTTAAATGCACGTCGGCGGACTCCGCCATTCGCTGCAAGTAGGTGGCGACCGCATGGGCGATGTCCTGCATCCCTACCACGGTAAAATGGTAGTTATGCGCTTCGCTTGCTTCGGCCAGGAGTAACAGTTGTTGCACCTGGCGTGTCATATACTCGACATCGCTCAATAGCGCTGCGTGGTTATTTTTGCCATCCTCTATCAACTCGATCTGTCCACGGATTAATGCCAATGGGGTTTTCAGCTCGTGGGCCGCATGGCCCATAAATTCTTGCTGCAAGTGATAGCCCCGTTCTAGACGTTCCAAGGCGTGATTGAAGCTATCCACCAGCGGCGCAATCTCCACGGGGACTGCTTCTGTGCTGAGTCGGGCATCCATGGAGCGCGGAGAAATAGCCGCTGCGTAGTCTGATAGATCGCGCAGCGGCTTGAGGGTGTAACGCAAGGTAATAAAGGCACATAAACCGAAGGCGACGAACATCACAAAACCGAACACCGCGACGCCCGCCACCACCAGCGGAAAGGCTACGTGGTGGAGGATGTCCACGAATCTTGCGCTGGCAATAAACTGTAAATACCAGGTTCTTCCACCGTGTTCCACGGGTTGGGTGGCACCGTAGAAGGTTCTGTCATCATACTCAAAGCTAAAGTTGCCGCGCGTTAATCTCAGAAGGTTCCCGCTAGTCGGCCAGAACGCTTCTCCGGCGCTGGAAATGACAACCGCGTTGCTATTGTTATCTAGAATTCGATACGCGGTCTCGCGCTGTGGGCCTTCGAAGAGCCAGGCGCGGTCGTCTATGCTCGAGTCAAAACCAATCGGGATGCCTCTGTTATCGAAAACGATATTATCGGCCAGCCCTTCTGCAGCGTCTGACAAGTTCATTCGGGCCAGTAAATCGCTCTGAAGCACCACTGCAGCGGCAATTACCAGCAGTGTGATACTCAGTACCATCCCCGCTATATAGGCCAGCAGCACCTTAAGTTTCAGGCTATTTATGATCATCCTCTTGGCGAAGCGCATACCCCATACCCCATCCCTCTAACGTTGTCGAGTCGCTGGTGCGAGCCGATAGCCAGCAGCTTGCGGCGTAAGCGATGCAGGGCCACATCCAGGGCATTCTGGGTAACTGCCTCACTTAGCCCCCATGCCGCTGCCTCCAGTGCGCTGCGGCGTACTACCTCCTCATGTTTGTGTAACAGTAGTTGCATGATGTGCAGCTCCGCCGGGGCCAGTGTAATGCTCTCGTCGCTGCTGAACAGAACGCCACTTTCCGTATGCAGCCTTAGATCACCATGACTGGGGTCAATGGAGTGGAACTCAGCAAGACGGCGCAGTAAGGCCCGAACACGCGCTACTATCTCATCCATGGCAAATGGCTTGGGTAAGTAGTCATCGGCACCCGCTTCGAGTCCTTCTAACCGATCATGCAGCGCATCGCGAGCCGTTAACACAAGGCAGGGCACGTTAAGCCCCGCGTTACGCAGCTTTCTGAGCAATAGTAACCCATCCCCATCCAAGCACCAGTACCTGATAGTGCATCTGCTGGACGGCAGCCCATGCCGAATCAATGCGCTCAACGACATCAACAGCGATGCCTGCTGCGATCAGCCCTTTGCACATTACTCCTGACGTTTTATGAAAGTGCCATCATCAGAAAGGTTGTCTTACACGTTTCTTTCTGGTGGTTTATTTGATGTAACCGCCCGTTTTTAGAGGGGGCGGGTAGACGAGCTGTTCGTTGGCAAACCATGGGAAACATGACTAATAGGTTAACCATAGCTAACTGTTCAAAATGAACCCTGGCAATACCGCTTCAGCCTCGATAGCGATTAACCATTCTGGTTCGGCAAGGCCGTGCACAATCAACCAGGTGGCAGCCGGTGGTGCGATGGGGAAGCGATGTTTCAGCGCCTCCATCACCACTTGCTGATCGTAGCGAGCGGATTCGGCTAAGTAGATTCTCAGCATCACCACCCGCATCAGGTCGCCCCCGAGGGTTGAAAGTAATCGCCCGATATTGTCCAGTGCCGCTTCGGTTTGCTCAGGCAGTTCGGGGCCTGCCAACTCTCCGTCGGAATCGACCCCAACCTGGCTGGACATTAGTACCCGAGAGCCTCCCTGCACTATGACGGCCTGACTATGGCCTTCGATCAACGTATTGGGCAGGTTGGATGGATTGAGGGGTTTACGTTTTAAAATATGCATTACAACCTCCTACTCAAGTCAACAGGATAGTTTGAAAGGATTATTAATGATTAATCGCACTTAATAATCTTTGGATCTGATAACTCCCGCTGCATAGTACTGAGTGCGACTTAACTGTCAGGCGGTGAAAGATGTGCGTGTGACTACACTATTTGCCCGTATTTCTTTATTTTTTCTTACTGACATTAATTTTTGATTAAGCCTGATTTCAGTAAAAGCTGTCCAAGGCAAGTACCTAAATAGGTCTGTAAGTGTCGTGAGTGAGGAGGTTGCGTTTGTTGATCGTTCTTAACGGTCGGTTGTTACCTCTCGGGGCTCGCATGATTAATTACGCGTTTCCAAAATAATTCGGGTCTTTCAGTCTGCCACTGCTTCATTGCACCAATCGGGGCCTGATGGTGCAAGGCCTTCTGATTGATAGAGTGGTTGTACAGCCAGTTATAACTAATGCAAATGGCTGAAGATAAATATCTTTTTCACTACTTTACTAAGCTTTAATGCTGGTGCAGTAAAAATATGAGAATTCCGCTATACGACAATCAGTGGTCTTAATTCTTCTTCACACCACTGCCTGAAGGTGGTCGGCGTGCTGTTTTCAGGGGTGCGATCGACTCCGTTATCGATCCCCTCGTTCTTTGCCTTTGCCATGTCGGTCAGGCCTTGAGCCATGGTATCTGACATTCCTCGTTGAACGAAGCCAGCCTTATACGTTTCGAAAGAAACCTGCTCATAAATTACGGATTGGTCTAAAACGTCGGACATGATTCGCGCCATTTCATTGAAAGAGATGTCTTCCGGCCCTAGAACCGGCACTTCTTCCTGGCTGCGCCAAGTTGGATCAAGTAGTAGTTCCGTGGCGGCCGAAGCGATATCTCTGGTGGCGACGGACGGTAGTTTGAGGTCACCATCAATAGGCAGAAAGAATCTGCCCTGTTCGCTGATCGAGGAGACCTGACGAGCAATATTATCCATGAACGAAGGCATGGTTAGAGCTCTAAGCCCCACTCCAGTGCTCGCAATCAAATCGTCCATTGCAAGAGAGGCGGTAACGTGACCGGCATTTGCCGCCATTGGTGTGCCCCTGCCTAGTGCCGAAATGCTGACCACACTTCCCACGCCATTCCGCTGGATGGCCTCGCAGGCAGGGCGGGTGAAGTCTACATAGGCGCTCATGACACTCTCTGCGCGAGGATCCGGAGGGCATAACCAGAACAGACTACTGGCCCCCTCTAGCGCCTGATCAATGACGCTCGCATCACTATGTGAACCCTGAATGACGTCGACTTGCTCAAGTACTTGTGCAGGAAGGCGAGATGGATCGCGCGCGATAACTCGAATTTTTGCATCACTGGAACTGGCTAGTAAATTTGCCAGTACTTGCGAACCAATATTACCCGTCGGTGCAGTCACTACGATTCGTCTGTCTGTTATGTGGTTGGTTGCATTCGCCAGAGGAGAGAATCCAAGGCTCATGGCCAAGCCTGTTCCGGCACCCAAGGCAAGGCCACCAAGAAATTGCCGACGATCAATATCCTTTACTCCCATGAATTGCTCACTATGGTGTTGTTGGTTGTCCATGTTTCATCTCCTCTGACTGAAAGGTGGAATCGTATCGTGTTCTAAACAAGTTCTAGGATAGATATCTATTTCTGTACGAACTATGCTTTAAAGTCCGTATTACTTTTTTTATCGTCCAGAATTTATAGAGTTTTATTATCTTGAATGTTGGGCTCGCAGCCGTGATGCCCATCCGGCCAGGCGCTGTTGCCAACTGATGATGGTGACAATAAGACTGGGTAAGAAGGTCAGCGTAACAATGGTGGAGAATGCAATGCCAAACATCACGATGGCCCCTAGGCCACGATAAAGTTCGGTACCCGCACCAGGAATAAGTACCAAGGGAGCTACGCCTAGAATGGTCGTTAGGCTGGACATCAGTATGGCTCTCAGGCGGATGCGTACCGCATCTTCCACTGCTGAAGTGATCGATTCAGCACCTTCCTCTAGGCGCTTGTAAGTTTCTTGCACGATCAGAATCGGGTTATTGACCACCGCGCCAAGTAGCACCAGAAAGCCAAGCAGTGTGATCATGTCCAACGGCTGGTGGATGCCAAAAGAAGCGCCGATGCGATTGAGCATCGCCAGTCCGAGCAGCCCGCCCGCGAGACCCAGGGGAATCGTGGCCATGACGAACAAAGGCCGTCCCCAGTGACTGAAGACCGCTACTAGCATCAGATAGCACAACAGCACGGCAATCAGAAAATTTCCAGATACCGCTTCACGCGTCGCCTGCAATTGGTCGCTGGCGCCTGTGATATCCACTGATATACCGTGAGGTATCTCGCCCGCCGCGCGCATTTCCTCAATTAGCTCGGTGCTCACTCGCTCGACACCCGTTTCAAGGGCTACCGAACGTGGCGGGATAATGTTCAGCGTGACGGTTCGACGGCCATCCAGCCTGCGGATGCTATCGGTATCGGCCGATTCATGTAAATCGGCCAGCGCGGAAAGTGGCAGCACTGTTCCCGATGGTGTGGCGACAGGCAGGGTACTGAGGCGGCCTGCTTGCTGCTCGCTACCTGCGCTGCTAAATAAATAGATGTCGACCCTGCGGTCATCAAGGATCATTTCATCTGCGAATGCGCCATCGCTTAGCGCCGCTACTGAGTAGCCGAATCGATCTGCATCCAGACCAACCTCAGCGAGGCGCTCCCAACGTGGTCGAATCTCCCACTGCGATTGATCCAAACTTAATGAGCTTGGTTCGGAGCTAATCTGCGCGTTATCGAAGAGCGTTTCCGCACGAGCATAGGCTCGGCCTGCCACCTGATAAATGTCGGCAAGGTTAGCGCCAGAAACGTTTAGGTTGATGCTGCGCGTGCCGCCATCATTGCTGGAAATGATGGATCCGCGCGAAGCAAACGAGCGCATGCCCGGCCAGGCGGTGAAACGTGTCTCTAGTGCGCCCATTAAGAGTTCAAGATCGTCAGGATCTCTGGGGTCAGTGATTAGGCTGATGCCTTGGGGATCCACGAACATGGAGAAAAAGCGCATCGCGGGGATATTTGTCTCGCCCTGATGGAAGCGCTCCGAATCGTCCTCAAGACGCTGTTGCAACTCCGGAATTAGTTCTTGCGCAATACCCTCCATTTCCGCCAGGTTGTAGCCCGGTGGTGCGATCATGCGTGAGAAGATGCGCGCCTCTTCGCCTTCTGGCAGGTACTCGGCCGGTGGGGTCAACCACAGTACGGTACAGACAGCTGCACCAAACATCCCGATGAGAACAACCGCGCGGCGTAATGAACTGCTATAAAACTTGCCGAACCAGCGGCCTATCTGGTCGAACGAACTTACTTTGATAGAGGTGCCTAGTGGCTGTTCGTGCTGCAGCCACGCCGCCATGGACGGGAGCACCGTTACTGCGACTGCCATCGATGCCAGAATGGAGGCACAGATGGCAATAGCGATATCTGAGTAGAGCTGCCCAGCTTCCTCCTGAATAAACAGCGTGGGTGCGAATACGAGCACAGTGGTCAGGGTACATGCCAATACCGCAGGCCAGACTCGGCTTACTCCCGCCACGGCTGCATCGAAGGGTTTGAGACCACGTCTGCGCGATTGGTCAATGCTTTCCAACACCACGATAGTGTTGTCGAGCGTCATGCCGATGGCGAATGCCACGCCTGCCATCGAAATCACATTGAGTGTACGCCCCGCCAGTAGTAAACCTATGAAGGCGGCGATGGTGCAGATTGGAATGGCGACCGCCGCTACGAAAGTGCTGCGCGCTGAGCGCAGGAAAGCATACATCGTCAGCGTAGCCAGCAGCGTGCCTAGTAGCAGGTTGTTCCATACATTGGCGACGGAAGCCTCGACGTATTGGGCATCCTCATTAACGAGCGTCATTTCCAGGCCCAGTGGCGTCAACACCTCATTATTAACGGCTTCGACTTCTGGCAGTAAGGCGTACTTGGTCTGGACGACGTTCGAGCCCGTTTCGCGGCGTACAGCAAGTATCAAGGACGGTGTTCCATTGTAATAAGCTGAACTACGTAACTCATGGTGGCTGAGTCGTATGCTCGCGAGATCGGCTAGACGAATTGAAGCGCCATCGCGCTCGGCAACGATCAACTGGCCAATATCACCGGGTTCTCTGAAGCGCCCAACCGTTCGTACCAGCACACTGCGCTTGCCGTTATCCAGATCACCGCCAGATCGATCAAGGTTGCGCAGGCGCAAGGCATTGCGTATGTCTGTCATGTCCAGCCCACGCTCGGCAAGCTTATATGGATCGACCTCGATGCGAACCTGACGCTCTTCCGCTCCCATAATCTCAACTAGCAAGACGCCTTCAACGCGTTCAAGGCGAGGCCGAACTTGATCTTCCATAAAATGGCGGATCATTGCTAGATCGAGGCTCGCGCCATCCTCCGTATTCGGCCCAATGCGGAAGTACATGAACGGTTGATCTGAGGAGGAGGTCGTGGTGAGCGCTGGCGCATCAGCACTCTCTGGATAGCTTGAGACTTGGTTGAGCGCATTATTGGTTCTGATCAAAGCCTCGTTGATGTCGACACCGAAGGGGAACTCTAACTCAATATTAGCTTGCCCCGAACTGGCAGTGGAAACCATACGGCGCAAATTGGGTAAGGAGCGCAAGTACTGTTCCTGCTCAATGAGAATTTCCTGCTCCACGTCACGTGGTGATGCCCCCGGCCAGCGAGTGTCTACACTGATGGTGCGCACTTCCAGATCGGGAATCATCTGCACCGGCACGCTTAGTGCAGCGCTGACTCCCAGTACACACAATATAAGAACAGTAACCGCAATCAGGGTGCCGTGGCGGAGAATACGCTCAAATCCCATAGGTTAGCGCTCCGCCACATGCACAGACTGGCCGTCTGTCAGACTCTCATTGCCGCGAGTCACCACCCAGGAACCTTGCGTTACCGCGTCCCCAACGACAGCGACCTGGCCGTCCAGGTCATTGAGAATGCGCACGGTATGCCTGCGCGCCACCGATTGATCGTCGACGTTTTCGACAACGTAAACGCTGTGGTTGCCGTCGGGCTGACGCAGTACTGCGTCGCGACTGATGGCTATGGCATTAGTATTCTCTTGGGCGAGAGAAATTTCGGCGCGAGCCGACGTCCCTGGCAAGAGGTCGCCACCGGGAGCATCCACCTCTAATCTTAACAAGAACGTTCGGGTACTAGGATCGGTAACAGGAACCCGCGCACTGACGCGGGCAGGCAACGATGTGCCGTCAAGTGCGTCAGGTAATACACGCACCTGTGCACCTTCGTCGATCTGAATGAAGCGCTCTTGTGGCACGCGCAGATCCAGCCGGACACGTTCGGTCGCCACCAATGACAGCACCGGTGTACCACGCTCTACCCATTCACCCACCTCCGTGTGTTTTTCAGCTATCACGCCGGAGAACGGCGCTGGAAGCATATGGCGCGCAACGAGCTCTTCTTGCTCACGCACACTGGCGTGGGCAGAATCAGCGGCTGCTCTTGCGAGATCCAGGGCGGCCGTGCGTGCTCCGACCTCCGTAGCCGCAATAGCGCGTTGCTCAATAAGCCGCTGCGCTTCAACGACTAGACGCTCTGCCTCGCGTACGGCGGCGTCCGCCTCGGTCGCCTCGGCACGGATTCGCCAGAGACCATGATGTACAACGGTAGGGTCGAGTTCGAGGAGAGTCTCTCCTGCCTCGACAAACTCACCAGCATCCACATGTACTTGAGAAACAAGTCCGTCGGCACGAGGCGATAGCTGAGCTTGGCGCTCAGCCGTTAGGGTGCCGGAGATAGAGAAGCGTTCCCCGAACGTTGCTAGCTCTGCTTGTGCCACAGCAACATGCATCGCTGAAGCCGGTTCATCCGAGCTGGTTTGACGGGTCTGCGCATCGCAGGCGGCCAATATCAGTAAGGCGAGAATCGAGACGCTTCGATGGGCAACCGAAATCCACCTCATAGATTGAGCGCCTGACCAAAATATTCCGCCGCTGCGCTTTTCCGATCACCCGGATTATTGGATGCCGGTGTATTGATACATTCAATCTCATAGCATGCGACGCTAAAGTAATGAGGGCTTACAGTTAATGGCATTAGAGTGTTGTCCTCTATAATGCTGCTCAAATTCTTTGGGTCTAAGCACCGTATGGCAATAGCCAGATTTTGGTCGGGGATGACAAGGGATTGGCTAACTTAGTGCTTAGCTAACTCGCGCAGTGACTGCTAGAGTCGAATACTCTGTGAAGATAAGGGGGGAGTGCAGGATGGTCTATGCGCGTTTATCCTGGTTATCTTTGCAATCGTCCAGGAGACCCCATGGATCCACTATCAGATGTACTCTCGCTCCTGAAACCGCGTAGCTATGTTTCCTCTGGTGTGGAAGCTGGAGGCGAATGGTCACTCCAATTCCCGCATCAGAATAAGCTACTCAAGTGTTATGCCGTGGTCTCCGGCGAATGTTGGTTGGCTGTGGATGGTGTTCCTGATGCTGTAAATCTGCAGAAGGGCGACTGTTTCGTTCTACCGAGCGGACGGCCTTTTCGATTGGCGAGTGATATGTCGCTGCCGCCAGAGCCCTCCAGCAATTATTTCCCCCCACCACGTCCTGGCGCCGTCGTAAAGGTTAACGGCGGCGGCGATTTCTTTATCGTGGGCAGTCGGTTCGGCGTCAGCGGGGGGTATGCCGGTCTGCTAATGGACATGTTGCCGCCCATCGTTCACATCCGCAACGAGACTGAGCAGGCAGCATTACGGTGGTCTGTGGAAAGAATGATGAAGGAGTTACACGACCCAGAGCCCGGTGGCTTCCTGATTGCCCAGCACCTCGCTCATATGATGCTGGTTCAGGCGTTAAGGCTACATATGATGGAAGGCGTAATGAACGACGGGGGGTGGCTTGTGGGCGTAGCGGACAAACAGTTGGGGCCGGCCATTAATGCCATCCACGCCGACCCTGCGCACCGCTGGACGCTGCAGTCGCTGGCAGAGTGTGCCTGCATGTCGCGCTCGGCTTTCGCTCAGAAGTTTAAGGAAACAATCGGAGCCTCGCCCATGGAGTACGTGACGCGTTGGCGCATGCTACTGGCGGGAGAGAGACTGGAGAACTCTCAGGATCCTGTTTCCGTTATCTCACTATCACTCGGGTACGAATCCGAAAGCGCGTTCAGCACTGCGTTCAAACGGGTCATGGGCGTTTCGCCGCGACAGTATAGTCGTGGCGCCAACCTAGCGTAGATCGATGAAAGTCATGAAAATAGCATCATGGCCCTCCAGCACTTTTTCAAAAACTTGTAAAAGGAACAGGTACCGCAATGGTTTGCCCATCCTGTTAGTGATTTTACCCGTATAACAAACCATATTTACCAGGATGTGAGGTACACACAGTCTTGCTTTCTCGGCGGAAAGCAACAAGCTTGCGCCACCCTTTAGATGGAGAAAGCATCATGGTAGTGTTCAGCTTAAAAGCCCTAAGAAGAATGGACGGCACTGGCTTAGGGACTCGCTTTGCTTTTTTGTTGGCATGCGCCGCTGCGCTGCTTGGCTCGTTGGTCTGCATTCCTGCATATTCGAGCGGCGTCGACCAAATCCCTTCCACCGAAGGAAGAACGTACGTGGTTCCTTACGAAGTTGCCGAGGCTCAGTTCATGCCGCTTTACCCTGATAATCCAAACAGCCCTCAGATCTCGGTGCTGTGGGGGAATCCTCAGACTGGTTCATCGGCAGCGCTGTTTCGGTTCCCTCAGAATTATGGAGGTCGCTTCCACAGTCATAGCGCGGCTTACCACCTGTCGCTTATAGAGGGGACTATGAAGCACTGGGATGAAGGGCAACGTGAAGCAGACGTGTCGATTCAGACAGTGGGCGCCTATTGGTATCAGCCTGGAGACCAGTTGCACTCTGACAATTGCTTATCAGAGTTCTGTGTCGCCTTCGTGGTCTTCGATGGTGCGATCGACTCACACTACGCCGACTAGCATCTTTAAAGGGGTCGGCCGAGAGGTTATCCGGAGTGGCTCAGCCGATCCATTTTTTCCAAGTCGGAGCGTTCCGCCGGGTTGTAGATCATCAGTTTGAGATCAGGCCGTCCGTCAATCGCAAAGGATGAAAACTCGAAGGTGATTTCTCCCACCACTGCGTGGAAAATTGTCTTCGATCCTTCCCCGGCGGTATGCACATCATTTTCTCTCCACATGCGCGTGAAATCTGTACTTTTGCTTGAAATTTCCGCCACGAGTTCAGCAGATCGCGGATTCTCGCCCATACGTGCGGTTTCTGCGCGAAAGGTTGCCACTAGAAACCGTGCCACTGCCTCCCAGTCGTTTTGGGCCGCGCGTGTCGCCGGATCAAGGAACATAAGCCTCAATATGTTTCGTTGATCGGGAGGTAGTGCCGCGTAATCCGTGAGCGCTAGTTGAGCTGCTCGGTTCCAGCCAACAATGTCCCATGTTGAGGTTGCGACAGTCGCTGGGATCATAGGCATAGCGTCGAGAAAGCGTTGCAGTCGCCCCGAGATACCCTCTTGCACAGAGGAGTGGGCTTTTGGCGGGTGACCGATGCCGACCAAGAATAGATGCTCGCGCTCGGCTTCGGTCAGCATCAGCGCTTTAGCAAGGCTTTCGAGTACGCGCACTGATGGTGCGCCCCCACGTCCCTGTTCGAGCCACGTATACCATGTTGTGCTGATATGGGCTCGCTGAGCGACTTCTTCGCGCCGAAGGCCAGGTGTTCTTCTGCGCCCTCCGAAACCAAGCGCTAGCGCATCAAGTCGCTGTCGCCGATCCTTTAAGAAAGCACCAAGGCTATTGGAGTCGCAAGGTGGAGCCAGCGTGTTAGTCATTATACACCTATAAAGCCACCTATTTATCTGGATAAAGATTGATCGATATTCTCTCCCCTGACAAGCATTCATTGACAGGAAGGGGAAGCGTTATGAAGGTTTTTGTGACTGGTGCTACAGGCTTTGTCGGCACAGCCGTTACGAGGGAACTGCTTGTCAATGGCCATCAAGTTCTGGGGTTGGCCCGCTCCGATCAAAGTGCGGATAAACTCAGGCAGCTAGGAGCTGAAGCACTTCGTGGTGATCTTGAAATGCCTAGATCGCTCCGCCAGGGGGCGATGGCGTCAGAGGCGGTCATCCATACAGGTTTCATCCATGATTTCTCACGTTTTGCAGAAGCCTGTGATATAGACCGTGCAGCTATCGAGACACTCGGTGCGGCTATTGAAAATACCCAAAAGCCTTTGATCGTCACGGCTGGGGTTGCCTTCATTGAAGCCGCGGGCTCCATCACGGTCGAGAATGATCCAGCATTTCCGCCGTCAGCCACCTATCCCCGTGCTTCAGAGGCGGTCGCAAGGACTCTCTCTGATCAGGGCGTCTTGACGAGCGTTATGCGACTACCCCCCTCGGTGCATGGGATGGGCGACCATGGCTTCGTTCCGATACTTATCGACATCGCCCGGCAGAAGGGCGTATCAGCCTATATTGGGAAGGGTGAAAATGCTTGGCCTGCGGTGCATGTACACGATGCCGCTCGCGCTTTTTGCCTTGCTGTAGAACGGGGCTCGCGCAATGAGATATATCACGCGGTGGCTGAACAAGGCATTCCATTCCGACAGATTGCAGAAGCGATTGCGATTGACCTCGACGTTCCCTGCGTGTCGTTGACTATGGATGAGGCACGCGATCATTTCGGCTGGTTTTTGGGCTTTGCGAGTATAGATCAGCCTACATCCAGTGCTGTGACGCGCACCATCCTAGGGTGGTGCCCTACTGGGCCAGATCTTCTGACCGATCTAATGGAAACCGATTATTTTTAGTCGAAATAGGCGGAGGCTGGAAAAGGTAGCACGTCTGTTGGTGATATTTATTCACTAGGTCATGCGGCATATAGGTATTTATCCCAACAGTTAAAAACAACAGAATAAATATCTCTTCAGAACCCGTCAGGAGCTCCTTTATGAAGCCAGGAATTATAGTTGGCACTTTATTACTTGCGATCGCTGTTGCTACTCAGGCAAGCGAGCCTTTACTGCCTGCTTCCGAACCCAATCAGGTTGCCGGAACGTGGCGCATGGTATCAGCCACATTAGAAAACGATGGGATTACCGAGCTTCCTTATGGTGAGAATCCACAGGGCATGCTGGTTTTCACTACTGACATGCACTTCGTCGAGGTATTAACCAATGGGGACACCGAACGTTTTGAGTCAAATACACGTGGCGGTGGCACTGATGAAGAGAATAGCCGTGCCATGGCTTCGAGTATTGGTTTCTTCGGTAGTTATACCGTCGATGAGCAGGGGCGCTTCACCGGTAATTACGTAGAAGGTTCTACGTTCCCTAACTGGGTGGGCAGTGAGAGAAGCTCGCGGGAGCTTCAACTGAGAGTGGAAGGCGATCGGATGTACGAAACGTTCACTCGCCCTGGTGGAGGGCGAGTCAGTGCAGAGTTTATGCGCGTTCAATAGTGCACACGAAGCCTTAGCAAAGCGCAATCGTCGGCTAGTTGATAGGCTTTTAAGGAGAGAGTAGGGCTATCACCCTTTGGTTGCAGGTAGCTGGATCTTAATGCCAAAACCACGACCCTCAAGCCCGACGTTGCATCTTAACTGTCCGCCATGCGAAGCGACAACGCGTTCGACCAGCGCTAGGCCCATGCCAATACCCTGAGTGCGATGACCATTTTCAGCGCGGTAGAAGCGCTCGAACACTCGCTCGTAATTACCATCGGGAATGCCGGGGCCATTGTCGGCAACGCTTAAGGTCGCCATTCGAGCATGTCCTTCATCTTCGACCCAAGTTTCCAGCCGTACACGCGTTCCCGGGCCTCCATGACGTAAGGCATTGTCGAGCAGGTTGCGAACCAGTATGCCGAGGTCATCAATGTCACCATGTACCGGCGCGTGACCTCCTGCGACTTCGATGGATTGGTCACTGCGTAACGCAACCAACTCGAACTCGTCGGCCACCATCCCCGCAATCATTGCCAGATCCACATCCTGCGCGCGCGCGGCTGAACCGCCGGACTCCACCCGCGCGGTATCAAGCAGTTGTTGCGCCAGTCGCGAGGTGCGCTCGATACCTGCGATGAGATGATCAAGCGCTTCGCCCGCTTCTTCTTGGTCGCTAGCGTGCTGTAGCACTTGTGCCTGGGTCAGCAGCGCTGCCAAGGGCGTGCGTAATTCGTGGGCGGCCTCACCGATAAACTCGCGTTCATGCTGAAGCGCCTGCGCCAATCGAGCCATCAATTGGTTGAACGAACGCACCAGCGGCGTGAATTCGTTTGGTAATCCATGTTCGGGCAACGGTGCCAGATCAAGAGGGGCACGGGTTGCGAGCGACTTGCTGACGCGCAGCACTGGTCTCAGCGACCAGTGGATCACCAGCCATATCGCGACACCGATACCGAACAGGAGCAACAGTGCTGTGAGTAGGGTCGGGCCGAGCCAGCGCATCAATTCCGCCCGGATGGCCGATGTCGGCACGCCTACCTGCACCTGCACTCGTCGGTCGGCGTCGCTGACGGCGAATACGCGCCAGGGCACGCCAGCAACGGTGGCATCGGCAAAGCCATCAACGAAGTCCGGCGCCATCGGGTACGCTGGTGCCGGACGCGACGACATCAATCGTCGCCCCGTACCATGCTCCCAGGCTTGGAAACCGAGCGCGCCGAACTTGCCTTCCGCGGGCAGCGTCTCACCGCTGAGCAGAAATTGCTGCTGTTGGCCTGCGGTGGCGATATCCGCTGGCAGCGACTGCAGTATCTGCTCGGCAATATTGCGCAGCATGCCATCTATCTCGCCACCCTGGCGCTCCAGCACGTTGACGTACTGAATGGCGAATCCGATAGCCCAAGTAGAGAGCAGCACTGTGGCCAGCGCAACCAGCAATCGTGTGCGTAGCGCGCGCATTAGTGTTCATCCCCGAGGCGATAGCCGAACCCGAGCTCTGTTACCACTACGCCATCACCAAGCTTGCGCCTTAGTTGGTGTACGAAGACCGCAACGGTGTTGCTGCCGATCTCCGTATCGTCACCGTAGAGCCGATCCTGCAATTGATCACGACTGAGAACACGGCCACGAGACTCGAACAGTGCCAGCAGTAGACGGAACTCGTGCGCACTGAGGCTAATACGCTGACCTTCACGGGTCACAACCCGCGCAGCGGGATCGATCTCGACATCACGCCACCGCAACACGGGGGTGACTGCGCCACGACTGCGGCGCAGCACCGCACGTAGCCGTGCCAGCATTTCGTCGCGCTGAAACGGCTTGACGATGTAGTCGTCAGCACCAACGTCCAGCCCGCGGACGCGGTCGCTCAACTGATCGCGTGCGGTAATGATCAGCACCGGCGTCGGGTCGTAGCGACTGCGCATCGAGGACAGCACCTCCAATCCTGAGCCGCCCGGCAGCCCGAGATCAAGTAGAACTGCGACGAATGCGTGGTCGACCAGTGCTGTACGCGCGGATGCAACGTCTTTGCAATGCACAACGCGCCAGCCTTCCTGGCCAAGGGCGGATGACAGCGCACGACCCAGCATGTGGTCGTCTTCAACAAGGAGGATCGCATCCATAGCGGGCAGCTCGATTGATAAGGAGAGTCAGCGATATTCCTACATCGATATTAATAGCGGATTAAGGCCTGTATTTAAAAGCTGATAGGTGGCCGTACTTATTCATTTACTTAATGATGTAGGAAGAACGAGTTAGCCTACCCGGCCATTTAGTCGGCTGTTACCTCGCGAATGTTGTCGAGAAGGTCTGGAAAATAGGGATTCCAGGTCAGGCGAGCATGATATTCGCCCGTTGCGCTTTGCCCCCATCCCCGAACCAGAGATCTTCAGGGTTATCGGGGCGGGGTATATCATCCTGACCATTTTCATACATTATGTAGCTCCCTGCTTCACCGTAATAGGCATTTTCAGGAGCAAACAGCACATTCATATGGGAGAAAGTGCTGATGCGCCGTTCGGGTAGGTGACTAACAAGGACGGTGACTCGGGGATCATCAAGGTTTTGCGGTGTATCACCGTACCAAACGAAGCGTGATTTGTTATGAGGAAAGCGATCTTGAAAGGCAGTGAGTGTCGCATTGGGGTCAAGGACACTATCATGTTGACTCATCGTCATTAGGACAGGTTTGTTAAAGCGTGCGGTGTCGAGATTTTTTTGTACTCTGCTGACCGAGCGATAATAGAGGGAGGCCCCTTGCGTGGGCAGGGACTGGTAGGTGGCGATATTGTCTTCGTCATCGATATTAAGCCAGTCCCAGAAGTAAGAAATGGCTGGGGTGAGAAACAGATAGTTGGTATCAGGATAAAACCCCGGAGAAAACAGCAGTATCCCCTCGATATTGTCATCTGTGTACGCATGGGAAGTGACCAGATTACCGCCAGTTGAGAAACCGCCGAGCCAAAGTTCGTCGACCTCCTCTGCCAGCAGGTTGGCGTGATGGGCAATGATATTTTCCCAATCCTTACTGTTAGCTAGCATCAAATCGGCAGGTCGGGTGCCGTGCCCAGGCAACAGGATGGAGCGAACCAGCCAGCCGTCATTCGCCATGGCAGTCGCGATATCAATAAAATACCACGGGCTTGCGCCCAGTCCGTGAACTAACAAGATACCGCGCTGCGCCGGTTCAGCGGGACGGATTTCAAACGGCGTATTCAGCTCTATTTCAAGGTCGTGGTTTTCACCGATAAAAGCGCGATGATCGGCAATCCACGCACGGGTTTCGCGCACATATTGATCAAAACTCTCCTGCTCATAGGGAGGCAGGTTTTCTGACGGTTGAAACTGCGGGGAATTCGGCGGCACGGTACAAGAGGCCAGCAAGAGAAGGGACAGTAGGATATTAAGGCGGCGAAACATGAAACACTCCATCTTTAAGGAGCTTGCGTCTTAAAACATGCATGACAACCTCCTACGTGAGTTCAGCTGTGTGCTTGCACGGATTATTGATCGAGAAATCGCGTTTCATGCTGATAGGCTTCCACGATCTCGGCGAGTATCGAGACGGCTAGCATGGATGCATCTCGCATTGATGGGATCAACCCAACGGGGCCGCGGATTCGACTGATCTGATTCTCAGTAAAACCAGCGTGAACACGAAGACTGTCGCAGCGACGGGCATGAGTTGCCTTGCTTCCAATAGCGCCGATATAGAAGGCGGATCCTTCAAGCGCTTGAGCAAGGAGCTTTTCCTCCCAATCGACATCATGAAAGGCTAGGAGAAAGGCAGTCCAGGGATCATCGTCCAATTCTGGCAGCGTTGAAGGCACCGTCAACTTGGTAACGTCGTTGATGCCTTGTCGCTGAGCTTCTTGGATGTCTGTGCCATCACGGAGTTGCAGCTCGGTTTGAATACCACTTGCCATTGCAAGTCGGGCTAGCGCTAAACTGTCGGCACCTCGTCCGGCGATGCGCAGACGTAGCTTGGGTGTGTATGGAAAAGACAATACACTTGCGGCTGTCGGTTGCCCCAGTTGGAGGTCTCCAGTTTCCGTGAGATTGAGTGTGACTTTCAGGCGAGAAGCGAGCCGATAATGGCACGCACTTAGGATATCGGCCTTTGCACTTGGAAGGACGCAAATCTCAATGGCACCTCCACAGGGGAGGGGCAAATCCATAAAAGGCGAGCCATTGCCGTATCTAAGCCATGCTGTTTGGCCAGAGCGAAGCGCTTCTCGCGCATTATTAACGACATCTGCATCGATACAGCCGCCTGAGATATAGCCGCAACTTTCGCCAGTGTCGGACACGGCCATCAGAGCACCCGGCATGCGCACCGAGCCGCCTTCTGTCGATGTCACTATAACAAGAGCCACTTTGCTTTTCTGAGACCAAGAGATCCACTGCCCAAGAACATCCTGAGCATGTTCAAAATACATAGTCGACATTCCCTTATAGATATGCAATGAGAGCACTTTACTATGGCTGAGCTGTAATAGTGTGTCGTACTTGTATCAGTTTGTCTCAGCGCTAAAACCGCGCATTTGCTCAAATATTTAAAGGTGAAATAGACTTTATTTAATTATATTTGGCTTGAATGTCACATTTGGCGACAAAACGTCGAAAAAATTGGCATATCGCGGGTATATCTATCCCATAACATTCTCTTATTCGCCTCAGAGCTGAAGCCCTTAAATGGTTCTGGGCGGATATAAGGTAGTTATTAATACCAAGCAGGAGCGGCACGCTTAATTATCGGTGGCCACTTTAATTGTTTGGATTAACTTAAAATTATTGTTGCTTAAAACACGTTTTAGTCAGGAGGAGTGAATCATGAAAATGTTAAACGCAACGCTGGTTATTACATTCATGCTTGTCTCTCATGCAGCGTTTGCTGAGCGGGGGGCGACTAAATATAACAGAGTTACCAATGTCGACGCGATAGCCATGCATCAAGACCATGAAGCACGGGAATTGACTCCGTCTGACCTGACCAATAGAAACCCTTAAAAGGTTTTGACAGCTTGCGATATCGGATAAAGCTGCCAAGTAGGCCGAGAGCAAGCTGCACAGCGACTAATGTGTGCTCAACCAGCGACGTTCCTAAAACGACATTAATAACGGATTAAGTCTTCTACTTAAAGCCTGTTTGGAGCGCGGCGGCAGCTGGAAAGCGTCTTTTCTGAGAGATCACCTTCGCCTTGATTGCCTTAAACGCAAATTAATCTCACCGGTAAATGCTACGACAACAGCTACTTTCGACCAAGAACTAAAGACGCCTATGTGGCGTGCTTTAACTCAGGATGCGATCTCAATGAGCAGAACCACACCTACGGCGTCACGACGCCCGCACCTACTGAAAACGCTATTCAATCTCCGCCGTGAGGAGATTGCTCCTGTGCTGATTGCAGCGCTGTTCTTCTTTTGTGTGTTGACCGCATTGATGTTGTTACGTCCTGTACGTGATGTGCTGGGAATGGAGCGCGGTATCGAGAACATACGTTGGCTGTTTATTGGCACCGCAGTGGTAACACTGGCGGTGAATCCACTGTTCGGCTGGCTGGTCAGCCGCTTGAAGCGCCTGCAGTTTATTGGGGCGACCTACGGATTCTTCGTGCTGAGCTTGGTGGCCTTCTGGGCAATGCTGATGTTTGCGCCCGCCGCTGTGGGACAGCGCAGCGGACAGGTGTTTTTTGTCTGGTTCAGTGTGTTCAATCTGTTCGTCACCATGGTGTTCTGGGCGTTGCTCGCGGATCGCTTCACGAGCGATCAGGGCAAACGATTCTTCGCTTTGATCTCGGTCGGCGGCACCCTCGGCGCGATTTTTGGCCCATGGCTTACGTCTCAATTAGCTCTGCCATTAGGTACGCCCAGCCTGCTGCTTGTTGCCGGTGGCTTCTTGCTGCTCGCTCTCACTTTGGCATGGCTGCTGGTGCGTGTGGCACCCGATCAAGCCAGCGCTGACACAACCACCGTCGGATTCATTAGCGAATATGAACGTATCGGTGGCAGCGCTTGGGCAGGGCTACGTGCAGTTTTCCGTTCTCGCTATCTGACCGGTATTGCCGGTTACATCCTGCTAATGACGGTGCTCGCAACATTTATCTACTTCACCCGCCTGCAGATGGTGGCAGCAGTATCAGACAACATGGACGTGCGTGCGGAAATACTAGGCAACATCGATATGTGGACGCAGGTAGCGGTGCTGGTTCTGCAACTTACTCTGACCGGGAAAATCATCCAACGTTACGGCTTAGGTGTGGCGCTGGCGATCCTGCCGGTAGCCACCGCGCTGGGTTTTATCGGGTTGGCGATATACGGATCGTTTTTGGTGCTAATCCTACTTGAGGCCACTACGCGTGCGCTCCAACGGGGCGTTACCCGGCCAGCGCGAGAGGCGCTATTTACCGTGGTCGATCGTGAGGACAAGTACAAGGCCAAGGCCTTCGTGGATACCTTTATCTACCGTGCTGGCGATGTTGTTGGTGCTCAAACTGAAGGCGCACTTGGGCGACTGGGGCTGGCCATAGGGGGATTGGTCAGTGTGGTGGTACCTCTTGCGTTGGCTTGGGCCGCACTGGGTTTCTGGCTGGGTCGCACGCAGGCCGGTCGTGTGGCCCTGCCGCCCACTACCCCTGTGCTTTCAGGCGAGTACAGCGGCCTTGATCAGCCGATAGAGAAGAGCGTGAGCTCTTCAGTGCCAGAGACGCGAGCACGTGTTGCTCAAACTCAAGCCAAGCCGTGGCTATGAGAATTACACAATGAATATATCAGCACGAATTAGGGACGGCCCGCTGCTGAAGCATGATCAAAATGGCGTAGAGCGCCTCTTGCTGAGGTTGAGCAGGCGTTACTTATCTACCGATGTATACCCCTGATCTAAATGAGGAAATAAGAATGTCTAATGTGTTACGAACTCGTCTCACTGTCCTTATTGTGCTGTTGATTTGTGTATTCTTCGCGGGTGGCGCGCTGGCACAGACCCAGCCCAAACCTGATTGGAGTCTGGCCGATATGCCCTCCCAGGAGGGGCGTATTTTCCTGGTTACCGGTGGAACCAGTGGCATGGGGTATGAAGACGCAAAGGCGCTCGCGGCTGCGGGAGCGCAGGTGGTGATCGCGGCGCGCAATCCCGAGCGTGGGCAGGAGGCAATTGACCAGATAAAAGAGGAGGTGCCTGACGCACAGGTGACCTTTGAACCCTTCGACCTAGCCGATCTCGCCTCGGTTCATGCCCTGGGCCAACGCCTTAGCACCTCACTTCCCCGGCTGGATGGTCTGATCAACAACGCGGCCATTATGGCCCCACCAGAACGCGGTGTATCTGCTGAGGGGTTCGAGCTGCAGTTCGCCATCAATTATGCTGGGCACTTCGTTTTGACCGCAGAGCTATTACCGCTGTTACGCAAGAGCGATTCTCCTCGGGTTGTCACCCTGTCCAGCATTGCCGCTCACTTAGGCAGTATCAATTTCGATGACCTGCAGTCCACCCAGGGCTACGAGCCGATGGCGGCCTATGCCCAGTCAAAACTGGCGGATCTAATGTTCTCTTTTGAGCTGCAGCGACGCAGCGATGCTGCAGGCTGGGGTATCCAAAGCATGGCTGCTCATCCCGGCGTTGCGGTAACTGAACTGGTTGCCCGCGGCCCCGGACTGGATAGCGAGCAGGGGCAACGGTGGGCTGCCAACCGTGAACACTACCAGACGGCGGCACAGGGGGCGTTACCAACACTGTATGCTGCTACCTCTCCCGAAGCGCAAGGGGGCACATACTACGGACCGACCGGAGAGCGTGAAGTTAGCGGTCCGCTTGGCCTAGCGACCGTTCCTCCTGCGGCCAACGATGCTGAGGCCGCTGCCCGCCTATGGGCGATCACCGAAGAGATGACTGACACATATTATCCATAACGTGACCGTTAACTCATCCTCGCTATACCCATCTGCCCTTCATCCTGTTGGTTAACAATGGATTAGCGGTGACCGTTTGAAGCGTGTGATATGGCAGGGGTGAGTTGCCGATTGCCAGTCAATTTTTCCTTGTCGCCGTAGGCAATATTCCTGTGCATGCGGCGGCACTAGGTAATGTCAGCAGGAGAGTCAGTATGAAACGCATTTTTTTTAGAAACAGAGCCATCGAACTGGCTGGAAATATCCATTTACCCAACGGTTTCGACGCAACCAAGAGCTATGCTGCACTCGTTCTAGCCACGCCTGGGAGTAGTGTAAAGGAGCAGGTCGGCGCGATCTACGCAATGAAGATGGCGGATCAAGGGTTTGTAACCCTTACCTTCGACCCGTCTTATCAAGGGGAAAGTGGCGGGGAGCCCCGCAATCTTGAGGATCCATCTGTTCGCGTTGAGGACATTCGCTGCGCTGTGGATTTTCTGATGACGCTGCCTTTCATAGACGAGCTACGCGTTGGGCTGCTGGGAATTTGCGCCGGAGGTGGGTATGCGGTTAACGCTGCACTTACCGACAGGCGCTTCAAAGCGATTGGAACGGTTGTGGCTAATGATATAGGCCGGGCGTTTCGTGAGATGCAGACAAGGGATGAACTCTTCAAAACGCTGGAAGAAGTAGGCACGCAACGTACAGAGGAGGTGCGGGGTGCCGAGCTTAGGTTTGATCCCTGGATTCCTGACAGCATGAAAGTGGCAGAGGCCGTTGGCATTACGGATCCGGAATTACTAGAAGCTGTCACATTTTACCGGGAGTCGCGCTTTCGCCACCCCAACGCCAGCAATCGTTTGCTCTTCACCAGTTACATCCACCTGCTCGGCTTTGATGCCTTTAACTTGGTACCTGAACTGTTAACGCAGCCGCTTCAAGTGATTGTTGGAGGACGCCGCGGCAACACTGGTCAATACGAGAATGGTAAATCGTTGTTTGATCTTTCACCGGCCACTGAGAAGGATTTTTTTATCGTTGAAGGGGCTAGTCATTACGACTTGTACTACAAGTCCGATTACGTCAATCAAGCCATAGAACGGCTCACGCAGTTCTATTCGAAGCATCTGCATTCCAAGTACGACATATCGCTGATGCCGAAAGCCTTAAACGCAAATTAATCTCGCCATTCAATACTGCTCCATACGGCACTGCCTATGAACTGAGTTAGGCACTTCACTGATCTTACTTCTATTTAATGCGAGGCTCGGCCCATGACCAACTGGACTGCTTCTGACATTCCCCCTCAACGTGGCCGTACCGTGGTCGTTACTGGTACAGGTGGGCTTGGGTTTGAAGCCGCATTGGCGCTTGCTCGCGCTGGCGCAAACGTCATTCTTGCAGGGCGAAACGTATCGAAAGGGGCGACGGCCATTGATCGGATTCGTCACGACGTTGCCAACGCGAATGTGTGGTTTGAGGCGTTAGATCTCGCTAATCTCGATTCCATTGCAGCATTTGGTGAACATTTACACGCCTCATTTGACAGCATCGATCTCCTTATCAATAACGCAGGGGTTATGGCGCCCCCAGATCGGAAAATGACGGCCGATCAGTTCGAACTCCAGTTTGGCACGAACTATCTTGGCCACTTCGCTTTGACGGCTCAGCTATTGCCGCTGCTGTGCAAGGGAAATCAACCACGTGTCGTCACTCTTTCAAGCGTCGCCGCTCGTAGCGGTACAATTGACTTCGACGATTTGCAGTCCGAGCGTAGCTATAAACCAATGGTTGCCTACGGTCAGTCAAAACTGGCTTGCCTGATGTTTGCTCTCGAATTGCAACGACGCAGTGACGCCGCAGGTTGGGGTATCCAGAGTATCGCTGCACACCCCGGTGTTTCACGCACCGACCTGTTGCCCAATGGCGCTGGTGCAAAAAGTGCCGTGGGTATCGTCCGTCGTTACCTTTGGTTCCTGTTTCAGCCAGCAGCGCAGGGAGCGTTACCGACACTTTTTTCCGCCACGTCACCGCACGCGCAGGGTGGTGCCTATTACGGCCCTAATAGACTGGGTGAAACCAGAGGCTATCCTTCCGCGGCAAAACTTCCTCCACAATCACTGGATATAGAGGTTGCAAGCAGGCTATGGGAGGCGTCGGAACGATTGACGGGAGTGCTGTTTTCCCTGGAGAAAGTTCAGCATTCCAGCGTCGCTGATAATCGAAGTATAAGTCTTCCCTACCACTGATCACTACTGAAACGATAGCTGAACGCCGTACGCGAAACGTTCTATCTACCTCTGCGGTGTGAAGAGGGGCTCGCAGTAGTTTGTGACAGGAGAGCATAGCCTATGAACTTCGATCCAGTTAGTACCGCTACCGCATGGCTCAGTGCCTATGGCTTGATCGCACTTTTCGCTATCACGTTTGCGGAGCGTTTCGTGCCGGTAATACCTTCCTATGGATTACTGCTTACTGTTGGGATTGCCGCAGCGGAAGGAACTTGGTCACCGTCAATTGCCTTCCTTGTGACTGTTACGGGTAATACCTTAGGGGCCACTCTCTGCTTTTACGTTTTTAGAGGGCTTGGTGAACCACGCTCTATGAGGTTTCTCTGCAGGTTAGGGCGCCTCTTCGGCATGTCTGCTGATCGCATCACTCAATGGATTGCATCTTTCGGCGAAACCAGACCGTACTGGCCTTTGCACTTCAACTCGTGCCTACCATCAGGCTATTCGCTCCTGCCTTTGCGGCTCTTCTACGCAGTCACTCAGGGAGTTTCCTGATGGCCTCGGCTGCTGGCATCGTAATTTGGAACGGCCTATTTATTAGCATCGGTTACTCTGCTTCCTATTGGTCAGCTGCTGAAAATACGACGGCTCTCATCCTGGTGGCACTCGGTTTTCTGTTGTGTTTAGAAATTGTCCTGTTTTGGCTTATGCGAAGGGTATCAGGTCGGAGGAGTGTCATTAGGAGCACCAAAAGCGCGCATGCAACCGACTTGTTTCCGTCTATAACTTGCGCTCAGGAGCATCGGTTATGAAGCAGTGCACGGCTACGAATGAATCATTGAGTTTTTTCTTGGCATGGGCCCGGAACCCTCTACTTGTCGCTTCCGTTATACCCTCCGGAAGCGCCCTAGCAGGACTTATCACTTCTGAAATCTCGCACGCAACGGGGCCCGTGATAGAGCTTGGGCCGGGAACCGGGGTATTTACGCGCGCATTGATTGAACGTGGTGTTAAACAAGAGGATCTTACGCTGATTGAATCGATGCCTGAGTTTGCGGTTGCACTCAGTATTCTCTATCCGCAGGCCCAGATACTGAGAATGGACGCCACTCGTCTTCGGATGGTCGACCTTTTTAATGGGAAGCTTGCCGGTGCGGTCATTAGCGGCCTGCCGTTACTTTCCATGTCGCCACGTAAAGTGGTCGCGGTTCTGTCGGGGGCGTTTCGTAAGATGGGGCCAGAGGGCGTGTTCTATCAGTTCACCTATGGCGCTCGATGCCCCGTTTCACAGCGGATCCAGCATCATCTTGGAATCAAAGCGGAACGGCTAGGCCGCACGTTAGCCAATTTTCCTCCTGCGACGGTCTACCGTTTTCGTCGGATCTCTTCTATATATTAGCGATAATCGGTGCTTGGGGGGATGTTGAGTAGATATGAGTGACTACTAGTTTTAACAGTATTGTCAGCAGATGAGCTAGGTCTGTTGCTAAGGGGCACAGGTTTTTGTTATGCCGTCATCGGGACTTTATAAGTCCCGATGGTTTTTTCACAGCCCCAAACGCAAGAGCGTGTAGGCTCGCTTAGTCTCTATTCAAGAAATCCATCACTACTTCATTCAGCGCTTCGGGGCACTCTTCAGGCAACCAGTGACCGCCACCAGGGATAACGATGCCTGTCACGTCGCTGGCGTAATGCCGCATCATATCAATCTGATACTGCCCCATACCGCCATGATCTCCACCGCCAATTGCAAGTGCAGGAATAGTGACCTTTGTTTTGGCCAATTCGTTATTATCTTTTACGCCTTGATTGAGCACCCGGTAGTACTCGAAAGCGGCATTAAGGCTGTGTGGTTTGGCATATGAATGAGCATACAGGTCAAGAAGCTCCGACGTGAATACCTCCCTATTGGTAGCATGAACTTTGATAAAGTGTTCAAAGAAGATGCGCTCTTTACCCGAGACCAGCTTTTCTGCCAACTGGTGCTCTGCGGCGAAGAAACTGAAATGCCATACCAATGATTCACCTTCGGGGGTAAAAGCGGGGAACGAGTAAATGCTGTCGCCAGGGATCGGAGCCTCCATGTAGATAACACGACGAATAGCGTCCTGATGCTTCACCAGCATAGGGTAGGTATTCCAGATGCCAATATCATGGGCAACCAGATCAAACCTCTGATTACCACTGAACTGTTTGGCGAGCTTATAGAGCAGCACTGCAATATCTGTGGCTCTATAGGAGGGTGGGACAGCCGACTGGCCCAGTCCCGGGAGGTCTGGCGCAACAACGGTGAAGCTTTTTGCTAGCACGGGCATCAGTTGGTGCCACTCAAACCAGGTTTGACCAAAACCATGCACCAGATAAACGAGTGGGCCAGATCCGCCTTTAACGTAATGGAGTTTAACGCCATCAATGGTCTGATACCCACTAGTGAACCCCTCAGGGATCGGGAATTCATCGGCGGGAGAAGTCGATGAAGTACTTAGATAAGCATTGCTATGATGTTGGGACACGGATTAATCCTCAATTAGTGGCATGTTGGAAGGGTCGGCGGAGAAGCCGAGGGTTACTGCTAGGTTGGTAAAAAAGGTTTAACGATTGGCTTAGTGACCAATAGAAGGGGTAGCTGTGGTGCGTTGCCCGGGTCGGAAACCATGTGTGCTGGCCGACCATGCGATCGCCAGTCCTACTAAGAGCAACAAGGTAAGAGCAAATGGAAATGAGCCAGCTCCCCATGTTTCCAGCAGAAAACCTCCCAATAATCCACCGCCAGCGATAGCGCTGTTCCAGGCGACTACATTCATGGAAAGTGCTACATCAGAGCCGCTACCGGCAGTGTCCGCAAGCGCCGTTTGTAGTAGCGTTGCCGCACCACCGAAGGTAATGCCCCAGATAGCGACGCCCAGGTAAACGACAAGAGGATTCAACGTGCCCAAACCGAACACCAACGTCGTTAGGGCAAATGCTGCCAAGCTTGCCAGTACGGTTGCACGCAGAAAGCGTTCCACCAGTTTCCCGGTTAGCCAGATACCGAAGAGGGCCGCCGCACCAAACGCCAGCAAAACAAGATCAATACGATCGGTAAGTCCCGCAGGAGCCACAAAGGGTGCAATGTAGGTATAGAGAATGTTGTGAGCGAGCATCCACGCGATAACAACCGCCAGTACCGGTTTCACGCCAGGCGTCGTAAACACTTTCAGCAATGGCATACGTTCGTGAGTGGGCTGACCGGGGTAATCAGGTACTTTGGCGAGTACCCATATAATCAAGACGAGCGCCAAGGCTGACATAATCCAGAACGCCGCGCGCCAGCCAATAACGGAACCCATAAAGGTTCCAAGAGGGACGCCCAAGGAGAGAGCAATTGGCGTTCCTACCATTGCCACTGCCAAGGCACGACCCTGCTGATGAGGCGCCACCATTCGTCTTGCGTACCCAGCAAGCAGGCTCCAGGCAAGTCCCGCCGCAACCCCGGCGAAAAAGCGAGCGGCTAGCGTTAACCAGATATTAGTGGAGAGCGCTGTAGCTGAATTGAAAATAAGAAAACCAATAATGGTTATTAATAATACGTTGCGGCGCCGCCATCCGCGGGTGGCAATTGTGAGCGGGATGGCGGCTAACAGGGATCCCAGCGCATAGGCTGTCACCATTTGACCCGCGAGTGATGGGCTAATGTCAAAGCCCTGGCTGATTTGTGGTAATAAGCCCGCTGGCATTGTTTCTGTGACAATGCAGATAAAGCCCGTCATGGCCAAGGCCAGCAGCCCAGCGAGTGGGAGTCGATCAGGTTCAGCTAATTCTGCCTGTGCGGATAAATAGCTCACAACAAAGATCCTTTTTAAGGGTTAAGTAATTTCTGGGCTGCGGTTCAGTGCTGCGATACCCAGCAATTTGCTACATATGTACTGATCGGTATAAATCTAGGTGTGTTAGGAGTGCCTTGTCAAGGATTTATATACCGAATAGTATATTAATTGGGTGGATAATTTAGGGAGTTCGATATGGCAACGATGGGGCGACCGCGAACCTTTGATCGTGACAAGGCAGTGGAAGAGGCGATGCACATTTTTTGGCAGAACGGCTATGAATCTACGTCGTTAAGCCAATTAAAGGCGGGTATCGGCAGCGGTATCTCTGCCCCTAGTTTCTACGCAGCCTTTGGTTCCAAGGAAGCGTTGTTTCAGGAGTGCGCACAACGTTATTTGTCCACCTATGCGCTCGTTACAGAATCCTTATGGGAGGCGGAGCTTGATCCCCGCGACGCCATTGAAGTGACTCTACGGCGTTCCGCTAAGATGCAGTGTGAGCGTGGGCACCCCAAAGGCTGCATGGTGGGGTTGAGTGTCATTAGCACACCCTCGGATTCGAATGCCGCAGTGATCGCTCCATTAACACGTTCCCGGGCAAGAACCCGCGCAGGTATCATGGCTTGCGTGAAACGCGGTATCGAGAACGGTGAGCTAAGGGCTGACACCAATGTGCAAGCATTATCCACGGTGTTTGATTCTTTTTTATTGGGACTTTCCACACTGGCTCGAGACGGTGTTCGTCACTCTGAGCTAGACGCTGCCATCACCCAAGTGATGCTAGTGTGGGATGCATCGAGAACCAAGGGATAGCGCTATCGAGAAAAAAAAGCTCAGAGCAGGTTTATTTAGAAAATACTGCCATTCCTATTTTTGATGCGGTAGAACGCCTTTGTGTATAGCTGGGTCACGAAGTGGGTAATGCAGAAGTGGATATCGAAGAGTTACAGACATTTGTGGAAGTTGCTGAGGCTGGGGGGATTTCGCCGGCTGCACGCCGGCTCGGCGTATCGAAGTCGATCGTTAGCCGAAGGCTTTTCCGGCTTGAAGCGGAACTTGGGATTCAACTTTTAGCACGCACCACTCGCGGCTCTGCTCTCACCGAAGCCGGAATCACGTTCCGCGACTATGCAGCCAGAGCTTGCGCCGAAATTGATGTGGCCAGGGAAACGATCCTTCCCGCTGGAGACCTACGTGGTCGGTTGCGGGTATCTGCGCCGCTCTCTTTTGGTGCCAGCCACTTCGCACCGGTGATAGCAGAAATGGCACGTCGACACCCGTACCTTCACATTCACACTTATTATAGTGATCATGTCGTCGACCTGATCGCAGCAGGTTATGACTGCGCTATACGGCTTGGCTATCTTGAGGATTCCAGCTTGATAGCAAGGCGGGTAGGAACTATTTATGGAACGGTTGTTGCGAGTCCAGATTATATTAAAGCCCACGGTGCGCCGGAAACTCCAGACGAGCTCCTTGACCATCAGACCCTACTGCAGGGCACCGAAGCCTGGCAATTCATGGATGGCAACAAGATCATTACTGTTCGGTCGCAAGGGCGTTTCAAGGCCGATAATGGTATAGCGCTGGTCGCAGCTGCCGTGGCTGGGCTTGGTGTCGGTATGCTTCCCAGTGGGCTTATTAAGGACTATGTAGTTTCTGGTGCGCTCGTTCCGGTTATGACTCGCTATCCCGTGCGCCCTGGCGGTGCCTATGTTATCCGCCCGCCAGGGCACCATCCCGCCCGAAAAGTACGGGTTCTTACTGAACTGCTTATCGAATATTTCGAACATAACCTGCATTTTGCGGAGCTAAATCACTAAACATCATGCGATAAGCCTTATGCAGACTGTCTACGACGAGAGGTGACATCACTATAAAGTTTTCGCCAGGTTTGCGGCGATAAGCCTGTTTCGCGTTTAAATACCCGGCACAGGTGCGATTGGTCGCAAAAACCGTACCTCAGAGCTATATCACTTAGGGAGCACTCCGAGCAGAGCATATATTGTCCTGCAGCCTCGACTCGTCTTGCAGTTACATACATCAGCGGCGTTATTCCCATGGTCTTTTTGAACAAGTGCGAAAAATAGCTGGTGCTCAGGCCCAATAGCGATGCGAGTTCGTTTGTCCGGATGCATCGGCCCAGGTGCTGATCTATAAAGTCATTGATACGAGCAACTTGCCACCGAGCTAACCTACCGGGGGCTCTGTCCTGTGAAGGTTTGCTATCACTGTCAGCGGTAAGCAAGGAGATTGCCCGAAGCAACTGCCTCGCAGCGGCGTCAGGGTTTAGATGAATAACTCTTTCCGTCTCTATTAGCAGTGTCAGTATTAGCCTGGTCTGTTTCAAGTAGTCGGCCCTTCAGAGTTGGTTTTGTTTAATGGCTTTGAAGTCGTCGATAACCCATCGGTTTCTACTAGACATCGTCAGAGGTGCCGTTGCCTCTGGCTAGTACTATGCATGTTCACATGTTTGATTCGGTAGTAGCGTCCGCTGATTAGCTTTGTCGCGAAAAGGGGAACGCCAAAGGAGCAGGGCTATTGAGTTCTTGCGTTCTTCGTAACTGATTTCTCGCGGTACCTGAAGGGGCTTTGGGCGTCGCGCATAACACACGCATCCAAATTGCGGGCTGGCATCCAATAATAAGCGTCGATCCTTTGTGATAGTGACAAGTCATTTCACAGATTTTATCGCGTCCGTCAAGGGTGAACAGCACTTCTATTCGCCGATGATCAAGCATGGCCTACTAGGAGGTATTTGGCACATTGCGGATTATCGCTAACTACGCTCAACACATCGGTTTCGTTTACGCCACCAGTACTGAATAGGAACGTTATCCTCCCTATCCCATACAGCCTGCTCCAGGAGAACTCCACCATGACCAAAGCGTCCGATCTATTCATCCAGTGCCTTGAGGAAGAGGGGGTAGAGTATATTTTCGGGGTTCCTGGCGAGGAGAATCTCGATATGCTCGACAGTCTCAGCCGCTCGACCTCGATTCAGCTGATCCTTACCCGGCACGAACAGGGGGCAGGCTTTATGGCTGCCACCTATGGCCGGCATACCGGGAAGGCCGGGGTGTGCATGGCGACGCTAGGGCCCGGCGCGACGAATTTAGTCACCGCCGCCGCCTATGCGCAGCTTGGTGGTATGCCAATCCTGATGGTCACCGGACAAAAACCGATCAAAAAATCGAAGCAAGGCCGCTTCCAGATCCTCGATGTGGTTGACATGATGAAGTCGCTGACCAAGTTCACTCATCAGCTCGCCAGCGCCGACAACATCCCCAGCCGGGTGCGTGAAGCGTTCCGGCTCGCCGAAGAGGAGAAGCCCGGTGCGACGCATATCGAGTTTCCCGAGGACATCGCCGCCGAGCAGACTGAATCAATGCCGCTCAAGCGCAGCCATACGCGGCGACCCAATGCCGATGTGAAGTCGATTCGCGCTGCGGTGCATGCCCTTGAAAACGCCAAATCGCCGATCCTGGTGGTCGGCGCAGGTGCCAACCGCACCATGACCTGCCGGATGTTGCGGCAGTTCATCGAGAAGACCGGCATTCCGTTCATTACTACTCAGCTCGGCAAGGGCGTGATCGACGAACGTCACCCCAAGTTTGTCGGCTGCGCAGCGCTGTCATCGGGCGATTTTGTCCACCGCGCGGTCGAGGCCGCCGACCTGATCGTCAATATTGGTCATGACGTGATCGAGAAGCCACCGTTCTTCATGCAGCCGGGCGGTACACCGGTGATTCATATTTCGTCCAAGACCGCTGAGGTTGATCCGGTCTATTTTCCACAGATCGAGGTTGTCGGCGATATCGCCAATGCGATCTGGCAGATCAAGCAGGACATCGTTCCCAATGGTGGCTGGACGTTCGACGCCATGCTGACGGCGCGCAAGGGGCAGGTCGCGCACACCGCGTCGATCTCGGGGGATGCACGCTTCCCTATCTTCCCGCCTTACCTGGTCGAGCAGATCCGCGGGGCGATGCCCGAAGATAGCATCATCTGCCTCGATAACGGGGTGTATAAAATCTGGTTTGCACGCGACTATCCGGCCTACCGGCCTAATACCGTGCTACTCGATAACGCGCTCGCCACTATGGGGGCGGGCCTGCCCTCTGCCATGGCATCGGCAATGGTCTACCCTGATCGCAAGGTGATGGCGGTCTGTGGCGATGGCGGCTTTATGATGAACAGCCAGGAAATGGAAACCGCCGTTCGCTTGAAGCTCAACCTCACCGTGTTGATTCTTAACGATAACAGCTATGGCATGATCCGCTGGAAGCAGTCGAATATGGGCTTCAAGGACTGGGGCCTCTCCTATGGCAACCCCGATTTCGTCAAGTATGCAGAAAGCTATGGCGCTATCGGGCATCGCGTGGAAAGTGCTGAGCACCTCCAGCAATTGCTCGCACATACCCGCGACACACCGGGCGTTCATCTGATCGACTGCCCGGTCGACTATTCAGAGAATGACCAGATCCTCAACATCGACATCAAGATGCTGTCGAAAGAATTGCACTCCTTTTCTTCAGCTTCGGTGGAAAGCGGGATGCGCCCCGGGAGTTTCGAATGACTAATCTCAAGTCCATCTATCCGCTCTATCTCAACAACGTGGCGCAACAGCCGAACACCGATCTTGCCGTGACCGACAAGTTCACCGGCGCAGTCGCGTTCCACGTTGCCCAGGCCGACGCCGCGACGATCGATGCGGCGATCGCCGGCGCAGTCGAGGCAGCAGAACCCATGGCGCGGATGGCGAGCTACGAGCGTCAGGCGGTGCTCACCCATTGCGTCACTCGCTTCACCGAGCGGTTCGATGAGCTCGCGTACGCGCTGTGCGTCGAGGCGGGCAAGCCGATCAAGGACAGCGAGGGGGAGGTCGGTCGACTGATCGATACCTTTCGTATCGCCGCCGAGGAGTCGGTGCGGACGACCGGAGAGGTCCAGTCACTCGACATCTCGCCGCGCGCTAAGGGCTATCAGGGTATCTGGAAACGGGTACCCATCGGGCCCTGTTCGTTCATCTCGCCGTTCAACTTCCCGCTTAACCTGGCTGCTCACAAGATAGCCCCGGCGCTTGCGGTGGGCTGTCCGTTCGTGATGAAACCAGCGAGCCGTACCCCCTTGGGCGCGATCATTATCGGCGAAGTGCTTGCCGAGACCGACCTGCCCAAAGGTGCATTCTCGATCCTGCCCGCCAGCCGCTACGGTGCTGACCTGTTCACCACCGATGAACGACTCAAGCTACTCTCGTTCACTGGATCTCCCGATGTCGGCTGGGATCTCAAGGCGCGCTGCGGCAAGAAAAAAGTGGTGCTCGAGCTCGGCGGTAATGCCGCGGTGATCATCGATGCGGATGCCGATCTCGATGATGCGCTGGAGCGTGTCATTTTCGGGGCTTTCTACCAGTCGGGGCAGAGCTGTATCGGGGTGCAGCGCATCATCATCCATGCCGATGTCTATGACCGTTTCCGCGACATGCTGGTCGCCAGGACAAAGACGCTGGTGGCGGGCGACCCCAAGCAGCGCGACACGTTCATCGGCCCGATGATTGATATCAAGGAAGCGACGCGGCTCGAAACCTGGGTCAAGGAGGCCGTCGCTGCTGGTGGGACGCTACTCTGCGGCGGCAACCGTGAGGGTGCGATGCTCGCCGCCACCCTGCTAGAAGCCGTGCCTGCCGACACCAGGATCGTCACTGAAGAGGCATTCGGCCCGGTCGCTGTGCTATCACGCTTCACTGATTTCAATGCTGCTCTCGCCGAGGTTAACGCCTCTAAATTCGGGCTGCAGGCGGGCGTCTTTACCCGCGACTTGTTCAAGATGTTCGATGCCTGGGATCATCTCGATGTCGGCGGGGTAGTGATCAACGATGTGCCCAGCTATCGCGTCGACAACATGCCCTATGGCGGGGTCAAGGACTCGGGCCTGGGCCGCGAAGGCGTGCGTTTCGCGATGGAAGACATGTCCGAAATCCGCAACCTGGTGATTCGCCGACCCTAAGGTTCGCCTTTGGGGCGACTTTTAAGGTTCAGGGGCTACCCCCCCTGAGCCTATCCCCATCAATCCGGCCTAAGAAGGAACAGCCTTTGACGCTTTACCGTGATTTCGGTCAGGGCCCGAGTCTTCCGTGCAGGGGCATTGACCTGGTGAGGGGAGTCCGTATATGCCTGCGTAGGGTGGTAGGCGAAATTCCTCCAGTGTAAGCAACTTCCACGAATGTCCGTAGCTTTTCAATGTCCATTTCAGTGTTCCTCATCTGGCGCCAAAAGTTCTTGCCAAACGCTACTCCCCGATTGAGAAGGTAAATAGGACGCTACTGATACCTCTATGCGCTGCCGCAGTATAGAGCACCAAGGCAAACTCCCGCACGCCCCCCCCGCAAGAACTCTGACGTTCAGTGCAACGCCTGGTAATTGTATTCGCCGAATAGGCGACGATGATCAGATCTACACGCTTGCAGGTGATCACACGCTCATACAAACCTCCGGCAGCCATCCAATAACAAGCGGCGGTGCTTTGCGACAGTGAAGGCGTTTTACGAACCTCTGTGTTTCATGGAGGTGACCACAATGCCGATTGGGTACGGGCGATCATCTCGCGGAACAGCAACGCCTGCGAGCCCTTTCCACTTTTCAACCAGACCCGCAGGACTACTTATGACCACTAAAGCTCGCGCAGCAGTGATAGAACGTAAGGATGCCCCCTTCGTCATGCACGATGTCAGCGTTGAAGATCCCCGGCCGGACGAGGTGCTCGTGAGGATGGTTGCGACAGGAATTTGTGCGACCGACGCGCATGTCCGGCAGCAGCTGTTGCCAACTCCATTGCCGGCAATTCTGGGTCACGAGGGCGCGGGCATTGTTGAGCGCGTCGGTTCAACGGTGACGCACTTGAAACCCGGCGACCACGTAGTGCTGTCCTACAATTCCTGCGGGCAATGCAAGCCCTGTCTGTCTTCTCACCCGGCCTATTGCGACAAGGTTTTGGAGGCCAACTTTGCTGGCGCCAGACTGGATGGCTCCATCGGTGTCAATGCACAAGAGGCGGGCGATCTCCATGCCCATTTCTTCGGCCAGTCCTCGTTCGCTACTTATGCGCTCGCCCACCAGCGTAATACCGTCAAAGTGCCATGTGACATTCCACTGGAAATCCTCGGGCCGCTCGGCTGCGGTTTGCAGACCGGGGCAGGTGCAGTTCTTAAAGCGATGGAGGTACCGGTCGGCGCCACTGTTGCCATATTCGGAGTCGGCGCGGTCGGTCTTGCCGCGATCATGGGCGCCAAGGTGGCTGATGCCGCCACCATCATTGCCATCGATGTGAATGAGCAAAGGCTGGCGCTTGCCATGGAGCTTGGTGCGACACATGTCATTAACGCCGCGGGTGGGGTGGATGTCTCCGCCGCCATTCGGCAGATCGAGCAGCGGGGCGTTGAGTTCGTTCTTGATACCAGCGGGCGGGCGTCGAACCTGGATGCTGGAATTAGCGCACTAGCGCCTCTGGGGTGTTTCGGCTTCGTTGCATTCAGTGCCGATTCGGGGGCGATGGTCGATGCGTCGCGGCTGGCTGTTGGGCAGACGCTCCAGGGCATTATTCAAGGCGACGCCGTGTCTGCGCTGATGATTCCCCAACTGATCGGACTCTATCGCAGCGGCCGGTTTCCGTTTGACCGGCTCATCACCTTTTACGATTTCTCGGACATCAACCAGGCATTCGACGACGTTGCCGCAGGCCGCGTCATCAAGGCAGTGCTGCGTTTCTGAGCACTGACAGAGTGATTGCTCAGCGCTCAACACTAAACGCGACATTTAACAGAGAAAGGAAACAAACCATGTGTGACAACCATCAAAAGCCGATTACGGCATCAGATACTCCCGCATTCTTCGGGATCGACCGTTACGGTTTCCCGGAAGCGGGAGAGCATCCCCTCGACCCAGCTGAATACTACCCAGCGTATTTCTGGAGCGAGCGCTTCAAAAGGCTCGGCTATCACTGTGAGGAGCTGCGCGGTGGTTTCTACTGGGTGACCAGCGGCGGCTATGATGCCGCGTTCGTGGTGACCGACGAAGGCGTGATCGCGATCGATGCCCCACCGACGCTCGGCGAGAACATGCTCGCCGCGATCGAGGAGGTCACCGACAAACCGGTAACGCATGTGATCTACAGCCATTGGCATACCGATCATATTGGTGCCGCTTCGGTCTACGGATCGGACGTGGAGATTGTCGCCCACGATATCACCAAAGAACTGCTGGAGCGCTTCCCGGATCCGTGCCGGCCGCTGCCGACGATCACTTTTGCGAAAGAGTATACGCTGACAATAGGTGGCGTGACCTTGGAGCTCTCCTACAAGGGCGAGAACCACTGTCCTGGTAACATCTTCATCTACGCACCAGCCCAGAAAGTGTTGACCTGCATCGATATCGTCAGCCCTGGCAGCGCCACCTTTATGCACTGCGATGCCTCGCAGAATATCACCGCCTGGTATGAGGCTCAGCACCAGATCATGGAGTACGACTTCGACTTCCTTGTCGCCGGTCATCATATGAAGTACGGCACGCCCGAGCTGGTCAAGGAGTCCATCGAGTATTTCGCTGACATTCTCGAAGGTGCGCAGGCGGCTGTCGATATTTACGCGCGATCCGACCGGCTGATGGACATTATTCTGGAGCCAGGTCTCGACCGCTTCTGGGTCGGTACCGAAAACTGGATCAACTCGATGGTCAACTACACGACCAAGTACGTACTCGAAAAAAAGACCAGCAATGGCAAGCTCTGGTCTGAGCGCCTGGCGGGTGTGACCACGCAGACCAAGTATCACGCCTATACCGTGATGGAGTCGATCCGCATCGAGCGGCCGAATCCCAGCTACCGGTTGCGCGGCGAGAATCCACCGCCATTCCAAGCCTGAGCCCGATGCTGCCCCCTCTCGCCTCGTTCTGGCCGGGGGCACTGTGAGCTAGCGATATCGCCTCACTGTCGGGGCAATATGGAGCTGTGTCACACCCTATTAAATCCGGAGCAATATTGATGACGACTTACTCTGCTAGTAATTGGATCGATGGCCGCTTTGTCTCTTCGTCGCAGCGCGGCAACTCCGTCAATCCAGCGACCTATGAGTCTATCGGAGACTACGCCGATGAAGGCGGTGCCGCGGCCGCTGCTGCTATCGCCGCTGCCTCTCGCGCTTTTCGCGGCACTGGCTGGGCGCACGATACAGAACTGCGCGCCAGGGTTCTCGACCAGATGGCTGAGGCGATCGAAAAGAACCGGGATCGGCTGATTGACATCCTTTCGCTCGAGAACGGCAAAGTCAGGGGCGAAGCGGCAATGGAAGTAGAGGGTTCCCCCAGTAAATTGCGCTACTGGGCCGCAATGGCGCGTACGGAAGCGGGGCGCGCCACGCAGCCGCGACCGGGCAGCCTGTCGGTTATCCTGCGCCAACCGATGGGGGTGGCCGGTGTTATTGTGCCCTGGAACTCGCCGATCATCCTGGGGGCCAGATCGTTCGCCCCGGCGCTGGCGGCAGGGTGCGCCGTAGTGATGAAAATGCCTGGCCAGGTCGCGCAGACGGCAGCGGTACTGGCAGAGATCCTCGCCGAGGTAAGAGACCTCCCGAACGGTGTCATGAACATCTTCGCGGAGAGCGGATCAGAGGGCGCAGCTCTCATGGTGGAAAGCGCGGATGTGCCGACGATCAGCTTTACCGGAAGCACTAAGACTGGGGCGGCCATCGGTGCGGTCGGCGCGCGACGGATTAAGCGTTTCGGACTTGAACTGGGTGGCAAGGCGCCGATGATTGTCTTTGATGACGCTGACGTTCCCCCCATGCTGCCCGTGCTCGAGAAGGCTCTAACGGTTTTCGCTGGTCAATTCTGCATGACGGGTTCTCGGCTGCTCGTTCAGGACGGGGTGTACGATACGGTTCGGGATCAGCTTGCCGAGAGGCTGCGCGCCGTGCGTGTGGGCCCAGCCTCCGATCCAGCAAGTGACATGGGGCCTTTGATCGACAAGGCGAATGTCGCCCGCGTCGACGAGGTCGTCAGACACGCCTTGAAGGTTGGTGCGACGGCCGTGGTCAGAGGCGGGCCGTTTACCGATGGTTCGCTCGCCAAAGGCGCCTTCTTTCGTCCCGCCATGATCGAGGTCAGTGACAACAGCCTGGCTATCGTTCAGGAAGAGACGTTCGGGCCCGTTCTCACCCTCCAGCGTTTCGGCAACGAGGCTGAAGCCATCGACCTTGCCAACGACAGCGACTACGGATTGTCAGCCAGCGTCTGGACGCAGGATATCAACCGCGCCCTGCGTATTGCTGGGGCGCTGGAGGTGGGCAGCGTGTTCGTCAATGATTGGGCAAAGGTGTATGACGGCACAGAAGAGGGCGGGTTCAAGCTATCTGGCCTGGGCAGGCTCAACGGACATGCTGCACTTGATGACTTCATCGAGTACAAGCACATAGCGTTGAATCCTGGTCTGGCTGGAGACTCGGCAGGGTCGGTGCGCTAAGGCGGCTCTGGCATGCTGGTCATCCGCGCTTCGTGTCCTCGGAGAAGCGTGCAGGCCGCATCGTGCCAGCGTGGGGGAATTTCCCCTGGCGATAAGCGGCATAGTAGCCGGCCATTTCCTCGTCAGATCCAGCGATGAAGGGCCCTTTGGCAACCACCGATATGCTCTGCGGCTGGCCGGCGTATAGCAGCAGGCGAGCGCCATCATCACCCGCCCGCAACCTAAGCAGACTGTCGCCGTCGCCCATGGGGCCTGTCCAGCCCACCGTATCTTTAGCAAGTATCTCGGCTGTGGCGCCGACCTCCACCTCTCCATTAATTCCCACCACAAACGCGTTGTAGGAGCCGGGCAAATGTGGCACGAAAGTGGCCCCGGGTTCCAACCGGATGTCGATCAAGGTTACCGGGACTGCGTTCAGCGTAGGCGCCACCGCGTTGCCTGACTTGCCGCTGTAGACCGTCGCCAGGACGCCAGGCTCAGTGTGTACCGGCATCTCCGCGCGACGTAGGATCTGCACCCGTGGCGGTATGTTGCGCTGCGCTTCGGGCAAAATCAGCCAAAGCTGGAACAGGCGCATCCCGGTGGAGACCATAGAGTTCTCAGCATGGACGATGCCGCTGCCAGCCGTCATCCATTCGACATCACCTTCCTCCAGCCGTCCCCCGGTATCCTCCATCATTCCGTTGAGCATGAAGGTGACGGTCTCGAGTCCGGCGTGTGGGTGCGAATCCCCAAACCTTCCAGCTTCGGTGATGTTGTCATCGGCCATGAGGAAGAACGGATCGGTCATGGACAGATCACCAGGTGCTATCACCAAAGCGGCCTTATGCCTCTCACCGTCAAAACCCGGGCCCAGCGCAGGTATTCTGGTAATACGATCAATCGATCTCTCGAGCATTAGTTCAGTCCTTTTCGTGGTTCCGGTCATGGTTCAGAGCGGCTCGTCAGGAATTGATACCGACTCGGCATTACTGTCCATCATCCCGGATCTACGTGACCTGAATCCAGATGCGTGTTTGAGAACCTAGCGTTGCTCAATGCGCAATCCACAGATTGGCGAGTGGCCTTATATACTTCGTCAATGCCAATTCGCCGCGATAGCCACCAGCCTGAGCAGCACCGCTCGATGACCACGATTCGCGACCTTCTTGATGAGGAGGTTGTGGAATTTCCCGTGCATGAGCGCTCTCCCGTCCCCGGATCTCCTGCAACGCCGACGCATGGGGCGGCTACTCGAGTGGCCTACGTACTTGTCGCAGTGCTGGTTGGGACAACTGCGGGTCTGAGCGGCGCACTGGTGAGTGTCAACACCCTCCATTTGCAGCAAATAATGAACCTGAGTGCCCACCAAGTGGCTTGGCTAACGACCTGTTATGTGATGACCGCTGTCTCGGCCAACCTGCTGCTGATTAAGGTGCGACAGCAATACGGGCTGCGCCGCTTCGCCCTGGCCTTTCTGGGCCTTCATGCCATCCTGGCGCTGATGCTGGTGTTCGTGCCTGGCCTCGGGACGGCGTTGTTGGTGCGCGCGGTCAGCGGGTTCGTGGCGGTCGCACTGATACCACTGTGTCTCTTCAACATGATGCAGGCTTTTCCTGCGAGATGGCGTCTTCGGGGGCTGGTACTTGGCATCGGAGTGACGCAGTGCGCCGTGCCGTTGGCCCACGTCCTTTCGCCGTCGTTACTTGCCAGCCAAGGATGGCGCTCCTTGTTTTTGCTCGAGGCGGGACTCGCCCTGCTTTCACTGGCGGCAGTGGGGGTGTTACGCCTGCCGCCGGCAGAGCGAGTCCGCGTCTTTCAGCCACTCGACTTGTTGACCTTCGTTCTCATGGGTAGCGGTTTGGCTCTAATCGCTGCTGTGCTGGGTCTGGGCCGATGGGAGGGGTGGTTTCAGGCGCCGTGGATAGTCACGTCACTTTTCATCGCCATACCGGCACTGATGGCAGCAGGTGCAATTGAGACGTCCCGCCGGACGCCACTGTTGAACCTTCGTTGGCTCGGGCGCGGAGACGTCGCGCGCTTCGCCGTAGCAGTCTTCATGGCGCGGATCGTATTGGCAGAACAGGGAATCGCGATCGGCGTGGTGAGTGAATTGGGCGGCACGTCGCAGCAACTTGCCGTGCTCTCGATGGCTATACTGGGCGGAGCGGTCGGTGGGGTTGTGATTAGCGCCCTCACAGTAAATGCCGAGAAGCTTGCCAGGCCAATGATGCTCGCAGTCGGGATTATCGGCCTTGCCGCCCTGGTCGACAGCATGTCGGATGGTTCGCATCATCTGCAACGCTTTTACTTGACTCAGGGCGCGATCGCCTTCGCGGGAACGTTCTTTCTGGGGCCCGCGTTATTGCTGGGCATTACCAGCGCACTTCAACACGGCGGCAGGGAATTGATCAGCTTCATCGTTCTTTTCGGGATCGTCAACGCGCTTGGCGGGCTGGCTGGTCCGGCGCTGCTAGGAAGCTACAATGACTGGAGCCGGGCAGTCGGTGGAACCCCGCTTGGCGCAAGTTTGGATACGTTGCGCCTGGTGGCTGTGATCGCCGGGTTCACGACGATCTACCTTGCGATACTGCTCACCCTGCGGATACGGCGGAAGCTTGCAGAGCTGCGAACCCTCCGCGACGCGACTCTGACGTCTCAAACGGGGGTGGCAGACACGCCCATAGCCCAGGAGCGTGGGAGCCGTTGGCGACCGCCTCGCCCCAGTACCGCTTTGGCTACTGTATTTACTGCCCTCGCATTGCTAGGTGGTGCGCTGGTTCTGGCAGCCTGGAAGCTGCCGGTCTGAAGCGCAGTCTATTTGCTCATACCCCCGGAGCAAGCCTTTCGTATAGGAAGTTTACAAGTGCTCGCATCCTCGCGATACGGGATCGTGCAGCCGGCATGTAGATATGCAGGTCGGCGCCTTCGTGTGGAAAGACAGGCAGCACCGCTTCGAGCTCGCCTTGTGCCAGCGAATCCTCGACCATGAATCTCGGAACGAGTGCCATACCCAGACCCGCAAGTGCGGCGGCCAGGAGCATTTGCCCGTTACTGGTGCGAAAGCGTGAATTCATGCGTACATGCTCCCAGCCCTCCGGGCCCTGGAAGCGCCAATGGCCGGTATCCAAAGCATGGAGCAGGGCATCGTGTGAGGTCATTTCTGCTGGGGTTTGTGGGCGTCCACGTGCATCCAGATAGCCCGGACTAGCGACGACGACCCATTGCACACTGGCTAGTTTGCGCGTGATGAGTGTCTGGTCTGAGACAGCGCCCACCCAGATCGAGAGGTCATAGGCTTCGGCGCTCATGTCCACCTGACGATCCTCGAAGCGAATGTCGAGCTGAAGGCGCGGATGCAGTAGCGCAAACTCGGCGAGCAGTGGCGCAAATACAAACTCGCCAAACGCAGTCTGGACCTGAATACGAAGGTGGCCGGAAACCTCACTCGTCAACTTGTTGACGACTTCCTGCGCTGACTCAAGTTCAGCCAAACCGGCGCCAGCGCGGGCATGGTACTCGCGACCGATATCGGTCGGTGTCGTACCTCTGGGCGTTCGGGTTAGCAATTGAGCGCCGAGTACAGCCTCCAGGCGGCTTACGCGGCGGCTGACCATGGATTTCGCAATACCAAGGCGCGCGGCAGCGTTCCCGATGCTCCCAGTCTCCACCACCCGGATGAAGGCAATGACATCTAATAATTCAACGCGTGAGTGTTCCTGCATTAGCAACTCGAAGGTCTAGTCGTTCTATATAGGGCAATGATACAGAATCGCTTCTCTGGCTACGTCGGTTTCGGCACAGACTACTCTAGCTGCATAGTCTCTGGTCGTAGTGAGCGTAGTGAGGGCGGTCTCGCGGGTGGATCTTGTAAGCAGTTGGATGCCAAGTTCGGCTTCAAGCCGGGCGATCCGACGACTGTCGGTCGACTTGGTGACGTCAAGCCGGAGAGCAGCCGGTGAAACTTCCCCAACATAAGCAATTTCCACGAATGTCTGTAGCTCTTCACTGCCCACTTTAGTGTTCCCCATCAGCGACAAGGGTTTCCACACAATGGTACTGACATATAAAGAGCGGAAATAGAACGATACTGCTACCAATAGGCATCGCCGTTGAGGTTTTCGGTGAACGAACACCAGTAACACTGGGTGTGCGCTCTCACGTATTGGGGGCGTTTTGCTGGACAATCGGGGGCAGTGAACATCATGAGAAATGGCAGCGGAGCGATTATATAGTCAGCACCAGTACCCATTCCCCTCTTTCAATATAAGGCTGTAAGCAGCAGTTAAAGTGTTGGCCAATCCCCAGCTCGGCTAACATCATAGTGAATAGGCCGTTGCCGCCGTTATGGTGGCGCTGTTTAACTCGGGCTACTCAAGAAGCCTTGGTGCTCTTAGAAACTGAGCGCAATGCCGAGCCACTCCATAGGTACGGAGAGTGTTCAAAGTACTCGATCAGCATCTCGGTAAGGATCCGGATCTTCCGTGCAGGATGCTGGCCTGGCGGGCGGATAACATAGGCACCGGCTGGAGGGGGAGGATAGCGCGTCATAATGGGAACAAGCGCACCAGATGCCCTATGTTCCTGGGTAATGAAGTCGGGCAGCCAGGCTACGCCAAGCCCAGCTACAGCGGCGGCGGCAAGGGCTGTGGCGCTGTCGGCCTTGAATCGCCCTTGCGGGTGCACCGTTATGATCTTGTCTCCGTCCATGAATTGCCAGGCTTCTGTGCCCTGCATAAGAGCCTCATGGGCCAATATTTCATCTGGCTTCCCCGGCGCCCCATGTGTCTTGATATAGCATGGGCTCGCAACGAGGTTGCCGAAAATAGGGCCAACGCGCCGTGCTTTCAGGGTCGAATCCTCTAGAAAGCCAAGCCGTATCGCACAGTCATAACCATCGGTGATCAGATCAACACGGCTATCACTGTAGCAGGTGTGTATGTGTAGTTGAGGGTGTCGTCGTGCCATTTCTGCCAGTACAGGAGCGAAATGCGTTGGTCCAAACGATAGTGGAGCTGCGATTCTCAGGCGCCCGCGAAGTGCACCGTTGGGTAGAATCGCTTCTCTAGCCACGTCGGTTTCTACGCAGATTTTGGCTGCATAGTCTCTAAAGGTAGTACCAGCTTCGGTAAGCGCTGCCCCGCGGGTGGTTCGCGAAAGAAGTTGAACCCCCAGTTCCGCTTCGAGACGGGCGAGGCGGCGACTAACAATCGACTTGGCTATACCGAGCCGAAGGGCGGCAGGTGATATGCCTCCAGCGTGAGCAACCTCTACGAATGTCTGTAATTCTTCAATGTCCATTTTAGCGTTCCACGAATAGCAACAATGTTTCTGCAAAATGTTACTACCCGGCTGAAAACCCGAATAGGACGATACTGCTGCAAATAAGTGTCCGCTTTTTGGGCATGCCTTGTGCTTTCGCCAGAACAGTGTGGTGCCGCTCTGGGCACCTATCTAGCACAGGATGTACGACCCTTCGATATCCCCTTCATTGTTCCCCATTCTGCGACACAGCTTAGCTTCAAAGGGGGCTACTGCGCTGAGTATAAGTGCAGCAGTATCTAATTCCGGGCAATGTTGCCGCTGGCGCATTGCTAACGGGAAACCAAGCTCGCAAAAGTTGACAACTGACAGAGGATATTTTCATGACTTTTCGTAATGGCCTTGCGTCTCTTCTTCGTCCCGAAGACTCGGTGTTGGTGATGATTGACCACCAACCCTACCAGCTCGCAAATCTTAATAGTCACGAACCAACGATGGTAATTAACAATTCAGCGGCGCTTGCGAAGGCTGCAAAAGCTTTCAATGTTCCTACCATCCTGACGAGTGTGGTCGCTGCCCAGGGCGGCGACATCTTTCCTCAGATTACTGATGTATTTCCTGGCCAGGAGATCATCGACCGCACGTTTATCAACACTTGGGAAGACAAGCCAACAGTAGACGCGGTCAAGGCGACGGGCCGCAAGCAACTGATCATCGCAGGCCTGTGGACCGAAATTTGTGTTGCCATGCCGGCTATCCAGGCTGCTGGCGAGGGCTGGGACGTGACTGTCATCACGGATGCCTCTGGCGGTACGTCGGTGGAGGCTCACGAAGTTGGCATACAGCGCATGATTGCAGCCGGCGTGAACATGATGACCTGGATGGCATTGGCGTCCGAATGGCAGCGAGACTGGGCACGAACCGAGCACCTTGCCGAGATACTCGAGGTCATGAGGCAGCATGGCGGTGGCAGCAGTATCGCGTATATGTGGGAGCAGCAGTTGCTCAATACGCCAGTGCCTGGCAGCGCAGGATAATCTGAGCAGGGATGACGAGATTTGTTCGGCGATGTGCGCGCTGATGGCTTTTCGATTCTCGTTATCCCTCCTGCAACAACCCGCTATACCCGCAGCCAGTACACGTTGATGTAAACAGAGAGAGCATATCGTTCTCAAGCGGGGCAACGGCATAGTTGGCAAGGGGCGTACCAAACTATTTCTTCGAACCTCTATCCATCCAAACGCGACATCTTTGTTCTATCGTCTCCGTTATTAGCGCTTTAACGTCCCAGTGGTACTCACCAACAGGAGCAGTATCCATGACTACGTTCACTACCAGCGATAACGTCTCACTTTTCTATAAAGATTGGGGCTCGGGTCAGCCAGTCTTTTTCTCGCACGGTTGGCCGCTTTCCTCAGACGCCTGGGATAACCAGATGCTGTTCTTCGGCCAGCAGGGTTATCGGGTTATTGCCCATGATCGCCGGGGCCACGGGCGCTCGGAGCAGACCTGGGATGGCAATAATATGGATCGTTATGCGGACGATCTCGCCGAGCTTTTCGAGCATCTGGATCTTCGCAATATCATCATGATTGGCCACTCCACCGGTGGCGGCGAAGTGGCGCACTATATCGGACGCCATGGTTCTTCGCGGGTGGCTAAAGCCGTATTAGTTGGTGCAGTGCCACCTTTGATGCTGAAAACCGATAGCAATCCTCATGGCACGCCAATGGAAGCGTTTGAAGGTATTCGTGCGGGCACTGCGTCGAATCGTTCGCAGTTTTTCCGTGACCTGACCGTGCCTTTTTACGGATTCAACAGGGAAGGGGCTGCCGTCAATGAAGGGCTGCAGGAATCGTTTTGGCTGCAGGGCATGCAGGGAGGGATCAAGGCTCACTATGATTGCATTCACGAGTTTTCTGAAGTCGATTATACCGCTGACCTGAAAGCCATCGACAAGCCCGTATTGTTTATCCATGGCGATGACGACCAGATCGTCCCGCTCGCCGCTTCTGCTGAATTGGCTGCTGAGATCGTCAATGACGGCATCCTGAAAGTCTACCCTGGTGGTTCGCATGGGCTTGCCCAGATTGATGCCGACCAGTTCAACACAGATGTGCTGAGCTTTATGCGTAGCTGAAACTTCCACGACGCTCGAGCAGTTAGTCGGGCGTCGTTCATCACACTATTGTCCCAATCTCAGGCAGTTATCCAAGAGTCAGCGAGGGTATTTTGCAACAGTGTGCTGGCGTGTTTCGACATCCATCAAATTTGCCAAAGGTGAGTCCCATGCAGAACTCCAGGCTTGAAATTCCTACGCCCAGCAATTCAAAGCTGAACTGTTCACAACGGATCTTTATCGATCAACAGTCGCAGATGTCTTTCTCTGTGCAGACTATTGGCCGATAAGCTGCGCAGAACGATGAAGCATTATTCAATACATCTAGCGGGCCACTAATTGTCGATCGTGGGCCACCATATCTGCTTTATTCAAGGCGACTGGCTTATCCCTGAAGTATGGGAAAAGTTCGAGCGCCACTTCAAAGCCTGCGGTTACACCTGCAGTGTTCTGTCGCTACCCGTGCCGGGTGAGCAAGGGTGGTATCAAGTTCTGCATGGCAAAGAGGCCAGGTTTTCACCCCTTAAATACCTTGTGGATTTCTACGCGGTGCAGATTGCAGGTTTTTCGACGCCACCTATTCTGATTGGTCATGCGATGGGTGGGCTGATCGTTCAACTGCTGCTTGACCGTGGTATAGGGGGGGCTGGTATCGCCATCGCCTCGCGACCACCGCAGCGGGTCTCGCCTGGCTGTCGCTCGTTACTGCAGATACTCACGGCAAGCGCTGAGCGATGGCAAGGCATGCGCTTTTTGCGCATGACGCCTGCGCAGTTTTTCTGCCGTGTAGCGCATCCGGCATCCCGCCCTTTAGCAGCGCCGCTGTATGAGCAGTTGGTTGGCAGAGTCCCGCAAACCCTGATGATAACGGCGGCACTGGGCGTGGGTGGCAGGCTACTCTTCACTCAGGAGCGGGGGCCGCTCTTACTCATCTCGGCTAGTGATGATCGAATGGTTGCCAGTTCTGTGGTTTTAGCCAACTATTTCTATCAGAGACGATCCTTGGCTCCCACAGACTACATCGCGTTTCCTGGGCATGGTCATCTGCTTATTGTGCAGCCAGGCTGGGAGCATGTCGCGGATCGAATTATTGAATGGCTTCAGCAGCAGTTGGGCCGGTTTTGAAACTGGGCAATGGCCTTGGTACTTAATACATGCTGTATGTGTATTCCTTGCGAACATATGTGATTTTGCTGCTGAGCCTCGTACTTGGCTGTTTTGCGTACTCAAGTGCAGTGGCGCGAATCTCGAACGACATGGATCACCGCCGCTGGACTGCCAGTGACCAGGGCCCGACTGCAGTGGGCGCGCTTGCGCAAACCGTTGATGGGTACCTTTGGCTGGGTACTCATGACTCCTTGTATCGCTTCGATGGTTTCGAGTTCGAGAAATTCGAGCCTGCTGACGGCGAGCCGCTGGGCGTGGTCTCAGCGCTTGCCAGTACGACGGAAGGGCTGTGGGTGGGTTTTCGTATCGGTGGAGCCCGTTTGATCAGTGAAAATGGCGTGATGCAACCGGTTGATCCAGGCCTGCCGGACGGGGTGGTATACACCTTTGCCGAGGATCATCAGGGGCGAGTCTGGGTCGCGGCGGATGAGGGGTTAGCGATCCATGATGGCACAGGTTGGCGCCCGATTGGCGAGGAGATGGGCTTTACTGGCCGCCATGCCCGAGCAGTGCACGTGGATGAAGATGGATATATCTGGGCCGCGAGCGAAGAGGAGCTTTTTATACTCCCCCCAGGCGCACCTTCGTTCATGGGAACGGGCATCAGGAGTCAATCCATCAGCGCAATAGCTTCATCCCCCTCAGGCGACGTGTGGGTAACCGATCGCTCCAGTGAGCGATTACTGCGTTTGATAAAAACAGGCTTTGCTAACGTCGAGTTTGAAGAGATACCGATATCAAATACGAGCAGTATCGTACTGGATGAGCAGGGAGGTGCCTGGCTGGGCACGCGTGGATCCGGTTTACACTACCTTGCTGACGGAAAGATACATGAGCCTATAGAGGGCCGAGATGCAATCAGCTCCTATACCGCGCGTGATGGTCTCAGCTCTGACTATGTATTGGCCCAGTTCATTGACCGTGATGGCACTCTGTGGGTAGGCACGGATGCAGGCCTGGATCGACTCAACCGTAAAGTCCTGGCTCCCCTCGCTTTATCTACCGGCGTGGGCAGTACTGCACTGGCAGTAGATGATGATGGTTTACTTTGGGTCGGCTCCGACAACGGCCAACTGAAGGGCATTCGGAATACGCGCCATTCCACCTTAGAAGTAGACATGCCGATCAACTCATTGGTGAACAGTGAGCAACACGGTTTGTTGATTGGCGGGCATCAGGGTGTTTTTTCACTTTCGGACGATGAGCTTGTGCGTATCGCCGCATTACCCGTCCAATCCACCCCGGAATCTGCCATTAGGACAATGGCGGTAGAAAAAAATGGCGATATATGGGTCTCCGTCAACAGAGAAGGACTATTCGTCTGGTCTAATGAGCAATGGCAATATATTGACCCATTTAGTGATTCGGAGCGTCAGGTGATGCCTGTGAGCGCCTCCCGAGATACATCAGGGAAGCTATGGTTCGGCTACCGAGATAACCTATTGGTGTCTTATGCCGAGCAGACGTTCGAGCGCTGGAGCTACCAGGAAGGGCTGGACATTGGTCATGTCACAGCCATGCTGCATCTCCCCGAACGCACCTGGGTAGGTGGTCAGCATGGTCTGGCCTACCTCAAGGATGGACGCTTTCATCGTCTAGATCTGCCGGCTGCCGAATCATTCCAGAATATCTACGCCTTAGTCGCCGCGCCGGCAGAGAAGAACGCTGGAGAATCCGGGATGGACATCTGGGTTCATAGTCGCGGTGGCATCTTTAAGCTGCCTGCAGCGGAGATCGAGCGGGTGATAGCTGGCGGTGACACACTCCTGTACAGCTCTCACGATCACATTGGCCGGCTACCCATGGATCCCCACAAAGTATTGCCACTGCCCACCGGAGTCTCTACGCCGGAAGGCTTACTATGGTTCGCCACCGGCCAAGGCGTCGTCCGTATTGATCCCCATAAACCAAGCGATATGTCACATCCACCCGACATCACGATTCAGGCGCTTACAGCCGATGGTGTCGATATTGACATCTCCGCCGCACCTGTTCGTTTACCGGTAGCACCGCAAAGGCTGGTTATTGACTATTCTGCGTTAAACCTCGCCACACCAGAGACCATGCGCTTTCAATACCTTCTCAGTGGTCATGATGCGCAATGGGTTGATGCCGGGCGTTCCAGGCAAGCTGTTTTCTCACGGCTACCCCCCGGTAATTACGAATTCCATGTTCGTGTGCTTGATGTGAGTGGGCAATTCCATCGGCCTAATGAAGCTTTGATTTTCAACATTCCACCGGTTTTCTATCTGCGGCCTTGGTTTTTACTGCTCTTCTCAGGGGCGCTGCTGGCGCTGGTGTTCTGGATATCCCGTGTTTATACACAACGAGAAAAAGCAGTCCTTCGAACACGCCTGGAAGAGCGCTTTCACGAGCGTGAGCGCATCGCACGCGAGCTGCATGACACCTTACTGCAAAGCGTGCAGGGCATGATGCTCAGCTTCCAGGCGGTCGCCGACAGTCTGCCTAAAGAGTCCCGTGCTCGTCATGCGATGGAGCGTGCGTTGGATCGCGCCGATCAAGTGATGGCCGAGGGCCGGGATCGAATTATGGGGCTGCGCGGCGAAATATCTCCGGCGGAAGATCTGTCTGTTGCATTCCAATTGTTACAGCAGGAGGCCGACGCTTCGGTTTCTGTAGCCTACCGCGTCAGCAACGTGGGGCAGCCATTGCCTCTGCGCAATGAGGTTCGCGACGTTTTCTATCAGGTGGGAAGAGAAGCGGTTTTCAATGCATTGCGTCATGCCGAGGCCACGCAGATTTCCGTTACCTTTACCTACGCTAAGGACAGATTCGAGATGCTCGTTGCTGATGACGGAGTGGGCATCGATCCACTCTACCAACGAATGCGCGGCAGACCTGGGCACGGCGGTTTGAGGGGTATATATGAGCTTGCCGACAGAATTGAGGCCACACTGATGATCGTGAGCAGCGACCAGAGCGGTACGCGTATCAGGTTATCACTGCCTGGCACCATTGCTTATGAAAAAGCACTCGATGACAAACAAAACCGTTCAATCAGGGCAGGGTAATCTTATGGTCGCACATCAGGAGCCCATCTCCGTATTGGTAGTCGATGATCACTCTCTGATACGCGAGGGGATTGCGGCAGTGGTGGGCAATTATGAAGACATAAGCGTGGTGGGTGAAGCCTCCAACGGGCTGGAGGCCATCCGGTTATACCGGACAACGCGACCAGACGTGACGCTTATGGATGTGCAGATGCCTGAGCTCAATGGCATTGGTGCCAGTAGCGCCATCATGTCGGAGTTTCCACAAGCATGCATTGCGGTACTCACCACCTACCGAGGCGATGTAAGAGCGTTGCAAGCGATCAAGGCGGGGGCACGCGGCTATCTTTTAAAAAGTATGCTGCGCCGTGAGCTGATTGAAACGATACGAGCTCTGGCAGCCGGTAAACGGCGTTTCCCACCGGAGATCGCGGCAGAGCTGGCGGCCCATATCGATCAGGAAGGTCTAACCGGCAGGGAGCTTGAGGTACTTCAATGTGTCGCACGTGGCTTGTCGAACAAGGAGGCTGCGGTCGCTTTAGCGATAGGTGAAGAGACAGTAAAAGGACATCTTCGGAATATCATGGACAAACTTGGAGCCAACAATCGAACACATGCGGTGACTATTAGCATTCAGCGCGGGATTATTGATCTTGCGTAACCCCCCCCCTTTAGTGTTGTTAAATGCCTCTCCGTTTGGGGCTGTGTGATACTCCGCGCTAACGCCATCCTGTAACACTTATGGTGACGAATTAACAAGTTACCAGAGTTTGCCCTTGGCCAAGGAGCGAGAGCTATGAACGGGAGTGTTAGCACAGGTTACTCATTGGACAACAACGCCTTCAGTAGTGCTGAGCACTTAAAACGGGGTAAGCAACTGCTGACGTTGCTGAAGGAAACGGAGAGAACCCTTCACGGTGATCCCGACATCGCGTCGACTTATCTTAATAAGGCGATCGCTTTGCTGGCAGATGGCAGTCAGGATTCGCCTTCACCGCATAAACATAGGGGAGGGTTGGCACGCTGGCAGATATCGCGAATTGACGAATTCATCAGCGAACATCTCGACCACTGCATACGAACCACCGAGCTTGCTTCATTGTTGGGTTTGAGCGTTAGTCATTTTTCGCATGCGTTTAAGCAGACGACCGAAATGACTCCGCTAACGTATGTGACTGCTAAGCGTTTGGAGGCAACGCAGCAAAACATGGTCTGTTCAACACTCTCCTTGAGCGATATTGCGCTTAGCCACGGATTTTGTGATCAGTCTCACTTTTGCCGCGTGTTCAGACGCGAAACAGGGCTCTCGCCGCAAACCTGGCGAAAGCTGCATACTGATGTGCTAGCGGAACAACCAGCCGGCCACGAGGCGAACCACTCTGGGCATAATTAAGTAGACGACGAGAGCAACTATAGTCGCGGCGATAATTCCATGGCGAACACCCCAGACGGAGATCGCAGGAAGTATGTTGAATAACGGCTGATACAGTACTGGAATTATTATCGTTAGCGGCCATATTACCGCGGTAGTTATAAGCCATTGTTTCCATCTAGTGGGCTGCTTGGATTTTGAGGCCGGGGGCGTGAACCAGAAATCAATTCCACTTTTGATTTCCAGCTGTTCATCAGCAGCGAGCGCGAACACGATGGACGATAACAACTCCTTTCGGATGTTTGAACTCAGCCATGCTTCCGCGGCGGCGTTGCTGGAAAATCGCACAGCAATCTCAAAGGTGTTGTTCTCTTGCTGGGGGCGAAGTATATAAACCCCTTCATGACCTGGAAATTCTGCTGCTGCTGCAATTATTTGTTTTAACCAAGCTTCATATCGTTCTCTGAATTCCGGGCGGACGGTATGCCTAATAATGATTAGTTTTTCGAGGTTGTCATGCACAGTGGGTGCAGACGCTGCTGTTTTATCATTCATGGTCGTTCTCCGTGCTTGTTGCGACAGTCATTGAGTCAACAATTCCTATGTCCGTAATTGCGTAGCCCGATTTAATTTCAGGCTGGTGACATGTCATTTATGCAGACCATTCAAGGCTGCTATGGCGGGTGCAAGTGTTGATGGCTTAAATTGCATGAGGAGTTTCCTGCTTGACGGATTTACATGCGTAGTGATTTCGAACTGCAACGCCAATGACCAATAGCGCAGCAATTCCCTCAATGGGTAGTATTAGAGGAGAGAAAAGAAGTATGACCGCTGTTAATAGCAGTATGTAGCGACTGGCTCCTTTTAGTTCGAATCGTTCTCTGATCATCCAAAGCCCGAACAAATAGCCACTGATAGCAATAGCTATGGTGTATAAACCCACTGAATTGGATAAATGGGAATGGCCGGTGACCGCATCTATTAGTACTGCGACACCCACACCAACGACAGCCCCAGACATGTAGATCAATAGATGACCGTACCCCCATAGCAGTGCTAGCGACAAACGCGGGTGGGCAACGTGCTCTTCTTGTGAAAAATAAACCCACCAAAGTGCGAACATCAGCACCAAAGAAGAGATGACAATACCAATTAACTCCTGGCCCACGTTGTCGCTTGCAACTCGTTGAATGGCCAGGCTGCCAGCCAGTAGTGTTTCTCCCAATACAATAATATTAAACAAGCCATACCGCTCAATTAGATGAAGCCGGTGCCAAGGAGTGATGCAGTTACTCTCCGCGTATGCCGGAACCAATAACTCGCATATGGCACCGACAGCATAAAAACCTATCAATAGATTTAATGTTATCGGTTGGGCGAGCATCAATCCCACCCAATAAACCTGAACAATTGCGATGCCGACTGCATACCGGCAGGCCGTCAGTCGACGCTCTGGATCGTGCCTTGCCGCCCTTAGCCAAAAGCAAACCATTGCAAGGCGCATCACGACAAAACCTGTAACGATCATGTCTATGTTATTTGTCTGAAAGAATCGATCGATACCTGCGGCCATAATAAGCGAACCTGACATGGCCACTATTGTTAAGACTCTATGCAGACTGTCATTGTTGTCGTAGGCAGAGGCGTACCAGGTGAAGTTCATCCACGCCCACCAAATGGCAAAGAAAGAGGCTGAGAACTTCAGCACCCCCTCAGTTATGTGGAAAGCTAAAATGGCATGATGAAGACTTGCCGCCGCAGAGGCGACTGCAATGACCGACACCAGATCAAATAGCAGTTCAAGCGGTGTTGCTCTCCGGTGAGGTTCCGTGGGATCTCTGGGAGCAAGAGGTAAAATGCCAAACCAACTCAGTATAGGTTTACTTTCCATTAGTACCTGTCACCGAATAAATGCGTGGATTAAAGGGGGCTACGCAAAGAGAAGAAGCGATGTAGGCGCGCCAAATAATAGAATCGATCAGCGCATAAACGGTACGCTGAGCTTTCTCAGGGTACCCATCGAGCGGTGTGTATAAGGCTTTGGAAGCAAGATAAAACAGATTGAACCGCGCTGGCTTGGACAAGTGCCCGATGGATTGCACGCTTATGCGATTGGAGGATCACTGGGGTATTGGGACACTGCAGTGTCCAATTCTTTGTATAAGGCAATTGGTTATGAAGCGTTTCAGCGAAGGACAGAACATGAGATTCCTGTGCGAAGCAGGAGCGTGATTGCCCATCAAAAAGCTATGCTGTTGGCACGGTATAGGCGCTTCTTCTGATGATGGCTGGATCATTTATATACAGAATCACACAATCATCCCAAGCAAAGATTGTCGTCCAATCGTAAGCAGGGAAGGCTTGCGATAGTGAATGGGCATCACATTTTTCAAAGGTGAATTCAATGCAGAACCCCAAGCTTGAAGTGCTTACGCCCAGCAATTCACAGTTGATCTTTATCGACCAACATCGCTGCGATTACTGCAACTGCGAAAGTCGCCAGTCTCTACGCTTTATTATCGAGGAACTGTCGCTATGAACAATACCCCTGTTTTGAACTAAACCGATGATCTATGCCTGGACTCCAGTGTTTGATAGCAATGAAAACACTTTTCACCTAAAGAGGAAGCGAAAATGACAAAGGTTCTTGTTCTCTATTACTCCATGTTTGGTCATATCGAAACCATGGCAAACAAAGTTGCTGAGGGCGCTCGTAGTGTCGATGGCGTAGAGGTCACTGTGAAACGTGTCCCTGAAACCATGGGTAACGAAGCCTTCAAGGCAGCAGGTGGAAAGGTCGACCAGGAAGCAACAGTGGCGACGCCGGCGGAGCTGGCCGACTATGATGCTATCATCGTCGGCACGCCAACCCGCTTCGGCAATATGTCAGGGCAAATGCGTACCTTCTTCGATCAGACCGGCGGCCTTTGGGCCAAGGGAAGCCTGGCAGGTAAAGTGGCGAGCGTGTTCACCTCGACCGGGACAACGGGCGGTCAGGAAATGACCATCACCTCTACCTGGATCACACTGGCGCACCACGGCATGATTATTGTGCCTATCGGCTACACCAACCCCAAGCTAGCTGACATCTCCCAGGTGAGTGGAGGCACGCCTTATGGCGCATCGACCATTGCGGGCGCTGATGGCTCTCGACAACCTGATGATCGTGAGCTGGATATTGCCCGCCATCAGGGCGAATATGTCGCCTCCATTGCGTCTAAACTCAAAAGCTAGAGGTTCAATTCGCTGTCGCTAGAACGAAATAGCATCTTCAGCGGCAGTGAGTGAGATTGAGAACAGTTGATGTTTATCACTTCGGTACCGTCCACGGCCATAAAAAATGACGGCTTTTCGATGACATCGTGGCCGATGTTGATGATCAGATTGGTGGCCTCGACGGGCGATGAGCGAAATCGCCAGCTGACAGCGCTGCATTACCGAGAAAGCGTCTACGACGCTCATCTACCAATGTTCTTTATTTTTTATTTGCTTTTTATTATCTTTATTTTTTAGGTCTAGGCGTGTCTGGAGGGGCGAGGCGAGGTTCGCTGAAGCCTTACGCCCGGGGCAGATGTTGTTTTGGCGTCCGACGTGTCGGGGCCGCTCAGTAACGTGGGGATGAACCATGGCTGCGATTGAGCATTACGACGTGATCTGCATCGGCGGCGGTTCTGGCCTGACTGCCGCCTATTATGGGCAACAGGACGGCAAGTCGGTCGCACTGGTCGATGATCGTCCCGACCAGCTCGGCGGCACCTGCGTGAACCGCGGCTGCATTCCGACGAAGGGCCTGATTCAGGCTGCCGAGGTGATGCAGACAATCCGGCACGCCGCGGACTTTGGTATCCACCTGGATCAGTCGTCGGTTCGCGTCGACTTTCAGGCCGTTCTCGACACGGTTCGCCGACGGCGCGAAGATGACGCCGCTGCCGTACGACGTTGGGTGGAGAGCGCCTTCACCCCCTACTATGGTCGGGCGCGTTTTGTGGGCGACAAGCTGATCGAGATGGAGGACGGGCGGCGGCTGACCGGCGAGCGGATCTTCATCGCGGCAGGTGCGCGCCCTGCGATCCCGCCGATCCCCGGGCTGGCGGAGAGCGGGTACCTCACCAACGAGTCCGTCATCTTCGACCTCACTGAGCAGCCCGAACACCTGATCATCCTAGGCGGCGGCTACATCGGCTGTGAGTTTGCCCATTTTTTCTCCGCTTTGGGCACCCGTGTAACGGTGATCGACCATTCCGAATGCCTGCTGGCCGAAGACGACGACGTGCGGGCGCTGTTCACGCAGGAGCTTGCCAAGCGGGTGGAGCTCGTGCTGCAAGCCGAGGTGCGCCAGGTGCTGGTGCGCGATGGGCAGTGCGGCCTGACCGTTACCACTGGCGATGGCGAACGTAGCGTGCTGGGCGATCGGCTCCTGCTGGCCACCGGTCGGCGTCCCAACACTGATGGGCTCTCATTGGAGAAGACGGGGGTCGAGCTTAATGATCGCGGCTTCGTGGTGGTCGACGACAGGCTGCGGACCACGCACCCCGACATCTATGCCTATGGCGACGTTATCGGGCAGGGGATGTTCAAGCACACCTCAAGCTACGAAGGTGAGCTTGCCTACCGTAACGCGCACGGTGCCTCCCTTGCTGCCGACTACACCGCCAACCCGCACGCCGTGTTCAGCAATCCGCAGATCGGCTCGGTCGGACTGACCGAGCGTGCCTGTCGCGACCAGGGCCTCGATTACACCGTGGTTCAGAAGCATTACGCCGATTTCGCCAAGGGCAAGATCGTCGGTTCACCACCGGGCTTTGCTAAACTCCTGGTTGAGAAGGGCAGCGACCGGATCCTGGGCTTCCATATGATCGGTCCCCAGGCAGCCGACTTACTTCACGAGGTGGTGGTCGCCATGAACACCCCAGGGGCCAAGGCGCAACGGGTGCGCGACAGTATCCACGTCCACCCAACGCTCGCCGAGTTGGTCAAGCAGGTGTTCGATGCCACCGCGTAGGAGCCGATGTAAAGCGAATATTTCGCAACAGACGACGTTCAGCGGAAAGCTGGATGATCACCACCATCGAGGACTTGCGTGCCGAAGATTGACGAGATTGTCGAATTTGGTTCGTTTCGTCTGCACGTGGCGGGGCGGATGCTGGAGAGGAAGGGGGAGGCCGTCAAAATCGGCAGTCGCTCGCTCGACCTGCTGATTGCGTTGGTTGAGCGGCCTGGAGAAGTGCTTTCCCGGCGGGAATTGATGGCGCGTGCCTGGGCGGGGTTGGTAGTCGACGAGGCCAACCTGCGCGTCAATATCGCCAGCCTGCGCAAATGCCTGGGTGAGGGCAAGGAAGGCACACGCTACATCGTCAACCTCCCCGGCCGCGGGTACAGTTTCGTCGCACCCTTAACGCGAGCGCGGGTCGAGGCTTCGCCCGGGAAATTCGAGACCATCCGATCTCCCGACCCTCGCTCCGGCAATCAGCCACCCGTATCGGTCTCGGAACACTCATTGCCAGAGCGTCTCGGACGGCTCATTGGGCGCGATGCTTCAGTCCGCGCAGTGGGCGAGATGCTCACCAAACATCGATTCGTGAGCATCATCGGTCCGGGGGGAATGGGTAAGACAACTGTCGCTATCTCCGTGGCACACACGATGCTCGAAGCTTTTAACGGCGCCGTGTACTACGTCGACCTTGTCTCGGTCAGCGACGCCTCGCTTGTTCCTAGCGCGATTGCTTCCGTGCTTGGCCTAAAGGTGCAAGTGCAAGATCCCAAGCCGAGCATCCTGGCGTTTTTTGGCGCCCGAAGAGCGTTGCTCGTATTGGACAATTGCGAGCACCTTATCGACGAGATTGCGCTTCTCGCGGAATGGCTTTATACATCCGCGCCTCAAACCCACTTGCTTGCGACCAGTCGCGAGTTATTGCGTGTTGAGGGTGAACACGTCCACATTCTTCCAGCGCTCGATGTTCCCCCGGTCATTGAGGGGATGACAGCCTCCACTGCGATGTCGTTTCCCGCCGTCGAGCTTTTCATGGATCGAGTGGCGGCAAGCGGGGTGCAGGAGACGCTGACGGATGAGATGGTTCCGCTCGTCGCCGAGATCTGCCGAAAAACGGATGGCATTGCCCTGGCAATCGAATGGGCAGCTGGTCGGGTGCGCTCGCATGGCCTGCGTGGAACCGCGGAATTGATCAACAGCCGCTTCAACCTTCTCTGGCAGGGCAGGCGCAGCGCGCTTCCCCGACATAAGACGCTCCAGGCGATGCTTGATTGGAGTTACAACCTGCTATCCGAGAGTGAGCGCCGCGTGCTGTATCGGTTATCCGTGTTTGTGGGTCCATGCCAAATGGAAGCGGCGCATTGGATCGCAGCGGACACTGTCCTTACGGAGGCCGAAGTGACAGCAGTAATCGCAAGCCTCAGCGATAAGTCACTGCTGTCGCCATCGATACTCAACGGATCGAGCTATCTGCGCCTCCTGGATACGACGCGCACTTACGCGTCGGCAAAATTTGCGGAATCGGGCGAGGTTAACGACGTCTCACGCAAGCTTGCCGAGTATCTCATTGCCCAATTCAACCGTAATAATGAGCGTCAGAATGGGCGGCGGGCCATGGGTCGTGATCTGATTCAGGTCGGCAACATGCGCACTGCGCTTTCATGGGCATTCTCCGAGGCAGGTGAGGGCGAGTTGGGCGTTCGTTTAGCAGCGCTCGCTGCACCGTACTTATTGGAATTATCGCTGCTGGACGAGTGCCATCGCTGGTGTCAAGCCGCGCTATTGCGACTGGGTGCCCGTGAAAGCTCGACGACACACCTCATCCTGCAGGAAGCGCTGGCGATCTCCGCACTATTCACTCGCCGCAATGGAGATGAAGTCCGTATCCCGATCGAGCAAGGGCTGCGCCTTGCGCGAACCTTGAACGACCCCGAACGCGAACTCAGACTGCTCGCAGGACAGCATATCTTCATGTGCCACATCGGCCACTTCCGTGAGGCGGTCGAGGTAAGTCAGCGCAGTATAGAACTAGCATGCAGGGTCGGTTTTCCCGCAGGTATCGTCATGTCTGAGTGGATGCTTGGGGCAGCGTATCACTTGGTCGGTAATCAGACGCGCGCTCTACAGCACATCGAAAAGGGCTTCAAGCAAGCTGCGGTGCATGGCACGTTAAAGGTCGACCTGCTTGGCTTCGGACATCAGATCCGTGCGCTCACCGTCCTGGCACGTACGCTCTGGTTGAGCGGTACCCCGGATCGCGCCGCCCAAGTTGCGTATCAAGCAATTGAGGAAGCTGAGCAGACAGAGCAACCGGTAAGCATGCTCATCGTATTGCTATACGCCTCCCCGGTGTTTCTGTGGAGGGGAGATATAGAGGAAGCGGAAGCGCTGGTGAGCCGTCTCAACCAGCACTTCAGTCGTTATTCGTTTGGTCCGAGAGCGGCTTTAGGCCTCGCGCTCTCAGGCGAACTGGCTTTGCTCAAGGGAGAGCTGCGGACGGCGGCAGGCAGGCTTTGCGATGCGCTTGACAACCTGTATGCGGAGAAACTTTTTATGTTCACGACGACGCTGAGCCGATCATTGTCCGAAGCGTTGTTCGAATGCGGGGATATTATGGAAGCGGAAGCAATGATCACCGCGGCACTGGAACAAGCCGAGGCGCGAGATGAATCATTTGACATGCCCGAGCTATTGCGCACGCGCGCGCAGATCGGGACTGTTTCCGGTCGGCTGGATGCAAAAGCGGCTGAGGAGATGTTGCGGCATTCGATGGCGCTTGCAAATAGTCAAGGCGCACTCAGTCTGGAGTTGCGCTCCGCCATGGCTTTGGGCGCACTGCTCACAAACGAGGAGCGGGCTGAGGAGGCCTACGCGATCTTGGCGGAGGTTTACGACCGCTTTACGGAAGGACACGAAACGCGCGATCTCAGAACCGCCAAACAGTTGATCGAAGCCTGGTGTCCGGCCGCGAGGGCATCGGGGTGCCGCACCAGTGATTGACCTAGAAGCCAGACCATTCGTCTGTTACGCGGTTTCACACCAATTTACAAGCGCTCCAGCCTGTGACCTCGGAGAATAAAAGAAAATAATTCGAGGGCGTTCACGCCTTGCAGGAGGTGTTTGCTTGGCCACTCACACAAGCGGTTCGATTCTTCCTCCAATAGTCGCGCAGTTCATCGAAGCAACGAATGCCGGTGACCTGTTCCGCCTTCTTGAAGCCTTCGCGGAGGACTCGATTGTTAACGATCAGCTACAACAATGGCGCGGGCTGGCTGAACTAAGCGAGTGGGCCGAGCGCGATGTTATCGGGCAGCAGCTATCACTTCGCACAACTCATTGCCTCCCGCACTACGGCCACTTTGTTGTCGCGGCCTACGCCGACGGAAATTTCGATAAGCGTGGGTTGCCCGATCCACTGGAAGTTCTGCTCTATTTTACTCTCTCCGAAGACAAGATAGTGCAATTGATCATTCTGCGAGATCGTTCGGGCACCTCTTCTTTCGATGCATCTTTTCGCAGCTCAGGGTAGAGGCGCTAGGCTTTGTACGAAACTGTCTGCGCGATAAAGCTTCCTGCTTTTACAGAGTTTTTCACCTTCTTACTTAGCATGTGGGCGTATTCGTTTAATTATCTTCAGCATGTGGATCGAAAGCCTCAAACGATCACAAGCGGAGGAAACCCCATGAGCAGTAATGCAGGGTTGGTCACCGATGCTCGTGAACAGAGCCGGCAGATTGAGGTTGCGTTGGCAGCGACTTTGTTGGAGTTGCTCACTGTGGCGCAATCCAAGGTTGAGCTTGATCATCAGGCTGCGCAAGCATGTATATCCCGCGCGACGGCGTTATTGGCCGCCAGCCTGGAACGAGACGTCAGACCTAAAGCCGAGGGCGCATTCCGCGGTAAAATACCGCGTTGGCAGGCGAAACGTCTGATAGCTTATATCGATGAGAATATAGACAAGCCTATAAGGAGTACTGATCTCATCGCGCTCACAGGAATGAGTCCTGGACATTTCTTTCGAACCTTCAAGGCAACATTCGGCCAAGCTCCGTTCGTCTATATCGCACGCCGGCGCGTCGAGCACGCACAGCAGATGATGCTGATGACCAATGACCCCCTTTGTCTCATCGCACTCGATTGTGGGCTGTGTGATCAGTCCCACCTCACGCGCTTGTTCCGGCAGTTCGTGGGTACAACGCCGGGTCAATGGCGGCGGGAATATGTCAGCGGGTCGTTAACCGACCCGAAGTTCAAAGCGGTGTTTCCTAGCGAACCCGTTATCAGACTGTGAATCATAAATGTTAAAGGTCAATCAACGGCTGTTGTTGCATGACCTATCTCATCGCAAGACAGGCATGGCACCTTCCCAAAAAACATAATTGAGACCTCTTTCATGGCTATCAGCTACAAACCGGAGCTCAAGTATCCCGACTATCAGGATTTGAGCGAGCAGGTTCGCTTTCAAAGCACAGAAGGTAAGATCTGGTTCGGCGAGCAGCGTATGCTGCTGATGCAGGTGTCGGCGATGGCTAATTTTCGCCGTGAGCTCGTCAATAGTCTCGGTATCGAACGCGCCAAAGGATTTTTCCTGCGCCTTGGCTACCAATCTGGACTAAAGGACGCGGAAATGGCCCGCAAGCTCAGGCCAAACAGTCCGGAATTTGAGATGTTTCTAGTTGGACCGCAGCTGCACTCCTTGAAAGGCATGGTCAATGCGAAGCCGATCCAGTTAGAGGTAGATCAGGAGGCTGGCCACTTCTACTGCGAGCTTGAATGGATCGATTCCTTCGAGGTCGAGGCCTGCCAGACCGAGCTGGGCCTGATGGAAGATCCTGTTTGCTGGTCCCTGGTGGGCTACGCGTGTGCGTACAGCTCTTCGTTCATGAACCGCGAAATCATCATCCAGGAAACGAGCTGTCGCGGGTGTGGCGATGAGCGCTGCATCATTATTGGAAAACCGGCTGAGGAATGGGAGAACGCCGCAGATTTTAAGCGCTACTTTCAAGCCGATCCAATCATTGAGGAGCTGTATGATCTTCAGTCACAGATCAGCTCACTGCGCACGAACCTGAAGAAGCAAGAAGGTCAGTTCTACGGTATTGGGCAATCCCCTGCTTATAGGGATGTATGCAAGATGATCGACAAGGCAGCCCAGGGCAAGGTGTCGGTTCTGCTGTTGGGAGAAACCGGCGTCGGCAAAGAGGTCATCGCACGGAGCGTGCATCTTCGCAGCGAGCGCGCCGAGCAAGCTTTCGTCGCGTTGAACTGTGCCGCTATTCCGCCGGAGCTAATTGAGGCTGAATTGTTTGGTGTCGAGAAAGGCGCATATACCGGCGCAAATCAGACCCGCCCAGGGCGCTTCGAGCGTGCCAGTGGCGGAACCATTTTTCTGGATGAAGTGGTAGAACTGACGCCCAGAGCGCAGGCGACCCTGCTACGGGTATTGCAAGAGAGTGAGCTTGAAAGAGTGGGAGATTCACGGACCCGAAAGATCGATGTGCGAGTAATTGCTGCCACCAATGAGAGCCTCGCCGACGCTGTCGAGGCGGGCCGGTTTCGCGCGGATCTTTACTACCGCTTGAATGTGTTTCCTGTGCAGGTTCCTCCCCTGCGCGAAAGGCTTGAGGATCTGCCGCTGCTGGTCGAGCACTTTCTAAGCAAGTTTCATCTGCAGTACCACAAGCGTACGCTAGGTTTATCAGATAAGGCGCTGGAACTGTGTCTCCATTACACCTGGCCCGGAAATATCCGCGAACTGGAGAATGTACTTGAACGCGGTGTCATCCTCACCAACAACAATGAAACTATAGTACAAGAGGCACTCTTCGCGGTCTTCCCCAAGACAAGCGATCCGCACGGTGATCGTCTCAACGCCGACGGTGAGCTGGTACAGCCCACAGACATGGAAAGCACCGCCGATTGGGTAAAGCAGATCTTCGAAAGGAACGTGAGCCTGGAAGCTGTGGAAGAACAGCTGATGCGACGCGCGATGGAGCTTGCTCAACAAAATGTTTCTCAAGCCGCTCGTATGCTCGGCCTGAGCCGACCTGCACTGGCTTACCGTCTGAAAAAATTGGCATCCTCAACGACGGGGGGGCTGACTGATTTCAATCAGCTTCCTTTCAGGCGGCTCCCGGAGAATTGTGGCCGGTCTGCCATAAGCACCACCGCGCATTAACCAAAGCCGCAACGCACTGCTATCGCTTCACCATATCATCAATCCAGCCTCCCACAGCAAAGCTCTGGACGTTATCCAGACCCCACCAGTGGTAAGTGTATCAAGCTGATATCTATATATTTTTAATATAAGTTTCTCAAGTGGCATAGCTGTTGCTCTTAGATTATCAGTTGCTTTCTACAGAACAACACTCAGCGGATGTGTTTGGTTACAGATTAGTAAAGCAGCCACCCTGGAGATCAATTAATACTATTGATCATTTTATCAAGACTACTGATCACCAATAGTCCTAACATAGGAGGCAGAATACTTATCACCGAACAACATTAGTTGTCGGATCAACCATTACTCATCGAAAGGAGTTTCTATCATGAAAATGTTATACGCAGCTTTAATCATTGCATTAACACTTTCTTCAGGCGTAGCACTCGCGGAGCGAGGTTCGGGTGAAGATAACCGGATTATTTCTCCCGAATCAACTTCTACGCAACACGACAGTGAAGTTAGGAACGTTTCACCGTCTGAATTGCTTGCTATCAATTCCTAAACGACCCTAGGTGCATGGGGAAGGCGTTGTAATCCCGGGCAGAACTAGGTCTTAGATCTGCCCGTCAACCTTCCAAGCACGAACTTATTAAAACATTGTTGCTTTATAAAAATAAAGCAACAACTATTAAGTAGCAAGAGTCAATCATGAAAATGTTAAACGCAGCTTTAATCATCGCATTAACACTTGCTTCAGGCATGGCACTCGCAGAGCGAGGTTCGGGGAAAGGTGGTCAGGTTATTTCTCCTGAATCAACTTCGGCGCAACAATATAGTGAGAAAAAATACTTTTCACCGTCCGATTTGACCGATAGAAACCCTTAAAAATGTTGATATATAGATTGGTTGTAGCCAGTGATGTCGGGCAGGTTTAGTACTCTTAGGCCTGTCCGGCGCCTTGCCGTCTTTAGACTGACTCAATCACGTGTGTTGTTTTGCCGAAAATAACAAACTGCTTTAAAGAAATAAGTGTTGATAATAAAAGCTTTTAAAGCCGCTTGAATTATTGTAATAACGCTTGTTTCAGACGTCGTACTCGCAAAGCGAAGTTCATGTGACGATACTCTGTGTCTCCATTACACCTGAGCCGGAAATGTCCGCGAATTAGTGAATGTGATCAAACGCAGCGTCATCCTGACCGACAGTAACGAAACCATAGTACAAGACGCGCTCTTCCCAAAGACAGGGAAAGCACCACAGTGGTATTGATCAAATCCGCAATGCTCCTCCATCGCTTTATCATATGATCAATTCAGCCTCCCATAGCGACCCCCTGGACTCGAACTATTTTGCATAAGTGAAAAAATATATCTATCTGATAAATATATCTTTTTTATATAGATCGCTCCAGCGGCATAGTCGTTGCCTAGATGTTATCAGTCGCTTTGTACACACCAACCCTCAGCGGCATGTGCTTGGTTGCCTATGCGATTCTGCAAGCGGTAGTTATCGCAAGGCATGCCGGTCTCATCTAGCAAGATTAAATAATCTGGAGAACTTTATGAGCAGGCCTGAATTTTTCGTTACTCCCGGCGACGGTGAGAAAGCGCCATCCAGTCGTCCTGAGCTTGTAAAGCAGGCGAAACAACTGTTGACGTTGCTGATGGAAACAGAGCAGACCATTCATAGTGATCCTGATATTGCTTCGACTTATCTTAATCAGGCGATTGCCTTGGTGGCGGTCGATAATCAAAGCGAGCCTTCGACGTATACGCATAGGGGAGGGCTGGCACGCTGGCAGGTATCACGTGTAGACACATTCATAAGTGAGCATATCGACCATTGTATAAGGACAACCGAACTTGCATCGTTGCTAGGTTTGAGCGCCAGTCACTTTTCACATGCGTTTAAACAAACAACGGGCGTCACTCCGCTAACGTACGTCGCTGCCACGCGAGTGGAGGCTGCAAGGCAAGACATGCTGTGTTCGGGGCGCTCCTTGTGTGAAATTGCGCTTAGGCACGGATTTTGCGATCAGTCACATTTTTGCCGTGTCTTTAAACGCGAAACAGGCCTGGCTCCGCAAAAGTGGCGAAAACTGCATGCACCCAAAGCCCGGTTGCAGGCAGCCTTACCTGATTCTTCAATCGCTCAAACTGCTCAATTCAGCAGTACATTATGATTTGCACAGGGTGGTGAATCTGCCTTTGTCCTTTATACAGCAGTGACGGCTGATTAAGGCGGGTGCGTCAACGGGCAGCAGTGGAAACAGGCCAGGTGCTGGGGTGGGACGCTGTCGGAGAAGTTGTGGCGTCCGGGGAGGGCTTCTCATTGTTCAAGCCTGGCGATCAGGTGTACTACGCAGGCGATGTAACTCGCCAGGGCAGCAATGCAATGCTGAGTACCAGGGCGTTGAAAAGCGCACCGTAGACCGCAAGCCTGCGAGTCTGAGCGATTTGGTGTGTCTTGACAGTTCAGTGTGCTGAAAAGTGGGGAACCACACATTCACCAATTTCCTGCACCACCTCGTGTGCAGGTCGTTTACCATATTTAAGGTTTAGCGCGACATGGTTCACACCAATCTCTTGCAGGGCATTGAGGTAATCAATCAGGGAGCGGTAACCCGTTCGGATGCCGAGGTGAATGGGCGTTGAGGGTTCATCGGGGTCTTCAGAAAGATCGACATACAAAGATTGTGAAAATGGCTTGAAGTCCTCGGTAAGTGACCGCCATGTCCGGATCGTCCGTGCTTGTTGGTCTACATGTTGAGGATAATAGAGCCAACCATCTCCGTTTTGCGCGATCCATTCCACCGACTGTCGCGAATTGCCAGTGACCAACACAGGTATGTCATTCAATATCGGCTTGGGCAATAAATTACCGCCCGACATGTCTACGCGCTCAGTCGAAATGGTAGGGAAGTCTTCCTTCCAAACCTGGCGAGACACTGCAAGCGTCTCGCGAAAGAGCTCGCTGCGAGTATCGATGGCTGTCTGAAATGCCGAAAACTCTGAGGGCCTGTCACCCGTTGCTAGACCTAGTATCAAGCGCTGACCGGATAGACGATCAGCTGACGCCGCCGCCTTTGCAATATGCAGTGGATGACGAAGAGTGCTGACAATGCTGCCCGTTGCAAGCGCTATACGGGATGTGTGTGCCATTACATAACCCATGAATACCCAGGGATCATAGATATGGCCAGCATCACCAAATGAAGGAACGTTCAGGAAAACGTCTCTAAAGAAAAGGGCAGAAAATCCAGATGACTCTGCCATTTTGGCCGTATTGATTTGTTGTTCGATGTTCATCTCGGGGACGGAGCCCGAATAAGATTCAATAGCGAAGAAAAGCCCGAGGGTCAATTTTTCCTCTTTGAACATCGTAGAATAACCACGATGGTTAGAGAAGTCAGTCATTCGAGAGCTCCCGATAGAAGTCATCTAAGTTGAAATTGCATAAGGGGAAATGCCCTAAAAGGTTCATGATGGAAGTTTTAAAAAATTTCGGCGTGCTGGAACATGGATAATGTTAGAAGCAGCTTTCACCGGGCGGCCCCTCGATATGGTAGACCTTGGGTTCTTCCGAAAAATATTCCTCTAACCCCATCATGAACATCCGATGGTCTTCACTCGCCTCGAAGCCCGGCGTGTGATCCTCAAGTGACGCCCACCTTACTATCAGGTTGAATACCTGCGGGGTTTCTATCCCTTGCGCAAGCATGTGGCCGCCATAACCCTTGGCACGGGTGAGCAAAGGTGCGACCTCGGCAAAGGCACGCCTGAACTGTTCAATCTGCTCTTTGTGAACGGGCAGCAAAGCGATTTCATAAACCATGAGACATTCCCTCAAATTGATTTCAACGGTTAAATCTTCGTACTTAAGAGACGAGCGATGGCTCGACGGCAATGGCGATTTTTCCCCGGAGGCCGTTGTTGGGGGTCTCCAGTAGGGCATGGGCGGCAGGAATGTCAGCAAGTGAGTACACCGCGCCTACATGGGGCCGCAACTGTCCACGTGCTATCAATGCGCTCAGCTCATCAAGTTTGCCGCGGTTTTGTCGGGTGAAAACGAAGTGATAACTGGCGTTCTTACCCCAGGCCTCCACGAGGTTTTGTGGCTGGGCAATGTCCACAATCGAGACCACGCGGCCAAGTTGCGCGAGTGCGTCGGGGCTGCGCGACAATGTATTGCCGCCAATGGTATCGAACACCACATCGACACCGTGGCCATCGGTTTCCCGCAGGATGGCGTCAACGTAATCCTCTTTGCCGTAGTCGATGACCACATCGGCACCCAAACTCCGGGCGAACTCAAAATTAGCTTCGCGCACGGTGGTGAACACCCTGGCACCCATGGCTTTTGCCACCTGAATCGCCACATGACCGACGCCACCCGCACCGCCGTGCACAAGGATGCTTTCCCCCACTCTGAGCCCAGCACGCACGACCAACGCTTCCCACACCGTCCCACCTACTAGGGTTAGGCTGGCTGCTTCGAGATGACTCAGCAGGGGCGGCTTCTTCCCGATGATACTCTCGGCTGCAACGTGGTACTCGGCATAGCTGCCAGGGCCATCAAAAATCTGCGGGGTGTACCAGACTTCGTCGCCTGGCAGGAAACTCGTCACCCCCGGCCCGACTGCTTCGACAACGCCGGACACGTCATGTCCGGTAATGGCGGGCAGTGGCACCAGATCAGGATAGTCGCCACGACGCACCTGGTAATCCAGCGGGTTGATAGAGGTTGCATGAACTCGTACCAGTACTTGTCCTGTCTGCGGCACTGGTTTGGGTACCTCACTAAGCTCGAACGCTTCCGGGCCGCCAAATGATTTAAGTATTAATGCTTTCATTGTGGATCCTCGTTTTTGCATAATGGAATATCGTGATTTTTCGATGGTTCGGGTTGCTGGTCGACAAGAATGAGTGCTGAGTCTTCAAGGTGGAGAAGTGGCACCAGGTCATGACGGAAAGCCATGATCGATTTCTCTGTTATGAGTAAGTCTTATTTGCCAATTAACGAGCGTCGGCGATAAATCTCCCCACCTGATCACTGTCCCTGAACGCCGCCGCTTATTATTGGATGACTGTCTTAGGTTTGGATGAGGGTGCGATGAGCGGAACCGAAAGACCATTCTGAATACGTCATGCCCGGTAATGGCTGAAGTGGTACTAGGCCGGGATAGTCGCCACGTTGCGCCTGGTAATCTAGCGAATTGATGGAGGTTGCGTGCACCTGCACTTGTTCTGCCTGTGGTACTGGCTTGGGCACCTCGCTAATTTCGAACGATTCCGGGCCACCAAATAATTTAAGTATCAGCGCTTTCATTGTGAATCCTCGTTTCTGGATAATGGAATATCGAAAATTCTCGATTTAATGTGGTAAATAAAAAACACATCTTAATCCTGTGATCTCATTTCATATCGAATCCTCTCTTTTTTCTTCAAAAATAGATATCTAGAATTATCGATGTATACGAATAAATAATTACAGCTCTTCCCTGATGATGTCAGCAAGAGCACTGATGGCTTCCTCATTGCGCTTGTAGTATGTCCACTGCCCGATTCGCTGGACTTTGACCAGGCCCGCTCGTTGCAGAGTTGCAAGATAATTAGACACCGTTGACTGGGACAGTCCGACGCCTTCTTGAATGCTACTGACGCAGACGCCTACCGTATGAACGTCCCCTTCATCCTGTGGAGGGAAGCTCTTCACGGGATCTTTCAAACCCTTGAGGATTTCAAGACGCGTGCGATTTGAGAGAGCTTTGAATATTTCGATCAATTCCATAACTCAATGATATCGAAATTTACCGATATGTCAATAAAATAAATTGCCGCTATTTATCGTCAGCCAAAATCCGTGGCGAACTCTAGAATTCGCAAGCTTCGTGAAGGGGGCTTGTATTCCAGCTTCACGCTGCTTATCTGTAGTTGACAATTCCGCGCTGTACGAATGCTGTTTGGGTAGCGCAGATCACACAATTGTCCCATGCAAAGATTGTTGTCCAATAATAAGTGAGGGTGGCTTGCGATAGTGAATGGCCGTTTCATGACATCCATCACATCTATCAAAGGTGAGCCCAATGCAGAACCCCAAGCTTGAAGTCCTCACGCCCAGCAATTCACAGTTGATCTTTATCGATCAACAGCCGCAGATGGCGTTCGGTGTGCAATCAATTGACCGCCAAGCACTGAAGAACAATGTCGTTGGTTTGGCCAAGGCCGCGAAAGTGTTCGGCATCCCAACGATCATTACCACCGTCGAAACCGAAAGCTTTTCGGGTCATACCTATCCCGAACTGCTGGGAGTATTTCCTGATGCGCCCATCCTCGAACGCACATCGATGAACTCCTGGGATGACCAGAAAGTTCGCGATGCACTCAAGGACAATGGGCGAAATAAAGTCATCGTTTCGGGTCTTTGGACGGAAGTCTGCAATACCACTTTCGCGCTCTCGGCGATGCACGATGCCGGGTACGAAATCTATATGGTAGCTGACGCTTCCGGCGGTACCAGCCAGGCGGCCCACGATTTCGCGATGCAGCGGATGATCCAGGCGGGGGTGGTGCCGGTGACATGGCAACAAGTATTGCTGGAGTGGCAGCGTGACTGGAAAAACCGCGATACCTATGACGCGGTGATGGCGGTGGTGAAAGAGCATTCCGGTGCTTATGGCATGGGGGTTGATTACGCCTACACCATGGTGCACAAGGCCGACGAACGAGTAGAGCATGGCCCTACACTGGCTCCCGTTCACGCTGAGATTTAGGTCGTTATGGGGCGGCTGTGGCCGCCCTAATTCCAATATTACGTGACGTTTGCACCCAGCGGTGGGGCGCATCGTGCCAACACGCACGTGGTGCTAAGACGGCGATAACACTCTTGCTGGTAATCGTGCAGTGGATCAGAGCCTAGCACCTCTACAGCACCCCTTAACAAAGGAGTATCCACAATGTCCGATTCTGCTCCCGACCTTATCTTTCATAATGGCCAGATCACAACGCTTGATAGGGCGAACCCTAACGCTACTGCTGTCGCAATCAAAAATGGCAGGTTCCTGGCCGTCGGCTTGGATCAGGAGATCCTGGCCTTGGCCAGCCCAGATACCCAGGTCATCGATCTCCAGCGGCGTAGCGTACTGCCTGGCTTGTTCGACAACCATACCCACGTGGTGCGCGGTGGCTTGAACTACAACCTCGAGCTGCGCTGGGACGGCGTACGCTCGCTGGCCGACGCAATGAATATGCTCAAGCGCCAAGTCGACATCACCCCCGCACCACAATGGGTGCGCGTGATTGGCGGTTTTACCGAGCACCAGTTCATTGAAAAACGCCTGCCGACCCTTGCAGAAATTAACGCGATCGCCCCTGACACCCCCGTGTTCCTGATGCACCTGTATGACCGTGCGTTACTGAATGGTGCTGCCTTGCGCGCCGCTGGCTATACCAGAAATACACCCGAACCGCCTGGGGGGCAGATCACTCGCGATGCTAACGGCAACCCCACCGGCCTACTGCTGGCCACACCCAACGCGATGGTTCTCTACTCCACGCTCGCCAAGGGCCCTAAACTACCGTTCGACTACCAGGTCAACTCCACTCGCCACTTTATGCGCGAGCTGAATCGCCTTGGCGTGACCGGCGTAATCGATGCGGGTGGCGGCTTCCAGAATTACCCAGAAGACTACGAAGTCATTCAGAAGCTTTCCGATGAAGGGCAGATTACCGTTCGCATCGCCTACAACCTGTTTACTCAGAAACCGAAGGAGGAAAAGGAAGACTTTCTAAACTGGACGTCCAGCGTGACGTATAAGCAGGGCGATGACTATTTCCGCCACAACGGCGCCGGTGAGATGTTGGTGTACTCGGCGGCCGACTTCGAGGATTTCCGTGTCGAGCGCCCCGACATGCCACCCGAAATGGAAGGCGAGCTGGAAGAGGTCGTGCGTGTGCTGGCACAGAACAAGTGGCCCTGGCGGTTGCACGCCACCTACGACGAAACCATTACTCGCGCGCTGGATGTATTCGAGAAGGTTAACCAGGACATTCCTCTGGACGGTATCAATTGGTTCTTTGACCACGCCGAGACCATCTCCGATAAATCCATTGACCGTATCGCGGCACTGGGTGGCGGCATCGCAGTGCAGCACCGCATGGCCTACCAGGGTGAATATTTTGTCGAACGTTATGGCGCCCGCGCTGCCGAGGCGACACCGCCTGTCAAACGCATGCTCGAGAAGGGCGTTAACGTCTCCGCGGGAACTGATGCTACGCGAGTCGCCTCGTATAACCCCTGGGTGTCGTTGTCGTGGATGATCACCGGCAAAACGGTCGGCGGTCTTGGCTTGTATCCGCGCGATAACCTGCTCGACCGCGAAACGGCGCTGCGCATGTGGACCGAGAAGGTGGCCTGGTTCTCCAACGAGGAGGGCAAGCGGGGGCGCATTGAGGCCGGCCAGTTCGCTGACTTTATCGTACCGAGCAGGGACTTCTTTAGCGTGGCTGACGATGAGATCTCCTTCCTGACTTCCGACCTGACGGTAGTGGGTGGGCGCGTTGTGTATGGTGATAATGATTTTGCGCCCCTGGACGACAACCCACTGCCGCCTGCCATGCCTGACTGGTCGCCGACGCGTACCTTCAAAGGCTACGGTGCCTGGGGCGAGCCCGAAGGGGAGGGTAAAAACTCTTTGGCACCGTTGCACGCCCAAGCGATGGCCAGCTGTGGCTGTGCTAGCGCCTGTGGTCTACATGGTCATGATCATGCCCGGGCCTGGTCATCCAACGCGCCGACGTCGGATCTGAAAGGTTTCTTCGGGGCTCTCGGCTGCTCCTGCTGGGCCGTGTAAAGGAGAAAAACCAATGCATACGTACGTTTCGTTGGCGCAAAGACCCATTGGGATGCAGGAGCTAGAGACATGAGTGAGGCCCAATCCACTCCTATTCCAGCATCTCCGGACAGTGCTTTTGCTCCGTTACGGCAGACCTTATTCGCCGTGCTCTGGGCGGCAACCATTATCGGCAGCATTGGCAGTTTCGTGCGTGATGTGACCAGTGCCTGGCTGGTGACTGATCTATCCTCTTCGCCAGCGGCCGTCGCTATGGTGCAGGCTGCCGCTGCTCTGCCGGTTTTTCTTTTGGCGATTCCGGCCGGTGTGCTTTCCGATATGCTCGACCGACGTAAATTGCTGATTTGCGTTCAGCTTCTGCTTGCCAGTGTTAGCGTTTGCCTCGTCATTCTATCGATTATTGATCAGCATTCTGTTACTTCACTGATAGTACTTACGTTTATCGGTGGGGTAGGCGTTGCGCTGATGGGGCCCACTTGGCAGGCCATCGTCCCCGAGCTGGTAGACAAGAAAGACTTCAAGAACGCAGTGGGACTCAACTCGCTGGGGATCAACATTGCCCGTGCCGTAGGTCCCGCTTTGGGTGGGCTGTTGCTGGCCAGCATGGGAGCAGCGTTTACCTATGGAGTAGACGTTCTGAGCTATGTCGTTGTCATTGCTGCGCTGATGTGGTGGAAACGACCAGCAACGCAACGGGATGCACTATCCGAACGCTTCCCAGGCGCTTTCCGTGCAGGGCTCCGTTACGCCCGCGCCAGTCGTGAGCTGCATATTGTCCTGCTGCGCACCTTTCTCTTCTTTGCTATGGCCAGCTCAGTCTGGGCACTACTGCCGCTAGTCGCACGTCAGTTACTGGAAGGCGGCCCAAGCTTCTATGGCATATTGCTTGGTGCAGTTGGTCTGGGGGCAATCGCAGGGGCTGTTATTATGCCTCGCTTGCGTATGTACCTTAGCCCTGACGGCCTGCTTCTAACGTCGGCATTGGTCACTTCGTCCGTCATGGCTTTGCTATGCCTGGCGCCGCCCAAATGGCTCGCCGTGTCCTCTCTATTGATCCTTGGTGCCGCTTGGATTACAGCGTTGACGACGCTTAACGGCGTCGCCCAGGCAATCCTCCCCAATTGGGTACGTGGCCGCTCTTTGGCGGTATACCTGACTGTATTTAATGGCGCCATGGCCGCAGGCAGTTTGGCATGGGGGATAGTCGCTCAAGGGATTGGCGTACCGTTGGCGTTACTATCTGGCGCGGTCGGGCTAGCAGCGATCGGATGTATTGCACACCGTATCAAGTTGCCCAAAGGCGAATTAGACTTGATGCCGTCAAATCACTGGCCCGAGCCGCTAACGGCCACACCCGTCGAGTATGACCGCAGACCGGTGCTTATCCAGATAGAGTACCGGGTAGCCCTCGAAGATCGTTCAGCTTTTCTGAAAATAATGGCTAGGCTCTCGGCTGAAAGACGGCGCGATGGCGCCTATGCGTGGGGCATTACCGAGGATTCCGCCGATCCCAGCTTGATGCTGGAGTGGTTCCAGGTTGAATCCTGGGCCGAGCATCTGCGTCAACATAAGCGCGTGTCTAAATCAGCCGCCGATATCCAAGAGGAAGTACTGCGTTTCCACCAAGGGGAGGAAGGTCCGGTCGTGCGCCATTTTCTGACGTTCAATCATCCACATGAAGGTCGAGCATAAGAGTTTATTCGAAAGACTGGGTTTCAAAAGACTAAGTACGACGTGTAGTCATACTCTTAAGTACTTTAGAGACAAATGCTGAGCTGTTTACCCGGTAATACAAAAAGGAGAGTGCGATGTCTGATGTATCTAAAGCCTCGTTTACCATTGAGCATGAAACCAGCGATACCAAGGGACGCTATCTGGTTGAACTCAATGGGGCTAAAGCAGTGATGACTTATTCGAAAGCAGGTGATTCGATGATTATCATTGATAGTACTGAAGTGCCTGATGCTATGCGCGGACAAAAAGTGGGTTTTGCGTTAGTCGCAAAAGCAGTGGAAGACGTTCGCTCCTCGGGCAAAAAAATCATGCCGTTATGTCCATTTGCAAAGGCACAGTTTGCGCGACACTCAGAGTGGCACGATGTGCTTTTGTAAGCTGCTTACCACATGTTCCTATCTTTCACTTCTGGAGAAAACCTATGAGTTGGATGCCTGATTTAGAGCCAAAGTGCCCATCCGCCGGCAGTTTGAATGATATAGAGACACTGATTGTTCCCCGCGCTCGGGATTTGGGTGGTTTTGAAGTGCGCCGTGCACTGCCTGCCCCGAAGCGGCAGATGGTGGGGCCATTCATTTTTTTTGATCAGATGGGGCCCGTTGAATTTCTTAAGGATGAAGGCATTGATGTTCGCCCACATCCCCATATTGGGCTTGCCACTGTTACGTATCTATACCAAGGGGAGTTCCAGCACCGCGATAGCCTGGGCACCAACCAAATGATTCATCCTGGCGCGGTTAATTGGATGGTGGCGGGCAATGGAGTCACCCATTCGGAGCGCACCAGTGCTATCACTCGTCAGAACAAGCACTCGGTGTTGGGGATACAGACGTGGGTAGCGCTTCCCGAAGCTTACGAAGACCAGCCTGCCAGCTTCGAACATCATGCCGAGGAGACGCTGCCAGTGTTGGAGGGAGAGGGTAAGGAAGTGCGTTTGATCCTGGGCACGGCCTGGGGAGAGCGGGCCCCGGTAAAGACCTTCTCTGAAATGTTCTATGCGGATGCGATACTGCAGCCAGGGGCAAAACTACCCTTGCCGGATAATCATGAGGATCGTGGCATTTATGTCATGTCCGGTAGCGTCATCATTGCAGGCGAGACCTTCGAGGCTGGCCGCATGATGGTGTTCCGGCCAGGCGACCCGATCACGGTGGTGGCGGGTGAAACCGGCACTCGGCTGATGCTACTGGGCGGTGAAACACTGAATGGCCCACGGTATATCTCCTGGAATTTCGTTGCTTCTTCCCAGGAAAAGCTGGAGGCCGCTAAGCAAGCATGGATAGAGGGCGATTTTGAACATGGCCGCTTTCGCCTTCCTCCGGGAGACGATGCTGAATTTATCCCTTTTCCAGGGCAGCCCGGTAAATAAAACCGCAAAAAAGCTAGCTGCCCAAGGGGTGGCTAGCTGACTTTATTTTTTACATCAAAAACGATATCTGGTGGTCACGTCATTAAAAGAAATTTGTTGAAATCTTCAGTTGACTAACTGATCTCCCATTTGATGTTCATTTTAAATGGTCGGCAGCAAGTATTGCATGTTCGTTATGAACGTCGAACACAAGAATCTTGGTATGTTCATTATTTGCAACCCAGTGCTTGCCCGTGAGTTTCTTGTCATCGTAACGATGTCCGTTGCCCGGTAATAAGTTGAGTGGATGCCTACAGCTATCAACCTGGCTAAATTTACTGCTATGTTAATACCGATATGGATGAACTCGCTGGAGCCATGAGCTCGCTGGCTGAGGTATATAAACAATGCCCTATGAAATCATGCTTAAGCGTATATATGCGCCGATAGAGGAGTACGACGGTGCGCGCGTCTTGGTTGATCGGCTATGGCCTAACGGGGTGCCGCACCACTCGCTAGCGTTGAGCGAGTGGTGCCCGGAGATAGCCCCCGGGTCTCAACTACATCGTCAATATCAACAGCATGAAATCAGTACGCCGCTGTTTCTTGAGCGATACAGTCGTGAGCTGAAGGCATGCCCCGATAAGCTGCTGCCTTTAATGAGGTGCGCACGAATGGGGCGGCTTACTTTACTAACGACAGCGCGTCAAATTGAGGATTCACACCTTCCCGTAATCAAAAGGTTGACGCTATCAGCGCTGGAAGAGGAAGACGCGAGTGACCGAGAATTGTGCTCTTCACCCTGTCTGGCGCACATATTGCCCATTTCGCATCATTAAGCTGAATTGGCTTAATAAGCCCAGATAACAGCAAATAGAATCCCCCAACCTAAAGCACTGGCTGCCATAATCGTGTAAGTGGCCGAGATAGTCGCCACATCAAAGTCTCGATGCGTACACGTACACAGTGCTTGTAAGCCGTGATAAATCAAGCTGCAAGAGATGCTCAGCGCAGTGAGTATCACCACTACGTTGAACAAAAGGTTGGGTGCCAAAAGTGCCAACGATGAAATGAATAACGGTAGTGGTACAAGCACAGCGAGTAAATAGGCATCTTGATAGCTGATAGATAGCTCTTCAGTTCCATTGACTACAGCGTAGATTACCCAGCCGATAACGAAAAAACTCAATATCTCTGCTAGGAAAATAATTGTCGTGATAAAACGCCACTCTCGGTCAGCAAAGCCCGCCATAAATGCATCGCCGTAATGGGTGCCCGCATAATAGAGCATTACTGGCGGCAAGAGCGACATGGGTAACACCACCAGCCACGCTAGTAAAGGAATGGAGGGGGAGGAAGCCTGTAGCTCTTTCCAGCTTTCACGATGGTTGAAGGGTAATTTAAGCAAAGTGAGTGCTCTCATTTCAGCCTCCTCCTAGAGGGATAAGCTCAATGGCATATTGTATCATGGTGTGATATTGTTTTTTAAAGGCGCTATTAATTTAATGGGCCAATACGTGATAGTTGAATATGTGGCTAAGAGAAATGAAAAATGAATAACCCCCAAACACTTGATAAAAGCGACTTTGAAAGGCTGTCGCAATTTCGTTACCGGTTGCGTTGCTTTCTTCGCCATAGTGAAGATATCTGTCGCCGCTATGGGCTGACGCCCTTGCAGTATCAACTATTGCTACATCTTCGTGGTTTCCATGGAAGAGACTGGGCGACGGTGGGGGAGCTAGCGGAACGGCTTCAATCAAAACATCATGGGGTGGTGGCGCTAGTTGATCGCTGTGAGCAGCTATCATTGGTTGTGCGGCGGCAAGGGCGTGAGGATCGCCGCCAAATAGAAGTGCATTTATTGGAAGAGGGCGTGAACCGGGTAACGCAAATCGCTGAAGCTCATCAACCTGAGTTGCGTCATTTGCAGGAAGAGACGCCATTTCCTGGTTGGAATAAGTCCACTTAATGCAGAGCTTAAGAAGTTGAATATAGCCAATATACATCACGACTCCTAATTAAGTGCGCTCTGAAGGTCACTATTTTGGCTTTTAAAGGCACTGTCTGGATCTTGGACAGTGCCTAGAATTTCCGAGAACTCTAACGATTAGCGCTTAGCACTCTGCAGTGCCTGCTCTTCGATATCTCTATCGACTGAAGAAACATAGTACTCGTCGTCAAAAGCGCCTTCTGGCTCCTTGAGCCATACCAAACAGATCAACCAGCTAATGAAAGCGCCAGTGGCGATGATGTAGAAGAACTGCGAAGGTGTGACAAACGTAAAGATGGTTAGATAGACCACCGCGCCCACATTACCGTAGGCGCCAGCCATGCCGGATATCTGGCCGGTGATACGGCGCTTGATGGAGGGAATGATACCAAAGGTTGCCCCCTCAGCCCCTTGTACGAAAATCGAGGTGCCGATGGTCACCGCAATGGCCAGAATGAGTGGCCAACTCGAATTGAGCATGGCCATCAGCAAGAACCCAACGCTAATGCCAAACATGTAGCACAGCATCACAAAACGCCGGTTACCCATGCGGTCGGAAACCATGCCGCCCATGGGGCGCGCCACCAGATTGACGAACGCGAACGATGCAGCGATCAGACCGGCTGTAGCCGCATTCAGGCCCCAGGTCTCCTCAAAGAACATGGGCAGCATCGATACCACAGCCAGTTCCGCACCGAAGTTGGCAAAGTAAGTGCTGTTAAGCGCGGCCACGCTGTTAAATGAGTATTTATCATCCTCGGGTACTCCCTTGCGCAGGATGGGCAGGTTGACCCGCAGAATCTGTACGATCTGATAAATAACGATCGCTACGATGACCAGGTAAGCGACGACAGCACCGGTGACGGATAAATAGCCCATATACTGAATACGCCAAACCAGGATAGCGAGTACACCGACTAGTGGAACCGTCCAGATAATCAGCTTGATCATATCGCCCCAGGAGCTCACTTCCATGGCAGCGGATTTGCGTGGCTTCCGGTGAGCCTGGGCATCCGGACCATCGGTAATCGCGAACCAGTAGTAAACACCGTAAGCGGCCATAACAATAGCACTTTGCGCGATTGCCCAGCGCCAGCCATCGGGGCCGCCATACATGCTCAGGGCGATAGTTGGCAGCGACATGGCCGCCACGGCGGAGCCGAAGTTACCCCAGCCAGCGTAGAAGCCTTCGGCGAAACCGATGTCCTTAGGCTTGAACCACAGCGCCGTCATGTGGATACCCACCACGAAGCTGGCCCCAATCGAACTCAGTACCAGGCGCGCCACCAGCAGCTGCGTCATGCTGTTACCGAATGCAAACGCCAACGCCGGTAGCGCCATAGTGACCATGAGCACCGAGAACACCCGTCGCGGGCCGAACCGATCCAATGCCATGCCAACGATGATGCGGGCGGGAATGGTCAAGGCGACGTTGCAGATGGCGAACAGCTTGAGATCATCCGTGGTCAGCCAGTCGACGCTCTTGAGCATGCTCGAAGCGAGCGGCGCCATGTTGAACCACACGTAAAAGGTAATAAAAAAGGCAATCCAGGTCAGGTGCAAGGCCCGAATCTCGGGGCTGCGAAACTTGAATACAGCGGAAACTTTCATGGTCGTATCGTCCTGTGTCCCAAAGGTGGTCTTTACCAAAAGGAGGGGTAGGGGCTGCTCAAGGGCTAGGTAGGATCAACAAGGGACACTCGGCGCGCCGGGCCAGGAATGAGCTGACGCTGCCAAAAGTCATGTAGTCGAGTTCATCAACGAAATAAGTCAACGACTTGGCGATGATGCCGCCGTCCGGTTGATGGCTATGGCGGGCAATCACCAGTAGGTCTGGCGAGAGTTTGCGAGTGGCCTGCAGCAGCATCTTGCGCGCATCCCCTTCGGCGAGAAGCTGCTCGGCCTGGAAGCCCTCGCCGATGGCGAATGCCACACCCTCTTGAAGGTGCTGTTTAACCTCATCGTGCTCCTGCTGGAAAAGCGCCTCGTTGTTATCGGTAGCGTCGAGTGGGTTCTCCACCACGCCGACCAGTACCAGCAATGGTTGGTTACAGCGGAACATAGTGACGACCTGAGCGAGAGCCAGTTTGGCGTTTCGCGAACCGTCATAGGCGATCATGATTTTCATGGTGTCCTCCCGCAGTGGGGTAGGGGGTGAAGACCCGGAGCTTGGCTCCGGGCGTAAAGAAGCAAGCCCTATTTAGGGGTTCTTAACGTAGGCACCTTTGCGTAGGTAGAACCACCAGTTGATGACCAGACAGATGGCGTAGAAGACCGCAAAGCCGTACATGGCAAGTTCCGGTGTACCGGCCTGGATTTGCTCGCCCATTACCCGCGGGGCGATGAAGGCGCCATAGGCAGCGACGGCTGAGGTCCAGCCAAGTACCGGGCCTTTCTGCTGCTGGTCGAAAATAACCCCGATGCTGCGGAAGGTAGAGCCGTTGCCGATACCACTGGCGGCGAATAACACGATGAATAGCAGCAGGAATAGCCAGAAGAATTGATTAGGATCGGTGGCGTTATAGGCCTGCATCATCACGTAGCCGGTGGCGATAGAGGCGACCACCATGACCGCAGAGATTATTTGGGTAACGATGGAGCCACCCACTTTGTCGGAGATCCATCCGCCCAGCGGACGGATCAGGGCGCCCACGAAGGGGCCTATCCAGGCCCAGGTTAAAGCGCTAGGCGCCTCTGGGTTGGCCACGCGAATCAGCGTACCGTCTGCTGTGGCTTCCATCATGTTGCCGAAGATGACGTTGATGGAGAGCGGCAGGGCTGCAGAGAAGCCGATAAAGGAGCCGAAGGTCAGAATGTAGAGGATGGTCATTGACCAAGTGTGCTTATTGGAAAATATCGCGAACTGCTTCTGGATATTGGGCTTGATGTCGCCAGGAATCAGACGCAAAAGCACTAGTGTCAGGACAATGGTTAGCGGCAGGGCAACCCACATATTAAGCCAGCTGAGAGCCAGCATGCCCACGATGGCAGTTACCATGCCGACGCCGTAGAGGCCTAATATTTTGCTGAAAGCCGCAAGCGGCGAACCTGGGTTGGGCGTAATAGTGCGAAGATTGTTCATACCAAACCAACCGGCGAACGCTAATGGGATCAGAAATAGAAGCCAGATAAAGCCAGCATTCTGGATCCAGGTATCGGTACCAGCTTCGATCCGGCCGATCAACGTACCGCTAGCGCTTTGCAATTCCATCGGCGAACCGGCAATAGCGCCAAAGACCCCGACGGTCATTACTAGCGGGATGACAATTTGCATGGTAGTAACGCCGAAATTACCGAGGCCCGCATTCATGCCCAGGGCGTAGCCTTGCTGTTTGCTGGGATAAAAAGTGGAAATGTTGCTCATTGAACAAGCGAAGTTACCGCCGCCGATACCGGAAAGTAGCGCCAACGCCTGGAATACCCAGAACGGTGTGCTTGGGTTCATCAAGGCGATACCAGTGCCGGCGGCGGGAATCATTAGCAGCGCAGTGGTCAGGAAAATGGTGTTACGCCCACCAGCGATGCGGATCATGAACGATGCTGGGATGCGCAGCGTGGCACCCGCTAGACCGGCAAGCGCCGTCAGGGAAAATAGCTGGTTAACCGTGAATGGAAAACCCAGGTTCTGCATCTGGGTGGTGATCATTCCCCACATCATCCAGACAGCAAAGCCCATCAGCAGACTGGGAATGGATATCCATAGGTTGCGGTTGGCGATGTGCTTGCCTTCCTGTTCCCAGAATTGGGCGTCTTCGACATCCCACTTCTCAATGTCGGCGTTTCTCTTACTCATGGCGATTTCCCCTTGGCATCAAACCTATCTGCATCTAGCAGTTAGACAGCAAGATACGCTTGAGGAAGAAGTTGGGGAATAGGTGGAAATAGCATGAAAAACAGCGACATACCTCTTGAGAGGTAGTCGCTGAAAAGCCTAGATTCATTGATTTTAAAGAGAAAAAATCGACAGGGGGTAAAGGCGGGTCAGAGCAAAAGTATTCTGGGAGTCTTTGGAGGTAACCACACAGAATCGACTAGTGATCGATACCTTCCTGGACGGCCCAGACGGCGGCTTCGACACGGGAGCGTAAGTTGAGCTTTTTGAGCAGGTGCTTGACGTGAACCTTGACCGTGCCTTCGGTAATATCCAGCTTGCGCGCGATGAGCTTGTTGGAGAGTCCACCAGCAAGCTGTTGCAGAATTTCACGTTCACGCTGCGTTAGGCTATGAATATCCGGGGTAGTGGGGGCATTGCGCTGATTACGCAAGGCTTCTGCGAGTAGGGCGGTCAGGCTCTCGCTAATCACCATGCGACCCAGAGCAGCCTGACGCAGTTGGCGCACCATGTCTTCAGGCTCCATATCTTTCAGCAGGTAACCGTCGGCACCGGTACGCAGTGCCGCGACAACGTCATCCTCATGGTCGGAAACCGTGAACATCACTACACGGCCGCTGTAATTAGCTTCCCGAAGGCGCCTTAACGCTTCTAACCCATTGACACCCGGCATGTTTAAATCAAGTAACACCAGGTCAGGCTCAAGTTTGAGGGCCAGTGCAATACCCTCTTCCGGGTCGCCCGTTTCGCCAACTAATCCCAGGTCATCTTCTAGCTCAAGCAGCTGAATCACACCACGCCGTAGGAGAGGATGGTCGTCTATAATCATCAGGCTGGCAGGTGTGTCTTTGGCAGTTGACAGCGTCATTAAGAAGTCCCTGTACCTAAGTGAGAGTTGGGAGCAACCGAAGCAGGCTGCTGCTGAATTAAGCGAGCAGTTAAAGGGGTGAAGGTTATCTCAATGCTGGCTCCTCCTGAAGGGCGGTTAGTGATACTCAGCTCCCCATTCAGAGTGTTGGCCCTGTCGCGTATGATTACCAAACCGTAGTGCATGGGCGGCGAGCTATCGTCTTCCAGGCCGATACCGTCATCTTCAATGCGAACCAGCAATTGAGCCTCGGCGAAGCGTACCGTCACGGCAGCCCAGTGGGCTTGGGCGTGCTTGTGGGTGTTGGCCAGGGCCTCACGAATGATCTGCAGCACGTGAATTTCTTCATTAGGGTTAAGTAGATAAGGCGGCACATCGTAGTCAAGCTCGACCGTTGCCCCCATACGCTGACGGAACTCCTCAACGGTCTGGTGCAGGGCAAATTGCAGCCCCGGCCCCTCAAGCTTGAGTCGGAAGGTGGTAAGTAGCTCGCGCAGTTGTCGATAGGCGCTGTTCAATCCGGTACGTAGTTCATCGAATACCGCGGACTGAGCCTCTCGGGTTGCCTCTTTTTGCTGCATGCGTTCCAGTCGGGCAACCTGCATCTTAAGATAAGAGAGTGATTGCGCCAGAGAATCATGCAGTTCACGCGCAATGATGGTTCGCTCGTTGATCAGTGTGACGTGCTGCTGCTCTTCGATACGCCGCTGCAAGTAGACCGCCGTGGCGAGCTGGTCGGCTAACATCGTGAGCAGCCGACGGGTGCTGTCGTTGAGACGCTCCTGGGGGTACCACACCTCCAGAGTGCCTAGCAGCGTATCGCCTACGCTGATAGGTAGCAGCAAGCACTGTGACTGGTTATTGGTCACCATTTCCAAGGGGCGGGGGTCGATCAGGCAGGCATGGCACTCCTGGTCACGGCAGTACTCTGGTCGGGTGCGCGAGTGAGTTTCCAATACTGGCATTGTCCGCTGGTCGAAAGGGTCTTTTAACGAAAGCCGTATCGGCCCGATATTCAGCAGTTTTTCCAGTTCGCGCAGCATGGGGGCTGCACTGGAACAGAGATCGTTACCTCCGCCATACAGTGCGCGACTGGCATCGTGCATCACCCGCAGTGCCTGATTGCTGCGCTCAAGCTCCTGCTTCTTGCGCGAGACTTTGTCTTCCAGTGCGGCGTAACTTGTTGCCAGTTCGGCAGACATCTTGTTAAAAGTGTGACCCAACAAAGCCAACTCGTCGCTACCGCGGAGCTGAGAACGTGGTTTGAAGTTACGCTGCGCCGCCTCGCGGGCAAGCACCATCAGTTGCCGTAAAGGCACTACCAGGTTATAGCGAACATCGTAGAGGGCGATGGCGACGACTATCGCAATTAGCACTAAAAAAAGCACTTGCATCATGCTCAGCAGCCGAACCTTAGCTTCAGTGCTCTGTTCCAGGTAGGTCACTAGCTGTTCGATATCATTGACCATCGCCACGATCATCGTTTCCAGCGTATTCAAGTCAAGCCGTGTTGTGGAGGGCGGTGTTTTGAGTGCCGGACGAAGTGAGTATTGCCAGTAAGTCTGAATCTTTTCCAACTGACGACGGCGCTCGTGGCGGTCATCAGCCGGAATAGTTTGCTGTAGGGTTGTGCCATTTAAACGCTGATCAAAGCTTGCCACCAAGCTGTCTAGTTGTGCTGCGCTTATCTCCTCCGGGGCATACTCTAGGCGCTGCAAGGCTCCCATGATCTGATAAGCATTCATGCGTAGGGAACCTGCGACATTGATTGCCGCAGCATCGCCACGGCTGCTATTAGACATTGCCATGGTTAAGGTAATGCAGATGAGTGCCATACCGCTAATGGCTAGCAGGGACGCAATGATGCGAGCAACCAGGGAGCGTTGAAGTAATTTCATGGCAGTTCCGTTAGCGCGGAAGAGGTAGGAGAGTGTGGCACTGTCTGCATGTGGATACGAGGGCTATTCCTTTTGGGGTAGCCTGTCTACCTCGGATGTTTTTTGACCTGCACTCGGTATTTACCGACAATTCTGGCATGTCTTCCGATGTCTTTATACCCTCGCTGGGAAACGCCATGCCATCATCTGTGCCGCCTCCCACGTTGGAGACATCAACACCACCAGTAAATGGTTACCAGTTACTGGTAGCCATGCTGCTAATGCCCCTGGCAAGTGCCTTGGCGGTGGCTAGCTGGACACTTTACGCACTGCTCGCAAAACAGTCCCACTATGTGCTGATACCATTGAGTAGCGGTGTGCTGTTGGCTTGGCCGGCTTGGTATATCGCCAGGCGGGGAGACACCTGCCGCTTGATGCAATGGCTATTACTGGGGCTAGCGTTGGCGCTGGGCGGGTTTGGGATGGCAAGCCGCCCGTGGGAGTTTTTGCTGGTGGGCGTCGGCCTCGGCTTGGGAGGGGCAGTGATGGCCACCGGCATTGCCCACGCCAAAGGGTGGATGCCTGATCGCTGGGTACTTCTTTTTGTAGCCCTTTGTCTCGCTTTAAGCGCCGGCGTAGGGTTTTCCTTACGGATGACACCTCTGGTCTTACAAGCCTATGGCTGGCGCGCAGCGCCACTTAGCCTGTTGATACCTCTATTCATGGTAATGCTGCTGCTGTGGCTTTTCGTAGAGTCACCCGAGTAACGCCATCTATTAGACTCAGCTGTTCATTCTTATCTACTCTCTCACCTTCTGATTCTAAACCACTAGCGATAAGGCCCATTTTATGACCATAGCCACGTTTGCCGATTTACTGCGGGAAGCGCGTAAACAACCTAAGCCCCAGCGCCTGCTGTTTGTGTTCGTTCGCGCAGAGCTGCCCGATTTCCCCGATGCCGAGCAGCGCCGTCGCTTCGAACAGGGGGAAAGGGGTGTGTTGGTGCCGGTAGTATGCGTAGATAAGTCGACGGAGGAACTAAGCAGCATGGCGGCGTTGGTCGAGGAGTCACGCCGTACCGAGATCGAATGGGATCTAGTCTTCACTGCTGCCATGGACGACCCAAAAGATGACGCCGAGGTTGAACGGCAGCTCCAGCGTATGATGGAGTCGCTGCAAATGGGTAATATCACCGCCTATCTTGCCTTCGATCACCACGGCGATGCGGTTAACGTTGGCTAGGGACGGGATCCATGGAGCACTATTTTCTCATCAAGCACCTGCACATGACCGCCGCAGCGCTGAGCATTACACTTTTCGTGGTTCGCGCCTGGTGGTCGGTGCAGGAAAGCCCGCGACTCAACGCGCGCTGGGTCAAGGTACTGCCTCATCTTATTGATACGGCTCTGCTGGGGCTGGGGGTGACTTTGATGGTATTGCTTTCCGTATGGCCCTGGCAGCTTCCTTGGCTTGGCGCCAAGCTACTGGCGCTGCTGGCCTATATCGGTATTGGCACCATTGCAATTAAGCGGGGGCCAACGCCCAAAGCGCGTGCTATGGCCGCCGTCGTAGCGGTGGCTATCTTTGCCTATATGGTGGGGGCCGCGATACGTCACAGCCCGCTTTCCTGGCTGGCCTGAGAGTTGATTGCCTTTAGCGCTTACGCCATACGTTAGCGCAAGATGATGAACCATTGGGGAAATGATTATTTCAGCATTTTCAAGTACTGGCGCAGGACTACGGCATTGTTACGGCGCTCTTCCTTAGAGGCAAATACCAGAGTAACTCGCTCTTTCCTGGCACGTTGTGCAAGATCACGAAGAGACTCGCGATAAGAGGTTAACTCTTTGAGATAGCGACGGCGGAAGCCACTCCAGTCGAGTGAGCCATTATGAAACGCTTTGCGAAGTTCGCTGCTTGGGGCGACCTCCTTGCGCCATTCATCGATTTTGGCTTCCTCCTTGGACACCCCGCGCGGCCAGATACCGTCGACGAGGACACGATAACCATCCTGGTTGTGAGGTGCATCGTAGGCACGTTTTAATGCAATATTCATCGTTACCTCGCAAGTCAATGAATGTCCTTTTAAGCCTAGCTAGTTAGTCGATCCCTCTCTACTTCAACCTTAGTAAGCCCAGACAATAGCCATCAGCAAGCCCCATGCCAGCACCCCGGCGGCCATAACGGTGTAAGTAGCAGACATCGTTGTTACGTCATTCGCTGAGCGTTTACACAGAGCCTGCAGCCCGTGGTAGACCAAACTGCAAGAGATGCCCAGTGCCACCAGTACTACCAGCGCATTGAACAACAGGCTGGGAATCAGCAGAGCGGTCGCTGCTGACCAAAGTGGTAAAGGTGCCAGGGCTGCCAACAGATAAGCGTCGTGGTAGCTAATTGAGAGATCACGATCGCTATTGACCACCGCGTGAATTAGCCAGCCCATTACAAAGAAGGTGAGCAGCTCGGCCAGGAACAGAATGGTCGTGATGAAGCGCCACTGCCGGTCAGCGAAACCCGGAGCGAAGATATCCCCGTAGTGTGTACCCGCGTAATAGAGCATCACGGGGGGTAACAACGACATGGGCAGCACGATGCACCAGGCCAGAGTGGCGATTGAAGGATGGCGTTGCTGGAGGTCTTTCCATCCCGCTAAATGGGTAAAGGGCAGTTGAATAATGGTTAGAGGGTTCATTGTCTAGCCTCGCAGTCAGTTGTGATCATTGTGAGATCAAAATATCATGTCGTGATATTATATTCAGAATTAAGGCTAGTTTGTATTTTGTCAAGTGTGAATCTTGATTCCCTCTGTTTTAAGAGTGTGCAACCCATATCAGCAGCAGTGGTACATGCCCGTGTGAAATCTGAGAAGTCATAGCATCAGCCTACCTCTAGAACGACTATGTCCTGGTGAAAATCGCACAGAGTGGTTAGGTACTATTAAGAAACCCAGCCGCGTTCTGGCTCGAATTAATTCGTAATCTTAAATTTACCAAGGGTATCGCTCTTGCCAAAAATTGACCTGTGGCAATGTTGCTAGAGGGATTCTTCTGCTAATCTTAAAAATGTAAATAATATGCATCTTAATAAACGCATGCCTTTTGGCTTCCCAGCCGAAGGTTGGATCTGACTAGCAAGGGAGTATGGCTTATGGCTGATGGTCTCACTAAATCAGCGGCCCGCAATATTTTCTACGGTGGTTCGCTGTTCTTCTTCCTGCTATTTGCCGCGCTAACGGCTCATAGTCATTGGTACATGGTCAACGTTTCCACGGATAGCGAAACCCTCACCGATTCCGTGAAACATGGTAAAGAAGTGTGGGAAAAAAGTATGTGCATCAACTGCCATAGCATCATGGGGGAAGGCGCCTACTTTGCTCCTGAACTGGGTAACGTCTGGGAGCGTTATGGCGGCCACAAAAATCCTGAGGCCGCTCGAGCAGGTATTAATGCCTGGATCCGCGCCCAGCCATTGGGGATCGAAGGTCGCCGTCAGATGCCCTCCTATGACTTTAGCGAAGAGGAGATGAACTCGTTAATCGACTTCCTAGAGTGGACCGATAGCATCGACGACCAGGACTGGCCCCCACATCCTGCTGGCTGAAACAAGCAGCCGAAGGATGAATCAAGGAGAACCGTACAATGAAATATGAAACCCAAAAGGTTGCTTTACCCTTTTTTATGGTGGCCATGGCGCTATTTACGCTACAAATAGTCTTCGGGCTGCTGGCTGCCGCTGTCTATGCTTGGCCCAACTTCATGGCTGAAGTGATGCCCTTTCACATCATGCGTGTCAGCCATACCAATCTGTTGATTGTGTGGCTGTTGATCGGTTTTATGGGCTGTACCTACTATTTAATGCCAGAGGAAGCCGAACAGGAAATTCACAGTCCTAATCTGGCGTATATCCAGCTGGCGATCTTCGCTTTTGCTGGCGCTGCTGCGCTGGTTGGCTACCAGTTCGGAATCCATGAAGGTCGAGAATTTCTTGAGCAACCTTTCTGGGTGAAAATACTCATCACCATTTCTTTCCTTATGTTTCTTTTCAATACCAGCATGACGCTGCTGAAGGGCCGCAAGACCGCTATCAACCTGGTGTTAATGCTGGGGCTTTGGCTAGCGGCAGTATTTTGGTTATTCGCTTTCTACAACCCGACCAACCTGGCGGTAGATAAACTCTACTGGTGGTGGGTGGTTCACCTCTGGGTGGAAGGCGTATGGGAGTTGATCATGGCTTCCTTGCTGGGTTATCTGCTGATTAAAATGACCGGCGTTGATCGCGAAGTGATCGAGAAATGGCTCTATATCATTGTTGGGCTGGCGCTATTCTCTGGCCTGCTGGGCACCGGGCACCACTACTACTGGATTGGCGCACCTGGCTACTGGCAGCCCATCGGCAGTATCTTCTCGACGCTTGAAGTGGCGCCGTTCTTCGCCATGGTGGTCTTCGCCTTTACCATGTTCTGGAAGGGCAGCCGTAACCACCCTAATAAAGCGGCCATGCTATGGGCCCTAGGCTGCCCAACCATTGCCTTTTTCGGCGCGGGTGTGTGGGGCTTTATGCATACCCTCTCGTTCGTGAATTACTACAGTCATGGTACTCAGGTAACCGCCGCTCATGGCCATCTAGCTTTCTATGGTGCCTATGTGATGCTGATTCTTGGCGTGATTACCTACGCCATGCCGCAGATCCGCCGTGTGCAGCCTTATAACCAAGTGCTGAACATGTGGGGCTTCTGGATCGTCACCAGTGCCATGTGCTTTATGACCTTTACCCTGACCTTCGCCGGGGTCGTGCAGACTCACTTGCAGCGCGTCTTGGGTATGAATTACATGGAAGTACAGGATCAATTAGGCCTGTTCTATCTTATGCGTCTGGGCGCTGGTGTGGCCGTGGCAGTGGGGGCGATCTTGTTGCTCTACTCCTTCTTCGGGCCCGCGCGTGAGCAGGTGCCCGCCGGCGGCACACAAATTACCGCTGGGGCAGGCTCGGCCTGAACTTAACGGCCCTGCGGGGTCGTTTTTGCTTCTTTTATTTATTTTCCGGCAATGGAGTCTTCCCATGCCTCTCTCTTCTGTCGCTAATCCTATCGATGAGCGTGAAATACCTTTCTACGAGAATGTCGGCAACGAATGCGCTATGTTTGAGCACGCCTTTCGTCAACGTTTGCCGCTGTTACTTAAAGGCCCCACCGGGTGTGGTAAAACACGTTTTGTTAGCCATATGGCCGCTAAGCTGGGCCGTCCACTATTCACTGTTTCATGTCACGACGACCTGACTTCAGCCGACCTTACAGGCCGCTATCTGTTGCAGGTCGGTGAGACCCGCTGGGTCGATGGCCCGCTTACTCGAGCAGTGCGCGAAGGGGGTATCTGCTATCTCGATGAGGTGGTGGAGGCGCGTAAAGATGTCACCGTGGTGCTTCACCCGCTCACCGATGACCGCCGACTACTTCCGTTGGAACGTACCGGGGAGCTGCTCCAAGCGCCGGATGACTTCATGCTAGTGGTGTCTTATAACCCCGGCTATCAGCATATTCTCAAGTCGCTAAAACCGAGTACCCGCCAGCGCTTCCTGGCCATGTCATTTGATTTTCCACCACCCAAAGTCGAGCGCGATATTGTCGCGCGGGAGAGTGGTTTGTCCGGTGAGCAGTGCGCCGCGCTGGTCAATCTTGCCGCCAGTCTGCGGGCCATGAAGGGGCAGGATTTAGAAGAGGGTGTTTCCACTCGCCTGTTGGTTTACTGCGCTACCCTGATTGCTGCCGGGGTGCCCATTTTGGAAGCTGCCCGGGCTACTTTAGTGGAGCCGCTGAGTGATGACGCAGATGTTCAGGAAGGGCTGATGGAAGCCATTCACGCAACCTTTGGGTGAGGGCAGGGCATGCTTGATTTTCTTGAAGTCGAGGAGTTTGTAGGCCGCCATTGGCACCGTTGGGCTTCCAGTGCGGCAAGCTACCCAGACCATCCCGAAGCCGCAGTGCGCCTTGAAACGCTGCGACCTATGCTCGGCGTCTTTTTCCGCGCCGGAGGGGGCGAGGCGGGTATCGATGTTGCTGCTATTGCGGGGCGTAGTTCGTCGCATCGCTTATCCTTACGTCAAAGGCTTGGGCTTGATGAGGAGGTGCTCGATCAAGCACGCCGTGACGAAGAAAGCCTGTTGTTACCACCACGCATTGCCCTGTTCGCCGAGGCTTCCCTGAACCGGGATCTCTACCTTTGGCTGGTAGCGTATCTGGCGATGACCCGGCATGTGCACGTCGTCGACGATCCGCTACAGCAAGACCTTCTCCAACTGCGTGAAGTAAACCGGGCGACTCGGGCAGTGTTGGCCCACTTCCCTGGGCTCGCTCAGCGTCACGCCAGGTTATGTCAGGCATTGCTGGCCATTCGCCCCCAGCGCAAGCGCTTGCCGCCGATGGAAGCAGCGCTTGAATCCGTTCTTTGTGCCCTGCTGGGAGAAACACCGCCCGAGGCTGGCTGGGCCGAAGTGATGCATATCGCCATCCTCAATGAGCTCCTGCCTTTGGACAAGTTTCATGCGCCGCGTGGATACCGGCCGCCACTGCCGGTGCCGCTATGGGGGCAAGCCGTTGCCCTGGGTACCCATAAACAAGCACGAACCGAGCAGGAAGATGATGAGGCACCGATTCCAGGGAAGAATTCGCCACAAGATGATCACGGTAAACGTAAGGCTGACCGGCGCGAGCAGGATCAGGCCGACCGCGATGACTCTTTAATGCTCAATGCATCCGAAAAGATGCTTTCCTGGGCCGAAATGGTCAATCTCAATCGTCATGTAGAGGATGAAGACGATGATGAGGCCAAACAGGCGGCCGATCAGATTGATGAAATTGTGCTCAGTGCTAACCGTAAGAAGGCGGCTTCCAAGTTAAAGCTTGATCTTGATCTGGCGCCCGGTGAGGTGAGTGGGGGAAGGCTGCGTGGGCGCCAAACCTATCCGGAATGGAATCATCGCAAGCAAATCTATATGCCTGACCACTGTGTGGTACACAGCGATGTGCAGAGCGAGGAGGGGGAGAACTGGCAGCCGGATGAAACGACAAAACGGCGCATTCGCCGAGTCCGCCGCGAGTTTGAAGCACTTAGGCCGCGTCGTGAGACGCTACGTGGCCAGCTGGATGGCAGCGAGCTGGATATGGACGCCGTCATTCGCTCCCGCTGTGATCTGGCGGCGACCGGTGAAGCCAGCGACCGTCTCTATCAAGCTAGCCGCACTCAGGCGAGGGATTTGGCGGTTTCGATCCTGGTCGATGTATCTCTTTCCACTGAGGCTTGGCTGGAAGACCGGCGGGTGCTGGATGTGGCCAAAGAGGCGTTGCTGGTCTTGGGCCATGGCCTTGCAGGGTGCGGCGATGACTATGCCATTCACAGCTTTACCTCTCACCGCCGTCACCGCGTTTGGGTCAATACGCTGAAAAGTTTCGATGAGCCAATGGGCGAGCGGGTGTCACGGCGGATTGCAGCGCTCAAACCAGGCCACTACACGCGTATGGGGCCCGCTATTCGGCACCTTTCCAAAGCGCTTGCCAAACGGCCCAATCGGCACCGGTTACTGCTACTGCTGACCGACGGTAAGCCTAACGATACCGACTATTATGAAGGGCGTTATGGTATAGAGGACACGCGCAAAGCGGTACTTGAAGCGCGACGGGAAGAAGTGCGCGTGTTCGGGGTAACGATTGACCGGGAGGCGGGGCGCTATATTCCTCATCTGTTCGGGCGAGGTGGATACGCCATTGTCCAGCGGCCGGAGCATCTCTCCCTGGCCCTGCCGAGTATCTACCGCCAGATTATTGCTTCCTAAGGAGGTTTTCCATGTCTCGCCAGCGCTTCGTCGTGGCAATTAGCCTGTGGTTTTTGGTCGCGTTAGGCGTCATTGTGCCACTGGTGTGGCTTATCAATAACCGTGATTGGGGCGTGGCGCTAATGCTGCTAGTCCCTTTTATCGTTTACGGCCTGATGCGCCTGGGCCGTCTGCTGGAGGCCTGGGCCAATACAGCGCATCGGTCTTCGGTGGCTTCGGGCTCTGATTCCACGCTGCGCTGAAAGCCACTTTGATTATCCTGTTATGTTAAAGCGACCGACCAGATAGCCTGAGGCAATCAGCGCTAGCGTTAACAGCGTTAGTCCAATAAAAACCCCCTGCCAGGCTGAGGTAGCGGCGCGCAAGTTTAAATAGACCATTAGCACACGGTGGGCTTTGAAGCCGGTCGCTATCAGTACCAGGGCGGCTGACCATAAAGGAAGCGCCTGCCAGTCGGTGGTCTGATCTAGCCGAGCGGAAACCATGGATACCACGGTGAGCGCCATTAATAAGGCCCAGGTAATGAGCAAGCGTCGCGTACCGGGGAGTGCTGTCATTGCTACCTCAGGATTATCTAAGCAGATAAATCAGCGGATAGAGCAAAATCCATATCAAGTCCACCATATGCCAGAAGGCCGCCGCCGTTTCTACGTTCTCGGTAGAGGTGCGCCAGCTCACTAAGCCTAGTAGCGCTAAACCGAACACAACGTGAGCAAAATGGAATGCGGTTAAGCCATAGTAAAAACCGAAAAAGACGTTGGTTTCCGGCGTTAACCCGGCAGCAAACTTGTCAGCGTACTCAATGCTTTTAAGGGCACAGAAGACCAAACCCAGCAGCATAGCAGCACCTAGCCACTGTCGGCTGCGCCGAAGTTGCTGGGCGCTTATTGCCTCCACGGCAAAGGCAACGCATAGCCCGCTGGTTAGCAACACCAGCGTATTGATGCCGCCCAACACAGGGTCGAGCTGTTGTTGTGAGGCATTGAAAAGGGCGGGGTTAAGGGCGCGCTGGGCGGCGTAAAGCGCAAAGAAAGCGGTGAAAACCAGCATTTCGCTAAGAATCAGCACCCACATCAAGGGATTGCCGGGTAACGCCGATAATGGCCCCCATCCGGGGTTGGGCAGATCGCGACTCATTACCCCTCCAAGCGTTGAGTGTTACACCGGGGTAATAGCATCCCAGCATACTGGCATACACTTTCTGTACAGCGCTTGGTTTTATTCGACGGCTTGAACCATAAAGTCAACGGCCGATTTCACTTCTTCGTCGCTAAGATTCATGCTTCCGCCTTTGGGCGGCATAGCATTGAACCCCGTGAGCGAGTGCTCATAAAGCGTCTCGATGCCTTTTGCGATACGCGGTTCCCACGCTTCGGCATCACCCTTGATAGGCGCGCCAGCAGCCCCTGTCATGTGGCAGGCCATGCAGGCCTGGTTATAAACCGCCTCGCCATCAGATTCTGCCTGAGCGGCGGCTGAAAACGCCAGGGCAGCACCCGCGACGATAAGGGCAGCAGACAATGATTTCATCATGGTTCTCCTCACATTCTAACGGTCGAAGGCGCTGGAGAAATCGCCAGCACCACTATGATTCCAGGCGGATGCTCAAATGCGCATCTCTTAGCCAGTGCGCTCATCAATAACAGTTAATTTAAGAAATATTTTATATGCATCTTAATGTCGGCGCAATATTTAGTCTTCCTTGATACATATCAGCACTCTTCGCCAGAGCAACGCTTAGCATCAGTCGCCAAGTGTGAACCGCTGATGTCTCTTACCACGGAGTATTTGTTATGTTGTTGCTGCCCTCGGCTTTTTCCCTGCCCGCTTTTTCCATTTCTCCGCCTGTTACCGCTCATCAAATGATTCGTACGCTTGATCCGCGGGTTCCTTTTGCCATCAAGCGACGTCTTGTGGAGCCCTTGCTCAACCGTACCTTCGCTATACCGCTCGCAGAGGGAGAGTTTGACGCGGTGGAAGGTCGACGCATTAGTCTCACCATTGCGGATTTAGGCGTGACACTCAGCCTGACGCTTAAATCCCAGCGCTTGCTATTATGCCGCGAGAAGGGCGAGGCAACTATTCGTGGGGGCTGGCGTGAATTTCTCTGTTTGGCCACGCGTCGCGAAGATCCCGACAGCCTGTTTTTTCAGCGTCGCTTAATCATTGAAGGGGATACGGAACTGGGGTTGACGCTCAAGAACCTACTTGACGGCTGTGAGGAAGGCCTTGCCCAGGGGCGATTGGGGGAGTTGCTGGTGGGCCTGGAACGCTTGGCGCGCAGGGAGTGACTTGCTCGTAAGCTCAGCCTTTTAGCTGTTATCAATCGGCCCCGGTAGTGTGCCGGGGCCGCCCACTATTAGGCTGCGTTGAGTGGGCGAGACGGCCCAAAATGCTCAAAGTGGCGACGATCCTCGTCGACACCCAGTTCAGACAGCGCACTATTAATCGCTGTCATGAATCCTTGGGGGCCGACGAAGTAGCAGCGCGCCTTAAGATCAGGCAGGTAGTGAGCTAATAAGCTGCGGTCGATACGACCAATATGTTCGGCTTCGTTGCCGCGCTCATGAATGCGGACAGCCTTAAGACGTTGAGGATACTCGCTCTTCAGCGCCTCTAATTCGCCTTTAAAGGCCTGGTGGTCGGCATCCAGAGCCGCATGTAGATAGATGACTTGCCGCCCAAGGGACAAGGCATGTCTTGCCATGGGGAGCAGGGGCGTTTGCCCAACGCCGCCGCTGGCAAGCAGCAGTGGTTCGTCACCTTCAATCAGCGTGAGGTCACCTGCTGGCGGTAGCAGTTCCAAGGTGTCGCCGGGTTGTAAGACATCGTGGAAGTGGCGGCTGACTTGGCCCTGTTCTTCGCGTTTGATCGAGATTCGATAGCTTTGACCATTTGGCGTGTCTGAGAGGCTGTAATGCCGATAAACCAGCTCGCCATTAATGGTTAGGCGTACACCGATATACTGACCTGGCTCATGCTCAGCCACACGACCTCCATCCTCTGGCTCAAGGATAAAAGAGCGAATTAAAGCACTTTCCTGCTGGGTACTGGCAATCTTGAAACGGCGTGTGCCGCGCCATCCGCCCGGGCGCTGCTCAAATTCACGATAGCGCTGGTCTTCGAGGTCAATTAACAAGGCGGCAAGCTCGTTATATAGGGCGCCCCACGCATCGGCGATTTCCGGGGTGACAGCATCACCCAGCACTTCGCCAATCGCTGCCAGCAGGCATTCACCGACAATAGGGTACTGCTCGGGAAGAATGCCTAGCGAGACGTGTTTACTGACCACAATATCCAAAGTAGCCCGCGCCTGAGCTGGATTACCGCGTAGTTGCACATAGGCCAACACGGCGTTGGCCAGGGCACGGGGCTGACCACCGCTTTGCTGATGAACCTCATTAAAGAGGGGCTTTACCTCTGGGTAACGGGTAAACATCAGCGGATAGAAGCGCTGTGTAATTGCATTCAGGTGTTCGGCCACGACGGGAGCTGTCGCGTTGATCAGCTTTTCCTGCTCATGTGTTAGCACGGGTAATACCTCAATCGTTAAGATTCATTACACATGCATCTTAACGTCAAAAACTATAAATACCAACCAGGAAGGCGCCTTGTTATGGAGAGGGGCTGCTAGCTATTTGAATAACAAGGCCTTAATACAGTGCAAAAGCGCTTGGTATCGAGCGACGATGAAGCTTATCTGAGTCTATAAGATGCATTTTTGATACTTGTCATGGTTTTTGTAATTGGCCTGGCGCACAATGCAAATCCAAGTAATTCAGTGGGGTATTATGCTATGTCGACTATCACCTCCTCCCAACCTGCCTCCAAGCTCAAGCAACTGCCGTTGTTACGGCTGGCTTTTCGGCCCTTTTTCCTGTTGGCAGCGCTGTTCAGTATTTTATCTCTACTGGTATGGCTGGGCTTTTGGCATGGCAATATTTTGCTGCGCCCTTATGGCGGCCTGGTGTTCTGGCATCAGCATGAAATGTTGTTTGGTTTTGCCGCAGCGGTGATCGGAGGGTTTTTGCTTACCGCTGTACGAAACTGGACAGGATTGCCGAGCTTAAACGGCGGGCCGCTATTGGGACTGGTGGTGTTATGGCTATTGGGTAGAGTGCTGATGGCTTTTCCCATGGATTTGCCAGGATGGCTGCTGCTGGCGGTTGACCTTGCATTTCTTCCCGTGGTCGCCATTGTTATGGCGCGACTGGTCATTACCGCAAAGCGGTGGCGCAACTTGATCTTTATACCTGTGCTGTTGCTATTTGCCACGGCTAACCTGGCGATGCACTTAGGGGTGATGCAGGGTGACGCCGAGCTGATCCGCCAAGCCGCTTACTTGGCCGTACTGTTGATCACACTGATGATGACCGTAGTGGGCGGGCGCGTGATTGCCATGTTCACTGCCAATCGCTTGGGCCGCACCAAACCTGAACCTATTGCTTTACTCGAAGGAGTGACGCTGGTGAGTACGGCTGGCGTAGTCGTGCTGCAGCTGGTCACCATGTTGGGGGTTGCCATTCCTGCTTTATTAATGGGGGGAGTGATGCTCTTAGCGGCGTTGGCCAACACTGTTCGCATGGCGCGTTGGGGTGGGTTGCATAGCTGGCGTGAACCTTTACTTTGGGGGCTGCACGGCAGCTACGCCTGTATTCCGCTAGGGCTTGTCATGTGGGTCTTGGCACTCATGGGGCTGATGCGTATTGAACTTGCCGTGCATGCCCTGACGATTGGTGGCATGGGCACCATGATGCTGGCCATGATGGCCAGGGTTTCGCTAGGTCATACTGGCCGCCCCATACGCACTTTGCCCGGTATTGGTGTGGCGCTGGGCTTAATGCTACTAGCCGCCTTGGTGCGTTCACCCGTCTTGGCGTTATTTCCCCAGATTACCCACTGGACTTATACGCTGAGCATCATTTTCTGGTGCGTGGCCTACGCCATATTTCTAATGCACTACACATGGCCACTGATGCAAGCGCGAGTCGACGGGCAGGATGGCTGACGTATTAACGATCAGCGAGAGTGACCCGCGCACCACCAAAGGCAAGGCTGCGTGGGTTTGCCAAAGGGCGGTTGTTGGTGAGGTGAGTGATGCCTACCCCGCAACGGCCCACCATCCAAATCAGGCAGGCAGTGAAATAGAGGTAACCCAATGTCCAGGGGGCTATTGCCGGTAACCCAATCCACCCCAGTAAGTGCCAAATAGCCGTGAACGCTACCCCGCCAAGTACGCCTAACCAGAAAGTCCGAATCTGAAACTGCAGATGGGAAGCAACCCACTCCTCTGCATCGTTTTTTTTCAGATGGGCGATGAGCACTCCAATGGGAGCGGTGACCACAGCTAACACGCTACCCAGAAAGAGCATATAAACCACGATAGCGGTGCCTCGCCCGCGGCTTGTCTTAAGGCCATTTAAGGTGCCCGTAGTTGATGTGGCTTCGGATTGGGAAGCGGAGGGCATGGATGATGGGGCGTTAGCCATACAGAACCTCATTTGGCAAAGTAGAAGTCATTAAGAAGTATTGTTAATGCATCTATTGTAGTGCAACTAGTTAGGGCTTTCCTGTCTGGGATCAAACCAAGTGATCGTTAGACATTGACGGTGGGGATACGCATTAATCCTGCCAACTGCGGGTAACGATTGGACAACACATCTGCCAAGGTATAGCGGTCAAGCACCTCCAGAAACGCTGACAATGCTTCGTTTAGAATGGGCTGTAGCCGACACGAAGGGGTGATGATGCAGTTGTTATCGCTATGAAAACACTCTACTAACTCCATGCCATGTTCCATTTCTCGCACAAGCTTACCCAGAACGATTGTCTCAGGGTCACGTGTAAGCAATAAGCCGCCATTCTTACCCCGGATAGCGGTAACGTAGTTCTTCTGACTCAGTTCCTGAACGACTTTCATCAAGTGATTACGAGAAATATCAAAGGTCTCTGCGATCTCATTGATGGTTGAGCGCTCTTCTCCCTTTACCGCGAGGAAGATCAATACGCGTATTGAATAATCGGTGAATCGGGTGAGATGCATGGAGTGCGCTTTGCTCCGAGAGTAATCCAACTGTAAAAGAAACATGTTGTATGAACGTTCAGTAAGTTGCAATCAGAACATGGGGGTACCAATACTGGCCTAGGTCAAGAAGGAAAGCGTTAGTGCCTTAGCTCGAGCTGGTCAAAGTGCGGTTTCAAACGGCTTACCAGCGCATTCATCTGAGCTGTAGATGGAGTATTGGCAACTGGCTGAGAATAGGTAGGGTCGAAGCATTGCTCGCTGCGGGCCACCTGCAGCGCATAGTGACGTACCCCACAGTCGGCAAGACTCAGTGCCAGGCGTTCCACATCGGCAAGTTGAAAATCTTTCCAGTGAATGGTGGTACGGCACTCGAAATTGAGTCCGCTGTCGAGCAAAGCCTCCAAGCTACGGGCATGCAACTGCCAGATGCCGGGACGGCCGCAGATGCGGTCAAACGCTTTTCCGCGTCCTTTTACATCCAGCCCCACCCAGTCGAGGTGCGGTAATAGCTGGGTGAGGCGGTCAGGATAAGGGCCGGCGGTATGTAGTCCCACCTTAAAGCCCAATGCTTTCACTTCCTTTACTGCATCGGACAAATCGGCATTCAGGGTGGGCTCACCACCGCTGAAAACCACCGCCTCCAGCAGGCCTTGCCGGGTGCTCAGGAATTCCAGTATCGCTTGCCACTCCTGGGGTTCACCTCGCCGCGGCGGGATCATGTTGGGATTGTGGCAGTAGCCGCAGCGTAGCGGGCAGCCTTGGAGAAAGACAACGCACGCCAGATGATCGGGATAATCCAGGGTGGTCATGGGCACAAGGCCGGCAATCGGCAGCCGAGCCGAAGATAATTTAGTTGTGATGTCGTCAAGTGTCGTCTGCATAGCCATAGTGAGATCCCGCTGCTGGGGCGCCTGTCGCCAGACCCCCCAGCCGTCGTTAGAGAAAAGTGAAGGCTAGCTACCGAGAGACGGCGGCTTCAGTAAAATGGCGGCGCTCCTGGTGTTCGGCACGTTTGCCGATATTGAACTGACTTACCGGGCGGTGGTAACCCATGACACGGGTCCAGACTTCGCAGCGCTGGCGCTGCTCAGTGGGCAAGCTAGCATATTGGGAGGTTTGCATTAGCGTGTTCCTTAAACGAGGTGATAAAAAGTGAGGCAAATGCCTCAAGCCGTGGCGGCGTCGATTGCGCTCGCCGTTTTTGCCCACAGTGCTTCGTCGCACTTGGGGCAGAACTCATGTTCACCCGCCAGGTAGCCATGCACCGGGCAGATCGAAAAGGTGGGTGTCACTGTGAGGTAGGGTAAGCGAAAGTGAGAGAGCGCCGTTTTTACCAGCTTGCGACAGGCGGAGGCCGATGTAATCCGTTCGCGCATATAGAGATGCAATACCGTGCCACCGGTGTAGCGAGTCTGTAAGGGGTCTTGATGGCTCAGTGCCTCAAAGGGATCATCGGTATGGCCCACCGGCAATTGGCTGGAATTGGTGTAGTAGGGCGCCTCGGGTGTACCGGCCTGAAGAATGTCAGGAAAGCGAGTCAGATCCTCCCGGGCAAAGCGGTGAGTGGTGCCCTCTGCAGGAGTAGCTTCAAGGTTATACATATGGCCGGTCTGTTCTTGAAATTCGCGCATCCGCTCCCGGACGTGGTCAAGAAGATCCAGCGCCAGCTGCAGCCCTTGGGCGTCGGCTATATCGCAGCGATCCCCAGTAAAGTTGCGCACCATTTCGTTAAGCCCATTCACACCCAGAGTGGAGAAATGATTACGTAACGTGCCCAGGTAGCGCTGGGTAAAGGGGTAGAGCCCCTGATCCATTAGTTGCTGAATGCGCTCGCGCTTGAGTTCGAGGCTATCGCGCCCGAGCGACAGTAGGCGATCCAGCTCACTGAACAGCCCGGCCCGGTCGCCGGCAAAGCGGTAACCCAGCCGGGCGCAGTTGATCGTCACTACTCCCAACGATCCGGTTTGCTCCGCGCTGCCGAACAGGCCGTTGCCGCGTTTGAGCAGTTCACTTAAATCAAGCTGCAGGCGGCAGCACATGGAACGCACCATGTGGGGTTCCAGATCCGAATTTAGAAAGTTTTGAAAGTAGGGCAGGCCGTACTTGGCGGTCAGTGCGAAGAGCCGCTCGGCGTTGTCGCTTTCCCAGTCGAAATCATGGGTGATGTTATAAGTGGGTATCGGGAAGGTGAACACACGCCCGTGGCGGTCACCGGCCTCCATCACTTCCAAATATGCCCGGTTGATCAAGTCCATTTCAACCTGCAGTTCGCCGTAACTGAACGGCTGCTCCTCTCCACCGATAACCGGTACCTGTTGGCGCAAGTCGTCGGGGCAAACCCAGTCGAAGGTTAGGTTGGTGAAGGGCGTCTGGCTACCCCAGCGCGAAGGCACATTGAGGTTGTAGATGAATTCCTGAAGCGCCTGCTTGACCTGTGCATAGGTGAGGCCGTCCTTGCGCACGTAGGGGGCCAGGTAGGTATCGAAAGAGCTGAAGGCTTGTGCCCCGGCCCACTCGTTCTGCAAGGTGCCAAGAAAATTAACCATTTGCCCGAGGGCACTTGAGAGGTGGCGGGGCGGGTTGCTTTCGGCTCGTCCCGGCACCCCATTGAATCCCTGTAGCAGCAAAGTACGCAGCGACCAGCCGGCGCAATAGCCGCACAGCATATCCAGGTCGTGAATATGCAAATCACCTTCCCTATGAGCTTCCCCCACGGCGTGGGGGTAAATTTCATCGAGCCAGTAGTTGGCTATCAACTTGCCCGAGACGTTGAGGATTAAACCGCCCAATGAATAGCCCTGGTTGGCATTGGCGTGAACACGCCAGTCGGCGCGCTGGAGGTACTCATTGACCGTCGAGGCGACGTCAATATGATGCTTTGCTACCTGAACGCTTGTGGAGCTTTTCACCCAATTCGCCTATATATGCTAGATTTGATAAAAATAAATACTATATGTGGTGTCAAAGGGTAAGCGTTCAGGATTTTGCAATAAATGATCCAGGTCAAAAATGGTGGGGAAAAATAGTAAGGCGTGGTGGCGCCTAGACTATGGCTTTAGCCAATCATCGTGCGGGTGTTATCCATACCCGGTCGGCCATACCAGTAACCGTCGCAGATTTCAGCATCCACCAGTGATAAAGGGTCGGGCGTAGCTAACCTGCCGAGGCGGGCCTGGTCGAAAGCGGTGACCACTTCGGCCATGCCTTCTGCCCGTGGGCTGAGACGTGCCACTGATACCCCCATATCCGCCATGACCGTCAGTTCATGGCGCAGGTCCTGGCAGGCGCTGGAAAGGGTTTGAATACCGTTCAGGGTAAAAACATCCCGGGACTCTTGTGAACGTAGCACCAAGCCTTCGGGGTATTTTTGGCAGACGAACTTGCAGCGGTCTTTGGGTGTTTGGTGGCGCCGGGCGGTAAAACAGCGTGACGACCAGGCCAAGGGGAGATGCCCGTAGGCGAATACTTCACATGGGTGGGGAACACCTGCCTGGTGGCAGTCGTGAATAAGCTTGGTTAAGTCTTGCTGTGACATTTCCACCGGCGCTTGCCAGCGCTTCATTCCAGCACGTGCCATGACGCCCAGTGTCGCCGGGTTGTAGAGGTTGAGCGCAGCACCGGCGATAAAAGGCAGTCCGGCACTGGAGAGTCGTTGCAGGGCGCTTTGGTCATTGGCCTCGACGATAAAATCACCGTTGTCACACAGCTTGCGCAAGTCACGCAGGTCGGCTTCGGACTCGATCAGTGTCTGGCTGGCGAGTACTACCTGCTTGCCCGCCTGGGTGAGCTCGCGCCCAATGCCTAGCCAGTCGTCCAGTTTCATATCGCGGCGCCGCGAGCAGACGGTTTCGCCCAGAGTAATAATCTCTACCGGCCAGTCGGCTGCCTCGCGGTAGAAGTCGGCGTAGCGTTGCCGAGTCCAGTAAAAAAGCACCGGCCCGAGGGAGAGTTGAAGAGGGCCGGTTGATGAGGTCGGTGATGCGGGAGGTATGGTGTTCGGCATAGTAGGCTCCTATTTCCAGCGGCGCTCGTAGGCGCCTAGGGTAGTGATGGCACCTTCGGAAAGCTCGGCAAGGCCGGCCATCCAGGCGGGGTCTGGATCAAAGCGCTCAGGCTGAGCCTCTAAGCGGTTGAGCGCCTGACGCCAGATCCCGGCCACTTTAGAGACATAGGCGGGGCTGCGCTGACGACCTTCAATTTTGACGGCGCTAATACCCAGGTCGCGCAGCTCCGGCAATAGCTCCAGGGTATTGAGGCTGGTGGGTTCTTCGATGGCGTGATAGGTCTCGCCCGCCACCTCGAAGCGACCCTTGCATAGGGTGGGGTAGCCCGCGCGCTCGCCTTCGGCGTAGCGGTCGATAAGAACATTGTTAAGGCGCGACTCTAAGCCATCAGGCGTTTCTTCCCAACGGACATGGGCCGCTGGCGAGCAGACGCCCCGGGTATTGGGCGATTCGCCGGTCAGGTAGGAGGAGAGATAGCAGCGTCCTTCGGCCATGATGCACAGGCTGCCGAAAGCGAACACCTCCAGTTCTACCGGTGTTTGCTTTGCCAGGTCGCGTACCTGAGTGATTGACAGTACCCGTGGCAGTACGGCGCGCTTGATGCCGAAATGCTGGTGGTAAAAGCGAAGCGCTTCATGGCTGGTCGCCGAACCCTGCACTGAAAGGTGCCGCGAGATCTCGGGGTGATGGCGAGTAGCGTAGTCGAGCAGTCCCATATCGGCGAGAATCAGCGCATCCACGCCCAGTTCGGCGGCCTGATCCACGGCCCGAGTCCAGTGTTGCCAGCCATCGGGCTGGGGATAGGTATTAATGGCGCAAAAAACGCGTTTGCCATGTCGGTGGGCGTAATCGATCCCCTCGCGGGCACGTTTGTCGGTAAAGTTTAGCCCGGCGAATTGCCGTGCGTTGGTGATGTTCTGGAAACCGAAATAGACAGCGTCGGCACCTTCATCTACAGCGCGCTTGAGGGCGGGCAGGTTGCCAGCGGGACATACAAGCTCCATAGCGAGACTCCTTGCGGGAAAAGTCCGAGCATTTTAGTCACCTATTTTTTGTCGGCTTTTGACACAGGTCATATCGGGGTGGCTTTCAAAAGAGGATAACGCTGCAGAGTAGGCAAGCTGGATGCAGGCAGTTTTTAAAACGTATATTGTATGAATATTAACCAATGCTTGCTGCACCCACTTCCAGAGATCTTTTTCAGAGACCTCTTTTAGAGCCCCTTTTCAGAGACTTTTTTCTATCATGCAAGATGAACTGCTCTTCAATCGCCCCCTGGTAGAGAAATATGACCGCCCAGGCCCGCGGTACACTTCTTATCCCACTGCGCCCCAGTTTCATGCTGCGTTTGCCGAGAATGATTACCGTAGCGCCGCCGAGCGCAGTAATCGGGTCGCAGTACCCAAGCCGCTTTCGGTCTATGTGCATATCCCGTTCTGCAAAAGCCTGTGCTACTACTGCGCCTGCAACAAAATCATTACTCATAATACCGAGCGAGCCGCCGAATACCTCCAGTGGTTAAAACAGGAGATACGTGTTCAGGGAGCGCTGTTCGATACCACCCGGCAAATGACCCAATTACATTTGGGCGGCGGCACCCCAACCTACTTAAGCAACGCCCAGCTAAGCGAACTGATGGCGGCGCTAGACGAAGCTTTTCACTTCGCTGCACCTGAAGAGCGCGAATTCTCGCTGGAGGTAGACCCCCGCACCGTGACCCCCGAACAGGTGTACGAGCTCTACACGCTGGGCTTCAATCGGTTGAGCTTCGGGGTTCAGGACTTCGATCACGACGTGCAGCAAGCGGTCAATCGCGTCCAGAGTGAAGAGCAGGTGGTATCCCTGGTCAAGGCTGCCCGCGAGGCGGGGTTTGAATCGGTCAGCGTTGACCTGATCTACGGTCTACCACTGCAGACAGTGGCGAGTTTCGATACGACGCTAACCAAGATTATTGACCTGCAACCGGATCGCATTGCCGCTTATAGCTACGCCCATCTGCCCGAACTGTTTAAAGCTCAGCGGCTAATTCGCCCCGAAGACATGCCGCCACCCGAGCGCAAGCTGGAGCTGCTGGAGCTTACGATTAACCGCCTGACGGCCGCAGGGTATGTCTACATCGGCATGGATCACTTCGCCCTTCCGAATGACGAGCTGAGCCTGGCCCGGCAAAATGGCACTCTGCAGCGCAATTTTCAGGGTTACTCTACCCACGCCGACTGCGACATGATTGGGCTGGGCATTACCTCGATTGGCAAGGTGGGCGATACCTATAGCCAAAACGTCAAGGAAACTGCCCAGTATCAGCATCGCTTGGATGAAGGGCGTTTACCGGTCTTCCGTGGCTATCGCCTTAGCGATGACGACCGCCTGCGCCGCGATGTCATTAATACTCTGATGTGTCACGGCCGACTTGAATTTGCCGCTATCGAGGCCCGGCACAACATCGATTTTCGCAGCTACTTCGCGAGTGCCTTGGCGAGCCTCGAAGAGATGGCGGACGACGGACTAATTGCTTTGCGCGACCATGAAATCGAGGTGCTGCCTTCAGGGCGATTGATGATCCGCAATCTGGCCATGGCGTTCGACGCCTACCTGAAACCAACGGAAAACCGTTATTCGCGCACGGTGTAATTTCAACAGCGCCAACCGTCTATTCCTTTACGTTGGCCGCTCTATCACCTTGGGGGTAGATAGGGTGTATATGGAGGTAATCACGCAGTAATTCGCTTGTCGATCACGCAGAATCCACTCCATGGAACCCGCACTGTCGGGTATGCAAATTTCCGAGGAGCCTGGAGATCGACCATGAGTCACTTCATAGATCGGCTGAATTTCTTCCGCAAGTCCCGCGAGCCTTTTGCCAACGAACACGGTGAACTACGCAGCGAATCCCGTCAGTGGGAAGATAGTTATCGTGCCCGCTGGCAACACGACAAGGTAGTACGCAGTACCCACGGGGTGAACTGCACCGGCTCCTGTAGCTGGAAGATCTACGTTAAGAACGGTTTGGTTACCTGGGAAACCCAGCAGACTGACTACCCCCGTACCCGCCCCGACCTGCCTAACCATGAACCGCGTGGCTGCCCCCGCGGTGCCAGCTACTCCTGGTATCTGTACAGCGCCAATCGCCTGAAGTATCCATTAGTGCGCAAGCCGCTGCTGGCGCTATGGCGCGAAGCGCTCAAGGCTAACCCAGACCCGGTAGATGCCTGGGCATCTATTGTCGAAGACCCCGCCAAAACCAAACAGTACAAGCGTGCTCGCGGCATGGGCGGCTTCGTTCGCGGTAACTGGGACGAGCTCAACGAGCTGGTCGCTGCCTCTAACGTTTACACCGCCAAGCAGTATGGCCCTGACCGGATCATTGGCTTCTCGCCGATTCCTGCCATGTCGATGGTCAGCTACGCCGCGGGTAGTCGCTACCTCTCGCTGATTGGCGGCGTCTGCATGAGCTTCTACGACTGGTATTGCGACTTGCCCCCAGCCTCACCGATGACCTGGGGCGAGCAGACCGACGTACCTGAGTCTGCTGACTGGTACAACTCCGGCTACATTATTGCCTGGGGCTCCAACGTGCCCCAGACGCGTACCCCGGACGCCCACTTCTTTACCGAAGTACGTTACAAGGGTACCAAGACGGTCTCGATCACCCCGGATTATGCCGAAGTCTCCAAACTTACCGACGAGTGGCTTTCCGCCAAACAGGGCACCGATGCCGCCCTGGCGATGGCCATGGGCCATGTCATCCTCAAGGAATTCCACCTTGAGAACCCCAGTGCTTACTTTACTGATTATGTGCGCCGCTATACCGACATGCCGTTCCTGGTAGAACTGGAAGCGCGGGAAGATGGCAGCTTCGCACCGGGTCGCCAACTGCGTGCGAGTGATTTTGATGCTGCCCTGGGCCAGGAAAACAACCCTGAGTGGAAAACCGTCGCCTGGGACGAAACCCGTGACCAGCTGGTGGTACCACGCGGTTCCATCGGTTTCCGCTGGGGCGAAACTGGCGACGAAGTGGGCAAGTGGAACCTGGAATCGCTGGACGCCGCAGGCACTGAAATCAAGCCGTTACTAAGCCTGGCCAACCACCACGATAGCGTCGCGCGCGTGGCGTTCCCTTACTTCGGCGGTATCGAGCACGAGCACTTTGAGCACGTTAAAGGGGCGGGTGTCGGCGCGGCTGACGACCTGCTGTTCCACAATTTGCCCGCCAAACGCTTGAAGAGAGCCGATGGCAGCGAAATGCTGGCGGTCACCGTTTTTGATCTTATGTGTGCCAACTACGGTATCGATCGTGGCTTTGTCGGCGACGGCGAAGATGATGGCGCCACCTCGTTTGACCAGATTCGCCCCTATACCCCCGCGTGGCAGGAAAAAATCACCGGTGTCCCTGCAGAGCAGTGCACCCGCATTGCCCGTGAATTTGCCGACAACGCCCATAAAACCAACGGCCGTAGCATGATCATCGTCGGTGCCGGTATGAACCACTGGTACCACATGGACATGAACTACCGCGGCCTGATCAACATGCTGGTCATGTGCGGCTGTATCGGCCAAAGCGGTGGCGGCTGGGCCCACTATGTGGGGCAGGAAAAACTGCGTCCGCAGACTGGCTGGACGCCTTTGGCCTTTGGCCTCGACTGGCAGCGCCCGCCGCGCCATATGAACTCTACTTCCTTCTTCTATAGTCACTCCTCCCAGTGGCGCTACGAAAAGCTCGAGATTAAAGAAATTCTTTCGCCGTTGGCCAAGGCTGAGGATTACCCCGGTAGCCTGATTGACTTTAACGTGCGTGCTGAGCGCATGGGCTGGCTGCCGTCAGCACCACAACTGGACACTAACCCGCTGCGCCTGGCCAAAAAAGCCGAAGCCGCGGGTATGTCCACTGCCGACTATGCCGTTCAGCAGCTCAAGAGCGGTGAACTGCGCTTTGCCGCGGAAGACCCGGATGCACCAGAGAACTTCCCGCGCAATATGTTCATCTGGCGCTCAAACCTGCTGGGTAGTTCCGGTAAGGGCCATGAGTACATGCTCAAGTACCTGCTGGGTACTCGCCACGGTATTCAGGGTAAAGATCTGGGCGACTTCGGCGGCCAGAAGCCCGAAGAAGTGGTATGGCGTGACGAGGCGCCGGAAGGCAAGCTCGACCTGCTGGTGACGCTGGATTTCCGCATGTCCACCACCTGCCTCTACTCGGATATCGTGCTGCCTACGGCGACCTGGTATGAGAAGGACGACCTTAACACTTCTGACATGCACCCCTTTATTCACCCCTTGACTGCCGCCACCGACCCGGCCTGGGAATCGCGCAGCGACTGGGATATTTACAAGGGTATTGCCAAGGCTTTCTCCAAGGTGTGTGTAGGCCACCTGGGCGAAGAGACCGACCTGGTCACGCTGCCGATGCAGCACGACTCGCCAGGAGAATTGGCCCAGCCGGCGGTGATGGATTGGAAGAAGGGCGAATGCGCGCCGATTCCCGGCAAGACCATGCCATCGCTGATTGAGGTCAAGCGCAACTATCCCGAAACCTATGAGCGCTTCACCTCCGTAGGGCCGCTGCTGGAAAGTATCGGTAACGGCGGCAAGGGCATCGCTTGGAATACCGATGCTGAAGTCGAGCTGCTGGGCAAACTCAATCATCGCAAGCTGGATGGCCCGCATAAGGGGCGTCCATTGATCGACAGCGCCATCGATGCCGCCGAGATGATTCTGACCCTGGCACCGGAAACCAACGGCGCCGTGGCAGTAAAAGCGTGGGATGCACTCTCCAAAATTACCGGGCGTGACCACACCCACCTGGCGAGACCTAAGTTTGATGAGAAAATTCGCTTCCGCGATATCGTCGCCCAGCCACGCAAGATTATCTCAAGCCCGACCTGGTCTGGCCTTGAGGATGAGCATGTCTCCTATAACGCCGGTTACACCAACGTTCACGAGCTGATCCCTTGGCGCACCGTGAGTGGTCGTCAGCAGTTCTATCAGGATCATGCCTGGATGCGCGCTTTCGGTGAAAGCCTGCTGGTCTATCGTCCTCCCATCGATACCAAGGCGGCCAAAGGCTTCCAGCTTCCCGCCGACAACGGCTTCAAGAGCAAGGCGCTGAACTTCCTCACGCCGCACCAGAAGTGGGGCATCCACTCCACTTACTCGGACAACCTGCTGATGTTGACGCTTAACCGAGGCGGCCCGGTGGTGTGGCTCTCCGAGGCGGACGCGGCAGATATCGATATTGAGGACAACGACTGGATCGAGGTCTACAACGCCAACGGCTCGATTGCTGCGCGAGCAGTGGTCAGCCAGCGGGTCAAGGCGGGCATGGTGATGATGTACCACGCCCAGGAGCGCAACGTGAACGTCCCCGGCTCTGAGGTCACCGGCACGCGGGGCGGTATTCACAACTCGGTCACCCGTGTCTGCCCCAAGCCAACCCATATGATCGGCGGCTACGCGCAGCTCTCTTACAGTTTTAATTATTACGGCACCGTCGGCTCAAACCGCGATGAGTTCGTGTTAGTGCGCAAGATGAAACACGTTGACTGGCTGGATGGTGAAGGCAATGACAGTGTTCAGAAGAACAGTGCTCAGGAGGCCGTGAAATGAAAATTCGTTCCCAGGTAGGCATGGTTCTCAACCTTGATAAGTGTATTGGTTGCCACACCTGTTCGGTGACCTGCAAAAATGTCTGGACCAGTCGCGAAGGTATGGAGTACGCCTGGTTCAACAATGTCGAGACCAAGCCCGGTATCGGCTATCCCAAAGAGTGGGAGAACCAGGCCAAGTGGAAGGGCGGATGGATGCGCCGTAACGACGGTCGGATTGAACCGCGTATTGGTGGCAAATGGCGGGTGCTGGCGAATATCTTCGCCAACCCCGACCTGCCTGAAATGGATGACTACTATGAGCCGTTCACTTTCGACTACCAACACCTGCATACCGCCAAGATCGGCGAGCACCAGCCGGTAGCGCGCCCGCGCTCGCTGATTTCCGGTCAGCGAATGAAAAAGATCGAATGGGGCCCCAACTGGGAAGAGATCCTTGGCACCGAGTTCGCCAAGCGGCGCAAAGACGCCAACTTCGACAAGGTGCAGGCAGATATCTACGGCCAGTTCGAAAACACCTTCATGATGTATCTGCCGCGCCTCTGCGAGCACTGCTTGAATCCCACCTGTGTGGCGTCCTGCCCTAGCGGTGCGATCTACAAGCGGGAAGAGGATGGCATCGTTCTAATCGACCAGGACAAGTGCCGTGGCTGGCGGATGTGTATCTCCGGCTGCCCCTACAAGAAGATCTACTACAACTGGAAAAGCGGTAAGTCCGAGAAGTGTATTTTCTGCTACCCGCGTATCGAGGCCGGTCAGCCGACCATCTGCTCCGAGACCTGTGTGGGCCGCATTCGCTATCTCGGCGTGCTGCTGTATGACGCTGATCGTATCGAGGAAGTGGCGAGCTCCCCTGACGAGCGTGACCTCTACCACCGCCAGTGCGAGATTTTCCTAGATCCTAACGATCCGGAAGTGATTGCCCAGGCCAAGCGGGATGGCATCCAGGATAACGTCATCAAAGCCGCCCAGGCCTCACCGGTCTACAAGATGGCTATCGACTGGGGGTTGGCGCTGCCGCTGCACCCGGAATACCGCACGCTGCCGATGGTGTGGTACGTGCCGCCGCTGTCGCCGATTCAGTCCGCCGCTGAGGCGGGGCATGTAGAGTTCGATGGCATCCTGCCCAAGATCGAATCACTGCGTATCCCGGTGAAGTACCTGGCTAACCTGTTGACAGCCGGTGAAGAGGAGCCCGTAGTGTTGGCACTCAAGCGTTTGATGGCGATGCGTGTCTACATGCGTGGCAAACACGTGGAGGGCGCCCCCAACGCCGAAGTGCTCGATGCCGTGGGGCTGAGCGTGGCCCAGGTAGAGGAGATGTACCGCTACCTGGCCATTGCCAACTACGAGGATCGGTTTGTGATCCCCACCAGCCATCGGGAAATGGCCACCGAAGCCTTCCCTGAACGGGGAGGATGCGGCTTTACCTTTGGTGATGGTTGCCACGGTGAGAGCCAGCCCAACCTGTTCAATGGCCGTAAGCAGACCAGCGTGTTGGTGAAACCGGTAGAGGTCTTCGACCCGCAGCCACAACTTGAGGAGTCTCGTCATGACTGAAGCCGCTACCCAATCGCTGACCCCGGTAGAGCCGTCGTTCGAGCCGCTACAGGGTATGCGCAGCCTACGCGTACTGGCCCGCCTGCTCGATTACCCGACCCAGGAACTGCAGGATGCCAGCGGCGAGCTCATCGAAATTCTCAATGCCGAGCGCCGCCTGGGGGCGGCTCTCAAATCGTCGCTTATGGAGTGGTGTCAGCGTCTCCAAGAGGGTGACCTGCTTGAACTGCAGGCCGAGTACGTCGCCATGTTCGATAAGGGGCGAGCTACGTCGCTGCTGCTATTCGAGCACGTTCACGGTGAATCACGTGACCGTGGCCAGGCCATGGTAGATCTTATGGCCGAGTACAGCGCGGCCGGTTTTGAGCTGGATGCCCGTGAACTGCCCGATCATCTACCGGTATTTCTTGAATACCTTTCAATGTGCGATGAAGCCGAGATCGGCCGCTGGCTGGGCGAAATACGCCATATTCTGGCGCTGCTGACCGCGCGGCTGGAGGAACGGGGAGCGGATCACGCGCTGGTACCGCTGTCACTGTTGGCGTTAATCGGCGCCGAGGGCGATGTCGAAGAGCATCGGCCCCAGGTTAAGAAAGAAGTGCCTGATAACACCCCCGAAGCCTTGGACGCCGTATGGGAAGAAGAAGCGGTGCGCTTCTCGGCAACCTCTGACGAAGACTGCGCGCTGCAGTCTGCCGAAGGCCGCCGCTTGGCCGAGCGCAAACACACCGTTCAGAGCCAGCCGGTGCGCATTATGCCTGCCCCGTCTTTAAATGCCTCTTCCGCTCCTTCCGCTCCTTCCGCCGATCGTTAATAGGAGAATCACCATGTATGACGCGATTGCGCATTACTTAACCCATCTGATTTACGGCTACTACCCCTATCTCGCTGGCACGGTGTTCCTGCTGGGTAGCCTGCTCCGTTTCGATCATGGTCAGTACACCTGGAAGACCGGTTCTAGCCAGATGCTCTCTTCAAAGAATATGCGCCTGGGCAGCAACCTGTTTCATATCGGTATTATCGTGATTTTCTTCGGCCATCTGGTAGGCATGCTCACTCCGCACTGGGTCTATGAACCGTTCCTGCACGCTGGCACTAAGCAGCTAGTGGCTATCGTGGTGGGCGGTATTGCCGGTGCCATGTGCGTGGTGGGCGGCGCCATGTTGCTCTATCGGCGCCTGGCCAACCCTCGCGTAAAGGCATCGTCGAGCATGATGGATACCTTGATCCTGGGCTTGATCGTCTTACAAGCGTGCCTGGGTATGGTGACCATCATCTTCTCGCTGGGCCATATGGACGGCGAAATGATGCTGACACTCTCCAGCTGGGCGCAGTCGATAGTCTTCTTCAGCGGCGGTGCGGCGGACTACATGCAGGAAGTGTCGTGGATTTACAAACTGCATATCTTTATCGGCTTAACCATCATCCTGCTGTTCCCGTTTTCGCGGCTGGTGCATGTGTGGAGCGCGCCGTTTGGCTATGTGACTCGTCGTTATCAGCTTGTCCGCCGCCGCGGCTAACAACTGCTTGTGCTCGGCCAGGCCTAGAGGAGAAATAACATGCAGATGATTGATATCGAACAGTTACCTGGGGGCGTCGCTGCGCCTCCGGTACGCGTCGGCGACACCCCTATCGATGAAGCAACGATTGCGTTGGAGATGCAGTACCACCCCGCCGAAACGGCGGGGGAGGCTCAGCTTCAGGCAGCCCGGGCGTTGGTGGTCAGAGAGCTGCTGCGCCAGCGTGCTAGCGTCCTGGGCCTACTATCGACACAGGAAGTTAGCGAAGCACAGGAAGACGCGGCGATTGCTGCCCTGCTCGAACAGGAGCTTGATGTGCCCGAACCGGGGGAAGCCGATTGCCAGCGCTTTTTTGAGACCCACCGCGAGCGCTTCAGCGAACCGGTGCAGTTACGCGTTCGGCATATCCTGCTTGCGGCCGCACCCGATGACTCCCAGGGTCGCGACGACGCTTACCAGCTTGGCGAAAAGCTACTCGAACAGCTTAAGCAGATACCCGAGCGGTTTGCCGAATTTGCTCAGCACCACTCCGCGTGCCCTTCAAAAGAGCTGGATGGTGATTTGGGCTGGTTGGTATCAGGGCAGACGGTTCCAGAGTTGGATCGCGCTTTGCAGCACTTGCCCGAAGGTCTGCACGAGCGCCCCTTGGCGTCTCGCTATGGCTGGCATGTGGTGAGTATTGACGAGCGCAGAGAAGGTAGGGCGTTACCTTTCGATCAAGTTATTGACCGGGTGCGCCATAGCCTACGGGAGCAGGCAACTCGTCGCGCGCTACGTCACTATTTGCTGGCGTTAGAGAGCGAAATAGGCGTCGAAGGGATTGTTCTGGATGACGATGCGGGTGGCAGTTTGATGCAATAGCTTGATGCAACAGTAAGGCTAAGAGGAGAGGTTTGATGTCCCATGTTCCTGTAGATGCACTTTTTACTCCGCTTGGCATCGCGGTGCTAACGGTTTCCGATACGCGTGGATTCGATGAAGATGGCAGCGGTGACCTGCTGGTTAAACGTCTGAATGAAAGCGGCCATGTCCTGTTGGAGAGGCGTATCGTTGTCGATGATACCTACCAGGTTCGCGCCGTTGTCTCGGAGTGGATTGCGAGAACAGATATCCACGCGATTCTGGTTAATGGCGGCACTGGCTTTACCGCTCGGGATACGACTCCCGAGGCGTTGATACCACTGTTCGACAAAGCGATTGAGGGGTATGGCGAGCTGTTCCGCCACTACTCCCTGAAGACCATTGGCACAGCGACGATCCAGTCTCGCGCCGTGGCAGGGGTGGCCAACCGAACGATGATGTTTGCGATGCCCGGCTCGCCCAAAGCGTGTGCGTTGGCGTGGGACAGAATTATCTCTTTGCAATTGGACGCCCGCACTCGCCCCTGTAACTTTGCCGCCATGGTACTCCCTTCAGTGACTCCCTGCAGCGGACGCCATGCAGCGAGTTTTACCAGTGATCTGGAACCCTTATGAACTGTCACTGCGCAGAAATAGTCACGCCCGGCTTGTTAGATCTGTTTGATGCACGCCAACGGCTTATCGACGCTGCCACGCCCATTAATGCAGTAGAAATCATCACCCTAGAACAAGCGGCGGGGCGCGTGCTGGCAGAAACGCTGGTCGCACCTCTCGATATGCCGGGGGTGGACAATAGCGCTATGGATGGTTATGCGCTGTGTCTGGCGGATTACCAAGCGGCTCCTAGCGGCGCGGGCTTACCCATTCTCCAGCGCGTACCAGCTGGCGCAGGCGTCATGCTGCTACCGGAAGGAGGCTGCGCGCGTATTTTACCGGCGCGCCGGTGCCCATGGGGGCAGATATTGTGGTGCCTCAAGAGCGGGTAACTCTTGATCAGCGCGGGTATATACACCTCGAGGGTAACCTGGTGGTAGGCGCTAATATTCGTCGCCAGGGCGAGGAGATCCGCGTGGGAACCCCGTTACTTGCTGCAGGTGAGGCTCTTGATGCCGCGTCGATTGCGCTGCTGGCAAGTCATGGAATTAACACAGTTACCGTCAAACGGCGTCTACGGGTGGCGCTCCTCTCAACCGGTGATGAGCTAATTGCTCCCGGTACTGTCCGATCACCGGGGCAGGTATACGACAGCAATCGCGCCATGCTTAACGTACTGCTAGCACAAGCACAGTGCGATGTGCTGGATCTGGGCGTCATCGCGGATTCACCGCAGTCACTGCATCAGGCCTTTGAACATGCCCAAGCCGCTGCGGATGTGGTGATGTGCACTGGAGGTGTTTCGGTAGGCGAGGAGGATCACGTTCGACCGGTAATAGAAGAGCGCGGTGGGTTGCATTTCCATGGGGTTGCCATGAAGCCAGGGAAGCCTTTTGCGTTTGGTTATCTAGGTGCTGATCCGTCCTCTTCCACACCGTTAATTGCCCTGCCGGGCAATCCCGTGGCTTCGCTAGTGGGCTGGCAACTGCTGGCGCTAGCGTTTATTCATGCCCTGCAAGGCAAAACAGTAGCAGCACTTCAGCGTTATCCGGTAAAAGCCGGCTTTGCTCAGCGCGGCCCACGGGGGCGCTGCGAACTGTTAAGAGTGGCGCTTGATTGGTCAAAAGGGGCTCCCGTGGCGCAGTTAGCGGGTGGGCAGGGCTCGCATATGCTCAGTGCGGCTAGCCAAGCCGATGGCTATTTAATGATTAATCCCGAAACAGACGTAGCAGAAGGGAGCACCTACCACTACTACCCCATTAATCAGTTCGCCGCTTGAATTTTTATACTCACTGTGGCTGCTGATGCTGTTTGCTTTTTATAGGAGAGGGTATGTCTTCACATCACAAACCCCGCACACTGATTTATGCCTGCTCTGGCTGCTCTGATGTGGCACAACTTGCCAATAGCGTTGCCCTGCGTCTTGACCATGCAGGAGAGGCAGAAATGTCCTGCATTGCCGGTGTGGGCGGTGGTGTGCCCGGCCTCGTGCGCATTGCCCGCTCCGGGCGGCCTATCGTAGCCATTGACGGGTGCCAGATGCACTGCGCCAGCCACTGTCTCGCCAAAGCGGACGTGATGCCCACAGAGCATGTCAAGCTATATGAAAACGGCCTGCGCAAGCGACGGGGTCAGTTTTATGATGAGCAAACAATTACCAAGGTTACCGCAGAGGTAAAAGGACTCATTGCCCGGCTGCCCGTTAATGCCAGTACCCAAGAGGAGCCCGTAAAATGAATGCACTAGTTGATGGGTTTGGCCGTACAGTGCGTTACCTGCGTATATCGGTGACTGATCGTTGTGACTTCCGCTGTGTGTATTGCATGGCTGAGGAGATGACCTTTCTGCCACGCGCCCAGCTGCTGACCCTTGAGGAGATAGCTGACCTTTCTCAGGCGTTTGTCGAGCTGGGCGTGGAGAAAATTCGTCTAACTGGCGGTGAGCCGCTGGTACGCCAGGGCGTACTCACGCTAGTGCAAAAACTCGGTGCATTGGAAGGTCTGCGCGAGCTGGCGATGACCACCAACGGTTCAGGGTTGGTCAAGCATGCCGAGGCTTTGCGGCAAGGCGGGCTACATCGGCTCAATATTAGCCTCGACTCGCTAAAGCCCGAACGCTTTAAAGCATTAACCCGGACGGGGGATCTTGATCAGGTGATCGCGGGTATCCGTGCAGCGCGCCGCGCTGGCTTTCAGTCGATTAAGCTCAACGCCGTATTACTCAAGGGGCGCAATGACGATGAAATTCTCGACTTGGTAAACTTTGCCCGGGATGAACACGTCGATATAAGCTTTATTGAGGAGATGCCGCTGGGCGCTATCAGCGAGCATAACCGTGGTGAAACCTTTCTTTCCACCGATGCGGTTCGCGAGACCATAGAAAACCACTATCAACTCTTACCGACCACCGAGACCACCCTAGGGCCATCCCGCTATTACCGTATGGCAGACAGCCAGTCGCGGATTGGCTTCATCTCTCCCCATAGCCATAATTTCTGTGCTGCCTGTAACCGTGTTCGAGTAACGGCTGAAGGGCGGCTACTGCTTTGTCTGGGCAATGAGCACTCGGTAGATTTACGCGCCGTCATGCGACGTTATCCGGGGGACACCCAGCGGCTTAAATCGAGCATTGTGGCGGCAATGAAGAAAAAACCTGAGCGTCATCACTTCACGACGGATGGTGAAGTTCAAATAGTGAGGTTTATGAATGCAACTGGTGGGTAATAGGATTCGTGCAGTGTTCTAAACTAATCTTTAAGCGTTTTTAAAGTGCTTGAAACGCCCTCCCAACCACCGGGGGCTAGTGGTTAATAGCGCTTTCCGTTAAGCTCCTCTGCAATTTTTATCTGCCTGCTTTGAGGTGAGTGTATGTGGAGCCTGCTAAGGCTGTCTGCAATATCACTATCAGTACTCATGATAGCTGGTTGCTCAGATCCCAAAATTGATACTAGCTCCATGCCTGCGTCGGTTGTCTCTGTTGAGAAAGTGCGTAACTCCTTGCCCACCTACAAGCGCGATGAGTTTGATCAAGGCTTGATCATTATCGCCACGTCGACGTCGTTTAGTGGTATCGATATTCTCAACCCCCACCGCATGAATGCCGCTGAGATTGCTGAAACTGCCAATGTGCAAATGCATGGGTTAACGGGGGATCAGGTGATTCAGCGTGCCGATCAAATTCTGCGCGAGCGTCGGGCACGCGAACGCGAACAGGCTATTCGCACCTTAAAACGGCTGGAAGAGAAGCGTGCAAAAGCCATCAGTGATCAGCAGCAGTTAGCGCGGTTTACCATTGACAGTGCGCGCTATTACATGGGCTCAAGCCCTTACGGCGCTCCGGAACCTGTGATTGATCTTGAAGTGACCAATGGCACGGATCAGGCCATTTCTGAGCTACTGTTGAGGGGCGTGGTGACTAGCCTTGGCCACTCAGTACCTTGGGTGGATGAAACGTTTTACTACGTTGTTCCTGGTGGCATTGAGCCTGGAGAGACGTTGGAGTGGAGCCTTGCGCCTAACCGCTTTGGCCCTTGGGGAAATGCTCAAATACCCAGTGATGCAGAGTTGACGGTCACTTTGGAAGGACTGAAAGATCTGGATGAACAGCCATTATGGGACTCGCCCGAGCTAACGGAACACGAACTGGCCAGGCTTGAGCGACTGCAAAAGGAGTATGGTGGCATTGCCTTCTCCCGTTTGGAGTGAGCCCTGTGTACAGTAAACGCTGGAAAACCAAAACGCCCTAGCGGTTATCCGCTAGGGCGCCACCTGTCTCTACCAATAATCTTTGCGTTGAGGAGGAATACTTACTCTTTGGCTTCATGGTCGGCGAGGGCGGCAACAATCGCCTCTTCCCACTGCCCTTCGGTTAACCCCCAGTGCTCCATTTCTGATTGATCGGCACTGCCTTCCGACGCCTCGCGCAGTTTATCGACGCTGCTGCTTTCATAGCAGTGCTTGGCGAAATCTTTGGTTTTTACATCTTTTAGCTGGTTGATCATCGACATGTTGAGTTCCTTTCAAAGTCAATAGTGAGGTAATGCCCACTCAGTGTAGCTATTCTGGCCACTTTTATCTGACTTGGTTCCCAACACTGTTTAGTTGAAGTGAGAAAAAAAGCGTGGAGAAAGCTCTCCGTGGAGCTAGCCAGCCATCAGCGTATCGATAAAAATTTTACCGGCGATACTTGCCAGCAGCAGCATAACCAAATTATCGAACCAGCGGTGGGGCAGCCGATTGCCCAGGCGGGCGCCTAGAGGCATGGCGGCGAGTATGACCACAAGAGCAAGGATGCTAAACAGAAAACGTTCCAGGGTTAAAATGCCCGCGTTTAAAAGCGCCGGTATTTGGACAATCGTAATGGCGACGAAGAAAACCGAGATGGAGCCAATAAAGACGCTACGTTTTAACTGCATCGCATTGAGAAAGGTAACCGACGCTGGCGCCGACATGCCTGCAGCGCCTTGAAGCACGCCTGCCAGTAGGCCAATGGGAATCACCAGCGCGCGGCGATGTTAAAGGGCAGGGCGATGTGCCGTTTCATCACTTTGATGATGAGGTAAAGCACGATCACTCCCGCGACACCCAGGGACAATATTTCGGGAGATAACACGACTAATCCCCAAGTGCCCAGCACAATGCCTAACCCGCCAGCAATGGAGAACGCTGCCAAGAAGCGCAAGGGTAATAAGTGGCGTCGATATTGCCAAACCTGTAAGGCATTACTAAACAGGTTAGGTGCGACTAGTAGGGCGATAGCGAGTTGAACGTCGTACAGCATGGTGAGAATGGGTACGACAATAACCGGAACGCCTGAACCGATGGCGCCTTTGACGATACCTGCGACGAGTAGTGCTATAAACGCAATAAACAGCATAAGGCGACCCGGCCCCTTTTAGCGTACAGCCGCCGTTCCACCGGCAGCTGTGCGTATTGATTCCCTTCAGGATTAGGTTTTGTCTGAAAAGTCGGCGGGCGCAGCCAGTTGTCAGACAGAGCCCAAGAGCTGTTATTTCAGCACATAGCAGGGTACATAGTGCTGGCCATCGAGTTTCATGCGCCCTTGGGCGACAAACGAGGTAAGCAGCTCGTCAAGACGCTGCATGAGCTCGGGCTCTGCGGTCAGTACAAAGGGGCCGTGAGCTTCAATGGCACGAATGCCAGCCTCTTTGACATTGCCCGCGACGATCCCCGAGAAAGCGCGGCGCAGATTGGCGGCGAGCTCATGGGTGGGTTGTTGACGGTGCAGGGCCAGCGAGCGCATTGCTTCGTGCGTCGGTTCAAAAGTGGCCTGGAAGTCCCGCGCAATGGTCAGACGCCAGTTGTAGTAGAAAGCATCCTGGTGGGTGCGTCGGAATTCAGCGATCTCATCGATACCCTGACGCATGGTGCGCGCAACTGATACCGGGTCGCCGGTAATGATGGTGTAGTAGCGGCGGATACCTTCACCAAGGGTATAGACCAGGAACTCATCAATTTTCTGAAAGTAGGCCGCAGAATTAGCCGGGCCGGTGAAGATTAACGGGAAAGGAATCTCTTTGTTACTGGGGTGCAGGAGAATGCCCAGCAGATAGAGAATCTCTTCTGCAGTGCCTACGCCGCCAGGGAAAACGATAATGCCATGGCCTAAGCGTACAAAGGCTTCCAAGCGTTTTTCAATATCTGGCATGACCACCAGTTCATTGACAATGGGGTTAGGCGCTTCAGCGGCGATAATGCCGGGCTCTGAAATACCCAAATAGCGGCCCTCTTTACGCCGCTGTTTGGCATGGGCCACATTGGCGCCTTTCATGGGGCCTTTCATGGCGCCTGGCCCACAGCCGGTACAAATATCCAAGTCGCGCAGGCCTAAGTGGTAACCTACATCTTTGGTATATTCATACTCTTCCCGGGAGATAGAGTGCCCACCCCAGCACACCACCAGGCTAGGGTCACGGCCGGGTTTTAGTGTTCCCGCTTTGCGCAGAATATGGAAGACCGCATTGGTAGTTCCTTCTCCCGTACTCAGGTCAAAACGATTGTGGTGCTGAATCTCGTTGTAGACGTAAACAATATCGCGAATGATCGAGGATAGATGCTCACGGATACCGCGAATCATGCGGCCATCGACAAAGGCTTCGGCGGGGGCGTTAGTGAGCTTTAAGCGAATCCCGCGGTCTTGCTGCAGCACTTCAATATCGAAATCTTTATAGGCTTCTAAAATCGCCAGGCTATCATCGGTGGGGTTGCCGCAATTGAGTACTGCCAACGCACAGCGCCGAAGTAGATCGTGTAGACCGCTTTGAGACGTTTTATGCAGTCGGTTGACTTCATGCTGAGAGAGGACTTCGAGGCTGCCTTCGGGGGAAATAATGCTGGAAAGGGTGGCGCGAGGTTGAGCGTTTTCGGTCATTAGCGGGACTGTCCCTAATCGTTTGATGTCTCTTGGCATACTACCACGCCCAAGCGGCGGGTACAGCGCAGAAGCTGGCCCGCGCGGCTGTGCTATTATGAAGCATATTTTACAGAACGGCGGCAATAGCGCTTTTGTTTACTGGCGTTAGTTACTGGCTAAGCGATTGCCTAAAGCGTGTTCTCATAGAGAGCGGCTAAAGACCGTTACCCAAGACCATGGCGCTTCACTATGTTCAATGCCCACTATTTTCGTACCTTTATTACGCTTGTTGAAACGGGCAGTTTTACCCGTACGGCGCAACGTTTAGAGATGACCCAGCCGGGCGTAAGCCAGCACGTCCGCAAGTTAGAGGACTATTTAAATAAAGCGCTGCTAGAGCGTAAAGGGCGTAGCTTTACACTAACCGAATCGGGGCGGCGTGCTTACGACTACGCCTTAAAGCTGTTTGCTGAGCATGAGCAGTTTCGTCATGGCCTTGACGATGACTCTTTGGATAGCGGTGACTGCCGTATTGCCTCGCCGGGTAGCGTTGGCCTGATGTTCTATCCGTATATATTGGGGCAGCAGCAGATGCACCCCAATTTAACGGTCAATTATAGCTTTGCGTTTAATCACGAAATCGTTAATGACCTGCTCGAAGGGCGTTATGACATTGGGATAGTCACCGAAGCGATGCGCCACCCTGAACTGGATTGCAGTATTTGGCACGAAGAGCCGCTCTGCCTGGTGGTGCCTGCCGATTTTGCGGGCAGCACGCTGTCCGATTTAATGGGCATCGGCTTTCTCAACTATTACGATGGCATCAACCACGCCAATGCGCTGCTGCGCGCCAATTACCCCGATGAGTTCCGCTCGATGACCCATTTTCGCCATCAAGGCTTTACCAATGAAGTCAGTATGGTGCTGGATGCGGTGGCCAGAGGGTTGGGCTTTAGCGTGGTGTCGCGATTGGTATTGGAAACTTCGCCCTGGCAGCGCCAGGTAAAAGCGTTGAACCTGCCTAATGCGGTCAATGAAGTCCTCTATTTGCTGCGCCGCCGTGACTCTGTGCTGCCTAAGCGTTACGAGAAGCTGTTAGACGGCTTTCATGCTCAGCGCCTGCAAGAAAAAACGCCCCTGATGCCGTCTAGTTAAGGCACCCAGGGCGTTCTGGTTACTTAAAGCACTCCTTACTTAAAGCGCGATAAATTCACATCTTGCCAGCTACGTTGTTAGTCACGATATTCATCGATGCTGGGGCAGGAGCAGATTAACTGGCGGTCACCAAAAACGTTATCGACGCGGTTGACGGCGGGCCAGTATTTAGCGGCTTGCACCGCTGCTGTTGGGAAGGCGGCCAACTGGCGATCGTAAGGCCGCTGCCAGTCGCTATCCATTAGATCCGCCTGGGTATGCGGTGCATTGACCAGCGGATTATTATCCAGCGGCCACTCGCCGCTCTCCACTCTCGCAATCTCGTCACGAATGGCAATCATCGCATCGCAGAAGCGGTCGATTTCATACAGCGACTCAGACTCGGTGGGTTCGATCATAAGCGTGCCCGGCACTGGGAACGACATGGTCGGTGCGTGGAAGCCGTAATCCATCAGGCGTTTGGCGATATCCTCTTCGCTAATCCCCGAGGCTGCTTTGAGCGGACGAATATCGATAATGCATTCGTGAGCAACGGTGCCATTCTGCCCGCGGTAGAGAATGGGGAATGCCGCTTCCAGACGCTTGGCAATATAGTTGGCGTTTAGGATAGCTAGCTCGGTGGCTTCCCGCAGCCCGCGTGCGCCCATCATCTTAATGTAGGCCCAGGAGATAGGGAGAATTGAAGCACTGCCAAACGCCGCCGCCGATACCGCACCACTATCCGCGTTAACGCCGTTGATCGGCGTTACTACGTGGTTGGAAACGTAGGGCGCCAGATGGGCTTTCACGCCGATAGGGCCCATGCCCGGGCCGCCGCCGCCGTGGGGAATACAGAACGTTTTATGCAGGTTAAGGTGAGAGACATCGCCACCAAAATCACCGGGGCGGGTTAACCCTACCTGGGCGTTCATATTGGCGCCATCGATATACACCTGGCCACCGTTGTCGTGAACGATCTTGCACGCTTCGCGCACGCTGGTTTCAAATACGCCGTGTGTGGAAGGGTAGGTCAGCATAATGGCGGAGAGCTGGTCGCGATGCTGCTCGGCTTTAGCGCGTAGGTCTGCCATATCGATATTGCCGTTTTGGTCGCACTCGACCACCACTACTTTCATCTGCACCATAGCTGCCGAGGCCGGGTTGGTGCCGTGGGCGGAGCTTGGGATCAGGCAGACATCGCGATGTCCCTCACCCTGGGCTGCCTGATAGCGACGAATCGCCACCAGGCCTGCGTATTCGCCCTGGGCGCCGGAATTGGGTTGCATCGAGAGGTGATCGTAACCGGTGACTTCGACCAAGAAGGCTGAGAGTTCGTCGATCATTTGATGATAGCCAGCCACCTGATCGCGGGGCGCGAAGGGGTGTAGATGTGCAAACGAGGGCCAGGAGACGGGGATCATTTCGCTGGTGGCGTTAAGCTTCATGGTGCAGGATCCAAGCGGAATCATCGCATGAGCCAGCGACAGATCCTTATTCTCAAGGCGCTTCAAGTAGCGCAGCATTTCGGTTTCGCTGCGGTAACGGTTAAAGGTGGGATGGCTCAAAAAGTCGCTTTCGCGCTGGCAGACCGCGGGAATGCCGGAAGCACCGTTAGCCACCACCTGCTCGTCGAGTACTGCAACGGCAAGACCGTGCTCGTCACCCAGCAGTACGTCAAACAGCGTTGCTACGTCGCGGGCGGTGGTGGTTTCATCCAGACTTATGCCTACATCGCCATTGCCGAAGTAGTGCAGATTAATGTCGTGGGTCATGGCACGACCATGGATCTTGCCAGCGTCAATGCCGGTCAAACGCAGCGTATCGAACCAACTTTCATGCGCGAGCGTTATGCCTGCCTGCTTAAGGCCTTCGGCGAGCAGGGTTGTCAGGCGGTGAACCCGACCGGCAATTTTGCGCAGCCCTTCAGCGCCGTGATAAGTGGCGTAAAAACCTGCAATGTTGGCCAGTAACGCTTGGGCAGTACAGATGTTTGAGGTCGCTTTCTCGCGGCGGATATGCTGCTCGCGGGTCTGCATTGCCATTCGCAGGGCTGTGTTGCCGCGGCTATCTTTTGACACACCGATAATCCGCCCAGGGATCGAGCGCTTGAGTTTATCGGAAGTCGCGAAGAACGCCGCATGGGGGCCGCCAAAGCCCATGGGAACGCCAAAGCGTTGGGAGTTACCAATCACAATGTCCGCACCCAACTGGCCGGGCTCTTTAAGCAGCACCAGGCTCAACAGGTCGCTGGCCACGCAGGTCATGATGTTGCGCTCGGCCGCTGCGCTTAATAGCGGCGCCAGGTCGCGCACTTCACCACTGGCGGAGGGGTACTGGACTAAGGCCCCAAAGACATCGTGGTTGGCTAGTTCTTCAGCAGGCCCGGTGATCAAGTCAAAGCCAAAGAACTCGGCGCGGGTTTTGACCACGTCCAGCGTTTGCGGGAAAACGTCATCGGCGACGAAAAAAGCGTTGGATTTGCTTCTCTTGTTGCCACGCTTACACAGCGCCATGGCTTCGGCGGCGGCGGTGGCTTCGTCGAGCAGCGACGCATTGGCCAGCTCCATACCGGTTAGATCCATCACTACTTGTTGGAAGTTCAGCAGGCCTTCCAGACGGCCTTGAGAGATCTCTGGCTGGTAGGGGGTATAGGCGGTGTACCAGCCCGGGTTTTCCAATACGTTGCGCTGAATCACTGCGGGCATATGGGTGCCGTAGTAGCCTTGGCCAATATAGCTTTTAGTCACGCGGTTTTGCCGCGCTAGCTGGGCTAGGTACTCTAGCGCCTCTGACTCGCTGCGCGGTTCATCAAGCGCTAGCTCACGGCCAAGACGGATATCGCTCGGCACGGTCTGTTCAATCAGATCTTCCATGTGCTGCATGTTGAGCGCTTTTAACATGGTGGCCACGTCATCTTGACTTGGACCATTATGACGTTTGATAAAAGCATCGTGATCGGCCAGCTCGGCCAGACGGCGTGTTTCAAGAGACATGAAGAAGATTCCGGACGTTAAGAGAGAACCGTGCAGGGCGATAAGCGCAGAGCCGCCAAAATTAACGACAGGCCCTGCTATTTAATGCGACTAAATGACTTAGTCGTCGGCGCTTAGCGTTGCTTGATAGGCGTCGGCATCCAGCAGGCCGTCAAGGGCGTCGCCGTCTAAGCGCACTTTCATAATCCAGCCACCTTCGTAAGGCGCTTCATTGACCGTTTCGGGGGCGTCTTCAAGGGTTTCATTCACCTCAATGACTTCGCCAACCACTGGCGAGTAGAGATCAGAAGCGGCTTTGACCGATTCGATAACGCCAAACTCTTGGCCTTTGCTCAGCGCGGTACCTACTTCAGGCAGTTCAACGAACACGACATCACCTAACGCCTGCTGGGCGTGATCAGTAATGCCAACGGTCACGGTGCCGTCTTGATTATCAAGCACCCACTCGTGGCTTTCAGCGTAACGGAGATTGGCAGGAAGATTGCTCATGATGTTTTCCTATATGAAACAGTTTACTGGGCCCGAGCATACTAGCGTTTGTCGCTCGCCTTGGCGAATAGTGGCTAGGGCGGGTCGAGCGAATAAACCAGCATGTTAACGTGTTTCCAATCGGAAACAAATTTCTTCTTTGCTCCATAGCGTGCTGGGTAGCGTTATCTGTCCAGTTACTTTTTCGCCTGGGGGCAGAAGTCGGATTATGAAAAAAGCGGTATCCTCTATGCGCAAGCGACATCACCCTAGATGCTTGCTAAGTTTATGGTGTAAAACGTTTACATCCTATGCTAACCAGCCATAGCGACGTCGCAAATAACCACTATATGGTAGCCAATCAACAATACACACCACCATTGCATACCAACAAAGCGAGGAAATGAACATGGAAGCATTAACTAGCCTCTTAGGGGCAATCAACGGCGTGGTCTGGGGGCCCGTCATGTTGATTCTGCTACTCGGTGTGGGGATTTACCTGCAGCTTGGCTTGAAACTGATGCCGATTAGAAAGCTCGGCATGGGTTTCAAGCTAATGTGGGCCGGGCGTGATGCGAAGCCTGGGGTGGGTAAAGCAGCCCCTTCCAAAGAGGGTGATGAAGGGGAAATATCGCCTTTTGATGCCTTGATGACCGCACTCTCTGCGACCATCGGCACCGGTAATATTGCCGGTGTCGCCACGGCCATCGCGTTAGGTGGGCCCGGCGCGGTGTTTTGGATGTGGATTACCGCACTGGTGGGCATGGCCACTAAGTTTTCCGAAGCGGTGCTGGCCGTGCGTTATCGTGAAACTGATAGTACCGGTTATCACGTGGGCGGGCCGATGTTTTACATCAAGAATGGCCTGGGTAAAAAGTGGCTATGGTTAGGCGGCCTGTTCTCGTTTTTTGGCGCTGTCGCAGCCTTTGGGATCGGCAATACCGTTCAGTCCAACTCCGTTGCTGACGCCATGGACGCCACCTTCGGTGTGCCGCACTGGCTCACAGGTGTGGTTATTATGGTACTGGCGGGCGCGGTGATACTGGGCGGTATCAAGCGTATCGCTAAAGTAGCGGGCAAGTTGGTGCCAGTTATGGGCATTGCCTATGTAGTGGCTGGCTTGTTGGTATTGATCGTCAATGCCGGGCAGATCGGTGAAGCCTTTGGGTTGATCTTCTACTACGCCTTTAACCCCATGGCGGCTGCAGGCGGTTTCGCGGGTGCTGCTGTCATGGCGGCGATTCGTTTTGGTGTGGCACGCGGTATCTTCTCCAACGAAGCGGGCTTGGGTAGTGCGCCTATTGCTCACGCAGCGGCCAAAACCAAGAACCCGGTACGCCAGGGCTTAATCGCGATGCTGGGTACCTTTATCGATACCATCATTGTGTGCACGATTACCGCGCTGGTGATTTTGACCTCAACGGTTTGGCAAGAAGGTGAAGCGGGGGCGTCGCTGACCGCGCTCTCGTTTGATGCGGCACTGCCTGGCTTTGGTAATCAGATCGTTGCTGTTGCCTTGGCGGTTTTCGCCTTTACCACCATTCTGGGCTGGTCATTTTACGGTGAGAAGTGCTGCCAGTTCCTTTTTGGTACCCGCTCAATTATGCTCTACCGCGTACTGTTCGTACTGGCTATTCCGCTGGGCGCTATCGCTCAACTGGGCTTTATCTGGCTCATGGCGGATACCTTCAACGCTATGATGGCAATCCCGAACCTAATTGCCTTGGCACTACTTTCGCCGGTAGTCTTTAAGCTAACCAAGGACTATTTTGACGGCAAAGACGTATTGCCGGGTGAAGAACTGGGTCACGATCAATAATGCCCACAGCGCGTTCATTGGCGCTGTAGGTGAAGGTGAATAACAGGAGAGTCGGGAAGACACTTGATCGGTGGCTTCCCGTTCTCTTTTTTGAGCGAACACTTTTAAATGAGGAAAGCCCCTATGTCTGAATTAAAGCAAACGCCACTGCATGCGCTGCACCTCAAGCTAGGCGCCAAGATGGTACCTTTTGCTGGCTACGATATGCCGGTGCAGTATCCGTTGGGGGTCAAAAAAGAGCATGAGCATACCCGCCATAAGTGCGGGCTGTTTGATGTCTCCCATATGGGGCAAATCAGCGTTTCCGGTGACAGCGTGGCCGAAGCTCTGGAAACCTTGATTCCTGCTGATTTAATGGGCCTTGAGAAGGGGGGGCAACGTTACGGGCTGTTCACCAACGCTGAAGGCGGCATTATTGACGACCTGATGGTGGTCAATGCAGGCGATCACTTCTATTTGGTGGTGAACGCCGCTTGTAAAGATCAGGATTTGGCGCACCTGCGGCTTAATTTGGCCTCAACGCATACGATTGAACCTTTGGATCGTGGCCTACTGGCGTTGCAGGGCCCCCAGGCGCGGGAGGTGATGCAGCGGCTTTGCCCTGAAGCCTGTGAGCTGGTGTTTATGCAGCATGCCCGCTTCACCATTGCCGGGCAGGAAGTATGGGTGAGCCGCAGCGGCTATACCGGCGAAGATGGTTTTGAGATTTCTGTCGCTGCCGATGCCTGTGAAGCGTTCGCCGAGCGTTTGCTGGCCGAGCCTGAAGTCGAAGCGATTGGCCTGGGAGCGCGTGACTCGCTACGTTTGGAAGCGGGTTTATGCCTATACGGGCACGATATGGATGAGCAGACCACGCCGGTGGAGGCGGGTCTGATTTGGGCAATCGGCAAGCCGCGTCGCCGTGATGGTGATCGGCCTGGCGGTTTCCAGGGGCAGACGTGATTCTTCATCAGGTCGATGCCAAGGATCACACCCGCAAGCGCGTTGGGCTATTGGCTGAAGGTCGGGCGCCGGTGCGCGAGGGTGCACCGCTGGTTGATGAGGCGGGCAACGAAATAGGCAGCGTAACCTCCGGTAGCTTTGGCCCAAGTGTCGGTAAGCCGGTGGCGATGGGGTATGTCAGTCGCGAGCTGGAAGCGCCGCAAAGTGTCGTGTTCGCGGTAGTACGCGGTAAGCAGCTACCCATGGTGGTGACTCCCATGCCGTTTGTAAAACCGGGCTACTACCGGGGATAAAGGTGTTACCACTGTCCCGCGGCCCCCGCTTATGTAGGGGGCCGCTGTTTTATTAAGAACAGTATGACCAAGCAACTGTTTTAGCGCAGTACCTGCTTGGGATCGATGGGCTTGCCACCTTGGCGCAGATCAAAGAGCAGATCATAGCGCTGGGTGGCACTGCTTTGACCTACCTCGCAGAGCGGATCCCCGGTGCTCACCTGTTTGCCTACCTCGACCAAAATCCGCTCGCAAAGGGCGTACACGGTCTGCAGATTGTCGGCATGGTGCACAATCACCACTTCACCTAGCTGACGCATACCGTCGGCAAAGCGCACCTCACCGGGGGCGACGGCTTTAGCCTGGGCACCGGCTTGAGTAGCCAGCAGCATGGGCTGAAGAGTGCCACGGCTGTCCGCCCCGAAGCGACGAACCACGCGATAATCATCCAGCGGCCAGGGCCAGCGCCGGGCTGAAGAGGGTAGTGTCTGACTGGGCGCGCTACTGGTGGGTGCAGTGGCAGGCTTGTTAGCGTTTGATGCACTACTACTGCTTGCCGAGCCTTGCGATGAGCTGCGCGTCGCTGAACCACTTAGCGGTAGACTGACTATTTGGCCAATTCTCAAATTAGTGGGAGAGGCGCTAGGGTTGGCGCTCTGAATGCGGCCACTGGTGGTGCCAAAGTGTCGGGCGATACTCGAGAACGTATCGCCAGGACGGATTTGGTAGCGGTAGGGGCCCCCGGAAGGTGCCCGCTCTTGTTGAGTGGGAATGAGCAGGCGCTGGCCAATTTCCAGGCGACGAGCATTAACACCAGGGTTAAAACGCTCCAAACGCTCCAGCGGCACGTTAGCTCGGGCCGCCAGTTTACCCAGCGTATCGCCACGCTGCACTTGCACCCAGTCACCGCTAATCTGGCTGGCGCTGGGAGCAGCCGCTCGCTGGGATGATGGAGGAGCACTGGAGCAACCGGTGAGTAGCCCCACTAACAGCCAAACGGTGAGCCATCCAGCTAGTCGTGATCGGTTCGGCTGTCCAGCATGCCATCTTTTTCCAACCAGAGTGCATTGATCCATGTGTGGAAGCGTTCCTTATGCTGCTTTTCTTCGTGGTTATCTGATGCGTACATCCACTCAGGAATGCTGAGTTGCCGTGCCTGCAGTGTGACGGGCGCTTCCTTGCCGCATAAAAAGCCCCAAAATGTCGGCGAGGGGTTGGCGTAGCTGATCGTCACATCCAGGATACCATCCAATTGGTTGCCTAGCAGACTAAGTACCTGGGCAATGCCGCCTGCTTTGGGGCGCAATAAATGGCGGTAGGGACTCTGCTGGGCATCGCGTTTGGCAACCGAGAAGCGGGTGCCTTCGACAAAGTTAAAAATGGCAATGGGTGAGAGGCGCGCCTGCTGACACATCCGCTCGGTAGCGGCACGGTCAATGGTGGCCAGCTTTGGATTTTTGGCAATCTGTTCGCGACTAAAGCGGCGCATAAAAGGAAATTCCAGTGCCCAAAAAGCCAGCCCCACAATGGGGATCCAGATTAATTGACGTTTTAGGAAAAAGCGTGGCATGGGGATACGCCGGTGCAGCGCCATTAGCAGCATAAAGATATCTGTCCAGCTGCGGTGGTTGGAAATGACCAGCCACCACTGCTGCGGGCTCAAATGGTCGGGGACGCTGGCGTGTAGCACGGGCTTGAGCCAGTGGCGCATCCACCAGAGATTGACGCCTATCCAGTTTAGCGCGACCCCATTTAGCCCCCGCAGCACTAACTGTCTAAGCCGTTGCCCTGGGGCGATGACTTTCAGTAGTGTCAGCAGAATGAGAGGTACGCCCCAGAACAGCGTGTTGAGCGTTAGCAGCAGTGCGCTAACCAGCCCCTTAAAAATAGGCATACCGCGTTTCCTTACCATCAAACTCATAGCGTAATACTGAATGCTAAATGATCCTAGCCACGCTGCCCAGCAGAAACCCTGTGCATCACATCAACTTAGTCTGGTGTTAGACGAGAGAGTGAGGGCGCTTGAACGGTATCAAGCAGTACGGTGCGCAGTGCATGGGCAGCGACAGAGAGCTCCTGGTGGGTCAGGATGCCGACTCGACAGGAGATAGCGGGCGCCGTTAGCGGTATGCAGCGGGCGCCCACTTCGTGCATTTGGCGAATGCACATGGAAGGCACCGCGCTGACGCCCAGGCCGTCGGCTACCATTCTACCCACGGTGGAGAGCTGGTGGCTCTCAAAGGCCACCGTTAGCGCCATATGCTGCTTACCCAGTTCCTGTTCCAGTAAGCGTCGCACCATTGAGGGGCGCTGAAGCGTAATGAAATCGTGGTCGAGCAGTGCTGACCAGGCGAGCTGGGAAGAGTGGGTTAACGGAGAGTCAGGCGGTACAACCGCCACAAAATGGTCTTCAAACAGCGGCGTAAACAGCAGGCTGCCGGTACCCTCCGGCGAAAAAGCGATCCCCATCTCTACCTGTCGGGAGCGCACCATGGCGGTGACCTCCTCATTGATGACATCGTGCACCGTAATGTTGATTTTGGGGTACTGTTGGCGAAATTTAACCAGCGCCGCCGGGAGTAAGTTTCCGGCAAAGGCGGGCATTGCCGCCACACTGAGACGCCCCAGTTGGAGGGTGAAGCGCTGGCGCAAACGCTCCTCGGTATTGTCCCACTGGGCCAGCAGATGTTTGGCTAGCGGTAGCAGCGACTCACCTTCAGGGGTTAGTCTGACGCTACGGGTGCTGCGAATCAGCAATTTGCCACCCAGGGACTCCTCCAGGCCTTTAATCGCCAGACTTAACGCCGGTTGGGATAGGTGCAGGCGCTCGCAGGCTTGGGTAAAGCTGAGGGATTGGGCGACCGCCAGAAAGGCGCGTAGCTGTTTGACGGTCATTAAAGTACCTTTTATAAGTTTAAAAAATAAATTGATAAGAAAAACAAACTTAACAAATATATCATCTCGCACAACACTGACACTATCGTTAGCGTCAGTTCGCGTATTTTGGGCAGCGCTCATCTACGCTAATAGTGATCATCAACAACAATGTGAGGCACAACAATGGCAGGATTCGATAAGCGTGTAGCTTCCTACGAAGAGGCGATGGAAGGCATCGAGAGCGGCATGACCGTCATCGCCGGTGGCTTCGGACTCTGCGGTATCCCTGAAAACCTGATCGCCGAGATCAAGCGCCGCGGCGTTAATGATCTTACCGTGGTATCGAATAACTGCGGTGTCGATGGTTTTGGCTTGGGGATACTGCTGGAAGATCGTCAAATCAGTAAGATTCTGGCCTCTTACGTAGGTGAAAATGCCCTGTTTGAGAAGCAAATGCTCAATGATGAAATTGAAGTGGTATTAACGCCTCAAGGTACCTTGGCGGAAAAAATGCGTGCAGGTGGCGCCGGCATTCCCGCTTTTTACACCGCCACCGGCTATGGCACTCCGATTGGTGAGGGTAAAGAGGTTCGCGAATTTAATGGGCGACACTGTATTTTAGAAGAAGCCATCGTAGGTGACTTTGCCATTGTGAAAGGCTGGAAGGCGGATCGCTATGGCAACGTGATGTATCGCCATACGGCGCAAAATTTTAACCCCATGGCCGCCACGGCAGGGAAAATTACCGTGGTGGAAGTTGAAGAGATCGTTGAGCCGGGTGAGCTTGAACCTAGCCAAATCCATACCCCAGGCATCTATGTGGATCGGATTATTCAAGGCACGTTTGAGAAGCGGATAGAGAAACGCACGGTGCGTAGTTAAACCGCCACGGCTTCAAACGTCGTAACACTCGCTTCTCATTTAACGATTCAGCAAGAGGAAACTACCATGGCTTTAACGCGCGAACAGATGGCTCAACGTGTCGCTCAAGAACTTCAAGATGGTTTTTACGTCAACCTGGGCATTGGTATTCCCACCCTGGTTGCCAACTACATCCCGGATGGCATCGATGTCATGCTGCAATCCGAAAACGGGCTGCTGGGGATGGGCCGCTACCCCACCGAAGACGAGCTTGATGCAGATATGATCAATGCGGGTAAAGAGACGGTGACGGTTCGCCCAGGCGCGGCGATTTTTTCTTCCGCAGAATCGTTTGCGATGATTCGTGGCGGTCACGTTGATCTGACCGTATTGGGGGCTTTTGAAGTGGATCAGCAGGGCAACATCGCTTCCTGGATGATTCCTGGCAAGCTGATCAAAGGCATGGGCGGTGCTATGGATCTCGTCGCCGGTGCTGAAAACATTATATGCACCATGACCCACGCCTCGAAGCACGGCGAGTCCAAACTGCTGGAGAAATGCGAACTGCCGCTAACCGGCGCAGGCTGCATTAACCGCGTCTTAACGGATCTCGCCTATCTTGAAATAAAAGATGGTGCCTTTATTCTCAAGGAGCGCGCACCGGGCGTAAGCGTTGAGGAGATCGTCGAGAAAACGGCGGGCAAGCTAATTGTGCCTGACCATGTTCCCGAGATGACGTTTGACGCCTAATAACCACCACTCCCCGTAGACGCTAGTGTTTATGCCGCTAGCGTCTCAAGCCATCTCACAGCGCGTGTGGTGGGGAAGCAGGATATCGGCAATTCGCTCATGGTTATCTTCAACGTGCTTTTGGACGAGCGCCAGCCCCCCCAGGCAGAGACGATGCTCATCGCCATCGGCGAAAACTGTTTTCTGCGGCGTGGTGGGGTAAAAACGGTGATCCAGCAGTGACGACACTGTAAAAACGCCGTTCTGCTGCCCCTGCAGGCTTGGCATGCCCACTTCGTTGAGGCGTTGATCCAGCGCCTCCAAGGGCTCCCCAAGCTGCCCGCAATCAAAGCCAGCATGATGTAGTCGGGGGCCCATCACTGCTATCCAGGCCGCTAATGGATGCGCTTGCTGCAACTGCTGATAAAGCGACCAACTTGGCATTGGCCAGGGGCGGCCACGGCAGAGCAAGTTATGGCCCTTGCAGTCCTGAGGATGAGATTGTTGCACCAACCCTTCAATGGCTTCCCGTGGCGCCTTGGAGAGTGTGCCTATTTGCAGCTCCGCTAGCACCAGCCAACTGCTGCCATCGCTGGGTGCGAGCAGTTGCACAAGTAATCCTTTATCGGCCATGGCGTAGTGGCCCATCCGGCGATAGCCCATATGAGCCAAGTTGCCGGTAAGTGCGGCAGCGGTAAAAGGGCCGTAATTGAGGGTGACCAGCGTTAAATATTCGGCCGCGGTTGATAATGGCCACAGCCTAAGCGCACCGATATCGGGATGGGTATGTACATAGTCTAGCCACAGCTGCTGAACAAACTCCTGACGCTGCATGGTGAACTCCTTGCCTAAATTGGCACACCTAGCGTGAGCCATTAAGTAACTGCTCAGTATAGGCAAGCGAGGTAAGCAAGGGTTCAACGCGTATTAACGAGCGGTTAAACGGCAAGCAACTGCTGGTCGCGAACAAACTGATCAAATTCAGTAAAGCCGCCCACATGGGCTTGATCGACAAACACCTGAGGAACGGTGTGAATGGGTTTGCCTGCCGTTTTGGCAATATCTTCTTTCGTTACCCCTTCGGAAGGCATATCCACATAGCGATAGCCCTCAATTTTACCGACTTTTTCCAAGTGCTCGGCAAGCTGTTTAGCGCGCACACAGAAAGGGCATGACATCCGACCAAAAATAACCACAAACATAGCGGGTACTCCTTTACGATAAGCAGAATAAGTAACCAAGTGGGCAGCCACTGAAGGGTAAATAGCCGTTGGCTGAGCGACAAATTAGCGCCCATTGTGGCTGACCGGAGCTTGTTTCGCCAATAGCAGCTCGCTACATGAACCATTAATGCCCGTTATCATCTGGGAAAACGATTAAGCCTATGCAAACGCTTACCGCTGACGAATATGCTCTCCTTGCTGAAGTGGCAAAGGCGTACCGAGATGCGCACTTGCCGTCAATGAAACAGAAAAGTGACTGGAACCCGCGCTTAGGGGTTGATGCGCTATGCTTTCAGCATTACGGCGCTGAGCACCTGGTGGGTGCGTTGATTACACCTTGTGAACTTTGGTTGGTAGCTGTGCCCCAACCAGCTCTGCGGGCTGAGTCCATGGCGGAGACGTTGACGCTCTCATTGCCCTCAGGGGCTTATCGGCTATCCCGTGAGCTTTTACCTGGCGGCTACCAACTCTATAAACGCGCGATTTTGGGTGATTTAAGCGCGCTGGAGAGCATGCAGGAGGCCGCAAGGCTGGCGCAGCAAATGATGGCGCGTTTAATGCAACCCGCTGAAGTCTCTAACGCTTAGATAGCTATACTGACAAGCATGCTACGAACAGAACTTTCTATAGAACTCCCATCCACGTAGTGAAAAGGAAATTGCCTATGACTTCCCAAGCCGTTACAACGCCGCGAGTTGCGCTGGTCACCGGTACCAGCAGCGGGATTGGTGCCGCTGTGGTTAAGCACTTTTGTGAGTTGGGCCATCAAGTGCTTGCCGTCGATTTTAATCCGGCGGGTAAGGCGGTCGCTGAACAAGCAGGCGCGGCTTTCTTTGAAGCGGATTTAACCGACCCTGATGCCTGCCGGGCGGCGGTGGCCGATGCGGTCAAGCGTTTTGGCGGTGTGGATATACTGGTCAATAACGCTGGGATTCAGCACGTTGCCTCGATTGAGACCTTCCCCGAGGAGAAGTGGCGTCAGATTATGGATTTGATGCTAACGGCGCCTTTCTTGCTCACACAGGCGGCTTGGCCGCATATGCGTGAAAAGGGCTGGGGGCGTGTCGTCAACGTAGCCTCGATACATGCTCAGGTGGCTTCGCCAGGAAAAGCGGCGTATATCAGCGCCAAACACGGCATGATTGGTTTGACCAAAACGGCGGCGCTGGAGGGCGGCGAACAAGGCATCACGGCGAATGCGGTATGTCCTGCCTATGTCAAGACCCCGCTGGTGGACAACCAAATCGCCGACCAGGCTAAATTGCACGGTATGGAGGAGCAGGAGGTGATCGAAAAAGTCATGCTCAAACAGGCCGCGATCAAGCGCTTGATCGAGCCTGAAGAAGTGGCGCAGCTAGTTGCTTACCTGGCATCTGACGCCGCCGGTGCCGTGACTGGCTCAAGCTTTAATATCGATTTAGGCTGGACGGCGCATTAAGTTCTCGTTTCTTAAGTGCGCGGTTTCAAGGCTAATGAATGGTTGAGAGGCAGGTTGGAGCGAGGGTCTTACGCCATGGCCGAAAAATGTTCCCTACATTTCCGGCATTTATGGCGGTTAGATGGCGTAAGTAGCGCCCTCGCGGAAACCTGTCTTTTCAGCACCCAGGCGTGCAATTTAGCCAGTTGATATTGGTCAATTTAACGCCGTACCGGGCGTTTTTGTAGTTTGCGCTGCAGGGTGCGGCGGTGCATGCCTAGTGCCCGTGCGGTGGCGGATATATTGCCGTCGTGCTCCTGCAGCACTTTCTGAATATGCTCCCAGGTGATGCGGTTAATCGAGGGCGGATTGTCAGCCAGTTCAATATCCGGATCGCCAGTTTGGCGCTCAAAAGCGATTAAAACGTCATCAGCATCCACCGGTTTACACAAGTAATTAACCGCGCCGAGTTTCATTGCCTCAACGGCAGTGGCAATGCTCGAGTAGCCGGTCAGCACTACTATACGGCACTGTGGGACGGTGGAGAGTAGCTCGGGAAGGAGTTTCAGGCCTGAGCTGTTTTCCAGCTTTAAGTCAAGGGTCGCCATGGTGGGCGCATGCTGTGCCGCCATGGTCAGGGCCTGCTCTGCGTCGTGGGCAACGATGACCTCGTAACCGCGGCGGGTTAGGGCACGGTTCAGCACATGGCAAAACATTTCGTCGTCATCAATGATCAGCAGTCGTTGCTCTCGCGTTTGCATGTTGTCCTCAATCCATTCCTGGCGGTGCTTGGGGCGGTCGCGTTTAGTTTGGCGACGCACAGCGAGGCAGCGTAACTTCCGTAAGCGTGCCCCCTTCCGGGTGATTATACAGGCTTACGCCGCCACCAAAGCGATTGATGGTGGCATGGGTTAAAAACAGCCCGATGCCCATGCCCTTGCTTTCGTCGAAATAAACGTCTCCCCCAGCTGGTCGGCAATCGACATGGCGACACCTGGGCCATGGTCGCGTATATCAATCACCACGCTCTCACTCTGCCAGTCCAAGCGTATGGCAATGTGTTCAGGGTTCGCATCAGCGGCGTTGTTGAGCAAATTGGTTAATGCTTGGTCGAGGGTGGCATCGACGGCCAGCCAAGGCCTTCCGCGCTTCTCCGCCACATCGAATTGATGGCTCACATCCGGGCGCAGCACCAGCCAGCGCTGTACAACCCCTGCTAACCACACTTGCGCATCCAGCACTTCGGGTTCCGCCATGCGCCGACGGTCAGCGTTAGAGACTAAATTTTGCAGACGTGATTTGCACACGTCTACCTGCTGACGAAGTAAATTGATGTCTTGGTCGAGCGCCGAATCGGCGGGGGCATCGGCCTGCATCTCTTTGAGCAGAACTGCCATGGTAGACAAAGGGGTGCCCAGTTCATGGGCGGTACCTGCGGCTTGGGTAGCCACCGCCAGCACTTGCTCATTACGCAGCGCGGCTTCCCTCGTGCGGGAGAGTGCCTGATCACGGCTCCGCAGCGCATGAGCCATCTTGTAGATAAAAAATGTCACCAGGCCCGCTGAAAGGCCAAAGTTAAGCCACATACCCAATATGTGCAGACTCAAGGGACTATCGCTATTGATATGGCCCAGTTGGGGAATCGGGTAGTAGGAGAACATTAAAAAAGTATAGCCTGCCATGGAACAGGCGGCGATGATCCAGGCGTGGCGCCAGGGCAGTGTGGCGGCGGCGATGGTAACCGGTACTAGATAGTAAGTAATAAAAGGGTTGGTGGAACCGCCCGAGAAGTAGAACAGAAGTGTTAAGCCCGTGATATCGGCGAGTAAGTGCAGTAAGTACTCTAGATGCGTCACCGCACGTGGGCGGCCCAGGCGCCACCAGGTGGCGATATTGAGCACGCCCATGGAAATAACCACGCTCACCACAGCGGTTACCGGTAGATCGAAGGCCAGCAGCTCTACGCCCACCACAATCGCCAGTAAAAAACCGGTCCACGTAATGCCACGGACAATAGTCAGGCGCACCAGATTTCGGTTGGGGGTAGAGAGCGGAAGGGAAGGGCAGTCGGCATGATGGGCTTACTTGGTTCTGGCTTTAAAGCCATGAATGATAAATTTAATCAGCAGGGTCATGACGTAAGTTGCCCAGCCTGCAGAAGCCAAGATATTGAACAGCAGCATTTTAGGTGGAAGCCAGGCGCTACCCAGTAACGCTTCAATCATTATGTGGAAAAACATCGCCAGTAGCAGCGGTAGCGCCAGGGTGTGAATCCACATATCGGTGCGCCGTTTGCGGATATGGTAGCGCCCCAACAAGTAGCGTAGCGGCCGATGCGCCCAGCAAATAACCACCAGGGCCCCGATCACCAATAGGCTGGCGAGAGTGGGTTCCGTGCTGCCCATATGAACGGAGAGTGAAATTGACCAGGCGAGACTTAGCCACATCAACCCTTCCAGGCTGGCAATAATATCCGCATAGCGCCGCACGTTCTGCATAAACAACCGAATCCTTAGCGTCAAAAAACCAACTGTTATAAAAGCGTGTAAAAGTAACTGTTCGAGCTGAGTCTTAAAATAGCCGTGTCTTAAAAAGCAGCGACATGATACGACACTTGGACGAGGGTGTGGGCGTCTGAGGAGTGGATTTATCCCATCGCGCAATTGCGTATACTGTACACGCTGCATTATATCTGTCTTCACACCACAACAGGACTTGCCGTGGACACCGTAACACTGACCCGCCCCGACGATTGGCACCTTCACTTGCGCGACGATGAAGCGCTTAAAGCGGTAGTCGGCCATACTGCTGCGCAAATGGGGCGGGCGATTATTATGCCCAATCTCACCCCGCCAGTGACTACGACTGCCAAGGCGGCTGAATACCGTCAGCGTATTCTCGATGCTTTGCCCACGGGCAGTACCTTCGAGCCTTTAATGGTGCTTTACCTCACTGATACAACTCCGCCGGAAGAGATTGAGCGTGCGGCGCAAAGTGGCATTGTTAAAGCGGTGAAGCTCTACCCGGCGGGTGCAACGACGAACTCCGATTCAGGGGTGACTGATCTAGCTCGCTGTGACGCAACGATTGAGATGATGGCTAAGGTGGGCATGCCGCTTCTGGTGCACGGTGAAGTCACCCATGCAGAGATCGATATTTTTGATCGCGAAGCGGTATTCATTGAAACAGTGATGAAGCCACTGATGGCACGCCACCCAACGCTGAAAGTAGTGTGTGAGCATATCACTACCCAGCAGGCTGCTGAGTTTGTTGCACAAGCGCCGGACAGTGTGGCGGCCACCATTACCGCCCATCACCTGCTGTTTAACCGCAACAAAATGCTGGTCGGAGGCATTCGTCCTCACTACTACTGCCTGCCGATCCTGAAGCGTGAGCAGCATCGCCAGGCGCTACTAAAAGCAGCTACCAGCGGCAGCCATAAGTTCTTTTTGGGTACCGATAGTGCACCGCACTCCCAGGGGGCTAAAGAGTCAAGCTGCGGCTGTGCCGGTGCTTATACTGCCCCCGCGGCCATTGAGCTATATGCCATCGCTTTCGATGAAATGGATGCCTTGGACAAGTTGGAAGCCTTCGCCAGCCTTAATGGGCCGCGTTTTTATGGGCTAACACCTAACCCGGACACCATCACGCTTGAGCGGCGGAGTTGGACGCTGCCGGAAAGTTACCCTTACGCCCAGGGGGAGCAAATCATCCCCCTGCTGGCGGGGGAGACGCTGAATTGGGCGATTAAGTCTTAGCGGGTAGCGGATGCCGTCGACGACTTTAACGTCGGCGGCATCGAACACCAAGTAAGCCCGTTATACGCTGCCAAGTTGCTTAAGCATTTGATCAACCATGCGCGATGAGTGGTCGGCGGCCACTTCCAGAAACTCATCGAAGGAGAGATGGTTGTCGCCACCGCCGGGAATATCAGAGAGCGCACGGATAACCACAAAAGGGCACTGGTAAAGGTGGCACGTTTGGGCAATGGCGGCGCCCTCCATCTCTACTGCCAGCATGCTGGGAAACTGAGCGCGGGTAGCGTCTACCCGGGTGGGGTCGCTCATAAAGGCGTCACCGGTGGCAATCAAGCCTTCACGCACCTTGACTTCACCTAATGACGCGATGGCGTTGCGCGCGATTTCCCTTAGCGTTGTGTCGGCTAAGTAAGCCGCGGGCATCCCCGGTACCTGGCCTATCTCGTAGCCGAACACCACGGCGTCAACGTCGTGATGGCGCACTTCATCTGAAATGATCACATCGCCAATGGCTAAATCGGTGGCAAAGCCTCCGGCGGAGCCGGTATTGATAATGGCATCGGGTTGATGGCGCTCTAACAATATAGCCGTGCCCACTGCGGCGTTGACCTTACCTATCCCCGACTGCAGGACTACGATCTCTAATCCATAACGCGTTCCGGTATGGAAGACAAAGCCTGCATGCTCGTAGCGCTGGGGGGTGTCCAGTTGACTCACTAAGGTGCTTACTTCCTGCGCCATTGCGCCAATAATACCAATACGCTTCACTGCGCCATGCTCCTATATAAAAAGGGTGATGTTTAACTCAGGCGTGATCGGTCGCTAAGTCGTGCTGCTCGGCGGCTTCCAGGGTATTTTCCAGCAGCGTAGCGACAGTCATTGGCCCAACGCCCCCTGGCACCGGGGTGATAAAGCTGGCGCGCTCGGCGGCAGCAGCAAAATCAAGATCGCCTATTAGGGTGCCATCGTCCTGGCGATTGATGCCTACGTCGATGACAATAGCGCCCGGTTTAATCCATTCCCCCTTAACGATCCCCGGCTTGCCGACAGCCACGACCAGAATATCGGCACGGCTAACGTGGTCTTCAAGGTTTTGCGTAAAACGGTGACAGACGGTGGTGGTGCAACCCGCCAGCATCAGCTCCAGCGCCATGGGGCGGCCAACAATGTTAGAGGCGCCCACAACGGTGGCATCCAAGCCGCGAAGTGCAATGTCGTTTTGGGCCAGTAGGGTCATGATCCCTTTAGGCGTGCAGGGGCGCAGAGCAGGCATGCGTTGGGCTAAGCGGCCAATGTTGTAGGGATGGAAACCATCGACATCTTTGCCCGGCAGAATGCGCTCTAAAATGGGGCCGGCGTCGAGATGCTTGGGCAGCGGTAGCTGAACCAAGATGCCATCAATGGCTGGGTCGCTGTTGAGTTGGTCAACCAGGGTTTCCAGCTCATGTTGAGAGGTTGTAGCGGGCAGGGCATGCTGAAAGGAGATAATGCCTGCCTGCTCGCAGGCACGGTGCTTGTTACTGACATATACATGGGAAGCGGGATCGTCCCCGACCACAACCACGGCTAGTCCTGGTGCCCGCCCGCCAGCTTGACGGCGTAGGGCGATCTTTTCGGCAACCTGTTGGCGGACATTAGCAGCGATGGCTTTGCCATCGATTAGTTGGGCGGTCATGTAATGGAATCCCTGTGGATGTTAAAAATGGCCTAGGCAGTAAAGCGCTCATGCAGCAGCGCTTTAAAGACGGCAATTTTCGCATGCTGGGGCATCCAGGCAAAGCGCCTTCACTAACAATCACTTTAATGGTTGACTTTAAAATTAAAAATAGTAATATATGCCTCGCTTGAGACGGGCAGCACGGTAGCGTCTAAGGTGATAAAAATCGGGATGTAGCGCAGTCTGGTAGCGCGCCTGCTTTGGGAGCAGGATGTCGGGGGTTCGAATCCCTCCATCCCGACCATTCACTTAGCATGAAAGGTGGTAGTTTGCTTTTCCAAGCTGCAGTTGTGGTCTAGTGCTCATCAGTATTCGTTTGTTATGAATACTCTATGTGCGCCCATAGCTCAACCGGATAGAGCAACGGCCTTCTAAGCCGTAGGTTGCGGGTTCGATTCCTGCTGGGCGTGCCACCTAATTCAGTGGTAACAACCTGTCAGAATCCTATCTTCAAGCACTTGCTATTTGTTTTACGTAAGATTGTCTTTGGTGGGTGTAGCTCAGGGGTAGAGCCCCGGATTGTGACTCCGGTGGTCGTGGGTTCAAATCCCATCATCCACCCCAGTGACAATATTTGCGTTTCCAGTTTTAGGTTGTGGTGGGTGTAGCTCAGTGGTAGAGCCCCGGATTGTGACTCCGGTGGTCGTGGGTTCAAGTCCCATCATCCACCCCATTACCCCCGCATATTGCATTTCCTTCCTGTTCTAGTTACTACTTTTTTAGTTACTTCTCTGTCGATAAAGATGCTGCCCTTAGCCGGGTTTTTTTGCGTTTTCGGCATTTAGGAATTTCCATAGCTGGCTAGCGTGGCATCACCTTAATGCGATGGCCTGACATATGAGTGAGCGGTTCAGGCCTGCCAAGTAAATAACCTTGTGCGTAGTCAATGCCCATGTGCCGCAACGTATCCAGCGTGGTCTGCTGTTCCACGAATTCAGCAATGGTGGCAATGCCAAGCGCCTTGCCGACAGCATGAATGGCCTCGACCATCGCTCGGTCAATCGGATCCTGATCCACATTGCGGATAAAGTGGCCGTCAATTTTTAAATAATCGACCGGTAACTGCTTCAAGTAGCTAAAAGAGGAGAGTCCGGTGCCAAAGTCATCCAGTGCAAAGCGGCAGCCGTACTCTTTGAGGGTGACAATTAATTCGCCAACTCTAGAAAGTTGGGCAATGGCGGTGCTTTCAGTAATTTCAAAACAGAGCGTGCCGTGGGGTAGGCCTGCCATGGCGACTTGAGCAATAAGATCCTGGCAGAAGTCAGCATCAGATAGCGACTCTCCAGATAGGTTGATTCCCCACAAGCTGTGTGGCGGTAGAGTCGCGTAGCGGTTTTGATCCCCCAGCCAGGCTAGCGTGTTACGAATAACCCAGCGGTCTATGCGTACCATGAAGTGATAGCGCTCTGCGGCGGGCAGGAAACTGCCAGGCGCGATGATCTCTGCCCGCTCCTCAAGTCGGAGCAGAATTTCCCGGTAGCCAGGGCTATCGGCACAAACGGCTACAATAGGTTGAGCGTAAAGGCGGAAAGTGTCGTTATCCAAGCCATTTTGCAGGCGTTGTACCCACTGAAGTTCACCATGTTTCTCCAGTAATGAGTGGTCGTTAGGCTGGTAACAGTGGATGCGATTGCGGCCAGCCTCTTTGGCGGCGTAGCAGGCCGCGTCAGAGGCGTGGAGTGCCTGGCTCAACTGCATTGGCTGAGCAGTGTTCAGTTCAACCAGGCCAATGCTCACGCCGATACCAAAGGTGTGCCCCTGCCAGGCAAAACGGTACTGTTCGATATCACAACGTAGCGCTTCCGCAATGGACAATGCTCGCTCTATACCGCAATCGGGTAGCAACAAGGCGAATTCATCGCCACCCAGGCGGGCGGCAATATCGCTACTGCGCACATGGTCTTTGAGCTTTAACGCCACTTGGCGCAGCAGCTCATCTCCCGCTAGATGACCGCAGGTATCATTGACGATTTTGAACTGATCGAGATCCAGGTAGCACAGCACATGGTAACCCTCGTCGCGATTGAGTAGCGCAGTCAGTGCTGATTCGAAGGCGCGGCGATTGAGCAGATCGGTTAGGCTGTCGTGGCTGACCTGATAGCTGAGCTGTTCGGTGAGTTGGCGGGTTAGGCTCACATCCTGAAAAACAACCACTGCGCCTAAGGTAATGCCGCTACGCGAACGTATTGGCGAAGCGCTGTGCTGGATGGGGGTATGGGTGTGATCACGGTTCACCAGCAGGCAGTGTTCGGTGGAGTGCACTGGGGTTAGCTGAGTGAGCACTTGTCGGGCTGGGTTGCTTAGCGGCTCTTTGCTAGCTTCCTCGAGTAGTTGATACACCAGGGAAATGGGTTTATCCAGGGCCTCCTCAAGTGCCCACCCGGTTAGGCGTTTGGCTTCCGCATTGATAAAGGTGACGTTGCCACTGGCGTCACAGGTAATAACACCATCACCGATGGATGCCAGGGTAGTGCGGGCAAGGTCGCGTTCGCGGTTTAACTGCTCTTGGAGCTGTTTGCGTTCGGTGATGTCTCGTACCATTCCAGAGCGTTCTGACACAGAGCCGCTAGCCCCTTCGCTGACTTGTATTTCCAGGTAGCGCACCTGCATATCTGCATTGCGTCGCTTAATTTCATGACGTGCGCCAGGCGCTAAGGAGCGGGCGGGTAGTAGCGTTGAGACAGGTTGACCAATAAGCTGTTCGGCGTTGACTTCAAAGAGCTGCTCCGCGCCAGGATTCAGGCTTGTTAAAGTGCCGTCTGCCTGCCAGGTGATGACCCCATCGCGAAGGTTGCGCAGCATCACGCGGGTATGCCCCACGGCGCGCTCCAGGGCGGCGGTGACACGATTATAGCTTGCGGCTATTTCGCCCACTTCGGTAAACGGATCGGCCTCGATCCGCTGGCGCATATCGCCCTGACGTTCATGCTGGCGCATATGCTCAAGTAGTTGGTTTAGCTCGTTGTTGGCGCCATGTTCAGCGAGATTGAGGCCCATCTTTTCTGCCTCAGGTGAGACGCGTATAGGCAGGAAACGCCGGGTAACGCGGAACAGCAGCCAGGCGCTGCCAAAGCTCCAAATACCACACACCACAACGCCGACCAACTGTACGCCAAACTGAGCCGATCGGGACAAGCCGCTCTCCAGCAGCGAGAGGTCGGCCACCCAGGGCAAAGCGAGCGTACCCCAGACGCCTGCGACAAGGTGCGAAGGAATGGCGCTGACCGCATCATCGATATGCTTACTTAGCAGCCATTCGCTGGTCAGCACCATCAGTACGCCGCCAACCGCGCCTAGCCCAAATGCCGCCGATAAAGAGATCACATGAGCGCTGGCAGTGACAGCAACCAAGCCCGCAATGGCGCCATTAATCGCATACATCACGTCGGCGTAGCGTCGCGTTCTTAGTCCCATTAGCATGCCCGAAAGAATGCCGCCAACGGCGCCCAAAACAGTATTGGCTATTATGCCGGGTATTTGCTCGGTAACCGCCAGGGTGCTGCCGCCGTTAAAACCAAACCAGCCTAAAATCATAAACAGCGCGCCGAGCATAGCGAGAGGAAGGTTGCCAGAGGGAAAAACGGTGGGTGGTTTGCCGTGGGTGAAGCGCCCAGTGCGTGAGCCAATACAGAGTACGGCAGCCAGCGCCACCCAGCCACCCACGCTATGCACGACCGTCGAGCCTGCAAAGTCGATAAACCCGAGCGAACCGAGCCAGCCCTCTGCACCGCCTAACAGCCCGCCCCACGCCCAGTGGCCAAAAACCGGGTAGATGAGTAAGGCTATCCAGAGGGCCGTCCAGGTGTAGGCTAAAAAAGGCATACGTTCCGCCACCGCACCGGACACAATGGTCGCTGAAGTGGCGCAGAACATGGCTTGGAAAATAAAAACGGTAATCACCCAACTGCTGGACGCTTCCAACTGCCAGCCAAACAGTGTCGAACCGACTAAGCTCTGGTAAGAGTCGCCAAACATGATGCCAAAACCGACGAACCAGAAAACACTGACGGCAATGGCAAAGTCCGCTACGTTTTTCATAGCGACGTTGATGGCGTTCTTGGTACGCGTAGTGCCTGCTTCCAGGCAAAGAAAGCCAGCTTGCATCACAAATACCAGAGCAGCGGCCCACAGTACCCAAAGTGTGTCGAGCAGCGAGCTATGCAAATCTAGCGTGGCAGGCATGATGTTTTCCTTTGCAACTTTTGGTGCGGATGCGCTTCTTTTTGGTGCTTTATGGGTTTTGCGCGGTAGGAGAAGAAACCGTTACAGCGGCGCTAGCTGAATGCCATTAAGGTTTCCTAATAGAAACTAAGCAATTGTTATGCCGCTAATAGTGAAGTCATCGTTTTTAACGCTTATAGCAGTATTAATTGCTGTTTATTGCTATAAAAATAGCGTTTACGACTATATAAATGCGAATGAATTGGTGATATTTTTCAAATAGTTATCGATCTTCAATTGGGGGCTAAATCTGTGAAATGGAGTGCATCAAAATGGCGCGTCAAACCGTAGTTTTGGGAGCAGGCATGGTGGGTGTCAGCATTGCCTGGCATCTGCGCCAGCGGGGACATGAGGTCACCCTGGTGGATCGCCTTCAGCCTGGCCGTGAAACCTCGTTTGGCAATGCGGGTATTATTCAACGTGAAGCGGTTAGGCCTTACCTCTTTCCCCGCGACGTGAAGACGCTACTCAGCGTTTTACCTAACCGCCGGGTGGATATTCGCTATCGTCCGGCGGGCATGGTCAACGCCGCCTCACCGCTATTGCGCTACTGGATGAACTCAGCGCCAAAGGCTTACCAAAAAATTGTGCCGGAATACGCTTCGCTTATTCAGCTTTCGCTGAAAACTCACGGCCCGATGATTGATGCCGCGGGCGCGGATCATTTGGTGCGCCGCCAGGGTTGGCTTGAGCTTTACCGCACTCCGGAAAAACTGGCCGCGCGGGTTAAAGAAGCCGAAGAGGCGCGGCGCCTTTATGGCGTAGAGTTTGCGCAACTGGATAGGGCTGCGCTTGAGGAGAAAGAGCCTTCGTTAAGTGACACCATTATCGGTGCGATTCACTGGCTTGACCCCTGGACGGTTGCTGACCCAGGTGGGTTGGTCGCGGCTTATGCCCAAGCGTTTAGTAAAGACGGCGGGCGTATTTTGCAGTCGGATATCAAGTCGGTTCAACAAGTGGGTGACCGCTGGCAGGTCAATACCGCTGCTGAAGCGTTAGAAGTAGATAACGTCGTCGTGGCGCTAGGGCCCTGGGCGGGAAGCTGGCTTAAAGAATTAGGCTATCACTTTCCTACTTTTGTAAAACGTGGCTACCACATGCACTACGCACCTCAAGCGCCCGCTAAGCTAAATTTCTGGGTCATGGATGCAGAGGTTGGCTATTTATTAGCGCCGATGAACGCAGGTATTCGTCTGACCACCGGCGCGGAGTTGGATCGCCTGGATGCACCCGCTGATGTCAATCAATTAGGCGCTGCCGAGAAGGTCGCGCGTGGCGTGTTCCCGCTTGGCGAACGCCGCGATGCAGCGCCTTGGAAAGGTGCAAGACCCTGTTTGCCGGATATGAAGCCGGTGATTGGGCCTGCGCCCAGGCATCCCGGGCTATGGCTTGCCTTTGGTCATGGTCATCAGGGCTTTACCTTAGGGCCGGCAACCGGTTATCTGCTGGCGGAAATGATGGAGGGGCAGCCTACCACCATCGATATGGCGCCATTTCGTGCGGACAGGTTCTAGCTAATGCTAGATTGATTAATGCTCAGGTGAATTAAGCCGATAGTAGTAGAGGCTGGTAAGTAATAGTGAACGATATCTTTGCGCGTGATCTAATGCTTTGCTAGTTTGAAAGTACATTTGCACACCATGAGGTGGGACTATGGATGTAGGCATCAGCAGTTCAGTTAGCGCGTCGCTTTATATGAACCAAGCGCAAACTCCTGAGCAGGCACAAATGCAGGTGTTTAAAGAAGCGCTAGATACTCAGGCGCAGCAAGTGACCGAAATCATGGCTTCAGCGGACACAGGCGCTGAACCGGATTTGGCCAAAGAGGGTAATGTGGGTACGCAGGTTAATACCTACGCCTAGAGCCCAGTACCCTTAATGGTTGACTGGCAACGGTTATGACCGTTAGTACGAAAAAACGCTGACTTGCTCAGCGTTTTTTTTGGTCTTTTACAAGGGCGTTACGTTTGCTGCCACCCGCGACAACAGCTGCCTCCAGGCGTTACAATTGCGCCAATGAACATTGCTCACTGCGCGGTGGCTAATTAGCGAAAGCTGCTGATTGAATGCTGCGCTGAGACCCTATAGTTGAAGAGGCACAATGAAAGAGACACAGCTAGCCCATGAAGCTGGGCTTAGGCGCACCTTTGCGATTATTTCGCACCCCGACGCCGGTAAAACGACCATTACTGAAAAGATGCTGCTATTTGGGAATGCTATCCAGTTAGCCGGCTCGGTGAAGAGCAAACGTAACGATCGCCACGCAACGTCAGACTGGATGAAGATGGAGCAGGAGCGAGGGATTTCGGTGACGACCTCGGTGATGCAGTTTCCCTATGGTGGACGCATTGTCAACCTGCTGGATACCCCCGGCCACGAAGACTTCTCTGAAGATACCTACCGCACGCTCACGGCGGTCGATTCTGCCTTGATGGTGATCGACGGCGCCAAAGGTGTTGAGGATCGCACCATTAAATTGATGGAAGTGTGTCGTCTGCGCACCACGCCGATTCTCACCTTTATCAACAAAATGGATCGCGATATCCGCGACCCCATTGAGGTGATGGATGAAGTCGAGACCGTCTTAAACATTCAATGTGCGCCGATGACCTGGCCGATCGGTATGGGTCGCCACTTCAAAGGTGTTTACCACCTCTATAACGACGTGATTCATCTGTATACCCAGGGGCAGGGGAGCCGTATTCCTGAGGACAAGCGCATAGAGGGCTTACACAGTCCCGAAGTGGATGCTGTGCTTGGAGAAGAGCAGGCCGAAGAGCTGCGCATGGAAGTCGAGCTGGTGCGCGGTGCCTCCCATGAGTTTGATCTGGATGCTTACCGGAGGGGGGAGCTTTCACCGGTCTATTTCGGTACCGCCATGGGTAACTTTGGTGTGCGTGAAATGCTTGACGGTTTTGTCGAGTACGCGCCGCCGCCTCAGGCCCACGAAACCGATACGCGGGTAGTCACATCTGATGATGAGCGCTTCACCGGCTTCGTGTTTAAAATCCAGGCCAATATGGATCCCAATCACCGTGACCGCATCGCTTTTTTGCGGGTCTGCTCGGGTAAGTACGAAAAGAACATGAAGATGCGCCATGTGCGTATTGGTAAGGACGTTAAAATTGCCGACGCCTTGACCTTTATGGCCTCTGACCGCTCCCAGGTGGAAGAGGCCTGGCCTGGCGATATTATTGGTCTGCACAATCACGGCACGATTCAGATCGGCGATACCTTTACCGTGGGCGAAGATATGCGCTTTACCGGCATACCGCACTTTGCGCCTGAACTCTTTAAGCGCGTGCGGCTGAAAGACCCGCTGAAGATGAAGGCGCTACAAAAAGGCTTGCAGCAGCTTTCCGAAGAGGGCGCTACCCAGGTCTTTATGCCGATGGATAACAACGACCTGATTCTTGGCGCCGTAGGTACCCTGCAGTTCGATGTGGTCGCCCACCGCTTGAAAGAGGAGTACAAGGTCGACTGCTTGTACGAAGGGGTTAATGTACAGACCGCGCGCTGGGTCTACTGTGAAGATGCCAAAAAATTGGAAGAGTTTAAGCGTAAAGCCAGCGCCAACCTGGCGATCGATGGCGGTGGTTACCTCACCTATATCGCGCCTACCCGGGTTAACCTGCAGATGACCCAGGAGCGCTGGCCGGATATTCGCTTCCAGCCGACCCGCGAGCACTAACATGTATAGGTAGTAGTCCCATGCTGGTTGATGCCCACTGTCATCTCGATTTTACCCAGTTTGATCAGGATCGAGCAGAGGTGTTTGAGAGTGCCAAGGCAGTGGGTGTGGCGCACTTTGTGGTGCCGGGCACTACCCGTGCCCGCTGGCAGCAGGTGCTGGCGCTGGGCGAGCGGGCGGATACTTCGGTATGCCTGGGTTTACACCCTTATTTTGTCGATGAGCATCAAGCCTCGGATATTAACGCGCTTGATTCTCTGCTCGGTGAGCACCCTGAGGTTGTCGCCGTGGGTGAGTGCGGTATTGATGGTCGTTTTACCGACACCCTTGAAGCGCAGTGGCACTACTTTGATGCCCAGCTAAGATTGGCCAAACAGCATGCACTCCCAGTGGTGATTCACTGCGTCCACGCCAATGACAAGGTCGCTAAGCGCCTTCGCCAGCTTGCGCTTCCCGAAGCGGGGTTGATTCACGCCTTCTCAGGCTCCCTTGAGCAAGCGAACAAGTTTCTCGACCAGGGGTTCAAACTGGGGTTGGGCGGCGCTGTCACCTACGAGCGCGCCAAGCGGTTACGGCGAACCGTTGAGGCGCTGCCTGACGATGCCTTTGTGTTGGAAACCGACAGCCCTGATATGCCGCTTAGCGGCTACCAGGGAATGCGGAACGAGCCGCGGCGAGTAGCCGAGGTATGCAGTGCTGTGGCTAAACTGCGCGGACAAACAGTGGAGCAGGTTGCGGCACAGAGCAGTGATACCGCCGCGACGCTATTTGGCTTCTCCTGTACTTAACTACGCTAGACTTAGCCGTTAAGGCTAACCGCCAGCTGTTCCGGGTCAACGCGCTCGATTGTATAGGGCAGTGGCAGAAGGGTGGCTGGCGCCCCAGCTAAATAGAGCTGCATCGTTTCTTCGGCGACTTTGGTGCTCATGACCGCCAGCGTTTCAACGCCGCCTTGTTGGTTAAGCGCACTGACTACCACTTCGCCGACCGCTTTATCGTCGCCATTAACCACGCTGGCACCCACTTCTGGCAGCGATGCAGATTCTACACTGAGGCGCATCAAACGCTTTTTCACCTGACCACGGAAATGCGCCCGGGCGACGACCTCCTGGCCGGTATAGCAGCCCTTTTTAAAGCTAATGCCACCCAGCGCCTCCCAGTTAAGCATCTGGGGCAGGAAATGATCCTGCTGGGCATCGGATAACCACGCCAGGCCGCTACGGATATCTTCAAGCTGCCAGGCATTGCGGTCTGCCTGATCATTCTGGGCCGGCGCTATATCAATATTGGCGTCATCCTCGAAACATAATAGCCAACGCGGTGTCTCACCAGGGTAGCGAAGTACGCAGGCTTCCGCGTTGTGGGTGTGGGTGCCCACCTTGTCAGGTAGCGTCAGACCCAACTGGTTCGCAAGCGATGAGGCGCCTTCGCTTGTGCCAATCACGGTAAGATCGGGCAGTGAAACCAGTTCAACCTTGTAAAAAGCGGCGAATTTCTTCAGATGGTTGGCTAAGCTATCCAATAGGGTGCTGCTTAGCAGCAGCCGGAAATGCTCTTCGCCCAAGCGCATCAACTGAGCGTTGGCCAGCATGCGGCCCTTCGGTGTACAAAAGCAGGTGAGCGGGGCAAAGTGCCCATCGGCCAAGCTTACCTGAGCGCTGGTCTGGCCCTGAAGGAACTTCTCTGCATCCGCACCCTTCACATCCAGCGCGGCCAAGTGGTTAAGGCGGACGCTGCCAAGGGCCGGGGTGCTAGCGGTAACGGTCGCCATAAAACCTCCTGAAAAAGTGGCAAAGCGTTCAGTAGTGATCTATTCACTCTAAACGAGTAAAGCGTATCTTTTGTGCCTATAAAGTGTGGGCGGTGGGTGCTGATTGCAAGGCACCCTTAGCGTGCTAGACTCTTTCTTCTGTATCAGTTTTGCACAGCTCAACAGGCAGGGAAACGTCATGGCGCAGCAGTCGCTAACATTTCAAGGTGTTAAATCGGTTGACCAGGTCAACAAAATTACCACGGCGCTGATGATGCTTGACGGCGTTGATAGCGCCGAAGTGGGTCGGCATGGCGCCGATGTCGATGGTCGGGTAAAGCGCGAGGCGCTGATTAATGCCATTGAAAAACTCAAATTAGGCGTAAAGGTATCCTAATGCACCCTCCCATTACCGTGATTAGTGAGCGCAACCATCTCTTTCGGCAGCGTGTCGAAGTCGATGGCCTGGAGTCTCTCTATGGCGACGTGCCTCCTATCGTTGGTGGCGAGGGCAGTGCCCCTGATCCTCACGACTATTTTGATATTGCCTTGGGCACCTGCAAAGCGATCACCGTACAGATGTATGCCAAGCGCAAAGAGTGGCCGCTAGAGGGGATTACCGTCACTGTACAGCGCGATGATAGCCAGGAAAAAAAGGGTATCTACAAGCTGGACGTGGTATTGACGCTGCACGGTATCGATGACCCCGAGCAGCGCGCCAGGCTGGAAGATATCAGTCATCGTTGCCCCATTCAGCGATTGATGACTCAGTCAACGGTCGAGATCGCTACTCGGCTTAGCTAGTTTTGTTGGGTCTGGTTTTATTGGGTTTGATTTCTCTTCTCTTCAGGAGCACCGATGAGCAAAGCCTTTCGATTGCAGTCAAAATTTCAGCCAGCTGGCGACCAGCCGGCCGCCATCAAGGGGCTGATCAGTGGCCTGGAATCAGGGCTTGCCCATCAAACCCTGCTGGGGGTCACTGGGTCGGGCAAAACCTTCACTATGGCCAACGTGGTGGAGCAGCAGCAGCGTCCCACCATTGTGATGGCGCCAAACAAAACATTAGCGGCCCAGCTGTACGGCGAATTCAAAGCGTTTTTCCCGGATAACGCCGTAGAGTACTTCGTTTCCTACTACGACTACTATCAACCAGAAGCCTATGTACCTTCTTCAGATACCTTTATCGAGAAGGATGCCTCAATAAACGACCATATTGAGCAGATGCGCCTCTCCGCCACCAAGGCACTGCTGGAGCGCCGCGACGCGTTGATCGTGGTATCGGTGTCGGCGATTTATGGCTTGGGTGATCCTGACCAGTACCTGAAAATGCGTTTGCACTTTACCCGCGGCGAGCTCATTGATCAGCGCGCTTTCCTGCGCCGCTTGGCCGAACTTCAGTACACCCGCAATGATATGGATTTTCGTCGCGGCACCTACCGGGTGCGTGGTGATGTGATCGATATCTTCCCCGCCGACTCTGACGAGGAGGCGGTGCGGGTGGAGCTGTTCGACAGCGAAATCGACACCATTCGCCTGTTTGATCCGCTCACTGGTGCCGTTCACGGTGAAGTGCCGCGGATGACCATCTACCCCAAATCTCACTACGTGACCCCGCGGGAAACGATTTTGGGCGCCATTGATGCGATTAAAGAGGAGCTGAAAGAGCGTCTGGAGTGGATGCGCAAGCATGAACGATTGGTGGAGGCACAGCGCCTTGAGCAGCGCACCCTTTACGATATTGAGATGATGCTGGAGTTGGGTTACTGCAACGGTATCGAAAACTACTCCCGCTACCTCTCTGGGCGGGCCCCCGGAGAGCCGCCGCCGACGTTCTTCGACTATCTGCCCGATGACGCGTTGCTGTTTATCGACGAGTCTCACGTCAGCGTGCCCCAGGTAGGCGGCATGTATAAAGGCGATCGCTCGCGTAAAGAGACCCTGGTCGAGTATGGCTTCCGGCTGCCCTCTGCGCTGGATAACCGGCCCATGAAGTTTGAAGAGTGGGAGGCCATTTCTCCGCAAACCATCTTTGTCTCCGCCACCCCCGGTCGCTACGAAGACGAACATGCCAGCCAGACCGTTGAGCAGGTGGTACGTCCCACCGGGCTATTGGATCCCGAAATTGAAGTGCGGCCAGCCAGCACCCAGGTTGATGATCTGCTTTCGGAAATTGGTTTGCGCACCGCCGTTGGCGAGCGGGTGCTGGTAACCACGCTAACCAAACGTATGGCGGAAGACCTGACCGAATATTTTGATGAGCACGGCATTCGGGTTCGCTACTTACACTCGGATATCGACACCGTCGAGCGGGTGGAGATTATTCGTGATCTGCGGCTGGGCAAGTTTGATGTGTTGGTAGGTATCAACCTGCTGCGCGAAGGCCTGGATATTCCCGAGGTGTCGCTGGTGGCGATTCTGGATGCGGACAAAGAGGGCTTTCTGCGTGCGGAGCGCTCGCTGATCCAGACCATTGGCCGCGCGGCCCGTAACGCCCATGGTAAGGCGATTCTCTACGGTGATCGGATTACTGACTCGATGCGCAGGGCGATTGATGAGACCGAGCGACGCCGCGCCAAGCAGACCGCTCATAACGAGAAGCATGGCATTACGCCAACCACCGTGACACGCTCGGTGGCCGATATACTTGAAGCCGCCCAGGCACCAGGTAAGAAGAGCAGTCGTCGACGTGACAACGAGCGTAAAGTGGCGGAGAGCGCTGCCGAGTACGATGTCACCACCATGAGCAAGCAAGATCTGCTGGGGGCCATTAGCAAACTCGAAGACGCCATGTTTGAAGCAGCGCAAAACCTGGAGTTTGAAGAGGCGGCGCGGCTTCGCGATCAGCTCCATCAAATGAAAGAAAAACAGCTGGCGCTGGGCTAGCGGTATGCCGGAAGGCCCAGAAATCCGCCGCGCGGCAGATCGCATTGAGCAGCAGATAGGCGGACGGATGATCGACGATGCCTGGTTCGCCTTTCCTGAGCTTGCCGAGCAGGCGGCGTCATTGATCGGTACGCGGGTTTCCCGGGTAGATACCAGAGGCAAAGCGATGCTAATCCGGTTCTCCGATCAGCGCGTGCTTTACTCCCACAATCAGCTCTATGGGATTTGGAAGCTGCACAGCGAGGATAACCCACCACACACCAAGCGAGCGCTGCGGGTTCGATTGAGTGCAGAAGGGCGCTGCGCAAGTCTCTATAGTGCCTCCGATATTTCCCTCTGGCACGCAGAAAATCTCACTCAGCACCCTTTCTTAGCCCGCCTGGGCCCGGATCTGTTGAGCCAGGAAATGGCGCCATCCGATGTGCAGCAGCGGCTCAATTTAAAGCAGTTTCATAAACGCAGCCTGGGCGCACTGCTGCTCGATCAGGGGTTGGTGGCAGGGTTGGGTAATTATTTGCGCTCTGAAATCCTGTTTTATGCCCAGCTGCCACCGAATGTCCGCCCGGTGGATTTAAGTCCCGAACAGCATAAAACGCTGGCTGATTGCATCATTAGCGTTACCCGACAAGCCTACCAAACCGCTGGCGTTACCAATCGGGAGGCCTGGATTGCCCAGGCCAAAGCAGCGGGTGAACCACGCAGACAGTGGCGCTTTGCCGTTTTCGAGCGGGCAGGTCTGGAGTGCCATCGTTGCGGATCCGTGATCGAGCGCAAAATGGTCGGGTCGCGACGGCTCTATCTATGCCCAAACTGCCAATCAGCGTGAGTAGCTTTTTATACCGTTATCTTGTCTAAAAGTATGGGCTACATCAAGCCTTTTTGAACTAGTCAGTCATCCCGTTGAGGAGTGCTGCCGGAGGAGGATCAATACGGTATACTGGCGTTACGCTAAGACGGCACCTCCGCCGGTGCGGAAGAGAGCCGCTGACTAGACGATAACCTAGGAGCTATTACTCCATGACCGTGATTCGCCAGGACGACGTTATTCAAAGCGTTGCCGATGCTCTGCAGTACATCTCTTACTACCATCCAAAAGATTTTATTGACGCCATGGCCGCCGCCTACGAGCGCGAAGAGAACCCCGCCGCCAAAGATGCCATCGCTCAGATTTTGATCAACTCCCGTATGTGCGCCACCGGGCACCGCCCGATTTGCCAGGATACCGGTATCGTTACCGTGTTCGTTCACGTGGGCATGAACGTTACCTGGGAAGCGGACATGAGCCTGGACGACATGATCAATGAAGGTGTTCGTCGCGCTTACCTGCTGCCCGATAACATTCTGCGTGCGTCGGTGCTGGCGGATCCTGACGGCAAGCGAGCCAACACCAAAGACAACACCCCAGCGATTATTCACCATTCAATCGTGCCCGGTGATCGTGTCGATATTCACGTGGCTGCGAAGGGCGGCGGTAGCGAGGCAAAATCCAAGTTTGCCATGCTCAACCCCTCTGACAGCGTGGTTGATTGGGTGATGGAGCAGTTGCCGAAGATGGGCGCTGGCTGGTGTCCCCCCGGTATGCTGGGGATCGGTATTGGCGGTACCGCTGAAAAGGCCATGCTAATTGCCAAAGAGGCGTTACTCGATCCCATCGATATTCAGGATCTACAGGCTCGCGGGCCAAGCAACCGTGCCGAAGAGCTACGCTTAGAGCTGTTTGATAAGGTCAACAAGAGCGGTATCGGTGCCCAGGGGTTAGGCGGCTTAACCACTGTGCTGGATATTAAAGTCAAAGACTATCCAACCCATGCGGCCAACAAGCCCGTAGCAATTATTCCCAACTGTGCGGCAACCCGCCATGCTCATTTCACGCTGGATGGCTCTGGCCCCGCGGTACTTGAACCGCCCAAGCTTGAGGATTGGCCGGAAATTACCCGCGAGGCGGGTGAGAACGTCAAACGCGTTAACCTTGATACCGTAACACCTGCTGAAGTCAAAACCTGGCAGCCTGGCGATACGCTGCTGTTGAACGGTAAATTGCTCACAGGCCGCGATGCTGCCCATAAGCGCATGGTAGACATGCTGGCCAAAGGCGAGCCGCTGCCCGTGGATATGAAAGGTCGCTTTATCTACTACGTCGGCCCGGTTGATCCCATCGGTGATGAAGTTGTTGGACCTGCTGGCCCAACCACCGCCACGCGGATGGATAAATTTACCCGCACGATGCTGGAAGAGACTGGCCTGTTAGGTATGGTCGGCAAGGCAGAGCGTGGCCAAGCCGCTATCGATGCTATCCGTGACAATGAGGCGGTCTACTTAATGGCGGTAGGCGGCTCGGCTTACCTGGTCGCCCAAGCGATTAAAAAATCGCGAGTAGTGGGCTTCGAAGATTTAGGCATGGAAGCCATCTACGAATTTGAGGTTGAAGACATGCCGGTGACAGTAGCGGTTGATAGCCTGGGCACCTCGGTGCATCAAACCGGGCCTGCGAAGTGGAAAGAGATTATTGCCCAGACGGCGTAATGGAGTGGTAAGGTTGATTAGGCTTTAAGCGCATAAGGGCCTCGCTGACGGCGAGGCCTTGTTCTTTATGAGGGCTTTATAAGGACGCTGCTATGACCTCCTGGTTGCTAGGGACTGGCATCTTATTGATACACGTGATGGGCATCGTTTCGGCCATTATGGCGCTGATGTCCAGCCGTACCTCTCAGGGGGCTGTGGCGTGGATCATATCGCTGCTGACGTTCCCCTATATTGCGCTGCCCGCTTACTGGTTTTTCGGGCGGCCGCGATTCTATGGCTATGTATCCGCCCGTGGCCAGCGGGACACCGTGCTACGGCGGGTGTTGGTACGCTACCGGGAAAATGTGCAGCCCTACGTTGCGTCCTCTCCAAATGCGGATATTCAGGCGGTTGAGCAGCTCGCCATGATGCCGCTTACCCATGGCAACCAGGCGACACTGCTGATTGACGGGCCTGCAACCTTTGAAAGCCTGTTTGATGGCATTGAGCACGCTGAACAGTATGTTTTGGTACAGTTTTTTATTGTCCGCAACGATACGCTTGGCCAACGCCTGAAACAGCATTTGCAGCGCGCTGCTCAGCGCGGTGTACGGGTCTATTTTCTCTACGATGAGGTGGGTAGCCGTAAACTGGCGGATAGCTACCTCAATGATTTGATCAGCGATGGAGTGGCCGTGAGTGCCTTTCGCTCATCGCGAGGCCTTAAACACCGTTTTCAGCTTAACTTCCGCAACCATCGCAAAGTAACCGTCATCGATGGCAAAGAGGGTTGGGTAGGGGGCTTCAATGTTGGAGTCGAGTATCTGGGGGAGAACCCACGCCATGGAGCATGGCGGGATACCCACCTCAAGCTTGAAGGGCCTAGCGTGCTGGGTTTGCAGGAAGCCTTTTGGGAGGATTGGCACTGGGCCACTGATGAAGTGATTAGCTTGAACTGGATAGCAAATACCGTTGCTGCCACGATTGATCATCACGTGGTGATTGTGCCCTCGGGGCCCGCTGATCGCCAGGACACAGCCAGCCTGCTTGTTCAACAGGTAATCCATAGCGCAAAGCAGCGGCTGTGGGTAACCAGCCCCTATTTTGTTCCCGACCAGGGAGTTCAGGACGCGCTGCGCCTTGCGGCAATGCGCGGTGTCGACGTGCGGGTAATGATTCCAGAGCGACCAGACCACTTGTTAGTTTTCCTCTCGGCGTTCTCATTCCTACCCGATATGTTGAGAGCAGGTGTAAAAATATACCGTTATCTTCCTGGGTTTTTACATCAAAAAGTCATGCTCGTAGATAGCCATGCAGCCACGGTGGGCACCGTCAATTTGGATAACCGCTCTTTTAGGTTAAATTTTGAGATTACTGCCTTTATTCCTAGCCGTGATTTTGCGGCCAGCGTTGAGGTAATGCTGGAGAAAGACTTTGCCCACTGCAGGCGTGTCACCATCGATGAAATCAATCAGCGTCCGGTGTGGATGAAAGTCGTCTCGCGTGCGGCCTATTTAATGGCCCCGGTTCAATAGATACGTCAGCCTAGAAGGAAAACAAATATGCGTGAAAGTAGAGTGAGACAAGGAGTCATGGGGTGAATCTCGAAACAAAATGGCTGGAAGATTTTGTCGCGCTGGCCAACACGCGTAGCTTCTCTGCGTCAGCACGCCAGCGACATGTAACCCAACCAGCCTTCAGTCGCCGTATCCGGGCATTGGAGCAGGCCGTTGATGTCACCCTGGTGGATCGCTCGACTACCCCCGTTGGGTTAACGCCAGAAGGGCAGCTTTTTTTGGTCACTGCCCGCAATCTGGTCGAACAGTTAAACGAGTCGCTTAGTCATTTACGGGGACTTTCCATCGCCAATGAGGCGCTGGATATTGTTGCCGCGCACTCGCTGGCACTGAGTTTTTATCCGCCTTGGATTTCCCGCCTGCAGCAGGGCTTGGGTGAGTTGCCGACCCGCTTGGTCGCCATGAATGTGGGCGAAGCGATTCATGTGCTGCGGGAGGGGAATTGCGATTTGATGCTGGCATATTACGACCCCTTTGCAACGATGCAGCTGGATGCCGAGGTGTTTCCCTCTTTTTCGATTGGTAAGGTCAATATGCTGCCCGTTTCGTTGCCAGACGAGCATGGGAAAGCTAAGTTTTCACTCCAGCACGACACCTCCATTCCCTATCTCTCCTATACACAGGGAGCTTTCTTGGGCCGCAGTGTGCGCATGCTGCTGAAGAATGATCCATTACGTATGAAGCTGCGTACGGTCTATGAAACGGCCATGGCCGAAGGCCTAAAGGGGATGGTATTACAGGGCGTTGGCGTGGCGTGGATACCTGATTTCTGTATTCGCGAGGAGCTAAAAAGCGGCCGATTGGTGAGGGCCGGTGACCCAAGCTGGGATATTCCCCTGGAAATTCGCTTATACCGCTGCTCCATGGTGCATAAGCCCGGCGTGGAGCGTTTATGGCGGCAGATGATGAAGCTGCCGCGGGATTTCCTTCAGGCCTAATGGGTGAATTGTGAATTGTAGAAATCTATCCACTGCCAAAATCGGCGGGAAGCCCCAGGAAGTTCTGAATAATAAAAAAGTGATCTTCGAACAGGCTGTCGGGTTCAAGGTCGGCAAGCGCTACCCAGCGCGCATGATCGCCGCCTTTGACAGGTTTTAGGCGTGGTAACTGCTGATCAGGGCGTAGCGCAAAGTAGAAAGCTTCCGCCAGGGTACGTCCGCGCCAACTGCGATGGGGTTCATCAAATAGCCGCTGGCCGCGCAGTGAGCCTTTGAGCACGGGCTCAGGAACCTTTAAACGTATACGCTCGCGAAGTTCACGCAAGCAAGCATCTAGCAACCGTTCGTGGGGGTTAATAAATCCCCCCGGCAGGGCATAAAGGCCTTTGCCCGGTGCCGCCGTGCGTCTTACCAACAGCACATGGCCCGACTGTACGACCACCGCATTGACCGTGACAAAAATAGGCGGGTAGGGCGCGTGGGCCCAGGCTTGGCGATACTGATCCAGTAACTGTTGCTCTTCCAACAGTTGCTGATAGGCACGCCCATGACAAAAGTGCTTCACACTCTCCACCACGCCCGGCGGTAAATCGTGGTAAGCGCCAGTGCTCAGGTAATCATCCGTCGAACTGGGGGAGCGAAACAGGCGCTCGCGGATCTGACTGGCTGAAATACCCTCCACCGACGGCACGCTGACTGACTCCCACTGGGGAAATAGTGAAAGGTAGTAGCTGGATTGGCCGCGGCTGGCTCCGATCAAGCCAATACGGGGAAGGCGGGCATTGGCAGGCGTAGCCAGGTCGCGCACCTTGCGCTGCACGTCTCGCACCCAAACGTCGTCATTATAGAGAGCATCGAGTAACGGGGTAATTTCCAGACGTTGATTATCCGCGTCATCAAACCCTGCCCGCAGCATGGCTTGACGCTCATCGAATCGCCAGGGATTACGCAGTGAGCGGGCCTGCCAAGAGGAACCAACCAGCACGATGACCTGCCTCGCACGCTTAAGCGCTTCCCTAATAACGGCCAGATGCCCCAGGTGCGGTGGCTGAAAACGACCAATAAACACCAAACAGTCGAAGTCGCAGGCAGTCGCGGGGTGCGGAGTGTCAGTGGCCATCCAAGCTTCCTTTTTCGTTTGGTGAACTCAGAGATGCAACCTACCAGAAAACTGCGCTAAACGCTGTGGTTAGGTATGCTAGAAAAGTAGGATATTGATAACGTTTAGAAAACGCCCCATACCTAGCAACGGCAACCAGCACACAGGGAGTGAATATGATTAAACGCGCCGCTATCTTCTGGTGGAAAGTAGTGCAAGACGCCACGTCACTATGGTTGGAGCGAAATGCTTTTAGCTACGCGGGATCACTAGCGTTTTATACGCTTTTCTCCTTGGCTCCCACTATTATTATCGCTGTCACTGTTATTGGTGTTGTGATGGGAGAAGAGGCGGCTCAGGGGCAAATCGTAGCGCAACTGCAAGGTACCTTAGGGATTGACGCCGCTATCGCTATTCAAGACGCTGTCGCTCAGTCGAGGATTGAGGAGTCGGGTATCCTACCAACCCTATTGGGCGTAGGTGCCCTGTTAATTGGTGCAACAACCGTTTTTGCCCAGATGCAGTTTTCTCTCAATACCATTTGGGGCATAACGGCAAAGCCGACCTCTAACAGTGTGTTGGTGTTTATTAAAAATCGGTTGCTATCGTTAACGGTGGTTCTCTCCATCGGTTTTATACTGCTGGTGTCGCTGGTATTGGGTGTCGTATTGCGCGGTATGCTTCAGGCCGCCGATAATCTGGTGCCTTATGCCAGCTTATTAACAACATCGATTGAATCGCTGGTTTCGCTGGGGGTTGTCACCTTGCTATTTGCCACCATTTTTAAAGTACTACCCGATGTTGTGTTGCGCTGGCAGGATGTATTGATTGGTGCTGTGGTGACGGCCGTGCTGTTTACCATTGGACGCAGTGTGATTGCCATTTACCTGGCATATACGGCAACAGCATCCACCTATGGCGCCGCCGGGTCGGTGGTTATGATTCTGCTATGGGTCTACTACAGTTCATTAATACTGTTGTTTGGGGCGGCGTTCACCCGCTCACTGCTACTGCGTCGTGGCCGCCCGTTGATACCGCGCAATAGTGCCGTCATTGTCAAACGCGAGTTTGTTTAACACTACACTTACAAGCGAAAAGTAGGGAGGTGTATATGAGCGATTGCTGCGTACGTGCTCTTGTCACTGGCAAGGTGCAGGGTGTCTGGTACCGCCGTGCGACCCAAGAGAAAGCGCTTCAACATAGCCTCACCGGATACGCCAAAAATTTGCCCGATGGCCGAGTTGAGGTATTGATGTGCGGTCACTCCGACGCAGTCAAGCAGCTGAGTGAATGGCTATGGCAAGGCTCGGAAGGTGCACAGGTAACCCATGTGGAGCTCGAGGTGCTGGAGAGTTGCCGCGCCCCGAGCCACTTTGCTACCCAGTAAAGCTTGCTAGGAACCGCTGGTTAGAGTCGACCAGCATTCTAATTAGCGCCTTTCCATTCAAGGATATTGTTAGCCGTTAGGCTAACAATATTCTGTCGTGCTTCCGGCGTGATCCAGGCATTGTGAGGCGTCACAATCAAGTTAAGCGGCTCGCTGAGTGCATCCAGCAGTGGGTGGCCGTCTTTGGGCGGCTCGGCGGGCAAAACATCAACGCCCAATCCCCCCAACTTGCCACTGCGCAACGCCGCTAACGCGGCCACTTCATCGATAACCCCGCCACGGGCGCAGTTGATCAATAGCAGCGAGGTTTTGGCGCGCGCTAAGCGCTCTCGGTTGATCAAGTGCTTAGTGGCCTCGCTCAACGGGCAGTGCAGGCTGATAACATCAGCCTCCGGTAGCAGCTCATCCAGAGCAGGGCGCTTATCATTCGCCTCATTGCCGGGGCGTGCGGCAAAGGTAACGTGCATGCCAAAGGCCTCGGCCAAGCGGGCGACTTCAGAGCCCAGCTCACCTTGGCCGACCATCACTAGCTGTTTGCCGGAGAGCTGTAGCGTCGGGTAGTCCTGCAAGCAGAAGAAGGCGCTGCGCTGCCACTCGCCTGCGGCGACGTCACGTTGATAGAGAGGAAGTCGATTGGCTAATGCGAGCATTAGCATCAAGGTGTGTTGAGAAACGCTGGCTGTGCCATAAGCGGCAACGTTCTTAACCTCAATGTTTTGCTCTTTAGCGGCCTCAAGATCGATATTATTAAGGCCTGTCGCCAATACACATATGAGTTGCAGTTTAGGCAGTTGCTGGAGTGTCTCAGCGTCCAGTACTACCTTGTTGACGATCGCGATATCTGCGTTGGCAAGTCGTTCCCGTGCTTGTTGAGTCGTGCTTTGCTCAAACACTTCAAGGTTCGAAACCGTCTCTTTAATGGCGGTCAAGTTGATCTCAGGGCCTAGGCTTTCCGCATCCAGTATCACCGCATTGGGCATTTTCTTCTCTCCATTAACTGCAGGGGGTTGTATAACCTTGCTCGTCAGGGGGCACAAAAGGGTATAATGGCGACGCTTTATCAACCGCAGCCTTGGAATTTATCCCGACTGGCCACATATTGCAGACTGGCAGCGTTTGTGTTCGCTACTGTTCTTTCTTTTCAGAACTGGGCCTGGTAGAGCTGAGTCATTCAGCGCTGGGTCTGGTAAAACTGAGTCATTAGAACTGAGTATTTCAGCACTGAGCTTGTCAGGGTTAAGCTTATTAGGAGTCTTTAAGATGCCCATCTATGAATATGAGTGCAAGGCCTGCGGCCATCGCATGGAGAAATTGCAGAAAATTAGCGCTGATCCTCTCAAGGATTGCCCCGCATGCCAAAGCGATGGCTTGGAAAGGCTAGTCTCGGCAGCGGGTTTCCGCTTGGCCGGCGGCGGTTGGTACGAAACCGATTTCAAAACGGGTAGCAAAAAGAACCTGGTCGCTGATGGCAAAACTGCCTCTGCAGATGCCGGTAAATCAAGTGATTCCAGCGCTACCGCTAAGAGCGCTACTCCCAAAGACAAGGGCGCCGCGGCATAGCCGCGGTAGTCAGGGTCGGGACGCCCGCGACACACTCATTGCCACGAAACAGAACAGGATTTGACATGCGCAGCCATTATTGCGGCCAGCTAAACGAAACTTTGGTGGATCAAACGGTTACGGTATGCGGATGGGTTCATCGCCGCCGTGATCACGGTGGGGTAATTTTCCTTGATATGCGCGATCGCGACGGCATCGCGCAGTTTGTGGTCGACCCTGATACCGCCGAGGCGTTCGCGAATGCCGACCGTGCCCGCAGTGAATTTGTCCTGCGTATCACCGGTCGCGTTCGGCTGCGTCCAGAGGGCACCCAAAATCCCAATATGCCAACGGGCATGATTGAGGTATTGGCAAAAGAGGTTGAAGTGCTCAATACCGCCGTTACTCCGCCATTCCAGTTGGATGAGCATGGTAAAGTCGGCGAAGAAGTGCGCTTAAAGCATCGCTATATCGACCTGCGTCGCCCGGATATGATCGAGAAGCTGCGTTTGCGCTCGCGTATTTCGCACACTGTACGAGCGTATCTCGAAAACCAGGGCTTCCTGGATATCGAAACGCCTGTACTTACCCGTGCTACGCCTGAAGGTGCCCGCGATTATCTGGTGCCTAGCCGTACCCACGCGGGGAGTTTCTTCGCGTTGCCCCAGTCGCCTCAGCTATTTAAACAGCTGTTGATGGTGGCGGGGTTTGATCGCTACTACCAAATTGCCAAGTGCTTCCGCGATGAAGACCTACGCGCCGACCGTCAGCCTGAGTTCACTCAGATTGATATCGAGGCGTCGTTTGTGGAAGAGAGCGACATCATGGGTATTACCGAAGCCATGATTCGTCAACTGTTCCAGGAAGTGCTTAAAGTAGAATTGCCGGAATTTCCGCGCATGACCTGGCAGGAAGCGATGGATCGTTTCGGTTCCGATAAGCCGGATTTGCGTATCCCGCTGGAACTGACCGACGTGGACGACCTGATGCAACAAGTCGACTTCAAGGTCTTCTCTGGTCCTGCCAGCGCTGATGATGGTCGCGTCGCAGCGCTGAAAGTGCCCGGCGGTGCCAAGTTGTCGCGTAAAGAGATCGACGAGTACACCAAGTTTGTCGGCATCTACGGTGCCAAAGGCTTGGCGTGGATCAAGGTCAACGAGCGTGCTAAAGGGCTTGAGGGTCTGCAATCGCCGATCGTTAAGTTTATGGAAAACATCGTTGAAGAGCTGCTCGACCGCGTGGGTGCAGAAGATGGTGACATTATCTTCTTCGGCGCCGATAAAGCACGTATCGTCAACGAAGCCATTGGCGCGCTGCGCGTTAAGCTAGGCGCCGACCTGGAGCTCTACACCCAGGAGTGGGCGCCGCTATGGGTGGTCGACTTCCCGATGTTTGAAGCCGACGACAATGGTCGCCTAAGCCCGCTTCACCACCCCTTCACCGCACCCTCCTGCACACCGGAAGAGCTGAAGGCAGACCCGGCAAGTGCGCTTTCGCGTGCTTATGATATGGTGCTCAACGGTACCGAATTAGGCGGTGGTTCTATTCGTATTCACGACCAAACCATGCAGAGCACGGTGTTTGAGATCCTGGGCATCGGTGAAGAAGAGGCCCAAGAGAAGTTTGGCTTCCTGCTTGACGCGCTGCAGTACGGCGCGCCACCCCATGGTGGCTTGGCCTTTGGCCTGGATCGTCTGGTCATGCTGATGGTCGGTGCTAAAACGATTCGTGAAGTGATCGCCTTCCCGAAAACCCAAAGCGCTGCCTGTTTGATGACTAACGCACCGGGCGAAGTCAGCCCCGAGCAGTTGAAAGATTTGAACATCCGTCTTCGTCAGAAAGTCAAAGCGGAAACAGCCGCCGAATAAGACGGTTGATTCGCTGCCTAACACCGACGCCACGGCGTCGGTGTTTTTGTATAAAACGCTGACATGAGCATTGAGGCTATGGATCCAACACCGTCGGCCCTGCCAATCCGCATACTGGGCATTGATCCCGGCTCTCGGGTGACTGGCTATGGGGTGATCGATGTGGTCGGGGTTAAACCTTGCTATGTGGCAAGTGGCTGTATTCGCACTGCAGAAGGGGCCTTAGAGCAGCGCTTAGCGCAAATCTACGCCGGTCTAAGCGAAGTCGTCGGTTTACATCGTCCCTCTCAAGTCGCCATTGAGCGGGTATTTATGGCCAAGAATCCCGATTCTGCGCTCAAACTGGGGCAGGCGAGGGGAGTCGCACTGGTGTGTATGGCTAACCATGGTTTGAGCCTCGCCGAGTACGCTGCGCGGCAGATAAAGCAGGCGGTAACTGGCCAGGGCGGCGCGGATAAAGAGCAGGTGCAGCATATGGTGACCGCTATTCTGCAGCTCTCTGCCACTCCCCAAGCTGACGCCGCCGACGCGTTAGCCATTGCGTTAACCCATGCTTATAACGGTGCTGTGTTTAGCAGCCATGGCTTGCCCGCCGCGCCATCTCGGGGCCGCCGCCGCTCAACCGGACGCTGGCGGCTTTAATTCCCCCTGTACCGGTGGCTGAACTACTGGTCACCTGTACAGAGTCGCTTTATAGTAACCCTCTGTTTTTGACTCTACTGTTTTTCACTTTTTTCACCCCGGTGCGAGCAAATTTATGATTGGACGTCTGAGTGGCCAGCTAGTGGCAAAGCAACCTCCCTGGATTATGATCGATGTTCACGGTGTAGGTTATGAGCTGGAAACCTCAATGAATACGCTGGTCGCGCTTCCTGCGCTGAACGAGAGCGTTTCGTTATTCACTCATCTAACCATTCGTGATGATGCCCACCTACTGTATGGGTTTGGCCGGGAGCACGAGCGTGCGCTGTTTCGTGCCTTGATCAAGGTCAATGGTGTCGGGCCCAAGCTAGCACTCGCCATACTGTCGGGTATGGATGAAGATGCCTTTATGCGTTGCGTGCGCGATGACGACAGCAAAGCGCTGACAACGCTGCCAGGGGTGGGTAAGAAAACCGCTGAGCGGCTGATAATTGAAATGCGTGACCGTTTCCCCGAGTGGGAAGATGGCAGCAACGCGCTACTTCCCCTCGAATCAACCAATGGTCGTGCCTCTGCCCGCAATAATCTTGCCGATGCGGAAGCTGCGTTAGTCAGCTTGGGGTATAAACTGACTGAGGCGTCGAAAATGCTCGCCGATATCGATCCCAATCAGTCTACCGAAGCGCTGATTAAAGCCGCGCTCACCCAGCGCATGAGTGGCTAAGCCGAGCGGAATAAATAAGAAATTACGGGTAGCGGATAGACCTTTGTGAATAGTCCTTTTTGAACCGCCATAAAGAAGAGCATCTATGTTAGAACACGATCGGCTGATCGCCGCTGAGCCTGAACAGGGGGAGGGGCGCATTGACTACGCTATTCGCCCCAAGCGGCTGGATGATTATATTGGCCAGCCGCGCGTGCGTGAACAACTGGAAATCTTTATCGGCGCCGCCCGGCTGCGTGAAGAGAGCCTGGATCACACTCTGGTATTTGGCCCCCCAGGGCTAGGTAAAACGACCCTTGCGCATATTATTGCCACCGAGATGGGCGTCGGGATGAAGTCGACTTCCGGCCCTGTGCTTGAACGTGCCGGCGATTTAGCCGCCATGCTGACCAACTTAGAGCCTGGCGATGTACTTTTTATCGATGAAATTCATCGCCTCTCGCCGGTGGTAGAGGAAGTGCTCTATCCGGCGATGGAGGATTTCCAGCTCGATATCATGATAGGGGAAGGGCCAGCGGCGCGCTCGATCAAGCTGGATCTCCCACGCTTTACGCTGGTAGGGGCCACGACCCGGGCAGGGCTATTGACCTCCCCATTGCGTGATCGGTTTGGTATCGTTCAACGGCTGGAGTTTTATAATCTTGAAGAGCTGACGGAAATCGTCTCGCGTTCGGCGCGCCTATTAGGCGTTGAAACCAGCCATGATGGTGCCATTGAAGTCGCCAGGCGCTCAAGGGGCACGCCGCGAATTGCCAATCGATTGCTGCGCCGGGTGCGGGATTACGCCGAAATGAAAGGTAACGGCATGGTCGATGTCGCCATGGCCGATGCGGCGCTCAATATGCTCAACGTGGATCACCACGGCTTGGATCATATGGATCGGCGGCTACTGTTGGCCATGATCGATAAGTTTGACGGTGGGCCAGTGGGCATTGACTCACTTGCCGCTGCCATTAGTGAGGAGCGTGACACCATCGAAGATGTCATTGAACCCTATCTTATTCAACAGGGCTTAATGATGCGCACCCCCCGGGGCCGGGTAGTGACCCGCCAGGCGTGGCTGCACTTTGAGCGAGTGCCCCACGAGCAAGCAACCGATATGGAAGGAGAGCGCCGTCCGTGAGTGGCAACAGCCTAAGCGAAAGCTATCGCCTGCCGCTGCGCGTTTATATGGAAGATACTGACGCAGGCGGTATTGTCTACTACGTTAACTACTTGAAGTTTATGGAGCGTGCCCGCAGCGAATGGCTTCGCCAGTTAGGCCTTAATCAGCAAACGTTGCTAGACGAAGGTACACAGCTAGTGGTATACCGCTTGGCCTGCCACTACGCGAAACCGGCCTCGCTAGACGACGCGTTGGAAATTAGTGCCCGCGTGACTGATGTTGGGCGCTGTCGGATGACGTTTGAACAGCAAGTTTGGCGTGGAGAGGAACTCCTTTGCTCTGCCACAGTCGAGATAGCTTGCTTGAGCAGCGAGCGTTTACGGCCAAAGCCATGGCCTGCATCGCTTAAAGTTTTGATTCGGGCCTCTTAACCAAGAGGCCACTCACTGCGTCGGCAATCCCGACCCTAATAGATTGATGAGGGCACCTGTGAACGATAACACCATGTCCATTCCCCATTTGATAATGAATGCCAGTACTGTGGTGCAACTGGTAATGCTGCTACTGCTGGTGGGGTCGATCCTCTCGTGGGTAGTGATTTTTCAGCGCAGTATTGCGCTGAGCCGTGCTAAAAAAGAGTACAACCAGTTTGAGGAGTCTTTTTGGTCTGGTGTCGACTTAAACGAGCTCTACCGTGAGATTCCGGCCGATGACCCGCGCCATGGCGCTGAACACATTTTTCAAGCCGGTTTTCGCGAGTTTAACCGTTTGATGCCTAAAACCCGTGATCCGGATACCGTGCTGGAGGGTGTTCAGCGCAGCATGCGGGTCGCGTGGTCACGGGAAGAGGATCGCTTAACTCAACACTTGGTGTTTCTAGCTACGGTAGCCTCAGCCAGCCCCTATATCGGCCTGTTCGGCACTGTGTGGGGGATTATGGGCTCATTCCAGGCGCTATCGCTAACCCAGCAAGCGACCCTTGCCACCGTGGCCCCCTGGATTGCTGAAGCGCTTATTGCCACCGCCATGGGCCTATTTGCGGCGATTCCAGCGGTAATTTTCTATAACCGTCTTTCCAACTCATCTTCTCGCCTGCTGGGCAAATATGAAGACTTTGCTGAAGAATTTCACGCTATCCTGCACCGCAACTTGCAAGGTCGTGACGGCAAACCGAGCGCCAGCTAAGGGAGAGAGCCATGCAAGGACCATTCAATCGTAGCGGTAAAAGCAAGCCAATGGCGGAGATTAATGTTGTCCCCTTCATTGACATCATGTTGGTACTGCTGGTGGTCTTTATGATCACCGCGCCCATGCTGACCCAGGGCGTACAAGTTGAGTTGCCGCAAGTCACTTCCCAGCCCATTGATACCCAGGAAGATAATGATCCTATCATTATCTCGGTCGATGGCGACGGTGGGTATTTCATTACGCTGGGGGAAGACTCCACCTCGGTCACGCTGGAGGAGATGGCGTCAAGAGTGACCACGATTCTTGAGCGGCGTCCAGGTACGCCGGTCATGGTTCGTGGTGACCGCAACGTGGCCTACGGACAGATCGTCGTGTTGATGAGCACTCTGCAAGGCGCCGGCGTTGCTAACGTGGGGCTGCTTTCTGAGCCGCCGCAAGATGGGTAAGGGCAAGGCGCACATGTCACTGAAATCCCCGCGCGATCCCCAAGATGTCGGCTATAAGTGGCCTACTGTTCTGGCGATAGGCGTGCACGTCGCGATTGTTGCATTTAGCTTGATCAGCCTGCCCAGTAGGGACGCAGAGCCTGACAGCTCTTCGATTGTGCAGGCTACGCTAGTCAGTACCGAAACTTTTACCGACCAGGCTCAGCAGACAACAGAAGAGCAAGCGGCCATGAACGCGCCTGCCGAAGCGCCCACTGAGCCCGACGCGCCGGAAGAGCCTTCAGCCAGTGAAGAGCAGGCTGCCGCCGAGGAGCAAGCGGCAGAAGAAGCAGCCCAGCAAGCGGCGGAAGCTGAAGCAGAAGCGTTAGAAGAAGCACGGGCCGCGGCGGAGGCTGAGGCCCAGCGCCGGGCTGAAGAGGCGGCGGCTCAAGCTGAGCGACAGGCGGCAGAAGCGGCTGAACGTGAAGCCGAAGCGGAAGCGGCCGCGCAGCGCCAGCGTGAAGTGGAAGAGGCGCAGCGCCAGCAGGAAGCCGCAGAGCAGCAGCGCCGTGAAGAGGAGGAGGCAGCTCGTCAGCGCGAAGCCGAAGAGCAGCAGCGCCGTGAGGCGGAAGAAGCTGAACGCCAGCGTGAAGCGGCAGAGCAGCAGCGCCGTGAAGAAGAGGAGGCCGCGCGTCAACGCGAGGCTGAAGAGCAGCGCCTTCGAGAGCAGGAGGAGGCTCAGCGGGAGCGCGAGGCAGAAGCGCAACGCCAGCGTGAAGCCGAAGAGCAGCAGCGTCGTGAAGCAGAGGCCGAGCGGCAGCGCGAAGCAGCGGAAGCTGCAGAAGCGGCCATGCAGCGCCAACTGGCCGGTGAGGCCGAAGCGGCAGCCAATGCCCAGCAAGCTGAGCAGGCGGCCAATAATTTCAGTAACATAATGAAACGAGCTATTGAACAAGCTTGGATAATTCCCGCCGGATCGAGTGATAGTATGCGGGCTTCCGTTAATGTGCGTCTGGGGCCGTCGGGGGAGGTATTATTAGTAAACGTAACATCATCAAGTGGCGATAATGCCTTTGACCAATCCATTATTCAGGCGGTCGAGCAAGCGGCACCGTTTTCTGAGCTACTACAGTTAACAGACGCTCAACAGCGCGAAATCCGACGCAATATCACTTTGAACTTTTCCCCAGGGGGAGTCCGTTGATGCAAACTCAAGTGTTAAAAAAGTTTTGGTTATTATGCTTGCTGATCACTTTTAGCAGTGTGGCTAGCGCTAACTTAACCATTGAGATCACGCGGGGCAGTGATCAGGCGTTGCCGATAGGGGTAGTACCATTCGCTGGCTCAGACGGCCTGCCTGAAGATGTCGCCCAGATTGTCCAGGATGACCTTGAACGCAGTGGCTATTTTGCTCCTCTCGAGCGTAGCGCTATGTTTGAGCAGCCGAGCCAATCTGACGATGTGCAATTTGGCACATGGCGTTCGCTTGACGTTCGCTACCTTGTGGTCGGTCGGGCGGCACAAACTGACGGCGGCTTCGAACTACAGTTCGAACTGATGGATATTAGCGGACAGCGCCGGATGATAGGTGAGACCGTAACGGTTCGGGGCAATGATCTGCGTGGCGCTGCCCACTACATCAGTGATCAAATCTTTGAAGAGATTACCGATATCCGTGGTGCATTCTCCACCAAAATTGCTTACGTCACAGCCCAAGGTATCGGTGACAATATGCAGTTTGGTCTTTACGTTGCCGATGCTGATGGTCGCCGCAGTGAGCAGGTGTTGACCTCAGATGAACCGATCATGTCTCCCGCTTGGTCACCTGATGGTACCAAGCTCGCCTATGTCTCTTTTGAGACTGAGCGTCCGGCAATCTATATTCAGGATGTGGCCACCGGCCAGCGCGTGCAAGCGACCTCATTCGATGGCATAAATGGTGCGCCAGCGTGGTCACCGGATGGACGACGTATTGCCATGTCGCTGTCTAAAGATGGTCAGCCTGAAATTTACATTATGGATGTTGCCAACCGTTCCGTTGAGCGCATTACCAATAACAACAGCATTGACACGGAACCCGCTTGGGCGCCGGATGGGCGCAGCCTGTTGTTTACTTCGGATCGCAGCGGCGGCCCACAGCTGTACCAGTACACGCTGGGTGGTGGAGAGGCTCAGCGCCTGACATTTACCGGTAATTACAATGCCCGCGGACGCTATTCTCCGGATGGCGAGCAGATATTCTTGATTCACCGCTCTAGCCGAGGTTACCAAGTAGCGAGGCAGGATCTAAACGGTGATCGCTTGGTGGTGTTGAGTGAATCAACAAGAGATGAATCTCCTAGTGTTGCGCCGAACGGGACCATGGTAATCTTCGCTACCCAACAGGGTAATAGTGGGGTGCTAAGTGCTGTGTCTGCCGATGGCCGTTCTTCATTCAGGCTGCCATCAGCACAAGGCGATGTTCGTGATCCAGCTTGGTCACCCTTCTTAAATTGATCAAATCAATTGATTAATATCGAAATTTTTAGTTTTCAGGCAAGGAGTCTGATTATGCAAATTAAACCGTTGGCTCGCTCATTAGCAGCAGCGCTATCTATCGTGGTAATTGCTGGCTGTTCCAGCACCGGCGGAACCCAAGACGGTGACTCGTACGGTAGCCAGGATGGCAGCACGACCGGTTCCAGCACCTCGGGTACAGGCACTGGCAGTCAGTATGGCTCTACTTCTGGTTCCGGTGCTGGTCAGCAGGCTGATTCACGCATTCCAGAAGTACGCACGATCTATTTCGATTTTGATCGCGATACGATCAAAAGTGAGTACGAATCTGTGGTAATGGCTCATGCACGCTACTTACGTGCTAACCCTAATGCCCAGGTGGTTCTCCATGGACATACGGATGAGCGTGGTACCCGTGAGTACAACATGGCACTTGGTGAGCGTCGTGCTAACGCCGTGCAGCGTTTCCTAAACATTCAGGGTGTATCTTCTTCACAAATGAGCGTGGTTAGCTATGGTGAAGAGCGTCCGGCCGTCAACGGTCAAGACGAGAGTGCCTACGCTCAGAACCGTCGTGTTGTGTTTAACTACTAAGCATTAACTATTGAGTGTTTAACCACTGATGAATCCGGCGTGCGGTTAACCGCACGCCGTTTACGTCTCCGGAGTCATCATGAATTACAGTCTCAAGCGTTACATTGGGAGGCTGTGCGGTTCGGGAGCCATTGCGCTCCCGCTGTCCGTATTGTCTCTAACGGCCACCGCCCAACAGCCGCTCGTGCAAGATCTCTCTAACTCTTCCACTAACGCTTCCAACAGTAGCTTCTACCAGCAGACGCAGCGGCAGGAAGCGTCAAGCGGCAATCTTGTACTGTTTAACCAGGTGCAGGAGCACCAGCAGGAGATCCAGCAGCTACGTGGGCAGATTGAAGAGTTGCGCCACCAGTTGGAACAGCTGCGTCGCCAATCGCAGCAGCAGTATCTCGACATTGAAGATCGCCTTATGAGCAGCGGCCCAACTCAGATCGAGCAGTCAACCCCAGCGGTAGAGCCTGAAGCCGCCGAGGAAGTTGTCAATGCACCTTCTAGCCGCAATGTCAGTGAAGACGCCCAAGCCGATTATCAAGCGGCCTTTGCGCATGTTCAGGCACGTCGTTTTGACGAAGCGATTGCGGCCTTTGAAGCCTTTGTGAGCGACCATCCTGATACGAGCCTAACGGCTAATGGCCACTACTGGCTGGGTGAGCTATATGCGGCAGAGGGCGAGTTGGATGCCGCCGACCAGGCGTTTAGCCGCGTGATCGAGGAGTATAGCGGCAGCAGTAAAGTACCGGATGCGATGTATAAGTTAGGCTTGGTAAAGGCGCGTAAAGGCGAAGCAGAACGCAGCCGTGCGTTGCTTGAGCAAGTGCGCGATGATTATCCGCAAAGTAGTGCGGCAGGCCTTGCTAACGATTTCTTACGCCAATCAGCAAGTTAATATTTTTTGATCTATTTTTGCTTCAGGGAATCAGCATGAGCTGCAAGATCGACTATCAACCAGCGCCCAACCTATTGGAAAATCGCATCGTGTTGGTAACCGGCGCAGGGGACGGCATTGGCCGTGCGGCAGCGTTGAGCTATGCCCAGCACGGTGCAACGGTGATTCTGTTGGGGCGCACTATTGCCAAGTTAGAGCGTGTCTATGATGAAATCGAAGCGGTCGGTGGCCCACAGCCAGCGATTTTTCCGCTTAACTTTGAGGGCGCCACACTAAAAGATTTCCATGATATGGCGGAGACGCTGGATAAAGAGTTTGGGCGCTTGGATGGTTTGCTGCATAACGCCGGGTTATTAGGTCGCATCACACCCTTTGAGCAGTACAATCCCGAGCTTTGGCAGCAGGTTATGCAGGTCAATATTAATGGCCCCATCTGGATGACTCAGGCACTACTGCCTCTGCTACAGGCATCTGATGATGCGTCGGTTATTTTTACCTCCTCCAGCGTTGGCCGCAAAGGTCGCGCCTATTGGGGCGCTTACTCCGTGTCCAAGTTTGCTACCGAAGGTTTTGTAGAGGTGCTGGCCGACGAGTTGGATAATCAGTCCAACATCCGGGTTAATTCGCTCAATCCGGGGGCGACGCGTACTCAAATGCGGCGTACCGCGTTTCCCGGCGAAGACCCTTCCACGCTTCGCACGCCGGAAGACATTATGCCGACCTACTTGTGGCTTATGGGGCCAGACAGTGCAGGCACCAGCGGCCACAAAATTGATGCCCAGCCGCCCCGGGTATAGCGCTTGAGTTTAAGCCTTATCAGAGTCGATGCCCTGGGTAATCAAGCGCTTGAAGTTATCGCTAGCGTTTGAAACCGTTCAGGGCATCGACCAGCGCGTCACACTCACCAAACCACAAATCAGCAGGCCACTGCTGGTAGTCATCCTCTTCGCTGATATAGCCGTAGCCAACGGCCACGGCCGTCATCCCCGCGGCGACGGCAGCCTCAATGTCTCGGGCGTGATCGCCGATATACCAACACTGTTCAGGCTCAACGCCTAGCCGCCGGGCAGCCTCCCAAAGTGGCTCAGGCGCTGGTTTTTTACACTCAGATCATCGGCACAAAGCAGGGCGCCAGGCTGAAGCGCCAAGGCTTCCAGCAGAGGGAGGGTGTAGCGGCGCGGCTTATTGGTCACAATCCCCCAGGGGCGTTGATCACCATGCCACTCTTTCAACCATACATCGAGTGGCGAGAAAACCCGGCTATGTACAGCGACAGCCTGTTCATAGGCATCGAGCAGAAATTGGCGTGCCTGAGTATGCCCATCCGAGGCGGCTTCTAACCCAAGGGCCAATGTAACCAGCGCACTCCCGCCGTTAGAGACCTGACGGCGAATCACTTCAAAGGGGAGTGGGTCTAAGCCATGGTGAATGCGTAGCGTGTTCGTTGCTTGGGCTAAATCTGGCGCGGTATCGACCAGGGTGCCATCTAGATCAAAGAGTATGGCTTGAGGCGCATGCATCATCGGCATTTAGTCGCTCACCTTACGGCAGTACATCATGTAATTGACCGAAACATCATGGCTGACCAGGCGGTAGTGGCGGGTTAGCGGATTGTAGGTTAGGCCTGTCTGCTCACGTACTTCTAAGCCACTTTCTCGAGACCAGGCCGCCATTTCTGAAGGGCGAATAAATTTCGCATAGTTATGCGTGCCCCGGGGGAGCAGCCTTAGCACATACTCAGCGCCCAAAATGGCAAACGCGTAAGATTTGGCGGTGCGGTTTAGCGTAGAGAAAAATACAAAGCCACCTGGGCGAACCAGGGTGCTACAGGCGCGAATGACGGATGCCGGGTTGGGGACATGCTCAAGCATCTCCATGCAGGTCACTGCATCGTAAAACCCCGGCTTTTGAGCTGCCATAGCCTCTACGCTGATGTGTTGGTAATCAATCTCAACGCCGCGCTCTTCCGCATGCAATCTGGCGACGGCTAATGGCGCTTCACCCAGATCAATGCCCGTCACTTTAGCCCCGCGGTTGGCCATGGACTCACTTAAAATGCCACCGCCACAACCTACATCCAGCACTTTTTTTCCCGCCAGCCCTGCTCGAGCATCAATAAAGTCGAGGCGCAGGGGATTAATTTCGTGGAGCGGTTTAAATTCCCCTTGCGGATCCCACCAGCGGCTGGCGAGCGCTTCAAATTTAGCGACTTCGCCTGCATCGACGTTGCCTTGATAGTGACCAGCAGTGCTATCCTGTGGTGTCGCTTGCATGTTGTGACTCCCATTGTCATTGAGCATTAAGCAATCATTGACGCTTAATCACTGGTTATAATCTATTTGCACTGGTTATCGTCCATTGGCGAGGTGGCATCCATCCACGCCTTCAGTATTATGGACATTCTAACCACTCCTGTGTCGGAACGCATGAAAAGGACCTCTCTATGATTCGCAAGGCCGTACTTCCTGTCGCTGGGTTTGGCACCCGCTGCTTGCCGGCTTCGAAGGCTATTCCAAAGGAGATGATTACGATTGTCGATAGACCAGTCATTCAGTATGTCGTTGAAGAAGCGATAGCTGCGGGGATTCGCGAAATTGTACTGGTCACCAGTAGTAATAAGAGCGCGATCGAAAATCACTTTGACACCCACGCCGAGCTGGAAGCCAGCCTGGAAGCAAAAGGTAAACACGAACTTTTGGAGATGTTGCGCAACCTGGTGCCAGATAATGTCAGCATTATCAGCATTCGCCAGGGGGTACCATTAGGGCTGGGCCACGCGGTGCTCTGCGCTCGCCCGATCATTGGCGACAATGAACCTTTTGCCGTGCTGCTGCCCGACGTGCTGGTCGATAATAGTGCCAACCCAGCGACCGACTTGGCGGGCATGTTGGCAGCCTATGATCAGCAGCAAACAGCGCAACTGATGGTGGAAGAGGTGGCTTGGGAACACGTCGAAAAGTATGGCATCGTGGCGCCTGCCGATGATGTGCCCGCGCCTAATCAATCGGCAGATCTAGTCGGTATGGTGGAAAAGCCAAAACGCGATGCAGCGCCCTCAAATTTAGCGGTGATTGGCCGTTATGCGCTGCCGGGCCATATTTTCCCTATTTTAGCAGCCACTAAGCCCGGTGCCGGTGGTGAAATTCAGCTAACCGATGCGCTTGAAACGCTACGTGAACAGTCGGGCGTCCAGGCCTATCGCATGCAGGGCACTACCTACGATTGCGGTCAGCCGCTGGGGTATCTTGAAGCCACGCTTGCTTATGCGCGTCGGCATCCTGAGTTTGGCGAAGGCTTCAAAGCCTTGCTGTCACGTTACCACCAAGGAGAGTAACCCATGCGGGTGTTACTTTACGGTAGCGAATTAAGCGCAGCGACGGCAGCCGCTGCGTTAGCCTGGGTGGGCCATCAGGTGCAGTGGTTACCTCATTCCGATGCGCCCTGGTCAGCGCTTTCTCAGGTGGATTGGCTACGCAGCGAGCCTCAACTAATGGCGCACCTTGAGCAGGGGGTGGCGGAAGGGACGCTGCAGGTCATTGATCAGCTTAAGGATGCGGTCATTCCGGAAGTGATTTGGTTGGCGTTATCGCCCGCACAGCGCAATTCCGCCAGTACGCTTGTTGAAGATCCGCTACTGGCTGACCAGCAGGGCATTGTGCTTATCAATAACTCAACGTTCCCCGTCGGCGAGACTGAGCGTCTGCATGCGTTGATGGGCACCCAGCACACTAGCGTGGCACTCCCTGACACGCTGGAAGAGGGCCGGGCGTGGGACTCGTTTACTCGCCCCTCCAGGCGCCTGCTGGGGTGTGATGATGCCACCGGCGAACAGGTCACCAGGGAGCTACTCCGCGCCTTTAATCGCCGCAGTGAGGTCTTCCAATGTATGCCGCGCCGCGCTGCGGAGCTTACCAAGCTGGCGATTAATGGGATGCTCGCTACGCGCATCAGTTATATGAATGAAATTGCGGGCTTGGCTGATACCCTGGGGGTGGATGTGGAGCATGTCCGGCAGGGGATGGGCGCCGACTCGCGTATTGGTTTTGAATACCTTTACCCCGGATGTGGGTTTGGTGGTCCTAACTTCTCACGGGATTTGATTCGCCTGGCCGATGTTCAGCTACAAAGCGGCCGCTATTCAGCGCTGCTTGAACAGGTGATGGATATTAACGAGCAGAAGAAAGAGACTTTGTTCCGCAAGTTATGGGCCCACTTTGCTGGCGAGATGGCGGGTAAAACAGTGGCGATTTGGGGCGCCGCGTTTAAACCCGGCACTGCGCGCATTGATCATGCTCCAGTATTAACGCTGCTTGAGGCGCTTTGGGCGCAGGGGGTTAACGTTCAGCTCCACGACCCAGCGGCGGTGCCTGCTCTGCGCGCTTTGGTAGGCGAGCGTGACGACCTGGTGACTTATACTCATGACCCCTATCAGGCCTGTGAGGGGCCGATGCCCTGATGCTGGTGACCGAATGGAAAACGTATTGGAACCCTGACTGGCACCGACTCGGCTCGCTATTAAACGCTAAACTCGTATTGGATGGGCGCAATATTTACGATCCTGAGTTTGTTGCCAGCTGTGGATTAATGTACCGAGGTATTGGCCGCCGTGCCGACCCGAAGACTCTTTGAGGAAATGTCATGCCAGACGCTACCGCATCCTCTCGTATTGTGCCCGATGTGGATCAAAGCTTGACGGCGCAACATCTACGCCATCGAAAAGGGCCGACAATATGGCCGTTATGGCTATGTTTGCTGCTGATCATTGCGCTATTGGGCGCGGCGGCAGTTGGGCTGTGGTACGAACGTGAACGACTGCTGGATGAGATTCACCGGGTGAGTGGGGAGGTCTCCAACGTGCATGCTCGGTTGGATTCGGATGACACGGATGTACAAGATACGATAACCTTTGTACAAGCTCAGATGTCGACACTCTTCCAAGAGCAGGAGCAGCTTGCCACCTCGTTGGCAGCCACTCGGGAAGAGTTATACGGTTTCCTCACCACTAGTGAGGACACGGTCTCAAGCGACTCGATCAATACGCTAATGCAGCAGTTGTCTCAGCTTAGGGAGCAAGCTGAACTGCGCGACAGCCAATTGATGGCGGTGCGAGAATCGCTTGACGCCTTGGAACAAACGGGGGCATCGGGTCGTCAAAATCTCGTTGCAGAGGTCTCCCATCTGGAGCAATTGACCGAACAGCGGATCGGGGAACTGGATAGCCAACTCAATAGCGTGACCACTGCTTGGGAAGAGCAGTTGTCAGCCCAGAGAGCTGCCATTGAGGATCGCTTTGATGAATTGGAAACGTCCGTGGCAGCGGTCGAAGCCCCGGCAGATCAGGCAGCCCTGGAAGAACTGGAGCAACAGTGGACTCAACGCCTGAATTCGCTGGAAAGCGATGTGCGACAAGTACGACAAGCACAGCTTGCTTTCAGTGCCCAGCTAGAGATGTTGCGTTAACGAATTGCATCGAGTGTATGAGTGCGACTGCCTAAGCGTTGACATGGCAATGCATGGCAATGCTTAGGCGATGAAGCCGCTGATTTAGGTTGGGATTAAAATGTATGGGAAGACAACGGCAATGGACATTAGCCACAGGACGCACGTTTTTTGCGGTACTACCGCTATTATGTATATCGCATGGCGCATGGGCATTGGAAGCGACCATCGAGGGCGTTTCCAATGAGGTCGAAGGCAATATCCAAGCCTATTTACAAAACATCGATGCAGCGCAATATACTGAGGTGCGTCTAGAGGGCGAAATCCGCCGACGCACCCAGGAAGCAATGCGTGTTTACGGCTACTATGAGCCAGACATAACCCTTGAGCGCGCTACAGATGAGCGCGTCTGGCTTGAAATTGAGCCGGGCCCCCAGGTTGAAATTGAAATTCTGTCCATCAATGTGGAGGGCGATGCGAGTGAAGATCCGCCTTTCCAAGAGGCCATAAAAGACTTTCCCCTGAAAGAAGGGGATGTGTTGAGACACGCTCCCTGGGATCGACTAAGCAGCCAATTTTCGGGATTGGCTATTGAGCGTGGCTACTTTGATTGGGGATTTACTGATCGACGCATGGAAGTGCGTCCATATCTACAAAGTGCGCGGCTGTATATGGATTTTAACAGTGGCCCCCGCTACCAATTTGGTGAATCCTCTATTACCGGCAGTCATATTGAGCTAGACAGGTTGCGCCGCATGCAACCCTTCGAGCAGGGCGACCCCTATTTGGCCCAATCCCTAGCGGAATATAACCAATCGCTCGCTGAAACCGGCTGGTTTAGCTCTGTCTCGGTGCGGCCACGTCTTGAGACTGCGCAGGAACTGGTGATTTCCCCGTCTGGCGGTGGAGCCCCCTGGTGGAGTGAGGCCACCGCCTCCCAGCCGGAGCGCCCGCGTGTCACCGGTGCCGCCTTGGCCAGTGCATTAAGTCTTAATAAACCCAGTGATACCCAACTGCCTATCGATATCAGTGTTGAACCTGCTGACCGCCATCAATTTGAAGTGGGTATTGGCTACGCCACCGATGTAGGGCCACGACTGCGCTTTGGTTGGGATCAACCATGGATTAACCGCTTTGGTCATAGCCTTGATCACGACCTCTATTTATCGGCCCCAGAGCAACGTTTTACTGGGGTCTATAACGTGCCACTTGAGGATCCGCTTCGCGACAGCTATCGGCTTCAGTACGGGGTTCGTAATGTTGATGACAGCGACACCAAGTCGCTAGAAGGCACCGTCGAACTGGCTCGGCGGTGGCAGTTTGATAATGACTGGGTACAAACCCTCTACTTCCGCACTACTTATGAGGATTTCGAACAGGGTGGTGAAGCGGATCAAGTATGGCTGTTCTATCCCGGCATTCAGTGGTCACGTACGCGAACACGTCCCCAGCGCTTCCCATTATGGGGTGACCGCCAGCAGCTCTCGATAGAGTATTCGGACACCGTTTGGGGCTCGGATGCGACATTTGCTCGTATCACGGGAGATACGGAGTGGATCCGTATGGTCGGCAACGATAACCGCTTCTTGGCGCGCGTCAGCGTTGGCGCCATTGAAACCGATGATTTTGCCAAAATACCGCCATCGCTGCGTTTTTTCGCGGGTGGTGACCGCAGTGTGCGTGGTTACTCCTATGAGAGCTTATCTCCCCGCAATGATGAGGGCCGACTGCGCGGTGGGCAGCAAATGCTCACCTCGACCCTAGAGTATCAGCGCCGGGTGACGGGGGATTGGTGGGGGGCCACTTTTGTCGATAACGGCGACGCCTTTGATAACTGGGGGCCTAATGATTTGAAAACCGGTGCCGGTGCCGGGGTGCGCTGGGTCTCGCCGGTGGGGCCAATTCGTTTTGACATCGCCCACCCTTTTGACCACGAAGACGATTGGCGTTTGCATTTTTCCATCGGGCCGGAATTCTAGGAGAGAGACTTGTCGCAGGTTGCACCAGCTACATCGGATACACGCCGTACATTGTCCCCCCAATACCGCGCTTGGCTACTGTTCTGGAGCCTTGTGCGTCTTGTAATCGTGTTGCCTATTTGGCTGTTTGGCATAGTGGCACTAGTGGTTGGGGTGGCGTTATCTCCCTGGGGCACCGGCGTGCTGCTCTCCCAGGGGGAGCAGCGTGATTTTTTCTCCTACGCGCATCATGAAGGTGGCTTGCTCGACCATTTTCAGCTCGAAGATTTCCAGCTACAGCTGGGCGAAACCCGTATAAGCGTGGATGAGTTCGAACTCCAGTGGGCAGATGACTGTGTGCTGTCAGGGCGCTTATGCCTCGACACACTGCGTGTGGTGGGCGCCGACATCCAGCTAGGCCCATCCAGTGAGCAAGCGCCACCCCTCGAAGAGGAGGAAAGCCCGTTGGCTATTCGTTTTCCTTTTCCCATCGAACTACGTTCGCTGCTGCTGGACGATGTTAACCTCAGGCTTGCCGATGGTACCGAAGTAGCGTGGCATTCGTTAAGCTCGGCAGCTATCGCTGAAGGAAACACTGTACGCCTCTCGCCAACCCATTTGGAGCAGCCACGTGTCTATTTGCCACCCTCCTCGGGTGTGCTGTTAACCCAGGGTGTTGAAACACCGCTGAAGGCTGAAGCCATCGATGCCGCTATCTTGCTCAACCAGCCACCTCAAGAGGCGTTGGCGGCAGCGGAATCGCCAGAGCAGCAGCTTGAAGAACGCGAGCGCCTGGAACTGCCAGAGATCACGCTACCGGTTGATATCCAGTTACCTGAATTCACGCTTAACGATTTTCGATTGGAAGGGGCCGCCGAGTATCGCGTCGAGCGGCTACGGCTTGGGTTGCTGACCGAAGGTGATCACGTCGAAGTCACCGAGCTTTCCGTTGTTACCCCGGACGCTGAGGCTGAATTAACCGCGGATGCCACCTTAACCGGCAATTATCCGCTCGAAGCACGTTTAGCAGTCCAACTTTTTTTACCCGAGATATACCCAGAGTTAAGTGGTGAATCTTTAACCTTGACGCTGTCTGGCCCACTGGATGCGCTTGAAGCGCAGTTGGATGCCTCTGGAGCGGTCAATGCCTCACTAAGCGGTCAAGTCGACGCGCTGGCCCCAACGCTGCCGTTTCAACTGCAGCTACAAAGTGACCAACTACAGTGGCCTTTGCCTGTCAGTGCAGATGAGAGTAGCAATGAGAGCGTCGATGCCAGCGCTGAAGAGGAGACGAACCAAGCCTATATAGTCGATGACCTGGATCTACAGGTAACCGGCAGCCTGAGCGATTATAGTGCTCAATTGGCTCTGGCGGTCGAGGGTCCGAGCCTGCCGCGCACTCAAATTAACGTCACCGGAGAGGGTGATCTTGAGCAGTTTAGCTGGCAACCTCTCACCCTCGCGGTCGACGAAAGCTCCTTGCGCAGCGAAGGCAATATCAACTGGGCAGCACCGCTACAGGTCAACACGACCATTCGTCTGGATCAGTTCAATCCTGCCCACTTCGTCGACCAGCTAGAGGGTGATTTAAACGGCGACATTGAGCTTAGGCTGCGTCAGCAAGAGAATCTGTGGGCTATTAGCGTACCCAACCTAGCGATCGACGGTGAGCTGCGCGACTATCCGCTTACCCTTCAAGCAGCTTTTGACGCTAACAGTAACCTGGAGCTGGATATTGATGAACTGCTGTTCACCCAGGGGAATAATCGCCTAGAAGCCGCTGGACAAGTCAGCCAACAGGCGATGTCATTAGATGCGGATATAGCCCTGCGCCAGTTGCAAACCCTCTCGCCAGATCTGGCGGGCACTATCGTGGGTACGTTAGAGGCTAGCGGCAGCTTTGATCAGCCTCAATTACTCGCCAACTTACAGGGCAATGGCATACGTTTTGGTGAAAACCGCATTGAGCGGTTTGCGTTAGATGCCGATGTACAGGGCATTGATGACCCCACTCTGGATGTACAACTGGCGCTACAAAACGTCAATGCGGGGGGCAGTCGCTGACAAACATTGAAGCAAATCTGGCTGGTCGCCTCTCAGAGCATCGGCTGGAGCTGAGCGCCCAAGGCGCCGACAACAGCACTCTTAGCCGAGCACAGCTTGCCTTGGATGGCCGTTTTGACCTGCAGGGCCAGCTGTATCAAGCTCGCTTGACACCGATGGAAATTGATTCTGAGGCAGGTGATATTCGCCTTGAAGCCCCTCTGGACGTGCGCTACAACCTAGCTAATGGTGAGGCACGACTGTCGACGTTCTGTCTGCGCCGTGAGCAGGGCGGGCTGGTCTGTTCTGAAGAGGAGATCACTGCCTCTGCGCAACAGGGCAACGCCGTGCTTACGGTACGTGAAGTGCCAATGGAAATGTTGGAGCCGTTCCTGCCGGAAGAGTGGCAGCTAGAGGGCGACACAACCGCGGATCTCGTCGCCAACTGGGGCCAGGGCGGTGCCCGATGGCAGGCTGATCTGCAAATTCTGAGCGAACTCGCGATTACAGCCGTTAATGATTATGGCCAGCCTGTGCAACTGCCGGAAATCAGTTTAGACGCCCAGATTGAGGCCAACCAAGCCCAGGCGGATGCTAATGTATTGCTCTCGCTTGCCGAGGCGGGTGACCTCAACTTAGACCTGTCGGTCAACGACCCATTAGGGGCCGGCGCATTATCAGGCGAACTGCGTGCAAACAATGTGTCTCTGCAGCCTTATCGACCCATGTTGGTGGGAATGGATCGATTGGAAGGCGATTTAACCGGCAGCGTCCAAATTACCGGCACCACTGCGGCCCCTGATTTACAGGGTCAGCTCGGCCTACGCGGTATCGGGGTAAGTGGCCCGGATATTCCTGTGGATATTCAGGGGGGCGAACTGGTGGTCTCCTTCGACGGTGAGCAGGGGGATATTGACGGCTATCTGGCCGCTGAGCGCGGGCGTTTGGAAATCACCGGTGATGCATATTGGCCAAGCGGTGATGATTGGCGGATTGGCGTCGACCTGAATGCTGTGCAGGAGCCTATCCTGGTCGTGCTACCTCAGTTTGGACGTCTTGAAGTCGCGCCTGATATCCGTATCCGGGTCAGGCCGGAAAGGCTGCAAGTAAGGGGGGATGTGAATTTGCCCTGGGCACGGCTTGAAATTGGCGATATGCCCTCATCGGCAGTCACTCCAAGTGGCGATGAAGTGATTATTACCGAGCGCGATGATCGCCAGGCGGAAATTGAGGCTCAGCGGGCGGCTGCCAATGAGCAAGACCCCAGTGCTGCGGATGAACTGGCCGCTACTGGCATGGAGATTGATGTGCTGGTGACCTTAACGCTGGGCCGTGATATGCAAATTTCAGCCTACGGCCTTGAATCCGGATTGGGAGGCGCGCTGGAAATTCGCCAAAGCAGCGGGGCGTTGCAGCTGTTTGGTGACGTTAATTTGGTCGACGGTCGTTTTCAGGCGTTCGGCCAAGACCTGGTTATTCGCCGCGGTGAACTGCTGTTTAGCGGGCCGCCGGGGCTGCCAACACTCGACTTCGAAGCCATTCGCAACCCTGACGTCACCGAAGATGATGTCATTGCGGGCTTGCGGGTAACCGGCAGCGCCGAAGCCCCGAACGTACTGATCTTTTCTGAACCCGCAATGGACGAGTCCCGCGCGCTTTCATACCTATTACGGGGTCGCGCGCCTGATGCTTCGGGGGGCGGGGTGGATAGCGCCCTGACCACCGCGTTGATTGGTATGTCGTTAGGGCGTACCGGCGGGGCGGTAGGTTCCATTGGTGAAGCCTTCGGTATTGATGACTTGACGCTGGATACCGCCGGAGCCGGTGACGACAGTCAAGTCGCTGTCAGTGGCCAACTCACCGATGATCTTAGAATTAGTTACGGTGTGGGAATTTTCTCGCCGATTGCCGAACTAACACTGCGCTACACGCTGTGGCGTAACCTTTATGTGCAGGCCGTGTCGGGTACCAACCAAGCGGTAGATTTAATCTACACCTTTACCCGTTCCGGTAATCCCGAAATCATTCAGCAGCAATAAGTGAGGGCGATATGTCACTATTTTCAAACGCTAGCTCAGGTTCAGGCCGGGTACTGCCTGGTCGTGATACGCCCATAGAAACAAGCCAGGTGCATACTATTAATGGGCACTCGCTCCATCCGCCATTTCCCGAGGGCCATGAAGAGATAGTGCTGGGGATGGGCTGTTTCTGGGGCGTAGAGCGGCTGTTTTGGCAACTACCAGGCGTTTATGTCACCGCGGCGGGGTATGCTGGTGGAGAAACCCCAAACCCCACCTATGAGGAGACGTGCACAGGGCGTACTGGCCACACAGAAGTGGTGCGGGTAATTTATGACCCTAAGCAAATCGATCTGGAAACATTGCTGCAGGTTTTCTGGGAGCAGCATGATCCGACCCAGGGTAATCGCCAGGGCAACGATATTGGTTCCCAGTACCGCTCCGCTATTTTCACCACCAGCGAAGCACAGCAAACGGCAGCCGAGCAGAGTGCGGCTGCGTATCAGCAGGCACTCAATAAGGCGGGTAGAGGGGTGATCACCACCGAGATCAAGCCACTTGAAACCTTTTATTACGCAGAGGCCTACCATCAGCAGTACCTCGATAAAAATCCTAATGGCTACTGTGGGCTAAAAGGGACTGGCGTCTCGTGTCCAATAGGATAAAACGCACTTCATTAGCCATTTTACCAACGCATCATCGACAGGAAGCCATTATGCAGCAGCGCTATCACTTACAGTGGGCTTCCCCGCGCAGTGCGACAGCCAGCCTCCTGGCGCTAATCTTATCCATGCCGCTGGCTTGGGCAGGCGATGAGGCAAGTGACTTAGCCATGCCTCAGGCGGTCAGCGATACGCCATTCGCAAGCGAACGCGAAGCCGTGATTTGGCGCCGCGAAGAGCTTAAAGATATTGAGAGTCTGGTGCGCCAGCTGCGCTTTGATCTCATCAATAACCAAGATATTGAAGCCGCAACGCCGCGATTGCTTGAGCTGCAAGAGCGCGCCAGTGCGCAACGTCTGTTGCCTGCCTTTATTGAGGGCACACACGGCAGTGGTTCTGAAGCGCGGGCCTCTATATGGGAGGAGTGGGATCAGTTCGCTGCCGGTTTTACCGACCTTGAGGATAAAATCGCCAATTTGATAGAGGTGGCCGAACAACAGGAGCCCCGTGATACCGCACGCGCGCTTTCAGAGGTAGGAGCGAGCTGTAAAAGTTGCCATCGTGCTTACCGCTACGACTAGCGTAGCGGTAAGTCTTGAAGATAGGTCGTGGAGATAGCCCGTTGGAAATAGCCCTTGGAAATCGCTATTTGAAAGGTAGGCGCTAGAGAAGGCGCTTAGTCGCCTTGCTGGAGGCGATCAATACGGTAAAGTGTTTCCACTTGCTCTAATCCACTTATAGTGCAATTAAGATCTTTCACGCGTCCATCGCTTAACCCATAGACCCAGCCATGCACAGAGATTTGTTGGCCACGCTGCCAGGCACGTTGCAGAATCTTGGTGCGGCATAAACTGTTTACCTGGGCTTTAACGTTAAGCTCACACATGCGGTCGATTTGATCTTCAATCGGGAGATGCTCCAGCGAGCTCCGGTGGTGGTTGTACTGTTCACGAACCGAATGCAGCCAGTAATCCACTACGCCGCATTCGCCTCCCGTCATGGCGGCCTTAATGCCCCCACACCCATAGTGGCCGACAATCATGACATGGCTGACCTTGAGTACATCCACCGCGAACTGAACCACCGACAGCGCGTTCATATCCGTGTGATGGAGTAGATTGGCGACGTTACGATGGACGAAAACCTCGCCAGGCGGGAGAGCGATAATTTGATTCGCGGGCACTCGGCTGTCGGAGCAGCCAATCCATAAATAATCAGGGTTTTGCTGATTCGAGAGACGTTTAAAGTAGTCGGGGTCTTCTTCACACATGCGCTCAGCCCAGGCGCGGTTATTATCGAGTAGCGTCGCAATAGGGTCAGACATAGCGTCTCCAGTAAAGTTAAAGGGTGTCGAATCCCTGGTAGGCAAGCGGAATATCAAACCCTACTCAGTATAAAATTAGGGACTGTATAAAATATGAACTAGTTCAAAATAGCCGCAGAAGGTTTTAACCTCCCTTGGCAGTCAGGTCAACCACCGCACTTGACCCATGGGCGCTACGACTATTGATTGTGACAAACTCTAACTCCCCGGGAGCAAAGCATGACAGACGTTTCAGAATACGAATATGACCTTCTGGTGATCGGCGCAGGCTCTGGTGGTGTGCGTGCTGCGCGCATGGCAGCCGCTACCGGGGCCAAGGTGGCGATTGCCGAAGATCGCTATCTGGGGGGCACCTGCGTCAATGTGGGTTGTGTACCCAAAAAACTCTACTCCTACGCTGCCCATTTTCATGACAGTTTTGACGATGCGGCAGGCTTTGGTTGGCAGCTACCCGGCCCTGCGCGTTTTGATTGGGCTACATTGCGTGACAACAAAATTAGTGAAATCAAACGCCTCAATGGAATTTATCAGCGCATGCTGGAGGGGGCTGGGGTCACGCTGTTTAACGCGCGAGCACGCTTGGCCGATGCACACATAGTAACGCTAAGTGGCGAGCATGGTGACGTGTCAGTGAGCGCGCGCAAAATTCTCCTCGCGACCGGTGGATGGCCATGGGTGCCCGATTTTCCAGGGAGTGAATACGCCCTGGACTCCAATCAGATTTTTGATCTGGATACCTTCCCCAAACGCTTTTTAGCACTGGGCGGTGGCTATATTGCGGTGGAGTTCTCCAGCATCTTTAATGGACTGGGCAGCGAGACGCACCTTATCTACCGCGGTGAACTGTTTTTGAAAGGCTTTGACCAACAGGTACGTGAGTTCACCCGCGCTGAAATGGAGAGAAAGGGGGTCAATCTTCACTTCAACACTAATATTGAGCGTATTGAGCCCGGCCAAGATGCCTACAATGTGCATCTTACCAACGGCGATGTGCTTGAGGTGGACGTCGTTCTCGCGGCCACGGGGCGGAAAGCCAATATCCGCGACCTAGGGCTTGAAGCGTTGGGATTGGGCTTGGATGACGCGGGTAAAATCCCCGTTAACGAACGGTTTGAAACAGCGCTGCCGTCAATATTGGCGCTAGGCGACCTGACGGCTGGGCAAGAATTGACGCCGGTCGCGCTGGCAGAGGCCATGCAACTTGTGGACGTCCACTTTGCCGATACGGCTCCCAAACCGTTGGACTACACCACGATTCCTACCGCCGTTTTTTGCCACCCCAACATCGGCACCGTGGGGCTGTCTGAGGAGGCTGCACGAGAAAAATTTGCCAATATTCGCGTCTATAGCACCGATTTTCGTGCCATGAAGCACACGCTATCGGGCAGTCAAGAGCGCACCTTAATGAAGCTGATCGTGGACGATGCCACTGATGTAGTGGTGGGGGCTCATATGGTGGGGGATGATGCGGGTGAAATCATTCAGGGTATTGCCATTGCAGTAAGGGCTGGGCTTACCAAGCAGGACTTTGACCGCACTGTAGGAATCCATCCTACAGGCGCCGAGGAGTTCGTTACCTTGCGTACGCTCACTCGCAGATAATAGTTAGTTCATACAAAAAGGCGTGCCGATTGGCGCGCCTTTTTTTGGCCTGTGTACTACTCTAAAAGTCTAAAGCATAGCCGTAAGGTAATCATGGCGTTATCGGATGGCTACAATGGGAAGATATAACAAAAAATTATGGAAAGCGCGGTGAAGAATAATATGGTTTTTGAATTGCTCATAATCAGCTGTTATAATGATCATCAAATTCGCTACAGCGAAGCATAACTATGAGTACGCCGATACAACCTTTTACCCCCTCTGCTGACTTGGCTAGGCCAACGGTGGCCGATGCTGTTGTAGGTCATGTAGAGACACCGCTATTTATTCGTAAACCCAATGCGGATGATGGCTGGGGGGTTTACGAGCTGGTTAAAGCCTGCCCACCGTTGGATGTGAATTCAGCCTATGCCTACCTGCTGCTGGCGACTCAGTTTCGTGATACCTGTGCAGTCGCCACCAACGAAGAGGGTGAGATCGTTGGTTTTGTGTCTGGCTATGTTAAGGACAATGCTCCCGACACCTACTTTCTATGGCAAGTGGCTGTCGGTGAAAAAGCGCGAGGCACCGGCCTGGCCCGGCGCTTGGTCGAAGCAATTATGTCACGCCCCGAGCTTGACGATGTGCATCACCTTGAAACCACCATCACCCCCGACAATCTTGCCTCTTGGGGCTTGTTTCGTCGCTTGGCTACGCGCTGGCATGCGCCACTCAACAGCCGCGAATACTTCTCTACCGAACAGCTCGGAGGAGAGCATGACCCGGAAAACCTGGTTCGTATTGGCCCGTTCCAAACAGACCGCATCTAATACGCTGTTTTGCTAGATATTGCGTATAGGACTACCTGTTTTCCCGCTCATGTTGCTTCGGGCAAGTAATGCCTTAAGTCAAAATGATCAACCAAGGAGGTCGCTAATGCAGACCCAGACGCTTGAACGCATGGAATCCAATGTACGTACTTATTCTCGTTCCTTCCCGGTGGTGTTTACCAAAGCGCAAAATGCGCGCTTAACGGATGAGAACGGCCGTGAGTATATTGATTTCCTCGCCGGCGCGGGCACGCTTAACTACGGCCACAATAACCCGCACATGAAGCAGGCGATGATTGATTACCTGTCGACTGATGGAGTGGTTCACGGCTTGGATATGTGGACCAATGCCAAGCGTGATTATCTGGAAACGCTTGAAAACGTTATTTTCAAGCCACGCGGACTCGACTACAAAGTGCATCTGCCTGGCCCAACCGGTACCAATGCGGTAGAAGCCGCTATCCGACTGGCTCGGGTGGCTAAAGGCCGCCACAATATTGTCACCTTCACCAATGGTTTTCATGGTGTCACCATGGGTGCTTTGGCTACAACAGGTAACCGTAAATTCCGTGAAGCCACCGGGGGCATACCTACTCAGGGTGCTAGCTTCCTGCCTTACGATGGCTACATGGGCGAGCACACCGATACCCTGGACTATTTTGAAAAACTGCTCAGCGATAAATCTGGCGGCCTGGATATCCCCGCGGGTGTCATTATCGAAACCGTGCAAGGCGAGGGTGGTATTAACGTGGCAGGCCTGGAGTGGTTGAAGCGTCTTGAAGGCATCTGCCGTGCCCACGATATTCTGCTGATTATTGACGATATTCAGGCTGGCTGTGGGCGTACAGGTAAATTCTTCAGTTTTGAGCATGCGGGTATTACGCCTGACATTATAACCAACTCGAAATCGCTCTCTGGCTTTGGCTTGCCTTTTGCGCATGTGCTGATGCGCCCAGAACTGGATAAATGGAAACCAGGTCAGTATAACGGCACTTTCCGTGGTTTCAGTTTGGCGATGGTGACCGCCACCGCAGCGTTGAAAAAATATTGGACGAATGACACTTTTGAGCGCGATGTTCAGCGTAAAGGGCGTATTGTAGAAGAGCGCTTCCAAAAGCTAGCGGCGCACTTAACGGAGCACGGCATGCCTGCCAGTGAGCGTGGTCGTGGTTTGATGCGTGGTATTGACGTCGTATCGGGTGATATTGCCGATAAAATTACCAGCAAAGCCTTCGAACACGGTCTGGTGATTGAGACCAGCGGCCAGGACGGCGAAGTGGTGAAATGTCTGTGTCCGTTAACCATTAGCGATGAAGACCTGCTGGAAGGCTTGGATATTCTCGAAACGTGCGTTAAAGCTGTTGCTAGCGAATAATTTGGCGTTACGCTGAAGTAGTCGCGCGCAGTTTTTAGATGTCTTTTTAGATAGGGATATAACGGCTGGTAGTCGCCAGTCGTTTTGCAACGGAGTACTCCTATGATCGTTCGTAATCTTGAAGAAGCGCGTAAAACAGAGCGCCTGGTGACCGCTGAAAATGGTAACTGGGATAGTACGCGCCTTGTTCTGGCCAACGATAATGCTGGTTTTTCGTTCCATATTACCCGCATTTTTCCAGGCACAGAGACGCATATTCACTATAAAAATCACTACGAAGCAGTGTTTTGCTATGAAGGTGAAGGCGAAGTTGAAACCCTGGCTGACGGCAAAATCTGGCCGATCAAAGCAGGCGATATCTATCTACTTGACCAGCATGATGAACACCTGCTTCGCGGCAAGGAGAAGGGCATGACCGTGGCGTGCGTCTTTACTCCGCCGATTACGGGTAATGAAGTTCACCAGGAAGATGGCTCCTACGCAGCGCCAGAATAGTCCTGCTAGCGAAGAGTCAGAGAGGCAGCCTGCTAATAGAGCAGGCTGCTTTTTTTATCGGTTTAACCGTCGCTTAGCGCTGCTCAAAAACCAGCGTGATTTCGCCTAACGTGACGCCAAATTTGCGCATGGCGGTTCGATTGATCAAGCGACCATCCGGCTGAAGGTACATCCAGTCATCCATGTTAAATAAGATCATGCGGCCACTAATCTCAATCTCTAACGGGTAGCGCATGTGAAAGGCATGACCGTATTGACGTGCTTCCACTTGGCCATCAACGTCGTTGGCAGTGCCAATCCAACGGTGCTCATCGACTCGCTTAAAAGTCCAAACGCGTCGATCGGTTTCACCGTCTGAAAATACGAAAGACTCATCCAGTGTCAGGGTGCCATCTTCGTAGGTGCCTTGGATATCCACGGTGAAACGCCGCTGTACCTCGCCGGAGTAATCCTGCACCATGCCCCAGGCACGAGTGGTACCCGCAAAGTATTCGGCAATATCCAGGCGGGGTTCAGAATCAGCGTACTCTTCAATATCAACACCGGCACAGCCAGCTAACATGAAGAGCAGTGTGAAGAGAGCGCCAATACGCAGGGAGCGGGTCATGAGTCATTTCCTATATGAAAATGGATTTTTGTACAATGTATGTTCAGTATTTTGCTAGCATAGAGCACCAAGACGGCCGTGACTACTACTAGACCTCCTAGGGTTCGCTTAATATATATTATGTTAAATAGAGTAAGCTAAGCATCTGTAAAATAGGTGCCCGAAAAGCTGTGATGGCGTTGGACACTAGTCTCCCATCTCCTTATCATTCCCCAACCTATTGTCCAAGGATATCTCTCGTTATGCGCCCAGGTGTTTTGTGGCTTGTAGCTGGCTTGTCGCTTTCGATGGCTGGCTGTGCAGCAACCCAGCCGGAAACGAATCAACCTCCCCCTTTAAGCGAAGCCTCGTTCAACTCTCGTATCTTGGAATTAGAAAGCCAGTTGGTGCAGCAATGCGATACTCACACTCAGCTGCAGGAACGCCAGCTTGATCAGCAGCAATCACTGACTGCCGATATGCGTGAAGTGGGCAGTTTGCTTCGCTACCTTCGCCAAGATGTACAGCAGTTAGAAGCCCGTGGTGAAGAGCCTGTCATCATTCGCGAAGAGTGTGAAATTGACGAGAGTTTAACCACTAAAACCTTGGTGGGTCGCAGTGAATGGGTAGGTTTGCCAAGCCTGGGTACCTACCTTAAAGCACGCGTCGACTCTGGCGCCAATACGTCATCCCTGTCTGCTGAAGAGATCACCCGTTTCGAACGTGATGGTGAAAACTGGGTGCGCTTCAAGTTGGCGCTGAACGAAGATGACGTGGCCGTTGAGTCTCAGCGCGATGAGTGGATCGAAGCACCTGTCGTACGCCGAGTACGTATTGTTCAAGCCTCGGGTGAAGAGTCACGTCCGGTCATCTCACTATTAATGACCTTAGGGCCGATTCGTGAAAATGTCGAGTTCACCCTCAATGACCGCTCTCACCTGGATTACCCGGTGCTGTTAGGACGGCGCTTTTTGATGGATATCGCAGTCATTGATGTAGCCGACACCTATTTGCATGACCGCCCCGAATTTCCTGGTGGCGAACCAGCTGAGCAAGCTGCTGAAGATGAAGCAGCTGACGAAGACGATAGCGAAGAGTAACTGCTCTAGCGCTTCACGAGGAAAGGAATCTCCATGTCACGGTTAATGTTCTATATTATTGTCGGCCTGCTGATGGTCGTGGGCATCGCGACCAGCGTACAACGCCACGTGCAGTTTGAGATCCCCTGGCTGCCCGGAGAGCAGCGTCAGGTGTGGGAGATTGAGGCGAGCATTAATTTCAATGCTCAAGGAGGCCCTGTCCAGGTTGACTTGGCCTTGCCTTCTCATCAGGCAGGCTACCGTGTACTGACAGAGAACACAGCTTCGTCGGGTTATGGGCTTGCTTACCAAGCGGATGAGTTAGGTCGCACCGCTCGCTGGACTATTCGTGAAGCAGCGGGTAGCCAGACACTCTACTACTCGGTTCAAATGCTGGTGTCGGATGATGCCCGCTCGCCGATACAAACACCGCCTGAAGTTACTATCACGCCATGGGAAACACCCTACGACACAGCGGCCAGCCAGCTCATTGATCAGGCTTGGGCACGTAGCGCCAATAATGCCACCTTCGCTCGTGAACTGATTCGCGATATTAATGGTGAACGTCAGGAAGAAAACGCACGGCTTCTTCTATCACAAGAAAACCCGGCAGCGCTGGTGGTGCGTCTACTCAACCAGGCTGGAGTTCAAGCCCGGGAAATAAGTGGCCTACTGCTGGAAGATGGACGCCGACGCCAAACCCTGAGCAGTTGGATTCAGGTGTTTGATGAGTCTGGTGAAGAGTGGGCAATTTTCCATCCGCTGACGGGTGAACAAGGCAAGCCGGACAATTTATTGCTGTGGGAAACCGGTGGGCGAGCCGTGCTGGAAGTTCAGGGCGGCACCAATTCCCGGGTTACGTTCTCCATGATGACCCATGATCAGCCGGCTTCTGCGGCGGTGCGCAACCATTACTCTGAAGATTCGCTGCTGAATTTCTCCATTCATAGCCTGCCACTGGAAGAGCAAGCGCTGTTCCAGACGATTTTGCTGATTCCGATCGGCGCGTTAATGGTGGTGTTTTTGCGTGTACTGGTGGGCATCAAAACGTCCGGTACCTTTATGCCGGTGTTGATCGCCCTCGCCTTCATTCAAACGAGTCTGCCCACGGGCTTGATTGGTTTCCTGCTTATCGTTGCCATCGGTCTGATTATTCGTAACTACCTCTCATACTTGAATTTATTACTGGTAGCCAGGGTCTCGGCGGTGATTATAACGGTGATCGCGATTATCTCGATCTTCACCGTATTGGCTTACCGCATGGGGCTCAGTGCTGGCTTAACGATCACCTTCTTCCCGATGATTATCCTGGCCTGGACCATCGAGCGGATGTCGATTCTATGGGAAGAGGAAGGCCCTAAGCAGGTGTTAATCCAGGGGGGCGGCAGTTTGATTACGGCGATCCTTGCCTACCTGGCAATGAATAACCCCTGGGTGCGCCACATTACGTTCAACTTCCTGGGCGTACAGCTGATATTGATGGCGCTGATTTTGCTGCTGGGCAACTATACGGGCTATCGCTTACTGGAGCTGCGCCGTTTCAAGCCCATCACTGATGATGAGAAGCCCTCATGAGCTGGCTGAAAAACTGGACGTGGCCCACGCGCTTGCGGGATAAAGGCATCATCGGCATGAATCGGCGCAATATTCGCTATATTGGGCGATATAACAGCCGTCGGCTTTACCCTCTGGTGGATGACAAGCTTAAAACCAAATTGCTGGCCCAACAGTACGGGATTACCTCACCGGAACTGATTGGTACCGTGACCACCCAGTTCGGCGTCAAACACATTGGCGAAATGCTAACAGGCCATGCTGGTTTCGTTATCAAGCCTGCCAAGGGAAGCGGCGGTAAAGGCATTCTGGTGATTGAAAAGGTCGAAGATAACGTCTTTATCAAGCCCAGCGGTGCCCAGCTCTCTCTTACCGATATCGAGCGGCACGTGTCGAATATTCTATCGGGGCTCTACTCGTTGGGTGGCTCCCCCGATGTGGCGGTGATTGAAACGCTGATTAATTTCGATGAAAGCCTGATGGATTACACCTATGAAGGGGTTCCCGATATTCGGGTTATTGTCTTCAAGGGTTACCCTGTTATGGCCATGATGCGTCTTTCCACCGCGGCGTCCGATGGCAAGGCCAACCTGCACCAGGGTGCGGTAGGCGTTGGCTTGAACATCGCTACCGGGGCTGCTTTGCGCGCCGTGCAGTTTGACCGTCCTTGTTTTAGCCATCCCGACACGGGGCATGATCTGGCAAGCCTGGTCGTGCCCCAATGGGAAACGCTGCTTAACTTGGCCGCAGGCTGTTATGAAATGACCGGGCTCGGTTATCTGGGCACCGATATGGTGCTGGATCGCAAGCATGGCCCGATGTTGCTTGAACTCAATGCAAGGCCTGGCTTGGCTATTCAAATGACCAATGGTGAAGGTTTACGTCGCCGGCTTGATCTTATTGAGCGCCAACCCGATGGTGTGCCCGCCAAACAGCGTGTGGCGTTTGCCCAGCACCATTTTGCGCGACAAAGTGAGCTGGTGGACAGCGAATCGGTAGAAAACTCTGACACCTCCTCCACCGGCGCGTAGACTACTAACGAGTGCCTAGGCTAACAACGTTCAACGAGTTGCCCATGACCCAAGCGAGTACACTACTACAGCAGGCGGAGTCTCAGTGCCATATCCGCGGCGTTCGTTTCACTCCTATTCGCCGACGCGTACTTGAGATGATCGCTGAAAATGGCGGTGGGCTAAAAGCCTATGACTTACTCGACAAGCTCTCTACCGAGCATGCGGCCGCCCGCCCCCCGACGGTATATCGGGCGCTGGAGTTCTTGATTGATCAAGGCTTGGTGCATCGCATTGAGTCGCAGAACGCCTATGTGGCCTGCGCCTGCCCGGAGCATGCACATGGTTTTCAACTGCTTATTTGCCGTCACTGCGGCTATGTGGAAGAGCTGCATTTGGACGAAATCAGCGAGCAACTGGCAGCACTGGCCAAAAGCCGAGGCTTTAATGTTGAGCGCCAAACCATTGAGCTCCAAGGGCTCTGCCAGGATTGTCGAACAGCTAGCGAGTAAATGTATGTCCCGTTTTGATCACATCGCGCCGGACTTGCTGTTTAAGCAGCTAGAGCGCGCCACCCCCGAAGATTCTCTACCCGCTGCGAGCACCCTGCTTGCAGCAGTTCGCTTTAATACCGAGGGTCTGCTCCCTGCCATTGCTCAGCAGCACGATACGCAGGAAGTGCTCATGATGGCCTGGATGAACCGTGAGGCGCTGGAAGAGACGTTAACCACCCAGCGTGTTTGCTACTATTCGCGCTCGCGCAAGAAGTTATGGCGTAAGGGGGAGTCCTCAGGGCAGCAGCAGCAGCTTGTCTCTGCCGCGCTTGATTGCGATGGCGATACGCTACTGTTGCAGGTTGATCAAACGGGCCCGGCTTGCCACACTGGTCGGCGCAGCTGTTTCTATATTGCCGTGGATCAAGAGCAGGCGTCGATCACCAGTGCGCCGCTGATCGACCCCGACGAACTGTACGGCAAAAAAGCCTAGTTCCCGTTATGCCACACTCAGCCAAGACGCGAATCATAGCTGCCCTGCGCTCAGGCCCGCGGTGGCTATTGATGAAAGTGATGATTGGCTGCGTAAGAGCCTATCAATATACCCTTAGCCCCCTTCTAGGCCCGCGCTGCCGCTTCTGGCCAAGCTGTTCGTCTTACACCATTGAGGCGATTCAGGTGCATGGGCCAATAACGGGTGGCTGGATGGCCGTTAAGCGGATCGTTAAGTGCCACCCAGGCAACCCCGGTGGTATGGATCCGGTGCCCGGCGGCCGCAGCGAACAGCTTTGCCGCGAGGATGATGAAAAGGAATCGTCGCCCTCTTGCTGTGATCATCACCCTCGCTAGCTTGTTTACCTATTTCTGCTGCGCTACCGCGTAGATTTTCTCCAGCATGGCATGCAAGCCGTTGCTACGCGTTGGTGAAAGGTGTTTATCCAATCCCAAGTCTGTCAAAAAGTGCGGCTCGGTAGCACGAATTTCAGCCGCGGTACGTTCGCTGTATATGCGTAGCAATACAGCAATCAGGCCGGAGACGATGGCAGCATCAGAGGTTGCCTTGAACACCAGCTTGTCGCCCTCCTCCTCATGGCGCATCCATACGTTTGACTGACAGCCCTGGATTTTAAACTCTTCGATCTTCCACTCTTCGGGAAAATCAGGCAGTTGCTTACCCATATCGATAATGTACTGGTAACGATCCATCCAGTTATCGAATATCTCGAAATCTTCGATCAGCTCTTGCTGGGCCTGTTCGGCGCCGGAAGTGCTCATGCTATTTCCTTCTCTATTGGAATTGGCTTGTAGTGGCGACTGACACTTTGAGTCATAGGGTTCTCATTGGGGCCATTATAACGGCTCGAAGGAGTCTTGAGGGAGGTTGTGTCCTGAAACTGTCAATCGATGGCGCTGCTGCTCGCGATGCCACTCGTTGTCTTCGGTGTGAAGATAGCGTGAGGTGGTATCCAGGCGTGCGTGACGAGCGCTTTCGGCTAGATGGCGCAGACTAATGCCCGATTGAGCCTGATGGGTGATTGAGGTATGTCGAAGCCAGTGTGGGGTTGCCTGGTTAAGCGCGGCAATATGTTCCGGTGTGCCGCCGTCAGCTTCAAGTGCTTGCGCCGCCTGCTGAAACGTAGTGCGAATAAGCCGATAAAGCTGATTATGGCCCAGGCCGCGTTGGCCATCCAGTGTACGCAACACCGGCGTCTCCGCTTCCAGCTGGCTGGGAGTGTCAGGCAAGCCCAGCGCTTGACGCCACTGACGCAGGCAGTCAAACATATCGTCAGGCAGCGGAATGCGCGCTATCTTGCTGCCCTTACCCACCACATACCACCACCAGCGCCCTTCGTTGCGCTGAAAATCCCCCATGCGCGCATCGGCCATCTCGCTGATCCGTGGTGCCAATAGATAGGCAAAGCCAAAAATAAAGCGCCGCCTCGCCTGCTCGAAATGGGCGCGGCTACCCTCCTCCATGGCTAACGGTCTATTCAGCCACTGCCATAGCCATGCCCAAAGGCCACTCTCCAGGTAGCGCTCAATCCGCGGCGTTTGATTATTCAGGCGGCGGGATTTGTCGCGCATCAAACGAAACGGATTGTGATTAACCCAGCCTGCTTCTACTAGCCAGGCAAACATTCCTTGCAGTATGACAAGGCTTTGACGACGGCTGGCGGGCGACAAACCTCCACGAAATGGCCGCCATAACGGATGCGTGCGGGGCTTGGAGGGCCCTACCCACTGCTCGCTTGGTTGTGGGTCGGCAAGAAAGGCTTCAAAGCGGCGCAGGTGTTCGCGGTTGATATCGGCCAACGTGTGCCCTTGGCTGGTGAGCCAGAGCAGCAGCCGCTCCGCCTCACGGCGGTACGCTTTCCAGGTTTGCGGGCTATCCACGTACTCCTCAAGCCAAGCGGTTACTGCCTGGGCATCGTTTTGGGCGCTAATACGCCCGCCACTTGGCGACGCTTTTAAAGCCTGCAGTTGGTCAGTGGGTGTAATAACTACGTTTGCCATACCCGCCACTACTCTCTTCCCATTAGTCGTTTTCTGCTTACTCAGGCCTGCAGTGTGCCCATGCAACCGCATAAATTCAAGATAATACGAGTAATCTTGAATTTATAGCTATTATTGTAAATAAATTTACGTATTACATAATACGTAATTATTGCCTTTCGAACGATAAGCCACGACAATGGCGGTTACAAAAGCGCTCAAGGAAGGATCACTACATGGCCCGCAACGGCATTCAGTACAGCGATGTTCAACAAGCCATTGATGCCCTGTTGGCCCGGGGCGACACGCCCAGCGTGCAGCGCATTCGCGATGTGCTGGGCACTGGCAGCTTCACGACGATTAGTGATCACTTTCGCCAGTGGCGCAGCGAGCGGGAGCAGAACCGTGACGTGCCGCCGCCCAAAGGTGTGCCGGAAGTGGTGGTGACTATGGCTGGGGAGCTTTGGCGCGAGGCCCAAGAGGTAGCGAATCAAGCGCTGCTCCACTATCGCGAAGATGCCAATCGTCAGGTGGCCGACGCTCAGCAGCTCGCAGAGGAGGCTAAACAGCAGGCAGCTAACGCCGAACAGCGCGAAAGCGCCCTCGCCGAGCACTTGCGCCATGTGGAGCAGCGCATGGAAGCGTTAAACCGGGAATTGGCCGCTAGCCAAACCAGCGAGCATCACTGGCATCAGCAGGCCGAAGCAGCGCAAGAAGAAGTAACTCAGCTGAAGCAGGTACAGCAGCAGTTAGAAAGCCAGGCAGGCGAACAACGTAAGGCACATAGCAACGCCCTCAACGAGCAGAAGGTAGCGTGGGAGCAGCGGCTAGCACAGGAAGAGCAGCGCCATGAGGCAGCCGAAGGAAGGCTGATGGCGATGCTGGACAGCGCTCAGCAGGCGCGCGCCCAGGAGGAGAAGAATTTCCAAAAACGTCTGCAGCACTCTGAGCAGCGCATTGAGACATTGAGCCAGGAGCTCAAGACTAAGCAGCAGGCCCTGCATGAGCTACAGATGGAAGCCAGCGAGCGCGAACAACAGCTTGGTGAGCAGGCTCAGCAAATTACATCGCTGGAGAAGCAGCAAAAAACGCTAACTCAGCAGCTGGATGAGGCAAAAGCAGCGCTAAACAGTCAGGCCCAACAGCATGCAGAGCGCGAAACCGCACTGCAGCAAGCGTGGCAAGAGAAGCTCTGGAGCCGCATGGAGGCGCTGCAAACACAGCTGACGGCGCTGCCGGATGCGCTTTCAAAACAGAACAGTGAGCCAAACCAGTAATCAATCTGGAGACGTAAAAAAGCCCAGCGCTACAAGCTGGGCTTTTGAGTCTGACCATCGCTTATTTAGCGGTAGTAGGCGTTAGTGGTATCTGTATGATCCGTCACGTCGCGAATACCCGCAAGCTCGGGAATGCGCTCCATTAGGGTTTTCTCAACACCATCCTTCAGCGTTAAATCAACCGCGGCACAGCCTTGGCAACCGCCACCAAAGGCCAAGATGGCGTACTGCTCCTCGGTGAGCTCAACCAGCTTGATTTCGCCACCATGGGCCGCCAAGCCTGGATTGATTTCGCTGTAGAGCACGTAATTAACGCGATCTTCCAGGGGGCTGTCGGCATTGACCTTGGGCATCTTGGCGTTGGGTGCTTTGATGGTTAGCTGGCCACCCATGCGGTCGGCGTTGAAATCCACCACCGCCTCTTCCAAAAAGGCCAGGCTGTTTTTATCGAGAAAGACGTTGATTTTCTCGAGTTCCAGCAGCACGTCGGTCGGCTCTTCCTCGCCGGGACGGCAATAAGCCAAGCAGGTTTCCGCGTAGGGCGTGCCCGGCTGAGTAATAAAGATGCGTACCGCAATACCCTCAACGTTCTGCTTTTCCAGCAGTTCTGACAGGTACTCTTGTGCGCTATCCGTAATATCAATACCTTGGGTATCGACTTGGGTTTCTTTGTCGCTAGTCGTGGTCATGAGGGCTGTCTTCCTCCCGTGGTAGTGGCGGCGCCACTTCACATGTCATTTGTGTCTATGGTAAGCAAAACGGCGCGCTGACACAATCCCGACTGTTTTAGTCGGCTATTTTAATTATCTTTCCTAATGCAGGGGATAGCCTTCCCAGGGGCGCCTTTTGCCCTCCCTTTTGTTATCATTATGCGCCTCTAAACGACAGATGCTGCTTTTTCCGACGATAACAACATCCCCTTTGACGACTGTGACGCTGGAGAACTCCCCCTGCCATGGCTGATAGTGCTTTGATCGCAACCCTCACCCAACGCCTTGCTGAACGCATCCTGATTCTGGACGGCGGCATGGGTACCATGCTGCAGAACGCCCAGTTGAGCGAGGAAGATTTCCGCGGCGAGCGGTTCAGCGACTGGCCTTCGGATCTCAAAGGCAATAATGATCTGCTCGCACTCACTTGCCCCGATGTGGTCGCGCGCATTCACCGCGACTACCTTGAAGCCGGGGCGGACATTATTGAGACCAACACCTTTAATAGCACCCAGCTGTCACAGTCCGATTACGGTATGGAATCGCTGGTGGTTGAGCTTAACCGCGAATCAGCGCGCCTGGCCCGTGAAGTGTGCGATGCTGTGGCCGCTGAAACCGGCGTGCCCCGCTATGTGGCGGGTGTGTTAGGCCCCACCTCGCGCACCGCGTCGCTATCGCCGGATGTGAATGATCCTGCCAAGCGTAACGTTACCTTTGATGAGCTGCGCGAGAACTACTATGAAGCCGCTGAGGCGCTGATTGCGGGCGGTGCCGATCTAATCATGATCGAGACCATCTTCGATACACTCAATGCCAAAGCGGCTATCTACGCCTTGGAAGAGCTGTTCGATGCTCGCGGCGAGCGTTTGCCGGTAATGATCTCCGGAACGATCACCGATGCCTCGGGCCGTACGCTCTCCGGCCAAACCACGGAAGCGTTTTGGAACTCGGTGCGCCACGCTCAGCCACTCTCGGTGGGCTTGAACTGCGCGTTGGGGGCGGAAGAGCTACGCCCCTATCTGGAAGAGCTCTCTACCAAAGCCGATACCTTTGTCTCCGCTCACCCCAATGCAGGACTTCCCAATGAATTTGGTGAGTACGACCAGACGCCGGAAGAGATGTCGGAGATCGTCAGTGAGTTTGCCGCCAGCGGCCTGGTCAATATTATCGGTGGCTGCTGTGGCTCGACGCCTGAGCATATCCGGGCGATTGCTGATTCCGTGCGCGATATGGCGCCGCGGGCCATCCCAAAACGCAGCCGCGCCTGCCGTTTGTCGGGGCTTGAGCCGTTTAATATTGAAGCTAACTCGCTGTTCGTCAACGTCGGCGAACGCACTAACGTCACCGGCTCGGCACGCTTTAAGCGGCTGATCGTGGAGGAGGACTTTACCACCGCGCTGGAAGTGGCTCTGGAGCAGGTCGAGAACGGCGCCCAGGTCATCGATATCAATATGGACGAGGGCATGCTCGAGTCCAAGGAAGCCATGGAGCGCTTTCTTAATCTGATCGCCGGTGAGCCCGATATTGCCCGGGTGCCGATTATGATCGACTCCTCCAAGTGGGAGATCATCGAAGCAGGCCTGAAGTGTGTCCAGGGCAAAGCGGTAGTGAACTCTATCTCACTCAAGGAGGGCGAAGCCGCCTTCCGCGAGCAGGCGACCAAGTGCCGCCGCTTTGGCGCTGCCATCGTGGTAATGGCCTTTGATGAAGAGGGGCAGGCAGACACCTTCGCCCGCAAAACCGAAATTTGTCAGCGTGCCTACCGCCTGCTGGTGGATGAGATCGGCTTCCCCGCCGAAGACATCATCTTCGATCCGAATATATTCGCCATCGCCACCGGTATTGAGGAGCACAACAACTACGCGGTCGACTTTATCGAAGCGACCCAGTGGATTCGCGACAACCTGCCCCACGCGATGATTTCCGGTGGGGTCTCTAACGTCTCGTTCTCGTTCCGCGGCAACAACCCGGTGCGCGAAGCGATTCACTCGGTGTTTCTCTACCACGCCATTCGTGCGGGCCTCACCATGGGTATCGTCAACGCGGGCCAGCTCGCTGTGTATGACGACCTCCCCGCCGAGCTTCGCGAAGCGGTTGAAGACGTGGTGCTCAACCGCCGCAGCGACGGCACCGAGCGACTGCTGGATATCGCCGATAAATACAAAGGCGACGGCAGCGGCGCTGCGAAAAAAGAGGATCTCGAGTGGCGCAGTTGGCCGGTCAACAAACGTATTGAGCACGCCCTGGTAAAAGGCATCACCGTCTATATCGAAGATGATACCGAAGAGGCCCGCGCCCAGGCTGAGCGGCCCATTGAGGTGATCGAAGGCCCGCTGATGGACGGTATGAACGTGGTGGGCGACCTGTTTGGCGATGGCAAGATGTTCCTGCCGCAGGTGGTGAAGTCAGCCCGGGTCATGAAGCAGGCAGTGGCCTACCTGATCCCTTATATCGAGGCCGAGAAGAGCGAAGAGACCAAAGCCAAAGGCAAGATCGTGATGGCCACGGTTAAAGGCGATGTTCACGATATCGGCAAAAATATCGTTGGCGTGGTCTTGCAGTGTAATAACTACGAGGTGATTGACCTGGGCGTGATGGTGCCCGCCGATAAAATTCTCCAGGCGGCTAAAGAGCATAACGCCGATATCATCGGTCTCTCGGGCCTGATTACCCCGTCGCTGGATGAAATGGTGCACGTCGCCAAAGAGATGCAGCGCCGTGGCATGGATCTACCGCTGCTGATTGGCGGTGCGACCACCTCTAAAGCCCATACCGCGGTGAAAATCGAGCCCCAGTACGAGCACCCGGTGATTTACGTCACCGATGCCTCCCGGGCCGTTGGCGTCGCGGGCAAATTGCTTACGCCGGCTTTAAAAACACCCTATGTCACAGAAATTCGCGAAGAGTACGAAAAGGTTCGCGAGCGTAACGCCAAGCGCCGCCCCAAAGCGGCGGATCTGGACTACACCCAAGCCCGCAAGCGGCGTTTCCGCACCGACTGGAGCGCTTACACACCGGCTGAGCCCAATATGCTCGGGCTGAAAACCTTTGACGACTACGACTTGGAAGAACTGATCGAACGCATCGACTGGACGCCCTTCTTTATGAGCTGGCAGCTAGCGGGCAAGTACCCCAAGATTCTCGACGACAAGGTCGTCGGAGAAGCCGCCCGCAACCTGTTTGAAGATGCCAAGGTCATGCTGCGTAAGCTGGTTGAAGAAAAGCGCGTTCAGGCCCGCGGTGTTATCGGCCTGTGGCCCGCCAACAGCGTGGATGACGACGTCATTGAGGTCTATGCGGATGAGTCGCGCAGTGACGTCGTTGAACGCCTCTTCCATATACGTCAGCAGACCACCAAAGGCCGCGACGGTATCTGCTACAGCCTTGCCGACTTTATTGCCCCCAAAGAGAGCGGCAAAGCTGACTGGATTGGTGGTTTTGCGGTCACCACTGGCCACGGGGTTGACGAGCTATCCAAGGCCTATGAGGCGGCCGGGGATGACTATAATGCGATTATGGTGCAGGCGTTGACGGATCGTCTTGCCGAGGCCTTTGCCGAGCGCATGCACGAGCGGGTGCGTAAAGAGTTCTGGGGCTACGTGCCAGAAGAAACGCTGGACAACGATGCCTTAATTGCAGAGAAATACCAGGGTATCCGCCCTGCCCCTGGCTACCCCGCCTGCCCGGATCACACCGAAAAGGCCACGCTGTTCCGGCTGCTCGATGCCACCGAAAACACGGGGTTAGCGCTGACGGAAAACTTCGCCATGTGGCCGGCAGCGGCTGTTTCCGGCTGGTACTTTGCCCATCCGCAGTCGAAATACTTCTCCACTGGCAAGATTACCCGGGATCAGGTCGAAGCCATTGCAGCGCGTAAGCAGATGCCCCTGGAGGAGATGGAGCGCTGGCTCTCACCGGTGCTCTCCTACGACCCGAGTTGATTAGTGCTGTTTGCAAACCGCCATGGCAAGGTCTTGCGCCTTGCCTTACCCATCATGCTGGGCATGCTTTCACAGAGCATGCTCAACTTGATCGACGCTGCGCTGGTGGGGCATTTAGGTGAAGTAGCGCTTGCGGGGGTAGGCGTGGGCGGTTACACCATGTTTATGCTGACCGCGGTAGTGTTTGGCCTATCTTCCAGCGTGCAGTCACAAACGGCTCAGCGGATGGGGGCTGCCCACAGGCATATCGCCCACCCGCTTAACTCGGGGCTGTTAATTGCGTTTGCGATAAGTCTACCGCTAGCACTCTGGGCCTGGTGGCAAGCGCCGCAGCTGATGGGCTTGATTAGCCAAGCCGAAGAGGTTCAAAGCGTCGCCGTTGACTATTTTCGCTGGCGAGTGGTGTCACTGATCGCTATCGCGTTAACGCTCTGCTTTCGGGGTTACTGGAACGGTCTTCAGCAAACGCAACTCTATTTGCGTATTATCGTGGCCGTTCACTTGATCAACGTAGCGGCCAGCGCTGGTTTAATCTACGGTTTAGCCGGGCTACCCCAAATGGGGGCGAGCGGTGCGGGTGCGGGAACCACGCTGTCGCTGTTTGTTGGCTTGGTGGTGTGGGGCTGGGTGAGCACCCAAAGCTTTTCTTTCCGCCATTTTTTGCAACAGCTGCCACGCATAGCTACCCTGCGCACTACCCTGGCACTTGCGGCCCCCCACTCTTTACAGCAGTTTTTATTCGCAGCGGGTTATGCGCTACTTATTGGCCTCTTGAGCCAACTGGGCACGGCCAGCGTCGCGGTTGGCCACGTGTTGATTAATTTGTCACTGCTGCTGATTTTGCCAGGAGTGGGAGTAGGTGTTGCGGCGATGAGCCTGGTAGGCGAAGCGTTAGGCCGGGATGCTCAGTATGAAGCCCACCGCTGGGGGCTGGATGCGCTGCGGGTGGCTTGGCTGTTACTCGTTGTGCTTGCGCTACCCATGTTGGTCTTACCAGAGCAGGTACTCGCCCTCTTTTTTACCAACAGTGAGCTAGTAGCGCTGGGTAAACTCCCGTTGCAGCTAACCGGCGTAATGATTGTGCTGGATGCGGCGGCTCTCGTGCTCGCTCAGGCGTTAATGGGCGCGGGCGCTCAGCGCACGGTGATGCTGCTGACCCTGGGCATGCAGTGGCTGCTTTTTTTACCCATGGCCTGGTGGGTAGGCATCGGTTTGAATCAGGGCTTATTAGGTATCTGGCTTATGCAACTGCTTTACCGATTGATAAACTCAGCCGGATTTTTATGGGTATGGCAGCGTCGCCGCTGGCTGGCCCCAGCCTTCTAAGTGGCTGCCAAACGCATACGCTGGCTTCTAAATAGCTTTTAGAGATAAAAAGATAATTATATATTCTTTTGTAGAATATAACGACCGCGTTAAGGTGACACTATACTAACGTCCGTCTCAACGTGACCATTTCGCTTTTTAGCAGGATCGTGCCACATGTACCGTTATGATATTCACGACCAAACCCTGGTTGATGAGCGTGTCGCTCAGTTCCGTGACCAGATGGAACGCTACCGCGCCGGGCGTTTGGGAGAAGAAGAGTTTCGCCCCCTCAGGTTGCAGAATGGCCTCTATATTCAACGCCATGCGCCCATGCTGCGTATTGCGATCCCTTACGGCATGCTGGCGGGCAGTCAGCTCCGGGCACTGGCTGAGATTACTCGCCGTTATGACCGTGGCTACGGCCACTTCACTACGCGGCAAAATCTACAGTTGAACTGGCCTGCCCTTGAAGATGTGCCGGATATTTTGGCCGATCTGGCCAAGGTGCAGATGCACGCGATTCAAACCAGCGGTAACTGCATTCGTAACACTACCAGCGACCAGTTTGCCGGCATCGCCAACGACGAGGTGGAAGACCCACGCCCCTGGTGTGAGTTAATCCGCCAGTGGTCGACGCTGCATCCGGAGTTTGCCTACCTGCCGCGTAAGTTCAAAATCGCGGTTAGCGGTGCGGCCCAGGATCGTGCAGCCATCCAGGTGCACGATATCGGCCTGCGCCTCTGGTACAACAGTGACGGGGAGCTGCGCGTAAAAGTGTTGGCCGGTGGTGGCCTTGGCCGTACCCCGATGATTGCCGACGTGGTGCGCGAAGACCTGCCCTGGCAGCACCTGCTGACCTATCTTGAAGCCTGCGTGCGGGTATACAACCAGTTTGGTCGCCGGGATAACAAGTTTAAAGCGCGTATTAAGATCCTCGTTAAGGCCTTGGGTATTGAAGAGTTCCGTCGCCGCGTGGATGAAGAGTGGGCGCACTTGAAAGATGGCCCGCAAACGCTCAATCAAGCGGCCGTTGATGCAGCCAAAGTCCACTTCCCTGAGCCTGAGCGCCGCCCGGTAGCCGCTTCCGCAACGGAAGAGTTTGACAAGTTGCGCGCTGAAAACCGTAGCTTTGCGCGTTTTGTCACCAACAATGTGACTGATCATAAGGTGCCCGGCTACAAAGCCGTAACGCTGTCGCTGAAACGCCGTGAGCACGCGCCGGGCGACGTTACCGCCGACCAGATGGAAGCTGTGGCCGATTTAGCTGACCGCTACAGCTTTGGTGAAGTGCGCGTGACCCACGAGCAGAACCTGGTGCTTTCTGATGTGCCGGTGGATGAGCTGGAAGCGCTGTGGAAAGAGCTTGAGGCGTTAGGGATGGCAAATCCCACCGTGGGCACGCTTAACGATATTATCTGCTGCCCTGGTGGCGACTACTGCAGCTTGGCCAATGCGGTATCGATTCCCATCGCCCAGGCGCTACAGGAGAAGTTTGAAGACTTGGATTTCCTTTATGACCTTGGCCCGCTGGATCTGAATATTTCCGGCTGCATGAATGCCTGTGGCCACCACCACGTTGGCCATATCGGCATCCTGGGCGTGGATAAAAAAGGCGAAGAGTTCTACCAGATCTCCATTGGTGGTAATTCCACCGACGATGCCTCGCTGGGTAAGATTTTAGGCCCGTCCTTTTTCCGCTCAGACGTGCCGGATGTGGTTGAAAAAGTATTGGAAGTCTATGTATCACAGCGCCATGAGGACGAACGCTTCTTGGATACTTACCGCCGTATTGGTTTAAAACCCTTTAAGGAGCGTGTCTATGCCTAAGCCTAATAAACCTGACGAGACGCAAGCTGAAGCGGTTGAGCAGACGCCGGTTCATGTGGATCACCTGATCTCCAACGGCGAGCTGGCGGCAGAGAACGCTTGGTGTGTCTCCTACGATGAAGACACACTACCCGAGCAGCGCCCGGCGTTCGTGCCGCTTTCGTTGTGGCAGTCTAACCAGGAAGACGCTGAGCTGGCGCCGCTACTGATGAGTGATACTGAGCTCAAGCCGGAGCTTGCTGCGGAACTGAGTAAAGCGTTGGCCATTGCCATCGACTTCCCCGCCTTCACCGATGGCCGTGGCTACACCATCGCCCGCCTGCTGCGCGAGCGCTATGGCTATAGCGGCGAAGTGCGCGCGGTGGGTGACGTGCTAGTTGACCAACTGGACTACATGCGCCGTTGTGGTTTCAGCGCCATGGCCCTACGCGATGACCAGCATCCCGAGGACGCCCTGCGTGCGCTAAGCTTTATCAGCGTGCGCTACCAGCCTGATGTGGAAGAGCGACAGGCACTGTTTGAGCGCCGCTTAGCTGCCGATAAGTAAGCGCAGTGTGTGACGTTTGCAAACCCAACAGGGCAGCTACGGCTGCCCTGTTAGTTTGTAAACCGTTTCATTTATAAACAGTTACCCTCGGCGCTTCTGCTGGCGCTCGCGATTATTGGCTTTGGCGCGATCACTTTTACGTAGCATTACCCAGGTGGCCCCCAGCCCGCCGTCCGAAGGCTGAGCTGATACGTACGCCTGGACTTCCTCAAACTGGCTGAGCCACTTGGCAAGGTACGAACGCAGCACGTTCGCGGGACTATCCATCTCTCGCCCACGGCCATGTACGATCATAACCGAGCGTAAATCGTGGGCGTAGGCTTCCTGAATAAAGGGAAACAGCATGCGCCGGCACTCCGTTAAGGGTCGCCTAAGCAAGTGGAGCTGCGCCTGTACACTATAACCACCGTGCCTTAATTTATCGACCACACCCTGCTGAATGCCCTCGCGGCGATACTCCATGGGATCAAAAGGAGGCAGTAGATCGACAAAATCGTCGGATAGGAAGTTGCGCGCACCAGTCTCTTCCTCTGCCCACTCCCGCCGGGCCAATTGCGCTTCGGAGGGGCTTTTGCGACTAGCGCCTGGATCAGCACGATTGCTCGCTGGTAGCGGTTTAACATCACCTACGAGAGCACGAAAATCCAGATCATCACGAAGTGGCTGATTCATTGCAGGCTCCTATGGTGGGGTCTAATAAGCACCTATCTTGCATAAACCTATCTTACACAAAGAGTAGCAAACCCGTGCACTTTGCTTAAGCAGATTCAATAAGTCGATAACATAGCGCTTGTCATCGTCTGGTTGGCGCGCCAAGCTGACCAGCCTTTGTTTAGCATTTGCAGTGAGACATAGTATGGTGTGGCTAAAACGTCTTGTCACTTTAGGAGCAGTGGGGCTGCTCAGCCTAGCGGGATGGCTCTGGTTAACCATGCTCAGTCCGTGGTTTTATGACCGCCCCGATGAACTTCCCGCTATCGAACAACGTACTCATCAGGTGTTTGTGTATGGCACGCTACGCTATGCACCTATCCGGTTCGTTGTGATGGGGAGCCTAGGCGCCCCTAAGGAAGCCGTGCTGGAAGGCTACCAGCGCAACGGACTCGATCTTTCGCCCCAGCCGGGCAGTCATGTTGAAGGTCTGGTACTGAGCGTGAATGCCAAAGAGTTGGCCCGCCTTGATCGCTATGAACGGCTGGGTGTCCGCTATGAGCGGGTGGCGTTAACCCTTGACGATGGTACTCGCGCTTGGGTCTATAAGCGCCTTCCAGAGCAACAAAATGCCTTTGTAGCGTGCACGGAGCTTCCGATAGCTCTGGTACCATAGGCACCTATGTAATGACGCACTATCGCGACAGCTTCCATAACCCATTCAGGAATAGTGATGAGTGAAATGACACCCTACGTTCTGGTTCTCTACTACTCCCGCTCAGGTGCCACAGCTACTATGGCGCAACAGATTGCGGCTGGCGTAGAAAGCGTGCCCGGCATTCAGGCACGTTTGCGAACAGTGGCGCCGGTTTCAACGACCTGTGAAGCCATAGACCCAGAAATTCCTGCGGAAGGCGCGGTATATGCAGACCTGGACGACCTGCGTAACTGCAGCGCGTTAGCACTGGGCAGCCCCACTCGGTTTGGCAACATGGCAGCACCGCTTAAGTATTTTATCGATTCAACCAGCAGCCTGTGGATGAACGGTGCTCTGATCGACAAACCCGCCTGTGCATTCACCTCAACTTCAAGCCTGCACGGCGGTCAGGAGAGCACCCTGCTCACTATGCTGGTGCCGCTGCTACACCACGGTATGGTCTATGCAGGGGTTCCCTACAACGAAACCACCCTGCTAGAGACACGTACAGGCGGCACGCCCTATGGTGCCAGCCACTTGGCAGGAACACGTAGCGACCGTTCGGTCGATGAGCATGAGCGCGAACTCTGCACTGCCCAGGGTAAACGACTGGCGAGACTCGCCTTGGCACTTCACGCTATGCGTCAGGAGGCATCATGAGGCAGTGGCTGGAAGAGGTAGAAGCTCGCCATGGGCTTGATAAACTGACCCTGAGAAGTCGGCAGGTGGTGCTAGCCAGTTTTGCCATTCTACTGGTACTGGTGATTTATCGGGGCTTTTTACTCCAAGACGACGATTTTAACTGGCGCCCTGTCGTTGCGTTCGTTTTGCCACTGGTGCTGTTTTTACCCTCGATCATAGGCAAACGCGCACGTGGCCACGCTTGGCTAGCCTTTGTCAGCCTCCTCTACTTCACCCAAGGGGTGATGTTGATTACCCTTCCCGGACAAGGGCTGCGTGGAATTTTGGAGGCGGTTGTGGCGCTGGTGCTATTTGCCGGTTGCATGGGCTATGCGCGCTTTCGCAGTCGACAGCTAAGACAGTAGGTCAATAAAACCAAAGCCATAGGATAACGCCAGCGGCGATAAGTAATGCACCCAATGCGCGTAAACGCAACGTGGCAGCATTAAATGGCTCATTATGTTCATCGACAGGCTGCTGGCGAAAACGTTTGGTACCTACCAACATCGCCGTTACCAGCGGTTCACCCAGCAGCCGATGTACGATCAAACCCGCTAAGTGCAGCCCGATCAGCACGATGAGCAGATCACTATTGAGCTGATGCAGGGTTCTAAGCCGGCTGCCCACCCCATCGCCAAGTAAGCCATAGAGCGGTGCTTGAAAAAAGATATCGTCACTTAAAAACAGGCCGCTCACGGCTTGAAAACTAAGCGAGAGCAGCATCAACATCACCATCCAGCCGCCCAGCGGATTATGGCTGGCATAAGCACTGGGTTGGCGCTTGAGAAGTGACTTGGAATAGGCGACTGTTTTTGCGGGTGGGTATAGAAACGTTCTAAATCTCGCATATACACTACCCAGAGCACCCCACAACCAACGGAAAACAAGTAGCCCTATTACCAGATAGCCCGCTTGTGCGTGCACTTCAACGGGGAATAGGAAGGGCGCGCCACTGGTCTTGGTAGTATAAAATGAGATCAACACAGCGCCCACTAACCCCCAGTGAAATAGGCGAATCCAGCCATCCCATACCTCAATCACTACCCCTTCACGCATAGCCTATCCTCCCTTAGCAGTGATCAGTTTATCTTGGTGGGCCAGCCGCGAGTGAGCCCGAAATAATGAGAGAGTTTCGCATTAATTCTGACTTTCTCCTAGAATGCGAGACAGTTAGCCGCAATCGATAGTCACCACGCTGAGCCACAACACTGGTTAAAATAAAACATAGAGTCGCAACGCGTTTAACATCCATTGATGTCGGTCACTTGAGCTTTAAAGGCATACCAGCGAACATGGATGAAACTCCAGGGAGAAGCATTCGATGACACGTAACATAGCCGATATCAGGCGTGATTATGAAGGCGGCAAGTTAGAAGAGTCTCAGGCACCCGATGATCCATTCGTGTTGTTTGATGAATGGTTCACCCTCGCATTGGAAAAAGAGGGTACTGATGGCAATGCTATGACACTAGCCACCGTCGATAGCCAAGGCCGCCCCCACGCCCGGGTGGTGCTGTTAAAAGGATTTGATGAGCGCGGCATGGTTTTTTACACCAACTACCATAGCCATAAGGGCAGCGAGCTGAGCAATGTGCCCTTTGCGGCCATCACCTTCTGGTGGCCTTCCCTCTCCCGTCAGGTGCGTATCGAGGGCCCCGTTGAGCAGGTGTCCGCCGATGAGTCTGATGAGTACTTTGCCAGCCGCCCACGCGGCAGTCAGCTAGGCGCCTGGATTGCGACTCAAAGCGTGGTCATTCCTGACCGCAACTGGATCGAAGAGCGCCAAAAACGCTTTGAACAAGCCTATGATGGCCAGGATATCCCCCGCCCAATCCACTGGGGTGGCTATCGAATCAATCCGGAAATGATCGAGTTTTGGCAGGGCCAGCCTAGCCGCCTACATGACCGGCTGCGTTTTGAACGCCGCGACGGAGGCGAATGGAGCCGTTTCCGCATGGCGCCCTAGCGCCTGAAGCGAGTTTACGATTTGGCCTGCGTTGTATACGCAGGCCTTTGCTTGTTTATTAAAGCGAAAAAGGTAAAGCGGTTAAAAGCTTAATCCGGCATGCTCTCAAGGCGGTGACGCTGCCACTCACTTTCAGGTTCGTTGAGGCGTAACACGGCATCAATTACCTGCTCCTCCATATTGTAGCGACACTTAAAGCCTAAGTGCTTCATTAGCGCCCGCATTGGATGGTTATCGACCATGATTTTGCCGATCATCTCCAGCGTGCCGATGTTAGTGCAGTAATCGATCATTTTCTTCATCAGCAGGCTGCCAATCCCCAGCCCCTGCAAATCATCACGAATAATGATCGAGAATTCGGTACGAATATTGTCCGGATCGTTCCACACCCGCACCACGCCAAGCATCTCTTTGCTGCCATCGTCGCCTAAATACTCGGCAATAAACGCCATCTGACGGTCGTAATTGATATGCGACAGAATCGACAGGTCACGCTGGGTTAGGTTGGATTTATTGTGGAAATAGCGGAAACGAATGCTCTCTTCCGAGAGCTGTCGATGGAAGGTGGTAATCAAGTGGGCGTCTTCGGCACGAATGGGCCTTACCTCCACTTGCCAACCGTTTTTCAGCGTGACCCATTCACGCAGCTCTTCAGGGTATGGCATGATCGCAAAGCGCGATGGCGAACCAAGATCCATGGCAAAATCGACAGCGACCATGCCATCGCGGTTCAGCAACAGCGGATTTATTTCCAGCCCGCGCAGATCGCTAAGATCGGACGCCATTTGCGACAGTTTGACCATCATTTGGCACAGGTGCTGAATATCACGCTCTGGGTCGGCCGAGTGTTCACGAATTAACGAAGCGGCGTGGGTTCTACCCACCACGTCGGCGGCCAGGCTCATATTGAGCGGTGGCAGCGCCACTTGGCGGTCAGCCAGCACGTTGACTTTATAACCACCGATACCAAAGACGATCAGCGGGCCAAAGACCGGGTCACGGGTAATACCCGCGCAAATCTGCATCGAGTGCTTGCCCCGCTGCATAGGCTGCAGGCAATACTCGCGGATCGCGTATTCAGGAAATTTCTCAGCGACTTTTTCACCCAGTTGGCGAACGCCTTCAGCTACCTGCTCGGGGGTGTCCAAATCCTGTAGCAAGCCTGCTGAAATTTTATGCGGGTGCTTACGGTAGCGATAAGGGCGACAGTTGCCTTCATGAACCACTTTAAGTGCTTTGGTGCCAGGAATCTCCGCCGCGCGGGCAAGCGCTTCGTCGGGATGGGTTAAATAGACGCTGGGGGCCGTGGGTATACCATAGGCCTCAAGCACTTGGGCCGTTTCAGAGTGGGTTAAGGTTTGCCTGCCCTGCTCTTTTGCCTGCTTGATCAGCGTACGGCACTGGGCGCGTATTTCGGGGCTGGTGGAAAACGGCAGGCTTGGCGGAATCTCCTGTAGCAGCGCTTGAACGCGCTGATAAATCACCATATGCATAAACGCTTTAACGGCTTTTTCGGGTGAAATATAGGTTGGAATTCCGGCTAAATTGCATATATGGCGGGCATTGAGCGCCTCTTTTAAGCCCATCCAACTGGTGAGCAGGTTGCGGCGAAACTTCTTGCGGTTATCGATCAGCGCCTGGGCAGTCACCAGCGATGGCGCCATACGGGTGGGCGCGTGAACGACCAGAACCGCATCCACGTTGGCGTCAGCAGCGACAATCTCCAGGGCTTGAACAAACCGCTCGGGCGAGGCGTTGCCCCCCACATCCACCGGGTTCTCGCCCGGCTTGCTCATATCAACCTCGCTGCGGTGAAGCGCTGCCTGGGTTTCGGCGCTGAACTCAGCCAATTTGCCCCCCGCGCTAATCAGCTTATCGATGGCCAGCATGGCAGGCCCCAGGCCGTTAGAAACGATCGCCAAGCGGTCACCCTTCAGGGGTTTCATGCGCGATAGGGTTTCCAGCGCATCGAGCAGTTCGTCGGAGTCATTTACCCGCACCACCCCGGCGCGTGCAAAAGCGGCATCAAACACCACATCGCGGTTGGCAATCCCCGGTGTGGGCGCCATGCCGGAAATATCCGACTCTGGGGTGCGGCCGCTTTTTATCGCCAGCACCAGGCGATTACGGGAGGCATCACGCACGGCGGTCATAAAGTGCTGGGCGTCGTTGATCCGCTCAAGGTGCAGCATAATGGCCTGGGCGGGGGAAAATTGATTAACGTAGTCGATCAAATCCGGTAGCAGTACGTCGACGCTGTCACCAACGGTAATCAAGTGGGAAAAACCCACATCACGCCCGGCGGCCCAATCGATCATCGCATTGGCGAGCATCCCGGACTGGCCCAGGTAGGCGACGCGGCCGGCTTTCACCGGCTGACTAGCGTAGGAGGCGTTTAATTTCTTACCCGGTACAATCAGCCCCATGCATTCGGGGCCGAGTACGCGAATGCCGGAGACACGGGCCGCACTCAACATGCGTTCGCGAATGGAGCCCTTATTACCCTTGTCCCGATCCAGGTAAGCACCGCCGGAGAGAACCAGGGCTGCTTTGACACCGTACTGCCCAAGCTTTTTAATTAGACTAGGTACGCCTTCAATAGGCGAGCAGACCACGGCTAAGTCGGGCACTTCCGGTAGCTCGCTTACGCGGCTTACGCAGGGTACGCCGAAGACCTCGGAGTAGCCTTTAAGGTTGACCGCCCAGAGCGAACCTTTAAAGCCGCCCTCCTGAATATTTCTCAGCACTAAACCGCCCAATGACGCGGGCTTTTCAGAGGCGCCAAACACCGCTAGTGTGCGAGGTTCGAAAAAATGGTGTAAAAAGCGCGTGCTCACAATGCGTCTCCCCTGACATGAATCGCGGCTGTACGACTTATTGACACTGTCGCCCAGGCCCAGAAGGCGATTAAGGTGACATCAATAATAATGGAGCGTTGGAATGATTACCGCCTACCTTACCCACCCAGACTGCTCATTGCATCATATGGGGCCGGAGCATCCTGAAAGTCCCCAACGTCTGGAGGCCATTCGCGCTCGCCTATCGCTTGCTGGGTTATTACAGCAAACCATGCAGGCAGATGCCAAGGAAGCCTGTGAAGAGGCACTTGCCAGAGTACACCCCTTACGCCACTTGCGCTCCCTGGATAAGTGTTTGCCCACCGAAGGTATCGTTACGTTAGACAGCGATACCATGATGAACCCTAACAGCCTCCAAGCCGCACGGGTTGCAGCAGGCGCTGTTATCCGCGGCGTGGATCAGGTATTTAAGCGTCAGGCGGATAATGTCTTTTGTGCGGTTAGACCGCCAGGCCACCACGCGGAAGCCAGCGATGCCATGGGGTTCTGTTTTTACAATAATATCGCCGTGGGGGCGGCCCATGCGCGCGCCAAATATGGCGCCAAGCGTATCGCCATACTGGATTTTGACGTGCACCAGTGCAATGGCACCATTGATATATTTAAAAATGATCCCGAGGTGCTTATTTGCACCAGCTTCCAGTATCCGTTTTACCCCTGGCGCTATCTACGCAGCGAGTGGCAAAACGTTGTCAATACCCCGCTGGAAGTGGGCACCGATGGTCCTGAGTTTCGGCGCATTATCGAAAACCACTGGCTGCCTGCCCTGCACACATTCAAACCCGATCTAGTACTAATTTCTGCCGGTTTTGACGCCCACCGTGATGATCCCATGGGCGATATTTGTCTAGAGGATGAAGACTTCTACTGGATTACCCATCTCGCCATGGAGATCGCCACCCTATACGCTGATAACCGCATTGTATCGGTACTCGAAGGTGGCTATAACCCAAAGTCACTGGCCAGTGGCGTGGAGGCGCACATAAAAGCGCTTCTGGGCCTGCCGTTTTCTGAGGTGCCTTAAATTCGACGGTGCTCAATGGTCTGTAGGGCGTTCTTAGCCTCTTCAGTGCTGTGATATCATGACTGTTTACACGCGCCTTTAGAAACGCACCGTTAGACCACGCAGCCAATGTGACGACCTATGACCGCTACGACTGAAGAGCATGCCGCGCTGCGTATTGCATCGGGAAGCAAACCCTTTGTTGAACCATTGCGTTTAGGCGAGCGGCTCAAGCAAATTCGTCTCGCTAATCAGTGGACGCTGGAAGAGGTTAGCCAGCGTACAGGCCTTGCCCGCTCAACGCTGTCTAAAATTGAGAACGATCAAGTCTCCCCCACCTTTAGCGTGGTACAGAAACTCACCACCGGGCTCAACATCGACCTGCCTCAATTGCTCACGCCCCCCAAGCGGGAGCGTTATACCATGGGGCGACGGGATCTTACCCGCAAAGGGAAAGGGCAATTGCACCCCACGCCCACCTATGAGCACGAATTATTGGGTCATCAATTGGCCCAAAAACGGATGATTCCCTTCAAAACTATCGTGCGGGCACGCAGCTTTGACGAATATCACCAGTGGGTACGCCATGATGGCGAAGAGTTTTTGATGGTGCTGCACGGCGATATTATGCTTTACACCGAGTTTTACGCCCCGCTAGTGCTCGCCGAAGGTGACAGCATCTATTTTGATAGCGATATGGGCCACGCCCTGGTATCCACCAGTCCGGAAGATGCCGTTGTTTTATCGGTCTGTACACGTGGTGATGTGGCTTAGGGTTGGAAAACCAGCGGGGCATCCACACGGGTTATAGGCAGTTGGTAGGTTTCGGTAAACCGGCCAGGCGGGCAATTCGCTTTGCCGGGCTGCCCGGGAAAAGCTGCATCAGGTAGATAGAACGCCCTTTCTCTTCGCCCAGTGCATTTTTGGTGGCTTTCACAAGCGCTCGCATCGCCGGCGCCATTTCGTAACGCTGATAAAATGCCCTTACCACCTCGATGAGTTCCCAGTGTTCCGCGGTAAGTGTTATGCCCTCTTCTTCAGCCATTAAATGAGCAACAGATTCTTCCCAATCTGATTGATTAACGAGATATCCTTCCGGATCTAGCGGATATTTTTTTGTAAATCAAGATAACGGTATATTTTTGGCTCAGACATGCTTAGTACCAGGTAACTGTCTTTTCATACTGCTCAGTGAGTGCTACAAAGCCCTCCATCTCTAGGGTGGGCAGCTCATTGTTGGCAGCGGTGCAGGCAAGTCCACGGGAGGTCAGGTCTTCTGAAAGCAGGAAAATGCGCGACTGACACTGTTGCCATGCCGCCCAAGAGGTATCCAGCGCTGCAGTAACCGCTTCTTCGATCAGCAGCACAGTATCATGCTCCCCTATCGCCTGCTGCATTTGTGTGGCAGCACTGCTATCAGGCGCTTTGGTGAGGATATGTAGGATCATGGTGTGCTCACAAGTCCCTAAAAGTTAAGTATCTTGGTGTGTTGGTGCAAAAGCCCCGGGACTTCCTTATCCGCGATAAGAGTGACCCCCTCTACCAGGGAATCAGCTGAAAGGTTCATGCTTTGTAGCGCCCCTTCCGCTACCCAAAGCTTGTCAATATCGTACATTTCCAACATATCGATGGTTGGTAGCGTGGCTTTTTGGCCAGGCGCGCCACTGCTCTGCTCTTTCAACAGAGCCATTATGCCCTGCCCCATAAATAGCAACTGCACGGGCTGGCCAAAAGCAGCAGCAACCAAGGCGGCATCCAGCCCTTCACGTAACCAGTTTGAACCGTGGGGTGCGTGGCGAATTACCACTAAAAGTGCATCAGGTGGCGCCATTGGCACTCCTTTAAGCAAAGGTTATCAGGCGATCAGCGCGCTGCTGTAGCTCAAGCAATTGTCCCAGGCCGGTCAATTCAAAAGGCGGCGCTACATTGTAGGACTGCTTGCCATGCCGTTGCGCTTCTGACTCGCTCATCAGCCCGCGCCGCAGCGCTGCGGCAATACAGACATCCAGTTGAATCGCATGTTGCTGATTCAGTTCAGCCCAGGCTTCTCGCAGATTAAGCTCATCCTGAGGTGGAGCCATCAGAGATGAAGCATTATGGACGCCATCATGATAGAAAAACACACCCGTAATTTGATGCCCGCGCGATAGTAAGGCATGGGCAAAGCGCAATGCAGAGTGAGGTGCTGGGCTGCTATAGGGCGCCCCCATCACCAATAAGCCGTACTGCATGATCATAATACCTGGTAACGGTTACCCTAAAAAAACAGGCCCTGCAATAGGGCCTGTCATATCGTCTATCGCTTGCCTAGATCAATCGTTGCTCATGATACCCAAAATCGACAACAGGCTGACAAACAGATTGTAGATGGATACATAGAGCGTCACTGTGGCGAGGATGTAATTCGTTTCGCCCGCGCGGTGAATAATTTCACTGGTTTGGTACAAAATGGCTGCAGAAGCAAACAGCACGAAACCAGCTGATACCATCAGTGAAAGCGCAGGAATTTGAAAGAAGATTCCGGCCACCATGGCCAGTATCAATACGATGGCACCTGCCATCAAGAAATTGCTCAAGAAGCTAAAGTCTTTCTTAGTCGTTAGCGCGATTGCAGAAAGACCAACAAAGGTCAGACCTGTCATCGCCAGCGCATTCATAATCAACGCGCCGCCATTAGGCAAGGTCAGGTACGCAGATAGAATCGGCCCCAGTGTAAAGCCCATAAAGCCGGTAAAGGCGAACGTGGCTAATAAACCAGCCGCAGAGTTTGCGGTTTTATGTACCAAGAACATTAAGCCGTAGGCACCAATAAAGAACACAAAAATGTTCATTTGTTGGATGCCGAGGGCGACTGCAGCGCCAGCAGTAACTGCTGAGAACAGCAGCGTCATTGCCAAGAGCGCGTAGGTATTACGCAACACCTTGTTAGTGCTGACACTGTTAGCAACGCCACTCGATTGAGGACGCGCCGTACGTAAATCGTTGTAAGCCATGTGTTCATGCTCCCTAAATGGTATTTCCAACAACTGACAAGAATGCCGTTACCGAGTTCCAGACGCAAGCCTTTGTCTATGTCGCAAAGCCTGGCTAGCAAATGGTTATTCAACGTTGAATCGCCCTAACACGCTTTGTCTATGCTTGTTGGACACTTATTTGGACACCAAAGCGATGAAAAAAATTCTACTTTCTACCACCACACTGCCAATTCTAGCGCTTTCATTACCTGCCATGGCCTTCTCACCTGCCGGAGAAGATATCTCCTATCGTGTGAATGATGAGGATTTTCAAGGCTATTTTGTCTCCGCGGACGACAACGTCAAGGGTAGCATACTGATCGTCCATGACTGGGATGGGCTGGATGATTATGAACGCCAGCGTGCCGATATGCTGGCCGATGAAGGCTATGACGTATTTGCCGTAGATCTTTTTGGTGAAGGCAACCGTCCTCAAGCAGTCGAGGATAAACGCGCCGCGACCAATCGACTCTACCAGGATAGAGAAAGAATGCGCTCGCTAACCCTCGGTGGTTTAGCCCAGGCTAGAGAGCAAGGCGCTGCTGAGCAAACGGTCATTATGGGGTACTGCTTTGGCGGTGCGGTAGCACTAGAAATCGCGCGTTCCGGTGAAGCGGATAATATAGCGGCGTACTCCAGTTTTCACGGCGGACTGACCACCCCCGATGGACAAGCTTACTCAGGTGAAACCGCTCCTATCTTTATTGCCCACGGTGGTGCCGACAGTGCGGTGAGCTTAGAGGACGTCGCGACCCTGGCTGACGAGTTAGAAACCGCAGGTGTCACCTATGAGGTAGGTATCTATTCAGGCGCCCCCCACGCCTTTAGCGTATTTGGCAGTGATGCCTACCATGAACGCGCTGATGAACGCTCTTGGACAGCTTTCAATGCCTGGTTGGCTGAAATGCTTTAAATACAAGTAACCCTAGCAGAGTTCAACACTGCTAGGGTGCCTAAATACTCAGTTCAGCAGAACGTATTTGAAGCCTGTATTAAGCCGTTGCTTAACTTTGGGCTTCTTCTTCGCCCTCTTTTTCATCTTTATGTGGTGTAACGGTGGTCACCGCCGTTTGTCGCACATTTTGGGAAGAGTTATAGAGGCGAGCATCAATTACATGCAGTACCGCCAGTTGCGCAAATAGCACCGCAAAACAGACGATTAAACCTTTTAACATGGCGGCATATCCAGAGATAGTGGGACTAGCATCTGCATATTAGCCGATCGCTAGCCAAACACAATTTATTTTATGTGCCTTAACATGCCCTGTTTGGGGACGTGCGACAGTACGAGGATCTATACCGACTAATCCTTTAATCCTTCACGGATACTTTGCGCAAATCTTCAATCGTCACCCCTTCGGGTAAGTCCGACTCCTTCGCGGGCAGCCATACGGGGGAGAGATCGCTATCTTCTCGACCATCTGCATACCGATGACCTGGAATACGGTAAACGATCTGACTGTGGTGGTGATCCCACGCAAATACACGATCCATATGCTTATCCTACCTATAAAAAGAGAGCCCTATTGATGACATGACCAAAGATATGACCTGCACACTGGGCATGATGTTCCGTCACCTATTATCGACACATGCGATACCTATGAGGTTAAATGTCAAAAGAGTTATTTGCTGACAAGGAGTTACCAATGAAAACACTCATCGCCCTTTGCCTGATTACCTTTACGCTGGCAGGCTGTAGTTCAGGCCCCACCTCATCTAGAACGGCAGACTGCCGCCAACTCGCAGAGGAAGCTGGTGATACCATGGTCTACGGCGACTGCATACGCGGCACCCAAGTGAATAAAGCTGGCTTTTAATAACCCCGTCAGTTTTTGGATTGAAACTGAGCATGAGCACCACATAATCAACGCCCATGCCAAAAAAACTAGGCGTCAACGAACTACTCGCCGCTGATCGTGGCGCAACCCAATACCAAACCTGATTAATGCAGCCGCCCGCCGGTGCCACCTTTGGCGACTTATTCATGCAAGCGAAAAAGGTTTGCAACGCCACCGTGCTAGGCCTTGCCAACAGCAGCGATGACAGCGAAGGCAGCATGCTTAACCCAGCCACTGACCGACCACTGAAGGATGGGGACATTATTTACTACATGGCCAATACGCGGCTTTCACAGCAACAACTGAGTGAGCTGCTCACCGAGGCGCACACAGTGTAGAACTTAGACGTTGTTGCTGGCTTGGGGGTTACCTGCCCGCCGCAATACGACCTTCTCAACCTCCAGCACTATCATCATAGCGACACCGATAGTGATGATTAACACCCCATCGGTAATCCTCACTGGCCGACTATCAAACAGGTGATGCATTATCGGTAGATACGTGAAGGCAAGCTGAGCAATGAAGACCACCGTCACCGCTATCAACACAGCGGGGGTTCCCAACACGCCACGCCAGTTAAACGACGTCATGTGCAGGTAGCGCACATTGAACAGATAGAACACTTGAAGCACCACGACGGTGTTAACCACTAAAGTGCGACTCAAGGGCAGCTCATCTCCTCGGCCAAGCGAGTAGAAGAACATCCCTAGTGCTGCTATCAAAAACAAAAACGACACAAACACGATGCGCCATACCAGGAAGGGGGTCAATAGCCCCTGCCCTGGAGGCCTTGGCCGACGCTGCATGACATTGGGCTCAGCCTTCTCAAACGCCAGCGACAAGCCGAGAGTGACCGCCGTGATGAGATTGATCCATAGGATCTGGACGGCTGACATCGGCATGGCGAAACTAAACACAATCGCGGCAATGACAGCCAGCACTTGGCCCCCATTGGTCGGTAACGTCCAAGCCGTTACCTTGCGAATATTGTCGTAGACCACTCGGCCTTCATGCACTGCAGCCACGATAGAGGCGAAGTTATCGTCGAGCAGAACCATCTGTGAGGCTTCTTTTGCCGCATCGGTGCCTTTATGTCCCATACCAACACCAACATTTGCCTGCTTCAACGAGGGCGCATCATTAACGCCATCACCGGTCATAGCCACGATGGCACCGGTCGCTTGCAGCGCTCGAACAATACGCAGTTTATGTTCGGGGTTGGTACGGGCAAAAACACTGGTCTCGCTAACGATGCCAGGTAGATCACTATCAGCAATGTCGTCGAGCTCACGCCCCGTTATTACGTGCGGGTCATCATCGAGCCCTAACTGGCGTGCAATAGCCGCTGCCGTCGCGGCGTGATCGCCGGTAATCATTTTCACCTTAATACCCGCGGAATGGCACTCTTTAATGGCGGCCATTGCCTCCTCCCGCGGCGGGTCGATAAAGCCGATTAAGCCAACAAAAACCAACTCATCATTGAGGTCAGCGAACGACAGTTTATGGGTGCTGGGTGGAACCTGCTTAATCGCTAAACCGAGCACTCGCTCGCCCTGGGCAGCCGCCTTTGCGATACGTGCCGTCCAGGCATCCTTCTCCAGCGGCACGCTTCCCTCATCAGCCGCCTGAAGTGAGCATAGTTGCAGCAATTCGTCCGGAGCCCCCTTGACGAATACCCGTGCCCCCTCCGTCGCATGGCAGTTTAGCGTGGCCATAAAGCGGTGCTTGGCATCAAAAGGGATCTCGGCAACGCGGGGCCACTCTCGCCGGGTGGCGTCAGGCTCCAGACCAGCCTTGATGGCCAATACTACTAGTGCCCCTTCCATAGGATCGCCTATCGCATGCCACTCTCCATCGCTATGGATCAGTTGGGCATCGTTGCACAGTAGTCCAGACAGGATCAGGCTATCGATATCCGTCGGCCATGTATCTTTAGTGGCCTTCTCCGCCGTTAATTGTCCTTCCGGCACATAGCCCGCCCCCGACACCGTCATGCGGCCACTAGGGGCCTCCAGTCGACGCACGGTCATTTCATTACGTGTTAGCGTACCGGTTTTGTCAGAGCAAATGACTGACGTTGCCCCGAGTGTTTCAACTGCGGGCAACTGGCGGATAGCGGCGTTGCGTCGTGCCATACGCTGCACACCGATAGCCAGGGTGATGGTAATGACCGCTGGCAGGCCTTCTGGTATCGCTGCGACGGCCAAGGCCACCACCGCTATGAGCGCCTCCGACCAGACATGACCGCGCATCAATACCGCGAAGGCAAACAGTACGACGGTGACAGCCAACGTCACCCAGGTGAACTGCTTGCCGAAGCGATTTATCTGCTCCAGCAGCGGCGTGGTGAGTGGTTGAACATCGCGCAGCAGTGTACTGATTTGACCGATCTCAGTATCACTCCCGGTGGCCACCACAACCCCTGTCGCTTGCCCAGTGGCTACCAGCGTGCCTGAATAAGCCATGGAGTGACAGTCGCCTAACGCGGCCTCCTTTGGTGCTGGTGCCACCCGCTTCTCTGCCGCCACCGACTCGCCGGTCAAAATAGCTTCCTCGATTTGCAATGAGCTGGCACGAATCAGGCGCAGATCCGCAGGCACGCGATCTCCTGCTTCCAACGAAACAATGTCACCCAAAACAATCTCATCAACGGGCACTTCAGTATGTATTCCTTCCCTAACCAGGTGGGCTTGTGGTGCGATAAGGTTGCCGATTGCGTTGAGTGCTTTCTCTGCCTTACCTTCCTGCACAAAACCGACCACGGCGTTGACCAAAACCACGGCAACAATGACCGACGCATCCACAAAATGCCCCAGCAAAGAAGCGGCGACGGCAGCCGCCAAAAGGAAATAGATCAGTGCGTTATGAAAATGCGCGAAGAATCGAAGCAGCAGATGTCGACCAGCAACTGCCGGCAACTGGTTGCGTCCATACTTCTCTAATCGCCTTGCCGCCTCATCTACGCTCAGCCCCGATGGTGAAGTCTTCAAGTCGGCAAGGACATCCTCGGCGAGCCTGGCATGCACTGCTTTTGGCAGGCTTTCTGATAGCGCATCGGTGTGGGCAGTAGGGGTTTCCATGCTGTCTCCCAAACAAGCAAAAACTGAAGCAGTAAGGTTTTGTCGCTACAGATTGCAGCACCAGCGTTGCAGTGCCTGGCATCTGCTTAACCGGCTCGTAAAGGTAGGCGGCTGCAACCGTTGATTTACAATATGAAGTGCCTTGGCGAGAGCGCGCTTTTAGCAAACCTCAATGACATAAACAGCATGATTTTATCAGTTAACTCATTGATCTTAGCAAAGAGCTAGATAATGCTCACTACCATGCCCAAATTAAAAGAGTGCTAATCTTCACCTTCTATTATTGAGCCTAAATTAGCTGTAATTTTTTTTTGGAACAGTGTCAGCACACCCGCCAGGAGAAACATAAAATCCATCAAAAGCAGGAGCATAAGTCGTATTGAAACAAATACCCATTATACTTAACGGATACTCGCCAATAATTATTTCGCATAAAAACATTGATATCGATCAAGGTAGTAACAATTAATTTTTCAGTAAAAGTGACGAATACTATACTTTTCTGATCACGTAAGGAGGACAGACAATGACAACATCAGCGTTTCAAAAAGATTCCCCTAATACAGCCAATACCAACGTATTTAATAACAATGACTTGCTTGTTTTTTGGTATCAACCTTGGGTTGAAACATCTCATTCGGCAGCCAAGCTACACTGTATTTGGCTGGAAACACTTAATGACGCATTTCGCCATGAAATCGACTTTCTTGCGGCCATGGCACCCGTTTATAGCAAACTTACACACTGCATGCTGGGCGTCAACGGGCCGCTGACACCGGAATCGATGACATCCTGCTACCATCAAATCGCTGGCGAGATGACAGAAGCAACATTTAACCGTATACGCCGGGTATCGGAACTCAGCGAAGACTTTAAAGAGCGTATTTGGTGTGAACTGTAGGAAACGACATCGATGCGGCCATCAACAGACGGCCTGATCGCTTAAACGCAGTGGCGCATTTGAAGAGCGGTGGCTGGGGACATGCCCAGCCACCGCTCTTCTATTTAATACCTACTGTTTAACTATCTACTTGCCTATTCATCCGGCGCTAACTCCTCCCGCTTGGGTGGATTGCCCACCCTTACCTCGCTCAGATCCTCATGGGAAAGGCCCCGGTACAACGCGAACATCATAGCAAACACCAAAATGAACATTGGCAGGCCAACTACCGTAATCACTTCCTGCAAGGCGGTAAGCCCGGCATCACCTGCAAGCACAATCAGCATCGCGGCCAGCATGCCCTCAGAGACGCCCCAAAACACGCGTTGGTGCCATGGGCCGGGATCCGCACTGCCGGTGCATAGCATATCTACAACCAGGGATGCAGAGTCGGATGAGGTGGCAAAGAAGATAGCGACGATCACAACGGCCAACCCCTGAATTAAGGTGGCGGCCGGGAAATTCTCAAAGAACGCGAACATGGCGAGTGGAATGCTTTCACCTACGGCGGCGGATAAAAGGCCAGCCTGATCGCCCAGTGCTTCTCGGGCATCAGCGCCAATCCCATCAATCTCCATTGCCGACCAACCAAAGATCGCAAACCAAACCAACGTGAAGATGGAGGGGGCGAAAAGCACGCCAAGGACGAACTCGCGAATCGTACGCCCGCGTGAAATGCGCGCTACAAAGATGCCGATAAAGGGCGACCACGTTACCGTCCAGGCCCAATAGAAGACTGTCCAGCTACCCTGCCACCCCCAGGCACCGCCCTCTCTGGAGTAGCTTGCAAGCGTGTCATTCCAGAACGCCATCGGCAGCAGGTTCGTTATATAGAGGCCGAAGGTTTCGACCACCGCCCGCAAAAGGAAAACGGTCGAACCGGTAAAGAGCACAAACAGCAACAGGCCAACGGCCATGGCGATATTGATATTGGAGAGGCGCTTCACGCCTGAATCGAGCCCCGCGACAATCGACCCCACGGCGACAGAGGTGAGTATGGCGATAATGATGACTTTGGTGATAACGGCATCTGGAATATCAAACAGTTCCGTTAGCCCCGCGTTGATCTGTTGGGTACCCAAGCCGATAGAGACGGCCACCCCAAACAGCGTGCCCAGTATCGCGAAGACATCAAGGGATTTGCCCAGCGGCCCGTAAATGCGCTCACCTAGCAGCGGATAAAATACTGAACTAAAGCGCATCGGCAAGTTGTAGCGATAGATGAAGTACGCAAACGCCAACCCTGGCATCGTGAAAATCGCCCAGGTATGCAGCCCCAGATGATAGATCGAAAAACTCATGGCATCGTCGGCGGCTTCCACAGAGAAAGGCACAACATCCGGCCTGGGTGGGTTAGAAAAGTGGGAAATAGGCTCCGCCACCCCCCAGAACATCAACACCGTTCCGATTCCCCCCGCGAACAGCATGGTGAACCAGGAAATATTGTCGTAGGCTGGCTTTGCATCATTGCCGCCCAAACGGATCGCCCCGTAACGGCTAAGCGCAGCCCACAGCAGAAAGGCCACCCAGCTCGTCACCCCTAAAATAAAGAACCAGCCAAGGTTGGTAACGATCCACTCCCGCCCTGCACCAAAGGCCTCCCCTATGGGGCCCGGCGCAATCAGCAGCACCACAAGAAAAAGGATCATGATCCCTGCGGACGTAAAAAAAATAGTGGGATCCGTCTTGAGACCCAGTTTCCTCGCTAGTGCATCCATTATTATTCCTCCCCTGTCGTTCCAACAACATAGGAGTCATTGGCCGATAACGCCAAGGCGTCAGCGAACCTGGTTTTTCACTACGAAGGCTCCACCGCTTGACCATAGGCACGTACGTGCGAGATTAACGCCCACAATATAAGTGATGGTTGCTTAGATAGGGGAAGTCACCGAGTCTGATCGTCTCTGACTCAAGTCATCTTCAGTGGGCTTTAACATGCTATTGTTTAGCTACCTGATACACCACAGGCACACAAGCTCATCGCTAACAGAGAGGTACTCAGTGTTCTACGTTCGCGCTTTCGGCCAATCGTTGTTACACGCCTTGAAAAATTTGTTGCCGATTGTGGCGGTCGTGGTGTTTTTCCAATTGGTCGTACTTCAACAAGCGCCTGAAAATACGCTGAGCATGGCAGTCGGTTTGTTAATCGTGGCGGTAGGCGTTGCGCTGTTTCTTCAGGGCCTTGAGTTGAGCATCTTTCCGGTCGGCAAAAGTTTGTCCAATCAATTTGCCAAAAGAGGCTCGGTGCCGATTCTACTGGCGTTTGGGTTTGCGATGGGATTTTCTGCTGTGGTCGCCGAGCCGGCGCTAATTGCGGTCGCTCAGCAAGCCCAGGATATTAGCGCTGGCAAAATTGATGCACTCACACTCCGCTTGCTGGTTGCCATCTCCGTCGGCATGGTCATTGCGCTGGGGGTTTTCCGTATTATCATCGGCTACCCTCTGCACTGGTTTATGATCATAGGCTATATCACGGTTGTCATTGTCACCTGGTTTGCCCCGGAAGAAATCATTGGCCTGGCCTATGACTCAGGGGGTGTTACCACCAATATTGTCACGGTTCCCCTGATTGCTGCCCTGGGGATTGGCCTGGCCGCGTCCATCCGCGGCCGAAACCCGTTGACCGATGGTTTTGGATTGGTTGCATTGGCCGTCATGGTGCCGATGATCACCGTGCAGCTCTACGGCATTATCGTCTACAGCGGCGAGGGCTTAGACGATGTTCAGGTGTTGGCTCCAAAGAGTGAAGGTAACGCAATTTCCGGCGCGCTTAAAATGCTGTTGGAACTGGCTGAGATGTTGCGAGACGTGCTGCCCATCATACTAACCATCCTATTCTTCCAATACATTGTGCTGCGGCGCGGACTCTCTAACCCTCGCAAAATAGTGTTTGGCTTTGTGCTGGTCATTTTTGGGCTCTACGCCTTTGTGGTGGGCCTCAAAATGGGGCTTTTCCCGATCGGCACCAGCATGGCCGAACAACTCATCGAGCTGGAACGCTTCGGCTTTATTTATCTATTTGCCTTTATGATTGGGTTTGCTACCACCATGGCCGAACCAGCGTTGCTGGCGGTGGGTAAGCAAGCAGAAGAAGCTGCCGCAGGGCGGATTAACGGCAACGCTATTCGACTGCTGGTTGCCCTTGGCGTGGCCCTTGGCATCAGCATTGGAGTGCACCGCATCATTGTCGGTGGCTCAATGCATTACTACATCATAGGCGGCTACACACTAGTGATCATCCTGACCGCGCTAGCGCCTAAATATATCGTTGCCCTGGCTTACGACTTGGGAGGAGTCACTACCTCTGAGGTCACCGTGCCGCTGGTAACCGCGCTGGGCATTGGTTTAGCCGCCAATATTGAGGGCCGCAGCGTCCTGATTGACGGTTTCGGGCTGATTGCTTTCGCGTCTATTTTCCCTATTGTTACCGTTATGACCTATGCCATTGTGATGCATTGGTGGACAAATCGCAGAGAGGTGCACTCATGAAGTTTTCCGTTCTCGTTGCCATTGTTCCGGAAGATCAGGAACAGGAATGCATCGATTCCGCCCGTGATCTTGGCGCCGGGGGCATTACCGTGATGACAGGTCGTGGCATAAGCAATACCGCTAAGAAAACCTTTTTCGGGCTTACCTACGACGGTAGCCAGAGCGTTCTGGTAATGGTGCTCGAAAAAAGCCTGTCACTGCAAATTCTAAAAGCCATCCAACAGCTACTGATGCCCCAGGAAAACGACTCTCAGGGGCTGGTGTTTACCTTTCCGCTAGAGCATCTCGGCGGCATTGACGTATCCCAGTTCCATAAATTTGAACAACACTTGAAAGAGAATATTTGAGGAGCTTCAGTGATGAAACTGGTCAAGGATGTGATGGTTAGCGATGTAGCTTGCGTTTCCCCCTTTGCTAAACTTCGGGAAGCGCTAAGCTTGATGAAGAAGCACAACGTAAAATCGTTGGTTGTTGAGAAGCAGCATCCCAACGATGCCTATGGGCTTATCACCTACACCAATATTCTTAAAACAGTGGTGGCTGAGGAAGGCGATATCGACCTTCTTAACGTCTATGACGCCTGCGCCAAACCAGCGCTGTCGGTCGGCAAAAGCCTGTCAGTACGGCAGGTAGCAGCAATGATGACCGAACACCGGGTAAAGCGCATTTTGGTACTGGAAGACAACGACCTGCTAGGTTTTGTCACCATGGACGATATCATGGCGGTCTTGCTGGAACAGGTAGAGTAGTCGCGAAATACTTAAATGGAAAAGCCAAAAAAGGCGCTGCTACCAGCATCAGGGTGTTGAGACCGCCTGATACTAATAAAAGCGCCCAGGGTTCAGCTTACTGCATTAACCAAGGTTAGACGTAAAAGTCCAGATCCTCTTGGGCTTTCAGCAGATCGCGCATTTTGATGGGGTCGTCACCAAAGAAGAAGATCAGGCCCCAGTGTGTTCCGAAGGCTGACCGGTCAGGCACTGTCTCTTCAGCGGGGGCGACCAGTTCATGTGACTCGAAGTATGGGTGATTAATCGTTTCTTCGGGCATTTCCAGCTTACTGACCACACGACGGCGTGGATACACGCCAAAGCAGCCTGCATACCCCTTAGCATCGACCACTTCTTTGGGGAAGAAGGCAGCCACCTCCTCTTTGGTACTTTTCGGATCGAACACCAGCATCGATGCCTGATAAGCGTTAAATCCGTAGGCCTTCTCAATCAGCTCAAACGCTTTAAAACCGGGGGGGCGGTAAGCAACCTCGCCAAAGTACATTTCACCGTCAGCCGTCACGAAGTACTCGGGATGAATCAAGCCAAACTGGATATCGAAGGTTTTGATCAGCAACTCGATCTGCTTGGTAATCGCATTGCGCCAGCTCTCGAGCTCTGCGGTTGCGGGTACAAATACTGAGTAGCCTAACGTTACATATTCCGAAATGTTCAGAAACTGAATTTTTCCATCGTGTATCCAGGCTTCAACGGCAAACTCCCATCCGCTCAAGTGGCTTTCCATCAGCAGCGGATACTCTTCATCCGGGATGTTATCGATCTCTTCTATTGTGCGAATCATGCGGTGGCCAAGACAACCGGCCTTGTCGAACGCTTTGACGTGAATCGGGTCATCCGGATCACCATCCAGTTTAAGCAACGTCTGATTGACGCGCTTCATAAAGCGGACAACATCCTCTTTCTCGTGCGCCTCTTCGAATATCCCGACGCGTATACCACCCAACTGCGCGCGGCGCTTCATCAATGCCTTGTCGCGGAACAGAATGGACTGCCCGAACATGCGTGGGCTGTCGAGGAGAACAGAGTTGATCGCGCCCGACCACTCAACGGTTTCTTCAAACAGCGGGATGGCAACATCAACCCCCTCTTCCTTCAACCGTACAGCAATTTCCATGGAGCGATCATTCAGACGAATAAAGTCCCATGGAATAAAAGGAATATTATTAGCGGTGCAGAAATCTGCTGCCCACTCGGGCGCCACAACGATGTAACGACGGTCAAATTTTTGCGCCGCCTTGATCGCATTGATGCTCCAGCCCAATAGAGCGATATAACCTTTGTTTGGATCTTTGGGAGTCTCCGTACCTTTGACCGAGTCCATTTCCGGATCACGCCAAGCCGCTACTGCTTCGGGCATTTGCTTTTCTGATGATATCGACATTCGATGTCCTCCTTGCTGGCTGACCCAAATTGACTGGGCTGAGATTGGAGCGCACCAAGTGAACTGAGCCACGGTCAGTTGTGTGCAGGAGCGATTATTGAGTAAGCCAGCATTAGGAAAGTTTTTAGCGCACCCGTGTAACTAAGTTAGTCGATCCAGTTACATATGGCAATTAAACTGTAGAGTTTTTGTGAAATTGTTGTAGAGGTTATCTCACTGTTAGATTGAAATACTTTCTAAAGCGCTATTGATCGGCAACCATTCTAAAGCCTCAAGCGGCGGGCCTGTTAAACGCTTGCTCAGCCTACGAACCCTTGGCTACCAATACCGGTAAGATTAAATAGCAGTTCACAGTCAGCGCCCTGCCGTTGCACAACGGGTGCTTAGCGTCCCAACCTCGGTTACTCTACACTTCTGTTTGCGCTCCATGACTGAAGGATAGCCATATCTATGTTGGGATTCCTGCAGGGATTTTCCTATGGCCTGTTTATGACCTGCCTGCCCTGGCTACTGGTCGGCCTGTTCAATCCTGGCTTGGCGGTTCCAGTGATGGCGCCCAGTCGCCTCCAGGTGATCGCCCGCTATTGCTTGGTAGTCCCTTCCATCAGCATGCTGCTGTGGCTGACCTCCCTATGGGGTGGGTTCAGCCCTAGCCTGTTTGGTTGGCTTACAGGCCTTGTTGCCATTCCTGTGGCACTCCCCGCCGAGCGAACGCTACGCGGCTGGCTGTCCCGCCGTCGCCAGCGTCGCCATGAGGCCCAAAGAGAGGCTGAAGCACAGCGTCGCCGTGCTCAGGAAGAACGCAATGCCTTTGAAGCGGGCGTCCTGGTGCTCGATCCCGCAAGACCACCCGAGGGAGCCAACGATTTGGTATTGGCCATGTGCCGGGTAAAGCAGCGCCTACTCGACGTCCAGCGCCCCGATCTAGCGATCCTCTCCGATCGGCTCTACAGCCGCTATCGTCACGTGATGGACGTACTGGGTGAGCGGTTCCACACTGGAGAACTGGCCTTCGAACGTTCGCAAGGGCTGGTCACTCAAGTGTGCTTTGGCGCGGTTGATACATTGACAACCATGGCGTCACAGGCACGCGGAGTGGTGAGTGTGGATGGCAACTACGTGAGAAGTCGGCTGGAGCGGGAGGGCAAACGGTTAAGCGATGAGGAACGGGCCGCCCTGGTGCGGCGCCTTGATCTGCTCGTGGAGACCGAACATAGCCTGAATAAACTCTCCGCCCGCATCGAGTCCGCCCTGACCGTCCTCGACGATACCGCTGTTTCCATGGCCCGTATCGAGACGGCCCGTCCCCAGGCGTCGGTCACCACTGAGAAAGCGCTGGAGGATCTGCGCCTCTTTGTAGAAGGCGCCGAGCGTTATGCACGCAAGGAGTAATCCAACCTTCATTGCCACCGCGTAGCTTTCTCTATATTTTTCGTTAATCGTTTACTTTGATAGCGCTTTTTAAATCGCTCATTTTAATAGCTTGGGAGAACTCTATGGCTCAGCAACCTGATGACGGACGTCGACTCTCCCTGCCACCGGTGGACGAGATCGCTGATCAGTTGGAAGCCAGACACTTCGCAGCTAGTCAGGCCGATTCGACCGCCACTGACGCGCATGGCATAGACCTTGAGATAGATCTTGAAATAGACCCTGAACTTGAAGCCATGGCCGACCGCTTTGTCGAGGATATCCTTGCCGAAGGTGATGAGGAGTCTACGATTCGCCAGCGCCGTGCCGTTGACGAGATGGGGCTTGAGTTGCAACAGCAGGCAGCCCATCGCAGTGCCATGCTACAAACGCCGCTGCGCAAGCTGGCCCACCAGGGTGACGAAGGCGGGCCAGTTGCCAAGGCACTGACCGATTTGCGTGGGCGCATGGAAGGGCTCGATCCCGCGCGCCACCGCTTGGCGCCGACCACGCTGGATCGCGTTCTGGCGGTCATTCCCGGCCTCGACAGTCGTCTGCAGCGCTACTTTCGCAAGTTCGAGAATACCCAACAAGCGCTTGACGCGATCATCGAAGATCTGGAAAGCGGCCGCGACATGCTACACCGTGACAACCTCACCTTGAACGATGACCAGCAGGCGTTAACTAAAATACTAGGCGAGCTGAACCGCCAAATTGCCCTGGGCCGCATAATCGATCGCCGTCTGCAAGATGAAATCGCCGCTCGCGATAGTGATGATCCGCGGCGTCACTTCCTAGAGGAGGAGTTGCTCTTTCCCCTGCGTCAGCGCATCGTCGACCTACAGCAGCAACTGGCTGTAAGTCAGCAAGGCGTGCTGGCGCTGGAGGTCATCATCCGCAACAACCGAGAGTTGATGCGCGGTGTGGACAGGGCGATTAACGTCACCGTCTCGGCGCTCACCGTCGCGGTCACTGTGGCGATGGCGATGGCGAATCAGCGCTTAGTGCTGGATCGCATCGAAGCCCTTAACACCACCACAGCGCAGATGATTGGCGGCACCGCCAAAGCGCTACGTCAACAAGGCGTGGATATCCAGAAACGGGCCTCCTCCGCAATGCTCGACATGCAAGTACTCGAGGAGGCGTTCAGGGAGGTAATGGGTGCCATTGACGATCTATCCAGCTACCGGCAAGACGCCCTGCCCCGTCTGGACGAGCAAATCAACCGCATGGCGGCCCTGGCGAAGCAGGGAAATGCCTCCATTGAGCGTCTTCAAGAAGGTAACAAGTCGCAACCTCAGGAGGGTCGCGACCCCAGCTGACTGTGGCAGCTGATAGCTATTTGAAACGATGATAGCTATTTGAAACGATCAGAGGCGTCCCGGAAGGCTTTGCGCATTAGCTCCCAAGAGTCTTCCATACCTTGACGGACACTCTCCCAGGCCGCTCCACTGGCATGCTGGAGCTCTTCGAGCCTTTGCTGCGTTTCCGCCTGTCGCTTCTTGAGCCGCTCGATGTCCTCTTGGTACTTCACCCTCGCCTCGTCGCTCGCCTGACGCGCCTTGGCAGACAACTTATCGATATCAGCATTCCACTCGTCGAGCCTGGCTTTCATTTCTTCAACGAATTCGTCACGTTGCCGCATAGCGTTCTCCCCTCGTGGTAACGGATTTGGCATCAATCTCTGTCTAGACTAGCTGGAAACCTAGCCGAATTCATGGTGTTAGTTTTAGGGGTTAGGTCAGGCGCAGGAAGCAAACGGTCTGCTAGCGATACCAGCGCTTAAAATATGTCCTATTTGAATAGTTACGGTATTGGCAAGCCGAGCACTCAGGCCAAAGAGGAATTGAACGAAGCCATATAACACCGCTATATTGCTGGTTTCTAAACTAAGTATAAGGGGACAACGTTGGATAAGGCCGCCTACCACAAGCGTTGGGATCAGCTCGAGCAGATGCAGCGGGAATATAGCAACCTGCCGGAGTCTGGCGTCGAAAATATCGTAGCACTGCACAAAATGCTGATTAACACCTTTCGGGAGTTTGTCATTGCTTGTTATTGCGACCACTGGCGTGATGCCTACCGAGGTGCTGCACTCCCCCTCGACGCTGATCGAGACGTGCTAATAGTCCGTGCCATCAAAGCTCACCACTGGACACTAGGCATTGCCTCTAGCCTCACCAACTACGACCTTTCCCTTTCTCTGGTTGATGAGCTGGCAACGTTCAAAATGACGGAAATGGCCGTTCACGTTTCGTATATGAACCTGCAGGCACTTCCCAAGGGGGAGTATCAATCACTTATTCAACCACATGAATAATGGTAGATAGGCGGACAGCACAGGCATTTGGCATCGAAAACGTTCATCTGATAAATATAATCCTCTATGACGATCTATTCGTTGAGCATTTTCAGTGAGCGAAGCAAGCCAGAATGCCCCCTATTGCTATCAGTATCAGATCAAGGGGGGGCATCATGAAAGAAGCACACTTAAGAGTTTGTTTACTAGACGGTGGTCATCGGACTGCTAACTACGTCTTTTTACCGGTGATTCCATCAGTCACCTTTCGCAAGCCCTTTTCAACGAGATGCTCATCATCGTTCTCTGCGTCCACATCAAACGTAGAGCGAGAGACACGCACGTTTAACTCAGCACCACAAGCATCGCATTTGGGGATTTCCTTTGAGGCTTCATTAACGACGGGGTTGTATTCCTTACCGCACTGTTCGCACTTATCGAAATGCTGCATGGCAGATCTCCTTTTGCCGTACCCAATCCTATTGAACTGCGAACAGAGGAATAGGTTCCATAAGCACACGGTGAAATGATGGCGGGGAGTATCATGCCCACCGTAAGCGTGGCGGAAAATATTAAAAGACCGCGCCAGCATCAAGGCACTGGAAAGTACTTGAAAGGAAAGTTATTTGTGTTTTATCTCGACCTTGATAAGTACATCAATAGTACCACCAGCCTATAGGCAATGGAGAAAGGCCTAAACCTGAATTCAACCAATAAGTGCAGCCCTGGCACCCCAACAACGCCAGAACCACTAGCCGCCGCTGCCTCTTACTCAGAAGCAACTGCACCCGCACTGGATCCAAAACCAGAAACGGTCACGATCAGCCGAGGTGAGTACGGCCAGCTTTTAACCGATCAAGCCAAGCTGCGCGCCCTGGAAGCCATGGGCGTCGATAACTGGTCTGGCTATAGCGATGCCATGGAACAACTGGCCGCTTGATATAGCCCCGCTAACATTTCAGCCCTAACTTGAGTTATTCTTAACATCCTTAAATTCTAAATGAGAGGAGAAAAGAATGCTGAAGAAAAGCCTGCTTGCTACGCTGCTGGTTGCAGCTTCAATGCCTGCTTGGAGTCTTGATATTAAGCCAGGTCATTGGAAAATGACACGAAATATGCAAGGCAACCTCCCTCCAGAATTAACGCAAGAGCTAGCATATGAGGAGTGTATTACTCAAGAAGAGGTTGACGATCTTGAAGGTACTTTTCGGGAGAGTATGACGGCAGCGAATGCTCATGACTTAGTATTTACACATAGTGAAAACACTCTGAATGTGACAGCAGCTATTACAGCATCCAATCCAAGTATAAGTATGGATGTAACAATGACTAGACATAGTGATGAACACACTAGAACCATTAGCGAGGTAAGTCCTGAAGGTGGGGAGCCATTCACAATAATTCAAGAAGGACATTGGGTTAAAGAAGACTGTTAAACTTTTATACACACTCATAAATTTGAGAACAAAAGCCAGTCACTCGTAACCTTCATCTATTTTATAATTGGAGAAAAAGATGCTACGGAAGAGCCTAATTGCCACACTGCTGGTAACAGCTTCGCTGCCTGCTTGGGCTTTTGAATTGAAGCCAGGTCTGTGGGAACAGACCATTGAAAGTAATGCTCTTGGTGGTGAGACCCCGCAGGAAATGACCGATCAGCAATGTATTACAGAAGAGGAAGCTAAAGACCCTGAAGCGGCATTTCGCAGTGACTTCAGTGAGGCTGGATTTACTGATATTGAGTTCACGCAGAGCGGCAACACAGTTCATGCTTCTGCGTCTAATTCATACGGTGATCAAGATGTTGAGATTAATATCACCATTACGCAGCATAGCGAAGAGCACACTACCTCCAAGACCGAGCTGATTAGTAGCGAAACAATTACAACGACCCAAGAAAACCGTTGGATTGCAGGAGACTGCTAACGCAGCTCCATCGCTTAATACGCGCTGATTTAAGGCCACCCACTGAGGTGGCCTTTTTGATGCCTGCTATTCATCACTACCCACTCTACGGAGTACTCGCAATGTCCCACCCAACCGATGTGACCAAGTTCCTAGAGGACTTGGACGGCGGCGTATTGGCTGAACGCCTGGGTAAGATCCTTAGCCATGCAGCAGCGTCGGCAACGGACAACCCGAAAAAGAAAGCCAAAGTGTCGGTTGCCTTGACGGTCGGAGAATTGGCTCTTGCAGTTTAATCAGCAAACCGTAGATCCTCCACGGGGGGCATGCTAATTTAACCAAAACCTGATATAAAAACGAAAAAAAGAAAGCAATATGTCCCACCTCTCAGTAGGTATAACAACTGTACTTACATCACTACTATTCGCCGTTCCAGCCCACCCTGATACCCCGCTGCGTCTCGCCGTCGTGGACGTTCCCTTCGAGCCTTTCGAGTATCGTCTACCAGATGGCACTCTGACTGGCTTCGAGGTGGAGCTGGGAGAAGAAGCGTGTCGACGCATCGAACGCGAGTGCGAGTGGGTGGAGCAAGGCTGGGATGGCATCATCCCTGGTTTATTGGCACGCAAATACGACGCTATCATGTCCTCCATGGCGATCACCGATGCACGTCGCGAACAGGTACTGTTCTCCGAACCCTACTACAGCAACCCTAGTGTTTGGGTGACACTGACAGGCCAAGAGATTGATATTGAGGATCATGAAGCTCTTGAAGGTCTTTCGGTAGGTGTGCAGCGTGGCACCATCCGCGATGAATACATTACCGATACCTATGGCGATCTTGTCGACGTACGACGCTATGCAACGGACGAAGATCTTGCTGTAGATGCTAGAGCCGGTCACATAGACGATATTACCCACTCGCGCTGTCGTCACTCCAAGTCAATGCTGAAGGCAGCGGAATCGCTACCAGCTCGCCGCTGATCCGCGAGCCCAAGAGCTATTTCGGACACGGAGTCGCGGCAGCCTTCCACCCTCGCAATGAAGCGTTGGCGGAGCAGTTCAATGAAGCACTGAGAGAGATCAAGCAAGACGGCACCTATGATGAGCTAATGCATAAGTACGTCGACTACAACATCAAGATTTGAGTAGCTCGCCTATCCAGGATGCATAGCACCGAGAGAGCAGCAGCTGATGTGCCCCCTCGTTCAGCGATGGCTAAACGCATCGCTGAGCAGGACATCATTGTGGATGCCAGTTTGATCGCGAGATGGACTGCGACGGTAAGCGGCATTGACCTTGATGCTTGAACCGTTATCAAAAACGTAGGCACCGCTACCGCTCTTGTCGCTGATCGCCGTGGGGATCTTGGTACCCAGCATTTTCAGCAGTGCATGCCAGGCGTCGTCGATGTTCTCGTAGGTAAAGGTAATCTTGTTCCGGAATATGTCCCGAGCATCTTCCAGCTTGTGACAGATACAGCCCGCAGCGAAGTTGTCCTTGAACAGACAATCATCCAACGCGTCGATCATTTCAAAGGTGGTGAAAACCAGCTGACGAGCTTTTAAGATCAGGTCAAGGCAATGGCCGTTCAGGTAGCGCTCTCGCTGCGCCTTGTTAGGCTTAAAGCGGACTTTCTTACCCGACTTATCTTTGATCTTGTAGAGCGAGTTCAGCCGAAACCACTTTAGATCCAGCGCTGCCAGAAGATCGGCTTTGTCGGTTAACCTACCCTTTGCATGTGCTCGCAGATAAGCCTCTGCGCGCTTGACCTGGCGCGCCCGCTCACTCGGCGGCAGAATCACTGGGCGCAACCTCTGCCATTAGCTCTTCAAACGTCTTAACGCCCTCATCTTTATCGTTGGCATCAAGGCCATAGTTCTGGCGTTCTAGCTTGATAACGCGGTCGAGCGCTTGGGTACCGTGCCCCATGCACTTGCCGACGTACTCCAAGGGAATATCAATCTCAGTCACGCCAGTGGGAAGCTCAACCTTGATCTTGCCTTCAGCCAACTGGCTTTCCAGCCGCTCGGCATAACGCTCAGCAATACCCCGCCAGCGCTCCAAGGTTTTACGGTGCCCCTTAACCACAGCGGCATTCTCACTGGCCGCTTGTTCAACCACCTGCTCATCATCCTGGTCGTAAGCGGCTTGCGCTTCAGGCGAAAGCGTGGCGCGGGTAATCTTCTCTTGGGTGCGTTCCCGCACGCGCTCAGTTAGATCCTTCTGCCAACCATACTTCTTGGCACGGCGAGAAATATTCGAGCGGTTCACGCCGTGGCGTGCTTCAAGCTGTGCGAGCGAGAAACGACCGGTGCGATATTCCCGCTCGATCAGCTCCCAGTCGTTTTTTTTAGCCATAAAAAAAACGCCACCATTGCTGGCAGCGCCCTAATGTTATCTAATAAAGATTAAACTTAATTTGCAATATGGAATGACGATGGAATCAGTCACACCCTATGAATTTATCGCTGCACTTGGTGCTATTGTTGTCGCAGTTTTCACAGGTTTGAATTTTACATTCAATTATTCATTATCCTGTAAAAAGCTCCACATTGAGAAAAAAACAAAGCTACTTGAGCTTTCTAGAACAATTGAACACAAATACCCCATAGAAGAGAAGCATGAAAGCACACTAAAAAACTACATATATGATTACTGTGATCAAAAGACAGCCTGCCCTAAAATTTTCATACTCTGCATTAACAGGCCAGATCCAGAAGTGTCACTTGAATCTTATCAGATTTCAGGGCATTTATTTTATTACTGCACGACAGCAAAGAAAATAATCAGAATAAGAGGAAAAAAGTTTTATGACATCATTATGTCACTCGTGGCGTTCACATATTACGCCACTTTAGTATCATCTGTAAGCTATATGGCAATCATTCTTCCAAACAGCATTGAATTTGAGAACAAAACAATGGCCTACAGTTACATAATAGCATTAATAGTAGTTTTCAGTGTCGCCTTACATTCCTTTCTAACTTTAGGCAAAGTAGGGAAACGCTACAGAGCAAACCAAAAGCTCGCAAACATACTTGAGATAAAAGATTCAGACCTGCCTCTTTAAGGGCGGCATAACTGAGTAACCATGCAACTCAAGCAGCTCAATCGCTGAAGCAATGCAGTCTGGCGTCTTCTTGCGAACAGAGCCTGTAAATAAAACTGTGTAAACCGCCTATTATTGAACCCGACTGGGTAAGGATAGGCGACATGAACAAGAAAGAACTGGAAGCCTTCGCACGCGAGGCAGCCAAAACCCTCAAGACTGAAAAAGACCTCAACGAGTTCAGTTAGATGCTGACCAAGATCACCGTCGAGGCGGCACTCAATGCCGAACTGGATGAGCATCTGGGCTACGAGCGGCACCAACCCTCAGACAACGCCAACAGCCGCAACGGTTACACGAGCAAGACTCTGAAGACCGAGGACGGGCAATTCCAGTTGAATACGCCTCGCGACCGTGAAGGCAGCTTCACTCCACAGCTGGTGAAGAAAGGCCAGACCCGCTTTACCTCGATGGACGATAAAATCCTGAGCCTCTATGCCAAGGGGATGACCACCCGTGAGATCGTCGCAACCTTCAAGGAGATGTACGATGCCGACATTTCCCCCACGCTGATTTCGAAAGTCACAGACGCTGTGATCGAGCGGGTTGTGGAATGGCAATCGCGCCCGCTGGATCCGGTCTACCCCATCGTCTATTTGGACTGCATCGTGGTAAAAATCCGGCAGGACAAGCAGGTGATCAACAAAGCCATTTACCTAGCGCTGGGCGTCAACCTAGAAGGGCACAAGGAACTGCTGGGTATGTGGCTTTCAGAGAACGAAGGCGCCAAGTTTTGGCTAGGCGTACTCACGGAACTCCAGAACCGCGGTGTAAAAGACATTCTCATCGCTTGCGTGGATGGGCTCAAAGGCTTCCCCGACGCCGTCAGCGCGGCTTTCCCACAGACCCAGATCCAGCTCTGTCTTGTCCATATGATGCGCAACTCGATGAAGTATGTGCCGTGGAAGGACTATAAGGCGGTCACTGCCGATCTGAAACGTATTTATCAATCAGTCACCGAGGAAGAGGCGCTGCAGGCACTGGACGAGTTCTCCGGCCGCTGGGATGAGAAGTACCCCCACATCAGTCGTTCCTGGCGCAATCACTGGCCCAACCTGAATACGTTGTTCCGCTACCCCGAGGATATCCGTAGGGCGATCTATACGACCAACGCCATTGAATCGCTTAACAGTGTCATCCGTAAAGCGATCAAGAAGCGCAAGCTCTTCCCTACGGACGACTCGGCGCGCAAGGTGGTCTACCTCGCCATCATGGACGCGTCGAAGAAATGGACGATGCCAATTCGGAATTGGAGAGCTGCACTAAATCGGTTTATGATCGAGTTCGAAGACCGAATTAGCGACTATGTATAACCTGGGCGGTTACACAGAATCATTTACACCCTCTGCGAACAGTCATCAATGCCTGGCTTAGCTCGTCCCTGCTTCTCTCACCGAAGCCTTCTAAGTCCCACCATGCTTTTGTATCAACAAGCGTTTGAAGCATTGGGTTTTCCTTCGATACATCGAAACCATGGGACTTCAGAAGGTTAGCAGTTCTGGTAGTTAGGTACGTATCTACACGTAGCTCGTGCATGCTCACCCTCATAGCTTATGTCGTATGAAGGTGAGCATATCAAAAGGTGCCGGACGCTTCACAGCGAGCGGCTAGGGTGGCACTGCCTCACGGCATGGCCTTAGGCGGCGCTTCACAGCGTTGCCTTGTCGCTTCACAGCGAGAACTTAGCAAAATACGCATTTTCCTGTACTACAGCGAGATTCGATTATTCCTCATCTATCCTACGATGCATCCAGTGCACTGCCTGATGCAGAACTGCCACAATCATCCCCCAGCAGAGTCCTTCAGCAATAGCCTCTTCAACCGCCTCCTTGACCTTGTTTTCGAAACGCTCAGATGCTGCCTCGCCTAGAGGGGTCAGAGACTTTTGTCTAGAAAACTCAGAAACAGACATTTAAATACTCCAACAGATGTACACTTATAAATGATCGAAGATTAATTCGATCAACATGATCTCACTAGCGAGGTGATCAACATGGCAACAAACCCTCCATCAGGAGATGGTAAGCGTAATGGCGCCGTTAAGGGCCGGTCTCAGACACAAACTCCTTCGGGTAACTGGGTAAAACGTGACACGTCTACTGGCCGATTTATGGATCAGAAGACAAGTGACCAGACGCCCTTCAAGGGAGTTCGCAAGGAGAAGAAGTAAAACAATCCCGGGCTGCTCCAACAGCCCGGGTCATCAAGTCATAGCCACCATTGTTTGACTTCAACCCAGCCCAAGACTCGGATGTCATCCACTTTGAATATTTCGATACACTCCTTGCGCCTTGGCCTGCTCCTTGGCCACCTGTCCACTCTGCCAACTTGAAATACCACGCTCGGCAGTCTGACCAGCGATATAGCCACCAACACCTAGCGTCATGAGATTCCAGAGCGCTTCGGGTAATGGCAGCGTCAGGCCTACGCCAAACATGGCAGACAGATACGGCGCAATTAGGTAGTTATTGGCGACGATTGCCACAATCGTGAGCATGAGAATCGGGCGCCAGTTACGTTGCAGCCAACTCTCACCAGCCGCTTCTGCCAATACCACCTGCATTTGGCTTTTGAGTGCACTGTCCTCAGCATCGATCAACTGAGTTTGGATCTCGTGCTTGAGTCGGGCGGCTTCGTCTTTGTCGGTGACTGCCTTGTCGATTACGCTGAACAGCGGGCCGGTAATCACCGATAACGCCTTAGCTGCAATGCTCATTGCCTAGTCTCCAGCGCCGACACGCGGCTGTTCAAGTTATCGATACGCCCTTCTATCTCATCCAGCTCACGCCTGGCGTCCGTGGTGCGGTAGTAGGTATCACCCCATTCTCGTAGCTCTTGGCGAAGCTCATTGAGCATTAAGCCCTGGGTTGTCAGTCGCTCCTCAAGAACAACCGATTGCTGCCCTAGCTTCACAAGCTCGGTACCCGCCCAAATGATCAGTGCCACCAGCAGCACTTGGATTCCTGTCTGCATATGCCGCTCGAAAACTAAGGGTTTCACGTCGCGCTCCTGGGGCACTACGCCGCCCTCCGTAACTTGGCGCGCTCGTACCAGGTCTGGTCGTTAGCACACAGCTCACCTTGGGCGCGCTTAAACTCCAGCAGCAGGCGCTCTAATGAATGCTCATGTTGGCCGTAGCCTGCACCTGGTAGCGATGCCCAGATATTCCGGCACCGATAGATAGCCTCGGCAATCTCGCCCGCTTTAATGAGGGGCAAGGCGCGCTGCTCTCGAATTTGCTGAATGGCGCAACGGTCTTGGCTGATTGGCCCAAAATCGGGCAAACCAAGATGGTCGCGGTAATGAGGCCAAAAGCGGCTTAACTGCTGGTACCGGCCTGCTGCTGTTGAGTACAGGCCTTTACGCACCTTCACGCTTTGGCGCGGGTGGTCGGTGTAATCATCCAGCAGAATCAGCTTGCTAGGGATAGAGCCCACAATGACGCGGTACCCGTCATCGGTGCGTGGGTCTTTAAGCATCGGCTTGCCGATCTCGGCAAACGCCAACACATCGAGAAACGCGCAGACGTTCTTGCCGCCAGCGGCTTGGGGAGTAATACGGGGCATACGGACACCTGCTGTCTCACGACAGTAGAAACAGAAAAGCCCCACCGAAAACCGATGGAGCTAATTATAAAATTGATACCAATTAGTCGTTTTTAAAAGAGGAATTCCGGTGATAGCTGCATAACTGATCACCTTCCTCCAAAAATACAGGCAGTTCTGAGAAAGGGATACTGTTGTCGCAAACGAGGCACTTAGCATTTTTCATCAGAAGGCCTGTTGATTGATTGAAAATATGCTTTTGCTTTGTGCTTAGAGAATCATACCCGTCATTCACAAATTGCCTTGTAATACCATATTCCTTGGAACCATGGTCCAGATACCCTAACTCGATAAGTTCTTCAATGGCCTGCTCATTGTCCCCGAGTTCAAAGTCATCCATTTTGAATCCCTCAATGTATTTACTTCATTGAAGGATAGTCTGTAAGACGACCTAATCCAATTTTTATGTCGAGCGGCACTCGCAGGGTCTAATACCAAAACGCCCCGGCAAAGCCGAGGCGCAAAATGGGTTAGTGGGAAAATACTAGCTATTTCAGGCACAGGCTGCAACTTTGATACCGCTACTGAATCAATCGGCTTAAACTGCCCAACCTACGATCCACGCTTGGCCGTTCTGAGGTAACCGAATTTTCACCTGAATATCTTTGGCATCACCCCAAAAACTTAATGATTTGAGCCAGTTCATCCAGTCAGACGACGCTTCCATATCGTCGTGATTCGATACAAGCACAAGCAGCTGAATAGGTATGACCTTATCAGCTCCCTTGAGGGTTAAAAGCTGGTCACGATCCCAATGCACTTTGTCACGCCACTTCTTATCACTGGTGTAGTCATGAACCAGCGCGACTTCAACAATGTAGCTATGCCCACCTTTCGTGAAATACACATCACCAGTTTTCTTAGAGGCTTGCAGGTCGGTTACATGGCGATAAGCTGGCTTGGGTTTAAGGTCGCTTTCGGATACCTGCAGAGCGTAGAAAAGCTCCCAGTTGAACCACTCCTCGAAAGAGTAACCCGTTTTTACAAATGACTGCAGCTCGGCAGCCTTACCGTTAAAATGGTGCTGAATGACATCCTGAAGAGCTGTGAATGTACTCAAAGGGAGATTTCCTTTTGGCTAATACTAAAACGCCCCGATAGAATCGAGGCGATGAGATGGGCAGCTAAGACAGGTTAGCCATTTCAGACACGGACTGCAATATTTCCACCCAAATCATGCATATACCTAACGCCTATTTTCCTGATAGATGCTCTAGCAATCAGGCAAGTTATCAAGATTATTAGACGAAGAAGCATCAGCGTTTGTGCGCAGGTACTTGCTTGTGCCTGAACCTACTACGTGAATATCAGCCCTGTTGCCGGAACCATCTTGGACATAATAAGAATGGGTGCCTTGCTCAATCTCGTTAATTGCGGTTGCCTTCCCAACGGGCGACCACCACTCACCAGTTTTACAAAGCTTGGTGATATCACCATCTTTATCTTTGCCTGTAGCCGTTACTCTGCGATCAGCCATGCGGTTGCTCCCTTTTCTCTAGTTTTAGTTTTACCTCAGCACCAGATAACAACAGCGCATAGCCAAGGGTCAATGAGACCCTTGTTGTAGGTAAATAGCTTACAACTAAAGCGAAACAGAGTTGGACATTAGCCCAGTAGTCAATGTAGATAGCAAGGATTATTGACTCAATCCAGCGTATCCAGCAGCCGCGACTTCAAAACAAGTCCCTCTCAATCATATCTAACAGATTAGGTCATGACCAGACGAGTGATTAACGTATCAGCCCTAGCGGCTGCTAATGACCGCGGCGACAACCGCTGCTTGAGAAAGGTAGTCATGGTAATTATCTGATGTCTCACGACAGAAGTAATTGATAGCGGAAAGTGCAATTGAACCACTTCTCTCCTGGTTATGGGCCTGACGTCTTGCCGCCTGTCTCGTCCGCTATAAATAGAAAAGCCCCGCCGAACGGCAGGGCCGAATTAAAATATTACACAGTCTCAAATTTTTAAGCGCAATTTATTTATGAGTTCATCCCTTATCTGCCCCAATAAAACTTGAAAATCAAAACCTGGGTTAGTTAGCAGTTCTTCACGCGAGTGATGTGGGATTGTATCTGCCTGGTTAGAGCTGTTCCTTATAACAACCAACCTAACATGAAGCATGTTCGATCGTTCAACCAAATCTGAGCTATAGACTTTAAGAAGCATTCTAAGCTTCATCGTTAAGCTAAATTCTATTTTCTTTGAAGCCTCTTTAATTCTAAGAATTTCAGCGTCAGTAAACTTATCTGAATCTACAATAATTGAACCGACAACAGGTAATAACTTGTCTTCTAAGTCGCCAACTATCATTAAAATTTCTTCTAATTTTTGACGCCTCAGCAATTCTTGGTTAGCTTTGACTGCGCTGCGATACGCCACACGGCCACCTATCCAAGCTCCCCCAAAACTTCCTATTAATGTTGCCGCCGCAGCAACCCATACAGGCCACCAGTCGGTGATCGAAACAGTCTGGACGGCAATCTGAACAGGCTGGCTTAGGTACTCTGGCAGCAACGGCGGCACTCGCAGGGCCTCATAGCAAAACGCCCTGGCTCAAAGCCAGGGCGCAAAATTGGATAGTGATAATATCGTAGTACGAATTGATGCAGTTTTCAACAACTAAAGCAACCGTTCACCTTCGATCAAGTCAAAAGAACTTGGCGATTTTTTCTGCTTGACTACTCCAACCCCTCTCTCTCGACATATTTCTATGACTTTATGTTGGAGTTCATCACTAGCGTTGCAACCAAGAAGAACCCTATTCAGCTTAAGCCCCTTTAACTCTCGATCATGTCTTTCTGCAAAGCAAACATAACGCCACTCATCCTCATATTCCCACGGGTTTCCTTTCACTAAAGCACTACCCATTGCTGCCCGGACTAAAATTCCTCTATTGCCAGCGCCCGATTTTCTTACAAGATTCGTCACATCAACTGGACTATGACGATAGGAAACTGGAAGAACTAACCCACTGTCAATTGCAGGGCCAGGAAAGTTATATTCAAGGCAATATCCTTTATGAGAATCAGAATAGTGCGACCACATTAGATAATTATTTTTCTCTGTCGTAAAAGAGCATATCAAAGCCAACCCTCTTATATCATTATCTAAAAGTTCCTCAAGTTTATTTTCTAGAATTTCACATTTTTTAGAAAAATAATCACAGGATTTTTGTAATGAAGATGCTCTAGAACCAATTTTTTTCTTGCTTTCTTTAAAAGCTGCCTATCAGCACGATCACCAAATATATCGAGCTTGTCATGACCAGTTAAATATTTAACCACCTGCCTAAACTCTGGCGTCATCTTTTCATTAATTCTTTTATTCAGAGCAGGAATTATAGCGACCTCTTTATCTATAAAAATATGAGCATCAAAAGGATCATTGTAATCATTGGGGTATGACAAATATTCGCATCCATCTTTCAATGCATTCAAATCGTAGTCGCGCCCTGACCTATATCGGTAAAAATATTCTGGCTTATTGTCGAGCACTAGCAATTTCATTAAAGCTAAATCTGTTTCATGCTCTTCAAAAACTCCAGTAGATTTTAATACCTTTTCTCTCCAATTGTTATCAGGCACATGCAGTCCTTATCAAAAAATTATTAAGCTGCAATATTAACCAGCTTAGATAGTGGAAACAGCGCTATTCGCTCCCACTGATCGAGCATTAACGATGCTTGTCCCCAAACTCGCCCCCAAGTAGCTCTATCTCTGCGAGTCCAGAAGCGCACATCAATCTCAGCATCTAAGTATTCATTAAACCACTTTTTTACCGCCTTAGGCGAGTGCAAACCCTGCCTCGAATAAGGCCAAGTCACCTCGCTATGGTGGTACAGAGCTGCCATGCACAGGTAACGAAGGGTCTCAAGCTGCTGAACAGTCGGCTTGCCTTTGCCCTGCCCTGGTAGCTTCACACACTCATGAATCATTTGCTGGTACAGGGCTATTTCGACAATTTCTCTATCCCCTGCTAGCTCATCTTTGGTAAAAGGCCCAAAACAGTAACGGGCCAACGCTGCCAAGTGCGCTGGCTGGTTCTCAACGGCACTGATCACAGCCCCCGCTTCCAGCCCATTCACAATGCGCCAATCGTTGTTGTTGCGCTGGGTCGTCTGCACTTGCGCACCCATTCGCGCAATCTCCTGCGCATATGCCATCACACTGCCACGCTGCTCGTGATACGCGTCAAAGATCATCTGTCGAGCTGAGATATATCGCATCACTTCCCCCTACCGTTGCGTTGTTGCGCAGCTGTTGCGTTTTGTTGCCCTTACCGTTGCGTTTTCTTTCGTTAACGACTTGATCCCACACGCTTTTCACCTTCTCTTGAGTGATGTGCGTAAACACTTTTGCCCACTGGTCGAATACCGCCTTACGTTGCTCTTTAGGTACAGCCAGCATTTGTCGAGCGACGAACTTCACCTCGCACTCCCGAGCCCACTCAGGCGAATAGCCGTTCTCCCCGCCCAGCTTGCGGCCGTCTGGCCATGACGTAGGGCATTTCATTACTTCACCGCCTTCACTAGCTGACGTCTGGCTAACGCGTCCAGCGTCAACACAATGGCTTCGTTCATACGTGCACGGCGCTCCTCCCGGCTTAGCTCTTTGCCGTTATCAATTTCGCCGTGACACCTTGGGCAAAGCGCAGCAGTCAGTGCATCACTAGCCTTTTGCCCACGGCCACGGTGCTGATTGCTATGAGCGGCTTGGATGCCCCAGGCACCACACAAAACGCAGCTCTCAATCTCATGCACGTTGCTCAGCCACTGGCGGCAGCGGTGCGGCTTGGTGGGCAGATAACACTCATTGGGGAGCATTACGCCACCTCCTTGTATTCATCTGGACGAAAGCCGCGCAGGTTGGGATCGGTGAGCCGCATGCCCAAGCTGGTGAAGTGCTGGTACACCGCATCCAGACAGCGGGTCTTCTGGTCTTTGCTCATCAGTCGGGTGCAGGGGAAGTCCAACGGCTCCTGCATAAGCTCGAGCTTCAGCTCATACGGCAATGGCTTCACGATGCGGTCGTACTTCTCACAGAAATCGGGCAGTTCCCAGCGCAGGATCGGTACTGCGAAGTGCAGCTTGCAGTAGCCGCGGTACTCCTCGGCGGTCTGGTCGCCTTGAGCTTCCGCCTCGAGCATCCATTTACGTTGGAGCTTGTTCTGGTCGAGGCTGCGCTTGACCTGGCGTTTGCGCACCACGATCTCCACGTCACCCCACAGCTGGATAGCGTCGGTGACCACCTTGGGCAGTTTGCCAATGGCAGTTAACGCTTTGGTCACACTGCTGGCTCGGGAGACAAACGGCTTAGTTGCTGGTTTACTCATGCGGCACCTCGCTGAGTTCGGTAGCTGCCCCAATCAAGCTTGAGCGTGGCACCACCACCTTCCTGCATACGGTCGATGATGCGCTTGCCCAGATACTCCTCGAGCTTGTCGGCTTCCAAGTTGCTAATCAGGATCGTCGGCAACATCTGCTTGTAGCGCTCATTGATAATTTTGAAGAGCATCAAGCGCTCCCACTCGGTACCGAGCTGCGCGCCGACCTCATCCACTATCAGCAGGTCGAGCCCGCCCACGAAAGCACGGATGGCTTCACGTTCGCTTGCGCCATTCTCCTTGCTGCCCCCCTCTCTTCACGGTTTTTCGAGTACCCCTATTCGGCTTATCGAGGGGTGCTTCATGAAGATCCTGCGCTCAACAATCTGTTTGCCTTCACGTACCTGATCCACACGAATCCAGCCCTTCTTTTTCAACGAGCTGATTACTTCGGAAACACGGTTAGGCGAGAGGCCAAAGAATTCCGCCAGCTTCTTATTGCTCTTGAAACAGCCTTTTTGCGGGTGCTGCAGACTGTCGATCTCAATCAGCATCACTTTCTCTTGCAGTGAGAGCTCTCGATTCAGCCAAATCTCAGCGGGTATCCATACACCGCGGAATGCGCGTTCTTCGGTCATGGCGCACCTCCGGCCACAAACATTAGGCGGTTTTTTAAAACCAGTCCTAAACTGAAAATGACCACTCCCTCCTTAACATTCTGTAACGGAGAGAAACGATGAAATTTCAAAAGAGATGCCAAGCCGGAGAATGGGATCCTCCGGGCCAGATCCCATGTATTCCACCGATAAGGATTCCCAGACCAGAACCTCGTTTTCCTGATGACCCAGACTTTCCTGAAGACGAAGTCTGCATACGCTCCTGGTAGGGATGTAATGACATGAAAGATATAAGCCTTCCCAGCATTTCTGAAAGGCACGACCCAATGTCGTTCGAAGAGGCTATTGATGGCACCTGTTACATGGTGAGGTACATGCAACTGCAGCAAAGGCTTTTTAGCAGGATGGCCAATGTGTTCACGTTCACCAGTCTTTTTGGTGGTAGTGCTGCTTTTGCAGGAGTGATCACTGAGCACACGTTTTTGACCGCTACCAGTGGTGTCATTGTTGCAGTAAGTACCATGCTGGATTTTGTAATAGATCCCAAAAAGCACGCAGCTCAATGTCGCAAGGCAAGGAGACGCTTTCAGAGGCTCTACATGAAGAAAGCTGCTTACAGCTTTGAAGAATACGAATGTGAAACGTGCAGGATCGCTTTGATCGATTTCCCCGATATAGAAGGCCTTCGTAGGCCTGCTTTTAACGATACTTGTGTGCAGCTCGGGCGCACAAAAGGAGTGGTTATTCTCAACAAGTGGGAACGCTTATTGAAGCTGATCACTTAGGGATTGATTTAAAAAGAACATTACCCTCCATCTCTTGGGGAGCATTGCATTACTTCCCATGTGATATTGGTGAATAGGCGGAGCCTTTTTCATAGCAATTCCCTGAAATAGAAAGCCCAGCCTCACGCCAAAGAAGAATTGAGCAAAGTCACCCAGCATCGCTATATTGGTGGCCTCTAAACTAGGGATAAGGGGAAAGCGTTGGACAAGGCCGCCTACCACAAGCGTTGGGATCAGCTCGAGCAGATGCAGCGGGAATACAGTAACCTGCCAGAGTCGGGCGTCGAAAACCTCGAAGCACTGCACAAAATGCTGGTCAACACTTTCCGAGAGTTTGTCGTTGCTTGTTATTGCGACCACTGGCGTGACGCCTACCGAGGCGCTGCGTTCCCCCTCGACTCCGATCGAGAGGTACTAATAGCCCGCGCCATCAAAGCTCACCACTGGACACCGGGGATTGCCACCAGCCTCTCCAGCTACGACCTTGCCCTTTCTCTCATGGATGAGCTGGCGACGTTCACACTGACAGAAATGGCCGTTCACGTGTCGTATATGAACCTGCAGGCACTGCCCAAGGCAGATTACCAAGCAATTATTCAACCCCATGAATGACGGTTGATTTGCCTCAGGTAATCGGCTGCAAGTACGGGAATAGAAAGCCACGCCGAATCCCGCTGAGGTGGTAGCTGCCCCCCAGACGAAGAAGGAAAGCGAATGGTTGTTCGCGAAGGCTGATGGTGAACGACTTGGAAATCTGCGGGAAGGATTTAAGAGCTCGTGCACCAGTGCGCACATTACGAACTTCCGGATACACGACTTGCGCCACACGTGCGCTAGTTGGATGGTCAGCTAAGGCGTACCGCTACTGGACGTGAAAGAAGTGCTCGGGCACTCCACTGTACAGATGACAGAGAAGTACGCGCACCTAGCGCCGCACCGCGCAAGAGATGCAATGAACCAGCTAGGAAATCGCACATTAGGCAGTACACCAGCGGAGACTGTGCAGGAACCTCTAACACAAGCCCAGCACAATGAAAGACCGATGCATTCAATAGAAAGCATGCTAGGCAGAAAACGCAGAGCCTAGAAACGAAAAAACCCCTGACGAATCAGGGGCTTTAGTATCGAGGTGGCGGAGGGACAGGGATTCGAACCCTGGATAGGCTATTAACCTATGCCGGTTTTCAAGACCGGTGCATTCAACCGCTCTGCCATCCCTCCGGCTTATGGGTGCGTATACTAACAGCTTTTCCTTGGAAGTCAACGTCTTTTAGTACAAACGTAACCCGACGCGGGTAATCTTTCCGCCTTCCATATCGCTGACTACCCAATGGATGCCGTGCCAGTCTACGTCGTCCCCGACCACCGGGTGGCCACCCACGCGCAGGGCAATAAACTCCGCCAGTGTCATGTTCTGCTCGCCGGGGCTAAGCGTTAGACCATAGGCTTGGGCGATGTCCTGCATTTGCGCGCTGCCATCCAGGGTAAAGGTACCGAAGAAGGCGCGCTCCTGTTTAAGCTTGGCATCGCCATTGAAGAGTCTGTTAAGGGCGTACAAGTCTTCTGAACGGCCGATCACACAAATCACATCGCCCAGCTTTAAGCGTGTGCTGCCCTTGGGGTGCAGCATGGTGTGGTCGCGGAACAGCGCCGAGATCAGCGCCCCTGACGGAAAACGCAGCAGCCGGATGGGCACGTCCTCTAAATCCTGGTTCTCGACCCCATAGACAAATAGCTCAAAGTCATTTTCCGGCAATATGCCCAACGGGCCGCGTCGGTTAGGTACGGTACCCACCGGCACCTCCACCTTCAGCCACTTGGCCATCAGCGTCAGCGAGCCGCCCTGGATCAGCAGCGACATCAAGACCACAGCGAAGGCGACGTTAAAGTAGAGCGAGGCGTTTTCGACCCCGCCGATAACCGGGAAAATAGCCAGTACGATAGGCACTGCCCCTCTCAAACCTACCCAGGCGATAAAGAGGGTTTCCCTCCAGCGAAACTTAAAGAACGGCTTGATAGTGATCAGCACGGCCAGCGGGCGGGCGATAAAGATAAGCGCCAGCGCCACTAAACCCGCAGGCAGTGCCACGTCCCACAGTTCACTGGGGGTGACCAGCAGGCCAAGCACCAGGAACAGGCCGATTTGACTTAGCCACGCCAAGCCATCGTGAACAGGCAAAATAAAGTTTAGGTGGCGTCCTGGCTGGTTACCAATCATCAACCCGGCCAGGTAAATCGCTAAGAAGCCGCTACCGCCCAGTACGCTGGTTAAACCGAACACGCTGAACCCTAGCGCCAGCGCCAGCATGGCGTAAAGGCCCGGGGCTAAATCGAGCCAGCGCAGCAGCTTGGCACTCAGCCAACCGCCTCCCAGGCCGACGATCAAACCAATGCCAAACTGGGACATAAAGAACAGGAGGGTTTCAAGGGGCCCACCAATATCACCGACAAGCAGTTCAACCAGCATTAGGGTGAGGAAAATCGCCATCGGGTCGTTGGTGCCCGACTCAATCTCCAGCGTCGCCCCTACCCGCTCATTGAGATTAACGCCGCGACCGCTAAGCATGGAGAAAACCGCGGCAGCATCCGTTGAACCTACGATCGCGCCGACCAGCAGGCCCTGCACTATCGTTAGGTCAAAAATCCACATGGCGATAATGCCAACGATGGCACTGGTGATAAAAACACCAAAGGTCGCAAGCGAGAGCGCGGGCTTAAACCCCACCCGGAAGGTCTTGAGGCGGGTACGTAAGCCACCATCCAACAAAATCATGGCCAATGCGAGGTGGCCGATGGCAAAGGCCATAGAGTAGTCATCAAACTCAACGCCCAGCACGCCCTCCTCACCTGCTAGCATGCCTAGCCCAAGGAAGATCAGCAGTAGCGGTACACCCATCATCGACGATAAACGGCTGGCCAGAATACTGAGGGCCATTAGCGAACCGCCTACCAAAAAGAACGTATAAATTGCGTCCATGACTCTCCATCTCTACATCAATACAGCGCTATTATTGCATGTAAACGTTGAATTTACTGTCTCTTCTCAGCGCCCTCTTATACTCAAGGGGCTGGTCAGAAGCTTTCCTGGGCGGCTACACTTCGCCGCTACGACCTCTGGAGTTACTGACTATGTTGCGTTGCCTCTCACGCTGTTGGCACCCTATTCTGTTGAGTATCATCATTACCTTACTGTTTTCTAATTCAGTTATTTACGCAAATGAAGAGAGCGAAGAGAGCGCAAAAGAAGAAAGCCCTCTGGAAAATGAGTCCCTGCAAGATGGGAAAAGCTCTTCAGAAAGCATACCACTGACGCTTGATACGGACGTCGAGGTGCCAGAAGCATTTTGGCGACCCATTAACAGCGAAAGTGTCGAAGAAGTGCCCACCATGGCGCAGACTCCGGCGCCACCTCTAGAGCCGCCACCGGTTAAGCACATCACGCTTATGCTGGATTGGTACTTGAGTCCACAACATGCCGCTTTGGTGATTGCCAAAGAGCGGGGGTTGTATGCAGCTCAAGGGCTTGAGGTAGACATTCAATCACCGGCCGACCCCTCCATTGCCATCAAACTATTAACCGCCGGCGAAGTCGATTTGGCGTTAACCCGCCAGCCACTGCTTCACCTGTATGTCCATAACGGCGCGCCCATCACACGCATCGCGACACTAATTGAAACATCGTTATCAGCGGTCATCGTGGCAGGTCAAGCGCAGGCGGAAACAGAGAGTACCCTGGCTGGGTTACATTACGGTTATACCACCGGTGAAGGTCGCGACCTGAGCATTCCGCGTTTAATACCCCGCTCCGTGCGACAAACCGATGATTTCACCCCACCCGCCAATCTGCATTTTGATCCCATTCGTGCAATGCGCGAAGGACAGATTGACGCCGTCGCCGATGGTTTTTACCACTACCTCCCCCAGCAGTTGGCGACTGAAGGTATCAACACTCACGTCATTCGCTTCAATGAATTGGACATTCCCCGTAGCGATGGTCTGGTAGTGCTGGCCAATAGTGATACGCTTGTTCGCCGCGCCGATACCTGGTCCCGATTCGTGCTTGCCCTTGAGCAGGCGAGCCACTGGATTATCGACAACCCTGACGCCGCCTGGGAGCAATTGATTAGCGCGCACCCTGTACTCGACAACGACATTAACGCCAATGCCTGGGAGGATATCCTACGTCGCATAGCGCTGAGCCCCGCTGCGTTAGATAGCCGCCGTTACGCTGGTTTTGAAACCTTCTTAAACCAAATGGGCCTTACAGACGCGACACTACCCGTCACGCGCTTAGCGGTAGACCCCCACACTTTATAACCACGTATTGATCGCTTTCCATCCACTACCATGGCGGCCCATGAGCGAAACAGCTTTAATTTTTGTAGACGTTGAGACCACCGGCACCCGGACGACACGGGACAGGATTACTGAAATAGCCGCCCTTAAAGTCGTCAACGGCGAGCTAGTGGATCGCTGGACGAGCTTAATAAATCCAGGGTGCAAGGTGCCCGCGCAGATCACCCAACTGACGGGGATTCGTGACGACATGTTGGTTAATGCGCCCCGCTTTGCGCAGATAGCCGAATCACTTCGGGAGTGGTTAGGTGACGGGCAGCTAGTGGCCCACAATGCGCGCTTTGACTATGGTTTTCTGCGTAACGAATTTAAGCGTGCCGGGCAGGAGTACCGCGCGCCATTGCTATGCACGCTACGCTTATCCCGCCGGATAGCGCCTCAAGAGCGCCAGCACAACCTGAAAGCACTGCTGAGTCGCTACGCCATTACCTCCATCCACCAACACCGTGCTGGAGACGACGTAGAGGCGCTGTGGTCACTCTGGCAAGCGTGGCAGGTAGAGCACAGCGATGAAGCGTGGCAGCGCCTGCTGGGGGATGAACGCCGCCACCGCACGCTGCCCGCCCACCTGGATAGCGCCCAGTTGGAGGGGTTACCCGCCTGCCCCGGCGTTTATCTGTTTTACGGCCATAACCGGCTGCCACTCTATGTGGGCAAAAGCATCAATCTACGTAACCGGGTGCTCGGGCATTTTCAGCGCGACCATCAGGACGACAAAGAGATGCGTCTTGCTCAGCAGGTGCAGCATATCGAGTGGGAAGAGACCGCTGGTGATTTAGGCGCCCAGCTGCGTGAAGCGCAACTGGTGAAAACGTTAATGCCGATTATGAACCGCCAACTACGCAAGCAGCGTAAGTTAACGACCTGGCACTGGGCTGAGGAAGCCGACCACCCTGAAATGCTGAGTGGGAGCGCCCTCAGCCAGCCGCTGAGCATGCCACAAGGTGGCACGCTGTATGGGTTGTTTCGCAATGCCCGGGAGGCCAAGAACGCGCTGCGCGCGATTGCCGAGGAGCAACAACTCTGCCCTCGGGTGCTGGGGCTTGAAAAAGGTAAGGGGCGCTGTTTTGCCAACCAGGTGGGCAAGTGCCTTGGAGCGTGCAATGGTCAGGAGTCAATAGCAGCACATAACCAGCGGGCAAAGGCAGCGCTCAAGCAGCTTCAGGTCAATGTCTGGCCCTGGCCAGGCAGTATCGCAATTGAAGAACAGCCAACGGGCAGTGCATCTCCCGCCTGGCACGTTGTCCGCCATTGGTGTTACCTGGGCAGTGCGTCGAGCCTTAACAAAGCGCAAACCCTGGCGGACACGCCGGCAAGTTTCGATGTGGATAGCTACCGAATTTTGAACCGCTTCTTGCGCTACCCGGCGCAGCACGGCTTGACGATTACGCCACTCTGAAACACAGCACGGCTTACTTGCTCTTCACCTACTGCAAGCGCAGCTACTAAGCGTCTAAGAACGCCACGACCGCCTGCTGAAAGGCTTCTGGCTGGTCGGCGTGTAGCCAGTGGCCGGCATTTTTAAGCGTTACCAGCCGGGCGCGGGGCAACACTTCACGCAGCGCGGGGATCATGTCGTCAGCCACGTAATGGGAATCGCCGCCACGCAGCACAAGCGTCGCACCATCGTAGGGCTGTTCACCATCCGGCACGCCGATAATGTCGCTATAGCCACGCTGAATCTGGTCTAAGCCTACCCGTAGCGCCATCACGTTATCATCGTTACGAACGAGGTTCGTGGCCAAAAACAGCCGCGTGGGCCGGAAGTCCACGTGCTCGGCCAACAGATCGTCCGCTTCTCGGCGATTTTTAGGCTGCCCTTTCCGAACGTTTTCAAGCGCTGCAAATACATCATCGTGACCATGGTCATAAGCCACCGGGGCAATATCCGCCACAATCAGCGACGCCACCCGCTCAGGCGCCAAGCGCGCCAGACTGATCGCAACTTTGCCACCCATGGAGTGGCCTAGCACGTGAGCGCGCTCAATCGAGAGCTTATCGAGTAGCGCAATCACGTCATCCGCCATGGTGGCGTAACGCATTCCCTCTGCGTGGGGCGAGCGGCCATGGTTGCGCAGATCCAGCGCAATTACCCGGCGGCTGCGCTGCCACACTTTCAAGTGCGAACGCCAATTATCGGCACTGCCCAGCAAGCCATGAATCACTACCAGCGGGGTGGCATCCGCCGCGGCTTCTTCGGCGGGCATATCGATAAAGTGGAGATCAACGGTGGCAACGTCAGTCATGCTAGCTCCTCAGCCTTGCGAACTCTGTGTATTTACGCGATTACGCCGTGCGGGGCTCGGCATCCACCTGGCCTGTCCAAACCACCAAGCGGCGCGTTAGCCAGGCAAGCAGCAAGCCATACAGCGGCAGGAAAAACAGTAGGCTGATAGCAAGCTTGATTGCATAGTCGACGGCGGCAATTTCCACCCAGTTGGCGGCCATAAACGGGTCTGGGCTGTTATAGAACGCCGCCGAGAAGAATGCAAAGGTGTCGGCCAGATTGCCCAGCACCGTTGAGCAAACGGGTGCTACCCACCATGCCCACTGGCGCAAGCGGTCAAACACCTGAACGTCCAGCAACTGGCCGATCACATAGGCCAGGAAGCTGGCGAGGGCGATACGGGCGACAAACAGATTCCACTCTGAAAGAGCTTCAATCCCGGCAAAGCTGCCGCGGGGAAACACCACCGATACGATATAGGAGACCAGCAGCGCGGGGAGCATAACGCGCAGAATAATCGATCGCGCCGGCCCTTTACCAAACAGACGTACCGTTAGATCGGTGGCCAAAAAGATAAACGGAAAGCTAAACGCGCCCCAGGTGGTATGAAAACCAAACAGCGTAAACGGTAGCTGAACGAGATAGTTACTGGCGGCAATAATGCCAATATGAAAAGCCACCATCACCATTAGGCAACGGCGGCGCTGAGTCTCACTCAATGCAAACATGCGGGCAGACCTTTTTTTAATAGCGAAGAGGGGTTAGGGAACCCTCGGGGTAGTAAGCGCAGTCGGTCAGCTTGTGAAAAAAACTGTACGCCATGCTGAGGAGCGCATTATACGGCTTCTACGAGCTATTAAAAGTCGGGTAATAAAAGCCGCCCTCAATCTCGGGCGGCTCGAGCCTGCAAAACTTCAATCCAGCGGTGTGGCCCTGCCCGCCGCGCCTACCGAGCGCTCGCGCATGGCGGCGTGAACATCCGTCAGGCTGGTGGGGTCATCGATGGTCGAGGGAATAGCAAACTCTTTACCGTCGGCAATCGTACGCAGCAGCTTGCGCAGAATCTTACCCGAGCGGGTTTTGGGTAATCGGTCGACCACTAATACCTGCTTGAAGCAGGCAATCGGGCCAATATGTTCGCGAACCCGGGCAATCAGTTCGGCCTCAAGTGTCGCTTCATCGCCATTAAAGCCATCTTTGGGGATCACCAGACCAATCGGCAGTTGTCCTTTAAGGTCGTCATGAATCCCAATCACCGCGCACTCGGCCACCGCTGGGTGGGCACCCACCACCTCTTCCATTTCACCGGTCGAGAGTCTGTGCCCTGCCACGTTAATGACGTCATCGGTGCGGCCCATAATGAACAGATAGCCCTGCTCATCAAAATAACCGCCATCACCGGTTAAATAGTAGCCGGGAAATGCCGCCATATAGGCGCTATGAAAGCGTTTCTCGTCGCGCCACACGCCGGTCAAGCAGCCTGGCGGCATGGGCTGTTTGATCACCACACTGCCCTGCTCCATGGGTTTTGCCTGTTCGCCGTCACGGTTGAGCACCTGTACATTGAAGCCAGGAACGGGGAACGTTGCGGATCCCGCCTTGGTGGGAACGGCCTCAATGCCGGGCAAGTTGGCAGCGATCGGCCAACCGGTTTCAGTTTGCCACCAGTGGTCAATGACCGGCACGTCCAAAAGGTCATCCAGCCAGTGAAACGTGGGTGGATCGAGGCGTTCACCGGCCACGTAAAGATGTTTTAGGCTGCTGATATCGTAGTTCTGTAGCAGTTTGGCATCGGGATCCTCTTTCTTAATCGCGCGAAACGCCGTGGGCGCGGTGAAGAAGCTCTTTACCCGATACTCCTCGATCAAGCGCCAGAAGCTGCCCGCATCAGGGGTTTTTACCGGCTTGCCCTCGTATACCACCGTGGTGCAACCAACTAGCAAGGGGGCGTAAACAATGTAGGAGTGACCAACGACCCAGCCCACATCCGAGGCGGTGAAGAACACTTCACCGGGCTCCATGGCGTAGATCGCCTGCATCGAATAGGCCAGCGCCACCGCATAACCACCGGTATCGCGCATAACGCCTTTGGGTTTTCCGGTGGTGCCTGAGGTATAGAGGATATACAGCGGATCGGTTCCCTTCACCGGCACGCACTCAGCAAATGGGGCCTTGGCAACCAACTCTTCCCAGTCGTAGTCGCCCTCCTCCAATTCAGCCCGGTGCGCTTCCCGCTGATAGACCACGCAGGCAGAAGGCTTATGAGCGCTTAATTCAACGGCTTGGTCTACCATTGGTTTATAGGGCAATACCTTGCCCAGCTCGATACCGCAGGAAGCTGCAACCACCACTTTAGGCTCGGCGTCTTCAATCCGTGCCGCCAGCTCATGGGGGGCGAAGCCACCAAATACCACCGAGTGTATGGCGCCAAGCCGGGCGCAGGCGTACATGGCCACCAGGGCTTCAGGGATCATCGGCATATAGATCACCACACGATCGCCTTTGGTAACACCCAACTGCGCCAGCGCCCCTGCGAAATGCGCCACTTTATCGCGCATTTCGCGGTAGCTAATGTTTTTTTTGGCCTGCGCCGCGGGCGAGTCCCAGAAAATCGCCGCCTGATCACCGCGCCCATTTTCAACATGATAATCCAGTGCAGCGTAGCTAAGGTTCATTTCACCGTCGCTAAACCAACGGGCATGTGCTGTCCCAGGGCTCTGCCCGTCGTAGCTGAGGATGGTTTGAGGCGGCGTGTACCAGGGAATACGTTTGGCCTGCTCGGCCCAGAACGACTCAGGGTTTTCGATGGAGCGTTGGAAGGTGTGTTGGTAGCGGCTCATGGTGTCCCTATCTTTTTTGTAGTAGCGATGAAGAAGGATTGTTGACACTGTATAAACAAAACCGACATTCCACCCTCATACTATGGGCTAAATAACGACCAAAGCGGTAGGCAGAACAAAATATTGTCGACAAGATGGCGAGAAACTACCATTGATTAATCGTTAAACAGCGGCTTGGACAAAACTCGCTAAATTACTGATCATTAAACAACTTGATCCTCGCGACGCGACGATGCCTCGACAACGTACAAAAACGCCTCTAAAACAATGCTTATAAAACGCTGATGTAACAGTGTAGGCAAGGAGATCATTATGTCTGCTTCTACAAGCGCCGCTACACGCCTGCTTGAACATAACTGTCGCGCGATTGAAGCGGGAACCAACCTGCTCAAAGCGTTAGCCAACGAGAAACGGCTGCAAATACTCTGTCTGCTTGCCGAGAAAGAGCTGTCAGTAACGCAGATTAATCAACAGCTTGCGTTAAGCCAGTCGGCGCTTTCTCAACATCTGGCTATTTTGCGGCGTGATGAACTCGTCGATACCCGGCGGGAGTCACAAACGATCTACTACTCCTTAAGCAGTGAAAGCGCCAAGGCCGTCATTGCGACCTTGGCGCATCATTACGCTGCATAACGATGTGAGGTTTAGGCTCAGCGCCGCTGCCACCCAGCGGCGTCGATTAGCCCCAGCGCTTTCAGCGCGGCTTTCTCGACGCCTTCCGATATGGCCAATCCCAGCTTACGACTAACGGTCTTAGGTGCTTCCAGCTTGACGGTTAATACTTGCGCTTCGGCCATGCGCTCAACCAAATAGGCTTCGCTGGTACCCACGCTGTCGACCAACTGAAGGGACAGTGCTTCACTGCCGTACCAAATCTCCCCCGTGGCCAGGGTGTCGATATCCATGGAGGGGCGCCGCTCTGCCACATAGCGTTTAAACAAGCGGTGAGTATTCTCCAAGTCCTCCAAGAACTTTGCTTTGCCCTCTTCGGTATTTTCACCCAGCACGGTTAAGGTACGTTTGTATTTACCGGCGGTCAGCAGTTCGACATCAACATCGTGGCGCTTAAGCAGCCGGTGAATATTAGGCACTTGCGCCACCACGCCGATGGAGCCAATCACCGCGAAGGGCGCCGCCTTAATATGTTGCGCGGTGCAGGCCATCAGGTAACCACCGCTCGCCGCTACTTTGTCGACACACACGGTGGTGGTAAGTCCTGCGGTGCGCAGCCGGTCTAACTGTGCTGCTGCCAACCCATAGGCATGCACCAAGCCTCCCGCAGACTCAAGGCGCACCACGACTTCATCATCTTTAGCGGCGACGTCGATAATGGCGGATACTTCTTGGGCAAAATGCCCGGTTTGCGAGGCTTTCAGATCGCCGTGAAAATCGAGCACCCAAACACGTGAGGCTGGAGCAGCATCTTGCTCAGATTTATGCCCCTTATGGCGCTTTTTATCTTCGTTGCGAAATAGTTTTAGTAGTTTTTTACGTGCCCCGGGGAGCGTGGCGGCTAGCCGCAAACGCCGCCCGCGACGGCGGCGCTGATCGTTAAGTGGCTCGACTGTGAGCTTCAGTTCGCTCTCTTTATCTTGCCTGGTTCGCGCCATCAGCAGCAGGCCAATGCCTATCAGCGCCATCACGATGGTGGTTTGCACAACAAAGGTGCCTATTTCTGCTACCCATTCACTCATTGACGTTCTCCGTTAGAGGATTGATTCCTTTATGACCAGTACGTTGACCTATACCTGTGCAGGGTGTGCCTACAGTGCTTGATTGGAACGCACGTATGAAATAACCTCGCTTGCCTTAACGATTGTTTATTTGAGTAGCGGTCGCTAGCCTTAACCTGAACTACTTGAGCTCCATCTACTTCACTGAGAGATATGTTATGTCTAACAACACCCTTGAGAAGCTAAAAGCACGTTTCAATCCGGAAGCGGCAAAGGGCATGAATGAGGTTTTCCAGTTTCACTTTACCGATGCGGGCAGCTACTACTTAAACATCCAGGATGGCACATTGGACGTACAAGAGGGTGAGCATGACGATCCCTCTGTCAGCTTAAGCCTAACCACCGACACGCTAAAAGGCATTATGAGCGGCGAGATCAATGGTATGACGGCCTTCATGACCGGCAAGCTAAAAGCGACCGGCAATGTCATGCTGGCCACTAAGCTGACGAGCTTATTCCCTAGCGAATAACCGTTATCTCGGCACGCGGCGCCATTCACTCTTCGCGCCAGCGTGCCAGGTGGGTTTCGATCAGTTCGCGGGATATGGAGTACGGCGGCGGTAGAGAGGGCAATTGTCGGGGTGAAAACCACGCCGCATCGCTAATCTCCACCCCGTCGATGCGAATGCGCCGGGTGGTGGCCTCAGCGAAATAACCAAACATCAACGAATGCGGGAATGGCCACGCCTGACTCTGGTGGTAGCGCAGTTGGTCGATATGTACGCCCACTTCCTCGAATACCTCGCGATGCACCGCCTCTTCCGCTGACTCCCCCGGCTCGATAAAACCCGCCAAGGTGGAGTAGCGCCCGGGTGGAAAGCGCGGACTGCGGGCGAGCAGCATGGCTTCCCCACTGGTCACCAAGGTAATAATACACGGTGAAATACGCGGATAGTTGCGATGCCCGCAGGCGTGGCAATGCATAGCGAATTCCGCCGTAAGCTTGGTAGCCGGTGCGCCACAGCGACCGCAGAAGCGATGGTTCTCTAACCAAGCCCCCACCTGCAGCGCCGTGGAGAGTAAGCTAAACCAGGCGGTGGAAAGTTCACTCATCCATTGGCGACCATCAATCCAACCACTACCGGCCTGGGGCTCAACAAGCAGCGCCACCGGCTCATCATTCCAGTAACAGAGCGGCTGCATCTGCTCTGTCCAGGGTTGATAGGGCTGCAGCGGGGTGAGTTCTTCACTACCGTTTAAGGGTGCGGGCGCCAACAGGCTACGCGACAGTCGAATAACCCTACCGGCTTGTTCGTGATGGGGTATTTCTCGCCTAAGCATCGCTGGCCGCACCTGCAAACCAGTTCAATTGATGCGCTTCGCACTTGGCCTTATGGGCGGCGCGTTCTGCGTCGGTTGGGCGCACCACGCGCAGCTGGCCGGGCGTTAAAGAGAGACGCTGAATTGACATCCCCTCATTGGAGGTATCCGCCTGCTCCTGCTCCGCTGCGGTGGCCGCGTCCAAGGTCAGCGCGGTTTGCCCCCCGGTCATCGCCAGGTAGACCTCGGCCAGGATCTCCGAGTCTAACAGTGCACCGTGCAATACCCGGTGGCCGTTGTCGATATCATAGCGCTTGCATAAGGCATCCAGGCTGTTGCGTTGGCCGGGGTGCATCTTGCGCGCCATGGTCAGCGTATCCAATACGCCGCAATGATCTCTAACTGGCCCCAATACAGGGGATTTTCGCTGCTGGTTCAACATGCTCAGCTCATGATCAATAAAGCCCACATCAAAAGGGGCGTTATGAATCACAAGCTCTGCACCTTCGATAAATGCCCAAAACTCATCGGCAATGGCCGCGAATACCGGCTCGTTAGCAACTCTGGCGTCATCAATCCCGTGAACTTCGACGACTTCAGCGTCGATATGCCGCTCTGGGTTGATGTATTGGTGATAAGTGCGACCAGTGAAGCGGCGATTGACCATCTCGATAGCACCAATTTCGACCAGCCGATGTCCCTCTTTTGGGTCGATGCCCGTGGTTTCCGTATCCAAGATCACCTGACGCATCATGCTCTCCTCTTCTGGTGTTCATCAATCGCTTCGTTGGCTAACGCATCGGCACGCTCGTTGCCTGGATGACCGCTATGCCCTTTCACCCAGTGCCACTCGATTTGGTGGCGCTGGGTCTCTTCGTGGAGGGTCTTCCACAGCTCGGCATTTTTGACCGGCTGCTTGGCAGCGGTTTTCCAGCCGCGCTTGATCCAGTTATGAATCCACTGGGTGATGCCCTGGCGAACATACTGAGAGTCCGTCCAGAGCGCCACTTCGCAAGGGGTATTGAGCGTGCGAAGCGCCATAATCGCAGCCATTAACTCCATGCGATTATTAGTGGTCTCGGCCTCATAGCCTTTCAAGGTTTTCTCATGCTCGCCACTCGCCAGCACGACGCCCCACCCACCGGGGCCTGGATTGCCTCTACAAGCCCCATCGGTATACACCGTTACCCGAGGTAGATGTCCGGCCGCCTCTTTAGTCAATCTCTTGATCCCTTGGTTTGTGTAGAACAGGTTTCTGTACAACAGATCTCTGTAAATCAGTTTGCCTTGTTTGATCCTGATGCGTTGCAGGTGCTTGACGGGATTGATAGTGGGCGGATGAGCCAGAACGGGTAACCCCCAGCGACGCCGGGGACGCTGGCGCCTTCAAGCCAAATTTCAAGCGCTGCACCGGCGCTTGGCGCTGCTGACGACGCGCCTGAATCATATAACTTTCTCCCAGCGGCAAATTATGCCGCCGCCCTAACGACTCCCAATACTCTCCACACTTGGCGCTCATTCGCCCTCGAAAGCAGCAATAGTCTACCCGCTCCACCTCAAAGTCGACAAACGCCAACCAATCGCGCAGACGACTTGCGGAGCGCCAGGCTCCGCTCCAGGGAAACGTCTGTTGGCGCTTTCGCAACTGCCGGGTAAGGCCACTCACGCCGATAGGGTTAAACCCAAACAGCACCATAATGCCGTTGTCAGCAGTGACACGCGCGGCCTCCTGGAGCGTGAAGTGGGCATCGGTTAAGTGCTCAAGCCAGTGGTGAATGACCATTACATCCAGGCAGCGATCGGGCAGCGCGAGCTGATCCGGTGGGCATACCAAGGTGCTATCGTTTTCGGCTAACTGAAGCGTAGGCGACCAGCGTATAGGGTGCGCAACAGCCGACATGGTCATCAGCGCCGGCCCCATGCTCATTTCCAGGCTATGGCCGCCCACACGTGATTCCACCACGGGCCCTAAGCAGGCTCGCTGGGTTTCCCAAAGCGAACGCCCCGCTTCTGATTGCCAATAAGGCTGGCTACTTTGTAAGCGCTTAGCCAGTGTCGTGGCCGTCGTCGAATTTGACATGAACAGCGCTTCCCTCCACAGTAACGGCTTTTTAACGCCTTTTACGCACCGATTTAGCGCTAATAAGCGCAATGTTTGATGTGTTTTTTCGTAACTTAAAGGATCTCGCCGATGATGAGCGTGACACCGATCCCCGCCCTTAGCGACAACTATATTTGGCTATTAAGACAAGATACCAGTCAAAGTGTTTGTGTGGTGGATCCCGGTGAAGCTGCCCCGGTGATCGAGTTTCTCGAGCGTGAGTCGCTAACCCTCAGCTGCATTCTGATTACCCACCATCACCACGATCATACCGGTGGTTTAGCGGAATTAATTAAACGCTACGCCCCACATGTTATTGGCCCAGCCAATCCTGAGATTGAAGGCATTGATGAACCCGTAGGTGACGGCGACGAAGTGCGCATTATGGGCCGTTTGTTTGACGTCATAGCGACCCCCGGCCATACGCTGGATCATATCAGCTACTTCACAGCGGGTATCCCTGCACTGCTGTTCTGCGGTGACACCCTTTTTTGCGCAGGCTGCGGTCGTTTATTCGAAGGTACGCCTGAGCAAATGTACACGTCGCTGAAAAAATTTGCGGAACTCCCTGAAGATACACTGGTCTTTGCAGCTCATGAGTACACTCAGGCGAACCTAACGTTTGCCCGTGCTGCGGATCCTGAAAACGAAGACGTCATACACGCCTTGCAGGAGTGTGAAAAGGCGCGGGCATTGGATCGCCCTACCTTACCCAGCACGATAGGACGCGAGCTGAAAATTAATCCCTACCTTCGCGTGGGCACTGATAGCGTGCGCCAGGCGGCAGGAACCCAGGGTGTTAATAATGACGACCTCGCAACGTTCACCACTCTACGCGAGTGGAAGAACCGTTTTTAAGAACGCTATCGAAACCAAACGAATGCAACTATGACCTATCGAACGATTCGCCAGCGCTTAATGCTGAGCGCTGGCAGTACCGTAATTATGGGCCTAATGTTAGCCGCTGCGGCAAGCTCTCAAGCCTCTGCTACAGCTTATGAAGGATCTACTGCTGCAACAAGTACATCAGTAGACGCCACAAAACCTCACCCCACCCCGTTTCAAATCCATTTTTGGGAGGCGCTGGAGCTAGAACCCCAAGACGCCTGGACGACGCTGCGTAAGAGTTTCCAGTGGCAGGAGAAGCCACTATCAGCCGAGGCCCAAGCACGGGTAGACGAGTGGATTGAGTACTATCTGTCCAGCCCCGACAATATTGCCACCATCACCGAACGCGCCACGCCCTGGCTTGCCTGGATTACCCAACAGGTTAGCGAACGTGGTCTACCGGGTGAAGTCGCACTCATTCCTTTCGTAGAGAGTTCCTTTGATCCAGGTGCGCGAAGTCATCGCGGTGCCGCTGGGCTTTGGCAGTTTATGCCTGGCACCGGTGATGCACTGGGCCTGGTTCGCAATGGTAACTACGATGGCCGATTAGACGTTTTAACCTCCACCGAGGCAGCGCTGGACTACTTGGAAATGCAGGCTGATCAGTGGTACGAAGGCGACCTGATGCTGTCATTAGCCGCTTATAACGCTGGAGCGGGAACGGTTAATCGCGCTTTGCGGCAAGCTCAAAGCCAAGGCCTGAAGGGTGACTACTGGGATCTCTCACTGCCCCATGAAACCATGCAGTACGTACCCAAACTAAAAGCCATCGCGACGATCATTAATGCCCCTGAAGAGTACGGCGTCAGCTTGCCGGAAATACATGTTGATCCGGCGTTCGCGAAAGTTAAGTTGGCCCATGCGGTGACCCTCTCCGAAGCCTCCCAACTGCTGGATGTCAGCCAAACCGCGTTAGCCGAATTAAACCCTGGCCTGCTGAATGGCAGTATTGACCCTCGTAGTGCCCAGACGCTGCTGGTTCCTGAAGAAGTGGATACACAGATGCTTGCACAACTTTCCCAGGGGGGCAATCAGGCATCAGAAAGCACCCAGGCGGTAGCGCAAAATAGCGCTGCCGATACGCATCGCGTTGAAAGAGGCGATAGTCTCTCCGCGATTGCTGCCCGGTATAATGTCAATCAACAAGACCTTATCCGCTGGAATGCGATTGACCGCCCCGGCGCCTTACAACCAGGCCAGTTGCTGACACTTTCAGGGCGTTAAACCGGGTTAACCTAATTGGCTTTGTTCACATGGGATGTCTCCAATGCCGCGTGGTTTGTTTTTTGCGAAATCGCTTCTACTCATCAGTGGCCTGCTGTTCAACGCATCGTTACTGGCTTCAGAAACGATAGCGTCAGAGTCGACGTCTAGCAGTGATTCATCTATCACCACCTCTAGCGCTAACAACGTGGTAGGCGATCTAAATACAGACGAAAACAATGGCGTACCGGTTGAAACGGTTCACGGGCTATCGCTCTACGATAGCCCTGCCCTAGAGGCTGGCTTTCCCTACTTCCCCCATGTAAATCCCCAGGCCCCCAAAGGCGGCACCATCACCCATACCGCCGTGGGGAGCAGTTTTGACTCGACCAATCCGTTTATCATTCGTGGCACGCCGGTAACCGGCATTTCACAAATTTACGACACCCTGATGGCCAGCAACCCCAATGAGCCCTTTAGTCTTTACGGCCTGTTGGCTGAAGGTGTACGTCTTGACCCGGAAAGGGAGTGGATTGAGTTCGACCTGCGGCCGGAAGCGCGCTTCCAGGATGGCGAACCGGTCACCGCCTACGATGTGGTATTCTCGCTTAACTTGCTGCGCGAAGAGGGTAATCCGTTTTACGCCAGCTACTACGCTGGGGTAGAAGAAGCCATCGCCCTGAATGAGCATCAGGTACGCTTTACCTTTAACGATACCGAGTCACGGGAACTGCCGTTAATTGTTGCCCAACTGCCCATCCTTCCCCGCCATTACTGGGAGCCCAGAGATTTCACCTCGCCGACGCTGGCAGCACACCCAGGCTCCGGGCCCTACCGTATTAGCGAGGTAGACCCTGGTCGGCGAATTGTTTATCAGCGCGATGAGAATTACTGGGGTAAGGATTTGCCGGTCAACGTTGGTCGTTACAATATTGATCGCATCGTTTACGACTACTACCGTGACCGCGATATTGCCTGGGAAGCTTTTAAAGCGGGACTGACGGACTTCCGTACCGATGCACGCGCCGCCACCTGGGCGATTGGCTACAATTTTCCAGCCTATGAAGAGGGCTTGGTTAAGCGGCTAACAGTGCCTGATGTTAACCCCTCCATGATGCAGGCGTTTGTTTTCAACCTGCGTAAAGAGAAATTTCAGGATCCCAGAGTGCGGGAAGCGTTGAGCCTGACCTTTGATTTTCCGTGGCTCAACACCAATATTTTTTACGGCACTTACCAGCGCACCGAGAGCTTTTTCCAAAACTCTGAAATGGAAGCCACCGGCTTACCTTCTGAAGAAGAGCTGGCCCTATTGGAGCCTTTCCGCGAAGCGTTAATAGCCTCTCACGGCTCTGACCGTCTCTTTACCGAGCCGCTGCCCATTGAGCAGCCCACTGATTTGCGCGAGAGGCTGCGTAAAGCGCTCGACCTGCTGCGTGAGGCAGGTTATCGCGTAGAGGACGGCGTGCTGGTCAATCAGGAGACTGGACGGCCGCTAAGCCTCGAAGTATTGCTCTATGACTCAGGCCTTGAACGGGTCGTTCAACCCATGCTTCGCAACATGGCCCGCCTGGGGGTGCAGACATCGCTGCGTATCGTTGATATTAATCAATATTTAAACCGGCAGCGCAATTACGACTATGACATAGTGATCAGCCATTTCCCGCAGTCGAACAATCCGGGCAATGAGCAGCGTGACTTCTGGACCAGTGCCGCCGCCGAGGCACCGCAAAGCCGTAACCGGATGTCACTGGCGCATCCGGCAGTCGATGCTCTGGTGGAGGAGATCATTAGTGCTAGTGGCCGCGAAGAGCTGGATACGGCCACCCACGCGCTGGATCGGGTGCTACGCTGGGGATTTTATGTCATTCCCCACTACCACTCTGGGGAGACCCGAATCGCCATTTGGGATAAGTTCGGCTACCCCGAACCGTTCCCAGAGTATGCCATGGATCTGGATGCGTGGTGGGTCGACACTGACCGTGAAGCAGAACTGCAGCGCCGTCAGCGTGGCCGCTAACGCTGGCTGAATGACAACGACTTAATCGCAACGGCTTATCCTCAACGGTTTCATCGTCATAAACCTCGGAGTGCTCTGTGGCCCGTTATACCCTACGCCGACTGCTGCTCATGATTCCGACCCTTTTCGGGATTATGCTTCTCAATTTTATAATTGTTCAGGCGGCGCCGGGCGGGCCAATTGATCAAATGTTGGCGCGTTTTGAAGGCGCCAACGCCATGGCCAGCACTCGTCTGGATATGGGCGGCGCCGATGTTCAGGTCAGCGACGACTCCCGGGGCGCCCGGGGAATTGACCCGCGCTTTATCGAGCAGCTAGAGCAGCAGTTTGGTTTTGACAAACCCGCCCACGAGCGCTTTATCGGCATGATGGCGGACTACCTCACCCTCGATTTTGGTACCAGTTTCTTCCGTGACCGCCCGGTCATCGAGCTGATGATCGAACGGCTGCCAGTTTCTATTTCTCTGGGGCTCTGGACGACCCTGCTGGTGTATTTAATCTCTATCCCGTTAGGGGTTAAAAAGGCGCTGCGCCACGGCTCCCGGTTTGATGTCTGGTCGTCAGGGTTAGTGATTGTCGGCTATGCGATTCCGGGCTTCCTGTTTGCCATTCTGCTCATTGTGCTGTTTGCCGGGGGCACCTACTGGGACTTATTCCCTTTACGCGGTTTGACCTCGCCTGACTTCGATCAGCTTTCCGCCTGGGGCAAGGTCAAAGACTACTTCTGGCATATCACGCTGCCGGTGATCGCCGCCTCGATTGGCAGCTTTGCCACGCTGACGATGCTGACCAAAAACAGCTTTCTTGATGAGATTCACAAACAGTATGTGATTACCGCCCGCGCCAAAGGTGCCGACGAGCGACGCGTGCTCTATGGCCATGTATTTCGCAACGCCATGCTGATTATTATTGCGGGTCTGCCCTCTGCCATGATCGGTATTTTCTTCACCGGCGCACTGCTCATCGAAGTCATTTTTTCCCTGGATGGGCTGGGCCTACTCGGTTTCGAGGCGGTCATGCAGCGGGATTACCCGGTGATATTCGGCACCCTCTTCCTGTATACCGTCATTGGCTTAATCCTCAAGCTGATTTCCGATTTGACTTACGTGTGGGTCGACCCGCGTATCGATTTTTCGACACGGGAGTCGTGATAATGGCCTCTTTATCGTCACGTTTATCACCGATCACTCGCCGTCGACTGGCCGCTTTCAAGGCCAATCGTCGTGCCCGGATATCACTCTGGCTATTTGCCACGCTATTTATCCTTAGTCTGTTTGCCGAGCTAATAGCCAACGACAAACCGATCATCATGCAGTACGACGGCCAATGGTACTTTCCCATGCTGGTGGACTACCCAGAAACCGAGTTTGACGGTTTTCTACCCACCCGAACGGACTATCTGGATCCCTTTGTTCAGCAACAAATTGATGATCACGGCTGGGCGCTGTGGCCCATCATTCCATTTTCATACCAGACTCTGGATATGAATATGACCCGCCCTTCTCCGGCACCGCCGGATAGCCGCCACTGGCTGGGCACCGATGACCAAGGCCGGGATGTGACCGCACGGGTGATTTATGGCTTTCGACTCTCGGTGGCCTTTGCGCTGGTACTCACCGCAGGATCGTTAGTCGTCGGTGTGGTGGTGGGCGGTGTGCAGGGCTACTTTGGCGGCAAAATTGATTTGATCGGTCAGCGGTTCACCGAAATCTGGTCCGGCTTGCCAGTGCTGTTCCTGCTGATTATTTTAGCCAGCTTTGTTCAACCGGGGTTTTGGTGGCTGCTGGGGATTATGCTGCTCTTTTCGTGGCTGGGTCTGGTGGATATCGTACGTGCCGAGTTCCTGCGGGCGCGTAATTTGGAGTATGTGCGCGCGGCCAAAGCCATGGGCTTGCCGTCACGCTTGATCATGTGGCGCCACGTGCTGCCCAATGCCATGGTCGCCACGCTGACATTTATTCCGTTTCTATTTACCGGCGCTATTGGCACCTTGACTGCTCTGGATTTTCTCGGCTTCGGCCTGCCGCCGGGTGCTCCCTCGCTGGGTGAGCTTGCCGCCCAAGGCAAAAACAATCTGCACGCCCCTTGGCTGGGCATCACGGCGTTTATGACCCTGGCCATCATGCTGTCACTGCTGGTATTTATCGGTGAGGGCTTGCGTGACGCCTTTGATCCCCGCCACGTACAACAGCGCCAAGCAGGCCCAGCCCAGGAGAGTCAGCATGCCTAATCCCCTGCTGCGCATTGAACATCTTGATGTCACCTTTGATAACACCCCGGTGGTTCACTCACTCTCACTCACCCTCCATGCAGGCGAAACCCTGGCAATTGTCGGTGAGTCCGGCTCGGGTAAATCGGTATCGGCGCTGGGTGTGGTGAATTTGCTGCCCAGTAATGCCAGCGTTAAAGGTGAACGCTGGCTGGGTGATACCAATCTGGCCACTTTAACGGGAAGTGAGTGGAACGCTATACGCGGTAATCGCGTCGGTTTTATCTTTCAAGAACCGATGACCTCCCTCAACCCACTGCATCGCGTGGGTAAGCAGATCGGCGAGGCGCTTCGCCTTCATCAGGGGCTGCGTGGCGAGGCCGCCCGCCAACGCAGCAAAGCGCTATTGGAGCAGGTGAAGCTGCCGCGACCTGATGAGCTGCTGGATGCCTGGCCTCACCAGCTCTCGGGTGGGCAGCGCCAGCGGGTGATGATTGCCATGGCGATCGCCAACAATCCCTCACTACTCATTGCCGATGAGCCCACCACCGCACTGGACGTCACGGTACAGCAAGAGATTCTGGCTCTACTGCGTGAACTGCGTGATCACCATGGCATGGGCATGCTGTTTATCAGTCACGACTTAAACCTGGTGCGCCGTTATGCGGATCGTATCTGCGTCATGTACCAGGGCCGCATTCAGGAGATCGGCCCGGTGGAGCAGGTCTTTCAACATCCGCAGAGCGATTACACGAAGGCGCTGCTAGCTGCAGAACCGGAAGGGAGGCCCCAGGATATTGAGCAAAAAGCGCCGCTACTGACAGCACGTCAGTTGAGCGTCAGTTTCAAGCGGCCTAAAACCAGCTTGTTCAAGCGCCAGCCGCCCGCTTTCGTGGCGCTTCAACCTACTGATTTCCACATTGCGCCGGGAGAAACCCTGGGAATTGTGGGTGAGTCCGGCTCGGGTAAAACCACGCTAGCGTCGGCTGTCATGCGGCTGGTCACCAGTCAAGGCGATGTGATGCTGGGCAGTGATAAACTCAGCGCCCTAACCGGCGATGCGTTACGCCGTCACCGGCATCGCCTACAGATGGTATTTCAAGACCCCTATGGCGCCCTTTCACCCCGTATGCCGGTGTTTGATATCGTCAGCGAGGGCTTGCGCTTTCATTACCCCCATCTCACCACTGAAGAAGTCGCCCAGCGGGTCAAGCAAACGCTGCACGAGGTAGGTTTGCCCGAGAGCTGTGCCGCGCGCTACCCACATGAGTTCTCCGGCGGTCAGCGCCAGCGCATTGCTGTAGCAAGAGCGATTATATTAGAACCAGAGTTGTTGGTGCTGGATGAGCCAACCTCGGCGTTAGATCGCACCGTCCAGAAGCAGCTGGTCGCTCTGTTGCGCGATCTACAGGTGCGTCGCCAGTTGAGCTATCTGTTTATTAGCCATGACCTGGCCGTCGTCCGCGCCATGGCCCACCGTATTATCGTGCTCAAAGATGGCGAAGTGGTCGAACAGGGCCCCTGCCTGGAGGTTCTTTCAGCGCCACAGCACGCTTACACCCAAGCACTGATTGCCGCTGCGCACTTAACCTCTTAAAAAGCCGTATGCTGCTAACTGCTCTAGCGGAAGGCAGCTGGTAACTCTTTTGTTTTCTGAGCACTCAAATTTAGCAATAGGTTGAGCCAGCCCGTAAGATAACGGTATAAAATAGCAGCAAAAATAGAGCCGCTTGCCATAGTAGGAAGCGGCTAAAGCGTTAAACCATTGGCTCAGAAAAGCGCGATTTCATCGGCGGTTAATTCTCGCCACTCACCGGGCGCCAGGTTGGCATCCAAGGCTAAGTCCCCAATGGAGCGGCGGTGCAGCGAATTGACATGGTTACCCAAGGCAGCAAACATCCGCTTTACCTGATGGTAGCGCCCTTCAGTAATGGTCAACTCTGCTTGGTTGGGCGATAAAAACCGCAACGTTGCGGGCTGCGTCGGCGTCTCTTCCCCATCCAGCATAATGCCCTCGGCCGCTTGGCCAATCGCCCACTCGGCGGCCGCACCTTCGACAGGCTCCGCGAGTTCAGCGATATACACTTTGGCGCAGCGATGGCGCGGCGAGGTGACACGGTGCGACCATTGGCCATCATCGGTTAACAGCAGCAATCCCGTGGTATCCACATCCAACCGCCCTACCGGCTGTAACCGATCGGCTTTGGGCAGATCTATCAGGTCTATAGCGCGCTGATAGAGTCCGCGGCGGGCATTGCACTCAACGTCGACGGGTTTGTGCAGCATAATGTAGCGCAAGCCAACCAGCGCCAACCGCTCGCCGTTGAGCACAACCACATCGTTATCGGTATCGATCTGGGTCGCCGACTGTTTGATCGGCTCACCGTTGAGGGTCACTTCACCATTTTTGAGTGCCCGCTTGGCGAGGCTACGGGTTAACGGCGTGGTTTCACTCAAAAAGCGATCAAGGCGCATCATTAACCCACTCCTGGCAGCAACTGAAAGTGGTCGGCATCTTGCCAGGCAGGAAATTTTTCACGAAAAGCATCAAGGGCAGTTTTATCCAGCGTGCCCGTCTCTATGAACGGGGTATGGGCAGGTTGATCAATCAGCGGTTCGCCTTTGAAGTCGACCAACAGGGAATCACCACTATAGGCAAGCCCTTTGGCATCTTCTCCAACGCGGTTTACGCCAATGACATAGCTTAGGTTCTCTACCGCACGGGCCTGCAGCAGCGTACGCCAAGGGTGACGACGGGGAGCTGGCCAGTTGGCGATACACAGCAGCGCATCATACTCGAAATGCTCCCCTTTTGCTGGCTGCTGGCGCATCCACACCGGAAAACGCAGGTCGTAACAAACGCTCAGTAGCAGCTTGAAGCCGTTGAGCTCTACCACCTTGCGCTCACTGCCCATGCCGTAGCGCTCATGCTCACCGGCCATGCGGAACAGATGGCGCTTATCGTAGTGGGTCAACGCCCCCTCTGGCGTCGCCCAAATCAGCCGGTTATAAAACTCGCCGCCCTCTTCGACCGCCACGCTGCCGGTCATCACGCAGTTGCGCGCCTTCGCCTGGGCCTGTAGCCAAGCAACGCTTTGGCTCTCTGCCATCGGCTGGGCCATTTCGCGGGAGTTCATGGTAAAGCCTGTGGCAAACATCTCAGGCAATACAATAAGATCCGTATCGCGGCTATCCAGATCGCCCAGTAACTGCTCAAGATGGGCGTGGTTGGCCTGGGGGTCTTCCCAGCGCAGATCACACTGCACTAGCGTGTTCCTAAGTTGACTCACTTCACACCTCCAATTCGTCAGTCTCAAGGCAACGTTTATGCTAGATTAGCATCTTTAAATAATGAGGCTGCTATGCTTCCCACTCCAACACGCGATCCTGCTGCCGTCAAAGGCGTTATGTTTGGGCTGACCGCCTATATCATGTGGGGCTGCTTTCCGTTATTTTTTGCCCTATTCGACGGTGTTCCCGCCTTTGAAATCTTGATTCACCGCATTATTTGGGCGTGCCTATTTCTGGTTGGTTTGATTACCCTTCTGCGCCGCTGGCCTCCGGTGGTCACTGCATTGGGCGAACCCAAACGGCTTGGTCGGGTGTTGGCCTGCGCGCTACTGATCGGGTTTAACTGGGGCATCTATATTTATGCGGTAGAGTCAAAGCAGGTATTGCAGGCCAGTCTAGGCTACTTCTTAACGCCTTTAGTGAACGTCGCGCTAGGCATGCTGGTATTGCGGGAAGTGATGGCAAAGCTGCAACTGGTCGCCTTGGGCTTGGCCAGTGTGGCCATTGCAGCGCAGTTTGTGATGCTTGGCGAGCTGCCCTGGCTTAGTCTGCTGCTGGCGCTCAGCTTCGGCAGTTATGGCCTGTTTCGTAAGCAGGTGCCGCTGGACGGTTTATCCGGACTGTTTGTAGAAACCCTGTTGCTATTCCCCCTCGCTCTGATCGCCTTGGCATGGTTAAGCTGGAACGGTAGCTCGCACTTTCTACAGGATTCGTCCTCGACTGGCCTGCTGATCGCCAGTGGCGTTTTGACCGCGCTGCCGTTAATGGCCTTTGCCGGCGCGGCACGCCGGTTGCGTTTGGCGACCCTGGGCTTTTTGATGTATATCAATCCCAGCATTCAGTTTCTGATTGCCTTAACCGTGTTCGGCGAGCCCCTGGGCGTTATACAGCTGGCAACGTTCGTGCTTATTTGGATCGGGCTCGCGCTTTATTCCTGGTCGGCGTGGCAATCACGCCCGCGCTATGCTGCGACCAGTTAATGCCAGCGGCGGTGATGCACTGGCATCGGCAGCAGCTTGAGGCATAGGCGACGACACACTGTCCCGTTCAGGCTGGTAGCCGACCCGGAAGCCGCCCCAATGCTTACCCTGTACATACACCGGGACTGAGAGGTCATGCATGATCTCCCCGGTATCGCGCTTGTAGGTTTGTAGCAGCAGCGGCTTTTCATGAGCACCACAGCGGCTGCCGGTCGGATCATCGAAAATCCGTTTATTGCGACAGAATTTTAAATCGTGGGCATAGTCACCGGTTGGCGCGAGGCTCACCGCTTTGTTATGGGTCGGTACATAGCCATTACGGTCACAGGCAATGGCATAACTTAAATTCAGCTGAGTGAGTAAAGGCTCCTGCAGTTCGGGCAGATAGCGATCGGTGAAGCTGTCAAAACCGGTTTTATATTGCGGCGGCTGCGTACCCGGAATCTGCTCATAATGGGGCTGAAAGAGGTGGGTGCCTGAAAGCTCCCCACTGGCAATCGCTTTCTCCAGCAGCTTACCCAATTTATCGGCGGTTAATCGTGCGGCGTGGAACACCTGTTGGTGACGGCCCTCTAAATGCTGCTGGGCAAGTTCACCATCGACACCTTCCGCAGCCTCCATCAATGCGCGGGCCTGTTCAGCCAAATCGTGCATATTTCGGTTGCCTTCATCTACATCATCTTCCAACTGGCTCAGGCTGTCCGCCACGGTTTGACTATGCTGACGGGTGTTTTCCATCGCATCGGCAACACGGGTGATTTCGCTCTGCACCTGGTCGAATTCCTCAGTCATCGTACCCAGACTGGTGCCGACCACTTGCAGCCCCTTGGAGCGCTCGCTGATACGGGCCATTAAGTCACCAATGGTGTCGACTACCGACTGGCCACTCTGATGCATATCCTTAACCAGCTCATCGACACTTTGCGTCGCGGTAGAGGTCTTGAGCGCCAGGTTGCGCACTTCCCCGGCAACGACGGCAAACCCTCGCCCGTGTTCACCCGCTCGGGCCGCTTCAATTGACGCATTGAGCGACAGCAGATGGGTCTGTTCGGCGATACCCTCAATCATGGAGGTAACGTTGCGAACGCGCTCTATTTTATCGTTCAGCGCGGTCAGCATCTCCAGCGCTTGGTTGGAGCGGTCGGCGACGTCGCTCATGTCCTGGATAATATCGTCCAGCTCAGCATGGTTGTGATGACTGGCTTCCCGGGCGCTCTCTGCCAGCGCCGCCACTTGGCTGGCGCTGGCACTCACCTGCATAATAGCTGCATTAATGGCCGTCATACTCGATGAAGCCTCACGGGCCATGGTCTCTTGTTTGGTTAAGCGCTGATCCATCAGGTCGGCGTAATGCGACACTTCTGCCGAGGCAATCGCGGTGCTACTAGCGCGCTTCATTAACCGGTAGGCCATGGCACGCAGCGACCGGTAATCACACAGCGGCTTAAAGCCAAGCCGACGCTGCTCCAGGCGACGTTGATCGGCTCGGTAAACGCCATCTAGCGCACTAAGCAGCATAGCACCCCCGCCCATCGCGGCGAACAGGAGCGCCAGGTAACGCCAGTAGCCGCCCTGAGCGGCAAGCCCTATGGAAAGCGCCACGAACAGCACCGGGACTAACAATCGCAGTAAGCGCATGAGCAGTACTCTTTTATTGACATTATTGAGTATCGAAAATACTACTTCTGGGGACTGAACTCCCCTTCGCGGCTAAGCTTAGCGTGTAACGCTTATGAAAGAAGTAGCACTTTGGGGGAAGAAAGCAGCACTTTTGGAGAAGGCAGGAAGCGCATAAGCGCTTGGTCATCATTGGCTTAACACCGTGCAAATGAATATAAGCACTGCAATAAATGGGAATATCCCTTACTCTCTCTGTTCTGCCATCTCTACAACACATGGAATCCATGCTAAAGCGCTATTTGCCGATCCTGACTTGGCTGCCCCACTATCATAAACGCCTTTTGGGGGCCGACCTTTTGGCGGGTTTGATCGTCACCGTGATGGTCATTCCCCAATCGCTGGCCTATGCGCTGCTAGCCGGGCTGCCCGCGGTGGTAGGGCTCTATGCCAGCATCCTGCCGCAGCTTGTCTACACGCTGTTTGGTACCAGTAAAACCCTCGCGGTTGGGCCGGTGGCAATTATCGCGCTGATGACCGGTGCCGCTCTCTCCTCGGTGGCTGCCACGGGCTCAGAGACCTATTTGCAGGCAGCGCTGATTCTGTCGCTGCTTTCTGGGGGCATGCTGGTGATAATGGGATTGCTGAAAATGGGTTTTTTCAGCAATTTTCTGAGCCATCCGGTTATCTCCGGTTTCTTAACGGCGTCGGGAATACTGATCGCCGCTAGCCAACTGGGCAGTTTACTAGGGGTTGAGAGCAGCGGTTTTACCCTGGTAGAGCGCTTTATCACGCTGGTACCCAATTTAGACACCTTTAACGTCGCCACTTTACTGATCGGCGGTGGAACCCTACTGTTTTTAATCGCTATGCGCCGCTATGGTAAAGCCACCCTGATCAGAATGGGCCTACCAGGCACCCTAGCGGACTTGATCGCTAAAGCGGGGCCGGTGTTTGCCGTCGTAATTACCACTCTAGTGACCTGGCACTGGCAGTTGGCCGTTAGAGGCGTCGACGTGGTGGGTCAAATTCCTGGAGGATTACCCGCGTTTAGCTTTCCCTGGGCGGACTACTCGCTGTGGCGGGCACTGCTAATTCCTGCGCTACTGATTAGCCTGGTCGGCTTTGTGGAGTCGGTTTCCATGGGCCAGATGTTGGCCGCTAAACGGCGCCAGCGCATCTCTCCCAATCAGGAGCTAGTGGGCCTGGGTGCCAGCAACTTAGCTGCCGGTTTTTCAAGCGGGATGCCGGTAACCGGTGGGTTGTCCCGCACCGTTATCAACTACGACGCAGGTGCGCAAACCCCTGCCGCCGGTGCCTTTGCAGCACTAGGCATTGCACTGGTCACCATGTCGTTCACCGGCTGGCTCTACTATCTGCCTATCGCCACCCTGGCCGCGACGATTACCGTTTCGATTTTGACTCTTGTGGACATCCCCATGCTGCGGCAAACCTGGCGCTACTCCCGCAGCGACTTTGCCGCCATGGCGGTGACGATTCTACTCACGCTGTGCGAAGGTGTTGAAGCCGGCATCATCAGCGGAGTGACGCTCTCTATTGCGCTGTTTCTTTACCGCACCAGCCGCCCCCATAGTGCCTTGGTGGGTCGCGTGCCCGGTACCGAACACTTTAGAAACACCACCCGCCACGATGTCGAAACAGTCAATACCGTTGCCCTGCTGCGTATCGATGAAAGCCTCTATTTTGCCAATGCCCGCTATTTGGAAGACACCGTATACAACCTGGTGGCGAGCCACCCCGAGCTTGAGCATGTGGTGCTGATCTGTTCGGCGGTTAACCTGATCGATGCCTCGGCGCTTGAGAGCCTGGATGCCATCAACGCTCGCTTAAAAGACTCCGATGTAAAACTGCATTTATCCGAGGTGAAAGGCCCAGTGATGGATCAACTCAAGAAGAGCGACTTCCTGGAGGCGCTTACCGGAAGAGTATTTCTAAGCACCTACGCCGCTTGGCGTGAATTTTCTTAACGGCACAGCACTCGCTACTACTCTGAAAAACCAGGCAATTGCTGGTTTTTTATGCCTGTTGTTTACCAACGAGCACCGCTGCTAACAACGGCATTGACAGCCACCCAGCGGCTTCTCTACTATCACTCGACCATTTAGCAAAATAAAATACCGCATAGCAAAACACCTTGAATCAAATAACCAGCGACTGAACGTCACCACCAACGTCACTACAACCACAATAAAGGAGTATCCCAATGCGCCCCTTCGCTCAACGCCTACTTTTTGCCGCCTTACCTCTATCGCTACTCGGCGCCGCAGTCAGCCACGCCAACGAAATTGAACTGCCCGGCACCATGGCCTGGACGGCCTATGGCACCAACTCAAGCGGCTATGCCCAAGCCGTCGCCATCGGCAATATGCTGCAGAACAAATACGGTTCATCGGTGCGTATCCTGCCGGGGGATAACGATGTATCACGCATGACGCCGCTCAAGCAGGGCCGCGTAGACCTTTGCGCCTGCGGGATCGCCAGTTACTACGGTGCAGAAGGTGTAATGATGTTTGCCGACCGTGACTGGGGCCCCCAGCCGCTACGCGTGATTACCACTTCCACTGCCTCTTTTGGCCTTTCCCTTGCGGTGGCGGGCGACCTGGACGTTGAAACGCCCGCCGACCTGGCCGGTAAGCGCATCGCCTATATCCGTGGTGACGATGCGCTCAATAAAGGCACAGAGGCGTATCTCGCCTTCGGCGGTTTAACCTGGGATGACGTCGAGCGGGTTGATTATCCCGGCTATGGTCGCTCGTTTGACGGCATCATCGCTGGCGATGTAGACGCCTCATTTACTACTACCGTTACCCCACCAGCCCAGCAGTTGGCCAGTAGCCCCCGCGGCATTAGTTGGCCAGTTTTGGATCCGGAAAATGAAGCAGGCTGGGAGCGCCTAACCGCAGTTGCCCCCTATTTTCGCCCCCATCAAATTACCACAGGCGCCGGAGGTATTAGCGCCGACAACCCCGTACCAAGCGCTAGCTACCCATACCCGATTGTGGTGGCCAACCAGGATCTGGACGACAACGTCGCTTACGGACTGATCAAGGCCATGCAGGAGAATTTTGACGACTATAAAGATAACGCCCCAGGGGCGCTTGGCTATGCCTTGGAACAGCAAGATCTTCAATGGGTAGTGCCGTTCCACGATGCGGTGGTGGAGTACTACAAAGAGATCGATGTATGGACTGATGAAATGCAGGCCCATCAGGACAACCTCGTTGAACGCCAGAACGTGCTGTTAACCGCCTGGGAAGACTTTATGCAAGACGCCCCAAGTGATGATGAGACCTTTACTGCCGACTGGATGGAAGCCCGTGCCGCCGCGCTGAGCGATGCTGGTTTCGAGCCGATCTTTGAGTGATACACCACGGGGCGGCAGTTGCCGCCCCCTGCTGATTGACGGATGTCCCCCATGACCATAGATACCTCACCTGCCAATCATCAGCAGGTTAAAGAAAAGATCAGCCAAATTCGTCCGCTTCCCCCTGCGCTGCGCTGGATACCCGCCACGGTCACCGTCATTTTGATGGCGATGACCCTGGATTATCTATTTAACGTTGGCTTACTGACGTTCGTTACGGGTCTGGAGACGCAGTTCTACTACGCCGTTGTGGCGCTGCTGCTACCGCTGGTGTTTTTGCTTTGGCCCATGCGCAGTCGCCAACAAGAGCAGCCCATTCCCTGGTATGACTACCTATTGAGCGCAATAACGCTAGTTGTTGGCGGCTATTTTGTTTACAACGCTGTGCCCATTTTGGAGCGCGGCTGGGCTTTTTCTGCGCCTCAAATCGCCATTTATGCCAGCTATGCCTACTGGCTGCTGATTATTGAAGCGGCACGCCGGGCGGGTGGTTTACCCATTGCGATTATTGCCGGGGTATTCTCGCTCTATCCGCTGGTGGCCGATATCGTCCCTGGCCCTATCCAGGCGTTTCCTTCAACGCTTGAAGAGACCGCCATGTACCACACCATGAGTACCGAGAGCATCATGGGGGTGCCACTTCAGGCATTCGCGGGCCTGGTGATTGGCTTTTTGGTATTTGGCGTGGTGCTGCAAAAAAGCGGCGGCGGTAAGTTTTTTATTAATCTGGCGTTTGCGCTGCTGGGCCATGTGCGTGGCGGCCCCGCTAAGGTGTCGATTTTTTCCAGCGGCCTGATGGGCTCCATGAGCGGCAGCGTGATCAGCAATGTACTCACCACCGGCGTGCTGTCGATTCCCGCCATGCGGCGTATCGGCATGAGCCGCTCCTTTGCCGGCGGTGTAGAAGCCTGCGCTTCAACCGGCGGTGTCTTAATGCCTCCGGTGATGGGCGCTACCGCCTTTGTGATGGCGATGTTTCTCGACATTCCCTATTCCGCTGTGGCGCTGGCTGCCGTGATTCCATCAATTCTGTATTTCCTGGGGCTGTTTATTCAGATTGATGCCTACGCGGCCCGCCACGATATTAAAGGCCTGCCCGCCGTTGAGCTGCCATCGCTTTGGCAGACTCTCAAAGAGGGTTGGTACTTTATTTTCGTCTTCGCCCTCTTAGTCTGGATGCTGCTGATTATGCAGCGTGAAGCCGTAGCGCCTTTTTATGCCACCGCGCTGCTGTTAGTGCTAAACCAGCTTTCCAAGCATAACCGCTGGGGCTGGAAGGACGTGGCCGACACGCTCTCATCTGCCGCCAAGCTATTTGCCGAGCTAATCGCTATTCTGGCCGGTGTGGGTATGCTGGTCGGTGCGCTTTCGATGACCGGTCTTTCCGGCACCATCGCCAACGACTTTATCAATATTGCCGGCGGCAGCGTGCCGCTGCTGCTGATTATGGGGGCCGTGACCAGCTTCGTGCTTGGCATAGGTATGACCGTTACCGCCGCCTATATTTTCCTCGCCGTTGCCCTAGCCCCCGCGCTGATTCAAGGCGGAGGGCTGGATCCCATGGCGGTGCATATGTTCATCCTCTACTGGGGCATGCTGAGTTTTATTACTCCGCCGGTGGCACTGGGTGCCTTTGCCGCCGCCACCGTGGCCGGTGCCCGGCCCATGGAAACCGGCCTGCAGGCCATGCGCCTGGGTAGCGTGATCTACTTTATCCCCTTCCTCTTTGTGCTTAATCCGGCGTTGATTATGCAGGGCGCACCGCTGGTGATCGTGGCCGTGTTTATCCAGGCGGTCATCGGCATCATTCTGTTTGCCTCGGCGATGCAGGGCTACCTGATGGGCGTTGGCCGGTTGGGCTATGGCGCACTGCAGGAGATCGTGATTCGTGCCCTGGTACTGATCGCGGGCCTGCTCCTGGCACTGCCTGGCGGTGGGATGGTACCGCTTAGCCAGTGGGAACTGATCGGTCTCGCGCTTGCGGCGCTGGTGCCCGGCGTGTTGATGGCACGCTTAAGCCAGCGCCACCATCGTCGCTCGCATAGCGCCTCTGCTGCTTAACAGATGGAACGCCAAGATTTTTTCAATTCATTATCATGCAAAATACGAGAGCCTAACTATGTCCGTTCACTACCAGCGCCACGGTGATATAGGCGTTATCCAAATTGCTAACCCGCCGGTTAATGCCTTGGGGCACGCAGTGCGCAGCGGCTTAGTCAACGCGCTCGAAGAGGGTATTGCCGACGCCGACGCTAAAGCGCTGGTCGTGTTAGCCGATGGCCGCACGTTTATTGCCGGGGCGGATATCCGTGAGTTTGGTAAGCCGCCTCAAGCGCCGCTGCTGCCCGATGTGATTAGCCACTTGGAAGACTGCCCGAAACCGCTGATCGCCGCCCTGCACGGTACGGCCCTGGGTGGCGGTTTGGAAGTGGCACTCGGTTGCCACTACCGAATCGCGCTGGCAGGCACCCGCGTGGGACTCCCTGAGGTAAAGCTTGGCCTACTGCCTGGCGCCGGTGGCACCCAACGTTTACCACGTTTGGTGGGCGTAGAGCGCGCGTTAGAGATGATTACCAGCGGGCGTTTTGTGGAGGCTGAAGAAGCGCTTGAGGCGGGTATTATCGATGCTATCAGCAACGCTCAAACGCCCCTTGAAGCGGGTTTAGCCGCAGCCCAGGAAGTGCTGGCAGGCGCCCAAACGCCCCGCATTACCGGCCAACTTCCTGCCCCGGCGGCGAATCCTCAGGCAATCACTGCGGCATTGGATCGGCTGAACCAACAGTCTCCTGAACTGTTCTCGCCGTTTCGCATTGTCGAAGCGATTCAGGCCTGCGTGGATGCCGACTCACTTAAGGCTGGGTTACGCCGCGAGCGGGAGCTGTTTCTAGCCTGTATGGACTCCCCCCAGCGCGCCGGGCTTATCCATCTGTTTTTTGCCGCACGCAACCCCCACCTGGTGCCCGACGTTGAGAAAGCCAGTGCTTTTAAACACGTTGCACTGATTGGTGAGCATCCGCTCTTTGAACGCCTGCAAAAGGCCTCGCAAAAGGCGGGCATTAGCTTAACCAGCGCACCCGATGAGGCCACCGAACTTTGCCTACTGGCGCCAGATGGTACTCAGGATTCCCACGCAAATTACCCGGTTGTCGCACTGGAAGAGATTGGCAGCGCCAGCTCCAGCGATAATGCGCTAAGTCTGATCATTGCTGAAAACGGCCATATCGCAGAGCTAATCAACGTAAGCGCAGAGCCACTTACTCAGCAGCGAGCCGCACTGACGCTTAAAGCACTGCGACTAAACATCGTGGTCAGCCAGCAAGAAAGCATGCTTCGCGCGATGCATGCTGCCATTCAGCGATCTCTCGCCAGTGAAAGGCAGTCAGCGCTTGAACAGGTAAGTATCAATATGGCGAAACAGGGCTTCTGCTACCGGGAAAGTGACCTCGATTTGCTCGCGGTGGAAGCGTTTGGCTATCCGCGTCACTTAGGTGGGCCGCACCGTCAGGCCACGCTCTCTACTGCAGCTAAGGATGTATAGCCCATGAACCTCACCTTTAGCCCCGAAGAGCAGGCGTTTCGCGAACAGGTACGCCGCTTTCTTGCCGATGCACTGCCCAGCGATATTAGCGAACGCGTACGCCAAGGACGCCACCTGCGTGCCGATGATCACCTGCGCTGGCAGAACATCCTCAGCGAACAGGGCTGGCTAGCGTCTAACTGGCCAAAAGAGTTCGGCGGCCCAGGCTGGGGGCCGGTACAGCGGCATATTTTCGACGAAGAGTGCGCCGCGGCCCATGCGCCTACGGTCGTCCCCTTCGGCGTTAATATGGTGGCTCCCGTCATCATGAAATTCGGCAGTGTCGAGCAGCAACAGCACTTCCTGCCGCGCATTTTGAGCAATCAGGACTGGTGGTGCCAAGGCTACTCAGAGCCCGGCGCTGGCTCTGATTTAGCGGGCCTAAATACCCGCGCCGTGCGTGATGGCGCCCACTATATCGTCAATGGTCAGAAAACCTGGACCACCCTGGGCCAGCACGCCAACATGCTGTTTTGCTTAGTACGTACCGACCCAGACGCGAAAAAGCAGGCGGGCATTAGTTTTCTACTCATTGATATGCAGAGCCCCGGTATCATCGTGCGGCCCATTATCACCCTGGATGGCGCCCACGAGATCAATGAAGTCTTTTTAGATAACGTTCGCGTTCCCGTAGAAAACCGCGTCGGGGAAGAGGGCCAAGGCTGGACCTGTGCCAAATTCCTGCTCACCCACGAACGCACCGGCATTGCCGGACTTGGCCACGCCAAGCAGGCGCTGCGTCACTTGAAGTCACTGGCCAGCCGAATTGAGCATCGCGGCAAGCCGCTATTGGAGCTGCCCAGCTTTCGCCACCGAGTCGTCAAAGCCGAGCTTGAATTGATGGCGCTGGAAGTCACCAACCTGCGCGTGATTGCCGCGGCCCGGGATGGCGGCGTACCCGGCGCAGAGAGCTCCCTGCTGAAAGTACGTGGCTCAGAGCTTCGCCAGGAGCTAAGCGAACTCACCCGCCGTGCTCTTGGCCCTGCTGCGCTGCCGTTCTTCCCCGACTTCCTGTATGGCGAAGGCCGCCTGGATGACGAACGCACCCAAAACGCTGCCGCCAGCGCTCAGTACTTCAATCGTCGCAAGCTGTCGATTTATGGTGGCGCCAATGAAATACAAAAAAGTATCGTCGCCAAAACCATTCTAAATATGTGAGGTCAGCATGGATTTTGCTTTAACCGACGAGCAGCGCATGCTCGAAGAGACGCTCACCCGCTTGGTGGCCGACCAGGTTTCCCCCGAGCAGCGCCGCGTTATGCTTACCGCTGCTGCAAACGGTGATTCTGCACTATGGCGCACCTTTGCCGAGCTGGGTTTGCTGCATATGCCCTTCAGCGAAGACGTGGGCGGGCTAGGCGGCGATGGCACCGATCTGATGATTATTATGCAGGCATTGGGACGAGGCTTAGTGCCCGAGCCCTATCTGGCTGGCCTGGTGCTGCCCGGCCAACTGCTGGCCCATACCGCCAACAGCGAGCAGCAAACCCGCTGGCTAGCCCCACTGCTTGAAGGCGAGCATCAGTTAGCGTTTGCCTGGCAGGAGATTGGTGCCCGCTACGACGCCTTTACGGTAGCTACCCAGGCTACCCAGCTAGGCGGCCAATGGCGGCTAACCGGTAGAAAAGATGTGGTACTAAACCTGGAGTCCGCTGCGGCAACGCTGGTCAGCGCTCGATTAGCTAACGGCAAGCTAGGGCTGTTTATTGTGCCAGCGGGTGCCCCGGGCACCTCTACGCACCTATATCGCACTATCGATGACCAGCCCGCCGGCGATCTGACCCTGGACAGCGTCACGCTGCCGCCAGCCAACTGCCTGAGTGAAGATGCCAGCAATGCGCTGGCGGAGGTACTCGCCCTTGGCCGTGCGGCACTGTGTGCCCAAGCCATTGGCGCAATGGAGGAGGCCTGCGACCAAACCCTGGCCTATCTAAAAGAGCGCAAGCAGTTTGGCCTGCCGCTATCTACCTTCCAGGCGCTTCAGCACCGTATGGTGGATATGCACCTGCACCTGGAGCAGTCCCGCTCCATGGCGATTTTAGCCGCCACTAGTCTCGCGCTACCTGCCAGCCAACGGGATTACAAAATTGCCGCGGCCAAAGCCTACTGCGGCGAATCGGCTCGCTTTATTGCCGAACAGGCGATCCAGCTGCATGGGGCGATGGGTATGACCGAAGAGTGCTATGTCGCTAACTACGCCAAGCATCTGGTAATGTTCGATCACTACCTGGGCGATAGCGACTATCATCTCGAAACGGTCAGCGATCTGTTAACTGCTGCCTGAGAACGGCGGCGTTTCGTCAAAGCCGCCGCAAATGATCCAGCGCTTTCTGGTAATCCTGGCACAGCGTGGCCACTTCTTCGGCCACGCTGTGCATAGAGCCAATGCCACCGACGCCCTGCCCCGCACCCCAGATATCCCGCCACGCTTTTGCCTTACTGCTCCCCCCTGAGCCATAGCGCATAGCGGTTTTATCACCTTCAGGCAGCGCATCAGGATCCAATCCCGCCTGCTCGATACTTTGCCGCAGATAGTTACCGTGCACGCCGGTAAACAGGTTGGTATAGACAATGTCGTCTGCCGCTGAGTCCAGCACCATCTGTTTATAGTCCGCTTGGGCATTGGCTTCTTGAGTGGCGATAAAGCGCGTGCCCATATACACCAAGTCCACACCTAGCGCCTGGGCGGCAACGATCTGTTCACCTTTGCTAATCGCCCCTGCCAGCACTAGCGGACCATCGTAAAAGCGCCGCACCTCAGCCACAAACGCAAAGGGATTTAACCGCCCGGCATGGCCACCCGCTCCGTGGCAGACCAGTATCAAACCATCGACCCCCGCATCGATCGCTTTCTTAGCATGCCGCAACGTGGTCACATCGTGAAACACCAGCCCACCATAGGCGTGCACCTTTTTCACCACTTGATTAGGCGCATGCAGGCTGGTGATGACCAGCGGCACCTTGAACTCGGCACATAGCGCGACATCATGCTCTAAGCGGTCATTGGTGGGATGCACGATTTGGTTCACCGCAAAGGGCGCTGAGGGTTGCTCGGGGTGTTGCGCATCATAGTCGGCCAGGGTTTGAGTGATCTGCTGTAACCACTCACGTAATACCTCAGCAGGTCGAGCGTTGAGCGCCGGGAAAGCACCGATGATGCCCGATTGGCACTGGGCAATCACCAGCTCTGGCCCGGAGACGATAAACATCGGTGAACCGATCACCGGCAGGGTTAATGAAGCGGTTAGGCGCGTTAGCATGGGAAACTCGCTGGTTGTTATTGTGCGGTGATACTGCAAAAGGCCCCTCTGGGCCTTTCAAGAAGATGACACACTGCAATGGCTTGATCGGAACAACCCGTAGCGGGGGTCTTTCGCCAGGGCCGGAAAAAAGTTCCCGACGTTTCCGGCATTTCCGCCATCCATGGCGGTCAGATGGCGAAAGTAGCGTCCATGGATGGGTTCACAGCGCCCCCGCGTAGGGTTGTTCCGAGCAATACGTGGATGCCAGAAGCATTTACAACTTGCTCTCAAGCTCCGGCAGGATCTCGAACAGATCCCCCACCAGGCCGTAATCTGCCACCTGGAAAATCGGTGCTTCGTCGTCTTTGTTGATCGCGACGATCACCTTGGAGTCCTTCATGCCCGCCAGGTGCTGGATGGCACCGGAAATGCCCACGGCGATATACAGATCCGGGGCGACGATCTTGCCAGTCTGACCGACCTGCATATCGTTAGGTACAAAGCCTGCGTCGACCGCGGCACGGGAAGCACCGATGGCGGCACCGAGCTTGTCGGCAATGCCGTCGAGCAGCTTGAAGTTTTCGCCGTTGCCCATGCCGCGGCCGCCGGAGATCACCACCTTGGCGCCGCCCAGTTCAGGACGATCCGACTGCGCCAGCTCTTCTTTGACAAAGCTGGACTGACTGTTGTCCACCACCACATCGACGGTTTCAATCGTCGCGCTGCCGCTGGTGCCGACCGCATCAAAGCCGGTGGAGCGCACGGTGATCACTTTCAGCGCGTCGTCGCTTTTAACGGTGGCAATGGCATTACCGGCGTAGATCGGGCGCTTAAAGGTATCGGCGCTGTCCACGGCGATAACGTCCGACAGCTGGCTGACGTCTTTTAGCGCCGCTAAACGCGGCAGTACGTTTTTGCCGGTGGTGGAGGCGCTGGCCAGCACGTGGGTGTAATCACCCGCCAGTTCGACCAGCAGCGCGCCCATGGGCTCGGCCAGCTGGTGGGCGTAAACGGCGTTATCGGCGACGCGGACTTTGCTCACGCCGTCGAGTTTGGCGGCGGCCTCGGCAGCGGCTTGAACGCCTTCCCCGGCCACCAGGATATCGATATCGCCACCGATGGCTTGGGCGGCCGCCACCACGTGGGCGGTGGCGCCGGCCAGTTGGCCTTCGTGTAGGTCGGCAAGTACCAAAATGCTCATAAAATCAGCTCCTTTCAAAGCGCATGCGTAAAGTACGGGGGGTAATTAACCGACCTTAAAGAACTTTGGCTTCGTTTTTGAGTTTGTCGATCAGCTCGTCTACCGAGGCGACTTTAACGCCACCCTTGCGCTCGGCGGGTGACTCTACTTTGAGCAGACTGACCTTGGAGGCAACCTCGACGCCGTAGTCGGCGGGGGTTTTGACATCCAGCGGCTTTTTCTTGGCCTTCATGATGTCGGGGAGCTTGGCGTAGCGCGGCTCATTCAAACGCAGGTCGGTGGTGACAATCGCCGGCAGCGTGAGGGCAATGGTTTGCAGGCCGCCGTCGATTTCACGGGTGACATGAACCTTGTCGCCGTCGACCGCCACTTCCGAGGCGAAGGTACCTTGCGCAAGCCCCGTCAGTGCGGCGAGCATTTGGCCGGTCTGGTTGTTGTCGGTGTCAATGGCCTGCTTGCCCAGCACCACTAATCCCGGCTGCTCCTCTTCGACCACTTTGGCCAACAGCTTGGCCACCGCCAGGGATTCGGCGCGCTCGTCGGTTTCGATATGGATGGCGCGGTCTGCCCCCAGGGCCAGCGCGGTACGCAGCTGCTCTTGGGCGGCCTTGGGGCCTACCGTGACAGCGACCACTTCCGTCGCCACGCCCTTCTCTTTCAGGCGCACCGCCTCTTCCACGGCAATTTCGCAGAAGGGGTTCATGGCCATTTTGACGTTGGTGAGATCGACGTCCGAATGATCCGCCTTAACGCGGATTTTGACGTTGTAGTCGATGACGCGTTTCACCGCGACGAGTACTTTCATAAGGCGTGCTCCTGGCGATTAAAATATGTAATGCTGCCTAAATTCCGCATAGCAAAATATTATTTCATTTTATAAAAAGAAAGATAAAAAAATACCAAACAAAGGTCAAGCGCTTACGCATTCTTGTCCCCTTAAAAGGGGGCCCATACAAACCACGCTGCCAACAGTGGAATCGAGGCGACCAGAAATCTGCCATTCCAACGGTAGCCAATACGCGTGGCAGGTACACCGGTAAATCGGGATAAAATCAGCATCGATGCGGTCATCGGCGACGACATTAGCGCCAGCGCCCAGCCTACCATCAGCGATGCACCTATCAGCGCAGGTGTTAGCCCCTCAATGGCTAGCTGTGGTAACAGCCCCACCAACAGCGTTACCGTCACGATAGGGTTAACGCCTACCTGGGCCAGCCCCACCACCATCAGCATCGCCAGCACGGCATTGAAGGCGCCCCACTGGTTCAACACCGTTAATAGTGGCGCCAACTGCTGAGTGTCAACCAGCCCAACGCATAAGTGCCCCAAATAGCCCGCCGCCCCTAGCACTACGATCTCATTGGTACTAGGCGAAAGCAGCCATGGTAACTGACGATGCACCGCGCTAACCGCGGCAGGCAACCCACCGAAGCCAAGCCTGCGCCGCTGCCAGGCAAGCCAAACCAGAGCCCCAGTCGGCGCACCTAACAGCGCGGCAATGGGTAAGCGCAGCTCTAATAGCCAGGCAAGGCTAAACACCAGCGCCACAATCCCTAGCAGCAACACGCTGAACTGAGCCAGCGGGCGTAACGAAGGAGCAGCTACCAAGGCTTTATTGGCAGGCGGATGCGGGCCGGTGAGAAAATCTACCGCCCAGCCCGCCAGAAAAATCAGCACAGCGGCGCCCAAAATATACGGCGCAAGCTCAAGCCAAGTGACCTGGGAAAGGCTCGACAGTACGACGGCAACACCGATACCCATGGGCGAAATAAGTGGCGCCAGGGAAAACCCACGTAGCAGCGCCAGCATCATGCGCCGCTGACGGGCTTCTCGCACCCAGGCACGCCCTTGGGCCGCCCCCAGGGTGTTACTCTTCTCAATCATGGCGGCAAATAGGTTAAGCACGCCGATATTGAGAATAATGCCAAACAGCGCTGAACCGAGCGATAAAATTGGGTAGCGGCGGCTAGGCGGTTGGAGCAGCATGCTTTGCCCACAGCGACGCACCAGGCGTGAACGGTAGGCAGGCAAACGTAGCATGCTCAACGCCACCACAAAGGTCGCAAAAAACGCAAAACGCCCACTGGCTTCAAACAGCAGTTGGCCTGGGTTCGACGAGTGCCAGAGCGCTAGCAGCGATACCATCCCCGCGACTAGCAGTAACCCTCTGGCCATCCGTGTTAGCTTGCCAGCAAGCGTTAATAGATAGAGCGCCAGCGCGGCAATGCCGACGGCTTGCCAAAACAGGCTGCCGACCACCAGATGAAACAGCGTTGCCAGGGTGACCAGCAGTAACAGAGAAACCCGCAGGCGGGCTGGGCTCACTCAGTTGGCTCCCTGGGTTTGTTTTCTGGAAATCCCTCTGCCGATTCACTGCCACTGCGACGCCGAAATGAGCCTTCTCCCATGGCCACTAAACTGCCCTGTTCATCGACTATCTCACCACTGCTCATATAGGTTTTCTGTCCACCGCCGCGAACCGTGCCGGTTGCCTTCAACACACCTTGCCGGGCGGGGCCCACAAAGGTCGTGGTGAGTGACAGCGTCATTCCCCGGCGAATATTGCCCGGTACGCTACAGTGCAAACCCGCCAGGCTCAGCGCGCTATCCAACATGGAAGCTAATACACCGCCATGTACATTGCCGCTGCGGTTAAGATGTTTTGCCTCAATGGTCAGTTCAACGACTACTCGACCCTCTTCCCACTCAACGACGTGCATGCCCAGCAGTTCGTGGTAGCCCATTAACGCTTGCTGAGGTGAATGACTCATGAGCCGCTCTCCTGCTGAGCTAAATCCCGCAACCGCCCTTTTAGTATTTTGCCGCTGGCGGTGGAAGGTAGCGTATCCATCAATACAATTTGAGTAGGCCGTTTGTAAGGCGCCAGCCGCTCGGCGATAAATGCTTTTAACTCCGCCATATCAACGTCAATGCCCGGTTCGCACTGCACAAACGCCACCACTTCTTCATTCCCGGCGATTTGACGCCCCACTACGGCGGTAAGCGTGACCGCGGGATGCTCATTGATCACCGCTTCCACATCCGGTGGGTAGATATTGAAGCCAGAGCGGATAATCAGCTCTTTGCTACGCCCTACAATATAGAGTTGGTCATGGTGATCGAGTTTGGCGATATCACCGGTGTTGAGCCAACCCTCTTCGGTTAGCGTGGCGCGGGTAGCTTCCGGCTGGCGGAAGTAACCTTTCATAATATTGGGACCGCGCACCCATAGCTCACCCACCTCATCGCTAGGCTGCTCGGAAGTGCCGCTATCGCTAAGCGGCTCCAAGCGGTACTCAAGCAGCGGCAACACCCGGCCAACGGTACTGTTGCTATGGCGATCATCAATACGGGTTTGACTGATGGTGGGGCTCGCTTCGGTTAATCCGTAGCCATTATGGAGCGTCAGGCCAAAGGCTGCCTCAACCCGCACTTTGGTATCGCTATCCAACGGCGAACCACCCGCAGACATGTAAATCAGCTCAGGCGCTTCCAGTTTGAGCTGCTCGCGTTTTAAATACTCTAACGCCCGGGCATACATCGCAGGCACGCCCTGGAGCACGGTAATTCGCTCCTGCTTTAACGTCTCAAGCATTAGCGCTGCCTCGAAGCGCGGCACGGTATACAGGCAGGCGCCATTATAGAGCGACCCCATACAGACCGAGGAGAGCCCAAACACATGGGACATCGGCAGCACGCCATAGACCCGCTGCCCCTGGCTTAAATGGCGCATGCCGCCCGAAATCGAAGCGATATAGAGGATGCCACGGTGAGTCAGCATTACCCCTTTGGGTGTTCCGGTAGTGCCTGAGGTGTAAATCATCGCCGCCACCTGTTCGGCACCGCTGGCGAATACAGGCTCGGGGTCGCTGTCGTAGAGCGGCGAAATAGCCAGCCCGCCTAACTGCGGGTGCTGGTAGCGGTCGGCGGCGTGGCGTTCAGCGTGCTGGCACGCCTCTGGTGACGCATCGCAGGTATAGAACACGCGCCGGGGCAGGCAGTTGCCCTGAATTAGATCCACTTCCTGAGCCGAGAGGCGGGAATTAACGATGGCCACCCAGGCATCCAGCTCGCTGGCTGCCAGCAGCAGCACAACCAGAGCGCGGCAGTTTTCACTCACCGTCATAATCCGGTCGCCAGGGCGAATGCCCAATGCGCTTAACCACTCACAGGCAGCGTGTATTTCTTGGCCAAGCTCCGCATAACTCCAACGCACGCTGCCATCCACAATGGCGGGCTGATCACCGATACGTTTGGCATTTTCAAGCACGCGGGTGCTGAGCCGCTCGGGAAGCTCCGCCACCAGTTCGCTGGCAAGGCGGCCAAAAATCTTCTCATCCGGAGCTTGGTAAGGTACCGACAAAGCCATTAGGACGCCTCCCGCACCATATTTCGGGCGATGACGATTTGCTGAATTTGCGTCGTGCCTTCATAAATGCGGAATAACCGCACATCACGATAGAAGCGCTCAACCGCATACTCAGACATGTAGCCCGCCCCACCGTGAACCTGCACCGCGCGGTCTGCGACACGCCCCACCATCTCAGCGCAGAACAGTTTGCAGCAGGAGGCCAGGGTCGAGACGTTTTCACCGTCATCTTTGCGCCGTGCGGCATCCATTACCATGGTTTTGCCTGCATAGGCCTCGGTTTTGCTGTCTGCCAGCATGGCTTGGATCAACTGATGCTCAGCAAGCGCCGCGCCAAACTGCTTACGTTCCATGGTGTAACGCAATGACTCCTCCACTAAGCGCTCGGCCACGCCGACGCACACAGCAGAAATATGCAGCCGTCCACGATCGAGCACCTTCATGGCGGTTTTAAAGCCTTGGCCCTCTTTACCGCCGATAATGTTTTCGGCGGGCACCCGGCAGTTTTCGAAAATAATATCGCAGGTGTGGGCGCCCTTCTGGCCCATCTTATTATCCGCAGGGCCGCGAACTAGCCCAGGGGTGTCGCCTTCAACAATAAACGCTGAGATGCCGCCCGCGCCTTTATTGTTAGGATCAGTGCGCGCCATGACGGTAAACAGATCCGCCTCGGGGCCATTGGTGATATAACGTTTGGTGCCGTTCAAAATATAGTGGTCGCCATCACGCACTGCGGTCGTCCGCAAGCTGGCGGCGTCGGAGCCTGAATCTGGTTCGGTCAAACAGAATGAGCTTAGAATCTCGCCGGTCGCTAGCCGTGGAACATACTTGGCTTTCTGCTCGTCGGTGCCATCGATCAAAATGCCCTGGGCACCAATGCCGTTGTTGGTACCAAACACCGAGCGAAAGGCGGGAGACGTTTTGCCGATTTCCATTGCCACCAGGGCTTCTTCCTCCATGGTTAGCTCAAGGCCGCCATACTCCTCCGGGATTGAGAGCCCGAACAGCCCCATCTCTTTCATTTCGGCAAGAATTTCCGGGGGTACCGCGTCCTCCTCTGCCAGTCTCGCCTCATTGGGAATTAAGCGCTCACGGACAAAACGGGCGATGGTATCGACAAGCTGGTTAATCAATTCGGGATCGCGAATCATGACGGCTCCTGGCGGCAACGGGTTTTATAGTTAGCGTTATCATTCGAAGTAGCGCTGGGTGTGGAAAGCGCTTTAATTTTGCATAGCAAAACTATTGTCCACTAATCTTGTCAGGCACTTTTGCATAGCCTAGGATGGCGAGTCAATAATTGAAACACCATTTTGCAATGCAGAACAAAATGTACAAAAACTCCCTTTTGCAGAGAGGATTTAGCGTATGTCTAATGAATCAACACCTTCACCTTTCACCACGCTTGGTATTGTCGGTACGGGTGCCATGGGTCGTGGCATCGCGCAACTGGCTGCCCAAGCTGGCCTGAAGGTCATACTGTTCGATGTTAAAGAGGGTGCTGTAGAAGAAGCCAAAACGTTTATCAATGGCCTATGGGAGAGAAGTGCTGAGAAGCAGCGCATTACTCAACAGCAGGCGCAGCAGTATAGTGAACAATTGATAGAGGCAAGTGAACTTGCCGGGCTGGCGCCATGCGATATCGTCGTGGAAGCCATTGTCGAAAAGCTTGAGGCCAAGCAGGGTCTGTTCAGCGATTTAGAAGCGATCGTCAGCCAGCAGACGGTGTTAGCGACCAATACCTCTTCGCTCTCTGTCACGGCCATTGCCGCCACCTGCCAGCATCCCGAGCGGGTCATCGGCTTTCACTTCTTTAACCCCGTGCCGCTGATGAAAATTGCCGAGGTCATCCCTGGCCTGCGTACCCACCATAAGGTGACTCAGCGGGTCAGTGCTCTCGGTCAAGCCATGGGCCACTTTACCGCCCAGGCCACGGATACCCCTGGGTTTCTGGTTAACCATGCCGGGCGTGCCTTCGGTACCGAAGCGCTGCGAATTTTAGGCGAAAGCGTTACTGACCCGGCGACCATTGACCGCATTATGGTCGATCAAGGCGGGTTCAGAATGGGGCCGTTTACCCTGTTGGATCTTACCGGCCTG